>NZ_JAIGNQ010000001.1:0-1087239 GCF_019711555.1 Qipengyuania pacifica | reverse complement strand
TATGACACCGCGATCAGTGTCGATACCGACGCTCAGGTAATAAGTTTTCGCGAAGGCGAAGCCCGAGCCATCATTCAAAGCATCTTGGTTTAACAAAGCGCCGTTCGCTGCCGTGACGCCGAAAGAAAAGGGCGTGTTGCAATCCAGCTTGAGCCGAAAGCTCAACTGTGCGGCGCTCTCAAGATCTCTTGGAGCCGTAGCCGAAAGTGGGCTAGCACCGATAAAACCGCAGCGAGGCGCTATGTCGGCATTGACGTCAATAGTTATTGCATCGGCTTGGCCGAACGCAGGCGACGCCGACAAGATTAGACTGGCAAACGTTAATCTGAGAACCGCTTTAATCGCATTGAGCGCACGCGCGCACGTCATGCATCGCAGTCTTGCAATCATCGCGCCCCCCCCTTTTTAAACCCAGCTTCGCAAATGAAAAATCGTAAGCGACTCATCGCGGCATTTGCGGACCTGAGGACACCGCCACAGCGATTTCCTAACGATTGGCGAATCGCCCGCTAAATGGTTTTCCGATCTGCGAGAAAGAGAATGCCGCGCGCGTCCCAATTCGGCACGTTTGCAATTGGCAGTCTTGTATAGGTCGTAATTATCGGTGGCCCGTCAGGGTTAGCCGAAGGCTTGCAAGACGACATGAGCAGGTTTGTCGGCAGCCAAGACGAAGCAGAAGCAAGCCGGGGAACGGCCGCAATGTTGGCGTCAGCTGGCCGAAGCGTTGTCGCGACGGAACGGCGGCTCCGTTTATTATGGTGGCTGCAAGCGGACAGGCAGGGTGCGGCCAAGTTTCAGACCGCCCCCTTTGCGCCCTCATTCCGGACATTCGAGTAAGCTCGATTGTCACCCGAAAGCTGACGTTGGATGACCGGCTTTAACGAATTGCCGGCATTTATCGGCAAATTTTTTTAACAGAGGTTTCACAAGTAATTTATGATATCGGGTCTGACTGACCGGGTCGACCAAACCATTAATTGCGCCTGATGACGCTGGTATCTTGGCGCTTTATTTAGTCCTGAAGGGCGTATTCATGGCGCTTCAAACCAGGCAGCCAGAGAGAAGCTCGCCGCGCATTGCAATTTGCTAAGTGGCAAACCAGTTAGCTTGCAGAACTGGCATTTCACTCGCGATGACGAAAAAGGACTATCTTCATGATAATGCCGGAATGCGACGGGTTGGCTTTCGTCCCCGGAGGGACCTTCCTGATGGGGTCCGAACGGTTTTACCCGGAAGAGGCTCCGGTTCGACAAGTTCGAGTCGATCCGTTCATGATCGACATCCATCCGGTAACCAATCGGAAATTTTCCGAATTCATTTCACAGACCGGCTATACCACGACAGCAGAGATTGCCCCGGATCCAGCGCAATATCCCAACATGCCCGAGGAACTTGCCCGAGCAGGTTCATTGGTGTTCCACAAAACACGGGGGCCGGTGGATCTTTCGGACGCCTCCAACTGGTGGTCGTTCATATTCGGCGCATACTGGAAAAAACCGCTCGGACCAGACAGTGATATCGACTCGCTGGATCTTTGGGATCATCCGGTGGTGCATGTTACCCATGACGATGCCCGGGCCTACGCCGAATGGTGCGGCAAGGCACTACCGACAGAGGCGGAGTTCGAATTTGCCGCACGCGGGGGCTGCGGTGACACCGCTTATTCCTGGGGCAGCGAACTGGCGCCGGGCGGGCAGATGTTGGCTAACTACTGGCAGGGCCTGTTTCCCTTTTCCAATCTTGAGCTGGATGGCTGGGAGAGAACCTCTCCGGTCGGGACGTATCCAGCCAATGGATATGGAATTTACGACATGATCGGCAACACCTGGGAATGGACCGAGGACTGGTGGCGGGACAAGCCACAGCCTATGGTCAAGAAGCGCAAATCGGCATGCTGTACCATAGAAAATCCGAAAGGGGGACGGCGGATGGAGAGCCTTGATAAGGCGCAGCCTGACGTGAAGATCGGTCGCAAGGTTATCAAGGGCGGATCGCATCTATGTGCCGAGAATTACTGCCAGCGCTACAGACCCGCCGCACGCCATCCGCAAATGATCGATTCCTCGACCTCGCATATCGGCTTTCGCTGCGTATTGCGCGATCTGCCCGGTTGATCCGGATTACCCAGTATTGGCCTGATATCCGATAAGGCGCGAGATTTCGTTGGCGCAGTCACGCACTGCGCGTGCCGGCGGGGCCGCGAGATCGGCATCGAAAGTAGCAGCAGGGCCAAGCGAGCAGACCACGGCGGCACAACGCTTTTCGGCATCGAGGACAGGTGCGGCTACGGCGTCGATACCCGTTACCAGCAGCCCGGCTATATTGGTGACAGTTTCAGCGCGAATCTTCGCAATCGCTTCTCGCCCTTCGGGCAGCGCAAGGAACTGGCGACGAAAACTCTTGTAGTCCGCTGAAAGGTTAAGGCGTTCTTCTTCGAGAAAGGCGGCGAAGATCAAGCCAGTTGCGGATTGCAGAGGCAAGACCGATCCCAAGCGAGTGACCACTGTAATAGCCGAAACCGATTGCAGTACCCGCACGACCGTCGCGCCATGGTTGCCCCAGACGCTGAGAAGGCAGGTCGCACCGGTTGCGTTGCGCAGTTCCTCCAGAGGCGCCCCAGCCACTTTTGCAAGATCTATACGCCCCAGCGCGGCCGCGCCGATCGATATTATTTCAGGTCCCAAGCCATAATGACCCGACATCGGGTCTTGGCTTGCCATTCCTTCTTCGATCAGCGCCTGCAGATACCGGTGCGCCTTGGCTGCCGGCATTCCGGCCTCGCGCGCGATCTGGCCAAGGGGCGCGAAATTGGCAGACCGACCCAGCGCTTTCAATACCTGCGACGTCGTGATCGCAGCCTGCACCTTGTCCTTTGTTTCCGCCAAATGCCCCTCCATTGCCAAGATGAAGGGCGCTATACCTCGCGGCAGTGCAGCACAATGCGCTTCTGATGTTCCCGTTCAGAACATGAACAAGGTTTCGAACAACAGCCACGCCGAATTCTTCAGCCCCGCCTGCTTCATCCCGTCAGAAGGTGTGAAATAGGCAGCTTGTGCCATCAGATTGACATTTCGGCCGAGCTGATAGCGCGCGATCATTCCTGGCTGCATGCCGATATAGCTGCCTTCAGCGTCGGCGGTCGTCAGAAGCGGCGAGAAGCTGCGGCCATAGACAATGTCATCCGTCGAATAGCGCCAATACCAACGGTTATATGCCTGCACGCTCAGCTTGGGTGCCGGGTTAAGATTGATGCCCGGCCCGCCTTCGATCAGGTTCGACAATCCGATATTGCCCGACACGGATGTATAAAGGTTGAAATTGTATAGCGGATCGTAGGTATGAATGGTCGATCCGTCCTTGCCGCCGCCACCGGTGATCGCATCGGCGCGCAGCAATAGCGTGGCCTTTGCCGGGGCACCGGGAAGCCGGAATCGGGTTTCGGTGAGCACCGCGCCTGCGCGCACGTCCTGTCCTACCATACTGCCGGTCTGGAAAATGCCGCTCCAGTCGAAACTTACAATGCCGCTTTGGCCCCAGATCCGCGCGCCCATGGTATCGCGGGCCGTGGGCCCGGTGATCAATCCTGCACGCCCTGTTTCATTTCGATTATGTATAAAGAAGGGGTCGATCGTGATACCTGTATCGCCCCGGTCGACCAAGCGCACGCTCCCGTAAGCCCCGTAATTCGTTTCCGTTTTGCTGGTGGGATCGTCGAATGCGCCTCGCGCGACATCGACGGGTTTGAGCCAGAAACCGGTCAGGTCGAATGTCTGGCGCGAATAGTGCGCGACAACGCCGTCCATTGCTTGCTCAACCGAAGCGGCAGGGATGATCGAGAACAACGTGCCATTGCCAAGGTTGAAAAGCTGTCGCCCGCCGCGCACCGAAAACTGGCCACTGGCAAAGGTGTCGCGGAATTCGACGAAACCTTGAGCCAGGTCGACGTCGTTCTGCACCCGTGCATTATAGGGACGTGCGATGTCTTTTCCGGCGATCTGTGCGCTGACAAGCTGGCCAAAAAAGCGGACGTTGGGCCCAAGATGCAAGTCGGCGCCATACTGGTGGCGAAAGCCGATGTAACCCTGGCCCCGGTTCGGGCCTGCGCCAGCGAAATTGGCGTAGCTTTGCCCCACGAGCCGGACGCGTTCCTCGCCTGACAGGGTCAGATAATAATCGGGATCGCCCAACTCGATATGCTTGAGCGGTGCAAAGACCCCTTCGGCAAGAGCGGATTCGGGCGTCGGGTATTTCTCGCTCGCGCGGTTGAAGAAAAAGGCACCAGACCTTGGCCCAAGGCCCGTATCGAGCGGCCCCAGCGCATCCGCATTTGACGGCGCGGGTCGCGGAGTGACCGGCGGAGCCTCCACTGCATCGGACTGGGTCCGGACGGGCTGAACCGGCGTGGAAACGACAGGCTTGCTTTCCGCCTGATCTTGGGCATGCGCGGGAAGGGCAAGCCCTACTGGGAGGGATAGGGAAGCAACCATGAGAGTGCGCAGGGTCCCCCCCATCAGACTGGTGCGAGCCATGGATATTGGTCTCCTTGGGTATGTAAATTTTGTCGACGGACGAGGTCGTGCCAATTTTAGCGCGACACCTTCCGCGGTTCGTGAGATGTGCGCGGCATCAGCATCACGAGTGCCATCGAAATGACGGCTGGCGCGGCCATCGCGGTGAAAAGCATCGGATTGGACCAGTTCTTTTCGATAAAGTAGCCGCCTAGCACAGGGCCGAGGATCGACCCGAACCGACCAAAGCCAAGACTCCACCCAATGCCGGTCGAACGAACCGCTGCGGGATAGAAACTGGCCGCCAGCGAATTGAGCGCAGGCTGCCCGCCGACGATGCAGAAGCCCGCCACGCTAACCGCAGCAAATAGGGCAAAGGTGCCGAGATCCTGTCCCGACAGGAAAATGCCGATCGCCGCTATCGCGAACATGGGGATGAGAACCGCATTGAAACCGAGCCGGTCGATCGCACGTCCCATCGTTAAAGTGCCGATGATTCCGGCGATCTGCACGCAGGTCGCCGCGATAATCGCGGTGGATTCATCATGACCGCTTCCAACCAGCAGCGTGGGCAGCCAACTGGCCAGAAAATACAGCACGATCAAATTCATGAAATTGACTGCGAATAGCACGAACGTGCCCCGGCGACGTTCCGGGGTAAAAAGGCTGGCCACGCTGGCAGACTTACTGTCGGATTCCGGCAGGGTGATCAGCATGCCGGGATGCGGCAGCCATTGAGGGCGCAGGCGCTTCAGCTCCTCGAAAATATCGCGCTGCTCGACACCCTTGCGCAAACGGAACTGCAGCGATTCGGGCAGGTAGATCAGCATCGTCACGGTGAGGAGCAAGGGGGCCAGCCCGCCTACGATGAAAACCATGTGCCAGCTCGCAATTTCTAGCAGCAGAGCCGAAAACAACCCGCCAAGCGCTGCACCTATCGTAAAGCCGCTGGCGACCAACATCATGACGGTAACGCGAAACCGTTTCTGGCTAAATTCGCCCGCCAGCGCCATCGCATTGGGCATGATCCCGCCAAGGCCCAGCCCGGTAATAAAACGGATCGCGATCAGCTGGGTGACATTCTCGACAAATGCCGTCGCCACCATGCATGCCCCGAAGAACGCGCAGGCGCCAATCAGTACCTTGCGCCGACCGATCCGGTCGGCAAGCCAGCTGAGCGCGAATGAACCGATCAGCATTCCGATTAATCCAGCGGAAAACACCGGGGTCAATTCGGCGCGATCAATGCCCCATTCGCGAATGATCGCAGGCGCAACATAGCCGATCGCCTGGACATCGAAACCATCAAGGATCAGCGAAGTCATGCACATTGCGGTGATGGCAATTTGCGAACGCCGGAACCGTGTTCCTTCGTCAACGATCTTCTCGACCGAGACGTCCTGTGTGGGCAACCTATCGGTCATGCCGGCACCGAAAAGGAACTCGAGCCGAAGAAAAGTGGAACTCCATCACCGATTGACGCTGACGGACCGGCGACAAGGACGGAACACTGGCGATGGCTAGTCAATTTTCGCTCTCCCAAACAGCCTTCTTGCGAGACTG
Source organism: Qipengyuania pacifica (assembly GCF_019711555.1). Lineage (NCBI taxonomy): Bacteria > Pseudomonadati > Pseudomonadota > Alphaproteobacteria > Sphingomonadales > Erythrobacteraceae > Qipengyuania > Qipengyuania pacifica. The sequence goes on along the minus strand of NZ_JAIGNQ010000001.1, from coordinate 1,081,168 downwards.
ACCTCATATTGATTGGCAATTACACAGAACGAAATGCGTTATGCAAGCCGTAATTTTTTCTGGACAAATGCACGGGCCTCATGCTTCTCTTGCGAGGAAGAATAACTGTTCCGGAGAGGCTACCGATGAACCCGAAATCGCTGCTGAAAATGGCTTCCGTCTTGCTGACGGCATCGGCCATGTGCCCTATTGCTGCAGGTGCAAAAGCGCCCGAAGCGCCAGCTTCTGCCGCCGTATCGGCGCCAGCTCCAGCCTCTGCCCCGCGTGCCCGACAGCAAGCCCCGAACGTACTTGTGATCCTTGCCGATGACATGGGTTGGTCGGACATTGCGCCCTATGGCGGAGAGGTTAGCACTCCCAACCTCACCATGCTTGCCCGCGATGGCGTCCGCATGACCAACTTTCATGTCTCGCCTTTTTGTTCGCCATCGCGTGCAATGCTGTTGACGGGCGCTGATAATCACCAGGTCGGGCTGGGAAATATGGTCGAACTGCTGACAGAGCAGCAGCGCGGCCAGCCCGGTTACGAAGGGCAACTTAACGCCAGAGCCGTAACCATTGCCCAGCGACTACAGGGTGCCGGTTATTACACGCTTATGGCTGGCAAATGGCACTTGGGCCTCGACGAAGACGAATCTCCTGCAAGCTGGGGTTTCGATCGCTCGTTTTCGATGCTTCGCGGAGAGGCGAACCATTACCAATATGAGGGGAAGGACCCCAGCCCCGACGGGCCCGATCTCTACCGCTTCGGCAAAGACCTGGTGTCGGTGCCGGCGGGTTTCTATTCGTCTGACACTTTCGCCAGCTATCTTAACATGTTCATAAACGAAGATCACGGCGACAAGCCGTTCTTCGCGTTTCTCAGCTTCACCGCACCGCATTCGCCGCTGCAGGCACCTCCATCGGTGATCGCGAAATATCGCGGCCGCTATGATGATGGCCCCCGGGCGCTTGCGAAGCGACGTCTGGCCAACCTCAAGTCCGAGGGGTTGGTAGAAGAGACCGTCGAGCCGCACGAAATGATCGGTGTTCCCGAATGGTCATCACTGACCCCGACGGAGCGCGCCGCAGAGAGCCGCCGGATGGAAATCTATGCGGCGATGATCGATCGAATGGATTATAACATCGGCCGTGTGATCGCCAATCTCAAAGACAAGGGGCTGTATGACAATACGATCATCATGTTCTTGTCTGACAATGGCGCCGCAGGCGGGCGCCGGGAAACAAATCGGAAATGGGGGCCGTGGATCGCGGCGAATTTCGACAACAGCCTCGACAACATGGGGTCTGGTACGAGTTATGTCTCAACCGGCCCTGGCTGGGCGCAGGCGTCGATGGCGCCCTCTGCCTATTTCAAGGGCTTCACCAGCGAGGGCGGCACGCACTCACCGATGATCATAAGTGGTCCGGGCGTGTCCGAGGACGGGATTTCAGGTGCATATGGCGATGTTCGCGACCTTGTACCGACCATCCTCGATTTTGCTGGCGTTGTCGATACAGCGAACCCCGGCAAGGCTGCGCCCATCGGCCACAGCCTCGCCGTAGCGCTTGAAACGCCATCTCCGAAGCTTGCCGGACCATCGACGCCGTCGGTGCTGGAAATGCGAGGTGGGCGAGCTGTGCGGATGGGTGACTGGAAAGCGCTGCTTGTCACTTCGCTCCCGACCGGGCTTCCCGCTGATGAACTTCCGCTTGGTCACTGGCTTCTTTACAATGTCGTCAAAGATCCGGGCGAAACCACTGATCTTGCCGCGCAGCATCCCGAGATCCTTGCCCTCCTCACGCAAGCATATGACGCCTATGCGCAGCAGGTCGGCATTGTTTCGATCCCTAACATGATCGAAGCGAACGCGAAGCGATAGCCTCGACATGAGCTTGGAAGAAACTAGGCCCACGCCTGACACTGCGGCAAACGGCAATGGATCCGCCGGGATGCATGTCGGTTTTGGGAACCATGTCGCAACCGAAGCGGTGGCTGGCGCCCTGCCTGTAGGGCGCAACAGCCCGCAGAAGACGCCGTTCGGGCTATATGCCGAACAGCTTTCGGGCACGGCCTTTACGGCACCGCGGGTGCACAACCTGCGTTCGTGGCTCTACCGGATGCATCCTGCTGCAATGCACGGTGCGTTTAGCCCCTATGAAGGTGGTGCACGCCTACGTTCGGGGCCATTTATTGACGTACCATGCTCGCCGAATCGCATGCGCTGGGATCCGGCCCCGCTTCCGCAAACCGCTTGCGATTTCGTTGACGGATTGATCACCTATGGCGGAAATGGCGATGTCGGCCAGAACGACGGCATCGCCATCCATGCCTATTGCGCCAACCGTTCGATGGATCGGCGGGCCTTCTTCAACGCCGACGGCGAGATGCTCATCGTCCCGCAGTTGGGCGCCATCGAACTGGTCACCGAACTGGGGCGCATTCACCTCGAGCCGCAGCAGATCGCAGTGGTTCCGCGCGGCGTCCGTTTTCGTGTGGCGCTAGAGGCCGGGGTGGCGCGCGGCTACGTATGTGAGAATTACGGCGAGACCTTCCGCCTGCCTGACTTGGGCCCGATCGGCGCCAACGGTCTTGCCAATCCGCGCGATTTCGAAATCCCGTCTGCATGGTTCGAGGACGATGCGAAGGACTGGGAGCTAATCCAGAAGTTTCAGGGCAATTTGTGGCGTACGACGCTTCCCCATTCACCCTTCGACGTGGTGGCCTGGCATGGTAATCTCGCACCCTATCGTTATGATTTGCGCCGGTTCAACACGATCAATACGGTAAGCTTCGATCATCCCGACCCTTCGATTTTCACTGTTTTGACTTCTCCTAGCTCGACACGGGGCACTGCGAACTGCGATTTCGTAATCTTTCCGCCCCGCTGGATGGTGGCAGAGGACACGTTCCGCCCGCCTTGGTTCCATCGTAATATCATGTCCGAATTCATGGGGCTGATCGAAGGCGTTTATGACGCCAAAGCAGGCGGGTTCCAGCCCGGCGGCGCTTCCCTGCATAATTGTATGAACGGCCATGGACCCGACCACCACACCTATGAAGCCGCGATCGCCGCTGATCTTCAGCCGATGAAGATCGAGGACACGATGGCCTTCATGTTCGAAAGCCGCAATGTCATTCGTACGACGCGATGGGCGGCAGAAAGCCCGACGATGCAACTTGATTATGACGATGTCTGGTCCGGCTTTACAAAACCGGAGTTAGCAATATGACTTTCCCCCTAGATTCCACCCACGATCCGGATCTCAGAAGCTGGGTCGAAGGAGCCGACGATCATAGCGATTTCCCGATCCAGAACCTGCCACTCGGCATGTTCTCTCCGGAAGATCGTAGCCCCCGCGCTGCTATGGCGATTGGCGACTACGTCCTCGATCTCGTGGCGGCGGCCGATGCCGGCCTGATTGGAGGCGACGCCGCCCGGATCGTGCGCGAGACGGGCGAGCAGCTCAACTTGTTACTGGCTGCAGGTGCACCCGTTCGCGTCGAACTGCGCCAACAGGTTTCGCGCTTGCTGGCCGTTGGCAGTGAGCATGAGGCAGCGGCGCGCGCCTGCCTTTTCGCGCATACGGATGTGACGATGCATTTGCCCGCGCAGATTGGCGATTACACCGATTTCTATGTCGGCGTTCATCACGCGACCAATATCGGCAAGCTCTTCCGCCCCGACAATCCGCTTCTGCCCAATTACAAGCATGTTCCGATCGGCTATCATGGCCGCGCCTCTTCCATCCGGCCCAGCGGCGCACCGCTTAAGCGCCCCGTCGGCCAGCAGAAAGGCGAGGAGGGGCCGGTTTTTGGTCCTTCCAAGCGCCTCGATTACGAACTGGAGATGGGCGTATGGATTTCGCAAGGCAATGCGCTGGGCGATCCGATCGACATCGCTTCGGCGAGCGAGCATATCGCCGGGCTCTCGCTCTTTAATGATTGGTCCGCGCGCGACATTCAGGCATGGGAATACCAGCCTCTCGGTCCCTTCCTGTCGAAAAGCTTCCTGTCGACGGTATCGCCTTGGATCGTGACCGCCGAGGCTCTCGCACCGTTCCGCATCGCCCAGCCGGCTCGACCGGAGGGCGACCCGGCACCGCTCCCTTACCTAATAGACGAGACCGACCAGGCCAGTGGCGCTTTCGCGATTACGCTGGAGGTCTATTTGAGCAGCGCGAAAATGCGCAACCAAGGCTTGACTGACCTGAAGCTGAGCAGTGGCCCGGCCAGCAATATGTACTGGACCGTGGCGCAAATGGTGACGCATCACACGGTCAACGGTTGTAACCTGCTGCCCGGCGACCTCCTAGGCACAGGCACGATCTCGGCCCCCGACCGCAGTGGTTATGGCAGCCTGATGGAACTATCGTCGGGCGGCAAGGAGCCGATCGACTTGCCCGGTGGCGAGACCCGCACCTTCCTTGAAGATGGCGACCGCATTTCGCTGCGAGGTACGTTGTCAGCACCCGGCTTCCGATCGATCGGTTTTGGGGCCTGCGTCGGTGACGTAACACCTGCTCGCGAGTATTAATCGAAATATGATGGGTGGCGGCGATCCGGTCAGTCTGGGCCGTCACCCATTACCACTGCCCTGGCAAACGGGTCAGCCTGCTTACTTACTGCACTGACCTCTACAACTATCATCGTTCGACCGTTGCCGTACAGCTTCGCCCCGCTCTCGCTCTCAAGAGGACCCCGGCGCACAAGTTCCCATGTCCATCTGCGACTTGGCGAAGGCGAGAAAGCTGGCCTCTCGCGGGCATCATTCTGCGAGCACTACTGCCCGTGGCGTGTCGGTAATACCGTGCCGCGGTCTTCTAATATTCTGATGAAACCTACCTAAACCGGCGCTGCCGTCAGGCGACGCAGAGCTGAGACTGATACTGCATTGAAACTGGGGTACCGGCGCTTTTTGCTCGGTCGATTCCGAATTTTCTGTTCTGTCCAGGACCAAGGGTGTTCGAGATTCAGTATCGCGGGGATCCGGAGCGCCCTGATTTCAACGCTTAATATGCAGCAGGGCAGCCGTCAGGTCATTGACGAATTCGGGACGGACGGTGTCCTGAGCGTTTCAAGCCGCGCCATCTTCTCAGCGTTCTCGGCAATCAAGCGCAGGAATTGCTTCGATGAAGTTCAAAAGCTCCGTGCGCCGCTTCTCTTCACTAGCGAACTGGTCGTCGACGCCCAGCCTCCATCGCGCGGACCGACTGTCCGGTTCACGATGCAGGCGATCGAGGCTATCTGCCACTTCGTTCACGTCGCTGCATGTTATCACCAGCCCCGCATCGATCAGCGCATCGGCTTCGCGACGTAAGGCCGCTGCTATTTCCCCGATTGCGAGTTCGGGGTGATACTGCACTCCCCAGAATATCCCGCGCTCGTGACGGATTTCGACTGCCTGGACGGGGGTAATGCGGTTGCCGGCCAGCAGGATGGCGCCTTCAGGAAGCTTTTCTACTTCATCGCCGTGAAGCGCGGGAGCATCCCACACCGCAGGTCTCCCCGCGAGCAGTGCATGTCCTTCCCCCGCCGACGTGCGGACGAGGCCTCTCGATATGCCGGCCTCGAGCCTCTCTGGCATTTTGCGAACCCTGCCGCCAGCAGCTGCAACCGCGATCTGCAATCCCGCGCAGGATCCGAACGAGGGGACGCCGGATTTGAAAACGGCCTGCATGAACTCGATCTGCCGCTGAACCGGCGGTGTGTCATTGTAGACATGCATGGGCGAGCCGGTGATGAAGACGGAATCATAACGAACGATGTCGGCAACGGACACGGGTGTGCTCGTGTCGTCGGATGGCCGGACGATATCGATCTGGCATCCCGGCATGAGTTGTTCCAGCGTAGCCGCATAGGTTTCGCCTGAGCTCTTTCCGACATCGTCCCGCCGGTTCGCACGATCTTCAGATGTGCCGCTTTCGGCTATAAGGATTGTTCTGTTCACCCGTGCACTACGCGCAGCCGCTGGAAAGTGTCCGGCTCGTTTCGTTGCCTGACCCTGAACCCGTATGTTCTAGAGAATTCGAGCGCGCTACACAACTTCCACAGGCGCGTGATGGCGGTCGATCGAGATCGACCGCCATACTCGTTCTAGAACTGTGTGCGTATGCCGAAGACGATATTACGCCCGCGAAGCGGAGACTGGTCTTTGACGAAAGATGTATGTACGAAGGCAAGCTCGTCGGTCAGATTTGTCGCGCGCGCATAGACTTCGAAATCTGCCCGCTGCCCCATATCGATATTGTACGCGATGGTTGCGTTGAGCATGTTATAGCCGTCTGTGGGCCTTTCGTAGCTGGCGACCCTGTCCTGTTCCAAAGTCCGGTAGTATTCCAAATCCGCCGTTAGTGCTCCAGAAGCGTATTCGTATCGCGCACCAAATCGCCCTGGCGGGATGCGCGGCAAATTGCCTTCTTCGTTTTTAAGGCTGGTTGAAACGTAATCGCCGAAAACCGTAATTCTCGAGTTGGGGTTGAGCTGGTAGCTCACTTGTCCATCCGCACCGTAGAACTTGGCATCTGCAGTAGTGTAAAGCAGGAAATCGTGGCGCTGGCCGGTTGTGTATTCCGTCTCGAGCAGATGCGCGAATATATAGTTGTCGACATCCTGGAAGAATGCACCGATTTCAAATTCGAATGGTCCGCCGACCTTGCGGAACGTCAAGTTGATCGCGCGCGAGCGCTCAAGAACGCCGTCCTCATAATCGAACAGGTCATCGGGGAGGTAATTCTCGACGAAACCCGTTGCCAGAAGCCCGACCTCGTAGCTGTTGGTCGCAAGGCTGCTGCCGTCGGCGAATAGTTCGCGCACATTCGGCGCGCGCTCGGTATGAGCGAGAGATAGCGCGACCGAATATTTCTGCGAGACATTCCATGTCGCGCCGACCGATGCAGAAAAGGGATCGTGCTTTCGATCAGGATTGCTGAGGGCGAAACCCTCGCGATAATCCTGCTCAATCGCTTGCCGCCATTTCTCGCCATATGTGTCGATGTAATACCCCCAGTACTCCTCCTCGAGATTGATGTAGAAATCGCCAGGTATTGGCGTCTTGATCGTGCGCCAGTCCTTACGCGCTGCGATTTCGATATCGACAGAGCCGAAACTCCGCCGCTCGCTCAGGAACAATCCGACGTTCCGGGTCAGGTAATCCTGGACTCCGCCGAATCCGAACGACGCTGTCGGCGGTACGTGGAGGTCAATGAGGTTGAGGCCGCTAAAGGTGCCGTCAGTGTATTGCACCCCAACAGTTCCGATGAAGCCGAGCAAGGGTTTGTGCGTGAGCTCGAGCCTGCCGTCCCAGACGTCATTGGCATAGCGGCTGTAAAGGATCGGGCCATCGACTTCGTCGTGCAGGTAGTCGGTATAGGATCCCCTGACCCTGATATCGGAAATGCCGGGAAGCACATCGACGAGATCGGCGCGCAAATCGACTCGCTCGCTCCGCAAATCGATGAGGGCTGTGTCGCTGTCGGGATTGGGGAACGGGTTTTGATAGTTGCCATGTCCCAGACAATGTAGATCGATGCGTCCAGGCGCGGGGAAAGGATAGCCATGCAAGTGACATACTCCGTTCGCATGGCTGTGCCCGGGAAGGCCGTATGTCGCATCCTGCCGCGTATAAGCTGCGCCGACATAACCCTTGTCCGTAACCACGGACGCACCAAAGGCATATGTCGAATTTTCGGCAAAGGAATCGCCCAGAGTGTCGGTGCCGAATTCTTCCGGTACGCCGTAATCATCACGGAAGCTGCGCGCGCCCTCGGCATGAACGACAATCGGTCCAAGCCCAGCGGTGACACGGCCAGCTGTGGTCATTTCCTGATCCGACGTGCCGTAGCGTAGCTCTGCCGCACCCGCTAATCCGCCGGCTGGACGGATTTTGGGGACCTTGCTGTCGATCAGATTGACTGCGCCATTTACTGCGCTGCCACCGTAACGGACCGCAGCCGGACCACGCTGAATCTCGATCGCGTCGAGCAGCAATGGATCGGTAACGATGGCGTGGTCTGGCGACACCGATGCTGCATCGAATACATTGCCGCTCGCCTATGGCGAGTGAGACTTCACCGCCTTTACGAATATGAAACGGCGTTATTGCCGTCCCCCCTTGAAAGCTAATGCAACCAGTTGCAGCCAGCTAGGAGACTTATCGGCTGAGGATCCCTCTTCATCGGCAACATCAGCAGAGGCGAAATCTCCCTCATGCTCGATAGCTGTGACATCCTGCTCAGGTGCTTGCATCACTTCCAGCGCGACGTTCGCAATCTCAGAGGCTGTAATTTGTAGCTGGGTTATCGGATTGGCACTTGTGTTCACCCTTGCCAGACCGCCTTCTGTGATGCGCACCAAAAAGCGGTCCACTTCATTGAGGACAACAAGTTTGATGGATTGGTCCTCATCAAGGGCCAACTGTTGGACCACGCCCTCGTAAGCTACCGAAAGGTCATTGTGGCTCGTTTTAGTGACGACGTAGGCGGTGACAAAGGAGTTGCCGTTCTTCACCGCCTGCACAGCAGGTGAGAGCCAGCCAAACGCAATGGGGTCTAATCTGTCGGTAACGAACTTCCACCTGGACAGCCAAAACGCCCCGATCGCCGCGAGCACGCCGATCAGAAGCACTTGGAGAAGCCAGATCTCAATCGCCAAATCTGGCGCACGTTGGGCTGCAGCGGCCCCTTGGAGCAAGGCTCGATATGAGTTCGGATCGAAGTCAAGCGGCACGCATGAGTTGGACTGACAGTACCAGTTTTGCAGCGTGAGCAGAGCAGCACCGACAAAATGCCCGGCGATTGTACCGAGAACTATCATGAAAAGCGTGAGCGTCGAATTAGGCTTGTCGGGCGCGGGCGTGAGGAAATCAGTCCTCTCTCCGGCGCGCCAACCTGCCCAAAAGCAGAGGCCGGGAAAGAGGAGCAGTAAGACTAGGAAAAGTGAGTAACTAAACGCCAATGCTATGCGGGTGCGAGCGGCTTATCAGCAGGCTTGGTTGCTTCCTGCTGCTTTCGCTTCGCCTCTACAACGAAGACCCCATCCCGCACCTGCGAAGCATCTCTAACTGCTTGCCAAGTTCCGTAGCGTCCCTTCACACGGCGCGCGAGCAGCATCGACTTCTTCGTGTTTAGACGCATGAATGTTCACTCCTTGATCTTCAAGGTAGCCTCTTATCCTGAAACGTCTAGTCCCTTACGCTAAATCGCGCCCTCCACTGATGGCCGTCGAATGCTACAAACGAGGCTCCAAAACCGATAGTTGCAAAAATCCTAAGTGCCTGTTTTATTTGGGCTATATGAATAGGGAGGAGTATCCCTCCGTCTCCGCCATCGGTCGGTAAAATTTGGGCTTTCAGCGTTGAGAGCCAGGATCATCACGTGCCAGTATGGGTAGGGCGCATAAACTCGCAACATTGCTAGTGAGAACGGGGCTTCCGGGCTGTGATCGGCAAACCTTGATCATGGGGAGGAAATATCCCGAATTCCGGAAGTACTTCCGAATGAATATAAATATCTTGGAATCCTGCGCTCGACAATTCTTGAACAAGGTTCTCGCGCCCGAAAAAACGCATTTCAACTGTTGTCCCCGGTCCTCCATGGAATGTTAAATCTTGGTTGACTTCAAACCCACCCGAAGATGTCTTCCCTACCATCACCCATTCACCATCGATCTCAATTGTTTTGAATTGTGTAATACCGGGAAAATGCTCTTTTGTCGTTTCCCGGCCGTCAAACGGCACAGTTAGGGCCAAGATCCCGCCATCCTTCAGCACGCTGTAAGCTCCCGAAAATGCCGATGAAACCGGACTTGGGACGTGCTCAAAAACGTCGCTCGACGTTAAGAAGTCCGCATGTCCGAGCCAATCGTCAGTCGGACTACAAATGTCGAGTATTGGTGGTTGATGGTAATAGGTGTTTGTGTAAGAAAATGCACTTGCGAGCGCCACTGCAAGGTCCTGCGAGTCGCTCAAGCCTACTCCAAAAACTTCCGGGCGCTTGATCGAAGGCAATGCCTGCGAATGACCTAGAACTCCTAGGGTAACACAATGCGCCATTTGGCGGGCACGCACAGACGAGCCGCAATTTGTGCAACTGGGGGCCTCTCTCCAATCACCCTCAGGCTGGAAGACTGAAAATTGTCCGCAAATGTTGCAGGTGAATTTGGTTCCGATCATGAAGTGCCTTCCTGTTTCAGCCCATCGCGGACAGCGGTTTCGCTCAGACTTTCCTACCGAGACACTCCACTCCGATCAATTACCGGCTGTCACGGGCATTAAAGATGCGTGGATATCGACAACTGCTTTGCTTAGCCTGCCCACCTTTCAGGCCTGCAACAAGGTTCAAACACCTGGCGCAAAAACGCACATCGGCGACTCTATGAGTCACCTGTGATCCGGCGAAACGCGCGAACCCGTGCCAACCCCACAGATCGTCCGCCAAGCGTCCGCGCGTAGCGATTATTTCATCGTGTCACGGTGATCCTGCCGCCTTGACTCCTGCGTCATCATCCTCCCTTCGCGCTTGCGGATCGGTATGCTGGTCCGCACGGATGCGGCGTGCCTAACGGGTTTCGAGTCGGCACCAAGTGTTGCAAAGCCGGGCGCCAGCGTTGCGTTTTCGCGTCAGCTCACATCAGGAGCCGCCTCGCGTGCCTTCAATCTCGCTCCAGCGCATACATTAGGTGTGCCAATTCGATTTGGCAGATAACTAATCTAGCGACTTTGGGGGATTACAGGTTGCCAACGCCACGTTTCCTGTTTTGACCGGCCTTTCTTTTGTACGAACTGCGCTTTCCTAGATCAATCAACGCCAAAGCAACTCCCTCTGACGTCTTAGTGGCCATTTCAGCATTCTCGCCCGCTCGCGGGGAGGGGGCCTTGTCAGTCATCGTGACCTTACAATTCTCTCAACACCGGCGCGTGTTACCGCGTGATAGCTATCGCGTGTTTTGGCGTAGATGCGCCGCGCGATCGGTTGGCCCCATTCGCCTTCGTCCCACAGGACCTGAAACAGCGGGCGCACGAATTTTGCCCTGCCGACCTCAGCGAGAAACTCCTCTACTTTCGGAACGGCAGGCTCGTATCGGTTCATCAGTCCAAGTTCGAGCCAGAGGAACAGGATCTCGTTGTTTCCAGCGTCAGACAGGCCGAGCGCGCTGTCGAGTGCGGCGAGTTGTTCGGCACTGCGTATTTTTGGAATGTTGTCTAGGAACCGCATCTGCTCCGCCGCGCTCCAGCCGCTATAGGCGGCAGGGATCGACCCATCGGCTGTATAAGCCGATACGGCCGCATCGACTTCAGCGAAAGCGGCAGGATCAGGGCGCACGACATTCGATGGCAAGCCTGGTTCGAAAATCCACTCACGAAGCTTCAGCGCTTGTGCTTCGGCTGGCGAAGTAACGAGGTTTGCAAGCATGTCCTCATAAATGAGCTCGCTCGTAGCAGGCTGGAAAGCGTGGTTGTCGAACCACTGGCGCAACCAGGCATCGAAGCGTTCGCGGCCTATGGTGCGTTCCAAGGTCCGCATGAAGAAATGGCCCTTGTCGTATGTGATCGCACTGCCGAGTTCGTCGGCACCGGGTTCGTGATGCAACGCACTACCAGGCGCGTCCATGCCGACTTCGGCCAAAGTCTCTTCGATCGCAGCGAATGAAAGAGCGGCCTCCTGCTCGGCGCGCTTCTTGCCGTAGACCGCCTCGACGATCCGGTTTTCGAAGTATGAGGTTACGCCTTCGTTGAGCCAGCTATCTTCCCATACGGCATTCGTCACGAGGTTGCCGGACCAGCTATGCGCCAATTCATGGGCAACGAGGCCGTTATTCGAACGGTCGCCCGCAATGAAAGTCGGTGTCAGGAAGGTCATGACCGGATTTTCCATTCCGCCATAAGGGAAGGAAGGCGGAAGCACGATCATGTCGTAGCGGCCCCAGCGATAATCGCCGTAAAGCTGCTCGGCAGCGACAACCATGTCTTCCGTATCGCCAACCTCTTTCCATGCGCGATCCAGCGTTGCAGGCTCTGCCCAGACGCCTGTGCGCGGTCCGATGGCTTTGAAATCGATATCACCGGCCGCGATAGCGATCAGATAAGGGGGGACCGGCTTGTCCATCACGAATTTGAACGCGCGGCGGCCATCGCCGAGATCTTCGGGCTCGCCCTGCCGCACGCCGCTCATCACAACGTCGAGCGGCTTGGGCGCGGTGATGCGCGCTTCCCAAGTCTGACGGATGCCGGGGCTATCCTGAGTTGGTATCCACGTGCGATTGAGAATGGCCTGACCCTGGCTGAACAAAAACGGATGAACGCCGCCCTTGGTCTGTTCGGGGCTCAACCATTGTAGCGCGTCCGCATCAGCAGACGCACGGTACTCGATGCGCAGCTTTTGCGCGCCGTCCAGCGCGATTGTCAGCGGCGCGCCCTTGCCTCCTTCGGCGATCGTCTCGCCGATCTGATATTGAAGCTCACGCCCCGCACCATCGGTTACACGGGCGATTTCCAACCCGTTCGAGTCGAGCACAATCTCTTTGGCGCCGGGCTGTGCGAGCACATCGAGTTCGGCGGTGCCACTTACGCGTTTGGCATCGAAATCGAGCGCCAGATCGAGCGCAACGTGGGTAACTCGCGCTATCTGGGGCTTTGCATACGTCGCGCTGTCGACGGCATCCGGACGGGTCAGAATCGGTGAAACCATACGATCCGATGCAGGGTTGGCCATGGGCGGTGCGGTCTCCATCGTAGTGCAGGCGGTGCTGGCAAGTAACAGGGCGAGCGGGGCAGCTAGACGACGCATGGGGAAACTCCGGCTTGTTATAATACCGGATGCGCGATCCGGCCTCTTTTCGGTTCCGGGACTCTATTGCCGATCTGTCGAATGCGCGCCAGCCCTGCAGCCGAAATCATATCGAAGACACTGGCCAAATCCCTGATCCCATACGATGAGAACGTTAACAAAGAACGAGGGAGAAATGTTGTGATCCGAACTGCACTCATATGCGCAGCGGCAGCCTGCCTTGCTGCACCATCGCTGGCGGCGCAGGAGCCAAGCGGTGATCGTACGCTCGTATGGTCGGATGAATTCAACCAGGCCGAACTCGATCGCACGAAGTGGGGCGTTATCGGCACGGACTTCTGGGTCAATAACGAACAACAGGCCTATGTGGATGACCCGGCCGTACTGTCGATCGTCGATGGGGTGTCGGGCGCCGATGGAGGCGCGCTGATGCTACGCCCCGTATTCGAGCCGGGCGTAGATCCCCATCCCGAACGCAAGGCGGATTTTCTATCCGGCCGGGTGGAAAGCCAGAACAAGTACGAATTCACATATGGCCGTGCCGAAGCCCGCATCAAAATGCCAGACGCCGATGGCGTTTGGCCAGCTTTCTGGCTGCTCGGTAACGATGCTTGGCCCGGCACCGGCGAAATCGACATCATGGAATATGTTGGCGAGAAGGACTGGGTTGGTGTCGCCCTGCACGGCCCTGGTTACTCCGGCGAAACTCCGCTGGTAAACAAGTTCTACTTTTCCGAAGGTGAAGATGTAACGGGCTGGCACGTCTATGCGGTTGAATGGAAAAAGAATGAGATCCTGTTCCAGGTCGATGGCCACACGCTGTACCGCGTGACGCGCCCTATGGTCGAAAATTACGGAAAGTGGGCATTCGACAATCCCAAATACCTGATCCTGAATTTCGCGATGGGCGGGGCCTATCCGTTCAAGACAAACGGCATAGAAAAACCCTATAACGGCGTTCCGCAATCTACGGTCGACAAGGTCAAGTCGGGCGAAGTGGCGATGCTCGTCGATTGGGTCAGGGTTTACGCGCCCGAAGAATAAGGTTGCGTTGCGCGCAACATGCGGTGCGTGCACATAGCTGGAAATGATTGGGGCGACCGGCTAGGGCGATAAACCATGTTCGATGGCTTTGACGCTTTGCTGCTCGCCCGGATCCAGTTTGCCTTCACGGTGAGCTTCCATTTCATATTTCCGGCCTTGTCGATCGGGCTGGCGAGTTACCTCATGGTGCTCGAGGGCTTGTGGCTGAAAACCGGCAAGCAACTCTATCTCGACCTGTTCAAATACTGGCTCAAGATCTTCGCAATCACTTTCGCGATGGGCGTCGTGTCCGGCATCGTGATGAGTTATCAGTTCGGGACGAACTGGGCCGTGTTTTCAGACAAGGCCGGGCCAGTAATCGGGCCATTGATGGCTTACGAGGTGCTTACGGCATTCTTCCTTGAGGCGGGTTTTCTCGGCGTCATGCTTTTCGGTATGAACAGGGTTGGGAAAGGCCTGCACTTCGCGGCTACATTTATGGTCGCGTTCGGCACCTTCGTATCTGCATTCTGGATCCTCTCGGTCAATAGCTGGATGCAGACCCCGGTCGGGTTCGAGATGGGCGCCAATGGGCAGTTCCTGCCCGGCGAGAGCTGGTGGAATATCGTCTTCAGCCCGAGCTTTCCCTATCGCCTGGTCCATACGGTGCTGGCTGCCTACCTTACCACCGCGTTCGTCGTTGGTGGTGTCGGCGCATGGCACCTGCTGAAAGATCGGACGAATGCGCACGCACGCAAGATGTTTTCGATGGCCATGTGGATGGCAGCATTGGTGGTGCCGATCCAGATATTTGCGGGCGACATGCACGGCCTCAACACTCTGGAACATCAGCCGCCAAAGGTGATGGCGATGGAAGGGCATTTCGAAAGCCATCCGGACGGTGCCCCTCTGTATCTCTTCGGCATTCCGGATCAGGATGCGCAAGAACTCAGATATGCCATCGGCATCCCCAAACTCTCGTCGCTCATCCTCAAGCATGATCCGGACGCACCGCTGGATGGGCTGGACACCGTGCCGCGCGACGAACAGCCGCCAGTGGCTGTGGTTTTCTGGACCTTCCGCATCATGGTCGGCTTGGGATTCGCCATGCTTGGCGTAGGCCTATGGAGCCTTTTCGCCAGAATGCGGGGCAAACTATACGACTGGAAATGGTTGCACCGTGCCGCCCTGCTCATGGGGCCGAGCGGCTTTATCGCTGTCATCGCCGGCTGGGTCACCACCGAAGTCGGCCGGCAGCCGTGGGTGATTTACGGTCTTTTGCGAACAGCCGATGCGGCCAGCCCGCTTGATGCCCCGGCAGTCGGGGCATCCTTGCTCGCTTTCGTTATCGTCTACTTTACGGTTTTCGGCGTGGGCGTCTGGTATATCCTGCGACTGATGAAGGCACCGCCTCATGCCGGGGAAAAGGGCGTGAAGCGAACCGAGAAGGGGCCCGTGCGGATCGCCGGTATCACACCCGGGCCGACGCAAAATCCGGGTCACAATCCCGACACCCTCCCTTCGAACCACGAGGAGGCAGACGATGGCCGTTAACGTCGATCTCACCGTCGTCTGGGCTTTTATCATCGCCTTCGCGGTTTTCGCCTATGTGGTCATGGACGGCTTCGATCTGGGGATCGGCATCCTGTTCCCAAGCTTCGAAGTCGGACGCGAGCGAGACCGGGCGATGAATTCGATCGCACCGGTGTGGGACGGGAACGAGACGTGGCTTGTGCTCGGCGGCGGCGGCCTGTTCGCCGCGTTCCCGCTCGCCTACGCCGTAATTCTTCCCGCAACCTACCCACTCATAATTGCCATGCTACTGGGGTTGGTGTTTCGCGGCGTGGCTTTCGAGTTCCGGTGGCGCGACCCTTCGCATCGACGCCTCTGGGACTTCGCCTTCACCGGCGGCAGCCTGGTGGCTGCGATGGCACAGGGGATGACCCTTGGCGCGCTGCTGCAAGGCATTGATGTCGTCGACCGGGCCTACGCGGGCAGCTGGTTCGACTGGTTCACCCCATACACGCTCCTTACCGGGATCGGCACGGTAGCCGGTTATGCGCTGCTCGGTGCTTGCTGGCTGGTATGGAAACTCGATGGCGAAGCGCAGGCGCACGCCCGCACGCTGGCGAAGCGCGCAGCATGGGCTACTCTCATCCTCATGGGCGGTGTAAGCGTCTACAATCTCGGGCTACGACCCGAATATGCAGACCGCTGGCTGACCGCACCCGAAATCTATTTCGCTGCTCCCGTGCCGATCCTGACAGGACTTATAGCGCTCGCGCTGCTTCGCTCGCTGTCGGTGGAGCGTCATTCAAAGCCATTTTGGCTCAGCCTTGCGCTGTTCTTTTTCGGCATGGCAGGACTGGGCGTTACCATGTGGCCGTACGTGGTCCCACCGGGGCTCACCATATGGGATGTTGCCGCGCCCGAACGCAGCCAGATATTCATGCTGATTGGCGTCAGCATTACCATGCCGCTGATTATCGCCTATACCGCCTGGGCCTATTGGGTGTTTCGTGGCAAGGTCGGAGACGAAGGCTACCATTGACGCAGGCTCCTCTCTGGAAGCGCCTCGCCTGGATGGCAGCGATCTGGCTGGCGAGCGTAAGCGTCCTCGGCGCGGTCGCTTACGTCCTGCGCTTTTGGCTTAGCTGATCAGCTCCACACCGCTTCGGGCGGCAGGCTCATCAAAATGGCGTCGATATTGCCCCCGGTCTTCAGTCCGAACAAAGTCCCGCGGTCGTAGACCAGATTGAATTCGGCGTAACGGCCGCGCCATTCCAGCTGGGTCTGCTTGTCTTCGGGCGTGAATTCGGTTTCCATTCGGCGGCGGACAAGCGAGGGAAAAACATCCAGAAAGGCCTCACCCACGTCCTTCGTGTAAGCAAGATTCCGTTCGAATGCAGCCTCGTCTTCGCATTCCAGGTGATCGTAGAAAATGCCGCCGACCCCGCGATGCACACTACGATGCGGGATATAGAAATAATCGTCGGCCCAT
The DNA here is from genome assembly GCF_019711555.1 of Qipengyuania pacifica. Classification (NCBI taxonomy): domain Bacteria; kingdom Pseudomonadati; phylum Pseudomonadota; class Alphaproteobacteria; order Sphingomonadales; family Erythrobacteraceae; genus Qipengyuania; species Qipengyuania pacifica. The sequence continues at coordinate 1,064,379 of NZ_JAIGNQ010000001.1, read as the reverse complement.
TTTCTGAAGCGTTCGTAATAGGTCGGGTTATGTGCTGAGCAGGCGGCACGAAAACGCGCGTGAAACTGTTCCGTATCCTCTTCATACGGGATCGGGGGATTCAAGTCCGCCCCGCCCCCGAACCATGCCTTCCCTGTGGTCAGGAAGCGCGTGTTCATATGTACCGCGGGAACATGCGGATTGGCCATATGAGCTACCAGACTGATACCCGTCGCAGTGAAGCCGGGGCTTTCGGCGCTGGCGCCATTGATCGTACCTGCAAACTCGGGCGCGAAATTTCCGCGAACAGTCGACACGTTTACGCCGACCTTTTCGAAGACCTTGCCTTTCATCAAACCGCGCGTACCGCCGCCAGGATCTGAATTGCCTTCTTCCTTACGGCTCCAGCTGTCGTATCGGAAACTCGCCTCCGAACCTGCCTCGCGCTCGATCGCTTCGAACTCGGTGCATATGCGATCGCGCAGGTTTTCGAACCATTTGCGGGCGGCGTCGGTTTGCTGTGTCCAGTCGGTCATGCCAAAGGCCTTGCCATCGCACTTTGGCTACGGCAATAGCTAGCTATGGTTCCCCTTTCGTTCGCCGGTGAGGAATGGCTCCTGACAGAGGGCCGCGCGCTGTATTGGCCGCGTGAACGCGCGCTACTAGTCGCCGACCTGCACCTCGAGAAAGGGAGCTTTTTTGCAGGTCACGGGCAGATGATCCCGCCTTACGATAGCAGAGAGACACTGGAACGTGTTGCACTCGCCATTCGCGAAACAGGCGCGCGCCGTGTTATTACGCTTGGAGACAATTTTCATGATTCCGACGGATCTGCGCGGCTCGAGCCTCATGCCTGCGGGATGCTCGAGGCTTTGACGAAGGCCGTCGACTGGGTGTGGATCACGGGCAATCACGATCCGCACATGGATGCGCGATGTGGCGGTGTTCTGGTGGAAGAACTCGAATTGGGGGGCGTTGTCTTGCGCCACCGAGCGCACAAGGGTGAGACCCGACCTGAGCTGTCGGGCCATTACCATCCGCGTCTGCAACTCAAAATCCGCCATCGCAACATCCGTCGGCCATGCGCTGTCGTTAGCGCGAACGACGGGGCGGACGGGAAGCCATCCGGTCGGATGATATTGCCGGCCTTCGGCGCTTATACGGGCGGAATGAATGCGGCCGATCCAGCCATCCTTGCGGCGCTTCAACCGGCCGAGCGGATCGATGCCGTGGTACCCGCAAAAGGCCAGTTGGCCCGGTTCAATTTGTGGAATCGCGCTGCTTAAGCGCAACGCCGCAGCGATAAACTGCGCCCCATTCGCATAACACACTTCCGAATCCTCGGAACAATGCCTACATGCGCCCTTTCTAGTACGGCCACCAAAGGAGATTGCCCCATAGCCCGTCCACCCCGCCGTAGCATGCAGATGCCCGTGAAAAGCGGCCCTCGCTACGATAACATGATCAATGTGCCGAAGGTCCGCGTGATCGATCACGAAGGTGAGAACCTCGGCGTTATGTTCACCCGCGAAGCTGTCGAGCAGGCCAACGAACTCGGCCTCAACCTCGTCGAAGTGTCCCCCAACGCGGACCCGCCGGTGTGCAAATTCCTCGACGTCGGCAAATATCGCTACGAGGCGCAGAAAAAGGCGAACCTCGCGCGAAAGACGCAAAAGACGCAGGAAATCAAAGAGATCAAGATGCGCCCGAACATCGATGATCACGATTACGATGTGAAAATGCGCAACGTCGTCAAGTTCCTCGAGAACGGTGACAAGGTGAAATGTACCCTGCGTTTCCGTGGTCGTGAAATGGCCCATCAGCAACTCGGCATGGACCTGCTCAACCGCGTTCGTGACGATGTTGAAGAAATCGCCAAGGTCGAAGCCTTCCCGCGGCTCGAAGGCCGCCAGATGGTCATGGTGCTGGCTCCCAAATAGTCAGCCGATAACGCAATCAAAAGCGACGAACCGGGGAACGCGAATGGCGTCTCCCCGGTTTTTCTTTGCATGAAACATGCGTCCATTCTCGCCGTGGCCTGCAGTCTCGCGCTAACGGCATGCAACCAGTCCGAAACAGATCAGGACAGCCCGGCGACCACCCCGGCAAGTGGATCTTCCGTGGAGGTCGCCCTTCCTGCTCCGACCCAGGCTACTGGGCAGATGACAGGTGGAGAGAACAATGGTTCGCCCGATCTCTCCCCCGCCCCCCTGACTCCTGAGGCGGAACGCGGTGAAACAGGGGCTCGCAACGTTTTGCTGTCCTTTGCCCGCGCCATTGAGCTGCGCGAGTTCGATCAAGCGTGGGAAATGCTTGACGAGGGTGATCAGCAAAGGTGGAGCAAGGCTCAATGGCGCGCCTTATTCGCCGATCTCGGCAAGATCACGGTAGCAGTCCCGGATGGCTCCATGGAAGGCGCGGCCGGATCATCCTATTACACCAGTGAGGCCACCATAACGGCAAACGACAAGGATGGTCGTCCCATTCGATATGAAGGCCCCATCGTCCTTCGCCGCGTCAACGACGTGCCAGGCGCCAGTGCCGCCCAACTTCGCTGGCATATCGACAGCGTCCAGCTCGACTGGACACACTAGGCTGTTGCAGATGCAAGCCTGACCCTGCTCGCCATGCGCGGGCCTAGTTGAACGCGATCACGAAGCAAACTAGTGGGATCGCTACAAGCGACGGTTGGCGGAGAAGCGTTCCTGCGGAGGTTAGGAACGGGTGCCGCGATCATTCGATCAGCTCCCGCCTTCCTGGGAGCGTGTTTTAGGAAGGATGCTCCCCAATGAGCGATCACGATATCGACCCCACCTCGCCCCGCATGGCGCCCAAGCCGGAAGTGACCAAGATCGGTGGCCGCGAACTCAAGCCCAGCACACTGATGATGGGTCACGGCTTTGACCCGGTGCTGTCGGAAGGTAGCCTCAAACCGCCGATCTTCCTGACGTCCACCTTCGCGTTCCCAAGCGCTGCCGATGGGAAACGCCATTTCGAAGGCATCACCGGCAAGCGCCCAGGCGGTTCGGACGGCTTGGTCTATTCGCGCTTCAACGCCCCCAATCAGGAAATCCTCGAGGATCGCCTTTCCGTTTGGGACGGCGCCGAAGACGCGCTGAGTTTCTCGAGCGGCATGACGGCGATCTGTGTCCTGATGCTGGCCTATGCCAATCAGAACGATGTCATCGTGCATTCCGGTCCGCTTTATGCAGCGTCTGAAGGCTTCGTTGCCAAGGTGCTTGCACGCTTCGGCATCACCTATGTCGATTTCCCCGCCGGTGCCACGCGCGAAGACATCGACGCAGTGCTCAGCAAAGCGAAGGCGCAAGCCAAATCGCAGGGCGGCAACGTCTGCATGGTGTATCTCGAAAGTCCCGGCAATCCGACAAATGCTCTGGTCGATGTCGAAGCCGTCCGCGCGGCCGTCGATGAGGCTGGGCTCGACTGTCCGATTGCCATCGATAACACCTTCCTTGGTCCGCTTTGGCAGCGTCCGCTCGACCAGGGCGCGGACATCGTGGTCTATTCGCTGACCAAATATGTCGGCGGCCATTCCGACCTCGTCGCGGGCAGCATCGCCGGAGCGAAGAAATGGATGGACCCGGTCCGCATGCTTCGCAACACGATGGGCGGCATCTGCGATCCCAACACCGCATGGATGCTTCTGCGCTCGCTCGAGACGGTCGAACTTCGCATGCAGCGGGCCGGAGACAATGCAGCGCGGGTTTGCGATTACCTTGCCAAGCACCCCAAGGTCGAAGGCCTAGGCTATCTTGGCATGATAAAGGATGCCCGCCAGCAGGATATCTATGATCGCCATTGCAAGGGCGCCGGCAGCACTTTTTCACTACTGCTAAAAGGCGGAGAGGCCGAGTGCTTCCGCTTTCTCGACAGTCTGAAAATTGCCAAGCTCGCCGTCAGCCTTGGCGGAACAGAAACTCTGGCAAGTCACCCGGCTTCGATGACTCACCTTTCGGTCGCGGAAGGACGCCGCGCGGAACTCGGAATTTCCGATAATCTGGTACGGATCAGTATCGGGATCGAGGATCCGGACGATCTGATCGCCGACTTCGAACAGGCGCTGGAGGCAGTCTGACACGCATCGGTTTTCTCGCCTGCGCGGAAACGCTTCCCAATGGCGGCCCCCGTCGCGGAGATGCATTCGAACATGATCTCGAGGTCGGCGCCCTACGACCGGCCTTCGAGACCGTGGGGCTCACGCTGGTCGAGATCGACTGGCGGGCCCCGCTCGAATGTTTCGACGACATTGCCTTGGTGCTGCTCGGAACGGCGTGGGACTACCAGGATCACGCTCAGGATTTTCTTGCCAAACTGGATGCTCTTGCGGATCGCGGCGTCCTAATATGCAACTCCCCCGAGATCGTTCGTTGGAACGCGAACAAGCGGTATCTGGAAGAGCTAGCGGATAGAGGCGCCACGACGGTCCCGACACTCTGGCTCGACGATGTCGATCGTGCCGGCATCATCCGCGCGATGGATGAATTCGACACCGATCGCATCGTCGTGAAGCGACAGATTGGTGCTGGGGCTCTCGGCCAGCATAGCTTCAGCCGAACTGAACTGCCCCGAGAAGATTGGGCCATGAGGCATGCCTGCATGGTGCAGCCCTTCCTCCCGAGCATTGTACAGGAAGGCGAATATACCTTTGTCTTCATCGAAGGGTGTTTCAGTCACGGCGTGCTGAAGCGCGCAAGCGAAGGGGACTACCGGATCCAATCGCTCTACGGCGGCATCGAATGCGATTATGTGCCGAGCGAACAGGATCTCGCGACAGCAGAGGCAGTGGTAGCTGCGCTACCCTTCGACCGCCCACTTTACTGCCGCATCGATATGGTCCGGCTCGCTTCAGGCGAACTTGCGGTCATGGAAGCGGAAATGATCGAACCCTATCTCTACCCCGTGCAGGGACCGCAGTTGGGTGAGAAGATGGCCAAAGCGATTCTCGCACGCGTGACTGACCTGCCCTGAAAGAAGACGCCAGGAACCGAACCGTACAGTTACCTTGCAGACAGGAAACACCACTCAGCTTGGCGCCGAGCGCTAACGTATTAGCCCCGCCATTCGCGGCGCTCTTCCGCCGATTTCAGCACTTCGTAAGCCAACTGCAGCTTCTGGAACTCTGCCGCGGCCTGCTTGTCGCCGGGCTTCACGTCGGGATGCACCTTTTTGACTTTTTCCCGCCACGCTTTCTTTATCGCACCGAACTCGACATCGGCTTCGAGTTCGAGAACTTCGAGCGCGCGCATTTCATCCGCGCTGCGCGAACCATCGCCGCTGCCGCTCCAGCCATAATGTTGGGCTTCGGCATAGCCTGCGTTCTCACTGCGCTCGGTCTGCGCGCGAGCTTCCTTTTCGGCTTTGTCGAGTCCTTCGAAATAGTCCCACTTCTGATTATATTCGGCGGCATGCTTCTGGCAAAACATCCATCGTTCTGGGCTGTTCGGCGCCTTCGGGGCGGGACAATTGCCAGGCTCTTCACAGCCATGCCGGTCGCACAGCCGCACGGTGGTAGCTTCGCGGGCAGAGCCATATCCGCGCCAGCGCGGAAATCCCCAATCGTTGGACCTACGCGGTTTAACCACGGCGAATATATGTCGTTTGTCGATTGGGCATCGCGGTCAATCTAGGGGCGCTGGCAAAAGGTACAAGATCGGTTAATTCAGTTTCATTATGAAATGTTGCAATGCAACCAAGACGATTTATATGATTTGCCGCAACGCATCGAACGGATGATAAAATGAGCAAACAGCTGACGATTTCCGCACTGGCGGCATCGATATCGATGGCATTGTTCGCATTAAGTGCGGGTTTCGGCGCATTCTCCATCGACAATCCGGCGCACTTTGCCAGCAGAGCGCCGCTGATCGAACTTTACGCAGGTCAGTGACCCGCCATTGCAGTTCAACCGACTGTAAAAGGGCTCCCAACTCGGGAGCCCTTTCGTCTTAGTCAGTTGATCGTGACCGTCGCTGCGCGGCGGTTCTGTGCCCAGGCAGCCTGGTTCGACCCCAGGGCAACCGGACGTTCCTTGCCATAGCTGATCGTGCGGATGCGGTTAGCCGGGACGCCGACCGAAACGAGATAGTTCTTTGCGGCATTTGCGCGGCGTTCACCCAGCGCGAGGTTGTACTCACGCGTGCCACGTTCGTCGGCATGTCCTTCGATGGTGAAATTCACCTGCGAATACTGGCTGAAATACTGCGCCTGACGCTGCAGTTTGGCCTGGTCTTCGGCATCGATATTATATTGATCGGTGTCGAAGTAGACGACCGTGTTCTGCTGTCCCACCGCATCGATGAAATGCTGCTGCGAACCAACACCCGGACCCGAGGGTGCCGGTGCCGGAGCCGGCGCAGTTTCTGTCGGCGGCGGCGGAAGTTCTTCCGGTGCTTTCTTCTGGCAAGCGGCAAGCGCGATGGTCGATGCAAGCATCAGGCCGGTGGCAACACGAGTATTCATAGGCTGTCCCCTTTTAAACAGCTTGGTTGATCGTTATCCGCCAAGGATCCATTCCCTGTCATAACTCAATGCAGTTATGGCAGAATCGGTCCCCAAGCCGGATCGGATGCATCGACGGGCGTCGGGAGCTGGCGTAGGTTTTCACCCGTAAGATCGACTTGATACAGCGCTGCCTTGCCGCTGTTGCGTTCGGTACGGAAGAACTGGATGATGCGGCCGTTCGGCGCCCAGGTCGGGGCTTCATCCTGCCAGCCATTGGTCAACACCCGAACATTGCCGCCGGATGGTGTCATGACAGAAATGTTGAACGTGCTTGAGTTGGTGAAAGCAATCTGGTCGCCGCGCGGGCTCCACTCCGGGGTCGCGCAGCGCGAACCGCCGAAGCTGATCCGGCGCTGGTTCGTCCCGTCGGCATTCATGACATAGCATTGCTGTGCGCCGGACCGATCGCTTTCGAACACGATCTGGCGGCCATCGGGCGAATAGGAGCCGCCGATATCGATGCCTGGCGTGTCGGTCAGGCGAATGCTCTCGCCCCCACGTGCCGAAACGCGATAAATATCCGTATTGCCGCCCACTGCCATCGAATAGAGCAACCAGTTTCCATCAGGGCTCCAGCGCGGGGCGAACGTCGGGTTGTCGCTCTGCGTGATCAACGTCTGACGACCGGTTCCGATGTCATAGACGTAGATGCGCGGATTGCCGTCGACATAGCTGAGATAGGACAGCTTCTTGTAGTCTGGCGAATAGCGCGGCGTCAGCGCCGTCGAACGACCGGTCGTAATGAACCTGTGGTTGGCACCATCGCTATCCATGATGGCCAGGCGTTTGCTGCGATTATCCTTCGGTCCGGTCTCTGCGATATAAGCAATCCGGCTGTCGAAGAACGGGCTTTCGCCAGTCAGACGCGAATAGATAAGGTCGGAACACTTGTGCGCCGCACGACGCCAGTCTGCCGGGGGAACCACCCAGCCTTCACGAACGAGTTCGCTCCGCAGCGCCATGTCGTAGAGATAACAGCCGACCGTAAGCTTGCCGTCGGTGCGTCCGCGCACATAGCCGTGAACGAGCATTTCTGCCCCGCGGTTCGACCAAGTCGGAAAATTCGGCGAAGTGATTTCGTTGAACGTGGGCTGCGGAAGGGAATCAGGACCTGTTGGCTTGAATAGCCCGTTGTTACGCAAGTCGGCCGTGATCACCCGGGCCAGTTCCTTGCCGAGAGCTGCCGTTCCGGACGAATTGGCAGGCGTCGATACATCGCGATCTGTCGCGAAGCCCGGAATGGCTATGCCAAGATCGTCGAGATTACCCTCGAAACTGACCGATCCCGAAAGGCCTTCTCCCTCATCGATTGTTTCGACCACTCCTCCTTCGGGAAGCGGCTGCCCTAGATCCTGGTTCTGAACCGCCTGATCCTGGGCGGAAAGGGGTGCGGCGAGAAGCGCCGCGGCGGCAAAGAGAACATACTTCACTGGGCCAATCTCCAGTCGAAATCCACGGTGATGACTTTCCATGCCTCATAATACTCCTGAGGCAGATCGAAGGGTGCAGCCAATTGAACGGCTCTTACAGCTTGCTCTCCATGGCGGCCGGCCTGAGCGCGGTTGGTGTCGGTGACACCCCGCTGCCCGGCGACGCTCGGGGCACCGGCCAGCGAACCGTCCGGATTGAGGCTGAAGCGTACCTTGGTGACAATCTTTTCGACATCGGGACCGCTCGGCGGCTGCCAGTGTGGCCGAAGCTGTCGGGCGACAGCCTGAAACAGCGAAGCCTTCGTGCTGGCACCGATTTGCGATGCCGGGGCTCGCGTTTCGTTTGTGCGGCTGCTGTCCCCGGCCCCTTCAAGGAAATTGTCGCCCAGACGCGAGCCACCACTGCGCTGGCTGGTCTGGCGTTGAGGCTGCGGTTGCGGCTGCGCGCGCGGCGGTTGTGCCTGGGGCTGCGTCCGTTGCGGTTCCGGCCGACGCGCCCTTGGCGCTTCCGTACGAGGTTGCGGCGATGGCGCCCGCGTTTCGCGCTGCGGCTGCGGCGCCGGAACCGGACGTTCCACCTGAGGCGGCGCAGGTTGTTGCTGCTCCGGTGCCGGAGCCGGATTGACGTCCATAGTCGGCGCCGTCGAGGCGCGACTTTCCGTTACCGGGTCGGGCGCCGTTGCTTCCATGCCGACATCTTCCGCCAGACTTACGGTCATTCGCTGCGGTGGATCGATAGCTGGCGCCGGAAACAGGCCTTGCACGATAAGAATGGCGAGAAGCGCGACATGCAGCACGACCGCGACGATCAGCCCGGTGCGCTCCTCTGCTCTGATGCCCACTCTCTCCATCGGCATGCGGCTATTCCGCGCCAGATGAACGGTTGTTGACCGATGCAGGGGTTGCGCTGTTTGTGATCAGCGAAATCCGATTGAGACCCGCACGGTTCAATTCCCCCATCACTGCCATCACCCGCCCGTAATCCAGCGCACGATCGGCACGCAGGGTAATGTCGGGGCCTTCCCCGCCCGCACGAGGCAGACTTTCGAGCGCCTGCGGCAAACCGCCGAGTTCGACCGGTGCGTCGTCGATATAGACATAGCCGGCCTCGTCGATGCTGATGGTCACCTGCTGCTGCTCATTGGAAAGCTGGGCGGCGCGGCTGTCGGGCAGGTCGATCGGCACCCCGGCCGTCAATAGCGGGGCAGTGACCATGAAAATGATCAGTAGAACCAGCATGACATCGACGAACGGGGTGACGTTGATCTCGCTCATGGGGCGACGGCGACCGCCGCGCCCGCGTCTCGCACCGCGAGATGAGGCTAGCCCCATCGCCATCAGCGCGCCTCCAGCTGGCGGCTGAATGTTGCGTTGAGCTTATCTGCGAAGCGCTGCAGACGCGCTTCATAACGATCAACGCGGTGGCTGAAGCGGTTGTAGGCGATGACAGCCGGTATTGCGGCGAACAGGCCGATTGCGGTCGCGAACAGGGCTTCCGAGATACCGGGAGCGACGACGGCCAGCGAGCTGCTTTCCTGCGCGCCGATCTGGAAGAAGCTGTTCATGATGCCCCAGACCGTACCGAAGAGGCCCACAAACGGCGCAACCGAACCCACGGTCGCGAGGAAATTCAACCGCTCGGCGATCTCGTCGGTTTCATGGGCGATCTGGCTGTCCATGGCGGTCGTGATACGACCCCGGAGCGCTTCGGGATCGCGCACCGCCGTCTTGGTTGATCGGCGATATTCGGACACGGCGGCCTGGGCCACGCGAGCAACCGGGAGATCCTTCTTTCCGCGTTCGGACGCCAAGCTGTCGAAGCTGTCCGCCTGCCAGAACTCGCTCTCGTATTCGATGGTTTTGGTGCGCAGCTTGGCGACGCGCAGGCTGAAGCTGACTATGATCATCCATACCCATATGCTGGCGAGCAGCAGGCCGGTCATGACCAGCTGGACGACGATGTCGGCATCGAGAAAGAGACGGATCGGATCGAGCCGGGTCGGTGCCGCGGCGGCCAATAGTGTAAGCGAGCTCATTGTTCCCCTTGCTCGGCAAATTGCGCGAAAGCCGCGCGCCATTCCTCAGGCTGGCGTTTTGGCCGGCCTTCGGGTGAAACGAAGCCGACGCGCAAATGTGCCTCGGCCAGAAGTTCGCGCTGTTTACCCGCCAACCTGAACGCAAGCTGGTGCATGCGGCAGGAGGCCGCCTTCAGCTCGGTACAGCGCGTTTCGATGAGCACATCGTCATCGAGCCTGGCGGGGCGCAAGTATTTGAGATTTATCGCCGAAACGGCGTACGCCCCCTCCCCCGCCTCGATCGCGGCGCGCTGATCGATATCGAGGCGGCGCAGCAGATCGCTGCGGGCCCGTTCGAACCAGCGCAGGTAATTGGCGTGGTAGGTGATCCCGGACAGGTCCGTGTCTTCGTAATAGACGCGTACGGCATAGAGGTGGGTATCACCTTCGAGCGTTCCGTCCGGGAGATTGGGCAGTGTCATGGGCAAGGGCGCCCTTTAGACGAGGCTGGAGTCCCGCGGCAATGGAGAACGACGAACCGACGTGTTGGCGCGGCCAAGCGGGAATACATCACTTTCCGCGCAGGTCGGAGAGCTTGCGTTCCCATTGAAGTGCATGCGTGATGATATCGTCGAGATCGGCGTATTGCGGCTGCCACGGCAGGACCGAGCGGATGCGCGAAGGGTCCGAAACCAGTTCGCCCGGGTCCCCCGCACGACGCGGCACCAGATGTCGATCAAACGTATGATTGGTCACCCGAACAACGGCATCGAGCACTTCGAACACCGAAAAACCGCGCCCGTAACCGCAGTTCATGGTCAGCGAACGGTCGGGCTCGCTGATGAGAGCTTCGAGCGAGAGCAGATGAGCGGCGGCCAGGTCGCTGACGTGGATGTAGTCGCGCACGCCAGTACCGTCGCGCGTGTCGTAATCGGTGCCGAAGACGGACACGCTGTCCCGCTTGCCCGTCGCCGCTTCGCAGGCGACCTTGATCAGATGCGTCGCCCCGGCCGTCGACTGGCCGGTGCGCCCCTGAGGATCGGCGCCCGCGACATTGAAATACCGCAGCGCGCAATAGTTGAAACCATGCGCCGCGCTGGCATCTGCGAGCATCTGTTCGGTCATCAGCTTGGACCAGCCGTAAGGGTTGATCGGCTGTTTGGGGCTGTCTTCCGAAACCGGCGAGACTTCGGGCGTGCCGTAGGTCGCAGCAGTGGAACTGAAGATGAAATGCCGGATGCCGCCAGCAACCGCCGCTTCGATCAGCGCGCGGCTTTTGACGGTGTTGTTGTCGTAATATTTCAGCGGATTTTCGACCGATTCCGGGACCACGACGGACCCTGCAAAATGCATGATGGCCGCGATGCCCTGTTCTGCGAAAATGCGCGTCAACAGGGACGCATCGGCAATGTCGCCTTCGTAAAGTGGCACATCGTCAGGCACGGCAAAGGCAAAGCCGGTCGACAGATTGTCGATCACCGCCACCGGCCAACCAGCATCGCGCAAGGCAAGGACCGCGTGACTGCCGATATACCCGGCCCCGCCGGTCACCAGGACGGGCACTTTTCGAACGTCGTTCATGGCGCGCGGAGTTAGCACAAGATCAGGACGCGGCAACGCTTCACGCGAGCCTCGACGGTTCGCGGTGCAGATTTGCCTGCCCATGCGTTGCAGGGAAAGACAGAAATCTCAGACAGACGTGAGAAGGATCGCCCACATGAAACCTCTACCCATTGCTCTTGGCCTTGCCGCTGCACTGACGCTCGGCGCCTGCACCACCACGCCCACGGGTCCCGTCGAGGTAACCCGGTTCGTTGCCGCCGATCGCACGGCCGAGCTGGGCCGCGGGAGCATCTTCGTCGAGAGCGCCGCCGGGCTGGAGGGCGATAGCCTGACGCTGTCACCCTACAAGGCGGCCGTTGCCGACGAGCTGCGCCGTCTCGGCTATACCGAAAGTGCGCGCGAAGGCGCGGGTCAGGTCGCGCAGGTTTCGGTGGAACGCTACATGCTGGGAAGCGGCGGACGCCGCAGTCCGGTCAATGTCGGTGTGGGCGGTTCCACGGGCAGCTACGGGTCGGGCCTGGGACTTGGGATCGGCATCAATCTTGGCGGCGGACAGAAGGATCGGCTGGGTACGGAAATGGCCGTAACCATCCGCAACAAGGCAACCGGCGAGAGCATCTGGGAAGGCCGCGCCGATTTCCAGGCACCTGAAGATTCGCCCCTTGCACGCGGACCCGCGAACGCCCAGACGGTCGCCTCCGCGCTGTTCCGGGACTTCCCCGGCAACAATGGCGAAACAATAGAAGTAGAGGTTTCCGAGTGAGTGATATCCGGATCGATTCCGCGTTCGACAGCGGCAATATCGAAGTGCTGTCGGTTAACGGCGCCAGCGCCAGGCTGGCGATCCCGAAAGACACGAACAGCGATTTCAAACAGTGGTTTCACTTCCGCGTTTCGGGCGCGGCAGGCCGCGAACTGGAACTGAACATCACCGGGCTGGAAGAAAGCGCCTATCCCGGCGGCTGGCCCGGTTACGATGCCTGCGTGTCCGAAGATCGCGATTACTGGGGGCGCGCCGCGTCCAGTTACGACAAGAATGCGGACGGCGGTACGCTGACGATCCGTTATCTGCCGGCAAGCGACGTGGCGTGGTTTGCCTATTTCGCGCCCTATTCGATGGAACGCCATCACGATCTGATCTCGGAAGCGGCCGCTTCGGAAGGCGTCGACTACGTTCACCTCGGCACCACGCTCGACGGGCAACCGATCGATTGTCTCGAGATGGGCGAAGGCGAGTTCAAGGTTTGGCTCTATGCCCGCCAGCATCCCGGCGAAACGCAGGCGGAATGGTGGATGGAAGGTGCGCTGGAAGTGCTGACCGACCCCGCCGACAGCGTGGGCCGTCTGCTCCGCGAGAAGTGCCGCCTGCATCTGGTGCCCAACTGCAACCCCGATGGTTCGAAGCGCGGCAATCTGCGCGTCAACGCCGCCGGTTCGAACCTCAACCGCGAATGGGCCGAGCCCAGCGCGGAAAAATCACCGGAAGTACTCGCCATTCGCAACCGGATGGATGAAACGGGCGTTGATTTTGCCATGGATGTCCACGGCGACGAGGCGATCCCGGTCAGCTTCCTCGCTGGTTTCGAAGGCATCCCGAGCTGGACCGACCAGCAGGGCGATGGATATTACAGCTATGAGGCGATACTCGACCGCCGCACGCCGGATTTCCAGACCGAACAGGGCTATACCAAATCGGCCCCCGGCAAAGCCAATCTGGCGATGAGCACCAATCAGGTGGCCGAACGTTTCGGCGCCACGTCGATGACGCTGGAAATGCCGTACAAGGACAATCCGGCCAGCCCCGAACCCGAGCAAGGCTGGAGCCCCGAACGCTGCAAGATGCTGGCGCGCGACTGCCTGGCCAGCTTGCTCGAATGGCTGGAAACCCGCGAGGGCTGAGCGAAACGCTCAGCCTTCGAGGATTTTCTGGGCGACCTCTTCGATCGAGCCGGTAACGAGAAGCGGCTGGCCACCGACGATCCCGACGGTGGTCTGGCCGTTCTCGGCCGCGCGCAGCCACGCGATATTCGAGGCGACGACGAGATAGTTCCCGCCGCGCGAATTGAGGGCAACGAATTTCATAACTGGGGAGTCTCCTGATGCAGCGGGAATACCCTGCATCGCTCAAGGAGCGGTTAACGGGGGTACCGTAATCAGGCCACGGCGGGATGGAGCATCCGCAGGGTTCGCGCCGTAGCATCGAATTCCACGTCGACGCCGACCGGCAGGCTCAACTGGTTACCGACGTGGCCGGTGTCGAAGCCGGCAATTGCCGGTTTGCCAAGCGCACCAAGGTATTGGTCGATGACGTCGTCGAGCGTGAAGGTATCGCTGCCCGGTGTCGGGGAACCGCAGCGGGTGCACTGGCCGAAGATCACCCCACCCACACGGTCCAGGATTCCGCCAAGCTTCAACTGCTGGAACATGCGATCGACGCGATAGGGGTCTTCGTTGATGTCTTCCACGAAGAGGATCGCACCGTCGAAGTCGGGCAACCAGCCCGTGCCCATCAGGGTCGACAATATGGTGAGATTTCCCCCGAGGAGGCGCCCGCGGGCCGTGCCGCCGGTCAGCGTGCGCGCCGGGCGACCGACGGCATCTTCCACATCCGCCCCGCCGAGGACCGGCGTGCCCGCGGCAAATGCGATCTGCCACAGGCTGTCCCAGCTTTCCTTCTGCCAGCTGCTCGCCCCATTGGGTGCGTGCAGGGTCGCAAAGCCCGCCCGGGCAGCGATGGCAAGATGCAGCGCAGTCGTATCGCTGTAGCCGATCAGCAGCTTGGGGTTGTCACGAATCCGGTTCCAGTCAAGCAGGGGCAGGATGCGCGCCCCGCCCCAGCCCCCGCGTATGGCGAAGATGGCGCGGACATCCGGATCCGCGAACATTGCATCGAGATCGCTTGCCCGTGCGGCATCAGTTCCGGCAAGATAGCCATATTGTTCGCCGACATGCTGCCCCAGCTTCGGCACCAGTCCCATGCCGGTGATCCAGTGGATGGCACGGTCCAGTTCGTCCGGCAGGGTCAGAGCGCTGGCAGGCGCGACCAGCCCGACCGTATCGCCTGCGCACAGACGTGGCGGTTTGCGGCCAGCTTTCGCAGACAAGGAACCCGGCATGAGCGCCGCCCCCGCCAGCCCACCCAGCAGGCCAAGCGCGGTGCGGCGCGCGATCATGCGAGGCTCGCTGGGCCGAATGCGTGCGGCAGCAGATCCGACAGGCGCAGCCTGCGCACTTCGTCCGGGCCGACACAGAGAATTTCAGGATCGGTCCCGCCAAGCTGTGCAAGTTCGTTGAGCACCTGGCGGCAACGACCGCAGGGCGTGATCGGATCTGTGCCCGGACCGGTCACAGCAACCGCTTCCAGCCCGCCGCGCGCGCCATCGGCCATGGCCTTGGACACCGCGACCGTTTCAGCACATAGGGCCAGGCCGTAGCTGGCGTTTTCGATATTCGTTCCGGTCACGATGCTGCCATCTGCAAAACGTAGCGCCGCGCCGACTGGAAATTTCGAATAGGGCGAATAGGAGTGCTGTGCAGCCTGGCGCGCGGCATCGATAAGTTCCTGGTCGGTCATCGTTCAGTCCTCAGGGCCGGACAACGACCCAGCGCAGTGGTTCCTGCGCAGCTTCGGTCTTGTACCAGCGATTGGCGGTCCACATCAGCCACGGCCTGCTTGCGTAATCGGGTTCGACCCAGCTGCGGGTAAGCCATAGCTGACGGTCGAACCGGCGCGACGGCGCATAGGCGGCTTCGAATTCTTCTACCGGCGCGAGGATGGCGGGTTTGCCGCTATGCGCCTCGATCTGGTTGACGAGCGTGGTCAGCTCGCTCTGCACCGCGGCATCCGACACGCGCGACGGGCACTGGTCGGCCGTCGTTTCCAGCAGAATGACCGGAGGCAGGAGGTCGCTGTCGCGCGGTACCATGGTGACGAAATTGGCCGACTGGCCATCGGCCACGGCGCAGGGATCGAAACGGTGCGTCGCCCCCACCGCGAGCCCTGCGGTGCGTGCACGGGCGAGGTTCTGCCCGAATGCGATATCCTTGCGGCCGGCCCCGTCGCTTGCTTCCAGATAGACGAATTTGGCGCCAAGGCCCGCAATGGTGCCGAAATCGACCGCGCCATCGGCGGCGCCCACCAGCGCGCCCTGATCGGCCCAGACCGCCTCGTCCGGCCGCCAGCTGCGACCCTTGTGCCACGCATAGGCACCGGCGACGAGCAGCAGGACCAGCACCAGCAGCACGATCTTTCCCACCCGCGGGAACAGCCTTTTCGCCCCGGCCCTGCGCCGTCCGCGTCCGCGCTTAGCCATACTTACCCCTCAGCCCTTGATATGCAGTACGCAGATGAGCGTGAAGAGGCGCCGCGCAGTGGCGAAATCCGTTTCGATCTTGCCCTCCAGCCGCTCAACCAGCAGCTCTGCCGCGCGATTGTGAATGCCCCGGCGCGCCATGTCGATCGTCTCGATTTCCATCGGCGTCGCTTTGCGAATGGCCTGATAATAACTGTCGCAGATGGCGAAATATTCGCGGATCGGCCGCCGGAAGCGCGCCAGACCGAGCAACAGTTCTTCCAGCAGCTGATCGTCCTGATCGGCGATCCGCATCAGCAGGCGCCCATCGCGAACCGCAAGGGTCAGGCGATAGGGCCCGGCTGCGCCGCGTTCCACCGCGCGCACCGGCTTGAACAGGTTTTCCTCGATCAGATCGAAGATGGCGATCCGCCGTTCCTGCTCGATATCGGCATTACGCCAGATGATCGTCTCTTCATCGAGCTCGATATGCGCGATGCGATGGTCGCCCGGAGAAGATGCTGAATCGGTCATGCCTGCGCGCTGCTTTCGCAGAGATAGGCGGGTTGCGGCAAGGGGCTCGCGAAGTGTCCCCACTATCCACAGGGCGAAATGAAAATTTAGCGGCCTAATTTCCTTGTCACCACGACCCCGCGGCAGGCATCAGACGCGCATGGCCGATACCGATCTCCTCTTCCGCAACGACGATTCGACCGATGCCAGATCGGCGAAAGGTCCCGTGCTGCCCGCCAACCTGGAAGCGGAAGCGGCCTTTCTGGGCGCCGTGCTGATCGACAACAAGGTGATCGAGGAACTGACCACGCCGCTGATGGCGGATCATTTCCACGAGCCGGTGCACCAGCGTATCTATGAACGCGTGCTCAAGCTGCTGGACCGCAATTCGGTGGCGACGCCGGTTACGCTCAAGCCCTATTTCGAGAGCGACGAGGCGCTGAAGCAGCTTGGCGGCACGACCTATCTGGCGCAGCTGACGGCCGACGGCCAGGGCCTGCTGCACCCGCGCGAACTGGCCGACCAGATCTATGACCTCGCGCTGCTGCGCGAACTGGTAAGCGTGGGGCGCAATCTCGTGGAAGGGGCGCTGGACACGTCGGACGAGGTCGAACCGCTGCGCAAGATCGAGATGGCCGAGGCCGATCTTTACCGCGTGGCCGAGGGCGCGACGACGGGCAGCGAGGCGCAGACCTTCCGCAAGGCGGCGTTCGGCGCGCTGGAAGTGGTTCAGGCGGCGATGAATTCGGGGGGGCGCTTTTCGGGCAAGACCACCGGCCTCGACACGATCAACGACAAGACCAGCGGCCTGCACAATTCGGACCTCGTGATCCTTGCCGGGCGCCCGGCCATGGGCAAGACCTCGCTCGCCACCAACATCGCCTTCAATGCGGCGCGGCGGCTGATGGACGATCTCAAGACGGGAATCGAGGCCGACAAGTCGCCCGGCGCGGGCGTTGCTTTCTTCAGCCTGGAAATGAGCGCCGACCAGCTGGCCACGCGTATCCTGGCCGAACAAGCGGAAATCTCGAGCGAGAAGCTGCGTTCGGGCAAATTGAGCCGGGAGGAGTTCCAGCGCCTGTCCTTCGCCAGCCAAGAGCTGACCGACCTGCCGCTCTATATCGACGACACCCCGGCGCTGACCATCGGCGCGCTGCGGACACGGGCGCGGCGCCTGAAGCGGCGCCACAATATCGGCCTGGTGATCGTCGACTATCTGCAGCTGCTGCAGGGTTCGGGCCGTGCAAGCGACAACCGCGTGAACGAAATCTCGGAAATCAGCCGCGGACTGAAAACGCTGGCGAAGGAACTGCACGTTCCGGTGATCGCCCTGTCGCAGCTTTCACGCCAGGTCGAACAGCGCGAAGACAAGCGCCCGCAGCTGGCCGACCTGCGCGAATCCGGCTCGATCGAGCAGGACGCCGACATGGTGTGGTTCATCTTCCGCGCCGAATATTATCACAACGCGACCAAGCCCGACACGCCCGACGAAACCAGTTCGGAAGAAGTGCGGATGAAATACGCCGAATGGGAAGCGCGCCATCTGGAGCTGGTCAACAAGGCGACCCTGATCGTGGCCAAGCAGCGGCACGGTTCAACCGGCAATGTTCCACTGCTCTTCCACAGCGAGTTCACCAAGTTTTCCAGCCCGGAAGTGCGGAACTACGAGGAATACGAGTAGGTCAGATCCCCAGGTTCAGGCGCCTGGTAACGGTGTAGTCGATCACCGATACCAGCAGCCAGCTGAGGTTCCAGCGAATGCGGTTCCAGACCGTCGCGCGCTGCTTGTGAAGCGGTATCGAAATGCGTTCGGACGCCTCGATGTGCCAGCTGATGAAGTCGCGTATGCGATCAGCCAGGGCGGCATCGTCAACCTTCAGCACCAGTTCGAGATTGATGTAGAGGCTGCGCATGTCGAAATTCGCGCTGCCGAGATAAACCGAATCGTCCAGCACGATCAGCTTGGTGTGCAGCTTGCATGGCGCGAATTCCCAGATCTGCGCCCGTTTCGAAAGCAGATAGCCATAGAGCGAGCGGCTGGCGCCGATCGTGGCGCCATTGTCCGATTTGCCGGCCATCACGAGGCGCGTCGCGCCTTTCTGCGCGATCCGGCCCATCCTGCGCAGCAGCTTCCTGGGCGGGCTGAAATAGGCCATGAACATATCCAGGCGATCGCCGGACACGAGATCGTCCGACACGCAGCGCGCCCAGCTGGATAAACCACGCGTCGGACCGCCGACCAGCCATGTCGTGCGGGCCTGTTTCCATTCCCAGTCGCGGACCGTGCGCGCGATTTCCCGGGCGTGCTGCTCTTCACGTTCGGTCCATTGGCGCAATTTGGAATACCAGTCGTTCAGGCCTTCAACCGCAGATCCTTCGATCACGATGCCGAGATCGTTCCACCCGTTTTCGGCCGGAGGAGCAAAGTAATCGTCGGCAATGTTAAAGCCCCCGAACATCGCTTTCCTGCCATCTGCGATGACCATTTTCTGGTGGTTGCGGATGAGATAGCGCCGGGTCCACTTAGCCGAGAAGCACAGGAACTCGCCGCCCGCTTCTACCAGAGGCTGCAGAAACGCATCGGTCGCATCGGCGCCGAAACGATCCACGATGAGGGTGACCCGGACCCCGCGCCTTGCCGCCGCAACTAGCGCATCGCGAAATTGCGTGCTGACCGTATCCTCGGCAAATATGTAGAAGCAGACGTCGAGACTTTTCCGTGCGCCGGCGACGAGATCGAACAACGCCTTACGCCTGTCCTCCCCGCCCGGATAGAAAGCGAGATGCTGGCCCGCTGCATCCATTTCGAAAGGCTCCGGATCGGTAAAGTCCGCGCCGGGGCTGGCCGTTTCGATGTCTCCCATACTTCCGGCCTTACTCGCTTGCTGACGGGTGGCAATCCTTGACTGTCGGCCCCCGAACGCTTAAGTGGCGCACTTTCCCGGAATCACTTGATTTGCATCGGAGTGCCAATGGCGCGCGTTACTGTCGAAGACTGCGTAGACAAGGTCCCCAACCGTTTCGATCTCGTCCTGCTGGCTGCCCAGCGGGCGCGTGAGATTTCTGGTGGTGCGGAAATGACCGTCGATCGCGATCGCGACAAGAACCCGGTCGTTGCCCTGCGCGAAATCGCCGAGCAGACGGTCAAGCCGAAGGAACTGCACGAAGCTGCGGTGACCAACCTGCAGAAAATCCTTCCGGACGACGATGACGAGATGGATGAAGTGGGTTCGCTGAGCCAGTCCGCAGAAGCACTGCGGATCACCGCTTCGGCACCGACCCGTTCGACCTCTATCGGCGCCGACTACGACGGCTGATCCGAGCAGGCTTGCTGAAAAATAGTGGAAAGGCCGCCCGCTTGGCGGCCTTTTTGCGTTGCAGCAAGGATGGCGCTGGCCTTATCCTGCAACTGACAGGAGGGCATATGAGCGAGTTCGGCGATGCATTCGGGACTGCAGTCGAAGGCGGCCTTTTCGCCAAGGCCGTGGGCCGCGGAAGCAAGGGCCTGCCAGAAGCTGCAGAGCTGCAGGCTGGCCACTTCGACGAAGGGGCATGCCTCAATTGCGGAACGGCGCTGACGGGCAACTATTGCCACGCCTGCGGCCAAAAAGCGCATCTGCACCGGACGCTGGGCGCCTTCTTGCATGATCTTCTGCATGGCGCCCTGCACTTCGAAGGCAAAACCTGGAAGACGCTGCCGAAGCTGGCGCTGAAGCCCGGCCAGCTTACGCGTCGCTACATAGAAGGCGAACGCGCATCCTTCGTTAGCCCGATGGGCCTGTTTCTGTTCTCCGTCTTTCTGATGTTCGCGGTTTTTCAGATCGCAGGGATTGGACTTTCTACCCCGGCGCAATTCGGTTCTGCCAGCCGCGACATCACGCACGCCATCGAAAATCTCGAACGCGAGCGCGCCGACTTGCGCGCCGAGCTTTCGGCGATGGAGCCCAACGACCCCGAGCGTTCCGAGACACAGGCGGATCTGGCCCGAGTGGAAGAACAGGTGACAACGCTGAACTCGCTGCCGGTTATGGGCCCCGGCGCGAAAGGACAGACGCAATGGAAATCCGGCATCGGGTGGTTCGACAAGACGATCAAGAAGTGGAACGATAACCCGAACCTGATGCTCTACAAACTGCAGAGCAACAGCTACAAATTCAGCTGGCTGCTGATCCCGCTGTCATTGCCGTTCGTCTGGCTGCTGTTCTTCTGGAAGCGCCGCTTCCGCGCCTATGACCACGCGATTTTCGTGACATATTCGATCGCGTTCATGTCGCTCCTGTTCATCGTCATATCCATCCTGGTGAAGGTCGGGGCGCCCGAGTGGTTATCGGCAGGTCTGGCGTTCATCGTGCCGCCGATCCACATCTACAAGCAATTGCGCCACGCATATGATCTGAACCGCTTTTCGGCTTACTGGCGCTTGGCGTTGCTGCTGATCTTCATCACCATCATTGCCAGCCTCTTCATCCAGCTGGTGTTCTTCCTCGGCGCGTTCTGACGACGCGAAAGAAAAAAGGGGCGCTCCCGCGAGGAGCGCCCCTTATGATTGGGTTGGCTATGGCCTTCAGGCACCTTGCGGCGCAGTGCCCCCGCCGAATTTCCTGCCGGCCTTAGGGACAGCGGCCCCCGCCAGCGGCTTGATCGTGACGGAACTCTTGGGTTCGTCCGGCCGGTCGATCTTGCCATCTTTCATCAGCTGATCGATTTCTTCCCCGGTCAGAGTCTCGTATTCAAGCATAGCCTGAGCAAGCAGGTGCAACTTGTCTTCCTGATCTGTCAGAATTTCCGTTGCCCGCTTCAGACCGTTTTCGACCAGATCCTTGATTTCGGCATCGATCAGCTTGTTCGTTTCAGCGCCGCCCATGGTACGCGCGGTCTGTCCCATGCCGAGATAGCCTTCCTGGCTCTGCTCGTACTGCAGGGGACCGAGCTTGTCCGACATGCCCCACTTGGTGACCATGTTCCGGGCGAGATCGGTGGCGTACTGAATGTCGCCGCTGGCACCGCTCGATACCTTGTCGTGACCGAAGATGATCTCTTCTGCGACGCGGCCGCCCATAGCGACCGCCAGATTCGCGTGCATCTTGTCGCGGTGGTAGGAATAGCTGTCCCGTTCAGGCAGACGCATGACCATGCCCAGCGCGCGGCCACGCGGAATGATCGTTGCCTTATGGATGGGATCGGATGCCGGCTCGTTCAGCGACACCAGCGCGTGGCCGGCCTCGTGATAAGCGGTCATCTTCTTCTCATCCTCGGTCATGACCATGCTGCGGCGCTCCGCGCCCATCATGACCTTGTCCTTGGCGTCTTCGAATTCCTGCATGGCGACCAGCCGCTTGTTGCGGCGCGCGGCAAGCAAGGCCGCTTCGTTACACAGGTTGGCGAGGTCCGCCCCCGAGAAACCGGGTGTTCCGCGCGCGATCGTGCGAGGATTGACGTCGGGCGCCAGCGGCAGCTTCTTCATATGAACGGCGAGGATTTTCTCGCGGCCATCGATATCCGGCACCGGCACCACGACCTGACGGTCGAAACGACCCGGACGCAGCAGCGCAGGATCGAGCACATCGGGGCGGTTCGTGGCGGCGATGATGATGATGCCTTCGTTCGCCTCGAAACCGTCCATTTCGACCAGCAGTTGGTTCAGCGTCTGCTCGCGCTCGTCGTTCGAATTGCCCAACCCATGGCCGCGTGAACGGCCAACGGCATCGATTTCGTCGATAAAGAGGATGCACGGGGCATTCTTCTTCGCCTGTTCGAACATGTCGCGCACGCGGCTTGCACCAACGCCGACGAACATTTCGACGAAGTCTGACCCGGAAATGGTAAAGAAAGGCACGCCCGCCTCGCCCGCAATGGCGCGAGCGAGCAGTGTCTTACCGGTGCCGGGCGAACCGACGAGCAGCGCACCCTTGGGAATCTGGCCGCCGAGTTTGGAGAAGCGCTGCGGATCCTTGAGGAATTCGACGATTTCTTCCAGCTCTTCGCGAGCTTCATCGATGCCGGCGACATCGGCGAACGTAACCTTGCCCTGGCGTTCGGTCAGCAGCTTGGCTTTCGATTTTCCGAAACCCATCGCCCCGCCAGCGCCGCCGCCCTTCTGGACCTGTCGCAAGGCGAAGAATGCGATACCGAGGATCAGCACGAATGGCAGGATCTGGATCAGTGCGTAGAGCAGGATATTACCGTTATCGGCTTCCGCACCCGAATAGCGCACGCCATTGTCTTCGAGCAGCTGAGGCAGCGATGTGTCGTTGGCCACGGGAATGGTCGAAAACTGTTCGCCATTCTTCATCTCCCCCACGATCTGCGTTTCGGAAATCTGCACATTGGCAACCGAGCCTTCGGCGACCTTGTCGCGGAAGTCGGAATAGAGCAGCTGCGTGCCATTGCCGCTGCTGCTGCCACCAAAGAACGAGACGACCATCAGCAGGGCGAGAAAAATGCCGCCCCAGATCATCAGGCTCTTCACCCAGGGGTTGGGTCCGTTGCCTTCGGGCTCGGGGGGAGAATTCTGCTCGCTCATTCGCGGGTTCCTTTCATTCCCGAGTATGTAGGATACCACAGGTGAATGGCAAGTTGACCCGTGCCCGCAATTTTACGCGTGCCGCAGCGCGGTTCACAGGAACGGCAGACCGCCGCCGTCGCCCGAAGAATTCAGGAACATGTAAAGGCCCGCCCCGGCCGCAATGCAGGTGAAGACAAGCGCGGCAAGGACGAGCGCACCGTCCCGCACGGTAAGAGCCAGTCCCAACACCGCGATGGCGAGCATGGGGAAGGAACTGGCGAAGGGCAGAAATTCGAGTGGCGGCACCGTACAGCACAATGCGATGATGAGGATCGCAACCAGTTTGATAGCGATGCCTTCGGTCAGTATTTCGAGGCGACCTTCGCTGTGCCGGTCGAGAAATTTGCCGATACCGCGAAGCTTGCTGACCGCCTTGTGAAGCTTCTTGGAACCGACCGCCCGATTCTGCACGAACTGCGGCATCCAGACATGGTCGCGCCCAATGAGGAGCTGAACCGCTATCAGCGCGATGAACAGCGCGAGAGCGGTTGGCAGTCCCGGTATGCCGCCGATCGGCGAAAGTTCGAGCAAGGCCGGAAGCATTATGAAGGGGCCGAAGCTGCGTTCGCCGAAATCGTCCAGAACATCCGCGACGCAGACCTTGTCGCCGTGCGAAGCAAGCTCGTCGAGCTCGCTGAGCACTTCGGTTACGCTGGATGGTTCGTGATGCGCCAACTGCAACTCCCTCGCGCACGAAACGCCCATACGGCGAAAAGGTTACGCGCGGATCATCCCGCCTTCTTCAGCAAAGCCGAACGTTCGCAGCGGCATACCACTTCGCCGCGCTGGTTCACGGCTTCATGCATGAAGGTGACGATCCCCGTGTCCGGCCGCGATTTGCTTTCGCGCAGAGCGATGACTTCGCTGGTTGCATGAAGCGTGTCGCCGATGAAAACCGGCTTGGGCATGACCAGCTTGTCATAGCCAAGATTGGCGACCAGCGTGCCGAGCGTGGTATCCCCCACGCTCAACCCCACCATCAGCGAAAAAGTATAGGTCCCGTTGACGAGGATCTGTCCAAATTCACTCTCCTTGGCCGCTTCCACATCGAGATGAAGTGGCTGGGGATTGTGGGTCATCACGGTGAAGAAGAGGTTGTCCGCTTCCGTCACCGTGCGCCGTATTTCATGCGTCAGCTTGTCGCCGACCGTCCATTCATCGAAGTGCCTGCCTGCCATCAGCTGTGACCCATGACGGCTTTCACCTCGAGGAAGTCGTGGAAGCCCCATTCACCCCATTCGCGGCCATTGCCCGATTTCTTGTAACCGCCGAAAGCCGCGTTCATGTCGTAACCGCCATTGATCGCAACCCGCCCGGCACGGATGCGCTTGGCGAGGCTGCGGGCGAGTTCGATATCTTCGCCGGTGATCGCGCTGGCGAGGCCGTATTCGGTATCGTTGGCGATGCGAATGGCATCATCGTAATCGTCGTAGCCCAGAATGCAGAGCACGGGACCGAAGATTTCTTCGCGCGCGATGGTCATGTCGTTGTCGACATCGGCGAAGACGGTCGGCTTGACGAAGTGACCTGTTTCGAGGCCCTCCGGCTTGCCGGGACCGCCAGCGACCAATGTCGCGCCTTCCTCGATGCCTTTTTCGATCAGGCTCTGAATCTTGTCCCATTGGGTACGGCTGACTACCGGTCCGATTGCGGCATTGCCCTTGGGATCGCCGGGAATGACACCCTCTGCCGCTTCCCTGGCGGCAGCCTTGGCTTCCTCCATGCGCTTGCGCGGCACGAGCATGCGCGAAGGGGCGGTACAGGTCTGGCCCGAATTGCCCATCATCGCGACTGTGCCCTTGGCGACCGACTTTGCAAACGACCCGTCATCGAGGACGATGTTCGGGCTCTTGCCACCCAGTTCCTGCGCCACGCGCTTGACCGTATCGGCCGCGTTCTTGGCAATCAGCACGCCGGCACGGGTCGAGCCGGTAAAGCTGACCATGTCGATGTCGGGATGACCCGAGATCGCCTCGCCGACACCTGGACCGTCGCCGTTGATCAGATTGAAGACACCGGCAGGCACACCAGCCGCGTCGAGGATTTCAGCGAATATGTAAGCGTTGAAGGGTGCAATCTCGCTGGGCTTGAGGATCATGGTGTTGCCCGTCGCAAGCGCCGGGAAGACCTTGCAGGCGATCTGGTTGAGCGGCCAGTTCCACGGAGTGATCATGCCGACAACGCCGATCGGTTCCCACACGTGAAGCGTCGGGCCGTCCTGGCGTTCGAACTCGAAGCCTTCGAGAATTTCGATGGCCTTTTGGCAGTGGCCGGCGAGCAAGCCGACATGCGGGCCGTTGGCAAGGCTCATCGGGGCGCCCATTTCATCGCTGACGGCAGTGGCGAGTTCTTCCTTGCGGCTTTCGATCTCGGCCTGGATCGCGCGCAGCAGCGTCAGCCGATCTTCCCTGCTCGTCTGGCTGAAGCTTTCGAAAGCATGGCGCGCTGCCGCCACGGCCTTGTCGACATCGGCCTTCGTGCCGAAGCTGATCTGGCCGATCGTTTCCTCGGTCGCCGGGTTTTCGACGTCGACGGTGTTTGCAGCCTCGGGGGCGACCCATTGGCCATCGATGTAGAATTTGGTGCAATCGCGCATGGGAATCTCTCCTTTGCGCGGTTCACTAGCCTCCTTCGGACCAGCGCGCCACCACTGCATCGCCATCCTGAACGCTGTCGCGGATGGTCGCGGGCGTCCGGTCGAAACGCGGTGCAGGTGCCGTATGCCAGCGCCCGCCATGTTCGACGAACGCACCGCGCGCCTTCATATGCGAATGGTCTTTCGCGTGATCGAGCGGGACGACCGGCGCGAAACAGGCATCGGTTCCTTCGAGCAGTTCACACCATTCGTCCTGCGTTTTCGTCGCGAACAGATTCGCAAGATCGTGGGCATAGCTGTCCCATTTCGACGGATCCATCTGCGCTTCCCGCAGGTGATCGGGCGCATCGGCACGCTGAAGCAATTCGGCATAGAATTGCGGCTCGATGGCCCCCACGCTGATTTCCTTCCCGTCCTTGCAGGTATAGCAGCGGTAGAAATGCGCGGCCCCGCCCAGCAGGCCCGCGCCGCGATCGACCGTGCGCAAGGCGCTGTGCGGTTGGCCGTAGAAGAAACTCATCAAGCTGGTGACGCCGTCGACGATCGCCGCATCGACAACCTGACCCTTGCCGCTGCTGGTCCGTTCGAACAACGCCGCGAGGATGCCCATGGCGCAATACATCGAACCGCCGCCGAAATCGCCGACGAGGTTCTGTGGCGGCACCGGAAGTTCTCCGCGCTTGCCGATCGCATCCAGTGCGCCGGTGATGGCGATGTAATTGAGATCATGCCCGGCTGCTTGTGCCAAGGGGCCGTCCTGTCCCCAGCCGGTCATGCGGGCGTAGATGAGAGTCGGATTGGCCGAGAGCAGATCATCGGGTCCGAGACCGAGCCGCTCCATCACTCCGGGACGAAAACCTTCTATCAGCACATCGGCGTGCTTCAGCGCTGTCCTGACGAAGGCCTGGCCGTCCTCGCTCTTCAGATCGACCGCGACACGGTGGCGCGCGCGTTCGACGACGGGATTCATCGGCTGATGGCCGGACCGTTCGATCCGCACGACTTCCGCCCCCATGTCGGCCAGCATCATCGCGACGTGGGGCCCCGGGCCGATGCCCTGGAATTCGACGACCTTGAGGCCGGTCAGCGGACCGTTGCTCGACATATTGCTCTCTCCCTAAAAGCTTTTCGGCAGATCCAGCACATGCGTTGCCACATGGCTCAGGATCAGATTGGTGCTGATCGGCGCGACCTGATACAAGCGCGTCTCGCGAAACTTGCGCTCCACATCGTATTCCTCGGCGAAGCCGAAGCCGCCATGCGTCTGGATGCACATGTCGGCCGCAAACCAGCTCGCCTCGCTCGCCAGCATCTTGGCCATGTTCGCCTCCGTCCCCGCGCCTTCCCCGGCGTCGAACATTCGCGCGGCCTTGGTCACCATTTCGGCAGCTGCGGAGAGCTGGACGTACGCGCGCGCGATAGGAAACTGGATACCCTGATTTTCGCCGATCGCGCGACCGAAGACATTGCGATCCTTCGCGTAAGCCGAAGCGCGGTCGATAAAAAAGCGCCCATCGCCAATGCATTCGCTGGCAATAAGAATCCGCTCGGCATTCATACCGGAAAGGATGTAGCGAAAGCCCTTCCCCTCCTCCCCGATCAGTGCGCTGGCTGGTACGCGCAGATCGTCGAAGAACAGCTCCGTCGTCGCGTGATTGAGCATGGTCCGCACAGGCCTCACGGTCAGCCCGTTGCCGACCGCCTCGCGCATATCGACCAGAAGCACGCTCATGCCATCGGACGGCTTGGCGCATTCGTCGCGCGGGGTGGTGCGGCATAGCAGCACCATCAGGTCGGAATGCTCGGCGCGGCTGATCCAGATTTTCTGACCATTGACGATGTAGTCGTCGCCCTCCCGCCGAGCGAAGGTCGAGATACGGGTGGTGTCGGTACCGGCACCCGGCTCGGTCACACCGAAGGCTTGCAGGCGCAATTCCCCGCTTGCGATCTTGGGAAGATAGGTGCGCTTCTGTTCTTCCGATCCATGCTTGAGAAGCGTACCCATCGTGTACATCTGCGCATGGCAGGCCCCGCCGTTCGAGCCTGAACGATGGATTTCTTCCAAGACGGCGCATGCCGCCTCCAGGCCAAGGCCCGATCCGTCATATTCTTCCGGTATCAGGACCGACAGAAACCCTGCCTCGGTCAGCGCAGTAACGAACTCGGTCGGATAGGCGCGCTCACGGTCGAGCTGTTGCCAGTACTCGCCTGGAAACTTCGCACATAGTCGCCGGACCGCATCGCGGATTTCCGGAAAGGTCTCGCTCAAAACTCCGTCTCCCATTGCAACCTGTCTGGCGCGGGAATTCGGCTTTGGCAACGGTGATTGGAAGAATGCGGCATTATGGCGCAGTGGAACCAGCTATTGACCGTGATCTTCAAATCGCACGGCAGATTGGGGCATTCGCGTCTAAGCCTCCTTCCGCAATTCTAGGATGTGAGAGCGCAAAGCCCAATCAATCAGATTGGAGGCAGTCGGTCTTCAGAGGGTCGTCGATCCGAAAAATTTAGTCATGCAGAACAGATTGGAAACAAGTTGCTTGGCCCCTGCGCATTTTTCATCCTAGAATAGGGATAAATCGATCGCGCCGGGGAGACATAGCAACAATGACCTTCAGATATCTTGGCTCGAAGGCCCGGCTTTCCAATTCTCTCTCCGAACTTATCGCAACACCTACCTCGGCCGATGGCCGTTTCATTGATGCCTTTGCAGGCACTGGGGCGGTTGCAGAGATCGCAGCCTCCAATGGTTGGGCGGTGCAGGTCAATGACGCTCTTCCTTCAGCTGTAGTCATGTCCACTGCGCGTCTCCTATCGCTCGGCGAAGCAAAATTTGAAAGCCTGGGCGGCTACTCATCCGCAGTGGGGCGACTAAATGCCGTCGTGGCCAAACCCGGATATTTTCATTGCACTTACAGCCCGGCGTCGGAGGCCTGCGACGCAGACGGTGTGAAGCGAATGTATCTCACTGAGCGGAACGCAGCACGCCTCGATAGCATCCGCGCCGAGATCGCCGACTGGAAGGATAAAACCCTGATCAGTGACGATGAGGAGTGCCTCCTGCTCGCTGACCTCATCTCCGCAGTCAATCGAGTTGCGAACATTGCCGGCACCTACGGCTGTTTTTTGTCCAAGTGGCAGGCGAACTCGCAGCGCTTGCTGGAGATGACCCCTCGACGCTTGCGGCTGACCCCGACAGACCGAATTAGCCGCATCGGTAACGCCGAGGAGCTTCACGTGAAGAAGCAGGACCTAGTTTATCTGGATCCACCCTATACCAAGCGGCAGTATGCCTCCTACTATCACATCCTCGATAGCATCGTGCTCAACGACCAGCCCAACGTCGAAGGTGTCAGCGGTCTCCGGCCGTGGAAGGCAAAAGCCTCGAGCTTCTGCTACAAGCGCCGGGCTCTGGACGCTCTCGTCGATTTGATGGCAAATATCGGCTCATCCCGCATTCTTCTCTCCTACAGTTCAGAGGGGCACATACCACTCGATGACCTGATGGCAGCGTTAAGCGAGATAGGAGATTTTCAAATTCATGAAATCGACGGTGTAGGTCGGTATCGGCCGAACGTCGCCGCCAGCGCCCGCGGCGATGCTGTCACTGAATACATCGTCGACTTCCGTCATTTTGGCGCCTCGTCTGAGACGGAAAACGCCAAGACGAGCATGGAGGTTCAATACGCATGAGCTCACCCGTTCCATTCGAGCGCAAGCTGCTGTCGGCCGCCGAGAAGCGCCTCGAGACCTTCGTTGGGGCCGAGGGTGAGGGTTCGCCGGCCGAGCGACGCTTGCAGGCGTTGGAGGCCGTGTCGTCTCGATTGGGAGGATATGCCCTCAAGGGATATCACAGCCTGTTTTCCATCAACACAATCGAACCGTTCTGCAAGCTGGACCGCGTCGCGGAAGAGATTCTCGACCTTATTGGCGAGACAGGCATTCCCGCGCCGCTGGCGTTGTCCGCGCTAGCGCGGGAACGACTAGCCACGCAGGATCAGCGGAAGGCGGGTGCGCACTACACGGATTTCAGGCTTGCTTCCTACGTGGGTCGCAAGGCCGCTCAACTCAACAGCGCTCGTCGCCCGATTGTAGATGCAGCTTGTGGTTCCGGGATTCTACTCGTCGCCTCGGCGCTTGAGACATGCGGCTCGGATCGCAAGGAAATGGGCACTTTCCTCGCCGAGGGCGTCGTGGCAGGCGACGTCTCGCAAGTGGCTCAGCGGGGAGCAAGACTGGCACTATCATCCCTCACCGCTGACCTTGGGGCGATCGAGAGCCTGACCTCGCGATGGTATGTTGGTGATAGTCTCATGCGCCCAGTGGACGAATGGTTTGATGGTGTGAGGGACGGCTTTGGCGCCGTGGTAGGCAATCCCCCATGGGAGAAAGTGAAAATCCATCGCCACGAAGAGGCCCTCTCTCGGGGACACCAGGGCCACTACGGCGGAGTTCCCGATCAAGAATCTCTTTTCGACCTCGCTGACCTCCGAGCCGCAAAGAAAGACTACGCGAAGATGCTCTCGTCGGTGCACGATCTCGACGGGGAAGTCGACCTGTTCGCGGCGTTCACCAGACTGATGGCGGAGCTAGCGAAAGATGGCTCGATGGTGGCCCTGCTGCCCGCAGGGTTGATACGATCAAAGGGCACCGCTTCCCTTCGCACTGAGATCTTCGAGACGTTTGACGAGGTCGAGGTGACCATCTTCGACAACCGCCCTAGGTTCTTCTCCATCGACACGCGCTTCAAGTTCCTCGCGGTCAGCGGGAGGCATGGTGGGACGCAAGTAAATACCAGCAAGATTATCCTCGGCCATGGGACGTGTCCGGAAAACGAATGTGTCCTCGAAGGTGTCACTAGCATATCGAAATCATCGCTGGAGAGTGTGAGGCCGGACCTATCTCTTCCCGAAGTTGGCAGCCCGGCCGAGTGGCGCCTCTTTCAGAAGATGAGCCGTAGGGGACAAGCCTGGAGCAGCCGGGAAGACCCATGGTATCCCGAGTTCTCGCGGGAGATAGATATGACTCGCGAACGTTCGCGGTTTCTCGATTTACCGGCGAAGGACTCTCTTCCGCTCGTTGAAGGCCGAATGGTCCACCAGTTCCGCTTCGGTGCAAAGACCTACGTCGAAGGCTCAGGACGTCGGGCCATCTGGCAACCTAACCCCATCGGTGGAGCGGTCATCGAGCCGCAGTTCTACGTCCGTGCCGACGATGTGCCCTCGAGCGCGAGCGCTCGCACCGGTCAACCAAGGGCGTCGTTCTGCGATATCGCCGGGCAGACCAACGAGCGGTCGATGATGGCAGCCGTCGTTCCTGCGGGTGTCGTTTGTGGCAACAAAGTCCCGACAGTCGTATTCCCGAACGCCCTGGGCCAAAACAATCTTCACCTGTGGTGCGCGCTGGTGAATAGCCTGGCCTTCGACTGGATGCTCAGACGCGTCCTTACCACCACGGTTAACTACTTCCTCCTCCAAAGCGTCCCTTTGCCGCCTGTGCGGCCGGGTGAATTGCCGGCACGACGTATCATAGAAAGCGCGAAGCGCATCGCGGACGTCGACGTGTCGGGCAGGACGGATGCCGCAGAGATCATTGCTGCGGAAAGGCTCGCGATCGACTTGCTGTGCTTCAGGGCATATGGACTTGGCGGGGACGAAATCGCCACCATCATGGCCGACTTCCCGAGCCTCGATCGCAGCCAGCCACCGATCCCCGGCGAGAGGCGGTCTACTGTGACGCGAGACTATATCCTCAGCGCCGTTCCGGGTTCAATTAGATCTCAATCTACCGAGCGGTTAACCCTCGCTCAGGCGCAAGGCGCAATCGCCTACGTGCCATCTCAGATCAACACTGAAGAGGCTGCACCCTATGCGGGCAGTTCTGCGAACCACCGAGGTAAGTAATGTCTAGCACCGCAGTTCAGCGCTACGTCTTCAGAGAACTCAGGGAAGGCGACCTCGAGAAGTTCAATGCGACTTCGTCGACGAGTGGCACAGGGGGAGGTGCGCGAGATATTCGGTTCCGCTCGCCCAGCAAGTTTGATCCCGTGTTCGCCTCGATGTTTCCAAATCGAAAGGCGGAAACCAGACGTGATGGCGCCGGCACATACACGTCGACAATTTATCACGCAGATGTCGCTGTGCATATCGCACACACCAATGTGCCTCCATCAGATCCGCGCGTTCAGAATTACGGGTCCGATCAACTGGTCATTGATACCCTAGAGTATTGGCCTCCCGCGAGAACAGGCCGCTATAAAGACGAGTCTCGTGTCGGCCGGGTCAACAAGTTTTCTCTGAATCCGCCACGTAGTCAAGGAACAGTCTTTGCGCTCATCTATCAGGACGGAACGCCCCTCAGCCCTCGACTAAGCTTCGTTACCGAGGACGCCGTAAAGAACCGCATGTGGGAAAAGAGCGTCAACGACTTCTTCTCTGACTTATTCCTTCAACTTCCTGCCAAAGGCGCCGTGATGGGATACCGGGACCTCGTGAGCAATCAAACATGGGTGAACCTCTAATGTCTGCTTCCCCTCAGACTCAGGCAATCCTCGACGCTCTTGCAGCCAACCATAATGTGGTGCTTACCGGGCCTCCTGCCGTCGGTAAGACTCATTTGATGCAAGAAGTTGCCGATGCCTTCATGGCCGTGAGCGCAACAGCCGTTCCGAATGTGCCTCAATCGAGCACCGGACCGATTGCAATCCCGGCGGCTGCGCCGACCGGCAGCGCGGGGGCCTCTGTGCCGAGTCCCAGCCGGTCTCAGAGATACGTCGACAGAATCGCATTTTCCGCAAATACGAAGCATCGAGACTTTACCAGTGCTTATGTCCCAGTCGTGGGCGGCGCTGGGGGTATGTCTTTTAGAGTCGAAACTGGTGCGCTGATCCGCGCTAATGAGGCGGCTCTGAATGGCGCTGCATCTCTCTTAGTGATTGACGAACTGAACCGCGGGCCAGCAGTGCAGTTATTCGGCGACGGAATCGTCGCGATCGACACAAGCAAACGCCTCAAGGACGACGATACGGTCGGCACCAATAGCTTCCCTATGCAGGTCCTTGATGCGAGCGGAAACACAAGCAAGGTTCATCTTTCGAATCATCTCTACATTCTTTGCTCGATGAACCAGGCGGACACCTCGATCGAACCGCTCGACGTGGCGTTTCTGAGGCGCTTTCTCCCCCTGAAAATCGAACCTAGCCTAGACATCGCACGCCACTACCTGAATGCCAGTGGGGCTTCTTCTTCCCTTGGTGCCAGCGCTTCGTCGTCAGGGGAGGTAACGGAAGCACTCGTCAGGGCTTGGGAGAAGGTGAACTCCCGCATCGTAAATGGCCGGTCGGAGGACTTCCAGATTGGCCACGGTATCTTCATGGACCATCCTGCTCCCGCTTCGGTGCATGACGCAAGCGCAGCTGCCGTAGGCTGGTGGAAGAAGATCGAAGCGCACACCATGGAGGTCTTCTACGGCGACAGCATCGGTGCCGGAGTAGTTCTTAACGCCGGCAATGATACCGCTGGTTATCGGCTCGTAAACGCCTCTTTTGGTGACGATGAGCGCCAGAAGATCGTTGCACCAGCAGTCGGTGAGCAGAATATCTACGAGCTCCTTCTACGTGTTGCCGGTAGCTAGCGCCATCCATCGGCCCGTAATTACGGAATACGGATCGGCCACGCACATCGTCCCCGAACTGGCCACGGCGTTGGGCATGCCCAACGAAGCGGTTGAGGCACTTATTCTGCGGCGCGGCGAAGTCATCAGACGAAGGCATGGACTGAAGGAGAACCCCCTATCATCGGGCCGCGACGGTTTCCGCTCCAAGGGCATTGCTGGCGTCGTCTCACTATCACCTACGATAAATCTTGAGATCAGGCCAAAATTCGCGGGGCCAAGTGACAATTGGCGTGCCGATCTGATCTTTCTGGCGTTGATATCTGCGAGCGGACGACTCGATTTCAATTCGTCAATCGCTGCCGATACCGCCAAGACCGCGACACTTGCAGACTTGGTTGCCCGGGTGGTCTTGAACACCATCCAGCTCAACCACAGGCATCCGTTGAGGCTTCGCCGGAGGGAAAACTTCCAAAGCTTCGAGATACAGCATGAGGTTGATCCCGAGGTGTTCTTCAACCCAGGGGAGGATGGATGGCTGCAGCAGCGCTATGTGACAACTTGGGATAATGAGTTTTGGGCTACCATCCGCGCTGGGATGCTCATGCTCGAAACCTCTGTCAGGGACGTCCACCTCATCATGAGATTGCGCGAGGTGGCCTCGCGCTGGGGAACGACAACAGCTTTGCCAAGCCGCCATCGCCGGATTCTCCCGCCACGCCTCAATCAATGGCAGACGACCTATGATATATGCTTCGACATTCTGCAGGGCTCCACATTGTCTCCCGGTTTTGGAGGGTTCCAGTCGTTTGAATTTACGCTGGATATGTGGAGGGTTTGGGAAACGCTCGTAAGCAAATCGCTTGTCACGACATTCGGCGCTGACAAGGTAGCGCTGCAAGAAGATTTCCAGCTCGGGATTGTGCAAAGGGCTACACACAGCGGCCCCATAACGGTCAGGCCCGACGGGCTCCTTGTAGGTCCAACGCCTACCGTTATTGATGCGAAATATAAGGGGCGATGGGACAAGGACGCCGAACCGATTACTGCAGCCGACCGCTACGAAGCAATGGCTTTCATGGAGGCCAGCGGATCAGATCTGACGGTTCTTCTCTACCCGGATTTGGCGGGTCGAAGCGTTAGCGATCCGCCTCGGTTGGTGCAGCGCGAGAAAGTGCCTCAAGGAATAATTTGCGCCGTATCCATTGGGCTTGGTGGCATCTCGGCTCCAGGCGGTCGCAAGAGCTTTGCGACCGGAGTCTATAACGCGGTCAACGATGCGACCAGCCTAGCCTTCTCCTGACGAACTAGGAAGAGATGCAATTTTTCGGGCCATCAATTGAGCTCCCCCCTTACCGCTTGCTTCTTCAAGTGACGAGGGAATGTGGATCCACTCCGCCTCAAGCGCCTTGAGGCATTGCATCAAGAACACCGCAGTGAAACGACCACGGGCAACCTTGTTCCGCAAGTTCACCTCGTTGTCGTGCACGCCTATTTCCTCGAGCCGCTCGGCCAAGACAGCATAGGAAACACCCCGCTGCATCATCGCTGCGCGAAGGGTGTTCTTCGCGAGAGCTTCCCAGACTTTCTCGTCATTTGCCATCGACGCGGTTCCTCCTTTGCGAACCTTGTAGGACGCAGATTCCGCTACGCCAACCGGCGATGCATATGATACTGAAGGCGAACGCCATCACAAATGATGGTAATTTCTCTAGACAAGCTCGCCATACCACCATATATGCTGGTATTCACTACCAGAAACTATGGCGCAGCACTTCCTCCTTTCTCCACAATGCCGGTCGATGAGTCTTCTCACCATCGCCGAAATGTCGGAGGATTCTGCCCACGAGAAATTCAAGGGCATCATCTGGGAGGCCAACGGCGGAAATCCGATCTGCCCCGAATGCGGCTGCACCGATGTTTGGATGATCCGCAAGAACCGCCGCTGGAAATGCTCGGACAAGGCGTGCCGCGCGCAATTCAGTGTGACCAGCCATACCATCTTCAAGGATCGCAAGCTGACGTTCCGCAAGATCCTGATGGCGTGTGCGATCTTCGCCAACGGAGTGATGGGAGTAGCTGCGTGCCGGCTCTCACGAGAGATTGACATCACCTACAAGTCCGCCTGGGTCCTGCTCCAAAAAGTAAGAGACGCTATGGGCAAGGACGCTGAGGCGATGCAGCTGGGCGGCGTGGTCGAGATTGATGGTGCCGTGTTCGGCGGCAGCCTTCCCCGCCTGCCCAATTCCAAAGAGCTGTGGGCCGAGTTCAAGAAGAAGCACAAGGCGGCAGCGAAGAAGAAGCAAAAGCTCATCGTCGTCATGCGGGAGCGTGACGATCACGAAGCGGGCGTCATCGGCCGTCTGCGCACCTTCCTGCTTGGCAAGGAGGGTGACGCCATCGAAATCGCACGAGATACTCTACTGCCGGATACCGTCGTCCATGCGGATATGAGCCCCCAGTGGGAGCCTCTGCACATGCTCTTCGATACAAAGCGCATCAACCACTCGGAGCACTTCTCGAAGGACGGTGCCTGCACCAATATGGCCGAGAGCTTTTTCGAGAGGATGCGCTGTGCCGAGCGAGGCGTCCACAAGCATATCTCTGGTGCCCATATTCATCGATACGCGATGGAACTGGGATGGAGGGAGCAATACCGCCGCAGGTCCAATGGTGAACATCTGCATCTAATGATCTCGACCATTGGTCGCACGCCACCCTCAAAGACGCTCGTCGGATATTGGCAAGGTCGCAAGTCAAAGAGGGTTGGTCCTTATCCGGCTAATGATCAGGACGGGGATGACGCTATAGCCTACCTTACAGGCTAGATGCCTTCGAGGCGCCGGCTGGGAGAATAAACCACTTCCTACCGTAACCCTCGGTGCAATCGACAAACTTGCCCTGCTTTGCGCGTAGACTTGCATCGATGGCAGTCTTCACTCGAGCAACCAAGTCGCGCTCCTTTGGATCCAGTCCTTTTCGCTGCACAACGAGGCGCGCGATTTCAACGGTCCGCATTTCGCGACTCTCTTCCCGCATGACGTCGAATGCCATTCGCGTAACTTCGCCGGAGTCGAAAGGAAGCTTGGAAACAAACTTCCTGCTTGGCCGCACCGACTTCGGGTTCCATCCCGGGGCGATCTCTCCCATGATTACCTTTGCGCTCTCAAGAAGGAGTTCGACCTTCTCTAGACGCTCACGTTTCTCGTCGAGCTTCGCATACGCGGCTTCAATATCTTCGATATCTTTTTCGATAGATTGATGCTCGCCTAGCCAGTCAGCAAATTTGCTTTCCAAGTTCGTCCGGAGATTCGTGTATCCCATCCGTCAAATAGACAGAACCGCCTATCCTGTTGCAAGAACTTGGTCTTTGGTTCTGGGGAAAATCCATCCTACAATGCAGGACCGACGGAACGCTCTGTCATTGCGCCTGACATCGCCGACCTTTAGCCGGTTCCACAGCGCCATAATGCCGGAAGAATGGATGCCCCGTGAGGATTCGAACCTCAATTGACGGAGTCAGAGTCCGTAGTCTTACCATTAGACGACGGGGCATCAGCCGCGGGGGCAGCAAGAATCGCATGCTGCTCCGGGACGGGAGGCCGCGCATCTAGTTTCGTCGCGGAACAAGGTCAACCCCGTGCGAGACGGGTGCCCTTGCCCTGCCAACTGTTCACCGCTAGCATCTCGGTCAAGTCCCCGCGTACGGTGGTTTATGCGGGAGGAAAAAAGAAAGCTCTCGAAATGGCGGATCATTCTCCGCCGGACACGACAAGAGGGCACGGGACACAACGGGGCGGCAAGTCCGGCAAGGTAGCCGATTTTCGCTACAAGCGCCCCTCCCGGCCCGAAGCCAAGCAAGGCGACAGGCGCAATGCGCCGCGCCGCGATGGCGGTTTTGTATCCCGGCCAACGTCCAAATTGCACGATCAGCCAGGCCAGCTTCCGCGCAAACAGGCCTACGCTGCGCTGGATCTTGGGACCAACAATTGCCGCCTTCTGATAGCGCGCCCTTCGGGCGAAAATTTCACCGTGATCGACGCTTTCAGCCGCGTCGTGAGGTTGGGCGAAGGTCTCGCCGCAAGTGGCAAGCTTTCCGATGAAGCAATGGAACGCACTCTGGCTGCGCTGCACGTTTGCGCGGAAAAGCTGCGCCGCCGCAATGTTCGTCTGGCGCGATCCGTAGCGACGGAAGCCTGCCGTAGAGCATCAAACGGGCCGGCGTTCATCAGACGCGTGAAGCGCGAAACCGGCATCATGCTCGACATCATTTCAGCCCAGGAAGAGGCCCGGCTCGCGGTTCTGGGATGCCACGTCCTGCTGGAAGAAGGTAACGGTCCGGCCATTATCTTCGATATCGGCGGTGGCTCCACGGAGCTTGTACTGGTTCAACCGGGCGAAAAGGTGCCCCGCATCCTGGATTGGCTGAGCGTGCCCTGGGGCGTCGTGTCGCTTACCGACACGGTCGACGGATCGGACGAGACGCGCGACCTGCGGCTCGATCGTTACATGAACATGCGCCGCACGGTGGGGCGCAGCTTCGCCGAATTCGCCGAACGCATCCGCGATTACACACGTTCAACCGAGCCGATCCGCCTGTTGGGTACGAGCGGCACCGTTACCACCCTTGCCAGTCTGCATCTGGAACTGCCCCAGTACGACCGCCGCGCGGTCGACGGCCTGATCGTTCCGTCGATCGCCATGCGCGACATTTCCAACCGCCTCTCACGCATGAGCGGCCCCGACCGCAAACGCTTGCCTTGTATCGGCGACGACCGAGCGAATCTGGTCATCGCCGGATGTGCTATTCTCGAATCCATTCTCGACATCTGGCCGGCAGAGCAACTCGGTGTTGCCGACAGGGGAATTCGCGAGGGTATCTTGCGCAGCCTGATTGCCGCCGATGTAGAAGGCGACCGCAGCCGCGCGACTGTGCAAAGAATGCGAGAACAGGATGTCTAGGTCAGGAAAAGACCGCGAAACGCGCGTGCGAACTGCAAAAAAACGCACCGCGAGTTCGACCCGGTGGCTGCAGCGGCAACTCAACGATCCTTACGTCAAACAGGCCAAGGCCGAAGGTTATCGCAGCCGTGCCGCTTACAAACTGATCGAGCTGGACGAGAAGTTCGGTTTGCTGAAGGGCATCGAACGGGTCGTAGACCTCGGCATCGCGCCGGGCGGATGGAGCCAGGTCGTGCGCAAGGTAAAGCCCAAGGCCCACGTGGTCGGCATCGATCTGCTGGAGGTCGAGCCAATCGAAGGCGTTACGATTTTCCAGATGGATTTCATGGATGACACTGCACCGGCGGTCCTGGAAGAAGCCCTGGGCGGCAAGGCCGATCTGGTAATGAGCGACATGGCCGCCAATACGGTTGGCCACAAGCAGACGGATCACCTGCGAACGATGGGCCTTGTCGAAGCCGGTGCTTGGTTTGCGGTCGAAAACCTGGCGCCCAACGGCACATTTCTTGCCAAGGTTCTGGCTGGCGGTACCGATAACGATCTGCTGACGCTGCTCAAGAAGCACTTCAGGACGGTGAAGCATGCCAAGCCCCCGGCAAGCCGGAAAGGCTCGAGCGAATGGTATGTCATCGCGCAGGGGTTCAAGGGCTGAAGCACAAATGAAAAGGCCCCGCAGAAGCGGGGCCCTTACTTACCGTAGACTGTTCCGGGCTTATGCGCCCGGCTTGACGCCGCCAGCCTCCGTAGCCGCATTGTCCGCCGCAACCGGTTCATCGGCTGCCATCGCGCCCGCGGCTTCGGCATCGGTGGGCGTTTCGCCGCCAAGGTCCACAGCATCGTCAGCTTCGTCGGCCTCGGGAGCTACTGGGGCCGGCTTGGCCGGAGCACCGCCGTTGGCTGCCAGATATTCCATGACGTTGGCGCGATCTTCCGGCTTGGACAGACCAGCGAAGCTCATCTTGGTGCCGTTGGCGAACGCACGAGGGCTGGTCAGCCAGGCATCCATATTTTCCCAAGTCCAGGTTCCGCCATGATCGCTAAGCGCGCTGGAGAAGGCGAACCCGCCGTGACCCGTGCCGATCGTTTCGCCCATGACGCCGTAAAGGTTCGGACCGATGCCATTGGCACCGCCCTGTTCGATGGTGTGGCAAGCCGTGCACTTGGCAAAAACCTTTTCGCCGGCTGCCGCATCGGCACTTGCGAGCAAGGTGCCGAGATCGGGCCCCGCATCGGCGCCACCATCTTCGGCTACGCCCTCGATGAAAAAGCCCGGCTCTTCGACATGCGCATGCTTATCCGCAGTGAAATACATGCCTGAAACGATGGAACCTCCGAGCGCAACGATCCCTGCGAAGAGGACCCAGCCCGCGGCGGTGTTGAAACGATCATCCATTACGTAAAATACCCGGCGAAAATCGGTTGGTCTGATGGTTGCGCGCCGCTCTAGTGTGCAAGGCGGGCTTTCGCAAGTGCGCAAGCAGCAATAGCGCTTGATGCGCGAGAAAGGCCGCCTTAACGCGCCGGACATCATGCGTCAGTTCGCCAAACCTGCCCTCGCCCTTGTCGATTCGATGCGCTCCGCTGCGGCGGAGCAACCCGCGCAGGCGATTGCTTTTGGAGGGGCGCCGGGTTCCAATTCGCATCAGGCGGCAATGCAATTTGCACCCGATGCACTGCCCCTGCCCTGTTTCAGTTTCGAAGATGCGCTGGAAGCGGTTGAAAATGGCGCAGCGGGTTGCGCCATGATCCCGATCGAAAACAGCCAGCATGGCCGTGTGGCCGATATTCACTTCCTGCTTCCGGAAAGTGGGCTGTCGATAGTGGCAGAACATTTCATGCGCATAACGCATTGCCTGATGGCACTGGGCAAGGGACCATTCGAGGCCGCCTATAGCCATCCGCAAGCGCTCGGCCAGTCTCATAAATTCCTGTCAGACCGCGGGATCGTCGGCCTTAGTCATGCAGACACGGCAGGTGCCGCTGCCTTCGTTGCGGAAAGCGGAAAGCCCGATGTCGCTGCGATCGCCCCGTCACTGGCTGCAGACCTTTACGGCCTCGAGATCGTGGAGCGGGAAGTCGAAGATGCTCCCGACAACACGACCCGCTTTGTCGTTCTCGCCAAAGATGCACTGGATCCGGCAAGCCTTGCCGGCGCTCAGGCGATGACCACCTTCATTTTCGAAGTGAAGAACATTCCCGCCGCGCTCTACAAGGCGCTCGGTTGTTTCGCGACCAACGGCGTGAACATGACCAAGCTCGAAAGTTACCAGAAAGGTGCCAGCTTCGCGGCCACGCAGTTCTTTGCAGATATCGAGGGCGCGCCAGGCGAAGCGCGGGTCGATGCGGCCCTCGAAGAGCTGGCTTTCCAGACCAATGGCGTCAGACTGCTTGGCAGCTATGCGCAGGTCCGCAAACGCGGGTAGAGATTGACTTCAGCCGGTTTTAATCCGCCGCTTCAATCACGCCCGCTCTATTCGTCGGCGTAGATCGCCACTTCGGACAAGCCTTCGCTGGTCGCTCGACCGCGATACATGCCGCTGGTATTCATCGAGAATAGCGCG
The DNA here is from genome assembly GCF_019711555.1 of Qipengyuania pacifica. Taxonomy (NCBI): domain Bacteria; kingdom Pseudomonadati; phylum Pseudomonadota; class Alphaproteobacteria; order Sphingomonadales; family Erythrobacteraceae; genus Qipengyuania; species Qipengyuania pacifica. The sequence continues at coordinate 1,023,770 of NZ_JAIGNQ010000001.1, read as the reverse complement.
TCGCCGCTGCGATCCACTACGATGACGCCGCCGTCACCGCCCATTTCTCCCACTTCGGCGATGACCGTATCCGCCGCAAGTTGCGAGTCTTCATTCCCGAGGTCGATACGCGCGCAGATCATCCGGGCGACGCCAGCGCGTATGAAGAATTCACCCCACCCTGTCGCAGACACTGCGCAGCTGCGATTGTCGGCATAGGTCCCTGCACCGATGATGGGTGCATCGCCGATGCGACCCCAGCGCTTTCCGGTCATTCCGCCGGTCGACGTACCGGCCGCCATATTGCCATCCTGGTCGAGAGCCACTGCCCCGACGGTGCCGAACTTGACGTCGACGTCGATCGCCGAAAGCTTTTCTGTCTTCATGCGTTCGAGCGATTCCCGCCGGCGCTCGGTTTCGAACCATTCGCTGGGCATGTTTTCCATCCCCTGCTCCGCCGCGAATGTCTCCGCGCCTTCGCCGGAAAGCATGACATGCGGGCTTTCGGTCATCACCTTGCGCGCAAGCTGGATCGGATGCCTGATCCCGCGCACCCCGGCGATTGCACCTGCATCGCGTGTGCGCCCGTCCATAATCGATGCGTCCAGCTCGATATCGCCGTCCCAGGTGAACACCGCACCGCGCCCGGCATTGAATAACGGATCGTCTTCCATAGGCTCAATTGCGGCCTGGATCGCATCCATCGCCGTGCCGCCTTCCCGCAGGACCTTGGCTCCGGCGTCGAGTGCCTTGCGCAGCGCTTCGCGATAGGCGGCATCCTGTTCCGGCGTCATGTTATCGCGCGCGATGGTCCCGGCACCGCCGTGGATGGCGATCGACCACCGCCCATTTTCCTGTGCCGCTGCGGGCATGGACAGGACGATTGAAAATGCGGCCAGCAAACGGGCCAGGGGCGCGAAAAATCCACTCATGGGAATGGGATAGCAGCCGCAGTTATCCACTCAACCCCTCGACCGATTTTGTTCACGCGGCTCGGCATGATACGCTCGTCCGACCGAGCACCAACGGGGAGAGGCTTGATGATTTTCGACCGTTATCGTTTCAACGAACAGTTGGCGATGGATCTGGGGGAGAAAATTCTCCTCGCCCTGATCGCGCTTGTCGTGACCTGGCTTGCCGCACGCGCGGCTAAATGGGCATTCGCCAAGCTCGTCGACACTGTGGATTTCTTCAGACGCGGAACCGGTAACGGCCAGTCGCTCGGAGAATCCCTTGGAAAAATCGTCAGCCTCCTGATCTGGCTATTCGGGCTGCTGGTCATTCTCAACATCCTCGATCTCGGCGGCGTGTCCGGACCGATCGACAGCCTGCTTCAGAATGTCGTGGCATTTCTGCCTAACCTTCTTTGGGCAGGGCTCATCTTCTTTATCGGCATGATGGTCGCACGAATTGCGCGCGACCTTGTGGTCACGACCTTACAGACCGTCGATTTCGATAAATGGGCCAATCGCGGCGGGGTCGATAATGTCACAGGCAACCCCGCCATCAGCAAAACCATCGGTACGATCGTCTACGTCCTGATTGCAATTCCCGTAGCCATTGCAGCGCTTGAGCAACTCGGTATCGAATCGATCAGCAACCCTGCATCGCGCATGCTCGAAATGATCTTCTCGGCCATTCCCAACATCATCGGCGCCGCCGTTCTGCTGGGCATCGGTTATCTGATCAGCAAGTTCGTCGTGCAGATCCTGAAGGAAGTTCTTCCGGGGCTTGGCGTCGATAGGGCATTGGCGGAAAGCGGTCTTATCACCGAGGGCACCACAGCATCGGCAATCATCGCCCGCGTCGCCCAGGTTGCGATCCTGCTGTTCTTCGCCATCGCGGCGACGAGGCTGCTCGGCTTTCCCGAACTGACGGCGATCCTCGACCAGCTCCTCGAATTGGGCGGAAGGGTCATCTTCGGAGCGGTTGTCATCGCCTTTGGCTTCCTGATCGCCAATCTGCTTGCCCGTCTCATTGCGGGCGATGCAGGCGGGACGACCGCGGCGACCATCGTGCGGTGGGCAACCATCATCCTGTTCGTCTTCATGGGCCTGCAGTTCACCGGCATTGGCGGTATGATCCCGGCCAATGCGCTGACGATCCTGATTGCCGGCGTGTCTGTCGCAGGCGCTCTGGCCTTCGGCCTTGGCGGCCGCGACTGGGCCGCACGGAAGCTTGAGCAGATGGATAACGATCTGGGCGGAACTGGTTCTGCACCAACGCCGACACCGCGTCGCAAGGCTGCGTCGAAGTCGACCGATCCCTTGCCGCCGGGCGCCTGATCCAGCCGACCTTTCTGGAATATGCGCAAAGGACGCGGAGCCAACCACTCCGCGTCCTTTTCCTATTCAGTCTCGTCGGAAAACAGCTGGTATGGCGTCACCGGATTGCGCATCACCATCAAAGCCAGCGAAGGCGTCGAAAAACGACGAGCAGGCCAACGAAGAGCAGCGCGCACAGAGCGACGACTGCCCAAAAAGCCTCCGGGTTATTCATGCCCGGCATGCCTCCCACGTTGATGCCGAGGAGGCCAGTCAGAAAGCTCAGTGGCAGGAAGATGCCCGCCACGATCGTCAGCATGTAGGTTGCGTGTTCGCTGCTGGCGAGGCTGCGTGCCCGCAGTTCGTCCTGCAGGACAACCGCGCTCTCCTTGCTGATATCGATATCGTCCAGATAGCGACGCAGGCGCGCGATGCTTTCGGCTATCTCGCGCCGATCGTGATCCTCGAACCAGGCCGGTGCATCGCGGCTGATCTGTTCGAGTGCCTCGTGTTGCGGGGCCATGTGCCGCTTGAGGGCGAGCGAATTGCGACGAATGCTCGAGATCTTGGTGAGCATCTGATCCGCGTGCTCGTCGGGATCGTCGTCTTCCAGAAGATCGAGAACCTCGTTCATATCGACGATGGACTGGCTCATGCGGGTGATGAGCAGTTCGGCGAGCAGCGTGATGGTGGCGCCCGCGTCTGGCGGGCCTTCACCGCGATCAAGCAACGATACGATTTCGCGCGGTGTCTGGAGGGGATGGCGGCGCAGCGTCACCAGCCGCCTTCCGTCGCACCAGAACTGCATGGAGATCATGTCTTCCGGCTCGGCGCCCGGGTTGAAGTTGATCCCCCTCAGCGTGCCGACCAGATTGGTGCCTTCGCGAAACGCGCGTGGCCGGGTCTGGTCGCTGGTCAGCAGTTCTGCGGTGGGCTCGGGAATCCGGAGGTGATCTTCGAGCCAGTGCTTCACGCCGTCCCGGGTGCGGCAGATGTGGATCCAGAGCACGTCGTCGGGAGTGGAGGGTTGCCAGCTTTGGACTTCGTCCCAGTGGATCGTCCGGGCGCTGCCCGTTCCATCGAGCACACGCCCGAACAGCAGGGGAGTATCGGTGTCGGCGGCATCGGTTTCCTGACTCATCGGCCCATCATGCAACATGGAGCCGCCGCTGTCATTGCCCCTTAATGATCGGGCGACTATATCCATGCCATGTCCTCCGTACGCCCATGGCGCGATATCATGCGCCGCCAGTCCCGCCAGATCATGGTCGGCAATGTCCCCGTGGGGGGCGATGCGCCGATCACCGTGCAGACCATGACCAACACGCCGACCGAGGATGTGGGCGCGACGATCGACCAGATCCGCCGCTGCGAGGATGCCGGCGCGGACATCATCCGCGTGTCATGCCCGACGGCGGAAGCGACCGAACATTTCGACAAGATCACCAAGGCGGCCAACGTTCCGATCGTTGCCGACATCCATTTCCATTACAAACGGGCGCTGGAAGCGGCGGACAAGGGCGCAGCGTGCCTGCGCATCAATCCCGGAAACATCGGTTCGTCCGAACGCGTCGCTGAAGTCGTCCGCGCAGCCAAGGCCAATGGCTGCGCGATCCGCATTGGCGTCAATGCGGGCAGTCTCGAGAAGGACCTGCTCGAGAAATATGGCGAACCATGCCCCGAAGCGCTGATCGAGAGTGCGCTCGACCATATCAAGCTGTTGCAGGATCACGATTTCCACGAATTCAAGGTGGCCGTCAAAGCCAGCGACGTGTTCCTGGCAGTGGCGGCTTATCACGGCCTCGCGGATGCGGTGGATTGTCCTTTGCATCTGGGCATCACCGAAGCGGGCGGTCTCGTCGGCGGGACGGTGAAAAGCTCCATCGGGATCGGCAGCCTCCTGTGGGCCGGTATCGGCGATACGATCCGCGTTTCGCTTTCGGCAGAGCCCGAGCAGGAAGTGAAGGTCGGCTACGAAATCCTCAAGAGCCTGGGCCTGCGCACCCGCGGCGTGCGGGTCGTTTCCTGCCCCAGTTGTTCCCGCCAGGGCTTCGATGTGATCCGTACGGTCGAAACGCTGGAGAAGCGGCTCGAGCATATCAAGACGCCGATGAGCCTGTCGGTGCTCGGCTGTGTCGTGAACGGCCCGGGCGAGGCTCGGGAAACGGATATCGGCATCACCGGCGGCGGTAATGGCAAGCACATGGTCTATCTGTCGGGCGTCACCGATCATCATGTGAAAAGCGACGACATGCTCGACCACATCGTCCGCCTCGTCGAAACCAAAGCCGCCCAGATCGAGGCAGGCGAAGCCGTAGCCTTCGATCCGCATGCCAAGGAAGCGGCGGAGTAACCCGCTTTACCCGAAATTAAGCTTGATCGGCCATCCTTGCGTTTATGCGTGAGGCCGCCCTTCTTGCCGTTGCAGTACTGGCTTTCGTCGGCAGTGCCTTCGTTCCCGGAGGTGCGTTCGATGCGGCGACGCACAGCGCGAACCCCGAACCCGCTGACAAAACCGCGACCGGGAATTTCGCGGGTGAGCAGCCGATGCCCGAAACGCTCGACTACGCATCATGGGTGGCTGGCACGACGGAACTCGCCCGCGCAGGCGATGGACATTTCTATGCCGATGCCATGGTCAACAATTCGCGGATCCATTTCCTGATCGATACTGGGGCCAGTGTCGTGGCACTGACTGGCGCCGATGCGCGCGCGGCAGGATTGCACTGGTCGGCTGCCGATGTCCGGCCCATCGCACGCGGCGCATCCGGTCCGGTTTTCGGGGTCGCACTCACGCTCGATCATATTTCGCTGAACGGGCACGAGGCGAATAATGTCAGTGCGATCATTGTGCCCGAAGGCCTGGACACATCGCTCTTGGGTCAAAGTTACCTTTCCACCATTCAGCCGGTTCGGATAGAACACGACAAAATGGTGCTTGGCGAATAGGTCTTTCGTTCCGGCGCAATGTTCATGGCGCGGCCAGAACCGTGCTGATAGGGTGACCGACATGAAACGACGGGACCTTCTCAAAGGATCGCTGGCCGCCGGCGCAGCCGTAGCCCTGCCGAGCCGACTGTTTGCACAGTGGAATCCCACTGCCACGCGCGATGCCAAGCTCATGGACATCGCCCGCGAAGAACTGGCCAGGGTCGGCGGAAATATCTGGCGCAAGGATATCGTCGCCATCGCAGATTTCGGACTGCATTCGGCCCGGCGACGCTTCCATTTCGTAGACCTCGAGAACGAACGGGTGGCAAGCTATCACGTCAGCCATGGCACGGGTTCGGATAGCGAACACGACGGCTGGCTGAAACGGTATTCCAACATAGAAGGCAGCGAAGCATCGAGCCGCGGCGCGTTCATGACACGCAGCTGGTATGTCGGCCGGTATGGCACTTCGATACGGCTGGACGGCCTCGACCCGACCAACTCCAACGCCCTCCCCCGTGCGATCGTCATGCACAAGGCGAATTATGCGACGCCTGAGCATGTCGAACGATACGGCCGCCTCGGGCGGTCCAACGGATGCTTTGCCATGGGGCCGGACCAGTTCGACCGCGCGTTGATCGATCTTGCCGGGGGCCGCCTGCTGGTATGCGGCAGTTACGGTCTGGCGGAAGACGGCACCACCGTTACGCCGCCGATCGCACAATACGATCTGCTGCGTAACGAATATGGCGGAACCTACGAACGGACCAATCCCGGCGCGTTCTAGGCGGCGTCAGCTGGTCTGCAGGTCGTCGACGATTTCGACCACTTCTTCACTTGTCTGACGTGCACGATCGCTCTGGCGCGGAGCGTCCAGTGCCGCGAGAACCGGCGCGTCACGATCATATATGTCGGCAAACTTGGTCAGGTTTCCGTTCACGTCCACCCCGTAGGTGAAATAGGTGATGTAGACTGGCCACTGCTTCGCCATCGGATAGCGCGTGTATTCCCTGCCGGCGGTGATTTCAGACACTTCCTGCTGGATGGCCGGCAATTCGTCACGGTTGGCGGCATTGCCGAGCATCGACATGGTCATCGCCAGTTCGCGAGCGCCCTGCACCCGGATACAGCCGTGACTGAGGGCGCGGCTGTCCTGATTGAACAACGCCTTGGCCGGTGTATCATGCAGGAAGATCGCGTGTTCGTTGGGCATATCGAGCTTCATCAGACCGAGCGAATTGCCCGGCCCCGGCTGCTGAACGACGGTTACCCAGCCGTTGGCGCCCTTGGTCGCTTTGTATCCGTTGGCGCGCGCCCATCCGGGATTGTTGAGCACCTTCGCACCCAGACCTTCACCCTTCACGATGGACTGCGGAACCGTCCAGGTGGGATTGAAGATCACGGCCTCGACCATTTCGGCCAGCTGAGGCGTCGAGGTACGTCCGGGCTTGCCCACTACCACGCGGTAGTTCTTGATGATCTTGTTATTTACCGTGAGGCGAAGCTGATATTCGGGCACGTTGGTCAGCAGATATTGCTTGCCAAGATCGCGCCCCAGCCAGCGCCAGCGATCCATGTTGGCGCGGATCAGCTTGCGCTTCGCCGGATCGGTCGTTCTGGCGAGTTCTTCCTTCAGCCGCGCATAGTCGGGCGATACCGGGTTGAGTGCGGTCAGCGTCCCGGCAATGTCCCCCGTCTCAACAGCCGTCAGGAGCAAGCGATCCGAAGGCAGGACGTCGGGATCGGGATCCACGACAAACCACTGGCGGCGAGCGTCCATAGGTGTGCGTCCGTCGCGCAGGTCTTCCACGAGCCATACGAAAATCTCGCTGGCTGTTTCATCGAGCGTGGTGCCGGGACCGTTTGCAATCGCTGCGGAAAGCTCGTCGGCACGATAATCGGCGGGCGACAGGCCTTCGGCCTCCACCGTGGGGATGAACGCGAGCAGTTTTTTCGCCTGTGGAACGGACCATTCGCGAACATAGACAGGAAGCTGCTGGACGATTTCGCGCGACGATGTGCGGATATCGTCGAAGCTTTCATCGACGCTTGGCGTAGCAGGCTGCTGCGGGGCTTTATTGCGGTAATCGGGAAGCTTTTCCGTCACCTTGGCCGGTTCGGGAGGGACGAGGTTTTCCGGCGCGTTGTCCTGAGCCAGGACAGAAGTCGCGCAAAGGGCCGCCCCCATTGCAGTGCCGAAAATCAAACGAAAACGTGTCATAAGTCCTACCAGATGCGCCCCGCGCCGTTCAGCGCGTGTGGCCGGATAATAGCCCAATGCACAGGGCTAATCCAATATCCCTTCTTTCGCAGGCCTGAATTGTCGGTGACTATAGCAGAAAGGGCGCATAGGGCGTGGCGATGAACCGGGACCATGCCTTGCTGCCAGTCTTTGCGGCTGCGTTCGCGGTTGCCTGTCTGTCCCTGATGGACGCCTTCATGAAAAGCGCCGCTCTGGCGGTGGGTGCGCTGACGGCGGCATGGCTGCGTTCGGTCATTGCAACCGGCATTGCGCTTCCGCTGTGGCTTGTGCGCGGCCGCGCCCGCTGGCCGCGTCCCGAGGTGCTCAAACTTCATCTGCAGCGCTCGATCATAGCGACGTTCATGGCGCTGACGTTCTTCTACGCGATTACCAACCTGCCGCTGGCCGAAGCGATTGCGATCAGTTTCGTGGCGCCGCTGCTTGCGCTCTATCTTGCGCGCGTAATGCTGGGCGAGGCGATCCGGCGAGAGGCAATCTATGCCTCTATCCTTGGCTTTATCGGCACACTGATCATTATCGGCGGCAAGATCGGCCAGGCGGATTTCGATGCCGACACGGCGCTGGGGCTCACGTCGATCTTGGCGTCCGCTTTGCTCTACGCCTACAGTTTCATACTGATCCGGCGGCAATCGCAGGTTGCCGGGCCCGCCGAAATCGCGACCTTCCATTCCGGGGTATCGGTGATCATCCTGGGGCTGGCGGCGCCGTTCCTGTTCGAAATGCCAAACCTGAAAATACTCGGCGATCTGGCCGCGGCTGCCTTCCTGACCGTGGCCGGGGCGATGGGTCTTGCCTGGGCTTATGCGCGCGCCGAAGCGCAGGTACTGGTGCCGCTGGAATATTCGGGCTTCTTGTGGGCATCGCTGTTCGGCTGGCTGTTCTTCGCCGAACCGCTGACCATGCCGACGACCATCGGCACCGCAATCATCATCACATCATGTTGGGTAGCGACCCGGAAACGTCGCGTCGCGATCGTGCCGGAGGTTCCCTAACGGCCTGATCGCTGTTCGGTAGATCGCTCGGTCTCGCCAGCCTGGGCGGGCCCGTCTGCAAAAGTGAAAGCAGCTGCAAAGCAACCGACAATGCCAAGCGCGGCAGCGATTACTGCAAAACGAAGCGGACCACGTGAGCGTTCGCCCGCATCCGATAGCGGAGACATGTGAAACTCCCTCATTCAGCCTTTTGGCCAATACGGCCTTATTGCCATGATTTAGCCTTAATAACCAGAGAAAGCTGCGCGAAGTTCCGTCAAAGCCGCACGCCACCCTGCCGCGCACTTGATTTTTGCGCAGGTTCAGCGCAGGTGCGCGGCACATTCTGCCGCTCTGTCCATTGGTCAGATGACGGCTCTCAACTGAAAGGACAGACGCGCGCATGACTCAGGTCGGCAAGGACACGCTCGGAACCCGCTCAACCCTCACCGTGAACGGCAAGGATTACGCCTATTACTCCTTCGCCAAGGCGGAGAAGACAATCGGCGACGTGTCGAAGCTGCCCTTCAGCCTGAAGGTCCTGCTCGAAAACATGCTCCGCTTCGAGGATGGCGGCTTCACCGTATCCACCGACGATGCACAAGCGATCGCGGACTGGCAGAAGAACCCGGCCACCGGCAAGGAAATCCAGTATCGCCCGGCACGCGTGCTGCTGCAGGATTTCACCGGCGTGCCCTGCGTGGTGGACCTTGCCGCAATGCGTGACGCCATCAGCAAGCTGGGCGGCGAAACGTCCAAGATCAATCCGCAGGTTCCGGTCAATCTCGTGATCGACCACTCGGTCATGGTCGACGAATTCGGCCACCCCAAGGCGTTCGAAAAGAACGTCGAACTCGAATACGCCCGTAACGCGGAACGCTACGACTTCCTCAAATGGGGTTCGAAGAGCTTCCGGAACTTTACCGCGGTGCCCCCGGGTACCGGCATCTGCCACCAGGTGAACCTGGAATATCTGGGCAAGGGCGTGTGGTCGTCCGAAGGCGATGATGGCAAGCTGGTCGCCTATCCCGACACCTGTGTCGGCACCGACAGCCACACCACCATGATCAACGGTCTCGGTGTGCTCGGCTGGGGCGTCGGCGGTATCGAAGCCGAAGCCGGCATGCTCGGCCAGCCGGTATCCATGCTCATCCCCGAAGTCGTCGGCTTCAAGCTGACCGGCGCCATGGCGGAAGGCGTGACCGCCACCGACCTGGTGCTGACCTGTGTTCAGATGCTGCGCGAAGTCGGCGTGGTCGGCCGGTTCGTGGAATTCTACGGCGAAGGCGTCGCCAACCTCACGCTCGCCGATCGCGCGACGATCGCCAACATGGCGCCCGAATACGGCGCAACCTGCGGCTTCTTCGGCATCGACGAGAAGACCCTCGAATACATGCGCCTGACCGGCCGCGACGAAGAAACGATCGCGCTGGTCGAAGCCTATTCGAAAGAACAGGGCATGTGGTTCACCCCCGAGAACGAGCCGGTCTTCACCAAGACGCTCGAACTCGACATCGCGAAGGTCGTGCCCAGCCTTGCCGGGCCCAAGCGCCCGCAGGACCGCGTGGCGCTGCCGCAGGTGGACGAGCTGTTCAACAGCGATCTCGCCACGGTGTACAAGAAGGACAAGCCTGCGCGTGTCGAGGTCGACGGCAAGGACCATGACATCGGCGACGGCGACGTCGTGATTGCCGCCATCACCAGCTGCACCAACACGTCGAACCCCGATGTGCTGATCGCAGCCGGCCTCGTGGCCAAGAAGGCTAATGAAAAGGGCCTGAAGCCGAAGCCCTGGGTCAAGACGTCGCTGGCACCCGGGTCGCAGGTCGTCACCGACTATCTCGAGAAGAGCGGCCTGCAGACCGATCTCGACGCGCTCGGGTTCGATCTCGTCGGTTATGGCTGCACCACCTGCATCGGCAATTCGGGCCCGCTCGCTCCGCCGATCTCCAAGGCGATCAACGGCAACGACATCGTCGCGGCGTCGGTCCTTTCGGGCAACCGCAATTTCGAAGGCCGCGTATCGCCCGACGTGCGCGCGAACTTCCTTGCCAGCCCGCCGCTCGTCGTCGCTTACGCCCTCAAGGGAACGGTGACGGAAGACATCACCGACACGCCGATCGGCCAGGATCAGAACGGCAATGACGTGATGCTGGCCGACATCTGGCCGACCAACGAAGAGGTGCGCGAGCATCGCGCGGCCAATATCGACCGCGAAATGTTCGTCACCCGCTATGCCGACGTCTACAAGGGCGACGAACACTGGCAGGCGATCAATGTCGAGGCGTCGGATACCTACAGCTGGAACCCGACCAGCACCTATGTAGCGAGCCCGCCGTACTTCGAAGGCATGGGCATGGAGCCTGCGCCGGTCACGGATATCGCCGGTGCGAAGCCGCTGGCGATCCTCGGGGATTCGGTAACGACCGATCACATCTCGCCTGCTGGTTCGATCAAGGAAGACAGCCCGGCCGGCGAATATCTGAAGAGCCATCAGGTCTCGAAGCAGGACTTCAACTCCTACGGTTCGCGTCGCGGCAATCACGACGTGATGATGCGCGGCACCTTTGCCAACATCCGTATCAAAAACGAAATGGTTCCAGGCGTCGAAGGTGGTTACACCACCTACAATGGCGAGCAGATGGCGATCTACGACGCCGCCATGAAGCACAAGGCCGATGGAACGCCTCTCGTGGTCATCGCCGGCAAGGAATACGGCACTGGCTCAAGCCGCGACTGGGCGGCCAAGGGCACCATCCTGCTGGGCGTTCGCGCGGTTATCGTCGAAAGTTTCGAGCGCATCCACCGTTCGAACCTCGTCGGCATGGGCGTGCTTCCGGTGCAGTTCAAGGATGGCGAAACCCGCGCTTCGCTCGGCCTGACTGCGACGGACAGCTTCTCGATCAAGGGGCTGGCCGATCTGAAGCCGGGCCAGGATATCGAGGTCGATGTGACCCGTGAAGACGGATCGACATTCACCTTCACCGCGCTGTGCCGCATCGATACGGCGAACGAGATGGAATATTACCGCAACGGCGGTATCCTCCAGTACGTCCTGCGCAACCTGGCAGCGGCTTGATCACACGGTCGCTCCTCGCAGTAACGGCGGCGGGCTTGCTCGCCGCCTGCTCTGCGGGCGCACCAACCGATGCGGACGCCGGATCGAGCCAAGATCAGGCCGGCGTTCTCCTTATCGAGCCCAAGGCGCTTGCCCTGCGGCTTGATGCCGGCGACGCCATCCAGCTTATCGACGTGCGCACGCCGGAAGAGTTTGCGGATGGCCACATCGAAGGTGCGATCAATATTCCGGTCGATCAATTCGATCCAGCCACCCTGCCCGATCCGCGAGGTGCCGAGCGCATCCTCTACTGCCAGTCCGACCGTCGTTCCGGTATCGCGGCAGAGAAGCTGGCGGCAAATGGCGATTCGGCCGTGCACATGAAGGGTGGCATCCGGGCCTGGGAAGGCAACCACCTGCCGGTAACGCGTGACTGAGCGGCCAAGTATCTGACATGGCGATCCTTGGCCGCCTGTCCCGGCTATTGAGGCGCGAGCCTGTTGATGAAAGGGCCGATCCGACGATCCTTGCTGCGATCGGAACCGAGGTTCGCGAGAGGGTACAGGCCCATCCGAAAATCCAAGCCATAGGCGGCGACAAGGCCGATCTGTTCCTGCTTCCGGAGCTGTTGTCTCCCAGGCAATGCCGCAAACTCATCGCAATCATCGACAGTCGCATCCAGCCGTCGGTTCTCTTTTCGGAAACATTCGCGCCGAGGGGACGCACCAGTTCCACGCATTTCTTCTCGCAGGATCTGCCGGAAACGAGGGCACTTGCCACCAAAATCAGTGAAATAACGGGTATCGGTTCGCACCATGCCGAGCCGCTGCAGGGGCAGCGATATCGCGTGGGCGAGGAGTATCGCCATCATCGCGATCACTTCCGGATCGATAAGCCGCATTGGCAGATCGAGCGGCGGCGCGGTGGGCAGCGCACATGGACCGCCATGATCTACCTCAACGCAGTCGAGGAAGGTGGCGAAACCGACTTTTCCGAACTGGATTTGAAGATCGTACCCGAGCCCGGCTTACTGGTGTTATGGGACAATATGGACCGTCAGGGCATGCCCAATCCTGCAACGCGGCATGCCGCCCTGCCCGTTCTGGCGGGACGCAAGCATGTGGTGACGCAGTGGTATCGTCAGGGCGAATGGAGCATGCAACAGCGCGGATGACACTGCCGCTGGGCGAGCTCAGACCCCGCGCTTGATGCGAAATCTGCGACGGCCGAGAACGGCAACTGCAGCCATACCGAAAAGAGCCATCATCGGCGGTGCCGGAACATCGGTGCCGCTCGAACTTGGCGGTGGCGGTGGCGGAGGCGGCGGTGGCGGAGGCGGTGGAGGCGGTGGCGGTGGCGGTGGCGGCTGGTCGCCTCCACTCGTTGAGGTCGAAGAGCTAGTCGAAGACGACGTGCTGGAAGAACTCGAACTTGAGCTGCTGGTCGAGCTTGAGGAGCTGGTGCTCGAGGTCACGTTTCCTGAACTAGACGTGCTAGTTGAAACATCACCCGAACTACTGCTGCTCGTTGTCGTGCTTACTTCGCCGGTAGACGATGAAGTGGAACTGCCCCCAGTGGATGTGGAAGTCGATGTCCCGCCACTGGAAGTGGTGGAGGTAATCGTAATTGGTGGCAACTCGCCGCCAGTAGTAGTGGTCGAGTTCACGACGACGCTGCCGCCGCCGCTGGAGCCGCTGAAGAAGCCGCCGAAGAACCCGCCGCCAAAACCGCCGCCGAATCCGCCACCACCATAGCCACCGCCTGGGATGGAGCGCGCGGAGCCGCCGCCGCCGATCGGTGCCGCTGCAGGCAACGGCGGTACCGGTACAGGTACCATCGCCTGACGATAGACGGGCGGACAGATGTTATTGGGATCGTAGGCCGCCTGCGGAGAATCTGCGGGCACGCATTCAGCCTGCCGCGGAGGAATGGTGCGAGCGCGCGGCACGGTCGGCCGGGGGACGGCGCGCGGCTTCTGCTTCACATATTTGGCCTGCTTGACCGACTTGGTCTTGTATTGCGGACTGTCGGAAATCGGCTTCTCGGCAACGTGGACCGCGCCGCCTGCAAGCAGGGCGCCGCCCGCTGCAGTGGCCGATAGTTTGGCAAGAGCTGACTTGACCGACATCGCTTCGAATTCCTTTTACGACCGGGCCAGGATGTTTGGGAAGCCCCCATCCCCGCCGCGATCCTATAATGTTTTCGCGAATCCCCCCGGGTCTTCACGCATAATTACTGATCGCTATTGCGCCCAGAAAGTGAATTTTCTCGACAAATGCGAGGCTTGAAGACGACCCGTCCCGTTTCGGGACCAAATCCACCCCTTGGTTAAAATCGCCGATGTGCTCACTTGTCGAACATGTCGGACTGCGGTTTCGATGGTGCTGAGAGGCCCAGATGCAACCATCCTCCATCGTTGAGGCAGCGCCCCCGCGCGGTGCGAGCAATGAGGCCGAGCTGAATGAGATAGGGTTCGATCACCTCCTCTACCGTATCGCGCGGTTCGGAGAGGCCCGCCGCCAGCGTTTCGACGCCGACCGGCCCGCCCTTGTAGGTCGTTGCGATCATGGTGAGATAGCGCCGGTCCATCGCGTCGAGGCCGAGACTGTCTACCTCGAGCCTGGTCAGTGCCTCGTCGGCCACTCTGGTGGTTACGACCGGCTCTTTAAGAACCGAAGCGAAGTCACGCACGCGCCGCATCAGGCGGCCTGCCACGCGCGGCGTGCCGCGCGATCGGCGGGCGATTTCCCGGGCGCCGCCTTCGTCGATAGCCATGCCCAGCAATCCTGCCCCGCGGCTGACGACCTTGAGCAGTTCGTCTTCAGTATAAAAATTGAGCCTGACGGGAATGCCGAACCGGTCGCGCAAGGGAGTGGTCAGCAAGCCCTGACGCGTGGTCGCCCCCACGAGCGTGAACGGGGGCAAGTCGATCCGCACGCTGCGCGCGCTCGGCCCTTCGCCGATGATGATATCGAGCGCGCGGTCTTCCATCGCCGGATAGAGCACCTCCTCGACCACCGGATTGAGCCGGTGAATTTCGTCGATGAACAACACATCGTTGGGTTCGAGATTGGTCAGCAGAGCCGCAAGATCACCCGCCTTGGCAATCACCGGGCCGCTGGTGGCGCGAAAGCCCACGCCGAGTTCCTTGGAGACGATCTGCGCCAGCGTGGTTTTGCCCAGTCCCGGCGGCCCGAAGAAGAGCACATGGTCCATCGCCTCGCCGCGCCCGCGGGCGGCCTCGATGAACACCCGAAGGTTTTCGCGCGCCGCTTTCTGACCGACGAACTCGCTGAGCGACTTGGGCCGCAGCGCCGCGTCCGGATCTTCCGGCTGCCGCTCGGGCGAATGCAGGGGGACGGGTTCAGTCAAAATGTTCGGTACCCTCGCTGGTGATCGTTACCCAGCCGTGCTTGCGTTCTTCGTAAACGGAATATTCCGGCGGCGGAAATGAAGGATCGGCAAAGCGCCCGATCGGAATCGCCATCATGTCGGTAAAGGGCTGCGCGATATACCAAAGTTCCGACCCGCAGACCGGGCAGAAATGATGTTCGCTGGTTTGGCCGCTTTCGGCTTTCCGGGTGAATATCTGAGCCTTGCCGGACGTCGTCACCCTGTCCGCCGGAAACCGGGCCTGAGCGGCAAAGGACGATCCGCTTCGCTTCTGGCAATCGAGGCAATGGCATACGGAAATGCGGAACGGCTCACCATCGCAGGTCGCGGTAAGCTGACCACACATGCAAGTGGCGGTGCGGACGCTCATCCGGCTGCCTTTTTCAAAGCGACGCGGATCAATTCGCCCTCGCCAGCGCCCTCGCCCAGCTCGCCCTGAGCTGCGGCGACTGCACGGGCAGCTACGGCCGGTTTGAAGCCGAGGTTTTCCAGCGCGCTCACCGCGTCGGCGCTGGCGCCGCCAGCAGGGGTTGGCGCCAGGGCGGCGCTTCCCATGCCGCCGCCGGGCAAGGCCCCCGCTTTGTCCTTGAGTTCGTTCACGATGCGGCCCGCCAGCTTGGGCCCAACCCCCTGGGCCCTTGCGACCATGGCAGCATCGCCATTGGCGCAGGCCTGCTGCACCTCGCCCGTGGAGAGTGCGGAAAGGATCGCCAGTGCGACCTTGCTGCCGACCCCCTGCACCTGCGTGAGAAGGCGGAACCAGTCCCGCTCTGCCGCCTCGGCAAAGCCGAGCAAGCGCATGTCGTTTTCCGACACCTGAAGATCGGTATAGACCGTGCACGCTTCGCCCACATTGCCGAGTGCGTTCAGGGTCCTGGCCGAGCAATGGACAAGATAGCCGACGCCGGAGACGTCGATCACCGCCCAGTCGACACCGGTTTCGTCCAGCAGGCCCTTCAGCTTAGCAATCATGTTTTGTTCCTGCCGAATCGCCACCAATTTGGCTAGCCCTGCCGCGCATTTGTACGCGGCATAGTGTCTGGCGATTTTTCAGATATCTGCACGTGGAGCCGAGACATGGACCACGTGTTACACTGTACAAGACGAAAAAACTCCGCTGGCGTGAAGGCTCCTTCTCGCGGTGATACCGAAGGACGAATGATGCGACGAAGAAGGCATGGCGGCATCATGCCAGGTTGACGGGATGTAGGAAAATCTTCGCTGCTCCACCGCTCGACAGCGGCCACACTTGCGCTAAGACAACCGCATGAGCTGGAACACCTTCGGACGCGTGCTGCGCTTCACCACCTGGGGCGAAAGTCACGGCCCCGCCATCGGAGCGGTGGTCGACGGGTGCCCCCCCGGCATCGCGCTGGCCGAAAGCGACATCCAGCCCTTCCTCGATGCGCGCAAACCCGGGCAGAACAAGTTTACGACCCAGCGTCAGGAACCCGATGCGGTCAGAATCCTGTCGGGCGTCTTCGAAGGCCAGACGACGGGCACACCGATCAGCCTGATGATCGAGAACACCGATCAGCGGTCGAAAGACTATTCGGAGATCGCCAACACCTATCGCCCGGGCCATGCCGATTATGCCTATGACGCGAAATACGGTTTTCGCGACTATCGCGGCGGCGGACGCAGCAGCGCGCGCGAAACCGCAATGCGCGTGGCGGCGGGCGCGGTGGCGCGCAAAGTCATCGGCGAAGTTTCGATCATTGCCTATGTCGCGGAGATCGGCGGCGACGCGATCGATCCGGCCAATTTCGATGCGCAGGAAATCCAGCGCAATCCCTTCTGGTGCCCTGATGCGGACGCCGCCAAGCGCTGGGAAGCGCTGGTGGCCAATGCGCGCAAGGCCGGGTCATCGCTTGGCGCGGTAGTGGAATGCGTGGCAACGGGTGTCCCGGCAGGATGGGGCGCGCCGATCTATGCCAAGCTCGATGCCGATCTTGCTGCTGGCATGATGAGCATCAACGCCGTCAAGGGCGTGGAGATCGGCGACGGCTTCACCGCTGCGCGCCTGACCGGCGAACAGAATGCCGATCCCATGCGGCCCGGTAACGACGGGCCGCGGTTTGAAGCCAATCACGCCGGCGGCATTGCAGGAGGCATCTCCACCGGACAGCCCGTGACCTGCCGCGTAGCATTCAAGCCAACCAGTTCCATATTGACGCCCTTGGAAAGCGTGACACGCGAGGGCGAGGCGACCGAGGTTCGAACCAAGGGCCGTCACGATCCCTGCGTCGGCATCCGCGGCACGCCCGTAGTGGAAGCCATGATGGCGCTGGTACTGGCGGATCACAAAATCCTGCATCGCGCGCAATGCGGGTGACCAACGCCTAAGCCATGAAGCGAGAGAGACGGTAAAAAGCGCGATAAAAGACCGCAGAAACCGCACGGTTGATTGCGCTAGGCGCAACTGAATATCGGAAAGCTTGCGCTTTATGAAAGTTCCATCGGATTGATCGATTATTCCGATGCTCGCAATCGCAACATATCGCTTTTGTGCATCGCAACACACCCTATCTGTGGTTCGAGAGTTTCAACCCGAACACACGGAGAATCAGATACTATGGGTATTATCGGAAGCCAGATTAAACCGTTCACCGCCACCGCGTTCAAGGCCGGCGAAGACTTCTACGACGTCACCGACGAAGACGTGAAGGGCAAGTGGGCGGTATTCTTCTTCTATCCCGCCGACTTCACCTTCGTCTGCCCGACCGAACTTGAAAATCTTGGCGAGCAGTACAGCATGCTCCAGAAGATGGACGTCGAGGTCTATGCCGTGTCGACCGACACGCATTTCAGCCACAAGGCATGGCACGATACGTCGGAAAAGATCGGCAAGCTCAACTTCCCGTTCCTGGGCGACCAGAACCACGTTCTTGCCCGCAACTTCGACGTGCTGCGTGAAGGCGTGGGCCTTGCCGACCGTGCGACCTTCGTGGTCGATCCCGATGGCGTGATCCAGATCATGGAGCAGACCTGCGAAGGCGTTGGCCGTAATGCCAATGAACTGGCCCGCAAGATCAAGGCTGCACAGTATGTCCGCGCCAACCCTGGCCAGGTCTGCCCGGCAGCGTGGGAAGAAGGCAGCGACACGCTTGCTCCTTCGCTCGACCTCGTCGGCAAGATCTAAGCGTTAATTCGCCAGACAGATCGGAAGGCCTAGCGGCCTTCCGTACAAAAACCCGAGCCTGACTCGGGTCGCTGGAAGGCCCGGGGCATCCCCCTCCCCCCCCGCCCCGGGCCTTTTCACTCTCCCCAATTTTCAAATCCATTGTCCATCCGACACCCGGAGTCCGCCCATGCTCGATGCAACCATGACCCAGCAGCTCAAGACCTATCTGGCCAATTTGCGCGAGCCGGTCGAACTGGTCGCCTCGCTCGGCGAAGACGCCAAGAGCGTTCAGACGCGCGAACTGCTCGAGGAAATTGCGGAACTGCACGACCTCGTCAGTGCCAGCTTCGACGGGACCGATGCACGCAAGCCCAGTTTCGTGATCCGCCGCGCAAGCGATGCGGAAAAATGGGTGCGCTTTGCCGGTCTGCCGATGGGCCATGAATTCACCAGCCTGGTGCTTGCACTGCTGTGGGCCGGCGGACATCCGCCGAAAGTCGATGCCGATCTGCTCGAACAGGTCCGCGGGCTGGAAGGCGATTTCAATTTCGAGATGTATTTCTCGCTCAGCTGCCACAACTGCCCGGACGTGGTGCAGGCCCTGACGCTGATGGCGCTGGAAAATCCGCGCATAACGGCGACGCTGATCGAAGGCGGCACGTTCCAGGAAGAGGTCGACGAGCGCGAGGTGATGGCCGTGCCTGCCACGTTCCTGAATGGCGAGCCCTTTTACAACGGCAAGATGGAACTGGCCGAGATCCTCGCCAAGATCGACACCGGAAGCGAAGAGAAAGCGGCAGAGAAGCTTTCGGCCAAGGCGCCGTTCGAAGTTCTCGTCGTCGGCGGCGGCCCTGCGGGCGCAGCGACGGCTATCTACACCGCGCGCAAGGGCTTCAGCACGGGTATCGCGGCGGAACGGTTCGGCGGGCAGCTGCACGACACGCTCGGCATCGAAAACCTTCCGGGTACTCCTTACACCGAAGGCCCGAAGCTTGCGGGCGAATTGAAGCGTCATGTCGGCGAATACGACATCGATCTGATGGATCTCGCCAAGGCGGTGAAGCTCGTTCCTGCGAAGGAAGAAGGCGGGCTGCACACGGTCGAATTCGGCAATGGTGCCAGCCTGAAAGCCCGCAGCCTGATCCTTGCGACCGGTGCGCGGTGGCGCAATCTGGGTGTTCCGGGCGAAGCGGAATACCGCAACAAGGGGGTTGCCTATTGCCCTCACTGCGACGGACCATTGTTCAAGGGCAAGCGCATCGCAGTGGTTGGCGGCGGTAACTCCGGGGTTGAAGCGGCGATCGACCTGGCGAAGATCGTCGGCCACGTCACGCTGATCGAATATGACGAGAAGCTGCGTGCCGACGAAGTGCTGCAGAAAAAGCTTCGCAGCATGAGCAATGTCGATATCGTCACCAGCGGGCAGACCACGGAAATCACTGGCAAGGACGGCAAGGTGAACGGCCTTGTCCTGAAGGACCGCAAGAGCGGCGAAGAACGCCGGGTCGAGCTGGAAGGCGTGTTCATCCAGATCGGACTGGTCCCGAACACCGAATGGCTGAAGGATTCCGGCCTCGAGCTGACCAAATTCGGCGAGATCGCAACGGACGAGGAAGGGCGCACCAGCCTGCCGGGCGTATTCGGCGCCGGCGATGTGACCGATGTGCCTTACAAGCAGATCGTCGTCGCCATGGGCGAAGGGTCGAAAGCGGGCCTGTCGGCGTTCGACTATCTCATCCGCACCGAACCGGTCGAGGATATCGCGCAAGCCGCGTGACCCGTCATCCAACGGCCATGAAAGCGTCGCCAATCCATGTGGATGGCGGCGCTTTTCGCATGTGGAGCACTACTGGCCGCTTCATCGCTTAAGGCTATCAATTCGACGCATTTAATCGATTGGACGCATTAGCACCGAGGGCGCATCCTTTCTCCACAATATCACCCTGAGTCTTGTAGAGTGGAGAGACGAACGATGGATGCGAAGACAGGCGAAATGAGCGGTTGCCCGATGCATGGCGACGGCGGGATGCGGGCGCTTCTGGGACGTACCAACAAGGATTGGTGGCCCGAGATGCTGGCAACCGAAATCCTCAACCCCAATGGTCCGTCGAACCCGATGGGCGACGACTTCGATTATGCCGAGGCCTTCAATGCACTCGATTACAAGGCGCTGAAAGAGGATCTCCACGCGCTGATGACCGACAGCCAGCCATGGTGGCCGGCAGATTACGGCCATTACGGCCCGTTCTTCATTCGCATGGCGTGGCATGCGGCAGGCACCTATCGCACGGCCGACGGACGCGGCGGCGCCAATAGCGGGCAGCAGCGCTTCGCGCCGCTCGACAGCTGGCCGGATAATGGCAATCTCGACAAGGCGCGCCGCCTGTTGTGGCCGGTGAAGCAGAAGTACGGCCAGCACATCAGTTGGGCCGACCTGTTCATCATGGCAGGCAATGTCGCGATCGAAAGCATGGGCGGACCGATCTTCGGCTTTGGCGGTGGCCGTGCCGACGTGTTCGAACCGGAACGCGACATCTACTGGGGAAGCGAAGACAAATGGGTCAACGAAGGCGTGCAGACCCGCATTGCCCCTGAACACGGATACGAACAGATAGAAGGGCCGCTCGCCGCGATCCAGATGGGTCTCATCTATGTCAATCCCGAAGGCCCCGGCGGCAACCCGCATGACGATGAAGGCGCTGCGCGCGACCTGCGCGAAACCTTCAAGCGCATGGCCATGAACGACGAGGAAATTGTCGCCCTGACTGCTGGCGGACACACATTCGGTAAGGCCCACGGCAATGGCGATGCATCGACGCTGGGTGCGGCACCAGCGGGCGGAGATCTTGCAGCGCAGGGCTTCGGCTGGGTTTCGGGCGAAAAACACGGCGGTATTGGCGAGCATACGGTGACCAGCGGTATCGAGGGCGCCTGGACGAACACTCCCGACAAGTGGAGCGAGAATTACTTCCGCCTGCTGCTCGACTACGATTACGAGCTGGTGCAATCGCCTGCCGGCGCGAACCAGTGGCAGCCGATCGACCAGAAGGAAGAGGACATGGCCCCCGCGGCCTGGGATTCTTCCAAGAAGGTCCCCACCATGATGACCACTGCCGACATGCAGATGAAGCGCGATCCGGGCTTCCGCAAGATCAGCGAGAAGTTCCGCAACGATCACGAAGCATTCCGGGACGCCTTTGCCCGCGCGTGGTTCAAGCTGACCCACCGCGATATGGGCCCCAAGATCCGCTATCTCGGCCCGGAAGTGCCGCAGGAAGACCTGATCTGGCAGGATCCCGTGCCCGAGGGCACCATGCCATCGGACAGCCTCATCTCCGAAGTGAAGGCCAAGATCGCCGATAGCGGCCTGACCGTGAGCCAGTTGATCAAGACGGCCTGGGCGTCTGCAAGCACATACCGCAAGTCCGATCATCGCGGCGGCGCCAATGGCGCGCGGATCGCTCTCAGCCCGCAGAAGGACTGGGACGTGAACGAGCCTGCGAACCTGCAAAAGGTTCTCAGTACGCTCGATAGACTGCGCGGCGACATGAGCCTTGCCGATGCGATCGTTCTGGGCGGTGTGGTTGCGCTGGAAAAGGCTGGCGCCACGGATGTGCCTTTCACCGGCGGGCGCGGCGATGCAACGCAGGAACAGACCGACGTCGAAAGCTTCGACTGGATGGAGCCGGAAGCCGATGCCTTCCGCAATTACCGTCCGAAGAAGATGGGCGTGAAGACCGAGGAAATGATGCTCGATCGCGCCAGCCTGCTGGGTCTTTCAGTACCTGAGATGACGGTATTGATCGGCGGCCTTCGCGTGCTTGGTGCCAACCACGGCGAACGCGGCCATGGGCACCTCACCGAACGTTCCGGTCAACTTACCAACGACTTCTTCGTCCATCTCTACGACATGACGAATGTCTGGAAATCGACCGACGACAGCGACGAGGAATATGTCGCAACCGACCGGGCTGAAGGCCGCGAAAAGTGGCACGCGACCCGTGCCGATCTGGTCTTCGGTTCGAACGCCGAACTCCGTGCGGTGGGCGAAGTATATGCCCAGAAGGGCGGCGAAGAGAAATTCAAGAAGGATTTCGTCAAAGCCTGGACCAAGGTGATGGATGCCGACCGTTTTGACATTTCCTACCGGAAATATCATAGTTAATTCCTAGACGGCCTGATTGGTCGACCACCGAGGGGCCCCCGACACCGCGTCGGGGGCTTTTCTGTTTCAGGAAGCACTCGTAAGCCGATCCGACCCGGGTCAGCGTTCGCGTTTGAGGACGATGTAAAGGGCCCCGTCACCGCCATGGCGCTGATGCGCGCGCCGGACTGCCGCGATCGCGGAATGATGACTGGAGGCGGCCAGCCAGTCCAAGACCTTGGCACGAATTGCGCCGCGCTTCGCCCCCCTATCGGCAGCTTCGACAGGGCGCGGCTTGCCCGTCACCACCAGGATGGTTCGCGCCCCGATCGCGCGTGCCTGCGCGACGCCGCTCATCAGGCGGTCGTATGCTGCATCGAGATTGTGGCCATGAAGATCAAGCGTGACCTCCGGCTGCAACTGGCCTGCCTTGAGGCGGCGATCCCAATGCGAGTCCAGCCCACGATCCTGCACGGGGACGGCCTTGGGAGGTGATGGCTTCGCGGCACGCGGCACGCGCGGTGGTGTGGCGATTTTCGCTGGTGAAGAACGGACCGGCGGTTGGGGTCGATGATCGGGTTTCGGCTGGATAGGCTTGAGCGGGTGCAGGCGCTTCACCGTTGCGGCGAGCTTGTCCCATGCCTCGACTTCATCGGCAGACAGGCCCCGCGGCGCGTTCACCTGCCCGTTTCAT
This sequence comes from Qipengyuania pacifica, assembly GCF_019711555.1. Classification (NCBI taxonomy): domain Bacteria; kingdom Pseudomonadati; phylum Pseudomonadota; class Alphaproteobacteria; order Sphingomonadales; family Erythrobacteraceae; genus Qipengyuania; species Qipengyuania pacifica. The sequence continues at coordinate 1,000,949 of NZ_JAIGNQ010000001.1, read as the reverse complement.
GACGCTGGACGGTGCCCTTGGGGACGAGAATGAGAGCCGACCCGCGCGAACTCATGCCTCCAGCGATCCGGCGTGCATCCTCACCATTGCCCCAGAAGGTGTCGAACCGATTGGCCCCCTTGATTGCCCCGCCAGTATCCTGCGCGATCCACAGGCCATCTGCCACATCATGTTCGAGATCCAGATAGACAGGCGCACCGTAGGGTACATAATTGGGATCGACCGCGACCGAGGATTCCCGGCGAACCGGTACACCGAGCGACCCGAGCGGACCGTCGGTGTCCAGGGGGCGGAAGAAAATCCAGCTCTTGTTGAGGCGCATCACTTCCTGTCCCTGGACGGGATTATCGCGAATATACGCCATGATGCCCTGCATCGAAGTGGCGTAGGGGGTGCCGGGACCGATCATTCCGCGTTCCCGCATGACGCTCCCGATCCCGACATATTCACGCCCGTTCTGCCCGGCATAACCGATCCGCATCAGCGAATTGTCTGGTAGCCGGAGCAAGCCGGACCCCTGAATCTGCAGGAAGAAGAATTCCACCGGATCCGCCGCCCAGGCGATTTCCAGTCCGCGATTGGCGAGCGCCCCCTGTTCGATCTCCGCCCGCTCGTAAAACATTACGAATTTGCCGCTCGCGTCACGACGCCCGAGCGGAGGACGGCCCGTGCGTTCACTCTGGGCCATGTCGTCCGGCCAGTCGCGCACGAGTTCGGGAGGCATTGCATAAACGGGAACGTCGTAACCCGGTGCGCGCGTGCGGCTGCCACGGATTTCCGGCTCGAAGTAGCCAGTAGCGAAGGCCGCTCCATCGCCGACCCGCGCCGTTTCGAAATAGCTCGTGAAAAAGCGCCGCGCGTCTGAAACGGGCCAGGAAGTCACGGCCTGACATGCTGGGCGCCAATCATCGGTGCGGGTCAGACCGCTCTGATCTTCGCGCTTCAGGATGGCAGGGCAGGATTCGCGAAACGATGCAAGCGCCGTGGTGGCATCATTGGCGCCGATCCCGAGCGAGCCGATTTCCGGCCCGCGCGAAAGCCGCGCCAACGAGGCGCTCGGCACGGTCGTCGTGGGGGGAGGAACGGGAACCGTGCTTTGTGGTGGGCGGGCATCGGGCACGACCCGGCCACATGCGGCAAGAGCGATCGTTGCCGCAACCACGAGCAGATAACGCATATTCCCTCCCGGAATGCGAAAGGCGTCAGCCTTCGTCGGTTTCGTCGAGTATCCAGTTGGGATCGGAAGAACCGACATTACGGGTGAATGTCCACACGTCGCGGCTTTCGATCGCATCGTCGAGCGATCCGGCAATGACATTGCCTTCCGCATCGCGAGTAACCGCTGCGATATCGGCGACAAACAGCACTGCGATGCGCGCGGTCCGTCCATCGAGTTCCGCCGAACGAACGGTCGCATCTTCGATCCGGATCAAACGATTTTCAAGCGTTTCGCCCGCTTTGTCGCGTGCGTCGATCGCCCCTGCAAAGCTCTGATACACATCGTCATCGGCCAATTCGCGCAGCGTTTCCCGGTCGCCTTTCCAGAAAGCTTCGAGAACCATGGCATACGCGCCCTTGGCCCCTTCGAGGAAGCCAAGCAGATCGAAGCCCTGGTCCGCCGCAGCGATGGCGCGAATACCGGTTTCGTTAGCGGGCGCGCGATCGTCACCCGAACGCAGGACCACCGGCTGCCGTACAGCCTGCGGTGCATTGTCCGACTGCGGCGGTGTCTCGCTACGTTCGAAACGGCGCGGCACGATTTCTTCCTCGTGCTCCGAACGACGCCCGAGCACAGAATAGAGGCGCAGCCCCAGAAAGGCTGCGATCATGGCAAGGATGACGATCTCGGTGATCACTTAAATAACCTGCTTCCCGACTTGATTTGCAGAGGGGCAATCCGCCCCGACAGTCCAATCTGCGTCCTGCCCTAGATAGGGAAGAATTACAAACCGACAATGTTCCTGCGATGAACGATGTCGATGACGCGGGCGCGATGCACGGCGCATTGATACGCGTGCCCGACAGTGCTAGGCGCGCGCCGCACTGGTCCCGCGCTTCATCAATAACGCGCAGGCCCATCGAATTCGGAAATTTGGAAAGCGACTGCACATGGCCGACGAAGGCGACGTTCTCACCGACATCAACCCCGATCCCGCAGCCGGAGCCAATGGCGCCGACAATCTGCCGAGCGCCGGTGTGATTTCGCAATACATCAAGGATCTCTCGGTCGAGAATCCCAACGCACCGCAGTGCTTCCAGTGGAACGAGCAGCCGCAGCTCGATGTGCAGGTCAATATCGCTTCGGAAAAGGTTTCGGACGAAGTGCATGAAGTGACCCTGAAGGTCACCTGCGCCGCCAAGACCAGCCAGGGCAGCCTTTATCTCATCGATCTGGACTATTGCGGCCTGATGGGTATGCGCAACCTGCCCGACGAGCACGCACACGCGTTTCTGTTCGCCGAAGCGCCGCGCATCCTCTTTCCTTTCGCGCGCCGCGTAATCGCCGATGCCAGCCGCGATGCAGGCTTCCCCCCGCTTATGCTCGACCCGATGGATTTCGGCGCTCTCTACCAGCAACAGCTGGCCGCCCGCGCTCAGGAACGGCAGCAAGGCGAGGGTTCGCCCCCCGCTGGCGAAGCCTGAGTTAACGACATGCAGCAAAGGCTCTGACAGATGAGCCTGGTCAAGAATGTCGGCACCATCGGCGGACTGACTGCAGTCAGCCGCGTGTTCGGCTTCGTTCGCGACATGCTGCTGGCCCGCGTCCTCGGCGCAGGTCTGGCGGCCGACGCCTGGCAATTGGCCTTTACCCTGCCGAACACGTTTCGCCGCCTGTTCGCAGAAGGCGCATTCAGCGTTGCCTTCGTGCCGATGTACACGCGGAGGCTGCATGCCGAGGAAGATGGCGGCGACGAAGCCGCCGACCGGTTTGCCAGCGATGTACTCTCGGTATTCGTATGGGTCCTGCTGGGCTTTTCGGCGCTGTGCATGATCGCCATGCCCGGAATCGTCTGGCTCCTTGCGCGCGAGTACCAGGATGTCCCGGGCAAGTTCGAATTGTCGGTCATGCTCAGCAGGGTGACTTTCCCCTATCTTGCACTGGTAAGCCTGGTGGCCATGCTGTCGGGCGTGCTCAACGCCCGCTCGAAGTTTGCTCCGGGCGCAGTGGTGCCGGTGCTGCTCAACATCGTAATGATCGGCGGCATCCTGACCGGATGGTATTTGCGCGGAGATAGCGCAGACGACCTGCCTGTGGCCTGGGCGCTGGCGATATCGCTGGCGTTCGCTGGCGTGGCTCAATTGATCTACATGTGGTGGGCGACCCGGCGCGCAGGCGTAAAGCTGCAGATCAAGATGCCGAAGATCACGCCCGACGTAAAACGCTTGATGATGCTGATGCTGCCGGCGACCTTCGGAGCCGGAATTTACCAGATCAGCCAGCTGGTCGACACCTTCTTCGCCACGAGTCTGCCGCAAGGATCGCTCACGCTGCTGAAGCTTGCCGACCGCCTGAACCAGATGCCGCTCGGTATCTTCGGCATTGCACTGGGCACCGCGATCCTGCCCATGCTGGCGCGTCATATCCAGTCGGACAACCACCGCGAAGCGCAGCGCCTGCAGGGCAATGCGGTTGAGATAGCCATGCTGCTTTGCCTCCCCTGTGCCGTGGCACTTTCGATCTGCGCAGAAGCATTCACCGCCGGCATATTCCAGGGGGGACGCATGGCGCCCGAAGACACCGCGATCATGGGCAATATCGTAATTGCGCTGGTTTGCGGCCTGCCTGCCTATGTGCTTGTCAAAGTGTTCCAGCCGGCATTTTTCAGCCGTGAAGATACTCGCACTCCGGTGTTCGTTGCGGCCGGCGCACTGGCGATCAACATCGCGCTGAATTTCTATGTCGTGCCTCGTTATGGCATCGTGGGCCTGGCGGCAGCGACAGCGATCACAGCAACGCTCAACGTGCTGACCCTTTACGCTATTCTACAAATCCGCGGCTGGTTTCATGTGACCGGCAAGCTGGCGGGAAGGATCGTGCGCCAGATAATCGCAACGGCGGTGATGGGCGCTCTGCTGTGGTGGATGACGCCAGCGTTGGAACCATACTGGCGGGGCAGCACATTCGACCGTATCTGGTCGCTTGCAGCCCTCGTTATTGCCGGTGCGGCGGTATTCTTCGCCACGGCGTATCTGGTTGGCGCCCTCGACAAGGACCTCATTGCGCAGCTACGGCGCAAACGCGCGGTGCCGGCGAGCGACGGACCGCCAAATCTTTCGGAATAAGTGAGTAAACATGCGCGTAGTGTCCGGCATTCAGCCCACCGGCAACCTTCACCTCGGTAATTATCTCGGTGCAATCCGAAACTGGGTGCGCATGCAGGATGAGATGGCCGAGGGGCAGGAATGCCTGTTCTTCCTTGCCGATCTCCATGCGATTTCCATGCCGCACGATCCGGCCGAACTAAAGCGGGCAACGCTGGAAATGACCGCGGCGCTGGTCGCTTGCGGAATCGATGCGCAGAAAAGCGTGCTGTTCAATCAGGCACAGGTTCCCCACCACGCAGAGCTGCAATGGCTGCTGAACGGCACGGCGCGGATGGGCTGGCTGAACCGCATGACGCAGTTCAAGGACAAGAGCGGTAAAAACCGCGAGGGCGCCAGCGTGGGACTGTTTACCTACCCGGTTCTTCAGGCTGCCGACGTGCTGCTGTATCAGACCACGCATGTGCCAGTGGGTGAAGACCAGAAGCAGCATCTAGAGCTTGCCCGCGATATCGCTCAGAAGTTCAATAACGACTTCGCATCCGATGACGCTCCCGTCTTTACCCTGCCCGAACCGATCAGCCCGCCGCAGGCGGCGCGCATCATGAGCCTGCGCGACGGATCGAAGAAGATGAGCAAATCGGATCCGTCCGAAATGAGCCGGATCGAGCTGGTAGATGATGCCGACACGGTAATGAGGAAGGTCAAGAAGGCGAAGACCGACCCCGAACCTCTCCCCAGCGAGAGTGCTGGACTGGTTGGCCGACCCGAAGCCCTGAACCTCGTCACCATCTACGCCGCCGTTTCCAATATCACCGTCGAGGACGTGCTACGCGAATATGGCGGCGAAGGATTCGGCAAATTCAAACCGGCGCTGGCCGAATTGCTCGCGGAAACGCTTCGACCGATATCATCCCGTTTCAATGAGTTGCTGACCGATCGCGAAGCACTCGACGCAATCCTTGCCCGCGGTGCTTCGCGGGCGCGCGAACTCGGCCGACCTACTCTCGACGCCACCTACGCGGCGCTCGGGTTTGTCAGATAACCCTTTCCGAACTTGCAACAAATGTGAATCGGGATATTCAATCCGGGTTCATCCCCGTTCGTCTAGAAAAGCGCACAGTAACTGGCAGTGTGCCTCAGGGGGGCGGTAGGCTGCATGATTCGGTGTAAGCATGATATGCACGCCGATGTTCGGAAAAGGACTGAGCATGACCGACCGCAAAAAAGGTTGGGGGCGCAAACTTAAGCTCGCCTCCGTACCGATAGTACTAGCTAGCCTCGCTGCCTGCGCGACACCTTTCAACGCTGATGTGTCGCGTTTCCAGACGCAGCTTCCGGCACCGCAGGGCGAAAGCTATTTCGTCGTCGCAGACGATCCAGCCTTGGCTGGTGGGCTCGAATTCGCGCAATATGCGGATCTTGTGGAAGCACAAATGTCGCGTCTCGGCTATGCGCAAGCTGCATCAGCTGATAGCGCATCGCTGCTGGTCCGTTTCGATTACGGCGTCAGCACTGGGCGCGAACGGGTACGGACCACCGGTTTCCGCGATCCTTTCTACGATCCTTGGTTCGGATCGCGCTGGGGACGGTCGCGCTTCGGCTATGGACGCCCTTTCTACGGTAGTCGCTGGGGCTTCGGTTTCTACGATCCATGGTTCGGCGGTCCGGACGTTCGCAGCTATACGGTTTATACCAGTGGGATCGACATGAAAATAGATCGCGCGGCAACCGGAGAGCGACTGTTCGAAGGCAAGGCACAGGCCATTTCCACCTCGAACCGTCTGCAATATCTGGTGCCCAATCTCGTCGAGGCGATGTTTACCGATTTCCCTGGTAATTCGGGTGAAACGCTTCGCATTTCGATCGCACCAGAAAAGACGACGGTACGCCGCGTCGATTAATCGACGCGCTTTCGAGCGGTATGATGTTGAAGGGCGGCTCCGGATCGGGCCGCCCTTTTCATGTCTAGCAGAGTCCAATCCCGGTTAAAACCAGTCCCTGCTGATGCGCTGCCTTTGCATCGCGTCTTTAGCTGTCCGTGCCGGAAACGCCGGTAGAGCCGAAACCGCCCTCGCCGCGTTCGGTATCCGCTGAAAACTCGGAGACGACATCAAATGTCGGTCGCAGGATCGGCACGAAGACCAGTTGCGCGATCCGGTCTCCCGGGTTGATCGTCAAGCTGTCACTTCCCGGCGGGGTTCTGAGCCACGCGCTGATGAAAATTTCGTTTGTATAATCGGCATCGATCGTGCCCACCGATTGCCCGAGAACCAAGCCCTTCTTATGACCCAGCCCCGACCGTGCGAGTAAGAAACCGACCATGTGAGGGTCGTTCATCAACAGCGCAATACCGGATCGCACCAGCACGGCCGGCGCCTGCGGTTCGAGAACCAGTGGTTCGTCCAGGCAAGCGTAGAGATCGATGCCGGCGGACATTTCCGTCTGATAACGAGGCAGCCCCCAGTCATGCAGTCGCTCATCGAGTATTTTAAGTTCGATTTTGTCGGTGGGCAAACGATGGGTCCTTCTTAAGCTTGATATAAAATTTTAACAGCGTTGTTTAGTAAAATCTAACAGCGAACAAACCGTTTCCAAGCCCGAGTTGCGATAGCTAACGATCGACCTGATCAGAAAGCCTCGCGATTACTCCGTAATCCGCGCGAACCAGTTATCAGACGAATTACTTCGCAAAAATAAGCAAGATACTCAATGAACTTTAATAGCTGCTGGCGGTATAGGGACATGCAGTAAGTCCGGATTCGATTCAAATTTAACTTAAGAGCGTCGAATTGTCTTCGGTTTGTCGATAAGAGAATTTCCGGGCTGCCACGTCCGACCGGCCTTCACGCCTTCACAAAGTTCGCTGAGAGTTTCCACGCGAACAGATGAAAGACCGCCCACTAGGTGGACCGGTGCATTGCCCGGAGAGTGCGTTCACTCGAACGACGTGCAGCGCCGCCTTAAAGTAAATGGGCAAGCGGACATCGAAGGGCGCGCTTGGATTTTCACTTGCCAATTATGTTATATACAGTTTCGGGCGCCACCTCGCACTATCAGGAGAAAGCGGCGAGGATTCTGCACTGCACGCAGACGCGCGAAGTCGTGGAGTACCAGTATGAATAAAGCGCAGTCGTTTGAGTGTGAGCGCGTCAAGTGCTATCGACGAAAGCTGTAGTTTGCATTGCCCCACTAAACGCACGCCAACATTCGTTGGAACTGAGCGCCGAGATGCGCCACGTCCACTTCAAGTGTAATTGGCTCGTGCCGCTATTCTTATCCATCATGCTACAAATGGTAATTGGAGACGACGGCTAAGTCGGTGACCGTATGTCAAGAAATTGAACAGTATTCACCTATCGAACAGACCAACGCTCAATGTCTGAAGAAGTTTTAGAGGTTTGTCCTGACAGCGGCCGAACCGATCACACATCCGCAAGGTGCCAAGCGCAGTCCAGACCTTTCTGCCAATTTTAACAAGTTTTTTCGATCCGCAACTTCTGCCCTGGCCGTTCCCGCGCTGAAATTGATATTATGAGAATCGAGAACCTGCGTGATCAAAGCTTTGCTTCGCATAAAGATGGGGCCATATCGTTCTGCCGAATGAACGCAGTTGAATTAGTGCAAAGATCTGCTTTCACGTCAACATCTATCACTCAAATTATCGGCTCGTTTGTTATGGAAATTATTTAGCAAAGGATCGCCAAAGATCCGGAAATCCCACCTAATTGGCATTGGTTAGCAATCAAAAACGATTAGATTTAAACGTCGCTCAGTACCCCGCGCAGATACATGCCGTAGTCAGACTTACCCAACTTGGCAATGGCCTGCTCTAACCCCTCTACATCGACGAAACCTTGGCGAAAGGCGACCTCCTCTGGACTGGCGATCTTGAAGCCCTGCCTCTTTTCCAGAACGCGAACGAATTCTGCCGCATCTAGCAGGCTGTCGGGGGTGCCGGTGTCGAGCCAAGCGTACCCGCGCCCCATGATCTCCACTGACAGTTCACCACGTTCCAGATAAACTCGATTTACGTCGGTAATCTCTAGCTCTCCGCGTGGGGACGGCTGTAGATTTGCAGCGATGTCCACCACTTGCGCATCGTAGAAGTACAGACCGGTGACCGCCCAGTTGGACAGCGGGTTTTCCGGCTTCTCCTCGATCGAGACGGCTTTCATCGCTTGATCGAAGTCAACCACTCCATAGCGTTCAGGGTCGTGGACATGGTATGCGAATACGCTGGCGCCGGTCTTGCGAGACGAGGCGTTTGCCAGCAGTTCGGGCAGCCCGTGACCGTGGTAAATATTGTCGCCCAAGATCAGCGCCGAAGGCTCTCGCCCAATGAAGTCCGCGCCGATGATGTAAGCCTGCGCCAGCCCGTCGGGGCTCGGCTGCTCGGCATACTCAAACGTCATGCCCCATTGCGAGCCATCGCCTAGCAGGTCACGAAACGCTGGAAGGTCGCGAGGAGTGGAGACGATCAGCACTTCGCGAATGCCCGCCAGCATAAGCGTCGTAAGCGGGTAATAGATCATCGGCTTGTCATACACCGGCATAAGCTGCTTTGAAGTCGACAGCGTCATCGGATAAAGCCGCGTGCCGCTCCCGCCGGCCAGAATAATGCCCTTCATAATTTTTATGATCCTTCTTGGATTAGACGAGCTACGACGGCGCCGTACGAGGTTCGCCAGTCAGGCAGCGTCACATCGTGAACTTTCGCAATGTGCGCGCAATTGAGCCGCGAGTTCGCGGGCCGGGTGGCAAGGGTGGGGTACTCAGCGGTCGAGATCGGCCTCACGTTCGCGCCCGGACCCCCTCTGGCGGCGGATTCGGCCAAGATAGCTTTGGCAAAGTTCGCCCAACTGGCCTCCCCGCTCGCGGTCATGTGAAACACGCCGCGCAGATCCGGATCGTCACTGGAAAGGAGGTTTTCAGCTACCAGAAGGATACCATCGGCGATGTCGAGTGCGTTGGTGGGGTTGCCCACCTGGTCGGCTACGATCGATACTTTATCCTGGCCCCCAGCGAGGCGAAGCATGGTCTTGACGAAGTTGGCGCCGAAGGGGCTGTAAACCCACGCAACGCGCAAAATCGCGACATTGTCCCCATGCTCGGACAGTACCGCCTCCTCACCCGCCAGCTTGGATGCGCCATAGACACCGGTAGGGCTGGTAGGATCTGCTTCAACGTACGGCCGGTCCAGCATGCCGTCGAATACGTAATCGGTAGAGACGTGAATCATCGGCACGCCCAAAGCCTTCGCTGCGCGCGCCACTGCACCCGCACCCGCGCCGTTGACGACATAAGCCATGTCGGGCTCGCTCTCGGCCTTGTCGACCGCAGTATAGGCAGCGGCAGAAACCACGACGTCCGGTGTTGCCAACTCGAAAGCGCGGGCGACCGATGCTGGGTCGGACAAGTCCATCTCAGGTCTACCTAGCGCGACGACATCGTGCCCGGCAGCGCCACCGCGTTCGATCAATGCGGTAACCACTTGGCCTGACTTGCCAGTGACGGCAACCCTCATGCAGACTCCTTCACTGTGGAAAGACCCAGCCTCTCACCGTCGTAACGGTCGCGCAAAGCACGCCACCACCATTCGTTGTCCAGATACCAGCGCACCGTCTTCTCAATGCCCGTGTCGAAATTCTCAGTAGCTCGCCAGCCAAGCTCGTTCTCAAGCTTGGTGGCGTCAATTGCATAGCGCGCATCGTGCCCCGGCCGGTCCGTGACGAATTCGATAAGGTTCTCCCGTGGGGCATCTGTCGGCACGAGTTCGTCGAGCACGGCGCAGATACGACGTACCACGTCGATGTTTCGGCGTTCGTTGCGACCACCCACGTTGTAGGTTTCGCCAACCCGACCATTCTCAATTATGATGTCAAGCGCGCGGGCATGATCATCCACAAACAACCAGTCACGCACGTTGTCGCCCGTGCCATAGACGGGCAGCGTCTTTCCAGCGAGCGCATTGAGGATCGTTAGTGGGATAAGCTTTTCAGGAAAGTGGTAAGGTCCATAGTTGTTCGAACAATTCGACACCACAATCGGTAGCCCGTAAGTGCGCTCCCAAGCCTTTGCCAAATGGTCCGACGCTGCCTTTGACGCCGAATAGGGCGAACTGGGATCGTAGGGAGTGGTTTCCTCGAACAGCCCTTCATCGCCAAGCGATCCATACACCTCGTCCGTGGAAACGTGAAGGAAGCGAAAGGCCGCCTTTGCGTCGGCATCAAGCCCGTTCCAGTAGCCGCGCGTCACCTCAAGCAAGGTGAAGGTGCCAACCACGTTGGTGTAGATGAAGTCAGCAGCGCCAGTGATTGAACGGTCGACATGACTTTCGGCGGCCAGATGCATGATGCGGTCGGGCTGAAAATCCGCAATTGCCGCATTCATCGCAACGCGATCGCAGATGTTGGCTTTTAGAAAGCGATGGTTGTCGCAATTCCCCACAGCCTTTAGTGAATCCTCACAACCGGCATAGGTCAGGGCGTCGATGGTCAGGACCTCATAGCCCTTATCAAGCACCAGATATCTGACGAGGGCCGATCCGATGAAGCCGGCCCCGCCTGTTACGATGACGCGCATTACTATTCGCTCCAGCTGAAATAGGCAGGGAGATCTGCCAGCCGCGGCTGCGCGCAGTCTTTGGCGGAAAGCGTGTCGGGATCGGCGACATCAGGCCATTCAATCCCGATCGCCGGATCATTCCAGGCAAGACCTTTGTCGCATCCGGCATTGTAATAGTCGGTGACTTTATAGCAAATCACCGTATGAGGCTCGAGCGAACAGAAACCGTGGGCAAAACCCGGCGGAACCCACAGTTGCTTGCCGTTGGCAGGTGTCAGTGTTGCGCCAACCCACTGCCCGTAAGTGGACGAACCGAAGCGGATGTCCACCGCCACATCGAACAGCGCGCCCGCAGTGCAACGCACCAGCTTGCCTTGTGCGTGCGGTGCGCTCTGGAAATGAAGACCGCGGATGGTTCCGGCTTGGACACTCAGGGACTCGTTGTCCTGTACGAAGGTCCAGTCACCTGCAACGTTTGTGAACCGGTCTTCACGGAAAGTTTCAGAGAAATAACCGCGCTCGTCCCCTAACCGCCGGGGGACTATTAGGTTCAATCCAAAAAGGCTCAGAGATTGGATCTGCATGATTCTACTCTAACGACTGGGAAAAGCGATAACCCGCTGCACGACCGTCATGACGGAAACCATACGAGTTGAAATAGCAGCAGCACCTTGAGAGCTGACACCCATTTCACCAAGCGCTTTCCTGAGCGGCGGTCGCAGGAAGACAGGGCCATCAGAATAGATAGACCACTCGAAGGACCTGCAAATAAAAACACTGCTGCACTTTCCCCGTTGCTTGTACACCGAAATCGCTCCATCCGATTGGGCCCCTAGCATCGCGTGTTATCGATGCACAACCGCGACTGTTGCTTAAGCGCTAATGATTTCAACATTTCTTCTCGACACGAACAGACCTGCACAGCTACGAGCGGCTTAGATGAAGCAACTCTTCTAGATTGTCACGGACGGCCGACCGACATTTCGTGCTGGACTTGCGCGCTTAGGCCTGTTCGCCTAGCGAAGCGCGAAATGATCGCACCGCCCCGGACGATCCCACATTTTGTATCACGAAAGTATTATGAACGCCGAACAATCATTTCCGATTGAAACAAAGAAAATAGCCGTTCGATCCGCCATCTCAGTTTGGCTGAGGAAGCGGCGTTGGTTTGTGCTAATCGTCGTCGTTCCTACACTGTTTGTAGCGGTCTATTATGGGCTATTCGCCTCAGACATTTATGTGTCTGAGGCCCGCTTCGTCATAAAAAGTCCTGACGAGAAACGGCCACAGATCTCTTCGCTAGCCAATCTCGTCCAGACCACTGGTTTGTCGAGTGGCCAAGAGCAAGCAAAAGAAATTCTCGAATTTGTGCGCTCTCGCGATGCCCTGCGCGATTTGCAGAAGGAGGCTGGAATTCGCGAGAAATACGCCGAGAAAGGCGACTTTCTCTCTCGCTTCCCGGGGCCATTCAACAACAAATCCTTTGAAGATTTATATAAATATTACAGTAAGATGGTCGACGCGCATCTGGACACTGAGAACGGAACGGCTGTTCTTACGGTGAAGGCATTCACTCCGGAAGATGCCTTTGTAATCAATCGCACTCTTCTGGACCTCAGCGAAGCCTTGGTCAACAAATTGAACGAGCGTGCGCAGAATAAGGTGGTGTCCGAAGCGGAAAGACAAGTTCTCTTAGCCGTTGAACGTGCTAGGCGTGCCCGGGTTGCGCTGGCAACGTATCGCAACACGCAGGAACTGATCGATCCAGAACAGCAGGCAGTGGGGGTGCTGGAAATTTCCAATAGCATGGTAGCTAGACGCGCTACACTTCAGGCACAACTCGACGAGATGCAACGTGTGGCGCCTGCTAACCCGTCCATCTCCGCTTTGCGCAATCAAATTGCCGCCATGTCGGTCCAGATTGCTGCTCAAGATACCCGCGTTGTCGGATCACAAGGGGGCATCGCCTCAAAAATGGGTGGCTATGAGGACCTTTTTGTCGAACAAGAATTCGCAACTGAAAACCTTACTGCTGCCAATGCAGCGCTCGCACAGGCCCGCAACGAAGCGCAGCGTCAGCAATTCTACCTAGTAAGGATCGTCGAAGCCAACAAGCCCGACACCCCATTGCTGCCGCGCAGGCTTTTGAACATCATTGTGTGCGCTGCGGTTCTTACGTGTTTGTATTTCATCGGATGGATGCTCGTCGTTGGCATTCTCGAGCACGCACCGGAAGATTGACGATGCCCAGCAGTGTTTTGCGCAGGCTGCACAAAGGATGGCGCATCCAAACCCGAGTGATATACGCTCTAATGATCCGCGAACTGCACACCCGGTTCGGGCGAGAAAACATAGGCTTTCTTTGGATCATGGTCGAACCGCTGGTATTTGCCGGTCTAGTAGCTATCATCTGGCGGTTTTTAAAAGGGCCGGAGGAGCATGGAATTGGCATCATTGCGTTTGTCGTAACCGGCTACATTCCTATCACGTTGTTCCGTCACGGCGTTTCGCGCAGCGTGAGCATATTTGTTGCAAACAGTAGCCTTATGTACCATCGCCAAGTCAAGATTGTAGACTTTGTGCTAGCGCGCTTCGTCATTGAACTGCTCGGCAGCATGATGGCCTACGTCTTTATCGCCAGCATTCTCATGCTATTCAGCGAGTTTCCCATACCCTCCCAACCCGGCATGCTCGTAGCTGGGTGGGCACTTTACTCACTCTTTGTATTATCACTGTGCCTCATGATAGCGCCGCTTTCCGAAATGTCGGAAGTGCTGGAAAAGTTCATGCCGGTGGTGACGTACATAATGATCCCTTTTTCTGGGCTCTTCACAATGGCGAGTTGGCTTACCCCGTCATTGCGTGAATATCTTCTCTGGTCGCCATTCGTAAACGCCATGGAGATGATGCGAAAAGGCATATGGGGGGATCAGGTTACAGCATACTACAACATTTGGAATCCGCTTGCTTGCTCGCTGGTAGCAGGAGCATTGGGCCTTGCCCTATGCCGCCATGTACGCCGGATACTGACTGTAGAATGATCGTTTGCGAAAACATTTTTAAGTCGTACAAGCATGGGGCTGCTCGAAAGCAGGTGCTGAGCAACGTGAATCTTGTCATCGAGCGAGGCGACCGCATCGCTCTTCTTGGGCGGAACGGCGCGGGAAAAAGTACGCTGATCAAACTAATTGGCGGTGTCGAAATGCCAACATCTGGTCGCATCAACCGCAGGATGTCCCTATCTTGGCCGTTGGGCTTTGCTGGTGGTTTCCAAGGGAGCTTAACCGGGTATGACAACGCTCGCTTCATCTCTCGTATCTATGAGCGAGACTATAAAGATGTAAAAGCCTTTGTAGAGGATTTCACCGAGCTGGGCCGGCAACTTGCGATGCCTGTCAAGACGTATTCGTCGGGCATGCGGGCGCGTTTGGCCTTCGCGCTGTCATTGGCGATCGAATTCGAATGTTATCTGATTGATGAGATCATTCTCGTGGGCGACCAGAATTTCCAACGCAAATGTCATTATGAGCTATTCGAAAAACGAAGAGACCGTACGATGATATTAGCTTCACATAGTAACGAGGTGGTGCGCGATTATTGCAGCAGAGCAGTTATTATAAATGATGGCCACGCAACTATGCACCATGATGTTAATGCAGCGCTCGAAATTTACAATGCCCTTTAGAATTCCAATCGCGAATCGCACGATTATACAGTGCAAACTGATTTCGCACTGTACGCGCCCTATTTTTATCTCACCTTCATCTAGGCTGTGATCTCATAAGCGGTGGTGACCAACATCATCACGTGAGTCAGCAGATGTTCATACGACGTAGCAATCCTCGTCGATAAAAGCGACGAGGGTTCTGTCAATATTCCGCTTGAAACCAACTTTTGCGGCGTTGCCTGGGCCACATAGGCAAGGTCATCAGCAAAGTTACCGCGCTCGGATGCATCGACCGGCCCATCATTCTCCGCAGGAGCTATCGCGTGCGGTTGCGACAATCTCCTACAGTCGGTTAGTAGGGGAATTCGGCTAGCAAGCCGATGCGACCAAAGCATTCGCTATAAGACTGCAGACGCGCTTCATGGCCCTACGATGCAGCATGCAATCGCTGCACGCAATCTCTACTACCTTTGTTAAAAGCTGCCTATTCCATTGGCACTGGGGTTTCATTCAGCCTTGTCATGAGCCGCTATGTCCTGACCGACTTCGAATGGCGAGCGATCGAGTCGCTTCTGCGCAACAATCCCAGAGGCATGCCCCGAGTCGATGATCGCCGCGTGTGGGCCAGTATCTTCTGAGTGCTGCGATCAGGTGTGTTGTGGCGTGGCTTATCTGAACGATATGGCCCGCGAACCACATGCTACAATCACTTCGTGCGATGCCGAAAGGCGGAGTGTTTGGGACCGGATGGACGCCATCACCGCCGCTCGTGAAGGCGGTATCCAGATGGTAAATAGCACTTCCGTTCGGACCTCTCGCAGGCCGCGACGGCAAAAAAAGAAAAAGATCGTTGTCTCGGTCATTCCCGAGGCGGACCCACGACAAAAGTCCATACGCTTGTCGACGGGCAAGGCCATAACGGCCAAGGTGCTGACGATCTGCTTGACCAAGTTAGTGCGGGAACAAACGTGTCGGCTGATAAGGCTCATGACGCCGATCATCACGTAGCAAGAGGTGTGCGTTCGTCAATATCCCGCAACTTCAGCACGTGGCTCAACGCGAGCGGAACCTGATCGAGCGCTTCTTTTCCGAACTGAAGCTTCCGCCGGGTCGCTATCCGCTACGAAAGCTAGACGCAAACTTCTTCGCCATGATCCAACTCGCCTCAACACGGCTCAGGCTCCGCACTCATGAGCCTATAGCTCATTCATGAGTCTATAGCCTAGTGACAATGCGCCCGTAATTTTTAGGGAAAGATTATGCCTTTTCCCTCATGCTGGAAGAGTGGGGTCAAGTCGGCGTCGGCTGTAATTGGTTAGCAGGATGATTGACCTCAGCATTGCGACAGCGACCGACGACCCGCGGCAATTTCATTGATTTTGTTCGGCTATCTCTGAGCCATAAATCGATATCGCAGCGACACACCACCAGTACTGGTCTGGATAATATCAGCGCTGACTTTCTTTGTCGCGTCCAAGACCAAAATGTTACCAACGCCGTACAAGCAGAATTGTCATCGCGCGAGCCAGCTAGCCTTCATCCACGCCACTGCATTTAATCACGTCGGGAGCCTACTTTACTGTATGGTCGGAACCAACGTAGTAGTTTATGAGCTGACGCATTTTTTAGAGATTTCTTTCACATACGTATTGCAAGTCGAGTACGTCGTTCGAACTCCGCGTAGCAGCAGCGGAAATTAGCGAGACAAGCTGTTCGCTTCTAACTCCCGTCGCGCCGTTTCTCTAGCAACAAGATAGATAGCAAGCGTGATCTGTCAGGTCGCTCCACGTTCGCCGACGGGCGCGGAGGTAAAGGTACGCTTGAAAGGCCTCCCGGCCAGCCCTTCACGTGGGCTTCACAGACACCAATGAGAGGTAGGCCACAGAAGTTTCGCAATCCCAATGTGTTAATTATTAACGCACCCCCCTGCCGAGCCCTCCTGATGCCCAAAATTAGATTGGATTTCGGGTCTTCCGGTCTCAATTGACTACGATCCCACGGCCACAATAGAGATCGTCCAGAGCCAAGTTAGAGAAAATGTCTTTTTCGACTGGCGAAAGGCCCGTTACAAAGCGAGAGAACAAGGCCTCACACTGCGCGCGGTCAAAGCGCAAACTAACGCCCATTTCGTCACGGAACCGCGCGGCATCCGCGACGAAGTCCATCGCTCCCTCCTGCATCTCGCGACGGGTAGATTGTCCAGCCTCCAAATAATCACCACGCTCACGGAATTCTGCAGTGCCAGACGATAAGTAACGCAGCACCTGCTCGTCGTCCGCACTCAGCATCTTTTCGAGAATGAAGCTGTTCACAAACATAGGCGAGGACGAAGCCTTTTGTTCAGCTCCCTGAACGAAACAGCCTTTAGCGGTTACATCAGCACTTTCCTCAAGAGCACTGCCACGACGATCCGTCATCATATACAGACCATGTATCTTGAGACCCAGTAGCTTGATCAGATGCCTTTGGATCGTGCCACCGTAACCAACATCGACCACCGCGCCGCCCTCATCCTTGCACAAGTCCATTGCCTTGTAATATTGTAACGCATTTCCCCGCTCGATAGCCGCTTGTTTAAAAATGTATGGAGCGACAAAGCGCAGGAACTGCTCAATATGGGCAATTCCGCCGTCCAAAATGATTAATGGCGCTTCTCGCGACCACAGCCCATCACGCTTTGCTTGGGCCCAGATGGCATCGTCTAACGTCGTGCCGAAACGCTCATTTAGAAACATCGTCATCGATGCACCATGAAAATCGTTAGCCGCGGCAATGTAAAAGATGTCGTCCAGTGTCTGAATACATGGAACAGTAACAGCACGACGGGAGATAAGAAGGTACTCGCTACGCACTAGATTGCGCTGCCCCGCTTGCCAACGGTCGAACACCGCTTTTAGAAACTTACCTTCACGCGCCAGAAAATAGTATCTATCGACCCCATTCTCGCCTGCTTGTTCCAACAGCCACTGAGAGAACGCCACTGTAATCGGGCCGAGCAAGCCATACCCGATGGATTTAGGCGTAGAACCAAACATATTATTGGGCGAGAAACTCGGGTAAGTGATTGCCGAAAAATTTTTCGATGCAATTGCACCGAACAGAAACTGATCCTCAACGGACGCCGCCCCTACGTCGGGCACAAGGCCTGCAAACCGCGGTATGGCGCGAAGAATGTTAGTTGCTTTCACCAGATGGATCGTACGGAAACCCATGTCGGAAGGAATTTGAAAGTCGGACCGCTCATTATCGCCTATCATTAAAATTTGATTGGGACTGACCTGCTCTTCAGCCAAGATATGCTCGTACAATTCGCCGCTGTCCTTGCGCACTCCGACCTCGCAGGAAAGATAAAGCGTGTCCCACCCTCTAATGCCGCAACCATCGAGCATTGCTTCAATGGCAGACCGAGGTAAGAACATATCACTAGCCAACACTACCTTCTTGCCACTTTCGACTGCAAACTGAAGTAGATCCACTACTTGGCTACGCGGGCGAACCGATTTCACCTCAAGCTCTATCTCGCGGTCAGGCGTCAACGCGTCGTCCTTGACTCCCATCGATTTGACAAGGTGATGATAAATTTCATAAATATCGACATCACGCCCTTTATTCTCGCGCGCAGCGCCTTCGCTTCGCATCCGCCTTTCGTCGAAACCCTGCACCCCAGCTTTTTCGTGTTCGGCGTTGAGTAGCCGTTTGACATAGTCGGCATCGAGGAGTGGCCGTGTTAAGAGAGTGTCAAAAATGTCGAATGCAACAACTTTAATTTCCGGGTCAGTAATCGTAGCGTGGAGATGTTCCAACGGCCGATCAATGAACTGGTTTAGCCGCCAGCGAGACCAGCTTGGCGTACGGACATCACGGATAACCCCGTGTTGAAAATGACGGGATGTCGGCACCACGCCTAGCATGCGCTCAATGCAATGCGCGAGCGTACCGTCGGTCTGCCCTTGTTCTGGCGGAAAATTTTCCCAATCAAGATCAGCCTCAAGCAACGGCCGCAATGCCTCCACATTAGCCCAGAACATTGAGCCCGCAGGAAAGTCGAAATAGCCATCAGGCAATGCTTCGACACCAAAGCGAGAGGCCCAAGCTCGGGCTATGCCAGAGTTCGCTAGCCACGTATTCGCCATATACGGCAAATTATGAAAACATTGCGGGTAAATGATGCCGTACCGTCCCGATTGCAACGTTTTTAAATACAGCGCGATCCGCGCAGGATCTTCGAACAGAGACTGGAGAATATATTCGCGCCAACCATCCGTCGTACCATTGTTATAAAGCGATTTTTTGGTTTGAACGTGGGATATGACATCGTAATTTAACAGTTCCTTGCCAAATTCGACCACGAATGGCGCAATATCCCTACCAATATTCGGTACAACGCGTACGTCAACTCGGCGAACATTTGGGATACTCGAAAAAGCCGATACTACTTTCCGGCGGGCTTCATCGTTTGCCGTGGATGCGTAAAGATCAAACGCGCATGGGATGCAACTCAGGTGTCTAACGAACTCCTCGGCAAGATCCGCATAGTACATATGAGCATGCACAGCCACGCGGATGCCTTGTATCGCTGCGGCATCCATGCCGCCGGGGCCAACAAACTCGGCAGGTTGGCTGTACAAGTGAGATCCTTGGAATACTTCCTCGAAAACCGTTTGCCCGTGGGCGTCACCACGCTCAATCTCGCGAACAATGTCATTCACGTTGAGGGATCGACTTGGAAATCGATTGAATCCCGCCGAAGGTTTGCGCCCGATTTGTGCTCCAATCCATAAGTAGTGATAGGCTGGGTCAAGGCCGAGCATGCCAACGTCGGAATATTCGTTCAAATACCAATTGGCATCAAAATGCTTCCATTTGCGAACAGCAGAGATATGGCTGTCGGTGATAATCTCAGCCATGGTTATGTCCTTGGCCCTGTAAGGCGGCCTTCTTGCATACCATGATTGATGTAATGCCGGAGAGGATGAATTTTACTCTTCGTCACGTCCGGGTAAATGGTTGTGTATTCCTCGATATCGAACAATCCCTCTCGGCGCAGCCAGGCTTCCTGACGCTTATGACTGAAGTATGTTGGTAACATTCTAGCCAAACGTCCCCGTAGAGCGCGCGAATAGCCTTTGGTTAACACTGAAACTACGTCGCGCAGCCATTCAGCACGGGTTTGTTCGGCAGCGATCACATGGTCGCGTTCTTGAATAAGCCGTGTAAGGCCGGCAATTTCGCGGAAGCGCTCCTGCAAGCGGTGCTCGGCGTTCGCCTTTTGCCCAGCAAGCCGGTCGACCTCCTCCTTCAGAGTCTTAGCTTCATCGGCCAGCTGGCGAATATTTTTCTCCCGGTTTTCGATTTCCAGCTTATGAGTGCCGCTCTGCCGCTCCGCCTTCGCCGTACTCGTCTCAAGTAATTCACGAAGCGATAGCATTTCGATACGCAACGCAGCGGCATCTTCTTCCGCCTTACGAACCGCCACATGTAAAGCCGCGCCCTCATCGCGTAGTGTGTCCGCCTCAACACGTAACCTGTCAGCCTCCCGATGCGCGGAATGCACCTCTTCCCTCAGAGCATCGGCTTCCTCGCGCGCGGCGCGCAGAAGACGCGTGTCCTGCGTGTCGTCTAAAGGGTTCATTGTCAACGAAGACCGCCAACTCAGCGCGTTGGTCGATGCAACCTTATTGTACACAAAGTCTCGATTTAATTCATCGTTGCATGGATTGAGCCGGAAGACCGCACAGAAATCATTCCAATTGTCGGCCGCCTTTTCCGCAACGAAGCTCTCTATCATCGTTAGATCAAAGCCTTGACTGCATGCCCAATCCTCAAGCGCCAACCCAGCATCAGGATAGAAGCGCCAACAATCTCTAGGATAACGGTGAACGGTGCCATTCGACGGTGCGTTAACATAGATATGACCGCCCGGCTTCGCCTTCCGGCACATTTCGAGAAATGTCTGCCAGAAAGCACTATCGTGCTCGAATACAGATGAGGCTATCACAAGATCGAAATAACCGTCCGGAACGCTCCAATCACTATTTCCCTTGACGACTAAATCAACGCTCGCACCAGCTTCAAAATCCAATCCCACGTATTCGGCATTGCGCGGAGAATGATCGCGCAGCGAACCGTTGACGTTCATTGATCCAACTTCAAGGATCTTAGCAGCAGACGAAGGGAGATAAGTTTCTAGGACCAAGCCGCCGATGTGATAAGCCGTATCATGCATGGCTGGCGCTCCTCGCCGAAAAATGGAAAATCTCAGCTGTCAAAACAAGGAAGCCTGTGCGAATGGGCTTTCGGTCGCGCATTAGGTTTACAGTCATGCTTTGAGTTTAAACTTTCCATTTTAAGTAGCTTTAATGTGCTTTATACGGCACCCAGGTTGGAAAAGTCTACGCCCAATGCCGAAACTGTGCCTCCGCCCGGGCCACATATCCGGTCGCCAGAACACTACTAGCTCCTGCACCTTAACCTGCGCACAAACCACGTAGTTCACTTCGCCTGCTCGCGCTTAAATGAGGGGCTCAAAAGCATATTAGCTAATTTAATGTCAGACTAGGCTGCGCGTCATTGACTGCTTAAATTATCGTTGGCCGAGGCTTTACCGCTCGCGCAAAGGTCTGCGCGCCAATAGTAAATCAATCTTTTGGATCAAGAGTGTGAAGGACGGCCTATTCTCCCTCGATAAGTTGGTGGTATTCAGATACAATCCTTATCTTCCAACAGGTGCATCGGGCCGCATTATGCGGCGCACAAGAAAATCGATCTAGCTGATCTAGCGGACACGAGCCGTCACGGTGGAGACATCGATTTCTTGCATGCAATGCGAGTTAGTAAGGCCCTATCCTCAGTATCTGTCGCCGATCATCCGAGCCGCACGTAACATGCCGCGCGGACCGCGCAGGACATCTCCCAACAAACTGGCGAAGTCCCGCTTCAGTGCTTCGCGTTCATCCAGTTGGCGATATATCTGCCAAAATGCGCCAACCCCTATTGCTCGGGGCATATTCCACACGCCGTGATAGCCGAAGGTCTGCAGTGGATCGCCGATTCGCTCGGCCGCAAATGCATCCGCCATGTCGCTAGGCGCGAAGCGCATACCCCGCCTTTCCAGCCAATCTCGGTTTGTGCGACCTATCGCGACATCTTCAGGGTGATGCCTAACGAAAGCGGGATTTCGACACAGTTCCATCAACCTAAGCGTCCGAAGCGAAAATCCACCATTGCCGACGTTGTGCCCGTCGTCGAACTGCGGCCAGCTCGCGCCAATGTAGTCGTAGTCGAGGAACTCCGGTTGCCAGCGTCCGGCGTTAAGCAAATGCCCATCCCATTGCACGACAAGGCAGTGCGTGGTTGAAATATGATCAGAAAGGCTCGTCAGGAGGAAGTCAGAATAGGCAATTGCAGTACGTAGCGGCTCGATCGGCACGACTTCTACTTCTGGTGGCGCAGAACGGACCTCGGCATCGGTCAGTAGCTTGCATGCCCCGAAGCGGATCTGGTCCAACGAAAATTCCAAGGCGTGCAAGGTCGCCGCGATATTGACCGAGGTCACCGCGCACAACGTGACTTGTGGGAGGTAAAGGCGTCCTTCGTCGAGCGAGATAGGTTTGTTCGTAGTCATTGCCTTATCCGATTAGGCGGATCGCAAAGCGCTCGCTATATCGGCTGAGCTGTGGGTGATGAAATGGATCTACTTGCCTATCCATGTCCCCTGTTCCCCACCGCGCCTTGAGTGCCTCCAGTTCGCCAGCGAGTCGTGCCGCGCCTACCGGATCGCGATCAAAGCCGCGCGATACGGATTCGTGATGGATAAGTGTTGCGCGTGGTTCATAGAGCGACTGCCAACCCCGCCGGTTCATTTGCATACACAAATCGACGTCATTAAAAGAAACAGCGAAGTTCTCCTCATCAAGTCCGCCAACCGCCTCGAATTTTTCGCGGCGCACAACAAGGCAGGCTGCGGTGACGGCCGAAACGAACTGCGGCAGGGCATGGCGACAGAAATAACCCGCCTCTTCCGGCCGCAGGAGTTTGTGCGCATGCGCAGCTCCGCCGCAAATACCCAGAACCACGCCAGCGTGCTGGATGCGTCCGTCCGGATAAAGCAGGCGTGCGCCAACCGCCCCCACTTCGGGCCTCATAGCTTGGCGCGCCATGATGTCGAGCCAATCGGGAGAAATCACTTCGATGTCATTATTGAGCAGGCACAGAAGCTCTCCGGTCGCAATTTGAGCGGCGCGGTTGTTCAAACGCGAGAAATTGAACGGCCCATCGTCGCGCACGACCTGAAACCGATTTGGATCGAGCGTAGCAAGGTATTCCAACGCGGCCGGGTCGTCACTGCCGTTATCGACGACTATCACTTCCATGGATGGGCAATGAGTACGGTTAAGGCCATCGATGCAGGTCCGTAGGAGATCCAGTCGGTTGCGCGTTGGCACGATGACACTGATCCGGGGCATCTCACCTTTCATCATTTGACTGCCCAAGGAGTTAGGGGAAGCAGGAACCCGAGGTTCGGGGCGTGTCCTACGGTGATGAAAAACGTGGGGCAACCGTATCACTTCGTCCGGAACGGTGTCGACAACTGCCTTCGCCGCAAGGTCTGCGACAGTGCCGTGCGCTAGCGCCGCCCAAAGCTCAACCCGATCGACCTGTACAATGGCTGCACCCGTCACGTAATCGTGATAGCGCAGCAGTTCGGCATTCCATTCGGGTTTAAAATGTGGCCGATTACGGCGCCCCCTTGCGTTCATGATATCGTCGTCGGCATAGATAACGCGCGCGTGCGCAACACCGAGCGCGGCGCGATAGGCTGCCCCTGCTCCCGTTGCCAGCGTGTCCCCGGCCTCTAGCCACATGAGCCACAACGGTGCATCGCCCCCTAGTTCCAGGTAACAGGCCCCTAGCTCTGTTCCGACGACTGGGATCCCTTCAACCTCTGCGCTTCGAACTGTCTCATCCCGCCCTTCCCCTTGCCCAA
Source organism: Qipengyuania pacifica (assembly GCF_019711555.1). NCBI lineage: Bacteria > Pseudomonadati > Pseudomonadota > Alphaproteobacteria > Sphingomonadales > Erythrobacteraceae > Qipengyuania > Qipengyuania pacifica. Next base: position 977,466 of record NZ_JAIGNQ010000001.1, on the reverse strand, counting down.
CCACAGCTACAATCGCCCTTTCGTGCTCGAAATCGGCACTCACCGGCGCAGGTTCGTCGCGCAACCACAACCGATAGGCGTACGAAGATGCACCAAGCAAAGGGGCAAACTGCGCGCGAGAACGCACTCGCTTGCCTAACAACCGCCACCATAGCGCGATCAGCCAAGCACGTGGAGAAAGCCGCGCAGCGTCCAAGTGAACAGCTAGCCTGAGCAACTCCTCTTTCACGGCCCGGCCCACTGGGCGCACGTATGGCCCGAACTCCCCGATTCATTAGCTCGCATCACGCCACAAGCGATAGCGGATTATTGGGCTGCAACAAAGGGGGGAAACGACATTAAGCCCCATTCCCCCTCCACACACACCCCCCCGGACACGGCAGCGCTGGAAGCGCCTCTTCCGAGCGATTGCGTGCGCAGCATGATTGAGCGCGACTTCCATGAACCAATCTCAACCTACCGGTCACGCTGATGAATAAGCAAAAGCATCAAACCCAGACTATACCTTACACCCGCTTTTTTCGCCCCGCTCAACTAGTTTCTCTAAGGTCGATCGCAACAGGCTATGCCTGACCCTGCTTATTGGTTAGGGGGTGGGCCTCATACTCAAATCTCATACGAACTCACTATGAAACTGAAACCGTTTTTATCGATTTTTGTGCTTGTTTTGCTGGGCGCTTGCTCCACATTGCCATCCAGCGGGCCTACCGGCAGCCAGATCACTGACACCGCGTTGCAAGCGCAGGTCGACGGGGCGACGATTGAAATCGTTCCTGTCGAGTCGGTTGTCGATGTGCCACCGGCCGCAGCTCCAGCGGCGTGGGAATTACCCGATTACGATCCCCCACCCTCCGATATGATCGGACCGGGTGACGTGCTTTCCGTCACAATATTTGAAGCTGGCGTCGCGCTGTTTGGTGGCAGCGGCCAGTTGGCAGCCAATGGAGCCGGAGGGTTTGATCCTTCAGTACGTGCTCAAACGCTTCCTCCACGTCGGGTTGATGATAATGGAATGATCGACATCCCTTATGTCGGTGCGATCCAAGTAGTGGGCAACACTGTGGCCGATGTCCAAACGAAGATACGAGATGGGCTTCGAAGCCTTTCGCAAGATCCCCAAGTTTTAGTGGGCCGCGAGGAAGTGATCGGTAATTCTATTATAATTGCTGGTGAAGTGGCTCGGCCGGGACGTCTGGTTTTGCAAACCAACCGAGAAACTATGTCTGATGTTATCGCTCTTGCTGGTGGGTATAGGGGAGAGGCAAAAGACCTCACCCTTCTCATTGAACGGGGAGACGACCTCGCTCGATTGCGACTTTCCGATGTCTTGGCGGGCTCTTACGAACGCGTGCGCGCCTATCCTGGAGATCGCATCACTATTCTTGACGAACCGATGCTCTATTCGGTGCTGGGAGCATCCGGCCGCGTTCAACAAATGCCCTTTGTACGCGAGCGGATGAATATCATTGAAGCAATTGCTGCCGCAGGCGGACCGAATGGCGATACTGGGGATCCAAAAGCGGTCTTCCTTTTCCGCTATACCGGGCCCAATCAAACCCAGCCGACAGTCTATCATTTCAATCTGATGCAAGCGCCGACCATTTTTCTAGCGCAGAGGTTTGCGTTGCGTGATGACGATATCCTCTACTTCGGTAATTCCGAAAGCAATCAACCCCGTAAGCTTATCCAGACGATCGGTCAGCTGTTCTCGCCGATTGTCACTGCGACCGCGGTCGCGAATAACGTGAATAATTAAGGAATAATTAGGGACCACAGGGAGGCTTGCGCATCGAATTCGCCGAACACACATTGGTAGCGCTCGCGATACAAATCATCGTCGGGCTCTTGACCCGGAACTGGTGGGCCGGAGCGTTGCTTGCGTGTGGATATTTCATCGGGCGGGAATTGGCGCAGGCGGAATACCGATGGATCGAGCAATTCGGGCATGGCCTCCGGGCCAACGCCCCTTGGTGGGCCGCTTTCGATCTGAAGGTTTGGACTAAAGCCGACCAGTTCGCCGATGTTATAGGCCCGATCATTGCAACGTCGGCGCTGACCTGGGTCATGCTGAGACGTGATAGACGCCCGCGCACCTAGTGCGAATTCATTCAGCCGGTAGCACTATCGTCCATAGGTCTACGCCTGCCGACGTCCTGCCACGGCTGTCCGATGGTCTTTTCGAAGCGGTCGCGGAAGGACCAGAGCCAACCTACGCGCTTCTCGGCGATTCCGGGAATGCTCAGGGGATCCCCGCCCAGCCAAGGCAAGAACGGGTTGCGACGCGCATAAGACCAGATCTCAACCCGCTCCCTTGCCTTCTCTGCTGCGCCGCGAGCGTGGAAACCGCTGGTATCTGCTACGACGAGCGTGTTCTCCGGCAGTGCCAGAGCCTCTGCCGGGGGCAATCCCATTTGCGTCAGGCCTGACGCATCGACGCGTGGCGAACCGCGGGCAGACAAGCGATCAATTGACCGAGGATCAACGAGGCTCCTTTCGTGCTCCCACTCCATGCGTTTCGGCGTAAAGCGGTGCGAACCACGGACGTAGGTGAAGGGTCCGTCTTCTTTCGCGACCGGATTGAGGAATAGCCAAGCCTTCATGGACGCGTGAAAGCTGTCGGCATGAAGAACCTGCTGCGGATCGGTGCCCCCGCCGACGAGGTTGGAAACGATCGTTTGAACATAATGGAGCGGCGTAATGCGAAAGCTCGCCACGTAGTGGAATAGCGCATTGATATCTTTTCGTGCCAAGAACCGCCTAAGGTCCGGGGTTACCTGGAGCATTTCGGTATCGATTGCGATGCGACGCGTGATGGCATCGCCCTGGCGCATCTCCCGGGCGGGCCACTCGGAGTGCAGGATGGCCTCGCGGAGCTTTCTGAATTCCGCCGCTGGAACCACGTTTTCGATAACGACGAAACCGTCACGATCGAATGCTTCGCGCCAGTCGCTACGCACATGTTTTGCAAGACGGCGCCTGCGCCACCTGCACATTGCATCCGCAAAGCGTACGCGAGCGCGGTGAAGGCCCATCTGATTGAGGCGCTGCGACCCGATCAGGGGATGGTCGAGAAAGCTCTTCGCCGAGGTCCCCAATTGAAGAACGTGGATCGGCGCCAGCGCGATGGCCTTGGCTTTGTTGATCAAACTCATGCGGAGAAGGCCCTTACACCTCGGCCCGCAGCGAATCCTTGGCGATCTCGTCGATGGCCATGAGTTGAGACACGAGGGATTCGAATCGATCGAGCGGCAGCGCATTCGGGCCGTCCGAGAGCGCCGAAGCCGGATCAGGGTGCGTCTCCATGAATACACCGGCGACGCCGGCCGCAACGGCAGCGCGGGCCAGGAGGGGCACATACTGGCTTTGCCCCCCAGAGCGCGAACCCAGCCCACCCGGCTGCTGAACCGAATGGGTCGCATCGAAAATCACCGGGCAGCCTGTTTCCGCCATGATCGAGAGGCCGCGCATGTCGGATACAAGCGTGTTGTATCCGAACGACGTGCCTCGGTCGCAAAGCATGAAATTGTCGGTTTCTTTCCCCGCTGCAGCCGCCGCCTGGCGGGCTTTTGTTACGACATTCTGCATGTCGCCTGGCGCCATGAACTGTGCCTTCTTGATGTTGACCGGCTTTCCGCTGGCGGCAACGGCGACGATGAAGTCGGTCTGTCTAGCGAGAAAGGCAGGAGTCTGCAGAACATCAACGACTTCGGCCACGGGGTTGGTCTGATTCGCTTCATGTACATCGGTGAGGACCGGCAGCCCCGTTTCAGCACGAACTTTTTCGAGAATGCGAAGCCCCTCGTCCAAGCCAGGCCCGCGAAACGAGTCGCCCGACGTACGGTTGGCCTTGTCGAAGGAACTTTTAAAAATCAGCTGCACATCAAGGCGCCGGGCAATGGCGGCCAAGGTATCCGCAACATGAAGAGAATGTTGTTCGCTTTCGATCACGCACGGCCCGGCAATCACGAATAGCGGGGTTTCTGCCGTTATCTTGCGACCACACAGTATCATTTGTTCAAATCCATTCTCATCGACCGCTCTTTGAGGTGTTTTTACAACGCCCTACCGTAAATCTTGTAGAGTCCGCCCCAAAAATACATTCTGCTAGAAGTGACCGCTTGACATCACCAGCACCAAGAGGTGAACGAGCCGTTACGGGCGCCAAAGCGATTTCAAGATACGCGCCCCCTACATCGTTTTCCAGAGTTGCGCAGAAATTCCTTTCTATGATCAACGATACAATAGCCTCCGACCACATGGTCTCCGCCCTCAAAACGCTCGAGATCGAAATCGGTGGCCTGGAAGATCTGAAAAGTGCTTTCAAGCAGACCGGCCTTGGCGATGCTTTCGAACAGGCAGTGAACGCTTTCGCATCTGCCAAAGGGCGGATCATTGTCACCGGGATCGGGAAAAGCGGCCACATCGCCCGCAAGATTGCGGCAACTTTCTGTTCGACCGGTACCTCCGCGCTCTACCTGCATCCGGGAGAAGCCAGCCACGGCGATCTCGGCGCGATTTCGCGCGATGACGTAGTCTTCGCGATTACTTGGTCGGGCACGACACGCGAACTTGGCGACATCGTCAATTATTGCAGCATGCATCGACTGCCGTTGATCGTGGCGACCGCGAACGGGTCGAGCTGGGTCGGTGAAGCGGCCGATATCTGTCTGACCCTACCCGTCGTGCGGGAAGCGTGTCCGAACGAGCTTGCGCCGACATCATCGACGACCATGCAACTGGTTCTTGGCGATGCGCTTGCTGTCGCCCTGATCGAAGCTCGTGGTTTTTCGTCACACAGTTTCGGCCTGTTTCATCCCGGCGGTCGCCTGGGTGCGCAGTTGACGACGCTCGAGAAGGTCATGGGTGCGGACGAGGCTTTGCCGCGAGTCACTCTCGATGCCACTCTGCGCAGCGCAACGATCGAGATGAGCCGCAAACGCTATGGCTGCACTGCCGTGATCGATGCCGACGAGAAGCTTGTGGGCGCATTTACCGATGGCGATCTGCGCCGCTGTATCGCAATCCACGATCTCGACGATCCCATCGGAAGCCATATGTCGCCGCGTCCGGTGACCGCCGAGCCGTCCATGCCGGCAGCACAGGCTCTGACCTTGATGAACGATAACGCCGTTTCGGTCCTGTTCGTAACGGACAGCGAAAAGCTGGTCGGCATCGTTCACATGCACGATCTGGTTCGACTGGGAATCGGTTGAATTTTCCGCCAGCCGGAGCCGCGGTGCTGGCTGAAAGGATGAGGATGGAAAGCCGCGATCTCATAGTCATACCGGCGCGGTACGGATCAACCCGGCTGCCCGGTAAGCCGTTGTTGGCATTGGCCGGGCGCACTCTGCTAGAGCGAGTGATTGCCAATGCCCGCGAAGCCGCCGACCTTTGCGGCAATTGCGATTTTGTCGTGGCGACCGACGATGAACGAATTGCAGAACACGCCAATGCGCTGGACGCGAGATCCGTCCTGACCGATGGAGCGCTGGATTCCGGAACGGCCCGGGCACACGCCGCGGCGCTGAAATCGGGTAAGCCGGAACGCGTGATTTGCCTGCAGGGTGATGCTCCTTTCATTGCGCCGCAGACGATTGCATCGTTGGTAAAGATATTACGCGAAGGCAACGCGTCGGTTGCGACGCCGGTATATCAACTGGACTGGGCTAGGCTCGATCGGCTGAGGGCACATAAGCAGACCGCTCCCTTCAGCGGTACTACCTGTGTGAGGGATTCAGAGGGTCATGCTCTCTGGTTTTCCAAATCCATTCTGCCAGCAATGCGCAACGAGGCAGATCTCCGCAAGATGGATACATCGCCCGTCTGGCAGCACATGGGTCTATATGCGTACACGATCGAGGCGCTGGACTGGTTTGTCGGAAATTCGCCCGGAACTTACGAGATCCTGGAAGGGCTCGAACAATTGCGATTTCTCGAACATGGTTGGGAAATTGCGACTGTGCCCGTTGCACCGCCCGAGCACGCGCTGTCGGGTATCGACACTGCAGCGGACCTTGCCCTCGCGGAAGAAGCGATTGCAAAACTGGGCGACCCTTTCCCCGCGTAAGCGGGATGGTTGCGGCACCGGCGGCAAGCGCTAGAAGCCAGCAACATGTTCGTCATCGTTCGCCACGGCAACACATTTGAAACCGGCGATCAGCCGCGCAGGATCGGGGCCCCCACCGATCTGCCCCTAACAGGGCAGGGCATCGAGCAGGCCCGGGCGCTGGGCAGTCATTTCGCCGACATGGGATGGCAGTTTTCGCGCGTACTCGTTTCTCCGCTCAAGCGGACCCGGCAGACGGCTGGCGAAATCCTCTCGACGCAGGCGAATGCGCCCGAGCAAGAGTCAGCCGCATTCCTGCGTGAAATCGATCATGGTCCGGACGAGGACCAGCCCGAAGAGGTAGTCCTTGCCAGAATTGGAGAGGACGCACTCAGAGCATGGGAAACTGGCGCGGTGCCGCCCACGGGATGGAGCGTTGATCGCGAAGGGCGAATTGCCGCTTGGCGCGACCTTTTCGAAGACGCCGATCCCGGCGAGGCGACATTGCTCGTGACCAGCAATGGTGCGGCGCGGTTTGCATTGATGGCGGCGCAAGGTCTTAGCGATGCAGCCAGCACACGACCTTCCCTCAAACTTCCGACGGGCGGCTATGGCGTCATTGGCTACAGCGATTTGGGGCAATTACAGCTCGTAGCCTGGGGAGTGCGCCCATGACGCCCCTTCCCACCCCTGCCGCGTCCAGGTTGCTGCGTGCCCCCCCCTTCCCCGGCCTGGCGAATGCCATGTACATGTTTTCACCACCGCCCGAGGTGGATGCTCCGACCGGCGACACGCGGACGGCCTTGTTCAGATCCGTCAGCAACGCGCGTGTCGGGGGATCTTACTGGAGTGAGCCAATCGCTCCACTTGCTATCGACATGGCCATCCGGCCTCGTTCCGCGTCCGAGGCAGCGGAACTGCGCGCGCGTTTCGGGGCAGAGAAGACGATCTGCATCGGACACCCGCATGCATCCCCGCTGAGAACCGCCGCGCTCGATTACGGCGCAGATATCGATCCCTGGGCTGTCCTGTCGCAGACGGGGAAATTGGTTGCTCATGGTGATGATGAATGGGTCGCACTGGCCACCATCGCCGGTATTCACGTTCAAGTCTTATCGCCAGGCCGTTACGGCGAGCCGGGCGACGATGAGGAGACTCTGAAGAATAGGGCTGCGATGGCGTTGGCAGAGCCGATGCGCGATCCGTTTTCAGATGGCTGGCTCGAACCGGCAAAGGCTATCGAACTGCTGGCAGACTGGCGCAGAGTGATCGATGCCAATCGCGGCACCGCGGGGCAGACCATAGTCGCGGCATGCGGGATCAGCTGGTGGAAGCGCGAAGAAATCCGCCGGTTCCTTTGGGTGCCAGGCGAACCTTTGAAAATAGCGCGCACTTCAGCGGGCGCCCTGGCCGTTGCCGAGGCGCGTGGCGGCGCATTGGCTGTCTGGCCATCGCGCATCTCAAAATCCCTCCTCGCAAATGCAGAAAAACGAGGGGTACCGATCGTGCGCGTCGAGGATGGCTTCGTGCGATCGGTTGGCCTTGGCAGCAATCTGGTGCCTCCATCGTCCGTGATTGTGGACCGGCGTGGTATCCATTTCGATCCCGGCCATCCGAGCGATCTCGAGACGATTTTGCAGAATGAGGAATTCTCGCACGACCTGATCGAGCGTGCGCGCCTGCTGCGGAAGACGATCGTGGACACGGGCATCAGCAAATATGCGCGAGCAGCGAAGCGAATGGCCGCGCAGGTCATCGGGACGCGCGAAGGAAGGATCGTTCTGGTACCCGGACAGGTGGAAGACGACATGTCGGTGCTGGCCGGCGGCGGCGGGCTGACATCCAACCTCGAACTGCTGCGCCGCGTCCGCGCCGAAGAACCCGAAGCACAGATCTGGTGGCGCCCTCACCCCGATGTCGATGCAGGCCACCGCAATGGCGAGGTCGTGGATGCGGATGCCCTGCAATATGCCGACCGCATCGTGCGTGAAGAAGCGATGGTTGACCTACTCGATGCGGTAGACGCGGTTCATGTACTTACCTCGCTTTCCGGTTTCGAAGCGCTGCTGCGTGGCAGGGAAGTCATCTGCCATGGCATCCCGTTTTATGCGGGTTGGGGGCTCACACGAGATATGGCGACCACGCCGCCGCGCAGGTCGCGCATGCTCTCCCTGGACGAGCTCGTTGCTGGTGTGCTGCTGCTCTATCCCCGTTATCTCGACCCGGTGACAGGCATACCGTGCCCGCCCGAAGTGCTCGTGAAACGCATGGGTCAACAACAGATGCCCAACCGTCTTGGATGGATCGAACCGGTTCGCCGGTTCCAAGGACGCGTCATGGCGCGCCACCGCTCACGCGGGCAGAAGAAGGTTCACCGATGACCCGTGTTGTTCTGGATATATCGCGGCTGATTTCGCGTGTGCGGCATTCCGGCCCTTCCGGCGTTGACCGCGTAGAGATGTCCTATGCGCGTGGACTGCTTCGCCTGTACGGGCCCAAGCTTGCTTTTGCCGCCGTCCATCCGACCGGCCTTTATGGGAGGATTCCTCGCGAAACGGCCATCGCTTATCTGGACGAACTCGACAGGCGCTGGACAGCGACCGATCGATCTTCAGGGCAGCGAACTATCGCATCGGTCCTCCCATGGATGGCACAGCTGCTTCCGCGGCGTGCGGGAATCGGGTCCGCCGGCGTTCTGGTGCAAGTTTCGCCGCACCACCTCACGCACGCCGCCAAGATGCGGCGCATCCTGCAACGCGAAGAAGCCAGGTTCGTCTGCATGGTGCATGACCTGATACCGATCGAGTATCCGGAATATGCCCGGCCCGGTGGATCGGCGCTTCACGAAAAGCGGATGAGCACGGTGGCAGAGCTGGCTGATGCGGTGATCGTCAATTCGGCCGCTACGGGTGCTTCCTTAACGAGATGGGTCGAAAGCAAAGGCGGGATCCCGCCGCCGATCCACGTGGCGCTTCTTGGCACAGAGCCAATCGCGAAAGCGGCACCGCGCGTTTATGCCGATGGGAAGCCCTATTTCGTGTGTCTCGGCACCATCGAACCACGCAAGAACCATCTACTGCTGCTTCACCTGTGGCGCAAAATGGCTGAAACGCTGCCTTTGAACGATGTGCCGCGGTTGCTAGTGATCGGGCGCCGCGGGTGGGAGAATGAGCAGATCGTCGACATGCTCGAACGCTGCCCATCGCTCGGCCCGGTGCTGGAGGAGGTGAATGGTTGCGGCGACAGCGACCTGGCTGCGGCCGTCCGCGGTGCCCGCGCGCTGCTGATGCCGTCTTTTACCGAAGGGTTCGGCATGCCGATTGCCGAGGCCCTGTCGGTCAACACGCCGGTCATCGCGAGCGATATCGAAGCCCATCGCGAAATCGGCGGAAATGCTCCCGACTATCTGGATCCTCTCGACGGGCCGGGTTGGAAGCGGACGGTACTGGACCATACCCAGAATGGCCCGATGCGACGTGCGCAACTAACGCGCGTTGCCGCCTGGCAAGAGCCGGACTGGGATTCGCATATGGAGATCGCCGCGAAGGTGATCGAGGACGCCGCGCTTCTACCGAAGAATCATTCTGCGGAATGAACGGGCAACTCGCGCATGGCTTTGGCCGAAACTCGACCGGCGGAGCTAATTCGCGTGTCGAGCACATGGTCCCACAGCGGTGTCGTAACACCGAAGTTGCCGTCTTCACCCATGAAGTGATGACGCATGTGATGCTTCTTGATGACTTTCCCGATGCGCCCGCGCATGGACCATTGATGGCAGGCGTAATGGGTCAGATCGTACAGGACGTAGCCGACCAGGAATCCGAAGACGAACCAGGTGCCGGCATTCCCCGCCAGAGCGTAGCTGAGCGCCCATATGACCCCGGCGACGGGAAGGCTGACGATCGGCGGCATGAGATTGCGCAGATGATCGGTCGGCTGGGCATGGTGGTTGCCGTGGATCGCGAAGACCAACTGGCGCGCGGGAAGCCATTGCGGCTCCCAATGAAACAGATGTCGATGGGCGATATATTCGAACAGGCTCCACACGAGCAGACCGCCAAGGCTCAGGCCAACGGCCGTCGAAACGGATACCGTGCCCCAGCCGACGAAGGCGATAAGCGGCAGGACGACGATCCAGACTGCTGCAAACAGCCAAATGGACGCGAGCGTCAGCATCTCGAGAAACGGATTCTCGAAAAGAACGAGGCGCTTTTCTTTGGTAGTCGGACCCTTCATCACACGAATATCCCGATAGAAAAGGCACCCGATTGTCAACAAACAAGCGGTGAAACGCAGCTAATTGAGGATTTGAGGATACTCCAATGTGGCACAAGGGTCACGAAATGACGAAAGATGCATCCGTGACCAGAATTTTGTGCACCGGCGCCTCGGGAGCGCTCGGTGGAGCGCTCGCATCACTGCATGCAGCGCCGGGGGTACACCTTAGCCTTTGGGGACGTGACCGGACGAGACTCGGCCTGATAGCCGAAAAGGTCCGCAACGCAGGGGCAGAAGCGCAGGCGTTCTGCCTGGATCTCACGGATGGACAGGCGGCCATCGATTCCGTGCTGAGCCAAGACAAGGACGCACCATTCGATCTGGCCTATCTTGTCGCTGGCATCGGCGATACGCGCGCCAAGGGCGATCTGGTCGAAAATCCCGAGCTGGTCCTTCGCGCAGCCCAGATTAATTTTGCCACGCCAGCTGCAATGGCGGCAGCCATCGCGGGAAGGATGGCCGAGCGCGGTCATGGCCGGATAGTGGTGATCGGCTCCGCGGCGGGTCATCACTCTCTGCCATTTGCTGCGGGCTATTCCGGATCGAAGGCGGGATTGGCACGCTTTACGGACGCGTTGCGCATTGCCGTCGAGCCGTACGGCGTGAGCGTGACCCTAGCAGCCCCCGGGTTCATCGACACCCCCTCCACCCGCAATGCCTCATCAAGCCGGCCGATTGAATTAAGCGTGGAAGAGGCCGCGCGGCGCATCATCGAAGCGGGCAGACAGGGTAAGCGCCATTACGTGACGCCTTGGCAATTCTCGGCTCTGCGGATGGTGGACGCATTGTTGCCCGCCCGCCTTCGCGATCGGCTTTTATCCAAGCTCAAACCCTGAGTTGGCCTAACCCTTTTTCCGCCATTGGTTGCTCAGTGACAGGACCGCATGATGCAATTGCGCAGGCGTGAGGTCTTTGCGTTGGTTGCCACCAGAAATGACCCTTCCAGCGGCATCGAAGCGCAGAACCGCATATGGGGTATGTCGATCGCCGCCCGGCATGCTTGCCTCCGGAATGCTCGGACGGTGATCTCCAAAAAAGGCCAGCAGCGCTGGCTTTCCCAGCGCAGCGATGCCGTCGCGCAATTGGCCGAGCATGGAATCCCCGGCTTGAACCAGCCGATTATAGTGGGCGACGAGTGGCTCTCCCTCGCTGGACCATGGACCATGGTTTTCGATCGTCACCGCGTAAATGAAAGTCCGCTTGGTCGCGATCCGAGCAACCTCCAGTATTTTTGCCGCGAGCGCTGCATCCGAAATGTAGCGACCGTCGCCAGATGAAGGCCGATCGAACTCGCTGTCATCGATCAATTGGGAAAACCCAGCCTCGGGCAGTATCCGGTGGCGGCTGTAGAAACGCATGTCATGAGGGTGCACGAACACGCTCCGCCACCGATCGCCCCCCAATCTGTTTGGAAGCGCCAGCGCGCCATCCTTCAATGCCGTCAAATACGGATCGTAGCGGCGAAAGCCTAATTCATCTTCCTCGCGCCCGAATAGAACCCCATATTCGGTTCGCATGGTATAAGCTCCGAACCCGCTAACCAACAGGTTCCCCCAAAGGACCGCATCCTTCTTTGCAGCTTTGAGGTTTGACAGTTCGACACCCCGTTTTCCAAACAGTTCGACCGGATCGGCGAAGGATTCGCACTGGATCACGATGATGATCTCGGGTTCGGCGTTGGATGAGTATCCCGAGGCATCTGCCGAGTCCGGATCGTATGGGTCCGTTGCCGACGAGGTGCCCTTTTCGGCATCGCCTCGCCACCGAATCCAATACAACAACAAGGTACTCGCAAGCCCAAGTTTGGCAACATCTGCCTCCGCATCGGGCTCTGATGCCAGCGATTTAAAGGTCTTCGTCTCCAAAGAGATGCGCATGAGAATGAAGGTAATCAGACTGATACCCAAGCCAATCAGTCGAGTGACCAGATTTGCTTCGAACAGCCAACCGAACGCCGCAACGAGCACGGCCAGAGCGACAAGGCCGAGTAGTTTTTGAGATCGCTCCAAAGCAGAAAGATAGAACTGCGGATGCCTGAACACCGCACCGATCAAGGCCAGATCGGAAAATAACAATGGCTCGCCCAGCATGTCGTTCTTTGCGTTGGAAGCGACAACGAACAGAAGATTTAGTGCCAGAACGAGGACTGCAGCTAAAACAGCATTACCGCTTAAAAAAAGCAGAACGCCGAAGATGAACAAAGCAATTTGGACGAGCAGCAAGGAGCCTTGAACAGAACGAAGGGATGTTACGCTTCTTGGACGCGCAAAAATATCGACCAGCAGTGCAACAGGTGCGATTACTAACAGAGAAACCACGAGATGCATCATGTCAAACTCATGCCTTCCGGCTAGGGCGAAGAAACGCAAGTCGCAATTCATGAGATGTCAGTTTCAAGACTCTAGCCTCTTCATGTTCATAACAAGTCCGATAAGCGTCGCGTTTCACGCCAAGTGTCCTATGAAGGGGCGCAAGGATTGACGGTAGTGGTTGTTCAGAATTTCAAACATTTCAATGGTGATGCCCACCATGCAAGCGGCTCAGGCAATGAGCCCGAACCAATGACGGCGCGCGAACCGGATGAGGACCGAAAGCCGGATTCTCCGCGAACGGTGCTTTTGCTGCAAGGCTTGATGGGCCGGGTATTTCGCCGCCTCGGTCAAGAACTCATCAAATCCGGCCACAAAGTCTTCAAGGTCAATTTCAACGGTGGCGACCGGCTATTCTGGCGCCTTCCCGGTGGTATCGAATATCGCAAGTCGCTTGACGAATGGCCAGATACGCTACGGACCATCATCGCTGAGAAAGGGGTCACCGACGTTGTCCTGTTCGGCGATTGCCGCCCCCACCATCTGGTTGCCACCGCGGTATGCCGGGAACTGGACGTTCCGGTTCACGTGTTTGAAGAAGGTTACATCCGTCCGGACTGGGTCACTCTAGAACTTGGTGGTGTGAACGGGCATTCATCCCTGCCGCGCGATCCGGCTTGGTACCGGCAGTTTGCTGCAGAGTTGCCTCTTGTCCCCGAACATCGCCAGGTACCGTCTTCCTTTCGCCGTCGCGCCACGGAAGGACTTCTATTCAACGTCGCGGACATTTTCAGCCGCTGGTATTACCCGCATTGGGCCAATCATCGCCCCTGGCACCCCGTTATCGAAGGTATGGGATGGGCTCGCAAGCTCACTCGCGGGAAAGATCGCCGCAAAGAGGCTGTAGCGCTGACGGAAAGATTGCTGACTTCCGAGGAGCCGTACTTCCTGTTTCCGTTGCAGCTTGCTTCCGATGCCCAGATTCGTCTGCATTCACCGTTTGCGAGCATGACCGATGCACTGATGTTGGTCATCAGATCCTTTGCCGAGCATGCACCCGAGGACGCGCGCCTCGTAGTCAAGGAACATCCGCTGGATAACGGGGTGTATGACTGGCTTGAAGAGACCAGTTCGATCGCTGACTTGCTCGGCGTGTCCGACCGCGTGGATTATATGGCTTGGGGCGACATCGTGCCGGTGGCCGAGCGAGCGAAGGGGATGGTCACCATCAACAGCACGAGCGGTACGCTGGCGCTGGCCAAGGGAGTCCCGGTCATTGCCCTGGGACATGCCGTTTACGACATTCCCGATATCACGTTTCAGGATGGGATCGACCGGTTCTGGAGCGAAGCGAGCGCGCCCGACATGGAAACATTTGGTGCCTTTCGCCGTGTCCTGATCGAGCGGTGCCTGATTCCGGGCGGCTTCTTCTCCGAAGAGGCGTTGGACAAGGTCGTACGCCATGCCGTTGCCCGGTTCGAGGGCAAGGGATTGCTGCCCGAATAGCAGGCCAACGGCCTGAGAATCTTTGGGTCAGTCAGCGTCGTCCTCTACGGGGAAAAGTGCGGCTGCCGCGCGGCGCACAAGCTCCCGCGCCACATCCTCCTTCGGCATCTCCGGCAAGCTTTCGACCCCGTTAGACGTGACTATGTGCACCTGATTAAGGTCACCGCCCATCACGCTATCGCCTTCTGCACCTGAAACATTGTTTGCGATAATCCAGTCGGCGCCCTTGCGTTTGCGCTTGGACTTGGCGTTTTCGACTACATTTTCTGTTTCGGCGGCGAACCCAATCAAAAGTGCGGGTCGTTTACGACCGGCCGCTGTGCTGGCCAGAATATCCGGGTTTTCTGCTAGGATCAGCGCAGGCGGGGCAGAGCCGCGCTTTTTCATTTTTTCTCCTGCCACATGCCGACTTTTCCAGTCGGCAACTGCGGCCACCATGAAAGCCACATCTACCGGAAGTGCGCGGCGCACTTCTTCTGCCATGTCGTCCGCAGTTTCCACGTCGATGCGATCGACCCCGACCGGCGTGGGCAAATGTACCGGGCCGGCGACCAACGTGACACGCGCACCGGCCGCGGCAGCCATTGCAGCGATGGCAAATCCCTGTTTACCGCTGGACCGATTGGCAATGTAACGGACCGGATCGATAGGTTCGCGCGTGGGACCGGCAGTCACCAGAACGTGCTTACCAAACAGAGGTCGGTGGTCGGGATCGGGGTCGAACTCTGCCTGACCAGCAAGCGGCGAATCTTCGAAAGCAATACCCGACGTCTGTGCTTCCTCAACGCCCGGTTGCGGCATGGCACGCATGTCCTGCCGTGCCATTTCGTGATTGAGCGCAGCAGGATCAGTCGGTGGTGCGGAAGATGCCTTCCCTTTGCTCGCCAGAAGCGGGCCGCCATCCGCGATCGGCTCTTTAACTTCACCAAGACTTTCAGCTCCGAGCATGTCGGGCTCGGGCAGATCGTCCAATTCCGCTTCGATCTGGTCATGGCTGCGCTGCATAGTCGAACGGGGAATTATCATAGACAAGAGGCCCCCAAGGCCACCGCCACTTTTTACGACTTCCTCTTCGTCCTCTGGCTCGAGCGGTTCGTCCAGATCGTATTCGGTTTCTTCCCTGACCGCGGGAGCTGAAAGCTGTGCTTGCTTGAATACAGCCAGTTCGGGCACCTCTATATCGAGGTCGAGTTCCTGACCGATGCGCGCAAGGATCGCGGGCGGCTCGGGCATGCGCCCGGGGCCGAATTCGCCGCAAGCCATTGGCCCCTCGTCCGGATCCATAACTGCAACGCCGGCCTGGCGTAACCAATCTGCGTTTCGCTGCGTTGCCGAATGCTCCCACATCTTCACGTTCATGGCCGGAACGGCAAGCACCGGTTTATCGGTGGCGAGGATGAGTGTGGTCGCAAGATCATCGGCAATGCCGGCCGCCATCTTGGCAAGCAGGTCCGCTGTGGCCGGGCAAACGACCACGAGATCGGCTTCGCGACTGAGTTGGATATGACCCATTTCAACCTCGTCTTTGAGGTCGAAAAGCGATGTATAAACCTTGCTCTCACTAAGAGCGGCCAGCGCCATGGGCGTAACGAACTGCTGGCCGCCTTGCGTCAATACACAGGTGACGGAGCCGCCAGCCTTGCGAATCAGGCGGACGAGCTCGCAGGCTTTGTAAGCTGCAATGCCGCCACCGATGACGAGCAGGATTCGCGGCCCGCTCATACGAGGCGTTCCTGCGCTTGCATCATGTCCGTGCGTTGCCACTCGAACCGGCGAATGCATTCCCATAAAGCCATTGATGCGCTTGCTAGCGCCCCCCGTACATCAATGCCAGCGTTCAGCACTGGCGTTTTTCAATATTCACCCTAACGTCACATGGTGAAAAAAGAGGAAACGGGGAGGTCTTCATGCATGTCATCCTGAGCGCGATCCTGCTTGCACTGGCAATACTCGATCTGGTGATTGGTACCGGGTTTCTGATCGACCCTGGCAGTTCGGGCGCCGATTTCGGCCTTGCCATCGTCTCGATGCATGGAGAATCCACCCTCAGGGGCGATATGACCGCATTCTTCTACGTGACGGCACTGTCACTTGCATGGGGTGGCTGGAAGCGGCGGGGCGATGTCCTATTACCTGCTCTCGGACTGTTCGGCATCGCTCTGATTGGGCGCATAATCAATCTGGTCGTTGAGGGACCCTACCAAGGTTGGATGGTCCCGATGAGCGTCGAGGCGCTTCACTGCATTGTCATCATAATCGCTATGCGTGCGTGGGGGTGGCCGCGACGCGGACCTGATGGCAAGAAATAGATCGGTCACTGCACGCGGCGCGAAGGCCAGGCCTACCCCGTATGCGGGGACGAAAAGTCCCATCCAGTAAAAGTTTTCCTGCCGCGCAAAGATGGCAATGGCAGCGATGAAACCGGCAAACCAGGCGCTGGCGAAAACCCCCAGCCTTCCGCCTACGGCCAACCAGCCCAGCAGCGGCAGCACACCGAGCGGACCTGCCAGCCAGACTGGTAATGTTTGCAGCAATGTTGTGACATGTATGCCGTACAAAGCGAGCGCCGGCCCGACCATTCCGCTCCATCCCGGAGAGGTCAGGTCCCCGGGTTCACGTACACCGGCAACAGCGAACGCATGAAGCGCAAGGCCCAAGGCAATTATCATCAGCGTTCCGCAGATAGAGAGGACTTTCGCGCGTTCGCCAGCCAGGAATCCAGCGCTGCCCCACGCAAGGAGAAACGGCAACGCCAGTTCGCGCAGCGCAATGGCGCATGCTGCCAGGATTAGACTGCCGGTCCACAAACGGCCCACCGATAGGGCAAGTGCGAGCGATAACATCAGGCCAGCAAGGAGTTCGTGACTGAAAGGGATGTCCGGGATGAATGCGACCATTCCGAACAATGCTGCCAATCCGGCGCCGACAGCTGCTTCCACGCGGCCCCTGCCGCGCAAAGCCGCATACCAGGCAAGAACGTTGGCACCCCACATAAATGCTGCGATTGCACGCCACCCGTCGCTACCCCACAGCGCACTTGTCCAAGCCAAGACAGGAGTTCTTATCGTAACGAAAGGGCTGGTCGGCATGCCGAACTCACGGTGTTCTTTAGCCGCCGCTTCGTAATAATTCTCCCCCGCCGCGACCCGAGCATCGATAGCGCGATAGAGGTCCATATCGACCCGCTCTCCAAGCGCGAGCCTATGCTCTATATCTGCCTCATGCACAGAATTGCGCGCTTCCAGCGCGCGCACGTTCCATACGCACGCAAGGACCGTCGCAATCAGAAGCGCTGCTGCGCCCCAGCGTGGTAAAGCCGCGAGGGGACGGTCGGGCAAATTCATGCCTTCCCTCGCGCCGCACGGACCAGTGAGGGTAGCGCCATAGGCAGGAAAGCCAGGCCGATGAACATCGCCGGTGCGACGACTGCGCCCCAGTAGAAGTTGTTTGCCCTGCCCGCGAGCATGAATGCGAGACCATAGCCCAGATACAAAAAGGTACCCGTCGTGCCAGCGGACGATTTCCATCCGGCCCAACCCAACGCCATCAGTATCACTACAGGACTGGCCAGTTCATGTGGAAGCAAACGCAGGTTTGAACTCAGAACGATATTCCCGAGCCATCCGGAAAGGCCGCGCAGGACAAGCCAGTCCGGCCCTACTGGATCGGAAGGCACCTCCTGCACAGCTATCAACGACAGATGCCAAGCCATGATCGCTGCGAATACAGCAACCATCATGATCCAAGCCGTTGCTTCGCGCCAATCCTTGCGCCACGCCGCCATCGCCGCCATCAACAATACGAAGGGCAAAACCAGTTCGCGCAATGCCAGCGCCAGCGCAGCGACAAAGAGCGCCGCCCCCCAACGCCCCGGTCGATGAAGACCGAACGCCAAGGCGATCAGCATCCCCGCCCAAAGCTCATGCAGCACGAAGAAAGACCGATTGAGGCCGAGCGAACCGCCCATTGCCATCAGCGCCGTGCCGAGCAGGCGGAAGCGCGCACCGCCAGGCTCCTCGCCCAACCGTTTCCACCACGCCCAGATGCATGCGAAGAGTAGAGCGACCGCAAGGGCGATCATTGCAGGCTCGCCCAGCGAGGCATGAATCCAGGCGAGCGTCGGCAGACGCACGGCGAGACCCGGTCGCACCGGGTAATCGCGCGCGCGTTGCTCTTCCACGATGAAGTCGTAATAGTTTTCGCCGTGGCCGATCCGCTCGATCACACGGTCGTAGAACGCAAGATCCTCGTCCCGCTCGGATTCAGTCTGCCCGTTCGGCGCCCCATCGCCAATGAGCGATGGAACTTCCGATGGCTTTCCATCCAAAGTCGCGCTGAGAGGTGCGATAGCGGCAAGAACAAGAAGCGCTGCCACGACCAACAGCAGTATACGTGCGGGCCACCTGTCCCAGCCGGCGAAGCGATCCCACGGTGCCGCTTTTAGTTGATCCAGCCCTGCATTATCGCTGCCCATACTGCGAGACCCCCTGCCACCGCTGCTATCGTATAGCCCATCCAGCCGCGACCTGGTTCGGTGCGGCGCCGTCTTTCCCACATCAATTCGACATCGGGCAGGGGCGGTAGCTCCGGCGCGCCGCCCTTGGGCGGGAATCTATCCTCGATCCTGCGCACGAGTTCGGGGATGCGCAGCAAAGTCTGGGTGTCTTCGCGGATGCGATCGGCAATGGCTGCTTCCGGACCCAGTTCATCGCGAATCCAACTGCGAACGTATGGCGCGCTGACATCCCACATGTTGATTTTGGGATTGAGTTGCGTGGCGATGCCTTCGACCATCACCATGGTCTTTTGCAAGAGCAGAAGATGTGGCTGCGTCTGCATGTCGAAATCGCGCGTAATCGCGAACAGCCCGTCGAGCATCTGGCCAACGGAAAGCTCACTAACCGGTTTACCGCGCATCGGCTCGCCAACAGCCCTCAACGCGGTCGCGAACTCGTCCACGTTGTGATAGCTTGGGACATACTGCGCCTCGAAGTGAATCTCCGCAACGCGGCGATAGTTGCCCGTGGTCAGCCCATAGAGAATTTCCGCGAGCCACATGCGCGCGCGTCGATCGATCCGGCCCATGATGCCGAAATCAATGGCAGCGATGGTCCCATCCGCTTTCACGAACAGATTCCCTTGGTGCATGTCGGCATGAAAGAACCCGGCGGCAATGGCCTGCTTCAGGAAAGCGAGGACAAGCCTGCTGGCTATTTCGTCGGTATCGTGGCCCGCGGCCTTCAGCGCCTCGGTATTGCTGATTTTAATGCCATCGATCCAGTCGACGGTCATCACACGCCCATTGGTACGATCCCAGTCGATACCCGGAATTTCGTATCCTTCGGTCCCGACCATATGCTCGGCGAGTTCAGAAGCGCTGGCTGCTTCGCGCCGCAAATCGAGTTCCCGATTGGTCCAGCGCTTGAAGTTGGCAATGACGAGCCTGGGGCGAAGGCGGGCAGCTTCCACACCGAAACTCTCCAGATGAGCTGCCGCCCATTCATAGGTATCTATGTCACGCGCGAACCGTTCGCGAACGCCGGGCCGCAGGACCTTTACGGCAACCTGCCTGCCGTCGGTGGTCGTTGCGCGGTGGACCTGGGCGATGGAGGCCGCTCCGATCGGCACCGGATCGAATTCCGACCAGAGAGCTTCGAGCGGTTGCTCGAAACTGGCTTCGATGCTTGCCCTGATCTTTTCGAAGGGAACTGGCGGCAGATCGTCCTGCAATTTCAGCAAATTGCGCGCCGGCTCTTCGCCAACAAGATCTGGCCGCGTGGCAAGGGTCTGGCCCAGCTTGATGGCGGCAGGCCCGATGTCCCGGAAAGCCCCCGCGTAATCGCGCTCCCCACTGGTGCCTGTGAAAGCTACCCAACGGGCGAGCTTCGCCATGCGGCGCACGGGACCCGGTGCGTTGGGATCGTGTTCGATCCCTACCAACGCACGGTGTCGCGCAAGGGTGATGCCCCACTTGAAGAGCCGCCAGATATGCGTTGCTGGTCGCGTCACCAGGTCAGACTTTCCATCCCGAATGGATGGCGACCAAGCCGCCCATGATCGGTTCCACGCGAGTGTTTTCGAAACCTGCAGAGCGAATCATACGTTCGAAATCGGCCATGTTCGGAAAGCGCCGGATAGATTCGATCAGATAACGATAGCTATCCTCGTCGCCAGCAATGGCCTTGCCGATCTGTGGCACCAGCCTGTGCGAATAAAGATCGTAGGCTTCTTTGAAGCCCGGCCATTCAACGCTGGAAAATTCGAGACAGTAGAACCGCCCGCCATATTTCAGCACACGATGCGCCTCGCTCAGAGCCTTTTCGATATGCGTCACGTTCCGGATACCGAACGCGATAGTGTAGGCATCGAAGATGCGATTGGAAAAGCTCAGCTCTTCGGCATTCTGGCGGCTCCACACCAGACCGTCGATCCCGCGCTCCACGGCACGTTCAAGGCCGACATCGAGCATATCCTGGTTGATGTCCGACACCGTGACGCTGGCGCCATGGTCCGCCATGCGGAAAGCGATGTCGCCAGTCCCCCCAGCCATGTCGAGTATCGTTTCGCCATGCTGAGGCTTCACACGAGCAACGAAGCGGTTCTTCCATAGACGGTGCATGCCGCCTGACATTGCATCGTTCATGATGTCGTATTTTGAGGCGACGTTCGAAAAGACTTCGCCTACGCGGCCGGTTTTTTCGGACGCATCGATGTCTTCGTAGCCGAAGGAAACGGTATCATTCATGGCTGGGTGCCTTAGGGGTAATTGTGTGCCGGGCAAAGAGTGTTAGAGCGCACGACATGCCGGAGCTACCCGAAGTCGAAACCACAGTGCGTGGGCTCGCCCGTTTTCTAGATGGCGAACAGATCGTCAGTGTCCGGGTGAACCGGCCCGATATGCGCCGCCCCTTCCCTCCCGGACTCGTTCAGGCGATGACAGGAGCGACGATTTCTGGCCTCTCGCGGCGGGCCAAATACGGCTTGCTCCACACCGATCGCGACCAAACGCTGGTGTTTCACCTCGGCATGAGCGGTCGCTGGCGGATCGATCCCGAAGAAGCCGACAAGCATGACCACCTCGTTCTGGCGACGCGCGATCACGTGTTTGCCCTCAACGACCCCCGCCGGTTCGGTTCGGTTGACCTCCTGCT
Organism: Qipengyuania pacifica; assembly: GCF_019711555.1. Lineage (NCBI taxonomy): Bacteria > Pseudomonadati > Pseudomonadota > Alphaproteobacteria > Sphingomonadales > Erythrobacteraceae > Qipengyuania > Qipengyuania pacifica. The sequence goes on along the minus strand of NZ_JAIGNQ010000001.1, from coordinate 956,176 downwards.
GGCGCCAGAGCTCGACCTGTGGCCACCTTTTGCCGCGCTCGGACCTGAACCGCTGGGTGAAATGCTTACACCCGAGCATCTGCGGGAAGCCACGCGCGGACGCAAACAGGCCATTAAGCTGCTTCTACTCGACCAGCGTGTCGTCGCAGGACTCGGTAATATCTATGTTTGCGAAGCTTTATGGCAGGCAGGGATCAACCCCCGCAAAGCGGGGGACAAGGTCACCATGCCGCAATTGCGCCGTCTTGTGCCGGCGATCAAGGATGTGCTGGAACGCTCAATCCGCGACGGCGGCTCGACCTTACGCGATTTTGCGCAACCCGATGGCAATCTAGGCTATTTTGCCACGCGCTTTCATGTTTACGGGCGAGAGAGGCAAGTCTGCCATCATGAAGATGGGGGCACGATCCGGCGTATCGTACAGGGTGGGCGAAGTACGTGGTTCTGCCCGGTCTGCCAAAAGTAGCCGCTCTGCTCGGCGTCAGCCCCGACGGCCGAGTCGCCCCCGTCCTATAAATCCAGCGAAGCGTATTCGCGAGGCGGCGGTATGCCTTCCATCTTTTCACTTAGCAGCGGCCTGAAGCTGGGACGGCTTTTCACGACCATATACCAGCCCTGGGTCTGCTCGTGTCCTTTCCAGTCGATCGCGCCCAGATATTCGACGACCGAAAGATGCGCGGCGCATGTCAGATCGGCCAGACTTAGCTGAGGCCCTGCAAGCCACTGCCGCGTGTCGACCAGCCAATCTATGTAATCAAGATGCCCGTGTAGCATTCGGCCGAGCTGGCGCAAAACCTGCGCATCTGGGGATTGGCGCAAGACTATGCGTTTCTTCATCTTTTCGTGAAGAGCGGGTTCGGTCACATCGGCGTAAAAATTATCATCGAACAACGCGACCAGCCTGCGAATTTCCGCACGCTGCAGAGCCGACCCGTTGATCATCGGATTACGATCTACCGTTTCTTCCAGATATTCGCAGATGGCCTGACTATCCGATAGCGCGGTACCCCGCCCCGCATCATGCAGAACAGGTGTGCGCCCGGCAGGGTTGAGGTGCCAGAATTCGTCTCGCCCTTCCCATGGGTTTTCCCGAACCAGTTCGTATGCAACGTTCTTTTCGCCCATCAGCAAGCGCAGTTTGCGGCTGAAGGGACAAAGAGGAAATTGGTATAGCTGCCACATGGGTTATTTGCCTTGGCACAAGCTTAGGGGGCGCGTCTACTAGCGCAGGAATGCTCGGGTAACTTTTATCAAAGGAAGATCGTGCCGTTCAATTGCCGCAAAATCCCCGACGGATCACGATAATTGACTTAGAATTAAAAAAAGGCCCCCGTTGATTTCAACGGGGGCCTTTCGGGATCGTATCACCAGCCGCTTGGACGGGAGGGGGGGTCTCGGCGGTGACATAGGGAATACGCGCCTTCTCAAGTAGAGTTCCCGGTCGCAACGAATTTTTTTAGCTACCGAAAATGCCAGTCATAAGAACGGCCTGCTCTTTTCACGAGAGCGATCGAACTGTGCGAAATCAGCCGCCTTCGCTAAATCAGGCACATGGATTTTTCGGGATTTCCATTCCACCAGCCCTTCGCGCTGCAACTGGCGCAGTGTTCGGTTGGTATGAACAAGAGATAGACCAAGCATATCCGCAATTTGCGACTGCGTAATCGACAACGCGAGAACGTTGCTTTCATCTGCCAGGCACGTGGATTGCGCCCGATCGATAAGCCAAACCGCAAGGTAAGTGACGCGTTCGCGTGCGTTGCGTTGCCCAAGCGACAGAATATGCCCCTCAAGAGCGGTTTCCTCCTTCGCGGCCAGCCACGTGATGTCGTATGCCAGACCAGGATTCTTCGAAACGAAACCTGCGAAGTCGCCACGCTTGAACCGACACAGGCGGGCGTCGATCAGCGCTTCGATGGTGTGGCTCGACGGCTCGTCGAATGCTCCTTGAAGACCGATCAGATCCCCTGGAAACATGAAGTTCAGTATCTGACGCCGCCCGTCCTCGAGCGATTGCGATCGGATCAGCACCCCTTCGAGAAGCGTGTACAGGCGATCGTAAGAAGCCCCTTCGTCGATCAGCACGTCGCCCCGATCGAGCCTAATCTCGCCGGCCTTGAATTCCTGCATGTAGGAAAGCTGCGTTTCGTCCAGCGGCCGCAGCCCCGGACAGGACTGCAATGGGCATGCAGCACACGGAATGGGATCGGTTACTTCGTGCAAGACAATCGTTTCCCCGTTTAACGATATTTCGGCGTGCGCATGCGCTGGGAAAAGCGCGCTTGTCAAACCGCGGGTTGCGACCCCGCAGCTCGGAACCTAAGCGGTTTCGGGACGTTAGAAGCGCGCACCTTAAGGAAGGGGTCTAAATGTCACTAGGTGATCAGATTGCTCGTAACTTGCCGTATCTGCGCCGCTATGCGCGCGCATTGACCGGCTCACAGGCCACGGGAGACGCGTTCGTCCGTGCCACACTCGAAGCCGCATTGGCCGACAGTGAACTCAAACAATCGCTCGAAGGTGGCCGCGTGCCCCTCTATCGCGCATTCAACAAGGTCTGGTCGAGCGCCTACCTTGATGTGCCTGAAACCGTTGGTGGCGAAGGGCACGAAGATGCGGCCCAGCACCGGCTCAAGTCGGTCACGCCGCTCAATCGCCAGGCGTTGCTTCTGACGACACTCGAAGATTTCTCGTCCGACCAGGCCGGTGAAATCATGGACATGTCGCCCGAGGATATCGAGCAGCTGGCGCAGGAAGCCATCTCGGAGATCGACAAGGAATCTGCGACCAGCGTTCTGATCATCGAAGACGAACCCCTGATCTCGATGCAATTGGAAGATCTCGTGACCTCACTTGGCCACGAAGTCTGTGGCACTGCCGCAACGCGTACGCAGGCGCAGGAAGTTGTAGCGGAAAAGACACCAGGTCTCGTCCTTGCCGACATTCAGTTGGCGGACGGCTCGTCGGGTCTCGACGCAGTCGACGATATCCTTGCGATCAGCAGCGTTCCCGTGATCTTCATCACAGCCTATCCCGAACGCCTCCTGACCGGAGACCGTCCGGAACCGACGTATCTCGTGACCAAGCCGTTCCAGGAACAGACCGTACGGGCTGCCATAAGCCAAGCACTGTTCTTCGGATCGAGCCGCCCGCTCGGCTGACCCGATCGGGAACATTATGAAATGAGAAACCCGGGCTTCGGCCCGGGTTTTTTAATATCTTTTTTTAGTGACCGCGGCCGCGACCGCTAGGACCCTTCTTCCGCAATTCGAACTCACTCGGCTTGCGCACTGGCACCAGCAAGGTGCAGCGTACGCCTTCCGGAGCGAAATCGAGCTCAACCGGATGCCTCAGTTCGTGCGCCACGATCTTCTCGATAAGGTCGGTCCCAAAGCCGCGGCGCATGGGTTTCAACACGGAAGGGCCGCCACTTTCCACCCATTCAATCTTGGCCAGCGTTTCGTTCATCTGGCTCCAGCGCACGGTCACGCAGCCGCCCGGTACGCTAAGCGACCCATACTTTGCCGCATTGGTCGCCAACTCGTGAATAGCCAACCCGAGAGAAAGAGCATCGTTTGGAGCAAGCTCGGTGTGCGGGCCCACCAGTTCCAGCTTCTGCTCTTCGTCGCGGGCATAGGGCGCAAGTTCCACATCGACGACAGAACGGATCGGGGTAGTGCCCCACTCCGATTGCGTCAGAAGATCATGAGTGGCCGACAGAGCCCTGATCCGGCCATCGAGACCTTCGGCAAACTCATCGAGACTTCCCGAACGACGCCTCGTCAAAGAGACGATCGAAAGGACGTTGGCGAGTGTGTTCTTGACCCTGTGGTTGAGTTCGCGGGTCAGCGAGTTCCGAATGGAGTTCTGCTCTTCGAACCAGATGATCGCCCGGCGGTCTTCCAGGGTCTGCTGTGTCAGAAGGCGGGATACCAGCATTAACAGGCTGGCAACGGCAAGACCGAACAGCAAGGTGATCATCGACATCGAAGAAAGGCCTTCAACGCGTGTCGACTGCACCTCGAGCAACATGCGCCGGTTGGCCAGGCTGACTTCGCGCGTCACAGCGGAGCGGCCATCGATCCACCCATCGCTCTGCGCAAGTATCGGCTCACCTTGGGCCTCCCCATCCCTCAACCGGGCACCGACAGATTCGTAGCTGACCAGATTTGCGGCCGATCCCAGGAATTGCGATGCATTGAATGGGCTGAAAATAAAGCCCTTGAGGTTACGCGCCATGCTCAGACCTTCGAAGACCGGCATGTAGATAAGAAAGCCGGCTGCATCGCCCCCGCCTTCCTGCACCAGCACGACGGGTCCGCTGGCCGTGGGACGATCATTGGCAGCTGCCAGATCCATCGCAGTACGGCGTACGGGTTGCGAATACATGTCGTATCCCAACGCCCTGCGATTACGCGCCGTATCGGGCTGCATATAGAGGATCGGCGTGAGGATTTCGCGAGGCTGCTCTTGCAGGGTCGGCCTGACCATCTTGTCGCTGATACGCTCGGCGTTCAGCCGTCCTTCGAAAGACCGCAACTGATTGGCTGCGACTACGGGGGCCCATCCGATGCCTTCCGCACCCCGGTAATTGGAATCCAGCCTGAGTTCGGAAACAAACCGGCGGAATACCGCGGGGGTCACGTCAGCCTGTGTGGAAAACAACGCCGCTCCTGCGCGTAAATATGCAGAGCTGGTGTAGGCACGGCGCTCGATTGCCGACGTCATCGCCTGCGCCTTGCGCGATACGTCAGCCGCATCGCGTTCGACCTCACCGCGTTCAATAGAGAACACGCTTAGGACTGTTATCGCCGTCACGAGAACGAATATCAGCACCGGAATACCGCGCGGATAATCGATCAGCCAACGCCTGCGGCGACCCTTGCGTTGGAGTTCTTCCGTGACCAGCTTCCTGCCCCTGACGATTTACCCGGCGATATAGTATGCTGCGCACGCCATTTGGTTCCGAAATGAAATGGGTGGGAACACTGTGCCGCCATGTGCGTTGTGCGAAGCACGTTCGGGATCGAATTTTTCCGCTGCTGCGTCTGTTCAGAGGCCCTGGCGGGAATTCTAAGAGGGCAATATCTTTTAAGCCATGACATCACACACGCCGAGAAATCCGCAGCGGCAACCCGCCAGCGGTTCACCTGCCGCTTCCAGCGGGTCCGGAAAAGAAAAAGACCCTGACTGGGCCAACGGCCTCAAGCAGCTCTACGACTCCGTAGTCGAAGAGCCGCTGCCTGACAGCTTTCAGGATCTGATCGACAAGCTGGATTCCAACAGCTGATGCCGCCCGAAGAACGGACGGCCTCCGAAAAAGCCGATTTCAAGCGTGAACTGACCGATGTCGTGCCCCACCTTCGTGCGTTTGCACGCGGTCTTTGCGGGCGTGCCGACATGGCGGACGACCTGGTGCAGGAGACGCTACTGAAGGCGTGGGCCGCACAGGAGCGTTTTCAGCCGGGTACAAGCATGCGGGCCTGGACCTTCGTCATTCTGCGCAATGCCTATCTGACCGATATGCGCCGCAACCGTTTTCGCGGGGAGTATGACGAAACCGTTGCAGAGCGCGTGCTGACGGCGCCTGCCGGACAGGAAGAACCCATCCATTTGTCGGATATGCACAGGGCGTTGCTTACCCTTCCACCGGAACGGCGCGAGGCACTGCTGTTGGTTGGCGCCGGCGGTTTTTCCTACGAAGAAGCAGCAACTATCTGCGACTGCGCGGTCGGCACGATCAAGAGCCGCGTCGGACGTGCGCGCGCTGCACTCAACGCCATGCTGGCGGATGGAAACATTCCCAAGCGCTCAATCGGTGACGATGCCGCCCACCGCGCAATTCTCGAAGAATTGGACGATGTGGCCGCAGGGCAGGGTTCCAGCCGCAGCTAGATTATCTTTGCCTTCGGGCCGCTTGTCACATCTTGCAGCGCGAGGCAGATAGTCTGTTATGAACGAGACGGAGTCACCTCAGCAAGGCGATGCGCCGGCGATACCACGCCGGTCGCGTCGTCGTGCTTTTGCCGAGCAGGAACTGCGCCTTATTTCCTCGCTCGTCTTGCTAATCGGGTTAGGTCTTTTCTTTGCCTTGCCATTCGTGCTGTCGATCGGCTCCGTGGTTTTTCTGCCGGTGGTAACCGCGCTGGTCCTCACGGTTATTCTTTCGCCACTGGCGGACAAACTCAACGGCTGGGGCCTTCCCAACGCCCTTGCCTCATTTGCCGCTCTCATCATCTTTTTCGCAATTCTGGTGCTGGCACTGGCAACGATCCTGCAGCCGGCAATCGCGCTGTTCGACGATGTTCCGGCCATGGCCCAGCAGGTAATGGCCCGCTTCGGCGAAGTTCGCGAGCAATTTGCCTGGGTAGCCTCGCTGAATAAACAGCTGGCAACCTTCATGAACACCGACAGCACGCGCGAAGTGGTACTGGCGGCACCCAGCCTGCTGGAGCAGGTGGCGTTCGCCACCCCGAGTGTGGTTCTCGAAGTGGTGCTGACGCTCCTGATGGCGTATTTCATGATAGAGGCGCGGGTGAGACTTCGTCAGCGACTACTGTTCGGTCGTGCGAGTTTCGGTACCAGCATCAAGGCAGCGCGCGTCATTCGCGAAGTGCAGGACCGCGTCGCCGCGTACATCCTGACGGTCGGCTGGATCAACGCTGTGGTCGGAATCATAGTAGCCTTGGGCGCCTGGGCCCTGGGCATAGACGCGCCGATCATGTGGGGCGGCCTTGCGGCGCTCCTTAATTTCCTCCCCTATGTCGGCCCCATTGTGATGATTGCATTGCTGGGGCTCTTCGGGATCGGGACTTCAGATACAATCTTGCTGGGCCTTGTGCCGGCTCTTGCTTACCTTGCGCTACACACCGTTGAAGCAAATCTGGTAACTCCTTCCATACTTGGTGCTCGCTTCACGATGAATCCGGTCATGATCCTCATTGCGCTATCCTACTTCACATGGATCTGGGGCGTATTCGGGGCGCTGCTGTCCGTTCCGATCCTGTTGATGCTGACCGCGTTATTCGACCATATCGGCAGGCCCAATCTGGTTGGCTTCATTTTTGGCGAACCGTTGTTCACTGCCAATCTTTTCGACGAAGAAGACACCGCGGAACAGGGCGCCGAATAGAAAACCCGCCGCCATTTCTGGCGACGGGCTTTGGAAACTTCACATGAAGCCTTGATCAGCCGGGATATTTCCAGGTTGTTCCGCGCGCAAGGTTTTCACTTGCGAACTTCCAGTTCAGCTTGCCGTTAACCGCATCAAGATAGGCCGGACGCGCATTTTGGTGGTCCAGATAATATGCGTGTTCCCACAGGTCGATCACAAGAAGCGGATTGAATTCACCCTGATCTGCGAGCGTATCGCCATCATGGGTTTCTTCGATGCTCAGCTTGCCGCCCTTCACGGCGAGCCACACCCAGCCACTAGCGAAATGTCCGGCTCCGCGCTCGGCAAGCTTTTCCTTCAAACCGTCCGTCGACCCGAAGGCATCATCGATCATGCTCTTCAGCTCGTCGGAAGCGCCGGTTTCGTCGGCTGCCATCGAATGCCAGTAGAAACCGTGGTTCCAGCTTTGTGCCGAGTTGTTGAAGAGGCCTGCATTGCTGCCACGAGCGGCAGCAATGACGTCTTCCAGGCTCTTGTCTGCCAGATCGCCGCCTTCGATCGCCGCGTTAGTCTTGTCGATATACGCCTTGTGATGCTTACCATGATGGAACGACAGGGTCTTTGCCGATACGGCAGGCTCCAGCGCGGTGTCTTCGTAAGGCAGGTCGATCAGCTCAAAAGCCATTGATTTTCCCCTCTTGGGTTGGTGTGAAAGAATTTCGTACTCGCGTCCCTAACGTATTGGCGCGCGCGTGGTTGCACATAGCCACGATATTACGCGCGAAAAGGGGGACGGTCGGTCTTTTATTCATGCTCCAATCGGGCCATGGGTCAATCGGCAAAAGGGGATCGCGGATAGATGGCACGCAAATTTTTCGGTACCGACGGCATTCGCGGTCGCACGAACGAAGGCGCAATGACGGCCGCTACTGTCATGCGCGTCGGGCAGGCTGCCGGCACCCATTTCCTACGCGGCGAACATCGCCACCGTGTGGTCATTGGCAAGGACACACGCTTGTCGGGTTACATGATGGAAAGCGCCCTGGTCGCAGGTTTCACCAGCGTGGGAATGGACGTCATCATGACAGGACCATTACCCACACCTGCGATCGCGCTGCTGACGCGCGAAATGCGCGCCGACCTGGGCGTGATGATTTCCGCCAGCCACAATCCCTTCGAGGATAATGGCATCAAGTTGTTCGGACCAGACGGATACAAACTCTCGGACGACGCCGAAGCAGCAATCGAACTCCTGTTGGAACAGCAACCGCTGCTGGTTCAACCTGACCGCATCGGTCGTGCCCGCCGGATCGACGACGCAAGCGGGCGGTATATTCATGCCGTAAAGCAATCCATATCCTCGGAGATACGTTTCGATGGGCTCAAGGTCGTCGTCGATTGCGCTCACGGCGCGGCATACGAAGTAGCCCCTAGCGCCATATGGGAACTGGGCGCGAACGTGATCGCAATCGGCGTTTCCCCTAATGGCACCAACATCAACGATGGGGTCGGCTCGACCTCCCTCGCCGCCATGCGTGAGCGCGTTGTCGAAGAAGGTGCCGATATCGGCATCGCACTGGATGGGGACGCGGACAGGCTGATAGTTATCGACGAGAAAGGCAACACCGTCGATGGCGATCAGATTATGGGTCTGATCGCTACCCGCCTTCACGAGCAAGGCGCACTAAGGGGTGGCGGTGTCGTCGCCACCGTCATGTCGAACCTTGGTCTCGAACGATATTTGCAAAGCATGGGCCTGACGCTTGAGCGCACCAAGGTAGGCGATCGTTACGTACTTGAACGCATGCGTGCTGGAGGTTTCAACCTTGGCGGCGAGCAATCGGGACATATGATCCTGACCGACCATGCCACGACTGGCGATGGGACCATGGCCGCGCTCAGCGTACTGGCAAGTTTGGTGCGCACGGGCAAACCAGCCAGCGAATTGCTTCATGTCTTCGATCCGGTACCACAGCTTCTCAAGAACGTCCGCTACTCTGGCAGCACACCTCTGGAGAATGCAGTGGTCAAACAGACGATGTCCGATGCCGAGAACGAACTGGCGGGCAAGGGCCGCCTTGTCATTCGTGCGTCCGGTACCGAGCCGGTCATCCGTGTCATGGCCGAAGGTGACGATGCGGCTCAGGTCGAGGCGGTAGTCGACCGGATTTGCGAAGCCGTAAAGGCTGCCGCCTGATGCTGGAGATGCGACCCGAATGCGACCGGTGTGGCGCCGGACTGCCTGCCGAAGCCGCCGGAGCCTTCATCTGCAGTTTAGAATGCACCTTTTGCGCGACATGTGCTGACGAACTCGATGACATCTGCCCCAATTGCAAGGGCGAGCTGATGGACCGCCCGACACGCCCCAAAAGGCTTCACGAGAAATACCCCCCAACAAGCCTGCGCGCTCAGGGCACTTCGACAGGCGCCGGATGAGCGAGAACGCTCCCCCTCCCCCCCGCATATTGTCCATAGCCGGCTCGGACAGCTCAGGCGGCGCCGGCATTCAGGCAGACATCAAGACGATCACGATGCTGGGCGGTTATGCCATGACCGCCATTACCGCCGTAACGTCGCAAAACACTTGCGGTGTCGTTGGGGTGGAAGCGCTGTCGCCCCAGTTTGTTCTCGATCAGGTCGAAAGCTGCCTGTCCGACATCGGTGCGGATGCAATCAAGATCGGTATGCTTGGTTCGCCCGAGACAGCAACCTTGCTTGCTGAGCGGCTCGACACCTTTGCGGGGCCTATCGTGTTCGATCCGGTCATGGTTGCTACAAGCGGGTCGATCCTGGCCGATGAAGACACGATCGCCAGCTTCGCGGCGCTGATGGACATCGCCACTGTCGTCACCCCCAACCTGCCCGAACTGGGCGTGTTGGCCGGGCGGGAAGCGATCGCCGATGACGAGGTGTTCGATGCGGCAGCAGCGCTCGCCAGCCGTTTCGGGGTACAAGTGCTGGCCAAGGGCGGCCATGCGGGCGACGAAACGCAGGTCATCGACCGGATCGTGTCGCCCACCGGCAAGTTAGCCAGCTTCGCCCATGCGCGGATCCAGACGCGGCATACGCATGGGACGGGGTGTACGCTGTCTTCGGCGCTGGCGACCATGCTTGGATATCGCCAGCCGCTGGTCAACGCCGTGCGCATTGCGCGTGCCTTCACCTATGCCGCGATAGAGAATGCGCCCGGCTTCGGAGAGGGATCGGGCCCGATGGGACATCAGGCGGTTCGCAAGTTGGAACCGCCCGAAGAAATCCCTCGCTAGAGTTCGTAGAAAGCGCTGATGTGATCCCAGGCTTCCTGGGCATCTTCGCACCAGCGGAACAGATCGAGATCTTTCCTGGATATCGTTCCTTCGTCGGCCAGCGCCTCGAAATCGATGACGCGCGTCCAGAAATCCTTGCCGAACAGGAGGATCGGCATCGGCTTCATCTTGCCGGTCTGGATAAGCGTGAGAAGTTCGAAGAATTCATCGAACGTGCCGAAGCCGCCGGGGAAGACCGCAACCGCCTTGGCGCGCAGGAGGAAATGCATCTTGCGCAGCGCAAAGTAGTGGAAGTTCAGCGATAGATACGGCGTCACATACTGGTTCGGCGCCTGTTCGTGCGGCAGGATGATGTTGAGCCCGACGCTTTCGGCACCCGCATCGCTGGCGCCCTTGTTGGCCGCTTCCATGATCGACGGACCGCCGCCAGAGCACACTACGAACTGGCGCTTCCCATTTTCGATGATCGAGCGTTCGGAAGCGATCCGCGCCAGCTTGTACGCTTCGGTGTAATATTTGCTCTTCTTCACGAGGTTTTCGACGACCCGCCGTTCGTCTTCGGGCAGATCCTTGGCCCCTTCGAGCGCCGCTTCGCAGGCATCTTCGGGAGGAATGCGCGCGCTGCCGTACATCACCAGCGTGGAGCCCACGCCCGCTTCGTCGAGCAGCATTTCCGGCTTCAGCAGTTCGAGTTGGAACCGCACCGGGCGCAATTCGTCGCGCAGGAGAAAGTCCGTATCCTGAAATGCCAGTTTATAGGCAGGATGGGCTGTCTGCGGCGTTTGCAGCTGCGTTTTTTCGAATTCGGCTTCTTTGTCGGCCGGATAGAACTTGCGATCAGACAGATCGCGTTCGCTTTTCTTGTCGGTCATGGGCAGCGCGATAGGGCGCAGGCAAGCCGCGCACAAGCGCTGAAGGACAAGGAAATGGCAGGGGTGACAGGATTCGAACCCGTGGCCCTCGGTTTTGGAGACCGATGCTCTACCAGCTGAGCTACACCCCTGCAGGAAGGGCGCGCATTAGTATGGCCACCGACACTTGGCAAGGCGCATATCGCTTGTTGAGATGAAGTGCTATTATTCCAGCCTATGCATGCTCCCGTTTCGCCCCCAATTCCGATCGAACTTCTGCTGCGCGCCTATCGTGGCGGCGTTTTCCCCATGGCCGACCACCGTAGCGATCCCGAAGTCTACTGGGTGGAGCCGCGCGAGCGAGCGATCATTCCGCTCGACGGGTTTCGTCTTTCGAAAAGCCTGAAGAAAGTGCTGCGGCAAGATCGTTTTCACGTCACTTGCGACACCCGTTTCGCCGATGTGATTGGCGAATGCGCCGCCCCGCGCGAGGAACATGCCGAAAGCTGGATCAGCCACAGGATCGAGGCGAGCTACCGCGCGCTGCATGCGGCCGGACACGCCCATTCCATCGAATGCTGGCAGGACGGCGAGCTAGTCGGCGGGCTCTACGGCGTCAGCTTCGAGCGGGTATTTTGCGGCGAAAGCATGTTCAGCCGCACCGCCGATGCCAGCAAAGTCGCGCTGGCATGGCTTGTCGCGGCGATGCGTCAGGCAGGTTTTGCCCTGCTCGACTGCCAGTTCATGACTGATCATCTGGCCACCATGGGGGCCGTCGCCGTACCGCAATCGCGGTATATGGACATGCTGATCGCCGCAGACGGCTATCCCGCAGCGTCGCTACCCGACGCCGTCGCGCGATTCGCAGCATCTTCTTCGCCCGGGAAATCCATCGCACAGTCCTTGACCCAGACGTCGTAGATCGGGTGTTCCACGACATTCAGGCTGGGCGAGTTCTTGAACAGCCAGCCCGAAAAGACTTTCGCGAACTGGTCTTCGGTGCCGCGTTGCCGGACGAGCAGCTGCACGAATGCGCCCGTTTCCTTCGGCATTTCCCAGGGAGCCGTACGCTCGCACGCTTGAAGGCGGACTATGACGTCGCCGATACGCTGTTCTTCGCCGGGACGCATTTCGAGATCCTGGCTGACATTGTTGCGTTTGTTGAGGAGGCCGAGCGTCGCGACCCGTTCCGCCATGGGTGTGCCGATATTCGCTTCGTCGGCAGGCTGCACAGGCGTTTCCGCCTGCTGCACGCTTTCCGGGATCGTCGTCCGGATGGCATCTTCGGGTTCGGCAGTTTCCTGCCCGCAGGCCGCAACAGCCGCCGTCGCAGCGACAAGGGCGAATGCCCTGCGCATGGTCACGCCTCTGGCGACCAGGCTTCGTAGTCGCCTGTAGCCTTGGCCCGCTTGCCACCCATTTCCAGCGCACCGGCAGGGCGGTAGGCGCCTACCGTGCCAGTGGCATTCGGTGTATAATCGGCTTCCCAGATACGAGCAGGCGGAAGATTGCTTTCCGGTATGTCATCGAACGCCCCGTGGAGCCAGCCGTGCCATTCACTCGGAACGCGGCTCGCGTCATTGGTGCCTTCGTAAATGACCCAGCGACGTTCCCGGCCGTCACCGGTCTTCTTCTTCGAACGATAATAGCGGTTGCCCTGCACATCTGTGCCGACATGCTCCCCATTGCGTGAGGACCACAGGAGAGTGCCGATCGTGGCGCCGTCCCACCAGGTGAAAATCTTGCCGAGGAAGTTCATGGTCGCGCGGTTAGCGGATTCGCGCGCAGTGGCCAAGCCATTCGATGATCACCATTCCACCAAATCGCCCGGCTCTATGCCAAGTTCCTGTGCCCGACCGCCACGCAATTCGAGCACACCGAGCACCGGACCGACGGAATAGACCGATTCGAGCGAATAAGGCTCTGCCATCGCGGCGATGTTGGAAATCCGCCGATCCGGACCGATGAAGATGATATCGAGCGGCAGCGGCGTGTTCTTCATCCAGAAACTCTGCGCCGTCACCCCGCCATAGGGGAAGATCATGCCTTCGAAATCACCGAGTTCGGTGCGAAACATCAGTCCTCGCGCCTGAGATTCGGGCGTGTCGGCGACTTCGACCTTGAAGCCGATTCGTTCGTCCCCACTCGTCACGGTCAGCGGCACCACCCGCAAACCGGATATCGGATGATTGGCAGCCGCCGCGGTGCCAGCGGCAGTCGGCCCCTTGTCCGCCGACGCTTCGGCCTGGGTCTGGGGCGAGCAGGCGGCCAGCGCCGCCAGCATGGCGAGAGCGCAGCCCGATCCCCTCAGCCGAGTTCGTCCGAAGCTTCCGTGACCCATTCTTCCAGTTCCTCGACCGTGGACGCTTCTATGACGCGCCGTGCCATGTCGAAATCATGGCCCGCCCTGACCACTGCGGCAAGCTGCTTTTCACGAAGTTTGCGGGCGTCTTCGGCGCCCGCTTCGCCTAATCGCCCGAACGGCCCGAACCGGCGTTTGCGGGCGAGAACCACAACCGCCTGTCGCATGTGGGCTTCATCCGGTTGCAGGACTTCGCGAAGATCCTCCGCGATGCCGGCGGACCGCAAGGTCTGTTCGACACGCCGCCCGCCATAGCCGCGGGCGACCAGATCGTTGGCCTTGGCGCGGCCATAGGCTTCGTCGTCGACATAACCCTTGTCCACGAAGCTGGAGATCAGCGTTTCGATGTCGGGTTCTTCGCCATCGACAAATCCGCGCTCGTGCAATTTACGCCTGAGGTAGGTCCGCAGCTTGCCCGCGCTCGTCGCAAATCGCGCCACATAGGCGAGCGCCAATTCTTCCAGTCGATTGCGATCAAGCGGTTTTGCGCGGCGGCGAGTGTGACCAGATGTTGCGCGTTCATCATTCATCGGCCATATTCCTGCCACAGTCCTTTAAGAATGGGAAACGTGGGAGAGTGCGCAGCCGCCGGTTTGCGCATTAACAGCGCAATGAGGTAAGCCGTAAGGCACCAGCTATTCACGGGTATCGCCGAAAATTATGACCGACGCCGAAATTTCGCCGACGCCGAACGATTGCGACCTGCCGCGTCGCCGTTCGGATTTCGCGACCTTCAACGAAGCCATCGACTACGCTGCGCGGAGTGCGAAGGGTCTCAACTTCCATGACATGCGTGGCACGCTGGAATGCAGTTACCCCTATGTGCAGATGCGCGAGGATGCGATCCAGGGTGCATACCGCCTGGTTGCGATGGGCATCGAAAAGGAAGACCGCGTCGCAATCGTCGCGGAGACCAGCCCGGAATTCGCGGCGCTTTTCTGCGCCTGTACCCTGATGGGGGCATGGCCGGTTCCGCTGCCGCTGCCGACCACCTTCGGCGGCAAGGAAAGCTATATCGACCAGCTTTCCGTTCAGTTGCAGAGTTCCGATCCCAAAATCCTGATCTATCCGGGTGAGATCTCGGACATGGCCAAGGCCGCGGCCGATCGCCAGGGCTGCGCGGGCGAAAGCTGGGAAGATTTCAACCAGCGCCCTGCGCCCGAGGCCGAGCTTCCCGAAGCGAAGCCGGAAGACATCTGCTATCTGCAATATTCATCCGGATCGACCCGCTTTCCCACAGGCGTTGCGGTAACCCACGAAGCGCTGCTGCACAATCTGCGCGGCCATGCGGAATCGATGGAAATCGGCACGAACGACCGCGTGGTCAGCTGGCTGCCGTGGTATCACGACATGGGCCTGGTGGGCTGTTTCCTGTCGCTGATCGCCAACCAGGTTTCGGTCGATTATCTCAAGACCGAACATTTTGCGCGCCGCCCGCTTGCTTGGCTCGATCTGATCAGCCGCAACAAGGGCACCACGCTGAGTTATTCGCCGACATTCGGTTACGACATCTGCGCACGCCGCATTTCGAGCCAGACGCATGTCGAGGATCGGTTCGACCTGTCGCGCTGGCGGGTCGCAGGCAACGGGGCCGACATGATCCGCCCCGACGTGATGCAGAACTTCGTCAACGCCTTTGCCGATGCAGGCTTTCAGGCGAGCAGTTTCAATCCCAGCTATGGCCTGGCCGAGGCGACGCTTGCCGTTACCGTCATGCCCCCGGGCGAAGGCATCCGGGTCGAACTGGTCGAGGAAGAGCGCCTGTCGGGGCGCCCGCGCGACCTGTCCAAGCCCGCACGGTATCGCGCCATCGTGAACTGCGGCAAGCCGATCCCGGGCATGGAAGTCGAAATTCGCGGGGAGAACGACCAGATCCGCGGCGATCACCAGATCGGCAAGGTCTGGTGCCGCGGCAAAAGCGTCATGCATTCCTATTTCCGTAACGAGGAAGCCACCAACGACTGCCTGGTCGATGGCTGGCTGGACACGGGCGACATGGGATACATGGCCGACAATTACCTGTTCATCGTGGGCCGTGCGAAGGACATGATCATCATTAACGGCAAGAACCTGTGGCCGCAGGACATCGAATGGGCGGTCGAGCAATTGCCGGGCTTCAACCACGGCGACATCGCGGCCTTTTCCATCGATACCGAAGGCGGTGAAGAAGCGCCTGCCGTGCTGGTCCACTGCCGGGTGTCCGACCCCGAGGAACGGATCAAGCTGCGCGACCAGATCGCGGACAAGGTGCGCGGCGTGACCGGCATGAGCTGCGTCGTCGAACTGGTCCCCCCGCGCACCCTGCCCCGCACCAGTTCCGGCAAGCTGAGCCGGGCGAAAGCGAAGAAGCAGTACCTGTCGGGAGAGATCACCCCGCTCGACCTGGCTGCCTGAGGATTTTCCGGCAGCAGAATTGCCTTGCGCTTGCCCGCCAGGGCGCGGCACTATCGCCGCGCCGGGTGACAGTGCGCTTGAAGATCGTGTATTGCCACCCTAATACAGGATCATAGCCGCTTGGAGAGACCTGCGCCCATGAGCGATACGAAAACGCAGACTGCCACCGAAACCGCGTTCGACCTGACGCCCCCCGATCCGGTGCCCGAGGTCAAGCCGGAGAAGGCTGCCGGGCTGGTACCGGTTTCGGACGAGGTGAAGAGCAAGCTGGAAACCAAGGTCGACGGGTTTGTCGAAGACCTGATTTCGCAGGATGCGAATTCGCCGGAGTTCGGCAAGAAGGTCGACCAGCTCACCAATATGGGCCGCAAGGAAATCATGGCCGCGGCCGGCATGTCCAACCGTTTCCTGGACCGCCCGGTGCGGGCCATGGACAAGGACGAAGGCGTCGGCGCCAATCTGGCCGAATTGCGGCGTGTCGTCGAAGAGCTCGATCCGGGCAAGCGCGGCAAGCTGGCCGGCCCGCGCAAGATCCTGGGCATCATTCCGTTCGGCAACAAGCTGACCAATTATTTCCGCAGCTACCAGAGCGCGCAGACGCATATCCAGTCGATCCTCAACAACCTTGCCAGCGGCAAGGACGAGCTGATCATGGACAATGCCGCGATCGACGTGGAGCGGCAGAAGCTGTGGGAGGCGATGGGCAATCTGGAACAGATGATCCACATTTCCAACACGCTGGACCAGAAGCTGGAAGACAAGGCCGCCGAACTCGACGCGACCGATCCGGCCAAAGCCAAGGCGGTTCGCGAAACCGCGCTGTTCTATGTCCGCCAGCGTACGCAGGACCTGCTCACGCAGATGGCGGTCAGCGTGCAGGGCTACCTCGCGCTCGACCTGGTGAAGAAGAACAATGTCGAGCTGGTCAAAGGGGTGGACCGTGCCAGCACCACGACCGTGGGTGCGCTGCGCACCGCGGTAACCGTGGCCGAAGCGATGACGAACCAGCGCCTGGTGCTGGGACAGATCACGGCCCTGAACGAAACGACTGCGGGCATCATCGATTCCACCAGCACTCTGCTGCGCGACCAGACCGGCAAGATCCACGAACAGGCCGCCGCGAGCACGATCCCGCTGGAAACGCTGCAGCGCGCGTTCCAGAACATCTACGACACGATGGACGAGGTCGATAGCTTCAAGCTGCGCGCGCTCGACAGCATGAAGCAGACGGTTACGCTGCTGACCGACGAGGTCGAGAAGTCGAAGGGCTATATCGCACGCGCCGAAGGCCAGGCGCAGGCCCAGAAGCAGGTTGCCGAAAGCGGCCTGCTGAGCATCGAGGGCTGAGGGCGGCATCGTGAACGACCTCACCCGCGACAGCGACCGGATATTGTCCGAAAGCAAGGCGCTGGTGCGCGACAACCGCGAAGGCGGCCGCCACCGGCGCGCGCCCTCGATCGGGCAGGGCTCGGCCAAGGCGAAGCGCGATCATCTGCTGAAGAAGGTCCGCAACGTCGTGATCGCGGTATTTGCAATCTGGCTGGCAAGCGGTGTCGCCGGAGCGATCTTCAGCGGCATCGGTTTCTGGGGCGTGATGGGTGTGCTGGTGGCCAGCATCATCGCGATTGCGGTGTTTTCCAGCTATCCGAAAATGGGCACGCCCAAGCGGGCGGACATCAACAAGGGCAACGTCCGGCAGATGGTCGGCCGCACCGAATTGTGGCTCGAAGCGCAGCGCCCCGCCCTCCCTGCGCCAGCCGCGCGGATAATCGACGATATGGGCGTGCAGCTCGATGCGCTGGGCCTGCAGCTCGAAGGGCTCGACCAGAACCACCCCAAGGCACGCGAAGTGCGCAGTCTGGTGGGAGAACAGCTGCCCGAGATGATCGACAGCTACCGCCGCATCCCTGCCCATCTGCGCAACGAACAGCGCGCCGGTTCTACGCCGGACGAGCAATTGACCGACAGCCTCGGCAAGATCAGCGGCGAAATCGATTCCATCACCCGGCAGCTTGCGGAAGGCTCGCTCGACGATCTCGCGATCAAGCACCGCTATCTGGATTACAAATTCGGCGAAGGGGCCCAGACGAGCCCGCAATTGGAGAACAAGAGCTGATGCGCGTTCCTATTCCCCACGACATCGGCAAGGAAGAGGTGCGGCGACGCCTTCACGCACGCAGCCATGAAATCGGCCAGTTCGTTCCCGGGGGCGTGGCGGATGTGCAGACGGCTTGGCCGAACGAGGACCGGATGGACTTGTCGGTCAAGGCCATGGGTCAGGGCATCGACGGCAGCGTCATCATCGAGGATGCGCAGGTTATCTTCGAAGTAAACCTGCCCCCTGCGCTTTCGTTCGTCGAACCCATGGTGGCGAGTGCTATCCGCCAGCAAGGACAAAAGCTGATCGCGCCGAAGTAACCAGGCGCGCTGCACAGTCCAAATTTCGCTTCTCAGGAACCATTTGCAATCCCGTTCGCTTTGCGTCGAGGAAGGGCGTGCATTCGGCCATCGATTGTTTATGCATCCGCTTCCGTGGGCGCAGCGGTAGGGAAAGCGAGGCCGAGCGAATGCCGATATCTAAGGCAGTGGGTCGCACCACTAGGGATTATCTCAGGGAAGCCACCGCGGACAGCCATGAACGGCTGGATCTGCTAATGGGCGAGCTCGTCGTCGATGACGAGGCAGCTTATGCAAAGTTTCTTCAAATCCAATGGCATGCCCGGGTCGGTGTCGAGAACTGGCTTCAGGAAAGCCATGTCGAGGCAATGCCTCCGCACCAGACGGACCTGATCGCGCGCGATCTGGCGGCGCTGCGCTGCGCGCTGCCGGACAACCCGCCTGCCTTCGTTCCGTCGGCAGACGCCGATCCCATGGGCACGGTCTGGGTGCTGGCCGGTTCTTCGCTAGGTAATCGTGCGCTTTTGAAGCGGTTGAAGAAGACAGGCACTGCGCTTCCGACCTCGTTCCTCTCCGATCCCCGGATGGTGCAGTTCTGGCAAGATCTGCGACCCGCACTAGAGAGGCCACATAGTTTGACGGACGACCAGGCGGTCCTAATGGCAGCGCAAGCGACATTCGCCCATTTTCAGCAAGTAGCCATGAATACTCGGGTAATTGAGCCAGCATGACGAACCCATCCAATGTCACGCTGTCCAATTGCGATCGTGAACCAATCCATCAGCTGGGCCAGATTCAGGCTTTCGGCGCATTGATCGCCGTCAACTCGGATTGGTTTGTCGCGCATCGATCAACCAATCTGGAAGACATCTTCGGGCGTGGACGCACGGTCGAGATAGGGGCCAGCCTGACGCGATTGATGACGCCAGGCGCGATGGACCTGCTGCGCAGCGCGGCGGCGAACCTGGCCATTCCCGATCAGGTCGAACGACTTTTCGGGGTAGCCTTGTTCGGTACGGACGATCTGTTCGACTGTGCGCTGCATTCGTCAGGTGCGAACACGATAATCGAAATCGAGCCTCACGCGGCGGGCGATCTCAACCGCCAGCTTGCCGTCCTGCGGCCAATCATGAGCCGCCTCGAGAAGCACGCGGACTTGCTGCCACTCGTCGAGGAAGCTGCCCGGCAGCTTCGTCACACGCTGCAAATCGACCGGGTCATGGTCTATCGCTTCCGCGACGATCTTTCAGGAGAGGTCATCGCCGAAGCAGCCCGGGAAGATCTCGAGAAATTCCGCGGTCTGCGCTATCCCAAATCGGATATTCCGACGCAGGCCCGCGCCCTTTATGTGCGTAATCGCTTTCGGATCATCGCCGATGTCGAAGCTGAACCCGTGCCGATCGAGCCCGGCATTTCGCTCGAAGGGGAACCGCTCGATCTCAGCATGAGCGCACTACGTGCGGTCTCACCGATCCATATCGAATATCTGCACAATATGGGCGTGGGAGCCTCGCTCTCCATCTCGATCATAGTCGGTGGCAAGCTTTGGGGGCTCTTCGCCTGTCATCATTATGGCCCCAAACTGCTGCCTTACACGCAGCGAACGGCGGCGGAGCTTTTCTCCGAACTGTTCTCACTGGTACTGGACCGCACCTTATCGCGCCAGATCGCCAACCGGCGCGATCTGGGGCGCGATATCCACACGCGTCTGATGCGTGACGTGGCAGCAGGGACGCCCCTGTCTTCCAGTCTTCCCATGATCGAACCGGTCATCCAGCAGGTCATTCCCCATGACGGCGTGAGTATCTTCGTCGAGGATATTTACGATTCACGTGGGTCTGCCCCGAACGAGGAAGAATTCCGCGCCATCGTACCCGGTCTCAATGCCGCTGCGACGAGCCGGCTGCTGGCAAGCGAACAGATCGCGGAAAGAATGCCGCGGGCGACGCGGTTTGCCGATCGCGCGGCGGGGGCATTGATTATTCCCGTATCGCGCACCCCGCGCGATTATCTGGTCCTCTGGCGCAAGCCGCTTACGCAAACGGTCGTATGGGCGGGCAATCCGGAAAAACCGGTCGAAACAGGTCCGAATGGCGATCGCCTCACGCCACGAAAGAGCTTCGAAGCATGGCAGGAAACCGTAGAGGGCCGTGCGGAGAAATGGTCGGAAGCAGAACTGGACATCGCTGAAGGCCTGCGCGTCACCCTGCTCGAAATCATTCTGCGTTTAACCGACGAGGCAGTCGCAGAGCGGGCCAAGGCTCAGCAACAGCAGGAACTGCTCATTGCGGAGCTGAACCACCGAGTTCGCAATATCCTCAATCTTATCCGTGGCCTGATCAACCAATCGAAACACGATGCGCCCGATATCGACACCTTCGCTCAGATCGTTGGAGGCCGGATCAGTTCACTCGCATCGGCCCATGACAATATCACCAAGGGCAACTGGTCTCACGCCCCGTTTTCGGAACTCATCGAAACCGAAGCCAATGCCTATCTGACCGGCAAGAAGGACCGCCTGGATGTGCAGGGGCCCGAGGCCATGATCGCGCCGGAAGCCTATACGGTGATGGCGCTCGTCATTCACGAGATGATGACAAACTCCGCCAAATACGGCTCACTCAGCGATCAGTCCGGTCAGCTGGAAGTGATCGTCAGCCGCGACGACGACGACAATTTCTGTGCAACCTGGCGCGAGAGCGCGGGACCACCGGTAAAGCCGCCCAAGCGGCGCGGGTTTGGCAGCACCATCATCGAGCGCTCCATCCCTTATGAACTCAAGGGCACTGCAGAAATCGATTACCGGCTGGAAGGGGTAGAAGCGCGCTTCTGCATCCCTGCCCGCTTCGTCGAATGGCGTGCGCGCGAAACCGCCGGCGCGGCTGCCCAGGCAAAGCAACGAAAGGCAACAGCGTTGGATAATCTTCCAGAAAGCGTCCTGCTGGTTGAAGACAGCATGATTATCGCTCTCGATGCGGAAGACTGTCTGAAGGAGATGGGCATCACGAAGGTCCGTATAGAAAGCTCCGTCGCCGGCGCTCTGGATGCGCTGGCGAAGTCTCCTCCCGCCATGGCCATTCTCGACTATAATCTCGGTCGGGAGAACAGCGAGCCGGTGGCCCGCAAGCTACAGGAACTGGGTATACCTTTCTGGCTAGCAACCGGGTACGGCGAAATGCAGGACCGTGTGGAAGAGCTTGGAGCCTCGGGCCTCCTTACCAAACCCTACGGCAAGGATGAGCTTGTCGAAATGGTCGGCAGTCTGTCCTGATCCAAAGGTCTAGCTTCTTAATTGAAGAAGCGTTGCTGGTAGAAGAAAGTCGCACTGACCGCATTCCCGGCAAAATCTCTCGCTGGTTCGAACCGGAGCTGATCCAATGCCAACCGGCATACGGTTGCGTCGGTTTCCGGAAAGGGGCTTGGACGGTAGATGCTACACTGCGTCGCGCGCCCTTCCGCCGAGACGGTCAGGCGGACAATGACCGATTGACCAATGCGGGCTTGCCTCCCCCCGGGAGGGACTGGAAAGGCACTGGCGTTGGTAATCGCCCGGGTTAGCACTGGCTTGGTTGCGATCCCGCCGCCCTGACCGTTACCGCCCGTATCGCTCCCCGTGCCGTCTCCTTCACCCGCGCGACCAGTGCCTGCCCCGTCGTCTGTAGCTCCCGATGTTTCCGCTGTGCCGGTCGACGACGCGCGGGGTGCAGGCAGGGCATCAGGTCTGCGAATGGGCGGTTCGGGTGCAGTAACGGGTTGCGGCACCGCTTCGCGACCCGGGTCACCCTGCGCGCCCGCAGGTTCGGGCTCATCGGGTTCTGGCTCCGGCTCGGGAGTCGTGACCGTCACGGTAAACGCAGATACGACCTTCTGTTCGACCTGCGAGACCGCGGACGGCGCAAAGCTGCGTATCAGGAGATAGAAAATGGCGACATGAAGGAGCACGATCAGCGCGATCACCCATGGGTTGGGTTTTCGCCGGATCTGGGAGTAGCGAGTGATTTGCTCGTTCATTTCTGAACAACCGCATAGCTCCAGTGCCCGTTCCGGTCACCATCGATGATCCACACGAAAAAGGGCGGCCCTCCAAGCAGGAGAGCCGCCCTACATACTTTATGCGAACTGGAAGCTTAGAAGCCCCAGATCAACGATGCCGTGAACGCACGTGGGCTGCCGATATTCACGAATTCGCCTGAGGTCGTCAGACCGGTCGGAGCCGAGCCGATATAGACTTCGTCGAGGAGATTGACGACGTTGATCTGGATGAACGCCTTGTCGAAGTCCTCGTTGAAGTAGCCAAGCGACAGGCGGGCATCGAGATCGGCCACCGTATATCCCGGTAGTTCGATGGTGTTGATGTCGTTTAAGAAGCGCGAACCGGTGCGCTTGACCTGCACGCCCAGTTCGAGCGGTCCAAGATCAGCCTGTGCGCGAGCGCCCAGCGTGTAACGCGGAGCACCTGCTTCACGCTTCCCAGCAGTCGGAGCAAAGGTAGTCTCGCCCGTCTGCACGTCTTCATCTATTTCGGATTTCAGATAGGAACCGAATACATACAGCAGGAACGGATCGGACGGCTTCCAGGCAATGCTGCCATCGACGCCGTACTTTTCGACCTTCCCAAGGTTACGCGTGATCGAACGGTCCAAGATCGGATCGTATGCAGTTGCAAGACGGTTGTTGTACTGGTTGTACCAGCCCGTGATCTGCGCCTGAATGTTACCAGTCTGATAGCGAACACCAAGATCGAAAGAGTCCGACGTTTCCGGAACTGGCGATACGCCGACAAACAGCGATCCATAGAGCGGGTCCGTGCTTGGTACCGAGAGGTTCTTGGCGTAACTTGCGAAAATACTGGCCGACGGAGTGATGTCGTAGTTCAGCCCGATGTTCGGCAGCAGCTTGTCATATTTATAGGTAGCCGACGTAGGCGCCACGAACGTGGGGTTCGCTGCAAGATAGTCAGCAATCGCTTCAGCGCCATTGATGCAGTTGACGTTGCCCGAGGCGTCGGTCGTCACGCAGTACTGGTTGAGCTCACGTTCGAAGAACGGTGCGCGCACACCCAGCGTAGCAGTCAGATCGCCGAACTGTCCGCGATATTCGCCAGAAATCTGGTTGAGGATCGCAAACGATTTCCGGTTGCGCTTCTGCGGAGCGATGCCGTCCGCATCGAGAAGCGGATCGTTGGCAGGGAAGACGTCGAACGGCTCTGCATTCTGACGCAGCAGTCCAGCTGTACCCGTCTGGCGGTGACGCGCGTGGTCGAGCGTATAAGCGAGACGTACCCGGTGATCCGGATTGATATCGTAGATGAGGTTGGCGATCACACCGTAACGGTTGGTACGAGTGTGGCTCGGCGAAAGTATCGTGACATAGTCGAGAGTGTCACCATCGCCGTTGAGATCGACTCCGCCGAAGTAATAGTACTGCGTGGAGCGAGTAGGGCGAGCAGCGTTTCGTGCATCGGTTGTAAACAGGCCGCCTGTAAAGCCATCTACGGAAGCCCCCTCAAAACCCACCGAGGTACCACCGCCGTTCGCCTTGACGTATTGGAAGCTAGGATCCACGGTCAGCGTTAGCTTGTCGCTCAGCGTGAAGAGCGAATTGATGCGAACATTGCCTGTATTCGAAGGATTGTAACGACGCTCAAACGGCGTACCGCAGGTATTATACGTATCCGGCGCGCCTGTTACGCCGGTCACAACCGTGCAAGGCGTACCGTCAGAAAGGTCGTAAAAGCGATCCTCAGGCTCTGCGATCGGATTAGAAGTGCCGTCGAAACGGAAGGGCGAACCGTTGAAGTTGTTGCGGTTCACATTGTAGTGGGCAGCGATCGAGATGAAGTCGCCGTTGTCGCCCAGCGGTTGGAAGATCTTGCCGTTATACTGCTGCTTGTTGACGCCGCCATAGTTCGAGAAGGTGGATTCATTCTCGGTGGTCGAAGCGCTGAAGAAGGCTTTGAGGCCGCCCGTGGTAAGCTCGCCGGTTTCGACCTTGCCGAAGAAGCGGTACATCATGCGATCGCCCGGATTACCGCGCGAAATGATGTTGCCGTAGGTGGTGGCAGTGTAAACGCCGAACTCATCGTCCGGAACCTTCGTACGAATATTGATCGTGCCACCGGCGGCCGCAGCGGTCGGGCTGTCAACATCGGTCGAGCCGAGCGTAACAGTGGCCGCTTCGATGATTTCAGGATCAACCATCTGGTTGGTGTAAAGAGCGTAGTTGCCCGAATCGTTCAGCGGAATGCCGTCGAACGTCTGCGAAATACGATCCGAGTTAAAGCCGCGGATGGTGAAGCTGCCACCGAGCGAACCGAAGGGATCGTTGTTGGTGAAGCTGACGCCGGGGACGAGGTTCAACGTGTCGTTGATCGTCTGGCCGGGTGCCTGGCGCAGGATCAGTTCGGAATCGAGCTGAACCTTGGCCTTCGGCGAATCGGGTATATCGACCCCGCCAACATCGGTGCTGCGCGCACCCGACACGACGATGACATCGTCGTCGAAGTTGAGCGAGCCGGTCGACTGCGCGGCGGCAGGAACGGCGACCATGGCGCTGGCGGTGCTGACCACCGATGCGGCCAGGAGAAACTTGAATTTCATCAGAGTAGACCCCTTCAGTCTCTTGATGCGGGATTGCAATGCGAGAGGTGAGCCCCCGCTAGGCGGGACACGTTTCCGCAAAGCGATGGAAATATGACAGAGTCAAGACAACCGTGATACTTCTGCCGAGGGTTCAGGTGTCCGATCAAAATTGCACTTACAGAACAACACGTTGATGGTGTTGCAATCAGGCAACGAGTCCGGAATTTTCCTGATTATGGTTTTCTTGCAACGCACAAATTGGTGCGCCGCACCAGATCACGCGAGATTGATCTCGCGCAGGCGTTGCATGAGGAATTCGTGACTGGAGATTGCATCGGGTCGATTCTCCGGATGCTCCGGATCGATGCACGAAGGCAGCGTCTCGATAACATAATCAGGGCGGAAATGCAGGAAAAACGGCATCGAATACCGCGCGCGATAAGCCGCTTCGCCTCGCGGATTGACCACCCGATGCTTGGTCGAGCGCAATCGGCCATTGGTCAATCTTTCCAGCATATCGCCGATATTGACCACCAGCGCACCCTCCGGCGGGGCGACGGCTTTCCATTCGCCTTGCGCGGTGAGGAGTTCCAGACCGGCCTCTTCAGCACCGAGCAGCAATGTGATCGTGTTGATATCGCCATGCGCGGCTCCGCGGATCGCACCTTCCGCTTCTGCGCCTTCGAGGGGAGGATACCGCAAAAGGCGCATGACGGAATTGCCGTCCTCTACCGTAGGAGCAAAGAACTGGCGCGGTAGCCCCAGATGAAGCGCGATGCCCTCCAGCACCCTGCCGCCGGCCTCTTCGAATGCTGCGTAAAGTTCGAGGAAGGTTTCGCGAAATCCGTCGATCTCGGCCGGCCAGATATTGGCTGGCATATATTCCGCCAGATCATGGCCCTCCGGCAGCTGGCGACCGACGTGCCAGAATTCCTTCAGGTCATGGACCTTGGCATCCTTGGCTTTTTCGGTCCCGAACGGCGTATACCCGCGAGCCCCGCCGCCACCAGGCGTGTGATACGCCTTCTTTATATCATCGGGGAGCGCAAAGAATTCTTTGGACAGAGCCTCGGCGCGATCGATCAGGTCCTGCGGGATGCCGTGATCGCGGATGACGGCGAAACCGTATTGCTCGAAGCTACGGCCCAGCTCATCGGCTATGCTGTCCAGCGGCTGTGCCAGCGACACTACCGCGATATCGATGTTCGAATCGGTCATGGCGAAGCCCTTTAATACGGTAGGAAAAGACCCGCCAGCGCGGCGCTCATAAGGTTGGCGAGAGAACCGGCGGCAAGCGCTCGCAAACCAAGCCTGGCGATGACCGGCCGCTGGTTGGGAGCGAGCCCGCCGGTCACTGCCATCTGAATGGCTATCGAACTGAAATTGGCGAAACCGCACAAGGCGAACGTAATAATAGCGCGACTGCGTTCCGTCAGGACCTCGGGGCCGATCGTCCCGAGCTCGATGAATGCGACAAACTCGTTCAGCACGATCTTCGTCCCGAACAGTCCGCCCGCAGCGCCAGCCTGATCCCACGGAATGCCGATCAGATACATCATGGGAGCGAAGACGAAGCCGAGCAGCTTCTGGAAGCTGAGGTCCGAATAGCCAAACCATCCGCCGACGCCCGCCAGAAGACCATTGGCCAGGGCTACCAGCGCGACGAATGCCAGGACCATCGCGCCAACGGCGACCGCAAGTTTAACCCCGGTTTGCGCGCCCTGTGCGGCCGCTTCGATGACATTGGCGGGACGCTCGCCCTCCTCGAAGGCCTCTGCGATCTCCACTTCCCT
Organism: Qipengyuania pacifica; assembly: GCF_019711555.1. Lineage (NCBI taxonomy): Bacteria > Pseudomonadati > Pseudomonadota > Alphaproteobacteria > Sphingomonadales > Erythrobacteraceae > Qipengyuania > Qipengyuania pacifica. The sequence goes on along the minus strand of NZ_JAIGNQ010000001.1, from coordinate 929,418 downwards.
CTCGCTCTCGGTGAGCGCGGCAGGTCCCTCGCCGCTGATCCGGCCACGCGGCAACGGCAACTCGCCCTCCGCTTCGGGAGACGGCTCGCCGTCATCGGGCATGATTATCTTCGCCATCAATATGCCGCCAGGGGCCGACATGAATGCGGCAGCCAGGAGAAAGGGCAGATAGGCATTGCCGAGCAGCCCGGCATAAGCGGCAAGGATCGTGCCGGCAACGCCGGCCATCCCCACCGCCATGAGCGTAAACAGCCGAGAGGGCGCAAGTGCAGCGAGGTACGGGCGTACGACAAGCGGGCTTTCGGATTGGCCGACAAAAATGTTCGCCGCGGCCCCTAGCGATTCGACCTTCGATATCCCCGTCACCCAGCCGATTGCACCGCCGACCCAACGCACGACACGCTGCATGATGCCGAGATAATAGAGGATCGAGACCAAGGCTGCGAAAAAGATGATCACCGGCAACGCGCCCAGTGCAAAGGTGTTCGCCAACGGGTTCGTCTCGTTCGGGCCGAAAAGAAACTGCGTTCCCTGGTCCGCATAGGAAAGGAGGGCGGCCACCCCATTAGCCATGCCTTGGATCACGGCACGCCCGCCGCTCGTGGCCAGTACAAGAAAAGCCATCAGAGTCTGCAGCGCGAAGGCTGCACCGACGACCCTGAGTTTGATCCTCCGTTTGCCGGTCGACAGCAAGAATGCGACCAGCAAAATCGCCAGAATGCCGATAATATTGATAAGGATGGGCGACATCGGCTTCCCTTCGGACGCTACAAGTTGCGGATGAAATTAGCCGCTGTCTTGCTTGCACCGTCCCATTAGTCAATTTTCACTGCTCACCGATGGCCAAGCCGTCCCCGAATTCCACGAGATCCATCCATGACAGAACCCGCCAACGAAATCCGGCCTGCCGCTGCCGCCATGCCGCTCGGCCTGTTCGTTTACACTCTAATCTACGGGGGAATGACAGTCTTGGCAGGCGTTCTCGCGTATAAGCAGGTTCAGCTATGGCCGACCGAACTGGCCGTGGAATCCGGCATCTTCGCCTTTCTGCTTCTGGTCGTGATATCGAGCACCATCGCACAGCTGTACGGCGAAAAGCTTGCCAATAGGATCGTTTGGTGGGGTTTCATTCCGCTGCTCATCGCTTCGCTACTGATGCAACTTGTACTGAATCTTCCTGCTTCAGTAGAGATGGTCGAGTTTCGCGGTGAGGACCTCGCAGCTTTCGAGCGCGTCCATGCTACACTGTGGCGCGTGTGGATGGCCGGGCCCGCGGCTTACATCGTATCGCTGCTACTCAATGTCTGGATTTTTTCGCGTCTACGCGGCTCATCGCAGAGTACCTCAGCCGTCTCGCTAATGATGCGCGGCGCAATTGCTTCCGCACTCAGCCAAGCTATCGATTCGGTCATCTTCATCACGCTCGCCTTTTACGGGCAATTCGAGATAACCAATCTGCTCATCGGGCAAGTCATCGCCAAGGTGGCACTCAGCTTCGTGCTGGTTCCGTTTCTGATTACGGGCGGCGTGGCTTTCGCACGCTGGCTGGACAGGCGCTAAAGACGCCGGACATCCCCGATCAGGGTTTCATCCAGAGCGTCACCGTGCAGTACGGAAACGTCGCCCGTGGTTTCCAGAACCACGGCCCGTACGCACGAGAGGTCGCGCGCGTTCGCCTCGCGCAGTTTTGCGATCAGATCGCTTTTCGACACCCGGGTTTTGCGTAACGCGTCCTCCAGGAATTTGCCGTTGCGCATCAGAAAGACCGGCTCGTTCTGCATGATCGCTTCTGCGACATCCGACGTCTTGCGGATATAAGCAGCGATAAACTGGACTACAAACAGGCCGAGCATCCCGGCCGATGCTTGAGCGAACCCGCTCCAGCTGCTGGCTTGTGCCGCCCCAGCCACCAAGCTGCCCAAGGCCACGGTCATGACGAAATCGAAATTCGTCATCTTGGACAAGGATCGCAAACCGTTGATGCGGATCAGGATGACGACCCAAACAATGGCTCCCGCAGACAGAATGATGCCGCGCGCAGCGATATCCAGCACCGTGTCTTCCAGTATCATGCCCGTTCAACGCCTGAAGCGGGATAGGTAAGCTGGGCCGCACTGAAGTCGACATCGAGGGGGTCGACGACCAGAGAGGGCAAATCGGTTGCGGTGCTGTAAGCCGGGATATCTTCGCCAGCCTCTTGTGCACGAGACGGCGACGCACAGGCGAACAGTGCCAGGGCAGCCGCGCCGCCAAACGTTCCGATGATGCCTCCCACAGATCCTATCGCGCCATGTCTAGCAGGGAAATCCCGCAAAGCCACAGTCATCGGGCGCGGCAGAGTTTTTACGCCGTGGGGAGTGCTACTCGACGCCGATCTGTTTCAGATGTCGCGCATGCCAGGCCACGTGTTCGGCCATGAATGTCGAAATGAAGTAGTACGAATGGTCGTATCCATCCTGGAACCGGATGTTTGCGGGCATGTCGGCTTTGTCGCAGATTTCAATCAGCAGTTCGGTCTTGAGCTGCTCTTCGAGAAAGCCATCGGCCGTGCCCTGATCCACCAGTAGCGCAGGCAATCTTGCACCGTCTTCTATCAGTGCGCAGGCGTCATATTCCCGCCAAGTCTGGCGATCCGCCCCAAGATATCCGCCGAGCGCCTTTTCTCCCCACGGACATGCAAGCGGACTTGCGATAGGAGAAAATGCACTGACCGAACGAAAGCGGTCCGCGTTACGGAGTGCGACAGTCAGCGCGCCGTGACCACCCATCGAATGGCCGGTAATGCTCTGACGTTCCATATCGATGGGGAAGTGCTCGCCAAGCAGCTCCGGCAATTCCTGTTCGATATAGCTGCGCATGCGGAAATGCTCTGCCCAGGGGTCCTGCGTAGCGTCGACATAAAATCCAGCGCCTTGGCCGAAATCGTATGCTTCATCATCGGGCACGTTCTCGCCGCGCGGTGACGTGTCAGGCGCAATAAAAACGATCCCATGTTCGGCGCATGCAGCACGAAACTCGCCCTTGTCGGTGACGTTGGCGTGGGTGCACGTAAGTCCGGAAAGGAACCACAGGACCGGCAGCTTCGTGCCTTCTTCGTGTTCGGGTACAAACACGGAGAACGTCATATCGGTGCCGGTACTAGAAGAGGCGTGGCGATAGACGCCTTGAATGCCGCCGTGGCTACGTTGCTCCTCGACTGTTTCCAATGCGGTAGCCATCCCTAGAGAGCGACTTCGTACTGCGCGGTCGTTTTTTCGGCTACTTCTTCGGCGGTCACGCCCGGCGCCAGTTCGATCAAACGAAATGCGCTGTCATGGTCGGGCCGCTGGAATACGGCGAGATCCGTCACGATCATGTCGACCACGTTCTGCCCTGTCAGAGGCAGCGTGCATTCGGAGATGAACTTCGGGCTTCCGTCCTTGGCGGTGTGCTCCATAACAACGATGATCTTCTTGACGCCGGCCACAAGATCCATCGCGCCGCCCATGCCCTTGATCATCTTGCCGGGGATCATCCAGTTCGCGATATCGCCATTTTGAGCGACTTCCATCGCACCGAGCACAGTCAGATCGATGTGCCCGCCGCGGATCATGGCAAAACTGGCAGCACTATCGAAATAGGCACTATGTGGAAGTTCGCTGATGGTCTGCTTACCAGCATTGATCAGATCGGCATCTTCCTCACCGGCGTAAGGGAATGGTCCGATGCCGAGCATGCCGTTCTCGCTCTGCAGCGTTACATGCATGCCGTCAGGAATGTGGTTGGCCACCAGCGTCGGGATACCGATGCCGAGGTTGACGTAATATCCGTCTTCCAGTTCCTTGGCCGCGCGGGCGGCCATCTGGTTGCGATCCCAGCCCATTATGCGGCCTCCCTTTCGCGGGTCGTCACAAATTCGATCTTCTTGTCATAAGGTGACCCAACGATCATGCGCTGGACGTAGACCCCGGGCAAATGAATACAGTCGGGATCGAGGCTACCGGTCTGCACGATTTCCTCGACTTCGACGACACAGACCTTGCCGCACGTTGCGGCGGGGAGATTGAAGTTACGAGCGGTCTTTCGGAAAACGAGATTGCCCGTCTCGTCGGCCTTCCACGCCTTTACGATTGCGAGGTCGGCGAAAATCCCATGTTCGAGGATATAGGTTTCGCCGTCGAAATCCTTGTGTTCCTTGCCTTCGGCGACCTGCGTGCCGACGCCGGTCTTGGTGTAGAAGCCGGGAATGCCCGCTCCACCTGCCCGCATGCGTTCGGCCAGCGTGCCCTGCGGGCAGAACTCGACCTCCAGCTCGCCGGAAAGGAATTGCCGCTCGAATTCCTTGTTCTCGCCAACATAGGAAGAAATCATCTTCTTCACCTGCTGGGTGCGCAAAAGCATGCCGATGCCTTCATTATCGATGCCGGCGTTGTTGCTGCAGAAAGTGAGTCCCTTGACCCCGCTGTCACGAATAGCGGTGAGCAGGCGCTCCGGAATTCCGCAGAGGCCAAAGCCGCCGCTTGCGATAAGCATGTCGTCGCGCAGCACCCCGTCGAGCGCCGCGGCGGCGTCAGAATAGATCTTGCCGGCCATCAGAACACCACCACGCTGCGGATGCTTTCACCTGCATGCATAAGGTCAAACCCCTTGTTGATGTCCTCTAGGCTGAGAACGTGAGTGATCATCGGGTCGATCTCGATCTTCCCGTCCATGTACCAATCGACGATTTTCGGAACATCGGTGCGCCCCTTGGCTCCGCCGAACGCCGTGCCGCGCCAGTTGCGACCGGTCACCAGTTGGAAGGGCCTGGTGGAGATTTCCTTGCCCGCTTCGGCAACGCCAATGACGATGGATGTACCCCAGCCGCGATGGCAAGCCTCCAGGGCCGTGCGCATCACCTCCGTATTACCCGTACAGTCGAAGGTGTAATCGGCTCCTCCGTCCGTCATCTCGACGACCTTGGCCACCACTTCGTCCCGGCTCATACCCTTGGTATTGAGGAAATGGGTCATTCCGAACTTGCGGCCCCATTCTTCGCGATCAGAGTTGATGTCGATGCCGACGATCATGCCGGCGCCGGCGAGCCGTGCACCCTGAATGACATTGAGACCGATCCCGCCCAGGCCGAAGACCACGACATTGTCACCAACCTGGACCTTGGCGGTATTGGTGACTGCGCCAACGCCCGTTGTGACACCGCAGCCGATATAGCAGCTCGTCTTGAAGGGGGCGTCCTCACGAATCTTGGCGACCGCGATTTCGGGCAGGACAGTGAAGTTCGAGAAGGTCGAGCAGCCCATATAATGGAAAATCGGCTCGCCCTTGTAGGAAAAGCGCGTCGTACCATCGGGCATCAGGCCCTTACCCTGAGTGGCCCTGATCGCGGTGCAAAGGTTCGTCTTCCCGCTCAGGCACGATTTGCACTGGCGGCATTCGGGGGTGTAAAGCGGAATGACGTGGTCGCCGGGCGAGACGCTCGTGACGCCGGCGCCGACTTCACGCACGATTCCTGCGCCCTCATGACCCAGGACACTGGGAAAGATCCCCTCGCTGTCCAATCCATCGAGCGTATACGCATCCGTGTGGCAGAGACCGGTAGCCATGATCTCGACCAGCACTTCGCCCGCCTTTGGTCCCTCCAGGTCTAACTCGACGATTTCGAGTGGTTGCTTGGGGGCGAAAGCGACGGCGGCGCGGGTTTTCATGGGAATGTCGGCTCCGGTAGTTAGTGCCGGCACTCCGGCCTCGGTGCGGATAGTGGTGGTGAGCCGTGCTGGGTTCGAACCAGCGACCTACTGATTAAAAGTCAGTTGCTCTACCGACTGAGCTAACGGCCCGACCACGGCGTGCCACCTAGGGGCGCCTTTGCGGGCGGTCAAGCGGGTCATGCGAGATTTGGCGCAGGTCAGCGGAAACTTCGTCTGGCGAGCTGACGCAGGGTGTGGCCCGAGACAGGGTCTCGCCAATCCGCTGCAATTTCGGCCGCCGGGCGCAACACAAATTCACGTTCTCGAAACAGGGGATGCGGGATCGAAAGAGTTGTCGAATGCCAAGCCCCGCCACTCCAAAGAACGATGTCGAGATCGAGTGTGCGCGCTCGCCACCTCTGCCCGCGCCGCTCGCGTCCGAACTTTTCCTCGATTGATTGAAGGTGTTCCAGCGTCTCGGTGGGATCGAGATCGCCACTGATCACGACAGCGCCATTGGCATATTGCCGCTGCGAAGGGCCGATGGGCGCGCTGTCCACCCAAGACGAGACGGCTTCGACCTCCCAGCCTTCCTCGGCCAGTTCTGCCACCGCCGCATCAAGCACAGCGCGAGGGGCACCGATCTGGGGTGCGCGCCGGTTCGACCCCAGTGCAATCAGGTAGCGATGCTTGCTTGCCTCCATGAAGGCTCCGTCCTAGCGTCCCGTCGCGTGATAGCCAACTGGAGGGGCAGGCGATGAGGGTAAAGGCATTTCTTCTGGCGGGCGCGCTGGCTTCGGCGGGCCCAATTGCGGCTCAGGATACCGAAACGCGTCAACTGACCGATCACCAGCAGATGGTCCATGACATCTATCGCGACATAATAGGCTTTCGTACGGCGCGCGGTCATCAGCAGGTGGATGACATGGTCGCGTACCTCACGAAGCGTCTGTCCGATGCTGGCTTCGCGCAGGAAGACCTGATGGTCACTGACTACGACAGCGACGGCGAGCCGACGCAGGGGCTTATCGTGCGATATCGAGGCGACGGTTCCTCCGGCGACAAGCCCATCGTGATGCTGGCTCACATGGACGTGGTGGATGCTCTGCCGGAGGATTGGGATCGCGATCCCTTCACTCTGACCGAAGAAGACGGTTATTTCTTCGGACGCGGAACGATGGACAATAAGTACGGCGTCGCCAATCTCGTAGGCACTTTCATACGGCTGAAAGATGAAGGCTGGACGCCCAACCGGGATCTCTATCTGGCTTTCTCTGGTGATGAGGAAACCGGCATGGTTTCCACCCGCGCACAGGCGAAGTGGATCGCAGAGAACGTCGACCCTGCTTTCGTGCTGAATTCCGATGCCGGCGGAACGGCGCTGGACGACGAGTTCAAGCCGCTGGCCATGCGTGTTCAGGCTGCGGAAAAAACGTTTGCGACGTTCGAGCTTACCGTGAGCAATCCAGGCGGCCACTCTTCGCGGCCGCGATCCGACAATGCCATCTATGAACTGTCGGCAGCGCTTCTGAAATTGGCCGATCACAAATTCGCAGTTCAGGCGACACCGCTGACCCGAAGCTATTTTGCAGCCCTTGGCCAGAGCGTGCCGGGCGAACTGGGCGATGCCATGCGTGCCTTTGCGGAAAACCCAGAAGATCCGGCAGCCGTCGCCACGCTTCAGTCGAACCCCGAGACGGTGGGCACGCTCGGCACGACTTGCGTAGCGACGATGCTCCGCGCCGGGCATGCGGAAAACGCCTTGCCGCAGAGCGCGACGGCGACCGTGAACTGCCGCATTTTCCCCGGCATCGGGGTGGAGAAGACCCAGGCCGAACTGGCCCGCGTCATCGGCAACGACAATGTTTCGTTCAAGCTGATGGCAGAGGTGACGGAAAGCCCCGTCTCTGTTCTCCGGGACGATGTCCGGGCAGCGGTGGCGAAAAGCCTCGCCGCACGATACGGCAAGGACATACCCATCATTCCCTATATGGAATCGGGCGGTACCGACGGGATGCATTACCGCACGTTAGGCTACGATACGGTCGCCGTAAGCGGAGGCGCCAGCCGTTCGCAGGACATGTATGCACATGGTCTCAACGAACGGGCGAATGTCGATGCGTTCTATTCGGGCCTCGATCACTGGACGATCATACTCAAGGAATTGGCAGGCGGATAGCGCGGGGGCGTACAGCCCCGCCTTTAGATATCCTCGCAGATGCGCCCGTAGAGTTGGGGACGTCGGTCGCGAAAGAAGCCCATGCCCGCACGATGTTTTCGTGCGCGGTCGAGGTCGAGCGTTGCGACGAGGACGCCCTGTGACGAACCGCCGAATTCCTCGACCAGATCGCCCCATTCATCGCTGATGAAACTGTGGCCGTAGAAGCTCTGCCGACGATCCGCGGGACCTTCGTGTCCGATACGATTGGCCGCACAGACGGGCATGCAATTGGACACCGCATGACCGATCATCGCACGACGCCACATGCGGCTGGTATCGAGATCGGCATCGTAAGGTTCGGAGCCGATGGCAGTCGGGTAAAACAGTACTTCGGCGCCCTTAAGCGCCATGACGCGAGCACATTCGGGATACCATTGATCCCAGCAGATGCCGATGCCGATACGCGCGCCGAACACATCCCATACCTTGAACCCGTCGTTGCCGGGGCGGAAGTAGTATTTCTCTTCGTAGCCCGGTCCATCGGGAATATGGCTTTTGCGGTATGTCCCCATGATTTCGCCATCCGGGCCGATCATGGCGAGCGTGTTGTAGTAATGCTGGCCGTCACGTTCGAAGAAGCTTGTCGGAATGGCCACCTGTAATCTGGCGGCGAGTTCCTGCATGGCGGTAACGCTGGGGCTTTCGCCGGTCGGGTGAGCAAGAGCAAAGAGGTTCTCCTCCTCCTCCCGGCAGAAATATTCCCCCGCGAACAGTTCGGGCGGCAGGATGATCTGAGCGCCCTTGGCCGCCGCGTCTTCCACCAGCTTCGAGACGGCGGCGATATTGTCTGCCGCGTCGGGGCGGGCGAGCGGCAATTGCAGGACGGCGACGGTCAGTTCTCTCATGGGCGCCAGATAAGCAACCGTCGCGCGTCAGGCAATGATCAGTCCCGCTTGCGGAACAGCAGAGTCATGCGATCGCTTTCACCCAGATCGCGGGTTTGCGCGTCCATCGCATCATCGCCCCCGAGGCTTGGCGGCATCATCCATACGCCGTCTTCCCAATTGGCCGGATCGCGCGGATTGGCGTTCACCTCGCTGCTGCCGACGAATTCGAAGCCCAGGGCCTCCACGAAGCCCACGACATCGTCCTGTCGCAGATAGCCTTTCGAGCCGTTGGCATAGTCGGCGCTGGCATCTTCGGGCGCGCGATGCTGGACGATGCCAAGCATCCCGCCCGGCTTGAGCAGGCCGCGCATGGTCTTGATTTCGCTGTCGGCATTGTTCCAGCGCATCATGTTGTGGAGCATGCGAATGACGAGGATGCGATCGAACGTGCCCGCTTCGCCTCCCGGCACGGCATCAAGCGTCATGGCCGAGAAATGTTCGGCCGGAAGCCCGGTGAATTCGGCGGCTTCGGCAGGAAAACCGGCGGCCCCGGCGCGGATGCGCTGCTGCGCTTCGGCGTCGAAGGGACCGCTGGTGGGATCGCAATATAATCCGACGAGCTGCCCCTCACCGCCCAGATAATGCCCGAGCACACGCGTGTACCAGCCGCCGCCGGGCGCATATTCACCGACTTTCATGTCCGGGGCGACGCGGAAGAATGCGAGGGTTTCGGAAGGGTGACGATACTGATCACGCGCGCGATCTTCGGCGCGGCTGGGATGATTGATCGCGCCGGATATGGCTTCGGCATGAGTCGCTGCGAAGGCCGCGGGATCGGGCAATTTCTGATCGTCGGCAACGGCAGGAACGCCGAATGCCAGCGCTGTGGCGGCGAGCAGGTAACGCATCTGATCTCTCCCTCGAATGGATCGGTGATGTCCTGCACGTGCAACTGCACGATGACAAGCGCGGGACGGATTCCTATCTTGGTATCCAACAAGGAGTTTGATGACATGGCAGAACAGCAGGCGATCATTGCCGGCGGGTGCTTCTGGTGCACCGAAGCGGTTATGAAGGACGTGATCGGCGTCAGCGAAGTAGAGAGCGGCTATATCGGCGGGCACCAGGCGAACCCGACTTACAAGGAGGTCTGCACGGGCAATACCGGCCATGCCGAAGGCGTGCGGGTCACATTCGATGACGAGCAGATCACGCTGGCCCAGCTTTACGACGTCTTTCTGGGCACGCATGATCCGACCCAGCTGAACCGGCAGGGCAACGATGTCGGCACCCAGTATCGCAGTGCGATCTTCCCGCTCGAAGGGCAGGAAGAGGAAGCAAGGGCCGCCATTGCGCGTTGGAACGACGAACACGAGGGGCAGGAGGCCGTCACCACCATCGAGAGCGGCGAATGGTACCCGGCGGAAGATTACCATCAGGAATACTGGGATGGCGAAGGCCAGCGGAACCCGTACTGCCTTGCAGTTATCCCGCCCAAGTTGATGAAACTGCGCAAAAGCTTCCAGAAGTATCTGAAGGAAGACGCCTGATTCGAACGCCCGGCTGCTCAGCTTTGCAGCCGTAAAGCTGAGACATGGACCGGGTGTTACACAGTCCAAGAGCAAAAAAACCACCGCCGGATAATCCTCGTCCGGCGGTGGTTTTTTGCGATTCTGGCAGGGCGGGATAGGCATGGAGAATACGCTGACACGCGGGGCAGCGAGTAGGAAAGCCGGTAATGATGCGAGCTCTGTACCGGCCTACCTTGCGCGCCGGATGGGTCGCTGCTAGCCAACCACCGTCATCTGGGGAGTAGCCCGCCGCATTCAGTGCGGTTCCCTCGCGTCAACATACTCGGCCGAGAGGTCGTGGCGCAGGGGTTCGAGCATCCGTTCGGGCAAGACCAATGGCACCTGACTTTCGTCCGGCCGGGCGGAAGGTCCGGTGTCGTTGAAGTCTTGAAGCCCGGCCCGGAGATATCCTGTGGAAGCCATTATCACTTCGACCGCCGTGGTTGCGCTCGCCGAAATCGGCGACAAGACCATGCTCCTTGCCATCGTGCTTGCAACGCGATTTCGCAAACCCCTGCCGATCGTCTTCGGCATCCTGGTCGCCACCCTGGCAAACCATGGCATTGCCGCTTTCGTGGGCCAATCCGTCGCCAGCCTGCTGGAAGGTCCGTGGTTTCGCTATGCCGTCGGAGCAAGCTTCATCGCCATGGCCCTGTGGACGCTTGTGCCAGACAAGCTGGACGACGATGAACAACCCAAGGCCCCGCGGTTCGGGGCCTTCCTGACAACCACCATCGCGTTCTTCATTGTCGAAATCGGAGACAAGACGCAGGTTGCCACCATTGCCCTGGGGGCGCAGTTCCAGAGCGTCCTTCTGGTGACGCTGGGCACGACGCTCGGCATGATGCTGGCCAATGTGCCGGCGGTCTATTTCGGCAATGCCATCGTAGAGCGCGTTTCGCTGAAAGCGGTACGGATTATTGCGGCGCTGCTATTCCTTGCGATAGGCCTGTGGGTCATCGCGGCCGCGGCGCTGCCGGGCATCTCCTGATTGGAGGTTGCGATTGCGGATAATTTTTGGGTGGCAACGCCCAGGAAACACCCGCGCAGCCTTAACCGGTTTCCCGTGCCATCCTATTCGGCGGGCACCAAATCGCCGAGCGCGACCGTCTGGTCGACGTCTTCGGCGATGGTGAAGGCAAAGGTCGTCTGGTCGGCATCGTTCAGTACGATCGTCCAGCGGCCGGGAGCGAGGCCGGTCGCACCAAAACGGCCGGCCGAGTTGGTGAATAGCGCAACGGGTTCCCGTTCGGGATGGGCATCCTCGATCGCGACGCCAGACAGAAGCGAAATCGGTTCGCCATCGCCGTTAAGCAAACGCCCGACCACGCTCGCCATATAGTCCGAGCCGACAGTCAGGCGATATCCCCCGCGATAGGGCGGAAGGAGCCGGAAGGAACCTTCACCCAGATCCGTATTCAGGGGCGCATCGGGAGCAGTTATCAGCAGGTTACGTTCGCTATAGCTGCTCAGGCTGGGCTGCAGGGCGGTACCCAATGCGCCGCTGTTTGCCGCGGCCGAGCGCCCGGTCGGTTCTATCAGTATGTCGGTTCCACGCAGCGAGGCGTGTGGACTGACGATGGCGAAACTGTCCTGGATGGGCCGTCCGACCGAAAATGCACCGTCTGCGACAGCCAGGGCAGTGCCGAACCGAAGGGATGTCCTCTGGCTCGTCGATCCGCCGAGATCGCCTTCGAACGCGCCAAAATGACTGAAGCCAAGCTCGGCCCGGTTGCTGAACAGCGTGCCATTGGCACCAGTCACTATGCCAACGTCACTGTGTTCGATATCGGCGCTGAAATTATAGGCCCCGGTCCCCGTCCCGTGATACGTCTGGTAGGTCAGGCGTTTGCGGTCGCCGCGGCTGTCGTAATCGGCGCGCAGGCTTGAACTGCGATCGAAACGGAAGACGAGCGAGAAGAACGCGCTGAGCCGGTTTTGCCCGCCCACCCGGTCATAACCGAAATCGCCAGTCAGGTTCAGCCGGGGCGAGATCTGCCAACCACCGGTGGCGCGCAGACTGCCGACATCGGGTTCGTCATCCCGGCCGCGCGAATAGCGTGCATCCAAGCCGGCATAGACCGTGTCGCTGATCGTGGCGCTGTAGCTTGCCCCGGCGATGTAGCGATAGGGATTGAACGGCAAGCCGGTCCCGATCGGGGAGAAGTCTCGGCTTCGTGTTTCGATGGAAGCTGACAAAACGTCAGCGCCGCCAGCAGTATTGCGCGCGATAGTCCGCTGAAACGTGAGGATCGATGCCCAACCCGAGCCGACGCCTTCGCTGTGCGAAGCGGAGGCGAACCCGCCGAGAGACCCGATTGGAGTTGCGACAACCGCTTCGACACCGCCCATCCAACCGTCGGGATCTGCCTGCGCATTCGCGCCAAGTGTCAACCGGTCATTGATACCGCGCCGATAGAAGCCGCTGAAGGCGAGGTCGTCGCTATACACGGGACCGCGCCCACCCAATGGTGCGAGCACGCCGGCATAAAGCCCGAATTCGCTAAGACCTTCGGCAAGCTGCGCCTGATCGAGGAAAATGTCGAAATCGACGGTTTCGCTGCGCCCGGTATCATCGGTTATGGTCAGCTCGACGTCATTGGACCCTTGGGCAAAAGGGAAATCGGTCAGGTCGAACGTGCCCGGATCGAGTTCCAGCCGCCGAACGAGCTGTCCGTTGACCCGCACTTCCACCTGTGAACGACGATCCAGACGAAAACTGCGGCTGCCGCGCGGACGGATGATCCGTTGCGGATCGAGGAGGGAGTAAAAGCGCGACACCGAAAGACCGCTGATCTCCGGTGCGGCCTGAAATCCGCGGGCCAATGTGCGCAGGTCCCCGGCCGATGCGCGCAGAAGATTGCGTCGATCATCGTAGACCAGCCGCGTTCCGCGGCGCTGAAAATCCGGCCCTGGCGCGCTGGCCTGCCAATTGGCCTCACTTTCCAGGACTACACCGCCCAGCCTCGCTGCCCCGTCGAGAAAGGTGATGGGCGGCGCCAGCCCTTCGTCGCTACCCTGCTGAACCCAGTCCAGCGAACCGCGTATGTTGAGATAGGCACTGAAATCGGCTGGCGCGACATAGTTGACCACCCCGCGCTCGTCTTCGTTGCCCAACGTCAGCGACCGGCTCGCCCGGCTTGCAGGGGCGATATCAAGGATCAGTTGCAGCGATTGCGGATCATAGCGGATCGCGATGCCGACAGCTTCGAGATCGGATCGCCCTATCTGACCCTGCTGGGCCAACCGGGAGCGCAACCGTTCGACGAGCTGCGGTGCGATGCGCGGCTCCAGCAGCGCCAGCAGGCGTTCTGCCGCGAAGCTTGCCTGCCCGTTCGGCTCGAGCGTTAGGGTCGTGTCGCCAATATAGGTTTCGCCATCGAGCAGGGGTACCGTCAGGACGAACGTTCGCCCGGTAGGATTGACCTGATCGCCATCGGGGCCCGGATCGATCACCACGCGAGCGCGCACCGGGGCAGCGGGCTGCGCATTCCCCACATGGGGAACGAGGCAACCAGCAAGCAGGACAGCAGCGAGTATCTGGCGGTTCATACGAACCTGGGGCCCTTAATTGTCGGGCGTGAACTGCACTTCGACACGTCCATCCGTTTGCGGCAGGACCACAGGCAGCGTCAGGCGCCGCGTCTGGCCCCCGCCAATCAGACCATAGCCCAGCGTCTGCTGCAGCTCCGGGCCTGAAATTTCCTTGCGGAACACCTCGCGGCCGTCGGCGCCGGTCTGGACGACCCGCAGCCGTCCGCGCGACAGATAGCCGTGCGCAGCCGAATCATTGGTTACGGTAATGACAGGGGCTGGCCGCCCCTCGGCATCGGTGCCGATCTGTGCAGAGGCGAGCGACAAGGAAGGTTTCACGCCATCGGGCGAGACGCTGACGAGAATCTGGAAATTGTACAGGAGCTGCACGTTCGACGTCGTATCGCTGGTTTCAACCGGCAGCTGTGCGGCCGTGACGAAATAGTGCTTGCTGCGCGCAAGGTCGGGATCGCCGACATACTGTACGCGGAAGCTCTGCCGCTGGCCGGGAGGGATCAGCGCCTGAGGTGGAAAGGCCACCAGTTCGCCGGGATCGACCCCGGTCGGGGTCACGCCGTCGCTGTTCAGTTCCAGCGCCTCGATCCGCATTTCGACCGGCAGCGGTTTGTCGAAGGTATTCTCGACAGTCACGACATCGCTCATACCGCGGCCGGCTGTCGTCAAGTCGATGACTACGGGCTGGACGATCATCGCATAGGCGGCGACAGAGCCGACCACCCCAAGAACCGTAACCAGCAGCGCGACCGCAATTTTTCTAAGTGACTGCAATGGAAACTCCTTGCGAGACAGTCTTATCGGGCGACCATGGACCGACCCACCCCGGTTCGCCAAGGACGAATTGCCGCGAACCGCCGGATAGGCCCATGGGTGTTTCCCTGCGGCAGCACTTACTTCGGAATGGCAACTCCGCGCCATTCGGGGCGCGCTGCCAGACCGGTTTCCTGCGCCATGCGTTCATATTCAATCGCGAGGTATAGCAGCTCGTTACGCTCGTCGCCCTCGGCATCCTGCGCCCTTAAGCGCAGTTCGGTCGCGAGATCAGCCGGATTATGTGTGACCATGAAGAATTCCAAAAATTTCCGGCAGGCTGCCCCCGCGCCTGCCGGAAACCCCCCTGTCAGGCGGTCGGTGCGATGGTGACTTCCACCTTACCGGCATAGGTGCCGGCATCGAGGATCGCAGCCGGATCCGCAGTAAGCCCGCTGCCGATCGTCAGCGTGATATTGTTGGAGGTGGCGGCCAGACGGTCACCGACCTGGGCCGAGGTGGCGCCTGCGGTCAGAGACTGGTCGGCAACCGGAGTGGTTCCGCCCTTGGCACCGGTGGCAACCAGCGTCGCGGTGTAGTGGACGGTGTTGGTGTAGCCGGCGGGTACGTTCGTTGCGGCGGCATTGATCAGCGGCTTGGCATCGACCGAGATCTTCGGGTTGGAGCCATTGCACTTCACGGTGAAGTTGCGGGTAAGGCCGCCGGTGTTGCCGGCAAAGCTCGGGTCGACGGTGCCGTCGGTCTTAGCAAGTTCGCCAAGGGTGATGTTGCCGCTGATGGGCGAAACGGCGAGGCAGCGTGCTGCAACCGAGCCCGTGACGTCAACCGATCCGGTTGCCTGCGCCAAAGCAGGGGTAGCGCCGAGTGCCGAACCGAGAACCAGGACGGAAAGAACCAGCTTTTTCATTTCGTGTCTCCAATCAGAATTTCAGAGGGGCTCGTCACCCCGATGAGTTGGAAATAGCCGGGAATCGCCGGTCGCCCCATTTAGCGGGTGGCGAAAACGGCGCTAACTTTGAGCGTTATTCGCTATACCCTTGGGTATAGGTTGCGGGCGGTCAGAGCCCGGCGCAATTGCTGGCGGACGCAGCCGTGACCACCGGCGTGAAGGTGATGCTGATCACGTCACTGTAGTTGGGGGCCGGCGTCTTGGCCGCCCCGCCTTCCTTCAATGTGGCGCGCAGCGGCAGAACCCCTGCGCTTCCGTCCATGCCCGCACGTGCACAGGTCCGCGTTCCGAAAGAGGCATTGGAGGTGACCTCCTGCCCCAGAAAGCGCGCACTGTAGCGGATCGCCTGCGACGCGTCGCCGAGGTTGCCGCCCGGATAGGTAAGGCGGAAATCGTTCTGCGAGCGCATCCTTACCTCGAACGGGCCGGAGCTGCGCACGCGCAGCGAATTTCCTGCAGGCGTCGTATAACGTTCGGGCGCGGCCAGTACCGCCGTGGTGCTGGCATCACCGACTTCGCCGAAGTCGAGCGGGGAACCGGCATAATAAGCCTGAAGCGCGCTGACCGTGTTGACGTTGATCCGAATGGTGCCCGGTTCGCGAACGGGAACGGGTAAGCTCGCCAGTCCGCCGATGCCGGAACAGATGTAAAGCAGGTCGAGGACAATAGGTTCGCCGGCCGACAGATCGGTACCAGGCGGCACGGTCACGCGCAGGTTGAGCGGATTGGACAAATCCGAGCTCAGAATGCCGCCGAAATTGTATCGTATTTCACCTGCCGAACCAGCGCCGTTGTCGCGTGAATCCAGCGACCGGGGACGACCCGCCGTCGATCCTTCGGGATAAATCACCCGGAAACCGCGATAGGTCACGTCGAGCGGCGGCGAGCCCGTAGGGGCGACGATGACGAGACTGACCTCATCCGTGCGGCCGAGGAGGATACCGCGATTGCGCCGCAGGATCAGCGGGATGGTCACTTCCGAAAGGCCGCCGGGCGAGAATGGATCATAAGTGATGCTGGCCGGTGCGGTAGCCGTACCGGTAACGCCGCAAACCGACGAAATCTGCGATTGAGCCTGTACCGGCGATGTTATCGCGAAAGCCGCGGCGGCGGCTGCAAAACCTACTGTCCAACGCCTCATACCTGAGGCGATACGACGATCTCCAGTGCAGCGCGAGAAGAGAATTCTGCCGATTGAACCGGTATCGGCCTGAGCGGGCTGCGCGGCTGCCTCTGCAGCTTCGCCATGACGGTCCAGTTTTCCGACACCGATCGAGCGACGGAATGATTGCAGACCGCCCGGCGAGCGTTGGCCGCCGGGGTGGACATCACGACCACAGCCTTCGGATCGGAGACCCAGCAGCGCGGCGCCACATGACCGGTAATGTCCACTTCTGCCGCGCTTTGCGCCGCCGATGGAACTGAACAGAACAGAGCTGCAATACATGTCGACTGCGCGGCAATCGCGCGAATTCTGGCCAGACGGATTATATGCAGTTTCGTCACACCGTCGGAGGTATAGGCGAGTTTCTAACAAAGGGCGAATCTTGTTCGTTACCATGGCGTTAGGGACTCACGCTGACAGTGACCGAAAGCGTGTCGGCGTACCGGCCCGATACGAGCGTGTCGCTTCCGGTATAGGCCGGTGCGCTGACACGAAGATACGATCCGTTTACCTTCGTCGAGGCTCCGGCAAGGCGCAGACCCTGGGCTGCGGTCGCGGTCCCTGCAAAGCTGCACGAGCCACCCGCCGACAGCGTGGCCGCATCGCAGGTGGCCGAAGCATTCGTACCGTTGTCGGCCACCATATAGAGGGCCACTCGGTAAGGTGCCTTGGTCTGATATCCAGAGCCGCCCGCTGCCTGGCTGGCCATCCCGCCATTGAGCGAGGACACGGCAATGCGCGAGGCGCCCGTGCAGTTGAGCTGGATTGCGAAATCGCGGCTGAAGCCGTTCAAATCGAAATCGGCCTGATCGATCGTGCCAGAAGGTGCGCCCGACGTTGCAAAACCGCAGCGGCCGGTGACCGAGGCGCGAACCTCTACGCCCACTTCGATGCTGTTTACCGCACCCTGGCCGGCCGCATAGGCGGTGGTCTGCGCGCGCACGGGCTGGCCGGCGATCGCGAAGATCGCAACCAGCATCGCCATTCCGAGCGCGTGAAGAGTTTTCATTATCCGCCTGTTGCAGCCGGCGACCCCATGTCGCCGATATGCCAGACAGATGCGTCATTGGTTGATTACGAGCCATTCACCCGACGGAGACAAACGCCCTCACCTTCGGCGAAAAGCGCCTATTACTTTCGATATAACCTCAGTCGCCACGCTCTTGCGCGAGGAGGATCAATTCGGTTCGTCCGCGGATGCCGAGCTTGTCGAAAACCTTGTGGAGATGGACCTTCACCGTCCCTTCGGTGAGGCCCAGTTCGCTGGCGACTTCCTTGTTGCGTAGCCCGCGCTGGACCAGCGATGCGACAGCGCGTTCCCGCGCGCTCAGCGCGTCGAAGGGATCGCGCGGCGCATCGGGCGACATGGCCTGTTCCATCACCCGCTGCATGACTTCCTGATCGATCCACCGACGCCCCTGGACGACGCTTTCGAGGCAGACCAGCAGGTCGCGTGGCGCCGTGGACTTGATGACGATGCCGTTGACCGACAATTTCACCGCCTCTCGGGCAAGCTCGTCATTGAGCCGGCTAGTGAGCAGAACCACCGGGCGATCGTCGCCCTTGCTGCGTAAAGTGCGCAGAACATCCAGCCCGCTTCTTTCGGGCATATCGTTGTCGAGGATCAGAAGTTCGGGCCGCGCGCCGGGAAGTGCATCCAGCACCGCGGCGCCTGTGTTTACCGTCGCAACCACGGTGAAATTGGTCTTGTCGAGCAGTGTCGTGATGCCCGCCATTGTCAACGGATCGTCGTCGGCTACGAGTACCTTGGTCATTCTGTTGCACCGGTCAAATCATGGGGGCCGACAGGCCTAACACCCTCATCGAGCGCAGGTCCACCCCACTTCAACTCCGCTGCGTTACGGGTGCGCTCGTGCATGGACCACCCTGAGCTGGGCCGTCAGCCCGTCGATTGCAGCGGACAGGCTTTGTGGCGACTGTCCTGCTTCCAGCGCTTGCTCGATACGGCTAGCAGTTTCGCCCAACGCCGCTTCGCCGAACATGCCCGCGCGCCCCGCCAGACTGTGACACAATTGCTGGAGCCTCTGCACGTCGCCCGTGTTCGACGCATTTTCGATCGCTTCGGCACTGGCGCCGGCCTGCTCCGCGAACAGCCTGGAAAAGGCCGCGAGGCGTTCGTCGATGTCATCCATCGAGAAAGCTCCGCACTTGTTCGGCCAGTGTCATGGGATCGAATGGCTTGGCGATAACGCCCCGCGCACCGAGTTGCTTCAGGTGGGCGATCTCCTGCTCCTGCGTGCGGGCGGTGATGAAAACAACGGGAACGGATGCGGTAACCGGATCCTCTTGCAACAGGCTCAACACGCCTGGTCCATCCAATCCGGGCATCATGACATCAAGCAACATCAGGTCTGGCGGAGACTGCCGGGCCTGCTCGAAACCTTCCTGGCCTGATCCGCAGGTTCGCACGATCAACGATGGGTCCAGGCCAATGGCCATTTCTGCAATCTCGCGGATATCGGCCTCGTCATCGACGTAGAGGATTTCGCTGGTCACGGGCCTATTCCCTTATTTTTGCGCGCCTCGATCAAGTCGATGGTTTGATCGACCAGCGTATCCAGGCTGGCGCGAGATTTTACCAAGACGAGATCGATACCATTACGTGCTGCCGGTTCGACTTCCTGTGCGGTGAACAGCATGATCGGCACGGTGGGTGAACGCTCGCGCAGTGGAGCGACCAGGTCCGTGCCACATCCATCGAGCATGCCGACATCGAGAATTGCTGCATCATATTTACTGCGACGGATAAACGCTCGCGCCTGAGACATGCTCTGCGTGGAATGAAGAAGCGCCTTGCCTTCGAAGGCGCTTTCCACGACGGCGAGCATGTCCGGATCATCGTCGACATGGAGAATCGTCGGCAGCGATGGTTCGGGTTCGCGGCGCTCCAGCGG
Organism: Qipengyuania pacifica; assembly: GCF_019711555.1. NCBI lineage: Bacteria > Pseudomonadati > Pseudomonadota > Alphaproteobacteria > Sphingomonadales > Erythrobacteraceae > Qipengyuania > Qipengyuania pacifica. The sequence goes on along the minus strand of NZ_JAIGNQ010000001.1, from coordinate 909,781 downwards.
CCGTGCTTCGATCGCAACCGGCTCATGGAGCTCGGCCGCGGGCAGGTCGACGTGGAACACGGTTCCCCTGCCTTCCACAGTATCGAAGCTGATCGAACCGCCGAGGCGTGTAACGATTTCCTTCACGATGCTGAGCCCAAGCCCGGTACCGCCCTTCTGCCGGGAATCCGATGCATCGGCCTGGGCAAATTTCTGGAAAATGCGCGCGCGAAAGACTTCCGAAATCCCCTCACCGCAATCGGTCACGCTGATCCGATATCGACGATCGAGCGGCCGTACGGTCACGGTAACCGTTTCTCCGCGCCGCGAAAACTTGATCGCGTTCGACAGCAGGTTCGTCATCACCTGCATCAAGCGGTCCTCGTCGGCCAGCACTCCGGCATTGGGCGGGAACGGCTCTATACGGAGCGCTATATCGTATTGACCCGCGAAGCCGGCCGCCTGATGCACAGCCGCATCGAGCAATGGTGCGAGTGCGAGCGGCCGAATATCGAATTGCATCCGCCCCGCCTCGATCTTTTCGATATCGAGAATGTCGTTGATCAGCCTGACAAGCCGGGCTGCGTTACTATGCGCAATTTCGATCAGTCGCCCGACTTTGGGCGACACCTCGCCCGCTGCGCCACCATTTATCAGGCCGAGCGAGCCGGCAATCGACGTAAGCGGTGTACGAAGCTCGTGGCTGACGGTGGCGACAAATTCGCTCTTCATCTGCTCGACTTCGCGGCGTTCGCTGACGTCGCGCAAGACCGCTACAAAGCTGGTCCGGTCGGCGAGATCGACCGGGCTGACCGAGACTTCCAGCGGGAAAATCGTCCCATCGCTGCGTCGGCCGAAAAATTCCTGAATGCGGCCCTTGTTCTCGCTACGCTTGGCCTTGAGCCTGGAGAGGAAAGTCTCGATCTGTCCACGATCTGGCGCGACTTCGAACAGGATGCCGATATCGCGCCGCAGGAGAGAACTCGCGCTAGCGCCGAACATGGATGCCGCAGCGGGATTTATGCTTTCGATACTGCCGCTGGGGTTGAGCACGATCATGCCATCCATCGAGCTGTCGAAGATCGCTTCCTGACGCGCCGCCATATCGCTGGCCCGGCGCAGAGCCGATTGCCTGCTCAACTGGCTGCGCAAGACCAGCAGACCGGCCAGTGTCAGCAGGAGGATCAGCCCGATTTCAAGCCCCAGCGTCCGCCCTTGGAGCTTCTGCCGATCGGTTTCGGCGTTGGCGGTGCTCCGATCCAGCATCAGCCGTTCGACTTCGGATAGTTCTTCGACCAATCCGCGAACGCGGTCCATCAGCACTTTGCCGGCTCCGGTCGCTATCAGTCGCTGGGCTTCCCCGCGCCGACCGTCGGCGACCAGGGCAATCGTGCGTTTGGCAAAATCTCGCTTGTCACGGGACGCCTGCCTGAGCTGCGCAACCAGCTGCGTCGAGCCGATCTTGCTCGTTCGTGCGGCGACTGCATTCAGCTGGCGTTCGACTTGCGCTTCGGCAACCCGATATGGTGCGAGGAACGCGGTATCACCGGTGATGGCATAACCTCGCTGACCTATCTCGATATCCTGATGCAGGGTCATCAACTCCTGCAGCGCCGACCTTGCGTCATATGAGTCGGTTACGAGATGCCGAAGCCGGTCGTTTTCCTCGAAACCACGATTTGTCGAGATCGCCAGAAAGGCGAGAATGATCAGCGTACCGATACATGAGGCGACCAGGACCCACCCGACGAGCCCGATGCGCAATCTTTGCGCTGAAAGTTTCAAGAAAAGGACATTCTAGTAGCTGAGTAGCCGCCGCTTCTTCACGATGCTTCGAGCCCCGTTCGCTAGGAAATCGAGGTTAACAAAACGTAAAGAAAGCAGGCTCCGGCGTGCCTGCTGGAACGGGAACCGAGCAAGACACAGCTTCCGTCAGCGGTACTAAAATGCAGCAGGCACCGGCACCATTTTTCCCACGAGGGGTTAGCGTTGAGGAGTGCATGACAATCGGAGGAAATCTACATGGCTGAAACGCTTGCTCGAACCAGGTCATTCACCAACCCGATACATGCGATCCTGCTTGCTTTTCCCGTTGCGCTGTACCCCGCCGCACTCTTGTCCGACATCACCTATCTCAACACGGCGGTCATCCAGTGGACCAATTTTTCCTCCTGGCTGATTGCCGGTGCCGATGTATTTGCAGGACTTGTTCTTGCGTGGGCCCTTGTCAGCCAGTTTCTTGGCCGCACGAGGCAGCGCGGGTGGGCATATGTGATCGTGGTCGCGCTGATGTTCATTGCCGGCGTCCTCAACGCTTTCCAGCATGCGCGTGACGGCTGGCATTCGGTCGGCACCTTCGGTCTTGTCCTCTCGATCCTCTGTACGATCCTGGCCTTTGTCTCAGCCTTTCTCGCCTTCGGCCAAACCCAGGTTAAGGAGTATCGGGCATGAAACGGATCGTCCTTCTCGCTCTCGCAGCTTCGCTCGCCGCGTGCCAATCGCAAAGCGATCCCGACCTGGATCAGACAGGCGAACGGCCCGATCTTCCTCAGCAAAGCGACACGCTCTTGCCCGCCATGAAAATTCCCACGCCCAAAGGCTGGGGCGGCGAACTTCCGACCGTGCCCGAAGGTTTTACGGTAACTGCGATTGCGAAAGACCTGAAAATCCCGCGGCAGATGCTGCTTCTGCCCAACGGCGACATACTGGTTGCCGAAGGATCGGGTGGACACGCCCCGGCTGTCCGTCCGAAGGATGTCATCGCCGGAATGATCAAGAAGCGCGGCAAAAGCTCGGTCGAAGGCGGCAACCGCATCACCCTGCTGCGCGACCGTGACGGCGATGGGCAGACCGATCTGCAGACCACCTTCATCGACGGGCTCGATGCTCCGTACGGATTGGCTTTCGTCGACGGGAAGATCTACGTCGCCAATCAGGGAAATCTGGTCAGCTTCGATTACACCGAAGGCGCTACGCGTATCGATGGCCCGGGCACCGAGGTGACCAAGCTCCCATCGGTGATCAACCATCACTGGACCAAGGCCATGACCGCCAGCCCGGATGGCTCGAAGCTGTATGTCGGCATAGGCTCGAACAGCAATGTCGGTGAGCGCGGCATGGATGTGGAGGAAGACCGCGCGGTGATCTGGGAAATCGACCGCCAGACCGGTGCCAGCCGCATCTTCGCCTCCGGCATCCGCAACCCGACGGCCCTGTCCATCAATCCCTGGACCGAGCAATTGTGGGCGGTGGTCAATGAGCGGGACGAACTCGGGCCGCAACTGGTCCCCGACTATCTGACATCCGTTCGCCAGGGCGCCTTCTATGGCTGGCCCTATAGCTATTACGGTCAACACGTTGATCCCCGCGTTCGCCCGCAGCGTCCTGATCTGGTGCGCAAGGCGATAGCGCCCGATTATGCTCTTGGTTCGCATGTCGCCGCGTTGGGACTGGACTTCACCACGAACGGGGGCCTTGGGGGCCCCTTCTCCGAAGGCGCATTCGTGGGTGAACACGGCAGTTGGAACCGCAACGATCCGTCGGGTTACAAGGTTACTTTCGTGCCGTTCCGAAACGGGCGCCCCTCGGGCAAGCCTATCGACCTTGCTACCGGCTTCCTGAAGGATGGGCACGCCCGCGGACGCCCTGTCGGTGTCCTTTTCGACGAACAGCGCCGGGCATTGCTGATAGCGGATGACGTTTCCAACACCGTTTGGCGTGTCGCTTTGCAAGGCGGTTCGGCTGTACCGGCTGGCGAAGCGCGCCAGTCGACGCGCTAAGAGCGTACGTCAGTAGCAAGTCGATATTGCCAGGATCGGCAGCCCCGTTATCACGGTAGCGCCGAGGCCGATCCACCCGATCGCTATGCCGATGCGCTCCATCTGCGTATCGCGCCGTCGCATCAGCCAAAGCAGCAGCACCACCTGTGAGGCGATCAGCCCCGCCCAGACCGCAAGCAGAACCGCCTTTGTCTGCGTAAGGCCGAATACGGCCGGTTCGGTCCAGCCTCGTGCACAGCCCAGTCCTTGCAGTGCGTAAAGCACTGCGAAAGCCATGCTCCACAATACAAGGCCGGAGATCATGCGGATCAGCGCCGTCATAGCGATGCACTCGAAAGCGACAGTATCCAGGCGACAGCCAGTGCGACGGCGGCCCCGTAATCACTCCATACCGCAGCGATGCGCAATTCATGGGGGCGGTCGGGGGTCGTATGCCCGTTCGCGATCCGCCGGGTCATGAATACCTGCGCGAGCAGCCCGACAATTGCCGAGAAGACCGCGTAGCTTGTCAGTGTCCAGCCCACGGCGGCGAACGAATGCTCGCCGGGGCCCGGCAAATGGCGAATTGCACCGATGAGAAGACCGGCAATGGCCAATGCGAGACCACAAGCAGATATCATGGCGCCATTTCTCGATCGTGCAAAATCGCGCGCGCCGATGCGCGCTGCGGCCAGAGCAAGGAGTGCACCTGCTGTCACGAGCAAGGGTTCGAGGAAATATGCGCCGAAGTCGCCGGGCGGAGGCCAGTTGGGGGCAACGACCCAAAGGAAGAAATGGCCGAACACCAGCGAGGCGAACAGCGTTGCGCTCGCCGCGATTGCCAGCACACTGCCCCAGTAACCCACGCTGCCGCGCACCGCGAAACTGGTGGGTAATCGATCACCATGTCCGGTATCGACAGGCCCGTCGTCTTCGGTTGTTCCAGTTGTCGCAGTCCAGCGCCAGACCATGACCGCCGTACCGAGAATGAAAACCGGCGCCAGCCAATACAGGCTCAACAGCATCGACAGGAAGAAGCCGCCGATTACCAGAGCGGTCTGGAAAGGAACGATGCTCGGCCCGGGCAGGATGGCGACATGCTCCGGCGCGCCAGTAACCATGTCCACGGCAAGCGTCTCTCGGCGGTGGCCGATCGTACGGCCCAGCAACCCCCTGCCGGCAGCGAGGCCCGCGCCCAGCAGGCGATCGCGGGTAAGCGGTTCGCGGCAGTCGACCGTGGGCAGGCTGGCAAAATTATACTGCGGCGGCGGGGTGGGCATCGCCCACTCCAGGGTTTCGGCATTCCACGGGTCACGCCGCGAACGATTGCCGACCCGGCGCTGCAATGCGATGTCGATTGCGAAGAGGCCGAAACCAAAGGCCTGCATGAAACTGCCGACGGAGGATATCAGGTTGAGCCAGGTCCATCCCGCTTCCGCAGGATAGGTGTACATGCGACGCGGCATGCCCAGCAGACCCGTCAGATGCATGTGCAGAAACGTCAGATTGAAACCGATGAAGATCAGCCAGAAGGCGGCGATGCCCAATCGCATCACGCGCGTCCGCCCTGTGGCGTGCGGCATCCAGTAGTAAGCCGCTGCCAGCATCGGGAATACGAACCCACCGACAAGCACGTAATGCAGGTGAGCGGTTACGAAGGCAGTATCGTGTGCCTGCTGGTCGAAGGGCACGATCGCAAGCATCACGCCCGTCAGGCCGCCCAGCACGAAGACGATGAAAAAACCGACTATGTAATACATCGGCAGCGTGAATTTCGGTCGCCCTGCCCAGATCGTACCGATCCAGGCGAATATCTGGACGGCAGTCGGTATCGCCACCAGCACCGATGCGGCAGAGAAGAAGCCCAGCGCCATGTGCGGAATGCCGGTGGTGAACATGTGGTGGACCCACAAGCCAAAGCTGAGAAAGGCGAGCGCCATGACCGCGGTCACGATCGCGCCGTACCCGATGAGCGGTGTGCGTGCCATGACCGGAATGATGGTGGACAGCGCACCGGCCGCCGGCAGGAAGATGATATAGACTTCCGGATGGCCGAACAGCCAGAACAGGTGCTGCCAGAGCAGCGGCGACCCGCCGAGTTCGGGCTGGAAGAACGGCCAGCCGAACGCGCGTTCGAGTTCCAGCAGGATCGACCCGAGGATCAGCGGCGGAAAGCCGAAGATCATCATTCCTGCCGTCGCCAACAGATACCACGCCATGATCGGCATTCTGGTCAACGACATGTTCGCAGCGCGAAACTTCAGGATAGTCACCACGATTTCGATCGCGGCGCACATCGCCGAAATCTCGACGAAGGTAATGCCCAATAGCCAGACATCCGAATTGACGCCGGGCGTAAACTCCTTGCCTGACAGCGGCGGATAGAGGAACCAGCCCGCATCGGGCGCCACGCCGCCCAGCAGCGCCAGGATCATGATCGAACCGCCGAACAGGTAACACCACCAGCCAAGAGCAGTCAGCCGCGGATAGGCGAGATCGCGCGCGCCAAGAATCTTGGGCAGCAGATAGATGGCCAGCCCTTCCAGCATGGGAATGGCGAACAGGAACATCATGATACTGCCATGCATCGTGAATATCTGTCCGTAGACCTCCGGCCCGGCGAAAGCGCTCTCGGGCGTCGCAAGTTGAGCCCGGATAAGCATGGCGAGCACGCCCCCGATCCCAAAGAAAACAGCTGCTGCAATGATGAAGCGCTTGCCCAGATCGGTGTGGCTGACGCTGGTGAGAACGCCGCGCCAGCCCGGCTCGCCTTCCCAGATGCGCGTCAGATCGCGGTGGAGCTGGATTGCTTTCATCGTGCCGCCTCTAGTCCGTCCGGCCTATCGCCAATGTCGTACGCCTGGACCACAAAACGATGATCGGCGTGGCCTATGCCGCAATATTCTGCGCAGACGGCCTCGTAACGCCCCGGCGCTTCGGCTTCGATCCTGAGGCGGTTAACCTGGCCGGGGATCGCATCCATCTTGCCTGCCAGTCGGGGTATCCAGAGGCTGTGGATCACGTCGGTGGCCGTTATATCGATGTCCACCGGGCGTGCGGCTGGAATGCGCATCACCCCTTCCGAACAGCTTCCGTCTTCGTAACAGAATGTCCAACCGTAATTGTAGGCGGTAGCCTCGACCCGCAGTGCTGCGGTGCCGGTGGGCAGGCTGCGCTCGCCCACCCAAAGGGCGTAGACGAGCAGAACCGAAAGAACGCCGATCGGCATGGCCAGGCCAAGCCAACCGATCCACACACCCTTTCGATCCGGCTTCTGGCGGTCCGCGATACCGCGCCTGAACAGAGCCATGAATAGAAGCGTAAAGACCAGGGCCGACAACAACAGGGACCCGCCAAGCATCCACCACCACAGGTCTGCCACCCGCAAGGCGGACGGTCCGGCAGGATCGATTGTGGACAATGACCCGTTGCAGGCCGCAAGAGGGGCGAGAGCGAACATCGCGCTCGCCGCACGCACCCGATTACGCAGAGGATGAAACCATTGACCGACACGTTGCACGAAGAGGTTGCCGAAAAGGAACTGGTCGAGGGGAACCCCGACGAGCTGGTCGATCCGGTCGAACAGCAGCCCAATTTTCATCGCCTTGAATCGCGCATCGCTCTGGCCGGTCATCCCATTCATGCGATGCTGGTTGCTTTCCCGATTGCGCTGACCGCCTGCGTTCTTGGTGCGGACATATTCTATTGGTGGACCGGCGACATTTTCTGGGCGCGGGCCGGGTTGTGGGCGGCCGGCATGGCGTTTCTGTTCGGCGTTCTCGCCGGGGTGACCGGCACGATCGAGCTGCTCAGTGTGCCCGGTATCCGCCAGCGCGCCGCCAGCTGGACGCATTTCATCATCGCCGTGATGCTGCTGTCCATTCTGGGAATGAACTGGGGTTTCAGACTGCTCGGGTACGAACAGGCCGTGCTGCCATTTGGCATCATGATCTCCGCCTTCGCCGTCGCCTTCACCGGGTTTACCGGATGGCACGGGGGCAAGCTTGTTTTCGAATATCAAATCGGGGTCTCGTCGACCGGGAGTTCATGACCGAGCGGGTGGTCCAGCCAGGCCGGGGCGAAGCTGTCCAGTGTCGGTTTTCCAAGTACCAGAAACAGGATCGCCACCATCGCGACGACGATCGGCAGGAGCGTGGGCAGCGCACTTCGCGGAACGAAGCTGCCCCGCCGCTCGCTCATCAGGATCACCAGATGCCCGATCCAAGCGTGTAGCGAGACCAGAACACCGACGACCAGCAGCTTCACGAACATCCACAGGGTGAAGGCGCCAGCCAGGAAAATCAGTGCGGTGCCTGCGGTAATGGCAATGATGGCGGCGGGGGTGACGAAATAGGAATACGCGCGATGGGTCAGCAGGCGCAGCTGGGCATAGCTGCCCTGACCCTCCCCGATTTCGTGCTTGCTGAGCATGAGCGGCAGACCCACCAGCCCTGCACACCATATGATGAGAGCGGCGATGTGAACCGCCTTGACGAGCGAAAGGATCATCTCAGGCCGGGTTCCGGACAATGCCGGCGACGGGCATGATGTCGTCCTGAAGCAGCCACGCCTTGCGAGCGATCACGGCTGCGCCGATCGCGAAAGGCGCCATCCCGCCGACCCACATGATGAGCCCGGACAATTGCTGGTCGGCCAGCGCCGAAATACCCCACGATGGCGCAGCGACGATATGGACCAGATAAAACGGCCGCGCTGCAAATGTCAGCAGTGCGCCCAGAAAACCCATCTGCACCAGGCCGCCCAGCAGCCCTCCAACTGCCCCCACCGCGCTCGCCCGGCGAACCGCATGCCAGAACGCGAAGGACGTCGCGAGGATCGAAAGCTGCATCACCCAGTACACCAGCATGTTGGAGAGAGCAGCATCGTAGAGCGCCGGCACGTGCCAGCCCCACAACACGGCAGTCATGGCGATCGTTGCAGGGCCGACCGGGAAGTGAAGGCCGGATAGCGTACGCACGATACGGTTCGACGCGCCGCTGTCACGGACCGCCATCACAAAGGCCAGCGAAGCCGCGATCAGAAAAAGATGATGGACCGAGCGGGCCGAAAACAGCGTAACACTCGCAGCACAGAGCGGCGAAACGAAAGCGACCGCAAGCAGCGCGACCCCGGAGGCTGCCAACCGGTTGCGTGCCCGCAACGCCAAGGCTAGCCCGCATGCCAGGACAGCGATCAGTGCCGGGTCGAAATTCCACCGCATGGCGATTTCGTGGAGGCCCGGTGGGCTTCCGCAATAACTGCCGGCAAACATTCGCATCACTCCCGGATAAATGGATCGACCCCGCCGAGGCAGCCTGAAACTGGATAATTCCCTGCGTGTACGAGGGAACATAGCGGTCGGAATTGCGGTTTGGAAACGGTCAATTGCAACAATTTATCCCGGCAAACGGGATGCGGGAGTATCGAATTTGAGCCAGAAACGGATTGCAGTGTTCGGCGCCAGCGGCGCAACCGGTCGCGAAGTTGTCAGACATGACTTGCGCGCCGGGCTCGAGGTCGTGGCTATCGACCGCTCCCAGCCGGATGAGGAGGACCGCCTCGAAGGTGTGACATATCGCCAGGCAGACGTGCTCGAAGACGATCTCGCCGATGCAATGAAAGGCTGCGATGCGGTAATTTCGACGCTGGGTGTCGCCTTCTCGCCAAGCAATGCCATGTCGCCTCCCCCGCTCTACACCAAGGGCACCGGCAATATTCTGGACGGCATGCAGCGTGCTGGCATCGACCGGATTGTGGTAATCTCTGCGGCCTTCGTCGCCGATCAGCCCAGCTTGCCGAAGTGGTTCAAGCTCACGGTCGTCCCGGCGCTGCACAACATTTTGGACCAGATGAAGGAAATGGAGGCGTCTCTGGAAGAGGCGACAAATCTCGAATGGACCGCCGTGCGTCCCGCCTGGCTCATCGAAAAGCCGGCCAACGGCGAATTGCTGGTCGATGAAGAACACCTGCCCCAGGAAGCCTTCCGCTGCCGCATAGGAGATCTCGGCGCCTTCATGGTCGATTGCGTGAAGAACGAGAAACACGTGCGCGCCAAACCGGCCGTCGGCGCCCCCGAGGACGAAAAGTTTGAAAGCCCCCTCGCCCTGGGCGAAGAATTCGTCGGATTGTAGGGAGCCTCGGCGCCCCGCCTACATGTCGGCATAAGACAGGAAAGTGGCGGAGCAGGAGGGATTCGAACCCTCGATACGGGGTTACCGTATACACACTTTCCAGGCGTGCGCCTTCGACCACTCGGCCACTGCTCCGCATTCCCCGCCCGGACATGCCAAGCAAGGAAGGCGCGCCTCTAGCGGCGAGGCGATGATTCCGCAAGCCGGGACGGGATGCGTGTTATTGGCATTTGCATAAATGGGAGTAATATCCGGGCTGCGACGGAGCTGCGCGGATCAGGCATACCCTGCGAACTCCGTCTCGAAGCCCCCTCCTGCCCCTACAATGCGCAGGTGGGGGCTTTTGTTTTCCCGCGCACGGTGGCACGCCATGCGCGATGACGAGACCGCTGATTTCCCTCGCCGCGCTGCTTGCGCTCGCCGCCCCCTCCTTCGCGCAGGAAGCTGCGCCTGCGCCGCCCTCGCCTGCGGAGATCGTCGATCAGGCCCCCGAGGACGAATGGGTCGCCATCCCGCCCGAAGATCTGCTGGTGATGACCCTAGCGCCTGCCGCGGACGGATCGGAACGCAAGGTGGTGATTCAGCTCATGCCGGCGCCTTTCAGCCAGGACTGGGTTGCAAACATTCGTACGTTCGCGCGTGCCGGCTGGTTCGACGACATCACCGTCAACCGCGTGCAGGACAATTATGTCGCCCAGTGGGGCGATGCCAATTACGACAATCCCGAAAGCACGGGCGAGGCCAAGGCTCTGCCCGATGGCCTGATCGCGACCGACGAGCGGAACTACACGGCGCCTGGCGAGGCGATCGGCCTGTCCACCCTCCTGGCGGATTCGACCCGCGACCTTGCGCTGAAAACCGGCCATGTGCTTTCGACGAGCGACGAAACGGCTGGCGTGATCATCGCCAACGGCCTCGTCGATTCCTACGCGCAGCTTTCGCTGTTCGATCGCGGGTGGCCGCTGGCATCCAATATCGGCGCCGACGACGAAAGCGAGCCTGCAGCCGTCTGGCCGATCCATTGCTACGGCATGGTGGGCGTGGGACGGAACATGTCCCCGGATGCGGGGACGGGGGCGGAACTCTACACGGTCATCGGGCACGCGCCGCGTCATCTCGACCGCAATATCGCGCTCGTCGGCAGGGTGGTCGAAGGGATCGAGCATCTGTCCAGCCTGCCGCGCGGCAAAGGCCAGCTCGGCTTCTACGAAGACGAAGCGATGCGCACACCGATCCTCACCGTCCGGGTGGCTGCCGATCTTCCCGCATCCGAGCGCCCCTCGTTCGAATATCTCGCGACAGACGGCGCCAGTTTCGCCCGCTATGCCGAAGCGCGCGCCAATCGCCGCGACCCCTTCTTCATCGTGCCGGCGGGCGGCGCGGATATCTGCAATATTCCGGTGCCGGTCCGGCGCACGGGCAGTCAATGACGCCGCATCGATGGCGGGAGACATGAGCTGATTGGCAAGCACCCGCCGTCCGATCGGATGCGCGGCCTCGTCCCGCGTCAGACCTTCTGCATCAATTCGATGCGATTGCCGAAGGGATCGGCGATATCGCCGCGCCGATAGCCTTCCAGATCCTTGCCCGGCTTGTAGCGGATACCCGCCTTGCCCAGCTTCGCCACCAGGCCAGCCAGATCATCGACCAGCAATGCCGGATGCGCCCGGCGCGACGGGAGGAAACCTTCCTCCACCCCGCAGTGGATCGCAATACTGGCGCCTTCGAACCAGCAGCCGCCGTTGACGGCAAGATGTGCGGGCTTTGCCACCTCGGCAAGTCCCATGACATCGACCCAGAAACGCCGTGCGTGCGGCTCGCCACCATGGGGCATGGCCAGCTGGACGTGGTCGATGCCGATGACGGCGGTCATACCCGCTCCGCCTGAGCGATGGAATCGCTGGCGCGCAGGGCACTGAGAATACGGTTGAGGTGGGGTACGTCCTGTACTTCCAGATCGATTTCGTAGGTGGTGAACGGATGGTCGAGCTGGGTCTGGTCGAGGCTCGTCACATTGACGTGGTTCTGTGCGAAGATACCCGCCATCTCGGCCAGCGTACCCGGCCGGTCGTACAGCGTCACCCGCAGGCGCCCCGTTGCGCCGCGCGACCGCTTGCCCCAGGACAGGTCGAGCCAGTCGCTGTCGATACCGCTGGCGAGGTGATGGCAGTCGATCGTGTGCACTTCGACGCCTTCGTTGGGCTTGCGCAGCCCGACGATCCGATCGCCGGGCACCGGGTGGCAGCATTCCGCCAGCTTAAAGCCGACGCCCGGCGTCAGCCCGCGGATCGACAGGGCCTTGCCGCTCTTCGCCCAGTCGGGCTCGTCCTCCAGTTCTGCCGTGCTTCCCGGAACCAGAGCCTCCATCACCTCGCGATCGGAAATCTTGGCCGATCCGATGGCGTAATAGAGGTCCTCTTCCTCGTCCATTTCCAGTCGCCGCAACGCCTCGCGCTGGGCTTTCTTGCCGATCTTTGCCGGCACCCGCAAAGCGATCTCGTCGAACAGCTTCTTGCCGATTTCGGCCACTTCGGCGCGCTCCTTCAGGCGCACTGCGCGGCGGATGGAAGCACGGGCCTTGCCGGTGACGACAAAGCCCAGCCAGCTCATCTGCGGATCGGCCTGCGCGCTCTTGATGATCTCGACCACGTCGCCATTGTTCAGCTGGGTGCGCAGCGGCATGTGCCGCCCGTTGATCTTGGCGCCCACCGTCTGCGCGCCCAGATCGGTGTGCACGGCGAAAGCGAAATCGACCGGCGTCGCCCCCTTGGGCAGCTGGAACAGCGCGCCCTTGGGCGTGAAAGCGAAGATGCGATCCTGGTAAATCGCCAGCCGCGTGTGCTCCAGCAGCTCTTCGGGATCGTGGCTCGCATCCACGATCTCGATCAGATCGCGCAGCCAGGCAACCTGCCCGTCGGGGCGATTGCCCTGCTTGTAGGCCCAGTGCGCGGCAAAGCCGAATTCGTTGATCCGGTGCATTTCGCGGGTGCGCAGCTGCACCTCGACCCGCATGGATTTGCCATAGATCAGCGAGGTATGGAGCGAACGATACCCGTTGTTCTTCGGGGTCGAGATGTAGTCCTTGAACTTGCCGGGCAGGAACTGCCACGTCGTATGCAGCACACCCAAAGCGCGGTAGCAGTCCGACACTTCCTCGCAGATGATGCGGAAGGCCATGATGTCCGTAACCTGTTCGAAGCTCACATGGCGCTCGGCCATCTTGCGCCAGATCGAATAGGGGTGCTTTTCGCGGCCCGATACTTCGGTGGTTATCCCGGCTTCCGCCAGCGCGTGTTTCATGTCGAGCGCGATGGCATCGACTTGGCCCCCATCCTCGCTGCGGATCTGGTCCAGCCGCTGGGTGATGGTCCGGAAGGCTTCGGGTTCCAGCTGTTCGAAAGCGAGCATCTGCATCTCGCGCATATATTCGTACAGCCCGATCCGCTCTGCCAGCGGGGCATAGATGTCCATCGTCTCGCGCGAGATGCGCTGGCGCTTTTCCGGGTTCTTGATGAAATGCAGCGTGCGCATGTTGTGCAGCCGGTCGCCCAGCTTCACCAGCAGCACGCGGATATCCTCGCTCATGGCCAGCAGGAACTTGCGCAGGTTTTCCGCCGCGCGCTCGTTCTCGGGCATCTGCTCGATCTTGGACAGCTTGGTCACGCCGTCGACCAGCCGCGCGACATCGGTGCCGAAATTCGCCTCGATGTCGTCGATCGTCGCCAGCGTATCTTCCACCGTGTCGTGGAGCAGCGCGGTGGCGATGGTTTCCTGGTCGAGCTTCAGATCGGTCATCAGCCCGGCGACTTCGACCGGATGGCTGAAATAGGGATCGCCGCTGGCCCGGGTCTGCGTGCCGTGCTTTTGCACCGTATAGACATAGGCGCGGTTGAGCATCGCCTCATCGGCGTCGGGGTCGTATTCCTTGACCCGCTCTACGAGTTCGTATTGGCGCAGCATTCTGTTCTGACGATGTGGGCAAACGCTACCGCAATGCAACGCAAAAGTGCCTCGGGTCCGACTAAATACGTTCGCGCAGCGCGGTGAGGAACAGCTCTGGCTCGTCGACCCGGAATGCCACCCGCTCGACCGTCCGTGTTTTACCAAAAAGCCCGCGATGCCGGATTGGCTTCTTCAGCCGCAAGATAATGTTCGGATGCGCCAGAATGGCGGCATGTAGAACGTCGCTGCGTTTGGTGTCTTCCATTGAAATGGCCGCATCGACGCCTGCAATCTCGCAATGGGGCACCGCGAAGTCGGTCAGCGTTCCTGCCCGCACACGCACCAGGTTTTCGTCCATCAGCACGGGATAAATCCGGAACGCCTTCATCAGTGCAATGGTGAAAAGCAAACCCCAGACGCCCAGCGCAAGTAGTATCCATGCTGCCGTGGTGCTCCAGTGGCTGACCAGCAGATGCATCACTCCAATCTCGATCAGCTGAAGTACCAGCAAAGTGGCAATCATCGGATTGACTATCCGGTGACAGCTGAAGCTCTGCGTTTTCCCAGGGACATCGGGCTGCGCGCCCCAGCTGAACAGCGCCAGGCGAAGCATGGCGAATTCATACGCTGCCATGCGTACAAGCAGTTCAGGCAGCACCTGCTGCGCGGCCTGCGCGATAGACCCGGTCCGTTCAAAAACCCGTATGGCCCGCCACAGGCTCCACCCGGCATAAGTGGCCACGGTCAGAGCCATCGCCAGAACTACGGCGTGCATGTCGAGCAGCGCAGCGCGGACCGGATCGGCAGCGCCCGCTGTCGCGACCAGAAAACCCGTCGCGATTGCGCCCAGCACGGCGCGCAGTTGCGGCCGGTTGCGCGGCGCCTTTGCGATGAGCGCCAGCGTTAGGCTGTCGGCGGCAATCCACAGAAAGCACAAGGCGGCAGTGCGCGGATAGCGAGCGGCAATTTCACTGTGAGTTGCCATGCGCGCGCCAAAGATTGCCAAGAGCGGCGCAAGAAGCAGAAGTATCGGGCGAAGCCGGTTCGGGAGTAAATACAGCACAGGCCATCTCCTTCGTTTGCGTCCTAACCTGCCCCCGCGAACACAACAATTGTCCGCGGCGCAACGACATATGCAAGAAATGGAAGGTGGGTCGGCGGCCCACGGGTGGCCAGCGCCATCTTAGCACCCTAATCGGGTCGACGTCTGCGCGAGTATCAGGAGCGACACCATGACCGACACGAGAACCGAAACCGACTCCATAGGACCGATCGATGTGGCGAGCAGCGCCTATTGGGGTGCGCAGACGCAGCGCAGTCTGGAAAACTTCCCTTTCCCCGCTCACCAGCGCATGCCGATCCAGATCGTCCATGCACAGGCTGCGGTGAAACAGGCCGCCGCGCGCATCAATCGCAAGCACGGGCTGGACGGGAAGCTGGCCGACGCCATCGAAGCCGCCGCAACGGCAATCCGCAAGGGCGACTATGACGAAGAGTTCCCGCTGACCATCTTCCAGACCGGCAGCGGCACCCAGACGAACATGAACGTCAACGAGGTGATCGCCGGGATTGCGAACGAGCAGCTCGCCGGTACGCGCGGCGGGAAGGAGCCGGTCCATCCCAACGACCACGTCAACAAATCGCAAAGTTCGAACGACAGCTTCCCGACCGCGCTTCATGTAGCAACGGCGCTCGCCACCCGCGATGCGCTGCTCCCCGCGCTCGACCGGCTGACCTCCTCGCTCAATGCCAAGGTCGAAGCCTTCGCCGATATCGTGAAGATCGGGCGCACGCATACGCAGGATGCCACCCCGCTTACCCTGGGGCAGGAATTCTCCGGCTATGTCGCACAGCTCGTAAGCTGCAAGGCACGTATAGAGGGCGCTCTCAGTGGCAATATCCGCAAGCTGGCCATTGGCGGGACCGCCGTCGGCACCGGGCTGAATGCGCCCGACGGCTGGGCCGAGGACATGAGCGGCGCGATCAGCGAGATCACCGGCTTCGAATTCGAACCCGCGCCGAACAAGTTCGAACAACTGGCGGCAAAGGATGGGCTCGTCTTTTTCTCCGGCGCGCTCAACACGCTGGCGGTGGCGCTCAACAAGATCGCGAACGACATCCGCTTTCTCGGCTCCGGCCCGCGCTCGGGCCTTGGCGAACTGTCGCTGCCCGCCAACGAGCCGGGCAGCTCGATCATGCCGGGCAAGGTCAATCCGACGCAGTGCGAAATGCTGACCATGGTCGCAGCGCAGGTGATCGGCAACAACCAGTCCGTGACCGTCGGCGGCATGCAGGGGCAGTTCGAACTCAATGTCTTCATGCCGCTGATCGGCTCGAACGTGATCCGCTCCATCGAACTGCTGGCGATCGGGATGGAGAGCTTCGCCGAACGCTGCGTGGACGGGATCGAAGCGAACAGGGACCAGATCGCCGCCCTGGTCGACAGGTCGCTCATGCTGGTCACCGCGCTCGCCCCCGAAATCGGTTACGACAACGCCGCGACGATCGCGAAACACGCGCACAAGAACGGCCAGACCCTCAAGGAAGCCGCGCTCGAACTGGAACTGGTCGACGCGGAAACATTCGACCGCCTGGTCCGTCCAGAGGACATGGTCTGAGTTTCTGCGGGCCGGTCACGAACAGACGGAGGGACAGCACAATGGCATCGGGCAGCAAAAAGAGGGCATGGCACTTCGCTGTCGATCGCGGGGGCACCTTTACCGATGTCGTTGCCGTAACGCCCGATGGGGCGCTGGTGACCGACAAGCTGCTCTCGGAAAATCCCGGCCATTATGCGGATGCGGCGAGCGAAGCCGTGCGGCGCCTCATGGAGCGGCATGGGAATGGCGCCATCGCGGAACTGCGGATCGGGACAACGGTCGCGACGAATGCGCTGCTCGAACGCAAGGGCGAGCGGCTTGCGCTCGCCATCACCCGCGGCTTCGGGGATGCGCTCCGTATCGGCAACCAGGCACGGCCGGATATCTTCGCGCGGCATATCGTCCTGCCTGAACAGCTGGCCTCGCAGGTGGTGGAAATCGACGAGCGGGTTTCCGCCGATGGCGAGGTACTGACTGCCCTTGACGAGCAAGAGGCGCGTCGGGCTTTCGAAGGGCTGCGTGCCGACGGCGTCGATGCGCTCGCCATCGTGCTGATGCACGGCTGGAAATATCGCGATCACGAGGAACGGCTGGCCGCCATCGCGCGCGACATGGGCTTTGCGCAGATCAGCGTCAGTCACGAGGTTGCGCCGCTCATTCGTCTGATCCCGCGCGGCGACACGACTGTCGTCGATGCCTATCTCTCGCCGGTCCTGCGACGCTATACCGACACGCTTCAGGCCGGTCTGCCCGAAACCGACAGCCTGCGTTTCATGCAATCGAACGGCGGGCTGGCAGAAGTCGGCGCATTTCGCGGCAAGGATGCCATTCTGTCCGGTCCGGCAGGCGGCGTTGTCGGCATGGTCGCTGCGGGCAAGCCACTGGGCCATGACAAGCTCATCGGCTTCGACATGGGCGGGACCAGCACCGATGTCGCGCATTATGCGGGCGAATACGAACTGACCGGCGATAGCGTGGTGGCCGGCGTGCGCGTCGCCGCCCCGATGATGCAGATCCACACCGTTGCCGCAGGGGGCGGATCGATCTGCCAGTTCGACGGCGGGCGGTTCACGGTCGGTCCGGAAAGCGCGGGCGCGGATCCGGGCCCCGCCTGCTATCGCAAGGGCGGCCCGCTGACAGTGACTGACTGCAACCTGTTTCTTGGCCGAATTGACCCTGCATTCTTCCCGAACGTCTTTGGTTCGGACGGCAATCAAACGCTTGATCCGCATGCATCCCACAACCGTCTGAAGGAAATCGCCGAAGCGCTTCCACACCCCAGATCGCTGGAGGAAATCGCGGAAGGCTTCCTCGATATCGCGGTCGACAACATGGCGAATGCGATCCGCAAGATCAGTGTGGCGCGCGGGCACGATGTGACGACCTATGCCCTCGCCTGCTTCGGCGGAGCGGGCGGACAGCATGCCTGCAGGGTCGCCGAAGCTCTCGGCATGGAAACAGTTCTCGTCCACCCGCTCGCCGGCATTCTCTCCGCCTACGGTATTGGCCTGGCGCCGGTGAAAGCCATCCGCGAAGTCAGTCTCGTCAGAAAGCTCGGCGAGAGTTTCGCCGCAGAACTAGCGGATCTCGAGGCTCAGGCACGCCGGGCCTTGCTGGACCAAGGTATCGAAAACAGCGAGATCGTGCTCGAAAGCCACGCCCGCCTGCGGTTCGAAGGCAGTGACAGCTTGCTGCCGATCGATTGCGGCGATGTCCCTACGATGGACCGGACGTTCCGCACCCTTCACCGCCAGCGGTTCGGCTATTCCGATGACCACGCGCCGATCGTGGTCGAGGCTCTGAGCGTCGAGGCCAGCGGGATGAGTGGCGGCCTCGGCAGTGCAGTGGCCCAGCCGGTTGCCGCCAGCGGCAAGCCCTCGGGCACATGGCAGACCGTAGAACGCGCGGCGATGAGCCGGGGCGACGTCGTGCATGGTCCGGTTCTGGTGATCGATCCGGCATCGACGACAGTCGTCGAAGGCGGATGGCAGGCCCGGCTCGCGGAAGAAGGCAGCCTCGTACTCACACGCAGCGAACCGCTTCAGCGCGACCGTGCGGCGGGGACCGAGGTGGACCCGGTCCGGCTCGAAATTTTCAACAATCTCTTCATGGCGATCGCAGAAGAGATGGGCGTCGTTCTCCAGTCGACGGCGACTTCGGTAAACATCAAGGAACGGCTCGATTTCTCCTGCGCCCTGTTCGACGGATCGGGCGAACTGATCGCCAATGCGCCGCACATTCCCGTCCATTTAGGGTCGATGGGCGACAGTATCGCCCGCGTTATCGAGGCGCGGGGCAACGCTCGCGACGGGCGCGGCTTCAGGCGGGGTGATGCCTATGTGCTCAACGATCCCTATCGCGGCGGGACCCACCTTCCCGACATCACCGTGATCGTGCCCGTCTTCTTCGAAGACAATGCTTCCGAACCCGGCGCGTTCGTGGCCGCGCGCGGGCATCATTCGGATATCGGCGGGATTGCACCGGGATCGATGCCACCCGAAAGCCGGACCATCGAGGAAGAAGGCGTACTTATCGACAATGCCCTGCTGGTCGATGCCGGGCATTTCCGCGAGGCGGAAATGCGCGAGGTCCTCGCTGCGGCAACGCATCCTGCGCGCAATCCGGATCGCAACATCTCCGATCTGCGCGCGCAGCTTGCCGCATGCACCCGCGGGGAGTCACTGCTTCAGTCAGCTGCGCGCGATCAGGGAGCGGATGTGGTGGCCGCCTATATGAACCACGTTCTCGCCAATGCGGAGGAAAGCGTCAGGCGGCTGCTCGACCGGCTGGACGACGGCACATTCGCCTATCCGATGGACAACGGTGCGGTGGTAAAGGTGGCCATCCGGATCAACCGGGATGAGCGATCGGCCGTCTTCGATTTCACCGGCACCGGCGGACAATTGCCCGATAATTTCAACGCGCCCAAATCCATAACGCGCGCAGCGGCACTCTATGTCGTGCGCACGCTGATCGACGATGCCATTCCCATGAACGATGGCTGCCTGCGTCCTGTCGAACTGGTCGTCCCGGAAGGGTCGATGCTCAATCCGCGCCCGGGGGCTGCCGTGGTGGCAGGTAATGTCGAGACAAGTCAGGTCGTGACCGACACGCTCTTCGCAGCGACAGGCAGGCTGGCACCGAGCCAGGGCACGATGAACAATTTTACCTTCGGCGACGGCGCAGATCAATATTACGAAACGATCTCCGGCGGATCGGGCGCCGGCCTCGACCATGATGGGACCAGCGCCGTGCAGACCCATATGACCAATTCGCGGCTGACCGATCCGGAAATCCTGGAAAGTCGGCTTCCGGTCCGTCTCGACACCTTCTCCATTCGGCGGGGGTCTGGCGGGGATGGCGAATATCGCGGCGGAGATGGCGTAGAACGCCGCATTACTTTCCTCCACCCGATGCGCGCCAATATGCTGGCGAACCGGCGGGAGATCGCGCCGCGCGGCATCTGCGGCGGCACTGATGCAGCGCCGGGCCGCAACTGGATCGAGCGTGCAGACGGCTCACGAGAAAATCTCGGCGCCACGGGCTCGGGCGACATGCAGCCCGGCGACACATTCGTCATCCTCACCCCCGGCGGTGGAGGCTTCGGCCCTCCCCGCCAGAAGTGAAGATCGCGATCAGACGGCCGCGTCGCGTTTGACCGTGATGACCTGAGGATAGGTGAATTCCTTCAAGCCATCGACGCCATATTCGGCGCCGAAGCCCGACTGCTTGTGCCCACCGAACGGAGCGAACGGCGAGAGGTGCATGAATTCATTGATCCAGACCGTACCCGTTTCGAGCTGTTCCGCGATTTCGACGCCCTTGTCGGTATCTTTGGTCCAGACTGCGCCGGCGAGGCCGTAATCCGAATTGTTCGCGCGTTCGATGACTTCGTCGATCGTGTCGAATTTCAAAAGCGGCATGACGGGGCCAAACTGTTCTTCGGCCACGATCCGCGCATCTTCCGGTGGGTTGTCGAGTATCGTGATCGGCACGTAATATCCGGTGCCGGACGGGTCCTTGTCGCCTCCGGTCAGGAATTTGTAGCCATTGTCCTTCGCATCCTGGATCAGTTCGAGCACGCGCTCATACTGCTTCTTGTTCTGGATCGGGCCGACGCCGGTACCCTGCTGCGAACCATCTCCGACCACCACGGTGTTTGCATAAGCAGCGATCGCCTTGGACAGGTCGTCGTAAATATCCTTGTGAATGTAGACGCGCTTGGCCGCGATGCAGACTTGCCCAGCATTGGAAAAGCTCGACCAGAATAGCTGCTCTGCGACTTTTTCGACATCGGCATCCGGCAGTACGATCGACGCGTCATTACCGCCAAGCTCGAGCGTGATACGCTTCAGGTCGCCGCTCGCGCCTGCCATGATTTTCTTGCCCGTGGCAGTCGACCCGGTGAAGGTTATCTTGTCGATGTCCGGGTGTTCGGTAATCAGCGGGCCCAAGGTGTCTTCTCCGGTGATGATGTTCACCGTACCGGCCGGCACCACGTCCTTGATCAGTTCCGCAATGCGCAGCGTAGTCAGCGGCGTGAACGGCGACGGCTTGAGCACGATCGTGCAGCCTGCGACCAGCGCTGGCACGATTTTCTGAATGGCCATCATGATCGGGAAGTTCCAGGGCACGATACCGCCGACCACGCCCACAGGCACACGGCGGGTACGCGACAGACGCGTATCGTCGTCCTGGCTTATCACGTCATCCAATGTCAGCGTCGATTGCGCAGCAGCAAGGCCGGCTGCGCCGTAAATTTCCTGTTGCGCCTGCGTATGGGGCTTGCCCTGCTCGCTGGTCAGCAGGCGATAGAGTTCGTCGGCATTTCCCTTGATCGCTGCCGCGATTCCCTGGACCGCTTTTTGACGTTCTTCCTGGGGGGTTTTCTTCCATTCCTTGAACGCGCGTCGCGCGGCAGCGACGGCACGGTCCAGTTCATCCTTGCCGCAGGCTGGTACGCGCCCGACCACCTGCTCGTTGGCAGGGTTCAGAACCTCCAGCCACTCGCCATTGTCGACCATTTCGCCGTCGATCAGGTTCTTATAGTCTGTCATCGCTTTTCTCTCCTTGCCGGAATCCAGGAATTTTCTCTCCGCAATATCCTGTCGGGATTCGTTGCATGATGCAACGGGTCTTGCGGCGCGGCCAGAAATTGGAGACAGAAGCACCGGAGAGGAGAGCGATGCAGACCTTCGCAACCGAAGCGATCGACTGGCCGGACACAGCGACGCGCCTGCGCGACCAGGTCCGTGATCTGGTTGCGCAGCACGGCGAGCGAGATCCTGTTCGCCGGGCAAACAGCTGGACCAAGCCGAACCCCGCCTTCAGCCGCAAATTGGGTGATGCGGGCCTGCTCGGCATGACCTGGCCCAAGGAGTACGGGGGGCACGAGCGCAGCCAGCTTGAACGCTATGTAGTGATCGAAGAACTGCTGGCGGCTGGTGCCCCGGTCGGGGCGCACTGGATCGCGGACCGGCAGAGCGGGCCGCTGCTGCTGCGTCTCGGCAACGACAGGTTGAAACGGCGCTGGGTACCCGCGATTGCCCGCGGCGAGGCATTTGCCTGCATCGGCCTTAGCGAACCGGGCTCGGGTTCGGACCTTGCCTCGGTCCGCACGTCGGCACGCCGTGATGGCGACGAGTGGATCATCAACGGCCAGAAAGTGTGGACCACCGGCGCGCATATCAGCCATTTCATGATTGCCCTTGTCCGCAGCGAAGCAGGCAGCGAGCGACAGGCCGGATTGTCGCAATTCGTCATTCCGATGGATGCGCCGGGCGTCACGGTCAAACCTATCATAGACCTGACGGGTGCGCATGAATTCAACGAGGTGTTTTTCGAGGACGTCCGCTTGCCAGGCGATGCACTTCTGGGGGTCGAAGGCGAAGGCTGGAAGCAGGCCACTGCCGAGCTCTCGCTCGAACGGTCGGGGCCGGAGCGATACCTGTCGTCCATGGCGCTTTTTCTGGAACTGGTGCGATATGCCGGAACGCAGACAGATCCCGCGCTCCAGCAACTGGTCGGCCGCCTTGCCGCAGAGGCGTGGACCTTGCGATTGATGAGCGCATCGGTCGCGGCCAAGCTTGCACGAGGCGAGGACCCGGCGCTGGAAGCGACCATCGTCAAGGATCTTGGCAATTCGTACGAGCAGGCGATCCCACAATTGGTCCAGGCTGTTGTCGATTTCGGCGACGCAGATGCCGAGGTGCTACGAGCCGTCTGCTTCTACCTGCTGCAGGTAAGCCCGAGCTTCTCGCTGCGTGGCGGCACGCGGGAAATCGTCCGGGGAATTATCGCACGCGGATTGGGCCTCAGATGAGTGACACGCGCCGCATGCTGGCTGAAATGGTCGATCCTCTTTTCGCGGGAATGGGTGCGGCAGCCATTGTCGAGCGTGACATTGCGCGCCTTGAAGAGCTCGGACTGCCAAACCTTCTGGTGCCCGAAGCGGAGGGCGGCTTCGGCGGCAGCTGGCTCGATGCGCTGACGGTCTTTCGCCTAGCCGGCTATCACGCCCTTGGCATCGACCTGCCGAAGCTCATCGTTAAGCGAGCAGCAGTGGCAGACACCGAGCTGGCAATGGCCTTTGCCCGCGCCTGTCAGATTGCGGGCGCTCTGGACGCGGCGCTGGCCTTGTCGATCGCCTATGCCAATGAGCGCCAGCAATTCGGCAGGCCGCTCGGAAAATTCCAGGCCGTACAGCAGTCTCTCGCGAGCTTTGCCTGCGAAGCGGCAGCGGCCAATTGCGCTGCGATGGGTGCGGCACAGGCGCTCGATCGCGGTAACGCCGAATTCGAAGTCGCCGCTGCCAAGCTGCGCGCGAACCGGGCAGTCGAAATGGGCACCAGTGTTGCTCATCAGGTTCACGGCGCGATCGGCTTCACGGACGAATACGCATTAGCCCCCCTCACCCGGCGGTTGTGGCAATGGCGTTCCGAATACGGCAACGATGCCTGTTGGAGCGCTCGGCTCGGCAGTAAGGTAATCGCGCAAGGGGCAGACCGGTTCTGGCCGGACCTTTCCGCGCGAACCGACCATTCCTAGCCGCGCTGTGCAATCCCGGCGCAGCAAATCGCCGGCTTTATGCCAGCGCGAGCACTCCCGTAAGAATGTTGCGAACTAGGTCGACCTGCCCTCGAGCGCCCGTCTTCGCATAGATTTTCTTTGAGTAGTACCGGGCGGTTTCAACGGTAAGGGCGTGCGCTTCTGCCGCTTCGACAATCGACAATCCTTGCGCCAGCGACCAGGCAAGGCGCGCTTCCGCAGGCGTCAGATCGAATAGATCGACTAATTGCTCATGGCGGTCGGCGGAGGATGAGCGGTCGCCGCGCAGGTAGACAACCGCGACCGCCTTGTCCTTTCCCGCCAGCAAGTTGATGCGCGTGGGCGCAACAAGAATATCGATCCATGGGTCCTTGCTGATGTTGATCGCCTGAGGGCGATGTCGGCGGTCGGCCGCCATCGCCTTGGCAAGTGCTGTCAGTTCACGATCCACATGGGGCGAAGATGGCACGAGGCGATCATAGGGACCCCGCCTGAGTGCGCCCGATCGGCGCAGGAAGCTGTCTGCCTGACTGTCCAGATCGACTATCCGGCAACGCTCGTCCAATGCAATCCAGCCAAAGTTCATACGCCGGAACGCCTCCTCGCTCACGGATGCACGGCTACGTTCGCGCTCGATCGTTTCGAGGACCCTCAGGGCCACACGTAAATGCGGGACCAGAGCCGTCAGCAGGCTGGCGATCTTTGCCGTTGGCGACGCTTGCGCCAGAACCGCCAGCGTCAGAACGATGCCGGCCCCTTCCACGCGCACTGCGCGCAGGCCAGCATCATCATAGCCGATCTCCTCACCTGAATAGACGCGCCCGTTGCGCATTTCCTCCGCCACGAACCCGATCAATTCGCCGTCATGTAGGGCCACGCCGTCTGTATCGCCCGTACCGGTCAGCCACATGGCCACGCCCTCGGCTTCGCAGACCCGGCGCATCAGTCGCAGGAAGGTTAGCCACATGGGCTGCTCGAATACGCCCGAATGGAGCGGGATGAGCAATTCCGTCTCGCCAAGGTTAGGGATGCGCATGCAAGCATTTCTATCACCTCCCATTTGGGAGGTCCATTGGCTATGCAGCTTCCTATTTCTCACCAGAGAAACGCGGAGCCGATCCATGACCGACGCCAAATCCCTGACCCATCTCCAACGGCTCGAAGCCGAGAGCATCCATATCATGCGCGAAGTCGTCGCAGAGGCGGAAAAGCCCGTGATGCTTTATTCGATCGGCAAGGACAGTGCCGTCATGCTGCACCTTGCGAAGAAAGCATTCTATCCGTCACCCCCGCCCTTCCCGCTCATGCATGTCGACACGACATGGAAGTTCAAGGACATGTATGCGCTGCGGGAAAAGGCCGCCGAAGAAGCGGGGATGGAACTGATCGTCCATCAGAACCCAGACGCCGCGGCGCGAGGGATCAACCCTTTCGATCATGGCCCGCTACACACCGATATGTGGAAGACGGAAGGGTTGAAGCAAGCGCTCGATAAATACGGTTTCGACGCGGCATTCGGCGGCGCCCGACGCGACGAGGAGAAGAGCCGCGCCAAGGAGCGCATTTTCTCGTTCCGCACCGCCACGCATGGTTGGGACCCGAAAAACCAGCGGCCCGAGCTTTGGAACCTCTACAACGCACGCAAGAAAAAGGGCGAGAGCATCCGCATCTTCCCTCTCTCCAACTGGACCGAGCTCGACATCTGGCAATACATCATGGCCGAAAATATCGAGATCGTTCCGCTCTATTTCAGCGCTAAGCGGCCAACCTACGAACATGATGGCGGGCTGTTCATGGCCGACGACATCGAAAGGTTGGAGCGGGTGATCGGACACCGTCCGGAGATAATCGAACGTTCGATCCGCTTCCGCACCCTTGGATGCTTCCCCCTTACCGGGGCCGTGGAAAGCGAAGCTGCGACACTGCAGGAAGTGGTGCAGGAGATGTTACTGACGACCACCAGCGAACGGCAGGGGCGCGTGATCGACAAGGACGCAGGGGATGCGTCAATGGAGAAGAAAAAGCAGGAGGGTTACTTCTGATGACCGATCCGATTTATCAGACCGATGCCCTGATCGCCGAAGATATCGAAGCCTATCTGGAGCAGCATCAGAACAAATCGATGCTGCGCTTCATCACTTGCGGCAGCGTGGATGACGGTAAATCCACCTTGATCGGCCGCCTGCTGTACGATTCCAAGATGATCTTCGAAGACCAGCTCGCCGCTCTGGAAAACGACAGCCGGCGGGTCGGGACCCAGGGTCAGGACATCGACTTCGCACTGCTGGTCGACGGGCTCGCTGCCGAGCGCGAACAAGGCATTACGATCGATGTCGCCTATCGCTTTTTCGCAACGGAGAAACGCAAGTTCATCGTCGCAGATTGCCCGGGTCACGAGCAATACACGCGCAACATGGTCACCGGCGCATCGACAGCCGATTGTGCCGTCATCCTGATCGACGCTCGCAAGGGCGTGCTGGTGCAGACCCGTCGCCACAGCTTCCTGTGCCAACAGCTTGGCATCAGGAACCTCGTGCTGGCAGTGAATAAGATGGATTTGATCGATTACGATGAGACCAAGTTCAACGCCATCGTTTCCGATTACGCAAAGTTTGCAGAAAGTATCGGCATCGAAAGCTTCCACGCCGTTCCGATATCGGGCCTAGCGGGCGACAATATCACCTCGCGGTCGGACAACACGGATTGGTATGGCGGTCCGGTTCTCATCGACCTTCTGGAAACGATGCAGATCAGCAATACTGCCAGCCAGGAGATGCCCTTCCGCATGCCCGTCCAATGGGTAAATCGTCCCAATCTCGACTTTCGCGGCTTCTCGGGACTGATCGCTAGCGGCACCGTGAAGCCGGGCGACGAATTACGCTCTCTCCCTTCGGGCAAGACCAGCACGGTAAAATCGGTGGTCACCATGGACGGGGAACTCGACGAAGCGGTTGCGGGCCAATCCATCACGATCACTCTGGAAGAGGAAATCGATTGTTCCCGCGGCGATGTGCTTGCCACTGCCGACGACCCTCCCGAAGTCGCCGACCAGTTCGAAACCACCATAGTTTGGATGGACGACGAGCCGCTCGTCGTCGGCCGCGGCTACTGGCTCAAACTGGGCACGCAGATGGTCAGCGTAACAATCGCCGAACCAAAATACGAAATCGACGTCAATACGATGGAACATCTCGCATCGCAGACGCTGAATCTGAACCAGATCGGAGTCTGCGAGATTACGACCGACAGGCGCATCGTCTTTGATCCCTATACAGAAAATCGCGCGCTGGGCGGCTTTATCCTGATCGACAAGATCACCAACCACACCGTGGGCGCAGGGATGCTGCATTTCAGCCTGCGCCGTAGCCAGAACGTCCATTGGCAACCTACCGATATTACACGCGACCACCACGCTTCCATGAAAAACCAGACGCCGCGGGTGCTCTGGTTCACCGGGCTGTCGGGTTCGGGGAAATCGACTATCGCGAACGAAGTCGAGAAGAAGCTGGCCCTCATGAACCGGCATACCTTCCTTCTCGATGGCGACAATGTTCGCCACGGGCTTAACAAGGATCTCGGCTTTACCGAAAGCGACCGGATCGAGAATATCCGCCGCATAGGCGAAGTTGCGAAACTCATGACCGATGCCGGCCTGATCGTGCTGACAGCCTTCATCAGCCCATTTCGGGCCGACCGGCAGTTGGTGCGGGACATGATCGATGGAGGCGAATTCATCGAGATCCATGTCGATACGCCGCTGGAAGTTGCCGAGGCGCGCGATGTGAAGGGGCTTTACAAGAAGGCGCGCGAGGGGAAGCTGAAGAACTTCACCGGTATCGACAGCCCCTACGAACCACCGGAAAGTCCGGAAATTCGCGTCAACACGGTGGAGATGACACCCGAAGAGGCGGCGGACCATATCATCGCGAAGATCTTGCCATTGAAGTAGGTGCGTCGACGGATGTAAAGGATGCATGCTCGCACCAGATGGTCGTGGGCTGGCCGTCCGCGCCATTTCGGTAACCTGAGAAATCGATGCAAATCAGCGAACGTACTTACCAGATCGCACTAGTCGAAGATGACGGCGCTCTGCGTACTTTGCTGACCCGCTATCTCCGACAGAGCGGGTTTCCCGTTCGCGGGTACGCGACGGCTGCAGAATTTCGGGCATCTGCCGACCAATTCGATCTGGTCATTCTGGATGTCATGCTCCCTGCCACCAGCGGTCTCGACCTGTGCCGATGGTTGCGCGAGAGGAGTAAGGTTCCGATCATTTTCATCAGTGCACGGTCGAGCCATACCGATCGGATCGTGGGGCTGGAGCTTGGTGCGGACGACTATCTGATCAAGCCGGTCGACCCAGGCGAACTGGTTGCGCGGATCCGATCCGTATTGCGCCGCTCGGAAGAAGCCGGACAACGTGACATGGCAGATTATGCATCAATCGTTCGGTTCGAAGGCTGGCAAATGGACCGTCGCCGGCGTGAGCTGTTTGCCCCGGAAGGTTCACGCGTATCCATTTCGGAAGCTGAATTCGACCTCCTCAACGTGTTCATCGACATGCCACAGCGCGTTATTGGCCGGGACACTCTGCTTGAGCATTCCAGAAGCCGCTTGCCGGGCCGCGACCATAGCGATCGCAGCGTGGACGTTCTTGTCAGCCGCCTGCGCCGCAAGCTCGGGTCTGTCGATGGCGGGCGCGACTTGATCCGCACCGTGCGCGGCGTGGGATACGTCTTTACTTCGTCAGTAGACGCGTGATGACACGACACAGTCTCTGGCCCAAGGGTCTGACCGGAAGGGTAATCCTCGTTCTGGTGCTGGCCGTACTATTCCAGTTCCTAGCTGGCAGCGTGCTAATTCGCACCGGAGAGATGCACATACAGCGTCAGGATCTAGGGCGACGGGTTGCCGAACAGGTACTGATCGCGGAACGTATCATTACTGCCGCCGATCGATCGGACCGCAGTCGCCTGCTCAAAAGCCTGTCTACAATCCATACAAAACTGGAACTCGTCGAAGGCAGCCCAGAAATCGGTCCGGGCATAGATGCGGAAGCCAGGGAAATTGCGAATGCAATTTTCGAGTTCGAGCCTGCCCTGGCCAATTACGAATTACGCCTCTCTCTCGCCTCAGGTTCATTCCTCAACCTTGAGCGACAAGTCATTGGCGCTATCGAGATAGACGAAGACACATGGATTGGCTTCACGACGCAGGAAAGGGTCGCCGACTGGCGGCTCCTGCTGGAAACCTCGATCCGGGTTGGACTGATAGCCGCACTGATCCTTGGATCCGCCGCCGTGCTTGTCCGTACGCTGAGCGCGCCCCTTCGCCGGCTGTCGGAAAATGCGCAGTTGATCGGAACGTCCGGGCGGATCTTTTTCGATGATACCACCGGTCCGGAAGAACTGCGCGAGGTTTCGCGGGCTCTGAACGCAATGCAGGAACGGCTGGAAGGCGTGATCGATCAGCGAACGCAGGCGCTGCTTGCGGTCGGCCATGATCTGCGCACGCCGCTGGCCCGGTTACGTCTGCGAGTGGATGGAATCGAAGATCGGGCGGATCGAAGCGCGGCACGTGAGGACATCGATCAGATGACCCGCATGCTGCAGGAGCTCTTAGAGTTCTTCGAGACTGGCGAGAGCCAATTGGATCGCGAACCGACGGAACTGTCCAGTCTGTGCCAGATGATCGCGGAGGCCTTCGACGACTTGGGAGCAGACGTTCGTTTCGAGGGCCCTGACCGCCTGGTAATCGACGCCGTGCACGATCATCTGGCAAGGGCCATCGAGAATCTGGTCGATAACGCCATCAAATATGGCGGCGACGCGACGATCACGCTCGCCACCGATCCAGACTGGGCCAGTGTGTCGGTAGAAGATAACGGCCCCGGCATCCCTGCATCGCAATTCGCTCGGGTGATGCACCCATTTGAGCGATCCGACGCAGCGCGCTCTGGCAGGCATCCCGGGATGGGCCTTGGGCTGAGCATCGCTCGCAACGTCGCGGAGGCCCATGGCGGCCGTCTCGAACTCGCGAACCGCAGCGGCGGAGGACTTCGGGCGACGCTCACGTTCCCTAAAAAATAGCACCTGCAACACTTTGTTACATTCGGGGCGATGCACAGCAATGTTCGAGCGCCATTGTGCACTGCGAAAGATTTCGTCCCCCCCCCAAAGCAGGAGCCAGAAATGGAACAGCTGATGAAAGGCGTGTCGCGGTTTCGCGATGCGGTCTATCCCGAACACAAGCAACGCCTCGAGACCCTCGGGCGCGACGGGCAAAGCCCCACGACTTTGATGATAAGCTGTTCCGACAGCCGTGTGGTACCTGAACTCATCACCCAGTCCCAACCCGGCGAATTGTTCGTGATCCGCAATGCGGGCAACATCGTACCGCCCTGGCAGCGCGTAAACGGCGGCGTGACCTCCACGATCGAATATGCCGTCATGGGCCTCGGCGTTACAGACATCGTCATTTGCGGCCACGCCGACTGCGGCGCGATGAAGGCGCACTTCGCGCCCGAAGGCGCTCTCGACGCCATGCCGTCGGTCAAGGAATGGATTGGTCATTCCACCGCTGCACACTCGGTGATCGAAGCTTGCTGCGGCTCGGCGGACGACGGCGAAAAGCTTGACCGTCTCGTGGAAGAGAATGTCATCCTACAGCTGACGCATCTGCGCAGCCACCCCTGTGTAGCCGCTGCACTGGCTAAGGGCGAACTCCGCTTGCATGGCTGGGTGTTCGACATCTCCGAAGGCGCAATCCGCGCGCTCGACGGTGAAAGTGGCAAATTCCGCCGCATGGAAGATCCCCAGCACCCGGTCCCGGTTGCCGATTTCGGCGGTAATCGCCAGCAGGCTCGGGAAGCGGCCTGACCTCCCAGTCCCTTCCCAGGGCCGGTGCCCGTTCGCAGGAGTTCGAGCGCACCGGCCCACCCTCCCGTCAGATCTGCTGACCCGAGACTTTTACACTAAGGAGCCGTCGTGGCCGACAAATCGTCGTTATTCTCGTCCTTGGGCAAGGACATTCCCGCTTCAATCGTGGTGGCGCTGGTTGCCCTGCCGTTGTGTCTGGGTATCGCGCTCGCTTCGGGCGCGCCCTTGTTCTCCGGACTGATCGCGGGGATCGTCGGCGGCATCGTCGTCGGTGTCCTCTCCAAATCGCAACTTTCGGTCAGCGGCCCCGCAGCGGGCCTGACCGTGATCGTCCTCGACGCATTGGCGGTCCTGCCTACCTGGGAAATCTTCCTCCTGGCAGTTCTGCTCTCCGGTTTGCTTCAGGTTGGGCTTTACTTCACCCGTTCAGGAACTCTGTCGGAATTCGTGCCCAGTTCGGTCATCACCGGCATGCTGGCGGCGATCGGCCTGATCCTGATCCTCAAGCAAATCCCTTATGCCATGGGCTATGACGGAGATTTCGAAGGCAGCCTCAGCTTCCTCCAGCCTGATGGTCTCAACACGATTTCCGCCTTGTTCTACTCCGTTTGGGATTTCTTCCTGCTGGGGCCGATCATCATCGCAGTGGTTTCGCTTATCTTCCTCTTCTGGTGGGATGCAAACCGGCCCAAAGACGGCCTGCTGAAGCTCCTGCCCGGACCACTGGTTGTCGTTCTGTTTGGCGTGCTTGCAAACGAAGCGTTCAAGCTCTTCGCACCCGGGCTCGTCATCGACCCAAGCCAGCTCGTACAGGTGCCCGTATCGGAATCGCTGGGCGAATTCGTCGGACAGTTCCGTACTCCCGACTTCTCGGCCATCACCATGCCCGACGTATGGATCGTGGCAGTGACACTAGCGATCGTGGCCAGTCTGGAATCGCTGCTGTGCGTTAAAGCCGTCGACGAAATCGACCCACGGCGCCGTACGACCGACAAGAACCACGAACTACTCGCACAGGGCGGTGGTAACTTCGTTTCCGGCCTGATCGGCGGCCTGCCGCTCACGTCCGTTATCGTCCGGTCCTCGGCCAACGTTGCCGCTGGGGGCGAAACCAAGACTTCGGCCATCCTCCACGGCTTCTGGTTGCTCCTGAGCGTTCTGCTGATCCCGGTCGTACTCAACCTCATCCCGCTTGCTGCGCTCGCTGCGATCCTAATTCAGGTCGGCTACAAGCTCAACACGCCTGAACTCTACAAGCGCCGCTGGGCGCAGGGCTGGCATCAGTTTGTGCCCTTCATGGCCACTATCGCAGCAATCCTCTTCACCGATCTGCTTCGCGGCATCATCATCGGACTGGTCATCGGCTTCGTATTCGTCGTCGCCCGCAACTTCCGCACTGCAGTCAGCGTAGCCAATGACGGTGATTTCTGGATGGTACGCGCTCGCCGCAACCTCTACTTCATTCACAAGTACGAGTTGCAGAATTCGCTCAACAAGGTGCCGGAAGGCGCGAGCGTGGTGATTGATCTCGAACGGGCGGAATTTGTCGATCCGGACAACATCGACATCATCAACAGCTTTGCCCGCAACGCCAAGTTCCGCGACGTATCGGTCACCATCCGCGGCGATGTCGACCACCTCGAAGACACTCCGCTGGAAGCCCCTGCCAAGAAGGTAGCTTACACATGAAGACCATTCGAGAACTGAAGCTGTCCAACAAGGCCTGGTCGGACGAGATGCGTGAGCGCAAGAAGGACTATTTTGCGCGGCAGACGGTCGGCCAGAATCCGGAAGTGATGTGGATTGGCGGATCCGACAGTCGGGTATTTCCGCACCAGATCACGCAGACCCGACCGGGCGAATTGTTCATCCATCGCAATCTCGCCAACCTGGTCTACTCGGATGATGACAATCTGATGGCCGACTTGCAGCATGCGGTCGACGATCTGAAGGTCGCGCACATCATCCTGTGCGGCATATACGGGTGCAACGGCATGGGTGCCGTATTGAATGGCGACGCGACGGGCCACATGCATTCCTGGCTACGCGCTTTGCGGGAGGTCTACGAAGAAAACCGTCTGGAAATCGATTCGATTGAAGACCCCTTGGATCGGCAGAACCGCTTGGCCGAACTCAACGTCCGTGAACAGCTTCGCCGACTTTCGCAGCTCGACATTGTGCGCGCTGCCTTGGAACGCGGGCAGGACCTGACCTTGCATGGCTGGATCTACGATTTGAGCAACGGCAGGCTGACCGAACTGTTCGAAGTCGAACCCGTCAGCGAAACGTCGGGCTTTGCTATGCCTCTGCAGGATGTTCCGCAGATGGAAGACCATCTCGCCGTTGCAGAGTAATCGAATGCATGGTGTGGTAGTGAGGAGGCCCCGCGTGCCTCTCGCTACCACACCTAACCTCTCGTTCAGGCAATCGCACCCAGTAGCTTCTGAAGCTCGGACAACCACGGTGCATAGGGCTTCCATGCCCCTTGCCCGGACCGGTTGAGCGGACGTCGAACCTGTTCAGAACTTGCCGTCCGTACCGCCCGCTCGGTTCGGTGGAAATCGAGGCAGGCTTCTTCGAACGGAAGGCCGATATGATCCAGCATGCGCCGGGTCTGGCCTTCCAGATCATCGAGCACATCCTCGTGGTTCACTCGGAGGACCCGGCCGGGAAGCACACTATCCCAATGGTCCATCAGACCGACATAATCGCGGTAGTAGCGACCGATTTCCGTCAGCCCATACGTGAAGTCCTGCCCCTCGGCAAAAAGCTGTTTGAAGCCCGAGAAACAGCAATCCATCGCATCGCGCCGGGCATCGATAATGGTCGCGTTGGGCAGGATTAGGTGGATCAATCCGATGTGGCGGAAATTGTTCGGCATCTTGTCGATGAAGAACGGCGCACCCTGTCGGTGAATGCGAGTATCCTCGATGAAGCGATCACCCATTTCAGCGAATTGATCCGCGTCCAGATCGTGGAGCACCTGAGGATAACGGCTCTTGCCGGCCTTTCGCCCCCGCAATTTGTGCGCGAGCGCGAGGATGTTCGGCAGTTCCAGCGTCCCATCGATCTGTGAGTGACTGGCAAGGATCTGTTCGAGCAGTGTCGATCCGGCGCGCGGCAGACCGAGGATGAAGATCGGGTCCGACACACGGCTACCCACAGTCGCCTTGCTCTCGAATAATTCAGATGTGCAGACTTTCTTCTGCGCGTCCATTTCAGCAGTCATCCGGTCGGCATCATAACCGGTTTGACGGCGCTTCAGATCATTGCCGAGTTCATAAAAGCGGAATGACTGGGCATGTTCGGCGCGGTCTTCGAAGGCCTTGCCGAGCGCGAAAGCAAGGTGAACCCGGTCCATGAAGCCGATGTCCGTGCGCGCTGCCTGCACTTGCATGGCGGAAAGCTCTGCTTCGGTAAAATGATAGGTCTTGAGATTGGCCAGCGCGTAATACGCATCCCCATGTCCGGGCCGCGCAGCGATCGCCGCGCGATAGGACGCCACAGCGCGTTCCTGATCCCCGACCGTCTTCAGCGCATGACCGCGTGACGTCAGCGTCGCCGGATCGCCGGGCAGGCGCGCCAGTACACTATCGAAAAGTTCGAAGGCCCGGTCGTAATTGCCGGTCTGCATGCTTTCGATCGCCAAGTGGGACTGAAACAGCGGGCTGTCAGGATCTCGCTTATACAGC
Source organism: Qipengyuania pacifica (assembly GCF_019711555.1). Classification (NCBI taxonomy): domain Bacteria; kingdom Pseudomonadati; phylum Pseudomonadota; class Alphaproteobacteria; order Sphingomonadales; family Erythrobacteraceae; genus Qipengyuania; species Qipengyuania pacifica. Next base: position 875,754 of record NZ_JAIGNQ010000001.1, on the reverse strand, counting down.
GCCTCTGCTTCTTCGCATGAGTGAGCGAACTTTTGTCGCTTGCGAAGCACGTCGATATAATCGAGCCGAACCTGAATATTATCGGGTTCGAATGCCGCGGCGCTCTCCAGCAGGAATTCCGCATCATCAAGTATGCCCAGCCTGAGGCCGATCTGGGCCAGCAACCGCATCGCTTCGACATTCTTGGGATTGCGGCGAAGAAAGTGTCGGCAGATTTCTTCTGCCCGCAGTGGACGGCCTTCATGGAGATGATGCGTCACCGCAATCAGTTCTTTAGGCAAGGCCAGGAGACGCCGTTCCTGACTGCGCGCAGTTGTCGCTTCGCCCATTCGACCAGCCGCTTCGAGTAATTCCGCCTGTGCACGCCAGCTTGCCGCGAGCGCGGGATTGAACCGGACTGCGCGGCCATAAGCTTCAATTGCTTGCTCCGTGTCGCCCGTCGCACGCGCGAGGTGGCCGGCCTCCTGCCAAGCGCGCCCATATTCGGGGATCTGGGCGTGCAGGCGGTCCAGATAATCCTGCGAATCCTGATGGCGTGCCAGATAACGGTTTGCGACCGCCGCGATATAGAGCGCCTCGGCATCATTCGGGACATCGGCCAGGATGGCCTCGGCAAGTGCCAGCCCCCGCTCGAAGGCGTTGGCCTGCAGCGCTTCCTGCGCGTCCTTCAGCGTTTGGTCACGCCGATCCATCCTGTCTCCTCGTTACTTCTTGTACAAATGGCGGAGGCGAGCCTCAAGCTGCGCCCCCGCCATAAATACGACCGTTGTTCTGGGTCAGTAGCTGAAGGTGGCTTTCGCGCCCACCGTCAGCGGCCGATTGGTTACGATGCGCGCGCGATCGTAATAAAAATCGCCCGCAATTTGAGCCCGCTCGTCGAAGAGGTTCGCCCCGTAAACCTCGAACCGCCACTGATCGTAGGATACGCCCGCCGACAGATCGACCACGGTGTAGCTGTCGAGCTCCAACCGATTGATGGAGATAATGTCGGTGAACTTTGAGGCTGAATGCGAAATGGACGGCTGGATAAACGCGCCTAGTTCGTCGGTCAGATCCCACTCATAGCGCACCCGCAGATTACCCTGAAAGGATGGGGCATAGGCAAGATCGGATCCAACCTGCACGTCGTCCGTCGGGGTCAGGACCTCGGTAATCTCGGTATCGAGCAATGACACCGCACCCGAAAGCGTCAGACCGGGCGCTGCATAAGGCGCGAAGGTGAAATCGGCTTCGAAACCCTTGATCTCTGCATTCGCCGCATTGTCCGAAAAGAACAGATTGGTGATGCTGGGATCGAAGATGGTCGTCTGCAGATTGCTGATGTCGACGTAGAACAGGCTGCCGTTGATACGCAGCTGACGATCAAACAGTTCGGTTTTCGCGCCGATCTCGTAGTTCTTCACCTCGTCCGATTCCAGTTCGAACGGAACCGTGAAGCCGTCGGGTCCCTGCGCACCACCGGGACGATTGAGCAGGCCGGGACGGAAGCCTTCCGAATAGGTCGCATAGAACAGCAGATCTTCCGTCGGGGTGAAATTGACAGTCCCCTTGAAGATCACGCCCTCGGTCTTCGCCTTGTCGGGCGCTCGGATCGCGTTGAACACCTGTTGTGCCTGAGCAGCAGTAAGTCCTGCCGCCTGTATGTCCTCAAGGCTATCATCGCGTCCGAAGGTCTGACGCAGATCGGCATCGCACGACCCGATGAAGGTATATTGCCCATCGCCATCATAGAGATCCGACAGGTTGGTGCCAAAGGCGTTCGCATCCTGCGCAGCGCCCGCATTGCAGAAGGAACTGTTGGCTGTGCCTTCGAAATCGACCTCGACGTTGTAATACCGAGCACCGCCGGTGATCGACAGCAAATCGGGAACAGGGTCGAAGGTTGCTTCCCCGAAAATGCCGAACTGCTGATCGGTCCGCTTCACGTCGTTACGGAAGATGACGCCATACGGAAACGGCCCGGCATCGCTTGCGTAGGCTCCAGGGAAAGGGAAGTTCGGCGCAAACCCGCCGAACGGCTGGGCCAGTTCGCTACCCGGATAGGTATAGTCGTTGCGCTCCTTGAGCACGAGGTCGGAATAGAACCCCCCTGCGGTCACGCGGAAGCGATTTTCCTCCGGCGTGCTGAGCCGCAATTCCTGCGTAAACACCTGAAGATTGCTATCCGAGGTGACATAGAGGTTGGGCGCCTGGCATGTCCCGCTTGGTGCCGCGTCGCCGGGATAGCTGACCGACCCGTCGCAGATGTAATATGGAAGATACTGGCCGGCGAAAAGATAATCCGAGTAGTCGATCCGCTGCTCGGTTTCGCGTTCCGTGTAAGCACCATTGTAAATCACATCGAGCATGCCCAGACGGCCTTCGACGCTCCAGGCGGTGTTGGAGAAATCGTCCTCCAGCCGGTCGTCTTCAAAGCGCTGGATCTCAAGATCATCGAGATCGAGTTCCGGATCGGCGAAGAATACTCCGTCGCTCTCCAGACTTTGGCGGCTGTGCGCTACGGTGATCCGCCAGTCCGGCGATACCTCGTAGAGGGCCGAGACGCGGAAGCCTGAATATTGGGTGTCGTTGAAGTCATTCTCGACCAGCCCGGCATTATTCGCCTCGATGAAGTTAACGCCCGACAGGTCATCGCCCGATTGAAAGCCGGCGCGATTGGGTGCCACAGGCACACCGTTGTCGCGCACCGTTCCGGCCGGGCGGAAGCGCGCGCTTTCGCTTGCGTCGCGGGTGCCTGCGACATTGTCGATGTAGCCGCCCTGATCATCGAGATATACGACGCCGCGCACGGCGAGATTGTCGGTCACCGGCACGTTGAGCATGGCTTCGGCCTTGTAGCTCGCCTCGCCTCCCTTGGTGAAGGACGTGCCGACACTGACCCTGGTGTCAAAGCCCGACAGATCGGGCTTGTTGGTGATGAGCCGCACGACACCAGCCTGCGAACTCGCTCCGAACAAGGTGCCCTGAGGCCCAGAAAGAACTTCGATCCGTTCGAGGTCGGCGGCATAGACGTCGAGATTACGACCCGGCTGTGCCAGCGGTTGCTCGTCTAGATAAAGCGAAACGTTGGGAGCAAGACCCGCGACGCCCGCCGTTGTGAGGTTTGGCGTGGTCGACGCAAGTCCGCGAATATAGATCGTGCTTTGGCCGGGGCTGCCACCGCCAGCGGTCACGGTGGGCAACTGCTGCAGATAATCGTCGAAGGTCGCGATGTTCAGCTGGTCGAGCTGTTCCTGACCCAGGGCCTGAACCGAAACCGGTACGTCCTGCAGATCTTCGCTGCGACGCTGGGCGGTGACAACGATGGTTGTGACGCCGCCTTGGCGCGGCTGCCTCTGAGCGCCGGTCCGGCTCTCGGGCTGCGTGGCGGTTCCCGAAGTAGTGGAACTCTGCGCGTGCGCATGTGTGGGTGAAAGAAGTGCAATCGCGAGCGCACCGAATGATATGCCTTGTGCGGTTTTAAATAGGATAATGGCCCCCTTGAAGATGTCATGCGTGAAGTCGATCAACCGGCGCGACAAGTCGGCCAGGTATCGACGATGATGGATGTTGTGTGGGGGCGACCTACGGAAGTTGGTCCCGTTCGGCCACCGAAGTGCCCCTATTTCCCGGGATTGGCCGATGGCTGTTGCTGCAATGCAACAATTAATCCCGCCACCCGGCAGTGCCGGTCACTTAGTTGTGCTGTTGATCACTTCTTGTCCGCTGCGACCCCGACCGCCGTCGTGGGCACGCCCCGATGTTTACGGATCAAGTCGTAACAGATCGCCTTCACGATCGAAATCGCCATCAAGGCGACGACGAACGAGAATGGGAGTGCGCCAATGATCATCGTGATCCGGATCGCCTCGATTCCCCCAAGAACCAGCATGCTGCCGACTACTGCGGCGAGAGCGCCCCCCCAGAACAGGATGTGCTTTCGATGTTCGCCTTCCGTGTCGCCTGCTCCGTTGATCGTATTTACGATCAGGATCGCGCTGTCGGTGGAGGTCACCAAATACGTCATCAAAAGCACCACGATCATGCCCGAGACGGCAAACGCCGTTCCAGGATCTAGGATGACGGCTAAGGTCGCATAAAGCTGGTCGGCCATCGTGGCATTCACAATGGTGCCACCTGCACTTCCATTGAGTTCAAGGGCGATCGCGGTGCCGCCAAGCAATGTCATCCAGATGAAGCATACCAAAGATGGGACGAGAACCACGCCGAAGATATACTCGCGGATCGTCCGCCCTCTTGAAATGCGGGCGATGAACATGCCGACAAAAGGGGAGAACGCGATCCACCACGCCCAGTAGAACACCGACCAGTCCAGCTGCCACGCTACCAATTGCTCTCCTATGGGGCTCTCATCGGAAAACAGGGTGAGCGACAGGGGAATGAAATGCCCGATATAATCCGCGATTCCCTGGCCCAGAAGTTTCAGGGCGAATAGGCCGGCGCCCATGATCGCAAACAGCAAGAGCAGCAGAAAGGAAAGGCCAAGATTGAGGTTGGAAAGCCACTTGATACCCTTCCCCACGCCCGACAGCGCACTGAGGGTAGAGGCACCGACCAGAATGGCCAGGGCAAGTGCAATGGCAGGCAGGGAAGAGGACCCATCCGGGTTGAGCAGCCAATCACCCAGGCCGACGCGTGAAAGACCGACAACGAATTGTTCAACGCCGAGGCCCATGGTCACTGCAACGCCGAGTATGGTTGCCACGACCGCGACGACATCGACCACGTGGCCGCCAAATCCGGACATGGTCTTTCCGAATAAAGGAACCAGAGCGGACCGGATCGTCAGCGGAAGATCGCGCCTGTACGCTACGTAGCCGATCGCCAGCCCCACCAGGGCATAGGTTCCCCAGGCTGCGAAACCCCAGTGGAGGAAGGTATAGACAAATGCTGGCCGCACCGCGTCCCAGGATTGCGCCTGGACCGCGCCGCGGATGATGTCCGGATTTTCGGAAAAATGGGAGAGGGGCTCACCTGTCGAATAGGTGAGCAGCCCGATACCGATGCCCGCACCGAATAGCATGGCAAACCACGAGAGACGTGAGAACTCAGGCTTTTCTCCGGCATATCCTATCCTGAGGCCGCCGGTTTGCGGAAAAATTGCGAGGATGGCACAGATCGCTATGAGCGCCGCCACAAGATAGACATACCAGCCGGCGAAGGACGATATGATCGTTGAATTGGCCGCCGACAGGGTCTCGTTGGCGCTGACTGGGAAAAAGATCGCCCACAGGATGATGAGCGTGACGATGATCTTCGCTGGGATTGTCACCTGACGGCTGAAGCCATCGTAAAAGCCGCGATCGGCCGTGCTAATCGGCAGTTCGACCAATGGCGGGGCTATCCCCTTGGGGTCATCGGATGACATGGTTCTCTCGCTGACTTGGCTGTCCCAAGGTTCGGCGAACAGTGGGTAAGGATGCTGGCATCATACGGACGATCGTCAAGAGATCAAATGGCACTGCCATCTTAAGCACGGCGCGATTGTCCCAGCGCACATGGGAACAGGCCCCCGATGTCAGGCCGCGGTACGCGGCGTCTATTGCGGCAGGTAAAACATCGACCGCCTTGCCCAGCCCGCACAAAGCACTCAGCATTCTCACCGGCGCGCACTAGGCAAAGGTTGGATTTTTCAAGCTTTTCTCAATCTTTCCATATTAACGCGATGCTCCAGTCCCACTTAACCACGCCTCGAGAAGCCTCGCCCAAGCAATGGTCGCAATCCTGATCACTCTCGCTGTCGCCGGCATGGTGGGCATAGCGCTGGCCGTTTGGCTCAGGCCGCAACTCATCCAGCTACACGGCTCCATGAAGCGCGCTGAAGGACTGATCGGAGTAAAGCATACCGGCGGATTTCTGACCCGGGCGTCACAAATAATCGTGGCAATGGAGCAGGCGCTCCAAAGCTCAGCGCCGCGTGCGCAATCTCACGCGATTTCGGGTTTGCCGACGCGCGAACCCTTGATTGCGCGGATGAAGAGCGATCGAAAGGGTACACTCGGCATCCTGGCGTTGAAAGACTACGATCGCTTGTGCGCCTTCGACCCGGAATCGGCAGAGCGCTTGTTGCTGATCATGGTCGAGCGTTTGACGGCAATGGTGCCAAGAGACCAGCTCGTCGCACAGCTTGATCGCTCCCATTTGGCTATCTGGATTGGCCCGGACATGGAGTTGGCGGCGGCGACTACCGAGGTGGAAGCACTCGCCTACTCATTGGGCGATCGCTGGTGTGACGGCGAAAGAGAAATTTTTCCCGAAATCGCATTCCGCACCGGAGAGTTCAGGTCCGACAGCGGAGCTCCCGAAGCCTTGCTGTCGCAAACCCTGTCATCATTCTCGGTTCCACTGATCACCGACGTGCGGGAAATCGTATCGAGCATCGATCCTGCGATCCAGTCGCGCGAGCGCTTCCAGATAGAACAGGATCTGCGTCAGGCTGTCGGACGGGACGAACTGCGCATGCAGTTTCAACCTCTGATAGACGCGTCGACAGGGCGGGTGTCGGGGGCAGAGGCACTGCTCCGTTGGCACCATCCCACGCGAGGACTGATCCCGCCGACCCGCTTTATTCCGATCATGGAATCTTCCGATCTGTCGCCTGAAATTGGCCTTTGGGCTCTTAACCGGGCGGCGCGAGAGGTACGCCAATGGCGCGACGGTGGACATGATTTGCGTGTTGCGGTCAACGTGTCCGGTAGACAGTTGGATGGCGCAGACCTGCCGCTCCTGATCGAACGGACACTGGCACGACATAATCTCGGTGGGGAAGCTCTGGAGATCGAACTGACAGAAACTGTTGCCCTTGCCGAAGGCGACTGCGCCGCGCGCCTCAGCGACGCTCTGCGGTCCCGGGGCATCCGAATCGCAATCGACGATTTCGGCACCGGTTACTCCAGTTTCGCGGCGCTCAATGCCATCGCCTTCGACAAGATAAAGATCGACCGGGCATTCGTAACTGACGTTCATGCCCGACGCGAAAGCCAGGCGATCTGTTCCAGCATTCTTACGCTTGGCCGGGGCCTTGGCATTAACGTATTGGCCGAAGGCGTCGAAACAGCCGAAGAATTTCTATGGCTGCGCGATCATGGATGTCGTTTCTTCCAGGGTTTCTATTTCGCCCGGCCGCTTTCGGGCGAGGACTTCCTGACTTTTGTCAAAGACGAACAGACGCTCAACAGATTGTTGCAGCCGGACACACAACTTATTTCTGAGAGGATGCGGGCATGACGACCCTTTTGCGGAGCGTGAACATAGGCATGGGCCTGCTTGGTATTCTGGTGCTGAGCGCATGCTCGTCCGGACCAAAGAGCATAGCGCCTGCTTCGGCCATACAACATGTCGATCCTGATGAGGTCGAAGAAATTGCAGCTTTGCTTGACCGGGGAGAGGTTCGATCCGCGGAGAAACGACTCCGGAAAGGTTTGGACCGGAATCCGATGAACCCTTCCCTGCAAGTCCTTCTACAGGGCATCGAAGGTGACGCCCGAACCGATCTGGGACCGAAAAACTTCAGCTACACCGTCCGATCTGGCGAAACGATGACGGAATTGGCTGAACGCTTCCTTGGCAACCGCCTCAAGTCCTATCAACTGGCGAAATATAACGGCATAGATGTGCCGGACGCATTGGAAGTCGGACGCGAACTTCTGATACCCGGACAGTCACCCAATGCAGCGAGTTCCCCTCGATCGACACCAAAGGCGGAAAAAGCCGCACCTGCCCGCCCAAAAACGGAAGTGGCAAAGCCAGCTAAGCCAGCAGCCGCCCCTGCGCCACGCAAGACTGTCGATCATGCTGCTGTCCGTCGTGCGCGCTCCGCGGGGCTTGTTGCCCTCAATCAGGGCAATGTGAAACAAGCGGTCGCGCTGCTCCGCCGCGCAGCTGCGCTCGACCCAGACAACAAAGCGATTGCAGCTGATCTGCGCCGGGCGGAACAGATTGCCGCAACTGTCAGGGCACGACAGTAATTGGTTGATAAGACTTTTACTTTAATGCCGCGTCACCTGCCGATTAGACTATCGAGCTGGAAGGGACGCGCACAGTATGATCGAACGGCTCGACCGTTACAGGATAGAGGGCAAGCTTGGCGAAGGCGCCATGGCGGACGTTTACCGTGCGCACGATCCGGAAATCGGTCGTACGGTTGCCATCAAGGTTCTCAAACCCGAATTCGCCAGCAATGCAGACATTGGTAGTCGTTTCTTGCGCGAAGCGCGGGCCGCAGGTGCCCTGAGCCACGCCAACATCGCGACAATCTATGACGTGGGCGAGGCCGACGGAATTGCCTACATCGCGATGGAGTTGGTGGACGGACGCCCGCTCGACCGCTGGATTGCGGCCAATGGCAGGATTCCGCACGAACGAACGCTCCACCTAGCACTGCAACTCGCCCAGGCCCTCGGCTATGCGCATAGCATGGGGATCGTGCATCGCGACGTGAAGCCATCCAACATTCTGATCTCCGAAGACGGGAAGACCGTGAAACTGCTCGACTTCGGGGTAGCGAGAATGGGCGACGCTGACCCTTCCGCGCTTGAGAGGACGCAGGTGGGCCAGCTTGTCGGCACACCGCGCTACATGAGCCCCGAACAGGCGCTCGGTCTGCCGGTGGACGCCCGTTCCGACCTCTTTTCGCTCGGGGCGGTTTTCTACGAAATGACGACCGGAAAACCAGCTTTCCCCGGCGGAGAACTGGCAGTGCTCGCAATCCAGATCGCTCAGGGCAAAGTCACGCCGATCGGAGAGGTCACCACTGATTGCCCACCTGGATTTCGCGCGATCATAGACAGACTTCTCGCGAAAAAACCCGAGCAACGTTATGCGGACGGCACTGCCCTCGCCCAAGTGCTCGAACGCGAAGTGAACGACGCACGCGAGGGAGGCGCAGTTTCGCGAGGCCTTTCTTTGCGGTTCAAGGTTCCAATCGCGCTTTTTCTGGTCACGGCCCTCGCCTTGGCGGCTTGCGTCAGCGTCATTCTTCACCGCCAGCAGCAAGCACTCGAAACGATGGCGGCAGCGACCGGCAACAGCATTGCAGCCTTCATTACCGGCAATGCGGCCGTCACGATTGCAGAGAACGCCGGAATGCCGTCTGCGCAACAGGACTGGACGGCTCTTCAGGCGTTCGTCACCACTGCCGCGCAAGACAACGCCATGCGCGGGATTGTCGTTGCCGACGCAGATGGCACCATCCGGGCGTCCAGCAACCCGCAACTCCTCGGCAGGCGCTATCAGAGTCATGACGCGGAGGACGCAATCCTGGAACAGCCGGATCGGCGCGTCACAAATGTGTCCGAAGCGGATGGCGGTGGCATGCGCTTTGTTCATCCAGTGAACTATGCGGGGGTCCGGTTCGGAACGGTAGACCTGGTGCTAAAACGCGACGCGCTTAATGCGGCCCTTTCTACATCCAAAGCTCTGTTCGCAGGGCTTTCGGCCACTGTCATGGCCGTAGTCCTGCTTATTGGATATCTAAGCGGCGCGTTTGTGGCGCGTCCATTGCGTCGCCTGCGAAAGGCGCTGGACGAAATGACGGCGGGCGATCTGACCACTCGCATTTCACATCAGCGCCGGGACGAGGTGGGCGAGGCTTTCGATGCCTTCAACCGCGCAGCATCCACCGCTGAGGTGCGCAGTGCCAGCGCCTCGAAACCGTCCGATACCGCGGTTCTTGCTACCCGGATCGCGGCGTAGGAGCATCGCAATGTACATGCTTCAACTGTTCGATGTCGACGACGCAGTCCAACCGATCGACGCACGGCTGTTTGCTACGGGAAGCCTCACGATCGGACGGGATGCTGCTGCCGACTGGAGCATTGCGGACCCCACTTGCGAAGTGTCACGCAATCATTGCGAACTTCGGATCTCGGACAATGGCCTGTCGCTCCATGTCAGCGGAGCGAACGGCGTTTATGACGACTTCAGCGGCGCCCGTTATCCGGACGAGGCCGAATTCGTGCTCTCTCTGCCGGCAACCTTGAGGCTGGGACGGTTCCGCATAGTCATCGCTCCTGCGCCCCTTGCCGCATCGCCTTCCGGCGCAGCAGATCGCACGATGGTTCTTACTCCTCCGCTTGGCACATCGACCGACGTTCCCAGCGAATGGGACGATCCGACAGATCAATCGACACCTGCCAGCGGAACGCTTCTGGAAGCTTTCTGTCAGGGCGCCCAACTCGATGCCTCGCTATTGTCCAGCGAAGACCCCGATGAGATCATGCGCCGCGCGGGCGCACTTTACCGCCAGATGGTCCTTGGAATTGGCGACCTTATGTCCGAACGCAATGCTGCGCGGCAAAGATACAGCCTCAACCGGACAACCATGTCGGGCCAGGACAACAATCCTTTCAAATGGGCACCGTCCCAAAGGCTCGCCGTCGACCTCCTGCTTGCGGAATCAACCGGCTTCATGTCCGGTCCTACAGCGCTCCAGGCTTCGTTTCGCGACGTCAAACGGCATCTCGTCGCTACCTTTGCAGGCATGCGGGGGAGCCTGCGCGCAGCGATCAACCATTTGAATCCGGATCGACTGAACGGGTCGGGTTCTCGGCGCAAGACGTTGCTTCAGACGCGCTCTCAGTCAGCCTTGGAACAACTACGCGAGCGTCATGCCGAACTTTGTTCCGAGATTGCCGACGGTGTGCCGGGCGCGCTCGACCGCGCCTTCGTTGTGGCCTACGACGAAGCGGAAACGGTTGCTGATAAATGCGACTGAGCAGGTTCTTCCGGCATCGGAAAGAGAGCGATCCGCTGGCTTCGTCGGATATTCAATCCGTAAGCCGCAGCCATGTCGGACGGTTCCGCACTCTTAACGAGGACCGCATCCTCGATCGTCCGGATTCCCGGTTATGGGCAATCGCCGACGGCATGGGCGGTCATGTGAACGGCAGTCTCGCTGCAGAGACCGTCATTGCCCATCTTGGAGGTTTGCCGCAGGTACAGGAACCGGCGGCCATTCGCGCTGCCATCGAAGCGGCGAATGGCTCGATCCTTGAAGAGGCTGGCGGAAAAAGCGGGACGACAATCGTCGCACTGAAAATATTTGATGACTGCGCGCGCATCTGGTGGGCCGGCGACAGTCGCGCCTATCGTTTGAGAGACGGGAAAGTGGAGCTTCTGACCCGAGACCATAGCCTTGTACAGGAACTGGTCGAAGTGGGCGAAATCGCCGCCGACGAAGCGGCAGGACACCCTCGGGCCAATGTCATCACCAGAGCGCTCGGCATTGCCAGCAGTATAGATCTGGACGTGCGGGAGATCGAAGTGCGTGCGGGCGATCTGTTGCTTTTGTGCTCTGACGGCCTTTCCCGCTCGTTTGTCAGTGACGATCTTCGCAACGAGGAGCCGATCGATGCCATGGCTGATCGATTGCTCAGGAATGCACTCGAGCGAGACGGGCGCGACAACATCTCCTTCGTGCTCGTAAAAGCGTAAGCGTTCTCGATACCACCGACATTGTGAGATCAACGGGGGAGTGCGTCATAATCCCCGGACAATTCACAACAGGAACCACATACCTCCCAGCAAAACGACCGAACCGGTTCCCATCAGACTGGCGACCAGCCGCAGGTTCATCCGCCTCAGGGGCTGGACAGAATGAGCGTCCAGCCGCTCGAGAACGCTGCAGGAATTACGCTCCGCGAGGTAGAATATCACCATCCCAGACAGGATGAAGCAGGATGCGATTGCCTTGGGCAACCAAGAGGGTTCCATCTTTCCAAACAAGGCATTGAATCCCAAGCCGATGCCAACCGCTGCAAGACCTGTTCGCATCCAGCCCGCAAATGTTCTTTCATTCGCTAGCACGGTGCGGTCCTCAGCCAGATCGGTACGCTCTCCGGCAAGCTCGGCGGTGTCGCTCGATTTCGTCATATGCCTTCAGTGCCACGTCGGCCGCCGCCTTGCGCACAACATAAGTTGCGCCTCCTTTCGAGACGTATGTCTTGGTGTTCTCATGATAATTCCACATGATCTTTGTTGTGTGAAGGAACTCAATGGAGGCGATATTCGCTCAGTCGCTACGATCGACGCAATCCGTATTTTGGACCGATAAGTGCGGCATCATCCGCCAGGTTCGTAAGAGCCCATGTCGTAACAGCAAAGGGTACTGCTTGAATGTTCACGCAATTGCAGACGCCCCTTCCGGTTCATGTGATCGGCAAAGGCGCGGGGCTGGCTTTCGCAGTGATCGATTATGGCGCGGAGCATAATCTGATATGGGTGACTGCGCTGGATGAGGGCGGCGAAATCTGGTGTGCACCCAACCCGAAGGTGCGGGTCGCGGAGAACTGGTCGCTAGGTCGGAGCAAGGACTCGATAGCTGGCGCCGACAGTCTTGCTGCCCCGGAGGGTGATACCCCTTGAACCAGAAACCGATTGCCTTCTTCGCCCATCATCAGGGCCGGGGCCACGCCAACCGGATAATGGCGATCTCCAAACACATTCCTCCCGAAAGACCTATCACCATTTTGACTGCGAAGCCGGAGCAGTTTGAAAGCCTACCTCGCGAGGCTGAGCTCGTCCGGCTCCCGGACATGATCGGCGCGCCATCGCGATCCAAAGCCTTGCACAATCAGGCGACACCATCCGTTCTGCATTGCGTTCCGCTAGGCGTAGACGAGATGCGCGATCATATGGGCATTGTCGCCCAAACCTTACGGGCCATCGATCCGGCCCTTTTCGTCATCGATGTATCCGCGGAAATCGCGCTTCTTTCGCGCATCATGAGCGTACCAGCCGTCACGATCCGCATGCATGGCGATCGGTCAGACATTGGTCATCTCGCGGGATACAAAGCCTGTGTGGGCATGCTCGCGCCGTTCGACGACGCCATTGAACAGGATAGCTACCCTGACTGGGCTCGCTCGCGCACCTTTTACACTGGCGGCCTCTGTACCACGAAAGATCCAATCCTCACGCGAGACGAAGCCCGCAAACGGCTGGACCTGCCGCTCGACAAGCCCATTACGTTGGTGATCGCAGGCGGTGGTGGATCGGGTACTCCATACGCTCCGTTAACCGTGGCTGCCCGGGCAGAACCCGAGGGTCTGTGGCTCGTTGCAGGCCCCGTCCACCGCGAAGGACATGAAACGGATTTCGGCAACTTGCGCGAACTCGGATGGATCGATAATCTGACGGAGTTTCTGTGTGCGGCAGACCGGGTCGTTGCATCGGCCGGCGATAATACGGTCCATGAGATCGCGAGAGCGGCCAAGCCTTTCCTCTGCATTCCAGAGTGGCGATACTTCGATGAACAACAGGCCAAGGCTGCCGAGTTGGCCCGAGTAGGTGCCGCCATCCACCTCAACACCTGGCCAGCTTCGATACCAGACTGGCAACGTGCGCTCGCAAACACGGACGGGCTGGATGTTTCGAGGCTCGCGACCCTTCACGACGAGGAGGCTGCGCAGAAGGCGGCGCAATGGCTGGAAAGCGAAGCGCGCCGTTTATGGGCTAACTGAAACGGACTTCCGGCCCCTGCGTTGTCTTGGCAATCTCTGACGCCGTTGGCTGGCGGATCACGGTCAGCTTATCCGCATCACGCTCTATCAATCCGCGACGTGCGAAATCGTCCAGCCAGTAATCCATGCACCACTGATGCCAGCACTCGTGAAAAAGCGTCGCATTGCGGACAATGCTCTCGAAATGCTGGAGAGGCGGTTTGTTGATTGTGTGATGCTGGTGGTAACATACCGTACCCCCCAGCCAGTAAAGTTCGGCTCCCGCTCTTTCGAGGCGGCGACCGAAATCCGTTTCTTCCGCGCCATAGCCGACGTATCGTTCATCCATGCCTCCTGCGCTGTCCCAGGTCTTTGCTGTAAGGATAAAGGCAAGACCCCAGATTTCACCAAAGTCATGTATGGCCCTGGTTGCGCACATGGAAAGGTCGGGCTTCGCCGGGTGGCGCTTGCCTGCCCATTCGAGTTTGGTGACATCAGGCGCGCGCTGCGTGTGATCCAGCCAGCCGTCCGGATTGCCTGGAAGGTAGCGGACCTCGGGCAGAAAGACGCCATCGGGAAGTTGGTCGACGGCTTCGATCGCGCGTTTCACAAAATTTCGATCAGGGATGCAATCGACATCTAGAAAGGCCAGAATTTCGCCTTCCGCCAGATCGGCCGCGTGGTTTCGCGCTTTGGCCAGCGGGAGGGCATCGCCTTCGATTTGCACCAGACGAATAGGGAAAGGACAGTCTGGAGGAACTCGAGGTGCTACGTCCTGCATGAAAGCGACGACCAGTTCGTCCGGCATTCTCGCCTGCGCGTGCAGACCGGCAATCAGATGATCCAGATGCACTTGGCGACCCCGCACAAGCGTGAGCACAGATACCGAGCGGTACGTCATTGCCAATGCCCGGCCTCGCTGTAGTGGCGGACCCCCTCGAGCACTCCCCCAGCGTGGGTAGCAGATGCCATATAGGCATGGGAAAGCGCGGGATCATCGCCGAGGCCGTCACTCCAGTTGCCGACGATGATGGGATGAGGACATGCGCGGAGCATGGCCCGGTCGTTCCCGCTGTCGCCTGCCACGACTACTTGCGATTGCGTCATGCCCAGCGCATCCGCAACATGCAGAACGGCGGCGTGCTTTCCCACGCCTCTGGCCAGGATATCCAGATATCGGCCATGACTGGCGACGATCTCGATATCCAAACCGGCGTCGTGCATGGTTCGGCGGATTTCTTCCGGATCGTGATCGTCGAGGAAATAACTCGCCTTGCCGACGCGCTGTTCGAGAGGCGCCTGGGGGCGAAGGCCCAGGTCTCTGGCCAAGCATTCTATTGCTTCACCTCGCCAATCCCGCGCCACGTACTTTGCCCATGCGCTGTCTTCCGCATAGCTTCGCGTCGCGGGATCATACCAATGAATTTGGCTGCCCACGCTGCTGATGATGACGTTCGGCGTGGGAACTCCTTCTGCTGCAAGTATGGCCTGAGCGCTGTGGAAGCTGCGCCCGGTAGCAATCCCCAACGCAATCTTGGATGAGTTCTGAATTTGCCAGTCGAGAAATTCGCGCAGCGCCGCCCGATCGCCCAGCAGGGTATTGTCGATGTCGCAGACAAGAAGCCGTCGATGCTCGCTGCGCGGCTTCTGAGGCTCAACCAGCTCGCGGATCAGCTTGTGATAGATGTCCGTGTGAGCTTCCCAGTCGTAGGCGGCGACTGCATCGCCTCCCGCCGATGCGTATCGAATCCATTCGCGTCGATTGGAGATAATCTCGAGACAGGCACCGGCAATCCCCGCTGGATCTTTGGGACAAACCAGAAGACCGTTCTTGCAGCGCTCCACGATATCGTTGGGCCCTCCACTATCGGTAGCAACTACCGGCAGACGCGCAGCAGCCGCTTCGAGCAGGGTCAGACCAAATGGCTCATTCAGTGCTGGGTTTACGAAAACGCCGCCACTCTCCCGGGCAAGAGCATAATAGGCCGGGATGTCTTCGGGCTCGTGCGATTTGGGATAGGCGACCTTCCCGTACAGATCGTGCGAATCGACCGCGCGGATAAGCTCCTCGCAGATCGACCGACATTCAGGCTCGAGATCGGTAATCCTGCTCCGGCAACCGGCAACGATAACCAAGTTCGCACGGTCTTGAAGAGACGGGTTGGACGCATATGCTTCGACAAGCCCAATCAGATTTTTCTTTCGGACCGGACGGGCGATGGCCAGAATTATGGGCTTTTTCGGATCTCGTAAAAAGCGCTCAACCTCTTGCTGCACCTTCGCGTTTGGTGCCGCTCCTTCGAAGCGTTCCAATTCGCAGCCAGGGGGAATGACCCGGATCCGTCCCGCAGGGATCGAACGGTAATGCGCATACTGGGCTTCAGCCTCGTCGCGCGAACTCGCAATCACGGCGTCGGCGGCTTCCAAGGCCCTTTCTTCAATAGCTATTCGCCGTTCCAGCTCGTCATTGGTTCGGCCGTTGGCCTCTCGTTTGACCGCTCCCAGAGAATGTCCTGTGAAAACATAGGGAATGCCGAACACCTCCTTCGCGCGGCGAGCCAGAATGCCAGCGTCGGCGTAGTGCGCGTGGATGAGATCAGGTTTCCTATGGAGACCGCGAAGATAGGCGATGAAGAAATCGCACAGCTCGCCATGGCGATGGCGCAGGTCTTCCTTGGGAAGGTAAGCTTCCTCGCCATCGGCAATCCGGACGAGACGCACCTTGTGATCACGCTCGCTCTCACCGGGTCGAAATTTTTCGCCAAGTCGTGAATCCACAAACCCTCGCGTCACGAGATCGATGCGGTGAACGTGCGGATCTTTTGCGCTCGCGTCAGCAAGCTCCAGCAGATATTTGATATGACCGCCGGTGTCCGCCGTCAGCCCATAGGGAACATCCTGCAAAGTGAGGCACCCTTGGAGCGCAACATGACAAATGAACATGTGAAGACCCTTTCCAAAGGGTAGGATTCACTTATACATGCTAAGTTCCTGAAATAGCAGGCAATCTATGTTAGTTCTATGCGTATAGCTCATGTCGCACCCGTGATTTATCCCGTCCCGCCGAAGACGTATGGCGGGACAGAGCGTGTCGTCGCCGATCTTGCTACGGCGCAGGCCAAAGCGGGGCATGAGGTCACTGTGTTCGCGCCTTGCGACAGTAGGCTAACGGACGTCGAAATAGTCGGGAGCTATCGCTCAGCCTCCGCATCTTCCGACACATATGGAAAATTGACGCCGGGCTTCCCGGCAGAATTGGAGGCGGAACAACTCGCCGATCTCGTAACGCGCGCTGCGCAGTTCGACGTCGTACACCTCCACGGCTCGGCTCATGCGAGCGGAGTATGTGCTGCGCTAGGGGTTCCGACATTTCGCACGGTTCACTGGCGAGCGGACGAACCAGATCACGTGCGACATTTTAAGAGCTTCCCGAAGGAACGGGTCATTGCAATTTCTCGGCGGCAAGCCTTGGACGTGCCTCGCGCCAACTTGGCGGGAGTGGTGCATCACGGCATACCGCTTGACCGGTACGCCTTCGGAGGCAGCGGCACTGAGTACCTCGCCTTCCTCGGGCGAATGACTGACCAGAAACGTCCCGATCGCGCCATCGCGCTCGCCAGGCAGAGCGGTCTGACCCTAAAACTTGCGGGGCCGGTAGACCCCGGCAATCCAACATACTTCGACGACGTCGTTAAACCGCATCTTGATGCCGCTATTCAGCACGTGGGCAATGTCACGGACGATCAGAAGCAAGGTTTTCTGTCGAACGCACTGGCCCTGATGTTCCCGATCGACTGGCCTGAACCGTTCGGCCTCGTCATGATCGAAGCCATGGCATGCGGAACTCCGGTTATCGGATGGGATGAGGGTAGTGTCCGCGAAATCGTCGATGATGGGGTAACGGGCATTATCGTCAATTCGGTTGAGGAGGCGCTCAATCGTCTTCCCGAAGTTCGCGACCTTGACCCCGCCATCATCCGCAAGACGTTCGAGCAACGGTTTTCGGCCGACAGAATGGCCCGCGAAATAACGGACCTCTACCGCCAGTTTGGTGCCTAACGGTCGTCCAGTGTGTCCAGCGCCAAGTCGCCGTCGCCATACAGATAGTCTCCATCGAACTCGCCCAGCTTGTTCAATGCCGCCTCGTCTTGGATGACAATCCTGCCATCGCCCTGCGGATCGAGAATTCCGCGTTCACGAAGGTTTCTGAAGCTGCGATTGGCGTGGACCGAGGTTATACCGCACGCTTCTGCATAATCGCGCTGCAACAGCGGAACCGGCAGATTGGTGCCATCAAACCGCCCGACGAACTTGAGCCGCTCGATTATCTCCGAAACCAGATGCGCGATCCGCCCCTCGGCATTGAGGCGCCCCAAACGGAATATCCATTCCCGATGCATGGCCGCGTCGAGCAAGGTCGAAAACCACATCGCCCGGGCCAGATGCGGGAAACGCTCGACCAGCCGGGCGATCGCCGTGTGCGGCACTTTAGCCAAGGTTACAGTATCGAGCGATGCGACATTGTGATCGAGCCGTTTCATGGGAAAACCGTGCAGGTCGACGAAATCGCCCGTGACGTTCAAACCGACCAGCTGGCGTTCGCCCCGGCGATCATCGATATGCCGGAGCATCGTCCCTTCGATGATATAATAGGAATTCTCTATCCGCTCGCCCCGCTCAACCAATGTCTTGCGCGGATCGAGTTTGACGACATCGACGACAGCATCCTCGAGAGCGCGCTTCTCATCCGCGCTGAGATCGTGTCGAAGCCTGCCTTTGAGGAATAGTTCGGTGCGCACGGATAGTCCCTGTTTGTTCCACGCTTCGCTATCTGCCCGGCAGGCCGGTGTCAAAGCGGGAGCAACTAACTTAAGTCAGGCAAGGTAGAATTGTGCAGAAGGTCAATCAACACTTCGGATAACCAAGCACGATGCGATTAGCTGAAGCTGATTTCACCGCGCCAGCCTGGCGGGACGTGGCACCGGCGACATGCAGCGCCGAACAACGAGCTTGCTGAAGCCTTCTTCAGATGACCCCGGCCTTAGGTGCCTAAGCTCACATCGCTATTTTGCGTTAGTTTCCGAAAGATGGTGCCAGAAGAGGCATCACATTCGGTCTCATTTTTTACCTTTTTTCAGATGTTTAAGTAATTCGGTTTGTGCGAAGAGCCCGCAAAAGGCCCGCAAATGCCGTCTAATGCATTGGTTCGATGCCTTTTTGGGGACTCTAGAATGCATTTTTGCGCCCGGGAAACCAGCCAAGATTGATGTCCGCTAAGCGCCCTCCTTTCCGCCATTCAACGAGCTGTGCTCTCTCTCCGAGAGCCGTCGTTCGTTAGGCTCACTTTTAATGTTCGGAATTCGCTCCAGCGTCTCTTCTCCCAGCCCGATAGTCTGGGAGAGGAGGATCTGATGTCATTCCCCTGACCTCGACATCTTCGATTTTCTCTCTGACAGGCCCGAGGTCGCGACTGAGTCCGCGAAAGACCGCTTCCCCTTCGATCAGAGAATTTTCGATCGCCGGAATGCCGCTCTTTGCCTGGGAAAGCTTATTCTCAGCGTTCTGTACCCCTTCGCGGAATTGGCGAAGACGTCTTCGCGCGCTGGTGGAAGCGCTTCCGTCGGAAATTCGGCGATCTGCGTCTCGAAGATCATTTCCCCATCCACCGACCCGTTGCCGCAAGTCCGACAGTCTTCCTTTTGTTGAGGCCAAATCTTCGTCCCATCCTTCCGCGTCCGATGCCAGATCGGCCGTCGTGACTCGAAGCCGGGCAAGATCCGAGGTGATCGCCCGCTGCTTTTCTGGTTCCAGTCCTTCGTTCAAAGCGCGGACACTGTTTGCCACGCTCTCGACGGTAGCGGTCGCATTCCCCCCAAAAAGTCCGGTTCCGTCCGAGGCCGGGATGATCTTCCTTCCTGAATTGTCGGCGTATATGCCTTGACGGCCCCTTCGACCCTCGAGCACCAGCGCGGCCTCGCCGGTTATCAGGTTGGTACTGATTGTCGCTTCAAGGCCGTCAACTTTCGCTGCATCAGGATCGAGAGTCAGCACAACGAGAACGTTTCCCGGTCCATTTTCCGCCAGGCGGACCGATGTTACCCGACCCACAGGAACACCCGACAATGTTACGGTCGACCCCGGCTGAAGGCCTTCCACGGAGCGATCAAACCTGACGAGATATGTTTCCTGATTGGGCGTGGGATCGAGAAGCCACACCGCAAAAGCGATGGTGGCAAGCATCAGAATGCCAACGATCCACCCCACTAAGGAAAAGTTTGCGTTAGTTTCCATCTTGCACGCAAACAGGGATTTTTCCGTCCGGCAGAGGTGCCGAAACATTGAAAGTTCGCGCCCCGCGTGCTCCTAGGGTGTCCGCCACAGTACCTGACCGAGGTTGGCCTTGTGGCGCAATCATTAGGGTCACAGTTTTACAGGGTGAGTTTCGACCAGGAAACGCTGTACTGCGTCGCCGAACGCATCGTTCTCGTCGCCCGCGACCATATGCGACGCACCAGCGATATCGCTGAATTTTGCATGGGGAACCAGTTTCCGGAATTCAGCGGCGCCTTCGGGAGAAACAAGGTCGCTAGATCCACCGCGCACGAGATGGACCGGGAGCGACAGCGCCGACGCAGCCTGAACAAGCTCGGTCGACCCGGCGGAAACGTCGTCGGTAATGGTGCGTCGGCGCGTAACGTTCTCGACGAATGCCGGATCCCAGTGCCAATAATACCGCCCGTCCCGTGCCTTTCGAAGATAACTCTTCAATCCCGAGGAACTTTGCCGTCTCTCGCGGTGCGGCAGATATGCTGCGATTGAAGCGGAAGCGTGCTCGGGCGATTCGAACCCTTCTCGGGCGTGCTGCGCCATGAAGCCGAGGACCCGCGCGACCCCGTTCGCTTCCATTTGCGGCGTAATGTCTACGAGGGTTAGCGAGGCGAACGTGCCGGGCGCGATCGTGCCCTCGGCCACAAGGCCCGCCAATCCTCCCAGCGACGCACCGATCAGCGCCGGATTGCGCTCGAAACTCTGCGCAACTGCAACGAGATCCCGGCCGAAATCGTGCACATCATAAGCGCCGGTCGGGGACCATGGACTTTCGCCATGCCCTCTGAGATCGAGGGCAATCGCTCGGTATCCGGCCCGGCCCAGGCGAGTGCCGACCTTTCTCCAGGCGCGCCGTGTCTGTCCGCCTCCATGAGCCAGAAGCACAGGGAAACCGTCAGCCGGTCCGAATGTACTTGCGACAAGCGTCAGGCCGTCGGCACCAGGAAGCAACAGGCGATCCTCGTTCACGAGCGCGGCCTCCGGGCAAGAAAAAAGAATGTCAGCGCCGCCAAGGCACAGCCAATGGCTGCAATTATCGATAGGTCTGCCAGGATAGCTGCCGATACGATGAGCGCTGCCGCAATCAGGTCGCTGGAACGCATGGGCGCCGCACCTGACGGCCTTTCCAGTCGCGCAAGATCCTGAGGATCCAACCGGATCGGCAGCTGTCCGCGGCGAGCGATCGACGCCAGGTTCTCGACGATCTCCGGGGTGCCGAGAAGCGCGCGTATCAGCGTCGATGCTGTCCGCCGGGCATTTCCGCGCAGGTTTGCCAGGCTGGCGCGCTCCATCAGCAGTTGTTTGCCGATCGGAGCAAGTTCGGACGTTATGTCGAAGCGCGGGTCAAGACGGCGTACGAACCCCTCGGCGGTGAGCAGCGTGCGCAGCATCAAGGCGAGGTCGCCGGGTAGGGCCAGTTGGTAAGTCCGCAGAAGATCGAATACATCGGCGAAAATGCCAGACAGGTCGATCTGGTCGAGAAGCGTGTTGCGAAACTTGCCGACCAATTGATTAAGCGATGCCTTCAGCGCCTCACGATCGACCGCCGGATTGCCTGCCCACTGAAGGAGAACATCGACCAGATCGTCGATATCTTCTCCGGCGATCGCCAGTGACAGGCGCACCAGTTCGTCCCGCCGCTCTGGCAGCAGAGTGCCTACCGCGCCAAAGTCGATGAACACCAAGGTCCCGTCGGGGCGGATCAGCACATTGCCCGGATGCGGATCGGCGTGGAAGCGACCGTTGAAGATTATCATGCTCAGCACCGCGCGTGAATAGCCGCGCGCGACGGACGTAAAATCCACGCCGGCGTCCCTCAGTGTGGCCAAGTCGGTCGCCGGGATCGCGTCGACCCGCTCCTGGACATTGAGACTGCGCCCGCTCACCTCGTTGTCGAAGTGGGCTGTCTCGATCCCGAACCGTGCAAGATAGCTGCCGATCTCCGCACTCGCGCGTGCTTCAGCGCCCAGATCCATCTCACGATCGAGGCTTTCGGCGAAGAACCGCAACAGCTCATCGGGCCTCTGTCTTTCGACAAGGGGACTGGCGCGTTGTGCCAATCGGGCAATGCGCCGCAGTAAACGCATGTCGGCATCCACGACACTTTCGATTCCCGGTCGCCGGATCTTGACGATGACCGGTACGCCGTCGCTCCGTATTCCTGCGTGCACCTGCGCTATAGAGCCCGCCGCGATCGGCTCCCGATCCAGCTCACGAAAATACTGGCCGGAGTCTTCCCCGAGAGCATGGGTGAGCGGAGCCTCGACACGCTCGAACGGTACACCCGGAACGCGATCGTGCAGCTGCGATAGCGCTGCCGTCCAATCCGGCCCCAAGAGATCGCTTCGCATCGCGAGGATCTGGCCAAGCTTGGTCGCGACTGGTCCCAGTTCGCGCAGTGCCTCGACCAGGGCTTCCGGGCGCGTCGGATGTGCATTGGTTTGAGATCGGCCGGATCCCAACGCGGACACGATGCCGCCCAGCCCGTGACGGCCGAGAATTGCTATGACCTGCGCAAGCCGCTTCCGGTCACTCATGCGCGAAGGCGGCATGTCTGCCATCAGAGAGCATCCCGCCGTACGTTTTCGCTGACCATCTCCAAAAGCGAATGCAAAGTACTCTTCTGTTGCGGCGTCATTCCGCTCCATATTCGCAGGTGGGTCGCGTCTGCGGCCCGTCTGAGGTCAGGGAGTATTTCCTCAACCCGTCTCGTCAGGCCGAGACTCCAAGACCGCCCGTCCGCCGGGTCACGGCGGCGCTCGATAAAGCCTTTCTGGGTCAAGGCGGTGACCGCCAAGCCAATGGTGGCGGATTCGAGTTCGAGACGCCTAGCGATGTCGGTCTGGTTCAGGGCAGGATCTTTGATGAGCTGCGCCAGCACACGCCACTGCGTACGATTGAGGCCAAGCGGCTGTGCCCGGTCATCGAATGCCTTGCGCGCGGCGCGACTGATCTCGTCCATCATGAAGATCGCTCGATCATCGTCGGTGATGACATTGTCGAGTGCGAGAGTGTCCTCGTCTTCCGTCATGAGTGGGTCCTATCGATCAGGAAAAAATAGTAAAGGACTTTCGTATTTTATTTTGACCGCTATATCGCTCGTGCAACGGGCCAAACGATGGCGAGGAGCGAAATTACCATGGCGGACGAGACAGCAGGCGATAGCGATCAAGGCGAACGTCCGAAGGGGTTGTCCAGTCCGCGGGTCCGGCTTGGTCTGCTGATCGCCGTCATTCTGGTCCTGCTCGCCGGGGGCTACTGGTATTACAATCATCAGACGTACGGCCGATTCCAGCAGTCCACCGACAACGCTTATATCGCCGCCGACAGCGTCATCATCTCCCCCAAAATTGCCGGCTATGTCGAGCGCGTACTGGTGACTGAGAATCAAACGGTTGCGTCGGGCGATGCACTTGTGCAGCTGGACGTGCGGGATTATCGCGCCCAGACCAGCCAGGTCGAAGCCCAGATCGCGGCGTCGCTCGCCGGAGCTGATACGGTTCGCGCACAACAGCGAGAGCAGGATGCGGCTATCGAGCAGGCCCGTGCCCAACTTGCCGCGGCATCTGCGCAGGCCGGTCTGGCTGCGGAGCAGGTTGCGCGTTATCGCCCCCTTGCCGCTTCCGGAGCGGAGCCGCGCGAAAGGCTCGACCAGCTGCAGGCCCAGGCCAGAGAAGCGCAAGCCCAGGTCGCGGCGGCGCGCGCCGCGCTCACGGCTGCACAGCGGCGGCAAGGCACGCTGGGCGAACAGATAGACCAAGCCAATTCGCAAGCCAACGCAGCTCGTGCGCAGCTTGAGGCGGCCCGCCTGAACCTGTCGTCGACCACGCTCAGGGCGAGCATTTCCGGGCGGGTGGGTGACCTCACGGTCCGGCCCGGACAATTTGTCCAGCCCGGCCAGCGCCTGATGAGCGTGGTTCCCACCGACCGTCTTTATGTGACGGCGAATTTTAAGGAAACGCAGCTCGGCCTCGTCCGCCCCGGGCAACCCGTCACCCTGGAAATCGACGCGCTGCCCGATCTCGAGTTATCGGGGAGAGTGGAAAGCATCGCCCCCGGGACCGGGGCGGAATTCTCGATCCTGCCTCCGCAAAACGCGACGGGCAATTTCACCAAGATCGTTCAGCGCGTCCCGGTCCGCATATCCATTCAGGCTTCTTCCGAAGTCCTGCGTCTGCTGGTGCCGGGCATGTCCGTTGTCGCCAGCGTTGATACCCGCGGCGCCAGAGACGAACTCGATTCGATCCGCAACGCGGCCAGAGACTGACCGATGGCAGGTGCCTCTGCTGCGGTTGCTCCGCCGGTCGAGAAGGCCGATGCCACGGCCTGGATCGCCGTAGCCGCCGGTGCACTCGGCGCGATGCTGGCAACGCTCGACATCTCGATCGTCAATTCCGCGCTGCCGACGATACAGGGAGAAATCGGCGCGACCGGAACCGAGGGCACGTGGATTGCGACAGCTTTCCTTGTAGCCGAAATCATCATCATCCCTCTGAGTGCATGGCTGGAAAGACTGCTCGGCCTTCGAACTCTGCTCATCGTCGCCGTTTCCGCCTTTACGGCCTTTTCGGTGTTGTGCGGCATTGCCACCGATTTGACGACCATGATCATCGGCCGCACCGGTCAAGGATTCATGGGAGGCGCGCTGATTCCCACCGCCATGACCATCGTGGCGAAGCGGCTGCCTCCATCGCAGCAACCCATCGGAATGGCGCTGTTCGGGATGACGGTGGTCCTTGGTCCGGTCATGGGGCCGCTCGTCGGGGGCTGGCTTACGGAGAACCTGAGCTGGCACTACGCTTTCTTCGTCAACGTGCCCGTCTGCGCCTTGCTCCTGGCTCTGCTCTTCATCGGGCTGCCCCACGAAAAACCTGACTGGGTCTACCTGCGCGAGGCGGATTGGGCAGGCATCGTGGGTATGATCCTTGGCCTTGGCGGGCTGACCGTCGTTCTGGAAGAAGGTCACCGTGAGGAATGGTTCGAATCCACACTGATCGTGCAGCTCACGTTGATGACGATCGTCGGCTTCGCGCTTCTGACTTACGGACAGCTGTATGCACGCAAGCCAGTGCTCAAATTGCGCCTGATGCTCAGCAGGCAGTTTGCCAGCGTCGTGGTCATGGCGCTGGCACTCGGCATGGTCATGTATGGCTCGACCTACGTGATCCCGCAATTTCTTGCGATAATCTCCGACTACAATGCCTTGCAGACTGGGTTCGTAATCTTCTGGATGGGTGTTCCGGCCTTCCTGCTGATGCCTGTGCTGCCCTTCATGATACGAAAGATTCACATCCGGATTGCGGTCGGCGTGGGCATGTTCATCATGGCGCTAAGCTGCTTCGTCAGCATCAATCTGACAGCGGCATCGGGAGGTGGAGTGTTCACCGAAAGCCAATTCCTGCGAGGCATCGGCATGATCCTCACGATGATGTTCCTCAATCAGGCGACGGTAGCTTCGGTTGCCAAGGAGGATGCCGGCGATGCTTCCGGGATTTTCAACGCTGCGCGAAACCTCGGCGGTTCGTTCGCGCTCGCGGGGCTTGCCTCGTTCCAGGATCAGCGCCTGTGGCATCATAGTCGGCGCATGGAAGAAACCCTCAACGCCAACAGCCCCCGGCTACAGGAATACCTGGACGGCATGACGGCGTCGCTGGGCAGCCCACAGGCCGCGCTGGAGATGCTTTCCGGCATCATTCAGCGCGATGCGTTCGTAATGACCTACAACGATGTGTTTTTCGCCATGGGCGCGATTACCCTGGCCACGGTGCCGCTGGTACTGTTCCTCAAGCCTCTCCCGAAGAACGTATCCCTTTCGATGCACTGAGAACTCTATGCGCAAGACCCTAACTCTCCTCGCTCCCATGGCGCTCCTCACGGGTTGCATGTCCGGTCCCGACTATGCCGGTCCCCCGCAACTTGCGACCGCCGCAAGCGACGCGTTCGCACGGGCCGGCCCCGAAATCGATCCGTCAGCGCCGATTGCCGGCGACTGGTGGACGCTGCTCGGCGATCCGGTCCTCAATGATCTGGAAGCACGCGCGCTGGCCGGCAATCCGGGCGTGGCCGCGGCGCGCGCTCGCATCGAACAGGCAAGGGCTTCTGTCCGCCAGGAGCGCGCCAACCGGCTGCCCGCCGTGGCTGCGCAGGCGACTGCGATCCAGGCGAAGATTCCAGGTCTGGATATCGGCAGCGGCCCGCCCGCGGGATCGCCCGGCGCTCCTGCAGACACCGAAGAGCAGGACAGCCTCAGCGTTTACAACGTCGGGCTCAATGCAAACTGGGAGATCGATTTCGCAGGGGGGCAGGCACGGCGTGTCGAAATGGTCAACGCTCAGGCTGCGGCCTCGGTGGCGAACGCCGAGGATTCGAAAGTTCAGCTCGCCGCTGAAGTCGCGCGGGCTTATGTGAGCCTGCGGGAAGCGCAGGGGCGGCTCGAGCTCGTCCAGCGCGAGCGTGAGTTGCAGCAGCAAACTCTCGAATTGACCTATCAGCGCTATACGCAGGGCGCTCTCGCGCTATTCCCGGTCGGCAACGCGAACGCCGAGCTCGAATTGCTCAACTCGCAGATCGCGGAAGCGCAAGCGGACATCGATGTGTTCAAGGACACGCTCGCGGTGCTTACGGGCGAAGCGCCCGGAGCACTCGACGGGCTCCTGACGGCTCAGGCCGAAATTCCGCTTCCCCCCGAACGGGTCGCGGTGGGTGATCCCGCCGCGCTGATAGCGCGGCGGCCGGATGTTCGTGCCGCGGAACGAACGCTCGCGGCGGCGAATGCGCGCATCGGAGTGGCGGAGGCCGCTCGCTTCCCCAAGCTTTCATTCATGGGCATACTCGGTTTGGGCGGATCGCAGCCGGATGACATCTTTGATCTCGGCAATCTGTCAGCGATCGCCTTGCCGAGGCTACAGTGGAACCTGCTTGATTTCGGCCGCACGGCAGCATCGATCGATCAGGCCGAGAGTGCGCGCGACGAGGCCGAAGCACGCTATGTTGAAGTGGTCCTCGGCGCACTGCGCGATGCCGAACAATCGCTTGCCCGGTTCGGGCAGCAACGAGCCAACGTAGCCGCGCTGGCGCAAATCAGTCGACAGGCCGACACGGCTGCGGAGCTTAACGAGCAACGCCGCGCAGCGGGGGTAATCTCGCAGGGCGAGCTCAACACTTCGATCCGCCAGCGCGAACAGGCCAGAGCAAATCTCGATCGGGCGATCGCCGCCATGACAAATGGCTGGATCGCGATCCAGAAGTCCTTGGGACTGGGATGGGCCAATTTGCCTGCAGGCCAGACCACGGTGGTTGAGTCGGCCACAGTCGATCGAGATAGGGCTGGGCGATCGAACTCAAATTGAGTTCGTCGGTTTGCTTTGGTAGATCTCGGGCGCGCGGTTTCCAAGCCTAGCTGCGGCGAATAGTTATGCTGGTGGTGATGGCGCATTCATCCGATCGTAACGACTGCTATCTGTCTACCTCTTGAGTTGGCTCTCGACCCAAGCAATTATGTCTTCCTCCCCCCATGCGACCGCATAGCCACCCAACTGCACCGGCTTTGGAAACTTACCCTCGCTCATCCAGCGATAGATCGTCGAACGGCCGAGGCCGACACGGTGCTGTACTTCGGGCAGACGAATGAGACGGGTGACCCGGCGGGTTTCGGTCGCTCCCTTGTCGATCTCCTCACCCACGATGGCCTCCTTCGACACCGGCAAAGACATCGCCAAGCAGCGCATCCTTGCGTTCGAGCTCATCGATGTGATCGGAAAGCAGGCGGGCGACACGATGCGCGGTGCCCTTGGCCCAACGCGGCTTCACGTCGTGGACCTGGTTACCCAGGACACGCTCGAGAGCCGAGGGCAGCTCACCGGAAAAGTCCTCGAAGAATTGCGCGAGGTCAGATTGCAGCCACGCGATTGCGTGATCGCCGCTACTGACCAGAAACAGGAGCAAGTGCGCGTGCGGCGCGACGCCGCTTGCGGCGAGAATGCGCAAGGTTTCGCCGAGGCTGGCCGAGCGTTCGCCGGCAAGGACGCGGCGCAGGGCATCCTTATGGATCTGCGCGTCACGCGCGATATCGCAGCGGGCACGGCCGCTGGCTTCGACAGCGGCCAGAAGAAGCCGGGCGAGGTCCGCGCGAACCTGTTGTTCGGCAAAGAGCGCCATGTTGGTCATCGACGAATCCTTATCTCTAGAAGTGATCGACTCACCGGCTAACCGCTAAGGAAGCCTGTAGGAAAACGAAAAGAACATTAAGAGAACATAGAAGAAGGAACGAATCACCTTCCTTCGACGATTCGCGCGAATTCCGGCCGCCGGCGCGCGTATCGAGGCTCGCTTCGCGCAGAAGCCGGCACAGTCGGCGCTACTCCGCGATCAGCCTGCGCGGATCCCGTCCATCACACCTTCCGATGTCGCATTTCGCTTGGTCGGTAGCCCCAAAATCCAATTCCCGATTTCCTACAGCCCGGCTCCGGGGAGAGGAAAGAACATACAGCGAACGCATCGCTGGCTGATGTTCAATCCCTCGGAGTTTCCATCCATGACCACCAAGACTGCCCTTCCGGCCCAGCAGCGCACGCCCAATCGGGCCCGTGGCCGCGACTACATTCTTCCTGCCTGCGTGGCGCTGGCCTGCGCCGGTGCCGCCTTCGCCGGCGCCGACACCACCTTTGATCCCGCGCTCACCAAGTTCACCGACTTCCTCGAAGGCTCGGGCGGCAAGATCATCACCGTGCTCAGCCTTGCAGGCGGTCTGATCGGTCTCGCCTCCGGACGCTTCTCGCTCGGCCAGGTCGCCGTGCCGGTCGGCGTCGGGATCGGTGTCGGCACCGGCGTTCCGATCGTCACCTCGGTCGTGACCGCGGTCATCTGATCAGCGGATCCGGTCACGACAGGAGGGCGGCATCATGGCTGACAGGTACCTCGTTCCACGGCGGCTCGACGACCCGGAGCTCATCGGCTTCTGGACCATCGACGAGTTTGCAGGGATTCTCATTCCCTTCGCCTGGGGCATCCTCTCGCAGCATATCTTTATCGGTATCGGCCTGGCCGCCGGGGCCTGGCTTGCCTTGCGGAAGGCAAAGGCACGCGGCGCCGGTTCGGCACTGGTGCATGCTGCGTACTGGTACCTGCCCGGGAGCTTTCTCGGGCTGAAAGCCACGCCGCCCTCCCACTGCCGCCTGTTGGCGGGCTGAGGGAGGCGACCCATGCGAGCAGAATTCGCGCACGAACAGGCGCAGGCCTATCTCCGGCAACGCAACCGCTTTGCCGTGCTGGCAGGTGTCCTGGGCCTCACCACGCTGGTCAGCCTCGGCGCCGCGGTCACTCGCGACGAGCAGGTTGTGCTGGTGCCGATCACCGCCGAGCGCATCACCGTCTCGAGCGGCGGGATCGACGCCCCCTATCTCGAGCTCGTCACCCGCGACACGGCGCTGATGCTCCTCAACCGGGCGCCCGAAAGCCTCGACTACTGGATGGCGAACATTCTGAAGCTCGCCGATCCCGCCGCGCACGGCCGCCTCAAGGCCGAGCTCGTCAGAATTGTCGAGGAACAGCGCGGCTCGGACATCAGCCAGGCCTTCGTGATCGCGGAAATGCATGTCGATCCCAAGGCCCTGACCTCGACCGTCACCGGCACGCTCAAGACCTTCGTCGGCGCGCAGGTGATCGCGAGCCAGCGCCGCTCCTTCCGTTTCCGCTGGTCGAAGCGTGGTCTCAGCGTCGCGCTCGCCGGCTTCGAACAACTTCCCACCGACAAGGAGGAACCCGGCCAATGAGCCTTCTCCCATCTCCCCTCGCTGCTGCGCTTGCCGGAACCGGCCTTGCCTGTTTCGCGATCGGCGCGACAAGGCGCCCCGATCCCGGACTCAAGCTGACCGGCCTCGCCGTGCTTGCCTTCGCGCTCGCGCCGGTCCCGGCGTATGCCGACCAGTTCGTCGAAGCGGCCGACAACGCGACCATCGACTGCGAACTCGCCCGCGGCGAACTCACCCGGATCGCGCTCATCGATGATGGCTTTGCCAATGTCTCGAAGATCGCGAGCGGCTTTCCCTACAACGACTTCCAGGTGACAAACGAGCCGGTACGCGGAGACATCTATATCTCCGTGCCCCCGCTATTTGCCGCTGCCCGGGTCAGTTTCTTTGCGACCAGTAAGGCGGGCTATGTCTACAAGTTCGCCTGCCGCCTCGGCGGTGAGGAAGCGACCCAGCTCTTCATTACCAATCCGGCGCTGGCTAAAGCCGCGGCTACCGAATGGGAAACCGAGACCGGACCCGAGGACGCTGCGATCCGCCTGATCGAGGCGATGGCGAGCGATGCAGTCCTGCCCGGGTTCACCGCTCGTGCTGAACTGTCTGCTCCGCGCCGCACCGGCGGGATCGAGGTCCAGCTGGTCGCCGAATACCAGGGCGATGAACTCACCGGACAGCGCTTCCTCGTACGCAACCTCAGCCAGGAAAGCCTTGCGCTTGGCTCCGAGCGCGAGGGGCCAGCAGGCGCGCTCGCCTTCGCCTATGGCCGCGATGCACTCGCTCCCGGTGAAGCGACCAGTGCCTTCCTTGTCTTTGCTAAGGGAGGGCTCGACTGATGGCCGAGGCAACACAGAAAGACGCCGAAAAGAGGCCTCTGCCGGGCTCGCCGGAAGCGCGCGAAAGCGGACGGCGCAACCTAAATTCGCAAATCGCGCAGCGCCAGAAGATGCTGCTCGCCGGGATCGGGGCCATCGCGCTCATCGGCGGCGGGATGTTCATCTTCGGCGGCGACGGCGACGAGGGCGGCACCGATGCCAATGGTGCTGCAACGATCGACACCGGCGGCCTCGTCAATCGCAACCTCTCGCAGCGCGAGTTCGTCGCGAGTTACGGTAACCGGCTCGATGCACAGGGCCGCGCGATCAAGGATCTGCAGCAGGCCCAGCTACCGCGACCCGAGATCGAGCAGGAACTCGAAGCGCTGCGCAGCGAGAACGCGCAGATGCGCTCCGACGGCCAGGCAGCGATCGACGCGATCTCGGCTGAGAATGCCAATCTGCGTTCACAGCTCAGCGACGCTGCAAAGGCCCCTGCGACCGCACCGCCCCTACCGCCGCCGCCTGCCTATGGTCCCGGCGTCGGAACCGGCGGGGCTGTCCAGCCACCGCAAGGAGCGCCGGAAACGCAGGGCGGACAGCTCAGCCTGATGAGTTTCAGCACGGAGGCGGGCAAGGACGGCAAGCCTCGCGCGACAGAGACTGCGCCGGCCTTGCTGCTCGAAGCGAGCCGCGATTACCTCCCTCCCAACAGCTATGCACCGGCAACGGTCATCGTGGGTGTCGATGCCTCGACCGGCGTTGCCAGCCAGAGCGATCCGCTTCCCGTGGTGCTCCGGATTACCGGACCGGCCCGCTCGGTCATGCGCGGCAACAAGCTGCTCACAACCGACATCACCGGTTGCCTCGTCAACGGCGCGGCGCGCGGCGATCTCTCGGCCGAGAAGGTCTACGTCAAGCTGGTGCGCATGACCTGCGCGCAGCCTGGCGGCCGCTTCGCGGTCAGCGAGGTCAAGGGGTTCATCTCCTTCGCCGGAAAGTCGGGCGTGCGCGGCCGCGTGGTCAGCCGCGAAGGCAGCCTTGTCAGCCAGGCACTGCTGGCCGGGATCGTTGGCGGCTTCGGTCGCGGATTTTCCGCCAACGCCAACGGCATCTTCACCGGCCAGGTCGGCGCCAACGGTCAGCGCGAGGCGCTGTCGCCGACCGACATCCTCGCCGGTGGCTTTGGCCAGGGTGCCGGCGAAGCCGCCGACACCGTCAGCCGATACCTCATCGAACGCGCCGAACAATACCAACCCGTCGTCGAGATGCCGACCGGCATCGAGGTCGAGATCGTCTTTCTCGACGGCGTCCACGTCAGGAGCTCCTCCAAATGAACTACAATGACCACCGGCCGGGCCTGAAGGCCCGCGCCGCCCACCTTGCCCTTGCCCTTTCGAGCGCCGCCGCCGTGCTGACGCTCGGCGTCTCGGCCGTAACTGCGATGCCTGCGAGCGCTGCCGGCATGGCCAGCGATGTCGCGCAGGCACTGAAGCTGCGGCTGCCCAAGACCCCGATCGATGCGATCAGCTGCGACACGCTTGGCCCCTGGTGCGAAGTCGTCTCGGGCGACACGCTGTTCTACATCGACGAGACCGCCCGCTACCTGTTCGTGGGCCGTCTCTACGACATGGAAGAGCGGCGCGACGTCACCGCCGCCCGCCTGCTCGAACTCAATCCCGACCTACTTGCGGCCGGTGCGGCACGCGTAGCGAGCGATACGCCGGCGGGACGCGACGAAGCGCCTGTGCAGACGGCCGCCAGCCATGTCGACCTCTCGTCGCTTCCAGCTGCCGGCGCGATCCATTGGGGCAACCCCAAGGGCGAACGCCTGGTCGTCTTCTCGGATTTCCAGTGCGGCTACTGCCAACGCCTGACCGCTGAACTCGCCAAGGCCAAGGTCCATGTCGAAGAGCGACCGATCTCGATCTTTGGCGCGGCAAGCCGCAAGATTTCCGAAGCGGTGCTGTGTGCCAAGGATCCGGCAAAGGCGCTCCATGCGGCCTACGCCGGCCAGGCTCCGGCGAGTGCCAAGACCTGCAAGGACGCCAAGGCACTCGATGCCAACGAAGCCTTCGCAAAGGCCAACGGGTTTGCCGGAACTCCAGTCATCGTGCGCGCCCGCGATGGGGCGGTGCTTCATGGTTACCGCGATGCCGCGGCTATCCGCCGCTTCGTCGCCGAGGGCAAGGGAGAGGCGCAATGAGCCGGCTCCCGATCCTTCGCGCCGTGGTGCTTGCTGCGCCGCTCTTTTTGGCCAGTGGCTGCGCCAGCCTTGGCGGCAACGTCAAAGGCAGCTTTGCCTGCCGCGCTCCCGAAGGAACCTGCGCGCCGACTTCCGCGATCGATGCCGGGGCGACCGGCATTGAAAAGGCTGACACGACTGACGCGCATCGGACGGTGAGCCCGACCGGCGAAGCGGTTCGCCGCCTGCAGGTCGTGTTGACGCCCTACCGTGACGCGGCAGGCCGCGACCATGAGGCGCGCGTCGTTCACCTGACGCTGCCCGAACAGGTAGGGACAGGCTGGCGCGCGCCGCAGGGCCGCCGCGAAGTCCTGCGCTCGCTGGCATCGACCATTGCCGCGACCCGCGAGGGCAACCCCGCACCCGATTTCCAACCCACAGACACATTGCCGGAACAGCTGTTCATCCCCTCGCAGCCCGTTCCGGCGATGCCCGGCGCTGACGCGCCGGAACCCGGGGGACCTGGCTCGTTTCCCCCTCCCCGCGAGCCGGTCCCCCACCCTGACATGACCGAAGGAGAGAGCCAGTGACGCTATCCCTTGCTGCCGCGCGCGACGCACTCTCGCGGGGCCTGTTTGCCGACACGGCTCGGCCTGAGAAGCCCCAAGCCCATTTCGGGCTCGACATGCTCTCGGACTGGCTGCCTTACCGGGTCTATGACGAGGGGGCGAAGCTCTACCGCAACGCCCGCTCGAAGGGCTTCGTGCTCGAAGTCACCCCGCTGATCGGGGCCGACGAACGGACCGGCGAGATCCTTGGTCAGTTCTTCTCCGAAGGCCTGCCGCAGGGCGCCTGCCTCCAGATCCTGAACTTCGCATCTCCGCGGATTGGCAGCGTGGTCGGCCCCTGGTTCGCTCCGCGCTATGAGCAGGGCGGCATCTACGAGGCCATCGCCAGGGCGCGCACCAGGCGTCTCTACGATCTCGTCTGGAATTCGGGCTCGGCGCATGCGCCCTTCCATGCCCGCAACGTCCGGCTGATCGTCTCGCTCGGCGTGCCAGTGCCCGGCAGCGTCACCGATGCCGAACTCTCCGAATGCCGCGAAGGGTTGTTGGGCATGCTCCATTCGCTCGGCCTGCACGCGCAAGAGCTGCGTCCGGGCGGGCTGCTGGCGCTGATCGACGAGCTCACCTCGCCGACCACGGCGCACGAGACCGATATCCATGCGTGGAACCCGCACGATACGCTCGATGTCCAGGCCATCCGCCGCGACATCGAGCTCGAGGTTAGCGACGATCGCCTGATCCTCAGGACCGAGCGCTTCCGCGAGACAGGCCGAGACGAGGAGGGCAATCCCGAAGTCGGCGAATGCTATCCCGACCATTTCGACGTGCGGCATTATGCCGTGCGCTCTACCCCTGAGCGCTGGGCGCCCTGGGAATGCGCGCGGCTCATCGGCGACATGTTTACCGACAAGCTGCGCTTCCCCTGTCCAACGGCGACCATGCTGTGCCTCGTCTATCCCGACCAGGAAGCCGCCTCGGCGCGCGCTGGCTTCAAGTTCATGCGCACGACCAGCCTCAGCCAGACCAAGAGCGCGCGCTTTCTCCCGAAGCTCGCCGAACAGTCGGCCGAATGGCGCCACGTCCAGGCCGAACTCCAAGCCGGCAAGAAGCTCGTCAAGCTGTTCTACGGGCTCACTAGCATTTCGCCGCTCGGCCAGGGCGACGCGCACGAACGCATCATCAAGGCGATCTACAAGGCAGCGGGATGGGACCTTGCCGACGAGCGCTTCCTCCAGCTGCAGGGCCTCGTCGCTGCCTTTCCCCTGAGCCTTGCCGATGGCCTCGCCGACGACATGGCGCGGTTGAAGCGCCTCAAGACCATGCTCTCGACGACAGCGGCGCATATCGCGCCAATGCAGGGGGAATATCTCGGCGGCGTGATCCCGCACCTCCTGCTCGTTGGCCGCCGCGGCCAGCCCTTTTGGTGGTCGCCGTTCGAAAACACTGCCGGCAATCACAATATCGCGATCTGCGGCAAGTCGGGCTCAGGCAAGTCGGTGCTGCTGCAGGAGCTCTGCGCCGCCTTGCGCGGTGCGGGCGCCAAGGTCGTGGTGATCGACGACGGGCGCAGCTTCGAGCATTCGGTCAAACTGCAGGGTGGGCGCTTCGTCGAGTTCACGCTCGCCTCGGGCTTTTCCCTAAACCCCTTCTCGATGGTCGACGATGCCCGCGCGCACGAAGACGAAGACTACCGCCTCGACTGCTTCGCCATGATCAAGGCGATCGTCGGCCAGATGGCGCGTCCCGGCACCGCGCCGAGCGACACCGAACGCGGACTGATCGACCGGGCCGTGACTGCGACCTGGGAGGCCCTCGGAAACGGCGCATCGGTCGACGATGTCGCGCATGCACTCCATGGATCGGAAAGCGAGGCGGGCCGCGATCTCGCCACCGCGATCGCGCCCTTCTGCCGCGGCGGCAGCTACGGCGGGTTCTTTGCAGGCAAGGCGAGCTTCGCGCTCGACGATGATTTTACCGTCTTCGAGATGAGCGATCTCGCAAGCCGCGAGGAACTGCGCAGCGTCGTCCTTTCGGCGATCATGTTCATGACGAGCCAGGCGATGACCCGCTCGTCGCGAGCAACCAAGAAGCTGCTGCTGATCGACGAGGCCTGGGCCATGCTCAAGGGCGGGTCGATGGGCGAGTTCGTCGAGACCTATGCCCGCACTGCCCGCAAGTACGGCGGCGCGCTCGCCACCGCGACCCAGTCCCTCAATGATTATTACAAGTCCGACGGCGCGCGCGCCGCGCTCGAGAACAGCGACTGGATGCTGGTACTTCAGCAGAAGGCCGAGACGATCGCCGATTTCAGGGCGAACGCGCGGCTCGACATGGACGACCGCACCGAGACGCTGATCCGCAGCCTCAAGCGTTCGGGGACCGAGTACAGCGAGGTCTTCATCAAAGGCCCCGAGACCGAGGCGGTCGGCCGGCTCGTGCTCGATCCCTTCTCGGCGACGATCTACTCCTCCGATCCCGACACCTATGCGGCGATCCAGGACTGCGAGCGGCGCGGGCACAGCCTCGCCGATGCCATCCGCATCGTGGCGGGAGGCGGACAATGATGGTCTCGCATCTTGCCGACCGGGCCCCTCCGGCCAACCTCCGCAGCCTGCTGCCGTTCCTGCAAGGGAGCTGCTTCGTCCTCATCGAGACCGCACGCTTTGCGGCGACTTCGCTGCTGATCGTGCTGGGATTGCCGCTCGGGCTGTTCCTGTTCGTTGCAGGCTGGGACCTTGGCGGCCTCTTCACCCAGCTCGCCAATCTGTCGGACCGCTACCTTGAGGCCGATGGCCTGCGCCGCAGCCTGTTCAGCCAGGACCTCAAGGGCTGCTTTCTCGTGCTCGCTGGCGCGGTGACGCTGTTTCGCATGCCGCGCTTCCTCAAGCGGCTCGCGGCCGATCTCGACAACCATCCTGCCCGGGAGGCAAACCGTGACTGAGACGCGCAGATTACAATCTTTTAATCGCCCGCTCGTGCTCAAAATTCTTGGCGTGCTCGCGCTTGTCGCCGCGCTGCTCTGGGCGGCGTGGGTCAGCCGCGAGCTGTCCGAGCCGCGCCAGCAGATCGTGACCGTCCGGCTTGCCGAGACCATCGCGGGTTTCGTCGATGCCGAAGCGCGTGGGGCACAGGATCCCGAAGCCAGCCAGGCGCGCGTGCTCGCTTTCCTCCAGGCGTCCGAGCGCGCCGTCGCCGAAATGGGGAGCGATGGCCGCGTGGTGCTGGTCGGCGAAGCGGTGCTCGCGGGCGATGCCCCCGATGCCACCGACGAACTGCGCGTACGGATCGCACGCCAGCTTGGGCAGGGAGGCGGTCAGTGACGCAGTTTGCCTCTCGCCTTGTCCGCACGATCAAACGCCCGCTCGTCCTGACCGGCCTGGTGCTGCTGCCGCTCGGATGGGGCGCGGTCGACGCCTTCGCGAAAGACCACGCCTTCCTCATCAACGCCAGCCCGAGCCTGCCCAACTGGGCCTTTTGGCTCGACAAGCATGCGCGGATCGAGCGCGGCAGCCTGATCTTCTTCGAGCCCCCGGCAAACAGGCTTGTCGAAGTGCATTTCGGAAAAGGCGCGCAGCTCTTCGGCAAGCGGGTGCTGGGTGTGCCGGGCGATGTCGTGAGCCACCGCGGTCACGAGGTCTTCATCAATGGCCGCAAGATCGCCGCGCGGCTCGATGAGACCCGTCTCGGCATTGCGCTTCACAAAGGCCCCGAAGGACCGATCCCACACGGCTGCTTCTACACCGGGACCAGCCATCCCCGCGGCCTCGACAGCCGCTACGCCGAGATCGGCTTCGTCTGCCGCGGCCAGATCCTCGGCAGCGGGAGGGCGATCCTGTGAGCAAGCTCATCCTCCCTGCGGCCCTGCTTGCAGTGCTGCTCTGTCCCTCCCATGCGCTGGCGCGCGATTTTGGCCAGCGCGGCACGGTGTTTCCCGTGATCGAACGCGACCTCCTCGAGCAGATCCATTCGCGCCTGACGCAGATGGAACGTTCGGGCGAGACCGCGCGGCTCAATGAAGACCTGAAGCGCCGCACTATCGCGCGCGTGAACCGGCCCGACCCCGTCGCCGGGATCGTCCGGGCCAGCGAAGCCCGGCGCTGGCACTTCGACCCGACGATCACGCTCGCTGCCGATATCCGCGGGGCCAACGGCGAGCTGATCCATGCCGCTGGCACGAGGGTCAATCCACTCGACAGTGTTGGCCTTCGCGCCGAACTCCTGTTCCTCGACGGCGACGATCCAGACCAACTCGCCTGGGCACTCAAGCAGAATGCCAATGCCAAGCTGATCCTGGTGAAGGGCGCGCCGCTCGAGCTGATGAAGGCCGGCCAGCGGCGCTTCTATTTCGACCAGGGCGGCAAGCTCACGGAGAGGTTCGGGATCAGGTCGGTGCCCGCGCGTGTGCGCCAGCAGGGCCGCCTGCTCGAGATCAGCGAGATCGCGCTGCCGCCGAGAAGGATGACGGCCCAATGACCCGCTTACGAAAGCTGGCGCTCGTGCTGGCCGCCATTCTTGGTCTCGCCACCGCAACGCCTGCCGTGGCCGATGCCGGTCCCGGGCGCTGCACCGGTAGCTTCGTCAACCCGATCACCGACATATGCTGGTCGTGCCTGTTCCCGATCTCGATCGGCGGGCTGGACATCTGGCCGTCGAGCCGGCCCGATCCCGACAACCCCGACCTGCCGGTGTGCCTGTGCGGTCTGAGGCCCGGAATAGCGATGGGCTTCTGGGAGCCAGTGCGGCTTGCCGATGTCAGCATGAAGCCGTGGTGCTTCGTGAACCTCGGCGGCATGAAACTCGATCCGGGTTTCGATATCGGCTTCCGCTCGATCTCGGGTCCATCGGCGGTGGGCGGCGCGAGCCAGTATTATTCAAGCTGGCACGTCCATTGGTATGCCTATCCGCTAATCTACTGGATGGAGATCGTCGCCGATTTTCTGTGCCTGGAATCGGGCTCGATCGACATTCTCTACATCTCCGAGATCGATCCGCTGTGGCAGGATTCCGAGCTCACCGCGATCATCAACCCCGAAGCCGTGCTCTTCGCCAACCCGCTGGCGCTCGCTGCCTGTGCGGCCGACTGCGTCGCCTCGACCGCGAAGCTGCCGATCGACGAGATGTTCTGGTGCGCGGGCTGCCAAGGTTCGATGTATCCGATGAACGGCAACGTCTCGGCCTCGATCGGGCACGTCCAGGCCTCGCGGCTCGTGCTCTCGCGCTTTGCCTACAAGCTCCACCGCGAACTCGTCTCGTGGGGAACGATGGGATCCAAGGGCCTGTGCGGCAAATATCTGATGCCGGTGATGCGCAAGCAGCAATACCGCTTCCAGGCCACCAACCCCAACCCGGCGACCTCGGGCCGTTACGCCTGCCCGCCCATCGGCGCCTCCACCACCTTTCAATCGGCCGGACAGGTCATCCCCGCCATCGGCGAAGACATGGGATATCTCGTCTGGCGCAAGCGGAACTGCTGCGCGCTATGAACAAGCACTTCCTCCTTTTGCCCGTCGGCCTTGCCGTCACACTCGGTGGCCTCGCTCTCGCCCAAAGCGCGCCCGAAGGCATCGACCTCGAAGCGATCCGCGAGCGC
Organism: Qipengyuania pacifica; assembly: GCF_019711555.1. Classification (NCBI taxonomy): domain Bacteria; kingdom Pseudomonadati; phylum Pseudomonadota; class Alphaproteobacteria; order Sphingomonadales; family Erythrobacteraceae; genus Qipengyuania; species Qipengyuania pacifica. The sequence continues at coordinate 837,086 of NZ_JAIGNQ010000001.1, read as the reverse complement.
GCGGCCGAACATGCTGACGATGCGCAGGCGCTCAGCACCAATGTCCGCCAACGCGCCGAGGCGCTGAGCGAGGACGCACAGGCTATCCAGGCGCAGGCGCAGGCCAATCGCGCAGCCTATGCCGACAGCATCAAGGCAGTCGAGACCGACGCCGTCCTCGACTTCGACGCGATGATCGCGGGACAAGCTGCGGCCGAGAGGGCATCGCTCGGGGGAGGCCCGCGCTTCATTGCCTTTGCCAGCCTGTCGATGCCGCCCGAGGCGCTGAAGGCACTGGTCCATGACATGACCAGGGCTGGTGGCGTCACCGTGCTGCGCGGCTTCCCGCAAGGAAACAGCGAGGCGTTCAAGAAGCGCCTGGCTGCCATCTGGAGCAGCCGCGACGCAGCCGGGTCGCTTGGCATCGATCCGCGGCTGTTCCGCGCGCTCAACATCGAGGCCGCGCCGAGCTTCGTCATGCTGAGCACCGAGTTCAGTCCCTGCGACGGGTTCGATTGCACCAGCGAGGTGCCGCCGCACGACCGCATCGCCGGCAACATCAGCGTGGGCGAAGTCCTCGAGACCTTTGCCTCGGGCAATGGTCCGGGCGCGGAGCTTGCACGCCTCCATCTGCGCCAGCTCTCGAGGGAGGAACGGCCATGACCGGCAGAACCCTCGCCAATCTCCTTGCGGCACTCGTCGCCCTCACCGGCGCGGCTTCCATTCACGCTCAGACCCGCGATGCAGCAAGAGCCGACGGCAAGGACTTTGCCACCGAGCTGCTGGGCGAAGCGCGCGATGCCGCCACGACCAATCCCGACGCGGCGCGCGTTCCCAATTTCGATCCGCAAGCGACGCGCGACCTGCAGGAACTTGCCCGCGATCCCGACCAGATCGAGGCCCGCGGACGCAGCGCCGCGACGACCAGCACGCCAATGCGGACGATCCGTGACAGCATGGCCAATCGCGCAAGGTTCGAGCCGAACGAGATCGAGGACGTGATCGCCCGCAGCCTCGCGATCAATGAGACGCCGCTCGACTACACCAGCGGCATGGCAATTTCGGGCAGCCAGGGGGCCTGCGTTCCGCTGCCACCTGGTTCGGGGGCGGCGGGCACATATACCGCGACCTGCAATACGGGCACACGGATCGATCAGTCGGCAGGCCAATGCACGGTCCCGCTCGTCGCCGCGGTCACCCGGCGCCCCCAGTATCATTACCTTTGCAGCCCATTGGGCAGCTTCAACCTGTCAGGCGAGCCGGATTGCGAAGAGTTTTCGGGCGCTCTTTGCCGGGTGACCGGACACCGCGATGGTCCTTGCTTGCAGTGGGGATGGTCCGGCGGCCGCAAGTGGTGCACCGAGCCCGGTGATCCGCTTACCGAGCTGACCTGCGACGAAGAGGTCGCAGGACAAACGACCTACCGCATCGCCACGGCGACCACGGTCACGACGACCCCTGACGAAAGCCAGTGCACAGGTCTTGCGGACAATAGCGATTGCACGCTGGACGCACAGATCTGCACCGATGCCGATCCGCAGACCCGCGTAGTCGATGGCGTCTCTGTCACACGCCCATGCTGGGAATGGCGACGCAATTACACCTGCATCGCCCGCGAAGCGGCGACCGACTGCTCCGACATCAAAAGCCAGGGCACCTGCCGCTTTGTCCGCGAGGAATGCCTCACCGACGAAGACCCCTGCGAGACCTGGGAGCGCATCTACGAGTGCCCGCTTCCCGGGAACGACAGCTCCACCCAGTATGTCTGCGAAGGTGATGTCTATTGCATCGACGGCAGCTGCGAGACGATCGAGCGCACCGCGAACGATGAGTTCAAGGATGCCGTCACCGCCCTCCATGCGATGAACGAGGCCCGCGGCCAGTTCGATCCCGAGACGCTGACACTGTTCCGGGGCACGCGTAACACCTGCTCCTCCAAGGTCTTCGGCGTGCTCACCTGCTGCAAGGGTAAGGGTTTCCCGCTCATCCCCGGGATCAGCCTCTTGGTCGCGCTCGGCTGCAACCGCGAGGAAGTGCTGCTCCACGAACGCGATGCGCAGGGGCTGTGCGCTTATGTGGGGACCTATTGCTCGGACAAGTTCCTCGGCGTCTGCCTGACCAAGAAGAAGGTTTACTGCTGCTTCGAAAGCAAGCTCTCGCGGATCCTGCAGGAACAGGGCCGGCGCCAGCTGCCCAAGCCTTGGGACAAGCCCAAGGAAGAGCAGTGCGAGGGGTTCACACTCTACGAATTCGGCCGGCTCGACCTCAGCCAGATGGATTTCAGCGAGGTCTATGCCGAGTTCACCGAGGCTGCGCGGCTTCCCGACGAGCTCGAGACCAGCATCCTCATCCAGCAGAAAATCGAAGACTATTACGCAAGGAGTGGCCAATGACGCGCCGCCAATCACTGCCGATGCTGGCGCTCCCAGTATTCGCCATGTGTCTCGCTGCACTGCTTCCCGTTCGGGCAGTTGCCCAGCAAGCGCGCCAGGCAGTGCCAACTGCCTCGGCAGACAGCCTTTACTGCGAGCAGCGGAGGCTCGGCTACTGGTTCTATTGCGTCAGGCCGGAGCCGAAAGCTGAGCCGCAGATGGCGCCGCCACCGGCCCCCGTAACCGCCACGCAGGAGCTCGACGCGGTCACGGGGGAACTGCGCGAGCTCAAGGCGCGCGCGATCCTCTATCCGACGCCGGAAAACGTCACCGCCTATATCCGCTTCCAGCGTGCCCAGCTCGACCGGGCTTCGCTGTTCTCCGATGTCTGGCAGCGCGCGATCTGGCAGGATCCCGAGCTCGACTACACGCTCGAAAGACCGGTCGGCGCGCTCGCCAAGAAGCAATGGCAGGACGCGCGCGCTGCCGACCGCGACGCGGTGATGGCAAGGCTCTCCGAACGCTATGGACTGTTCTACTTCTTCGCCCAGACCTGCGGCGCGTGCGAAGTGATGAGCCCTATCGTGCGCTCGGTGGCGGACCGCTGGCATATCACTGTCCGGGCGATCTCGACCGATGGCGGACCGTCCCGGCACTTCCCCGACTACAAGGTCGAAAGCGGCCAGCGGCCGCGCATGGGGCTCGAACCCGGCATTACCCCGGCGCTCGTGCTGTGGGACAGCGTGGCCAGGCGCCCGATCCCGATCGGATACGGCGTGCTGTCGGCCGACGAGCTGCAGGACCGCATCTACCTCCTCACCTCGAAGGAAGCCGGACATGATTACTAGCATCCGCAATGCGGCGCTCAGCATAGCTGCCGCCAGCATGGTCGCGTCCCCCATCGCCGCAAACGTCGGCGACAGCATGGACCGTTTCATGGACGACATGGGCGCTGCGGCCAATGTCACCGGGCCGAGCGCGTTCGAAGGACAGTCGGCGGGCTATTACAGTCTCGGCAATGTCTGGACGCGCTTTCCGCAGAAGACGACCAACATCGCCAATCTCCAGCTGCCGCGTGCCCGCGCTGGTTGCGGCGGTATCGATATCTTCGCAGGGTCCTTCTCCTTCATCAACGCAAGCGAGATGGTCGCGCTCTTGAAGGCCGTCGCCAACAATGCGGTGGGGTTCGCCTTTAGTCTGGCGATCGATACCGTCTGCCCCGAGTGCTCGAAGATCATGCAGGAGTTCAGCCAGAAGGCGCAGCTCATGAACAATCTTTCGATCAACTCCTGCGAGATGGCGCAGGGGCTGGTCGGCGGCGTCTGGCCCAAGGGCGATCTCGCCGACAAGGCGATCTGCGAAGCAATCGGCAATTCCGAAGGCATCTTCACAGACTATGCCGCTGCCAAGCACGGTTGCGGAACGCGCGGCCAGCGCGCCTCGACCAACGAGAGTGGCGGCGCCGACTATGCTGACGTCAATCCCGGTGTGCCGCGCAATTACACCTGGCATGTCCTCAAGCAGAGCGCCTTCTTCAACCCTGGTGGCACCTTCGACCGCGACCTCGCCGAGTATGCGATGACGCTCATTGGCACGGTGATCTACGTGCCGCCTCGCGACGACGAGCCGGGCAAGTTCGTGCCTTTCGCAGGCGATGCCTCCTCGACGCTGGTGACCGCACTGCTCGACGGGACGCAGGGCCAGTCGGTGCGGGTGTTCCAGTGCGACGAGCCCGACCAGTGCCTCAACCCGACCTTCCAGCAGATGAGCCTGTCGAGCGCAAAGGCCATCCGGCCCCGCGTTGCCCGGCTAATCGGCAGCATGGTCGAGGCCATCCGCAGCGACACAGCGATCGGCGACGAGGAGAAGGAGCTGCTTCAGGTGGCATCGGTGCCGCTCTACAAGATCCTCACCGTTCAGGCGGCCTATGGTCGCGGGATGGCAACCGACGACCGCGACACGCTGGCCGAGATCGCCAGCATCGATCTCCTCTATGCCATCCTCGAACGGATCACCGCAGAGGCCGGACGCTCGATGGCGAGCTTCATTGCGGCCGATGAAGCGAAACTCGCGATCTGGCGCGCTCAGGTCGCCGAGGTCCGGTCAAGCCTCGCCCAGCGGCAAGCGACCGGACAGGCGCGGGTCTCGGCGATCATGCAGATCATCGAGAAGACGGCGATGATCGAGAATATGCTCGCCGCCTCAATGTCACCGTCGATGGCCGCCGCGCTCGACTGGTCGCGCGGGATGCAGTCCCGCTCGATCGTTCCATAAGGGTCAGGCAGCATGGTCGAGATTTTCACGGTCGGCGGCGGCGAGTATATCGTCAATGTCCTCAACGCCGTTGCCGCCTGGACCGGTGCGGGCGGCTACAAGAGCCTCATTCAGGTCGCGCTGGTGATGGGCATGGTGCTCGCGGTCATCGTGGTCGCGTTCAACCAGGACTGGCGTGCCTGGCTCAACTGGTTCCTCGGTGCGACGCTCATCTACATGTGCCTGATGGTGCCGCGCATGGACGTCCATGTGACCGACCGGGTCAATCCCAGCCTTGCACCGGCAACGGTGGCCAATGTCCCGCTCGGGCTCGCCCTGATGGCAAGCTTCACCAGTCAGGCGGGGGACTATCTGACCCGCTCTGCCGAGCTCGTATTCGGCCTGCCGGACGACCTCAACTACTCCAAGAACGGCATGATCTATGGCGCGCGGTTGCTCGAATCGACGCGCAGCTTGCGCATTTCGGATCCGGAGTTTGCTGCGAACTTCGACGAGCATGTCCGGCAATGCGTGTTCTACGATCTGCTGCTCGGCCGCTATTCGATGAAGGAGCTGTCCGAGAGCGATGACATCTGGACGACGATCGCGCCGGGCAGCGCGGCGCGCGCGCAGAAATTCCTGACCCGGCAGGCCGACGATAGTGTGACGGCCTCGATCATCACCTGCCGCGAAGCCTACACCGCGCTGTCTGGGCAATGGGCGAGCCTCATTGACGAGATGACGCTTGTCGCAGGGCGTCAGCTTTATCCGCGCCAGACCGAAGCACTCGCCAAGGCCAAGCTCATGGCCGATCTCCCGATTGCCTATCAGTATCTCACCGGCATCTCGCGCAGCGCGAGCGACATTTTCCGCCAAGTGCTGACGATCAATGCCATGAACCAGGCCATGCATGGCTTTGCAGGGGCGAGCGGCACGGGCAGTATCGACGTCTTCGCGCAGACCCGGGCCGATATTCAGACAGAGCGGACCTATTCCTCGATCGCGCACAACGCGATGAAATGGGTGCCGATCCTCAATGTCGTGCTGACGGTAGTGTTCTACGCGCTGTTTCCTGTCCTGTTTCCGCTGTTCCTGATGCCGCGGACCGGACCCATTGCATTGAGAGGTTACGTCACCGGCTTCTTTTACCTTGCGGCGTGGGGACCGCTCTTCGTCATCCTGCACATGATCCTGATGTTCAAAGGCGCGGGCGATGTCGCCGCCGCTGGCGGCAGCACGGGGCTCAGCCTCGCGACCTTTGCCGGCATGAGCGACGTCAACAGCGATATCGGCATCCTGGCGGGCTATCTTGTCGCCTCGATCCCGTTCCTTGCCGGCGGGGTGGCGCGTGGTGCGCTGGCGATCTCGGGCCAGGCAACGAGCTATCTCAACCCGAGTCAAAACGCGGCCGAGGAAGCCTCGCGCGAAGCGAGCACCGGCAATGTCTCGCTCGGCAATTCGAACATCGACAATTCGACGGTGTTTTCCCGCCAGTTTGCCCAGGGCAATCTTGCACCCAACATCGCCTATGGCGCGGCACAGACGCGTGGTTTCAGCGACAGCGGCACGCAGACCACCAGCTTCCCCGATGGAGAGTTCGCTGCTGTCCCGAATTCAAGCTATCCGTTCACGCCGACACTGGGGCAGGACTTCACCGGCCGCCTCGGAACGATGGCAAGCCAGAGCCGGACGCAGAGGGAGACCTATGCCAACCTCGCCCAGCAATCGACGAGCTCTGCGCTCACCCGCTTCAGCGAGATCCGCAACGCCTACAGCCAGGGTCAGAGCTCCGACACGGTCAGCGGCGTCGGTACGAACGACAGCATCGGTACGGCATTCAGCGAAGTCGACAATGCCTCAAGGACGCTCCAGCAGCAGTTTGGCCTGTCCCGGCGCGCGTCTGATGACATCACGGTTTCATGGTTTCTCAATGGCGAAGCAGGAGCCGGAGCAAAGGTCGAGGGCGGTGTATTGAACGCGCAGGCGGGAGTCCGAGGCGGCCGCAACCAGTCATGGACCGACAGCGATATCGGGATCGCCTCGGAAGATCGCGGCAGGATCATGGGTACGCTGCGGCAGCTTTCGGATAGCCGCAACTGGTCGAATACGCGTGAAGGTTTCCTGCGCGAGACGAGCTCAAGCTCGGTATCACAGGTATCGAGCAGCTCGTGGGGTCTCAGCCGATCGCTGACCGAAGCCGAGAGCTACACGCGGGAGGCGCGTCGGGCCGAAGAGATGGCCAGCCGGCTCGAGAATCAGGCCAGCTGGTACGAGGCCAACAGCGCCGCAGGCACGCTGAACTTGAGCCAGGCCTATCGCGAATGGGGCATGGCCGAGATCGAAGCCAATCGCGACTACTACGGGCCAGTGCGCTTCGATGACGTCGAGTTCCAGATGAGCGCACGCGGCCAGCAGCTGCAATCTCGGTTTGTCGAGAGCTATGCTGATCGGCTGCAGGACGACATCGAAGCCGACCTTTCATTGCCGGACTTCGCTCCTGTCAGCCGCCCCGGGATCGGGAGTGCGGGCCAGGTACGCGCAAGGGGAGCCGTAGGTTCTGCGAGCGGTCCTTCAATGCCCAACGCTCCTGATCGGTCTGGCATCACCGATGAGGTCGAGCGGGTTGGCCAGCAGGGTCGTGGAAGGATTGGTACCGTTCGAGGTTACCTGGACGGCCAAACGCAGGGCGCCACAGGCTCAAGCGAGGAGGCTGCAGACGACGTCAAAGAATGGGGCAATAGATAGTTACAGCACGAAATCCTGCAGAATGACGAATACGGCGAATGCGACGATCACCAGCCCGAGAAGCCAAAGGCCTCGTCGCTCCCATGGATCTGCGAGCGCCTTCTTCCAGCGGTATTCCATACGCCTATTCTCGGAGATCGCACGATCGATCTCCTGCAGACCTTCCCAGTGATGTTCCGAATTCTGCGTGGGGTCGTTGCGCCCTGCCATGACTTTCTCCAATCGAGGCGAGTTTAATGTATGAAAATCGCGACACAAAGCCCGTTTTTGGCTTTAATGCATCGATTTTGAAGCATTATCGCAGCGGCAATCACCGAGGTTCTCGGGGCATCTTACTAGTCGATCCGCTGCACGAAATCCCCGTGAGACTTGGCAACGGCCTCGATGACTTTCGCGACTTCGCTTTGGGGGTCTCGAAGCGTGATCACCAGTGTATCGATCGGCCTAGTCAAGGCAATCATGACCCATTGCCACGCGACGCGGCTAGCCCGCTCATTCGGGTCAAGGAAACCATAACTAGAGGTGTCTTGTCGGAGCGAGGCATCGAACTTGCGATGCCAGAATTCGTCGAGCCCATCGAGCACCGTGACCCAACCCTCTAGACCTCGGCAAGATTCGTACTGGACGATCCTCGCCGTTTCGAGCGAGCGCGGGAAGTCTTTCCTGGCAGCCCGGTTGACCGCGTCCCAGGTAGCCAGACCCTCGAGCTCGAATTGGTTGGCGAGGTTCGACCTTGGCCCATTTTGCGAGCCGACCACTTCCGAGGCTGGCACGCAGTGCAAGAAGTCTACCAGGGAATTCCCGGTTGTCTGGGCTTCTACCAGCAAGGCCTGCCTAGTCGGGCCGAGTGACGTGTACGGCTCGTAAGAGACGAGGACCTTCCCACCAGCGGCTTCGTCGCTCGGCTCGATGGACCAGTTAAGGCCTGCATTCTCGGCCATGGCATTGGCAAATACGCCGAGATTTCGTTTCATGCGCAAGCAACGAGCCAAGCTCTTCTCTGATACATTCTCCTTCCCGCCTGCCGCCGAGTGCCAGTTCGTCCTCTCCCCGCGCACGAGCTGATCAAGCCCGTCGGCGACTAGGATCGTCGAAGGGTCATAAAGGCGGGTAAGAAGGTCTGCCTCTGCTTGTGGCCAGTCCTGGCCCTCGTCCACGAGAACGACGTCGAAATCGAGCAGGGATTGCTCGGCGTCTTTCGCTTTCGAGATGTCAGAGGCAGACACGGTACCCATGTCAATCCATTCAAGGGCGGTCGCGCACTTGCCAACGTACGCATCGAAGTCGTCCTCGGCTTCCTCCTCTTCCAATCCGAGCCGGTTCAGCCACGTGTAAACGAAAGACATGACTGTCTTGACTTCGACACCACCGCCGTCCGAGGCCCCTGGAATGCGCAGGAGTGCGAGTAAGCGGGTAATATCGGCAGCCAAGGCCACGTTGTAGGTGAGGACAATGCATCGTCGGCCATGACCAACGAATGCCTCGTGGGCAGCCTGCAAGAGCATGATGGTCTTGCCTGTGCCACCGTGCCCCTTGAGGCGAACCATGTGCTGGCCCAAAAGTTCGGCCAGGTCCTTCGCCTCGGAGCGGCGCGCTGCAATTCGGTCCATCTTCGCCCGGTCGAGCTTCGAAGGGACGATCGCCCTGAAAATCGATGCCTCGAGAACCTTGCGGGCTTTGGTCATCGGGATCGAAGAAAGGACAAAGTCCCGACCGAACTTTCGGACGCCGTTCACACCCGTGACCGCGGTCAAGAAATCGGACCCGCTAAACCCGAAGGCAACCGCGCCCGCTTCGGGCACCGATTTTCCGTTGGAGATCGGCAGCGCGGGAATGCCTTGCAGCGCGACACAACGGTAAACCCAAGTCGAGAGATGTTGGTGCTCGAAGTACTTGGCTAGCGCGTGGACCTGATCGATGTTCTGGCCGGTGGCGCTCTTCCATCCCTCGGGGTAACGAACCGTGACCTCGTCACCGGCGACGTTGATCCCCCCGGCATCGTGCCCCTTGACCTCGACGGCCACCACTAGGTTCTCGACCTTTACCTTGACACTGCCCAACCGCTTGCCGTCCTGGTCGTGCAAGGCCTTGCGCGGGACGAAGTAGCGCGGCTTGGCGAAAACGCCAGCGACGACGATATCGACATCGCTGACCTTGTAGCCTGCCAGTTTCGCGTTCGGCGCGATCTTTACGTGTTCGAGTTCGGAGGGAGACTCCCTCAAACCCGGCCAGAGCTTTGCAAGCGCATCGGAAATGGCGACTGCCGCGTCGTATTCCTCGGTCCCTTCTTCGCCTATGATCTCGATCACGACTTCAGCGCCAACAAGTACTCGGGAAAGCGTATCGCAAGGTGTCGAACGTCAACGAAGCGGATGTCGGATTCGGTACCATGTGCCGCGCGGAAGCTGTCCTGTGCTTCTAGCTGGACCGGCTGGACCAATCCGAGCGCGGAATGCCAAAGCGGGTGGCCGAGCACCAATGCCCGCGCGTCCTTGTGAATGACCGTCAAGCCAGCGTGCTGCTCGACGCCGACTTCCAGCCGGGACTTGGCGCAGAACGCCGCGAAGGCACTGGCAATACGTACCTCTGCGCCGTCAATCCAACGTCCAGTGCCCAGTGGCAGTCCAAGCGTTAGCTCGGCAAGGTCAAGGGCGAGCCTCCAGTCGAGTAGCCCGTGCGAAAAGCGGTTGGAGTAGCTGCGAAGGCAATCAGGGCAAGAACGGTCGCAGTTCTCGGCATGGATGGGACGCGTCCATTGCTCGCTTGTATCAGCGTAGAAGCGCGAAAGTGCACGGCTGAAGTTTGCTGGATCGGAAGCCCAGCGCGCGTAACCCGCGCCGTTTTCCAGTGCGTCGGCGAGGAAAACTTGCTCGGTCTTGCCCTTGTCCGTGATCGCGATCGGTTGCCTGCCTACCCGGAACTCGTCCGGCGAGATATCGAGCTCCGTGGCGATCGCTAACTTCGCGAACTCCGCGAACGAGGCTAGCGCAGGCGTGGTCGACGGCATTCCCGACTCCAGCAGCCCGTGGTTACCCACGCCCTGTGCATTGTCGAAGTAGAAACTCAGGACATCGGTGGTGAAGATCGCCCCGATTGCCCCGTATGGATCTTCCGAGATCGGGTTGCCTGGAAGGTCTCCAGGGATCCGGTCGTCGCGGTACAGCGCAGTGTCGTTCACCACGACCATGTTCGGTTCCTTGGCATGAAACTCGAAAAGGTGGTTGTCGTTGTCGTTCACGACGGTGACCGGGCCAGTCCCGATCGCCATATCGAGGGGACCGCAGCCACGGTCCCCGTAAACCTGGTCAAAGGCCATGACAGGAGGGGGAAGTGCCGGACCGCGGCTGCGCTGGCCGTCGTAGTCCAACGCACGCCAGTGCGCCATGAAGCCCTTCGGCTGGTAAAGCTTGAAGTCCCTCGACGGGTTTCCGCAAACCTTGCAGGTTTCTGCCGATCCGTGCGTGATCGCGCCACACTCGTCATCGACGCAGCGAGAGTATGGAAGCGGGGCCCCGAGCGGATCTTCCTCGTTCCTGACGCCTTGCGGGGAATCGTACTTCGATACGAAACCACACGCGACGTGCAGTTGCTTGTCCTTGGGCACTTCCGAGCCCGGTGAAAAGGCCCAGACCGCGTGGTCGAGCGGACGGTCGCTTAGGGCTACCTTCTCGACCTTCGTTGCCTTCTTGTCCGAGTAAAGCGTTCGTACCTGTGTCGGGAAGCCGAACATGGGCAGCAACCCGGCAACCGCGAGGCGATGGCTAAGCTCGCGCTGGATGAACCGGGAATCTTGAACCACCTCGTCAATCTTCGTGACGAGGTGCTCCTTCAGATGCGCGGCAATTTCTGTCTTCGTGTCGGGACTAAGCGGAGCGAAGGCGCTGAGCCTCGAGACAACCGCGTCGACGTCCGGCGCACGCGCCAGCCAGTCTGCGATGGCTTCTCGGTAGGTGGGCCATTCCTCCACGCGACCGAAGGCGCCGTGGAGGCTCTCGGGATTACGCTCCGGGCCATCCTCGATAGAACGAAAGGCCCGGCGCAAGAGCTCGGCCGTTGCCACGCGAGACAAGATCTCGCCTCGTGACAAGTCGAGCTCAGGCTGCGGGGGTACGTCCCCGGTCATGCGCTCGGGATGGTTGAAGTAGTAGTCGTCGTGGGCCGCGCCCCTTGAAATCGTCAACGCGTAGGAGAAGGGTTGGCCAGCACGGCCCGCACGACCAACCCGCTGCTGGTAGTTGAAGCGTTGCGGCGGCATGTTGGCCATCATCACGAGCTTCAGTGACCCGATGTCGACACCGACTTCCATGGTCGTCGTAACCGAGAGCACGTCGATCCCGTGCGTAACCGGGTGTTCGTGACCGATGTATGCTTGGCCCTTGAATAGGCGCTGTCGCTCGCGCTGCTTTTCCAAGGGCTTGGTTTGACCGGTAAGTTCCCAGGCAACCAGCCGGTGCGCGGGCTCCCGCGACACCCAACCATAGTAGTCTTCACCGGGCTCGGTGATTTCCTGGAACGTGTTCGAAGAGCAGTAGTCGGTCGTACAGACGAGGCCGGGGTTGTTGAGGGTCGCGGTCGCGCAACCTTCGCAGCGCAAGAGCGGTCGAGCGCCGCGCGGGACGAGCTCGATCTTGAGTTCCAAGAAGTTGCGGGTCTTGAGCAACCAGTTCTCGTTCAGGACGCCGATGCCCGTAAGCCGCTCGCCGATTTTCTCCTCGAGCGCTGCGGGATCCTGCCCCAGTTTCCGACCGAGCTTCTCCAAGTAGCCTTGGACCGCCATGGGAGCGTTGGTCGTGTTGCGCGTCGACCCGCCTTCGTAGAGTTTTCGCTGCCCCAGTATCCGAACGACATTTGAAAGCACGCCCTCGGCAACGTCATCGCCTAGGCCCAGCGCGGCACCATGCTGACCCTTGATGGAGATGTACGCGACCCCCATGGACTCGAGGTCACGACCAGCCCGGTCGAACAAGGCATCTGCCACGTGGCTTGAAAGGTGACCAAGGTAGTTCGCCTGGCCGCGTTGCAGCGTCTCCGGGTCAAGGTCGTCCCAGGTTGCTCCCTTCGGCCTGAGAAAAAAGCGCCACCAATCGACGCCGTCCTTTCCCGGGTACTTGGCAAGGCTGACCTTTGGTCCCGCGGGGTTAACGCCCATGGCCACCATTTCGTCGACCAAGGTTGTTACGAGGGTGGGCCAGGCAACGCGGGACGTCGAAGCGCTGGCATCGAGCTCGGCAAGGACTGCCATCTCGGCCTCCTCGGCCATCCCACCGGAAACGAGCCTTGCTGCTTGCCAAGGATTGCCGGGTAACTTCTTCGCCTTCTCGACGATGGCGGCCTCGCTTTCGGATAGGTCCGTGCCCGACCTTGCCTTGGCAACGAGCTCCCCGAGCAGTTCGGATGTAATCGATTCCCGGGGCTGCAACGCCTTGAAAAGAAGCTGGCGGACGAGGTCGCGGAAATGGTGCACCTCGAGGCCAGCAGCAAGGTCTGCCGCGTCGTCGCGGCTGTCGGTAAATGCGATCATTTGCTCCGCTTTCACCGTGTCGCTCGTCGCGATAGCGGACCTGTCCGCAACCAGCTGGGTGGTCGCGTTGAGACCCGTCCTGAGCCCGCGGATCGGAGTGTTAACGGACGCGCGGTAGAATTTCTCGATCTCCTTGGCGTTGCGCCATTTTTGCTCGCTTCCGCACCTTGGACAGCATTCGGGGAGGCCGGCCACGTTGACTCCCTGCGCTGGGGAGAAGATCACTCCCGTTGCATCGTCACCGCCGGGAACGGCAGGACGCAGGAAGCCGGCCAACGGATCGAGATGGCCAAGCGCGAACGAGAATTGCTTCTGGCCCTTCTTTCCGGGGCCTTGGTGAGTCCAGCTCCGGTTTTCGCGCGGAAGCTGTCCCCCTGGCCAATACCAACGGAATTCCTCGTGCGGGCGCTCGTAGACCATCCCCGGGGGGGCCATTGCCATGCCTGGCTTTGTCGACTCCAGGAACGCCGCGTCCGGTCCCGTTGCGAACCCTTCCGGTTCCTTGACCTTGAACCCGCCGAGGTAGGCTTCTCCGCAGTCGTAGCAGTAGAGGAGCTCGAGAACTTGGCCACCGCAAGCGCATTTCATGGCAGGCGCCTGGAAGAGCTTCCCGATTTTGCGACCCGGCGTGCGGTAGTCCTCGTGGACTTGGTCACAGCCTGGATTGCTGCAAGCCCAAATCCCTTGCACCTGCCGCAAGAACATGTGCGAGCGAAAGGTTGGCAGCGGGCTTTCCCATTTCGTCGCCTCGTCGCCTTGCTCGGCCTTTGCCGCGGCGAGGAAGCCTTCAAAAGCCGCGTCCGAAGCCGCGTTCCCGAGCAAGACCTCTTTCAAGCGATTGAGCCTTGTTGGCCTGACATGTCCTGACACATCCTTGCCCGCGACGTTGCACGCGGCGGCCAAGGTTTCTCGCGGCGAGATACCTTCCAAGGCCGCCTGCAGGCCCTCGACAGTGGCTTCGCCTTGCCGGGTAGTTGTCTCGAGCTTGGTGAGCACTTCGCCAGACAACGGCAACTTGGCTTCGTAGGTTGAGGGAGTGCCTTTCAAGATAGTGAAAGTCTGGCGGGGAACGCCGAAGAACTCCTCGAGGTAAGCTTCGCCGGTATCGCCGTCGAGCGAGGCACTCGTCCCGATGCATCGTAGCTGTGGTGAGCCCGGCTCCAAGCCAAGACGGTCAAGCAAGTTCCTGACCACGAGCGCCACCTCGGTCCCCTGCGTTCCGCGATAACCGTGGAGTTCGTCCACGACCAGGGAGAACACGTTAGACGAGTCTGCCTCCAACCATGCCTTGGTCTGGTCGAAGATGGGGTCCTCGACGTCCCTCATGAGCATGATGTTGAGCATGCTCGTGTTCGTGATCAGGATGTCGGGCGGTGTCGCGATCATGTCCCAGCGAGTCAGCAGCTCGCCGCATTCCGGGTCTTGGAACTGGGATACTGCCTCGACGAGATCGTTTCCGCTCTTCCCCCCGTCAGCCACGACCTTGCGCAGGCTCCGTGCCTCGCGGGCGATCTTCTTGATCTCGGCGGCAACCTCGTTGACTTTGTTCTTACCGTTCGCGTTAAGTGACCCTTGCGGGAAGAAAGTGCCTCCCGGCGTCGCGCCCGTGTAACGGCCGAAGTAAAACAAGGGCAGTTCGTGAATCTCGCGCGCGCGGATTGCTGCTTGCCGCAACCGCGAGACCTGGTCCTCGACCAGCGCGTTGGTCGGGTAAAGCACGAGCGCACGGACCGCGGCATGCGGCCCGCCTGACAAGCCGTCGCGCATAGGTTTCCACGTTGGCTGCTTTCCCTCGAGGCCTTTCTCCCACCAGCGGTGCAAAGCGCCGTTGCCCGCTCCTTGCCGTCGTTCCTCTAGCAAACCCGCGAGCAGTGGTAGCAGGAAGCTCTCGGTTTTGCCCGAGCCCGTGCCCGAGGTCACGATGACGTTCCGGTGCCCCTCGGTGGTTCCCTTGTGGGCCATCACGAGCGATCTTGCCTGGTGGTCGCGGAGCTTGATCGACTCGTTGCCGAAAACCACCGGCCCGAGATGCCTAGCAGTGAAATCCGAAAGCCCGGCTTCTCGGCAAGCGTCTTCGATGGCCTTGACCGAGGGATAGACGGGCACCGCTTCCAGCAGCGCTTCCTGCGCCATGACACCTGGTAGCGCGAGGATTTCGTCTCGTTCGCGCATAATGCCCGGATCGCGCATCCAGAACGCGCTATCGTAGTATCGCTTGTACGCATCGCGCACGTAGGCAAGGACATGCGGGGGATTAGCTACTCTCATCGGGAACCTCGGTGGAATACAGGACGTCCAGGACGGCCGCGGCGACATCGATCGGCACCTGGGAATACTTGAGCACGCCCCCTTCTTGGGTCGGCAGCCGCCGGGAACATGCGCACAACGCCCTTGCCAAGAGCCCGGCCGGATCTGCACCAAGGCGCGAGACGAACTCCTCGTTTGCTTGCGAGTAGGCGTGCAAATTGATCCCGGCATCACGCGCGGCGAGCACTTTGACTATCTCGTGGGGGCCTTGGAAGAGATTTCCCCTCCCGTCGCGATAGGCGTAGGCTTGGCCTCGCCATGCGAGGCGGTAAGCGCCCGGCTCCAACACGTCGTGGCAATGGCTCCAGCGGCCATGGTCCAAATCGTAGCGTTCGGATGCAACGTCATCGGCCACGGACAAAGGGACGAGCATGCTCCTTGTCGATCCAAGGATTGCCATCCGGCGAGCAATTGCGCGCGGCGGATCGAGGACCAACGCGATCGATCTTCCGTGGGGATCCTTGATTGATTGCGCGAGCAGCGCAGCAAGATCCGGTTCGACCCCGTCGAAAGCGATGTTCAAGGGGTGACCGTTCAACGCTTCCGATACGTCTCGTGCACCGCGGCTGACGAGCAATTCGCGAACTGCGTTCGTCATGGTGACGTTGCGAAAACCGCGCAGGTGCGCCCGTCCGTCTCCGGACAGGTAAAGCGTTGGAGCGGCGATAGACCATCGCGTGATCCTGCCGGCCCCGGGTTTACGCACTAGGTCGATATGACCGAGAGCCTCGAAGGACCGGGCGATGGCATGGGCCTGCCAGGGTTCCGAGACGTTGGTCGATAGGAGCGCCTCGAACGCAGCCCAGCTACCCTCGCCCAAGAAGGACAAGGCATCGAGCAATAAATCGTGGTCGACCTGCTCGACCGGTTCGGGGGAGCGCGACGCAGAGGGTACCGGCTGGCGCTTCTTCTCTTGAACTTGCTTGGGCGATTTGCCCCTGTTCTCTGTCAAGACGGAGAGGCGACAATCCCTACATTCCATGTTGAGCGGCATGTCTTGCTTGCCACCTTGCGGGACTGTTTCGCAGATCCAGTAATGGCTTCCGCGTTCGCCGCACGACATCGCGAGGATGTCCTTCGTATCCACCGACTTCCCGTACTTCACGGGGTCAAGGCTAGTCGGGAGCGGAATTGCAAAGCCCCGTTCCGCTTCGCCGCCTGCGCCCAAGGTCTCGAAGCCTTGCGGCATCATCAAGGAAAGTGTGCCCGCCGCGTTCGCCCAATTTTCTGCGCGGTCTCCTTCAGCGATGTCGGTCCTCGGCTTTGCAGAGATTGGCGAGACATACTGTAAGCCCAGAAGACTATCGATCTCGAGAGGCCTAGGACGCCGCGCTGTGCGGCAGAGGAAGCCGAGGTAACCCGTTTCTTTCCCTGCCTCGTTCGCGAGAGCCACCATGTCCCCGCTTTCGGGTACATGGCCCGAAACCCCGAGCTCGCAAGCCTCGCCGTCGGCCTCGGCCTTTGCCAAGACGGGCCCATCGGTATCGATACCCTCGAAAAGCTCGATGCGCGTTGGCCCCTTGCTTCCCTCGAAGTGCAAGACCGGGGGAGCTTGCCTGTGCCAAACACTGCGCGAAAGACGCATGCCTCCAAACGATTGAAGTCCAGCCGCCCGCGAAACGGGAACAAGCGAACGCAAATCGTTGTCTGGCAAAACGGCTGGCATGCGCATCAAGCGCACGTTCTCGTACAGCACCCAGCCCGCCGGAAGCCCCGGCAAGTCGGCCGACGTTGCCACCGTGAATCCCGGCGCGGCCAACTCAGTGAGCAAGTCCTCGACCGCAGACCGGGTCCGTTGTCTATTGCGAACGAGTATCACGTGGGGCGAACCGAGGGCAGTCTTGTTCGTCTCTATCCAGAAAGGCCCGGTCTCGGCCCGCACGAACGGGATGACGGCCTTGTATCGCCAACGAAACGTGCGGTTCTGGCTTGGCGCGACGTACTCGGCTCCCTTGAGCAAGATCTCGGAAAGCGGAACCGAGGCTGGAGGCGACAAGGTCGCGAAGGACCCGAAAACGTCGTTATCAAGGGTAAGCTGGTGCCCCTGTCGATCAAACAACACCTGCACGTCACCTTGTTCGCCGTGCAGACCAAGGGAAAGCGCCGCGACGCGATCGGGGAAACCGGGCACCAAGGAGAGGGCAAGGGCAAGCGCGGCAAGTTGCTCGCGATCACCAACGTTCGAAGCGCTCGACGCCTCCGACCAATCCTCCAGTTCCGCGATGACAATCTCGCAGATCCTAGGGCGCAACTTGGGGTCCGCCCAGGCTTGGCGCAGTCGCCTATTGGCCGCGGATGACCGGATCCACGTATCGATGTACCGGCCAATCTCGGCTTCGGTCACGGTGTAGCCGCCGGCGAAACCGTAGCGCTCGAACATGTCGTGGAAACAGGCCCGGTCACCCGCGCGGATGATCGCCTGTGAAATCGCGATGCTGATGTACTTGAACTGGTTTACCGGGCGAGCCGTGGGACGACCATAGCGGTAATCCGTGCTCACCAACCAGCGTGCTAGCCAATGCCAGAACTTTTCGGTGTCGATTCCACGCAAGCTGAGCTGGTCCTTGGGCAAGCCGGTTAGCTCGCTCAGCCGAACGTAGTAGTTGCCCTGCGTGTGCTTGCCGTCCGACGCCATGAGTTCCGCCGCATGCGACAAGCAGAAGAGCAAGGCCGTGAACGGCGGCTTGGTCGCCATCCCTTCCTTGCACCAGAACTTGAGCTGGGTTTCGTGGCGTGCGTAAGGGTTACCCGTCCGTGAAAGGCTCTTGCCTACTTCCTTGCAGATGAAGGCCTCGACCTCCTCCTCGTTTTGGCCAAGCCGCTTCGCCGCGGAAGACAGCGCGACGGGATCGAGAACCATGAAGACGGGGCGAGATTCGAAGCGTCCCGAGAAGATTACTTCGTTCAGGACCTCGTTTACTTCCCCGTACACTCAAATGCCCCCCTGGCTCGCCGCAAAATGCCGAGGGACAGGCTAAGTGTCCAGTTCGAACAACATGTTAATGCGTGGACGAAATGAAAAGTCGAAAACGGGGAGAAACACCTGGACCGCCGCCAGGCCCCGTGCTAGCAAACGCGGCATGACTCTTGACACCAAGACCCTCGACAAGGACGGGACGACCGCGGTCCCACTGACTTCCGCCGAAGAGCCAACGGCGACTCGTTCGATCTATTCCGCGGTCGACTTGTTCGCCGGGTGCGGCGGGCTCGGCACCGGGCTCGAGAACGCCGGCTTCACGACGGTCTTCGTCAACGAGCTCGATAAGGACGCGATGGCAACCTACCTGCGCAATCGCGGGCACGAGCTCGGCAGCATGCGTTTCTCTGACAATGCCGAGCTTCGCTGCCACGACGCGCACGAGCTCAAGGGCAAGCGGCTCGAGAAGCTGGTCAGCGATCTTGGATCGATGAGCGAGGTCGACTTGCGCTTCGAGCAAGCTAGCCTCGGCAAGCTCAGCAACCTCGACCTCGTCGCCGGCGGCCCTCCTTGCCAAGGGTACTCGGGCATCGGGATAAGGCGTTCTTACGCGGTCGACAAGGAAGCCCTGCCTTCCAACCGACTTTACGCGAGGATGACCAAGATCATTGACCGGCTTCGTCCGCGCATGTTCCTGTTCGAGAATGTGCGCGGGCTCTTGACCTCCCGCTGGACGCGCGAGGGTTCAAGGAAAATCTTCCCGGATGTCTTGGAAGAATTTCGCAAGATTCCGGGCTACGAGGTCCGGTGGTCGCTGGTATACGCCAAGGATTACGGCGTTCCGCAGAACCGGCCGCGCGTGCTTCTCGTCGGAATACGCAAGGACGTTCTCGAGGCCTGTAGCTTCCTCGACAAGGGCGCCGACGCGGAAGACGCTGTCGCATGCGGGTTCTTGCCGCCGCCGAACCCGGGAGCGTTTCCCGATCTCGTAGACCTGCTTGGCGACCTCATCGATCCAAAGATCACGAAGATCCTGCGAAGCGGCGACTTCCCATCCGGCTCGTTCGAGACCACAGCCTACCCGCGCAAGCCGATGAACGAGTTGCAGGAGGGTTTTCGCACCACACCGGCCTGGGCCGCCTCTCGGGCAGGCAAGCTGACGGAGCAGGAGTACAGCAAGCACAAGCGCGAGATCGTCGAGAAGTTCGACTACATGCTGGCGAATGGCGGCGAGATTCCCGCCCACGCGCAAACCAAGAAGTTTTCGCAGCGCGTCTTGAAGCCGCGTTGGGGCAATGCCGAACCGAACATGACCGCGACCTCGCTTCCTGACGATTACGTCCATTTTAGCCAGCCGCGCATCCTCACCGTGAGGGAATGGGCAAGGCTCCAGATGTTCCCCGATTGGTACGAGTTCTCGGGCAAGCGGACGACGGGTGGTATCCGCCGGGCCGGGAACCCGCTCGAAGGCAACTTCGACCGCGAGGTTCCCAAGTACACGCAGATCGGCAATGCCGTTCCCGTTGGCCTCGCCGAGGCCGTCGGCAAGCATTTCCGCAAGGTTCTGGACGAGGCCGTGGGAACCCGTGCTTGAGAAGAGTGACACGGACGTCGGCGATGTCCTCGCCGCGTTCACGCGCCACGAGATCGACGTAGCACTCTTGGTCCCCACCGAAACGGGGTTGAAGAAGTCGATCATGGACGCGACCGCCAACGTGCGGGATTACCTCCTGTCGACCGGCATCCACGATTTCGACGACCAGGCGCAAGGCCCGGAGAACAAGGTGGTCCGCAGGGCCTACTTCGTCGAGCCTGATCGCCTCGTGGAATCTTCGGTGTCTCTGTATCGTCCCCAGACGAAGTCCGGTGACCCTCGCATCTGGTTCGCCCTGCTCGGGCGCTATGCCGATCCCTACAACTTGCTTGCCGTCTTCGAGCACGAAGGCGACCTCTACGTGGTCAACGCGAGCCGGACCGAGGTCTTGGCCTCGCTCGACAATGCCGGCAGCCCCCTTGGGCATATCGCGGCAAAGTACCGGCGAGGCGAGGACCCTGTCGTCGGCGAATTGCTCGATGCGCTAAGGGAGATTGCCGCGCAGGGGTTCGTTCGCACGCTGCGTCCGGGCGACACCGGCGTCGGCATGACGCTGGAAACCTTGCTCGGCATCGCGGCCAATGCCGAGAAGACGCCTGACTTCAAGGGGATCGAGCTCAAGGCGAAGCGGATCAAGCGGGCTCCCACAAGGTCCACGCTATTTTCGCAGTCGCCCGATTGGTCGGTCAGCCCTGTCGGCTCGGCGTGGAACCTCCTCAGCACCTTTGGGTACCATCGCAACGGCAAGCTTCGCTTGAATTGCGAGATCAACGCCAAAGCTCCAAACTCCCTCGGGTTCATGCTGAGCGTCGACGCCGAAAAGGACTGGCTGAAGCAGGACCACGTCCGAGCCGAGGAGGAACGGCGCGCGCATGTAGTCACTTGGCCCCTCGAGGTCTTGAGAGGCAGGCTGCGCGAGAAGCATCCCCAAACATTCTGGGTCGGTGCGCGCTGCCGCGGCAAAGGCGCAGACGAGCATTTCCACTACATGCAGGTCGAACACACCCGAGCGCCGAACGTGCGTAATTTCCAAGCGCTCTTGGAAAGCGGCGTGATCTCGGTCGATTACCTCATGAGCCAGAGAGGCGAGAGGCAACTGGTCAGGGACCACGGCTACCTCTTCAAGATCAAGCAGAAAGACTTCCCGGCACTGTTCCCGCCATCCAATGTCCATGTCCTCGCCTGACACGGCCCTCGGGACCGGCGAAAAGCGTAAGCTGACGCTCCTCGCGGCCGATCTCGCGGACTGGTACCGGCAGGGTGGTGGCCGATCCTTCCCATGGCGCGAGCCGGGTACACCACTCTACCAGCTCGTTTGCGTGGAAGTCTTGCTCCAGCGGACCCGGGCCGAGACGGTCGCAAGCTTCTACAACCGGTTTTTCACCCGATTCCCGGGTTGGCAGGACCTCGCGGAAGCCCCCGTCGAAGTGCTCGAGGAGTTTCTCAGGCCGCTCGGCCTATGGAAACGCAGGGCCGCCTCGTTGCGTGCACTCGCGGCGTATGCTGCCGAGCACGACGGCATGTTTCCTAACCGCTACGAGGAGCTCCTGCAGGTACCTGCCGTTGGCCAGTACGTTGCCCACGCGATCTTGATGTTCCAGCATGGAGAGAGGTTTCCGCTCATCGACGTGAACATGGCACGCGTGGTGGAACGCTTCGTGCGTCCGCGCAAACTTGCCGACATCCGGCACGATCCTTGGCTTCAGCAAGCTTGCAAGTGGCTCGTGAGGCGAGGTGATCCGAAAACGGTCAATTGGTCAGTACTCGACCATGCCGCGTTGACCTGTCGCGCGCGGAACCCCGACTGCCAATCGTGTCTCGTTTCCAGCAGGTGTGCCTTCAAGGCTGTCTAGGATCTTCGCGAGGCACGGTCGGCTTCGCATATGACGCCAAGTAGGTTTCAACTTTCTCGATCGTGCGGCGCCTCGGTCGCCTTCCGAGCCGAAGGTCAAGAACGAACCGGGGGTCGCCGACTGCCCGCCTCCCGAAGCGCGTCGCGGACATCCGCGATTCCCGCAGGTGGCACTCGATCCTATCCAGCAGTTTCATGTCGTCCTCGACTCGCTTTGCCCTTGTGTTCTTGTTTTGTTCTTAGTAGGAAGACTCCATTGAGTCTAGGAAATTTCCTTCACCCCGGCATCGACCGGAAGGATGCAAGCGATGGAACAAGTACGGGAAGAACTCGACAGGCTGATCCAGCAAAGGCGGCTCGGTTACTCCTCGATTTCCCGCCTGATCGGGCGCAACTCGTCGTATATCCAGCAGTTTATAAAGCGCGGGTCTCCGCGTCGGCTCGACGATAACGACCGGCGAACGCTGGCGAGCTTCTTCGGTGTCGACGAGCAGGTCCTGGGTGGCCCACCGTTGCCGGTCCGCGACGGCTTGGTCGAGATCCCGGTGCTCGATGTCGATGCATCGGCCGGTTTCGGGGCGATTGCCGAGAGCGAAACGGCGCATACTCGCTTCGGCTTCGACGAGCGGTGGCTCAAGCGACTTACCCCGGCCAAGAGCCCCAGCCTCTCGATCATCCATGTCTTGGGCGACTCCATGGAGCCAACGCTCAGCGACGGCGACGAGGTCATGGTCGATGCGTCCGACCACGGTTCCCGCCTGCGTGACGGGATCTACGTCCTGCGGGCCGACGATGCTCTCGTTGTAAAGCGTGTCACCCTCAAGCCCGGTGGACGCAAGATCACGATCAGCAGCGATAACCCGGCCTACCCGAGCTGGGATGACGTCGACCGGTCGGGCATCCAGGTGGTCGGCCGCGTCATTTGGTTCGGCCGCGCGATCTAGCTGTCTGGCAAGCTGTAGCGTGCCTTCACGTGCTGCGCGGTCTCCTGGATGCTGGGATAGACCGTCGTGGCGTTGATGTTGAGGGCGTCGAGTTGACCGAGGATCCGCTGCTTGTCCTTGACGTTGATGCGCGAAACCTCGAGCCCGTCCTGGCCAGATTCGGGCAAGATCGCCTCGTGGCCAAACAGCAAGAATGCACCCGACTGCGACTTGATACGGGTATTCGTTTGCTTTGCCTTCACGCAGACAATCGAACCAAGATCATCGGGCACGATCCTGGCTTCGAAGAAGCCTTTTTCCGATTTGATGTGATGCAGGAGCTTGCCCGTGACCGGCTCGCCGTTGAACGCTTCGAGCTCCAAGGATAGATCGATATCGTTCTTCTGCTCATAGCTCAGCTTGGATAGGTTGGATATGCAACTAACCGTGTCGGAATCGTAGTATTTGACCTGCTCTTCCGGCACGCGGAAGATGATGACCTCCCCTTCCTCTTCCATCAGTTCGGGCTTGCAATAGCAGGCGAAAAACAGCGCCACCAACGGGTTGCCCGAGATGTCGAGAAGCCGCGTCGGTAACCCGTAGTGCTGCATCCTGACCAGCTGGTCAAAGCAGTACTGGTCGCCATCGAACTCGTCGTAGTGGGCGATGAGCAGTTCCTTGCAGAGGCGATCCTCGTTCGGCATGAACTTCCAACTGCCATTCGGCCACTTTCGAAGCAGCGAAGGCGTTAGTTCGAACGTGACATCCTCGTGGCCCCTGTAGAACGTCTGTTCTCCATCCTTGGGCGGATGCGCCTGCAGAACTTCAAGAAACGCTTCGACGCTATCGACCTCATCTATGATGTTCTTGTGCCTCTCGGGAGGCTCTGCACCGGGAGCATCGGCCACTCCACCGAGCAATTCGGCGACCGCATCGGCAAATGCTGGCTTCCGTTCGGCCAGCCCTGCGAGAATCGGACCGTATGTGCCTTCGCGCACGGCCCAGTGCGTGCGGTAGAGCTGGAACCCGTCGGCACCAAACATCTCTGTTGCCTGGTCAACGCTCTCGAACGCGACCTCGCCGAACTCGATGATCGGTTCGAAGTTGGCCGTCATTTCCCTCTTGCCGGCCTCGAGGTTCGAAACGCGCCCGTACCGGACAACCATCGTGGGATTATCCGTCGACCGGTCAATCTCGCTACAGAGGAAGGTCGGCAGCTTGCCGAGGAATTCGAGGGAAGGCGGCCCGAGGTCCTCCAAGCCCTTGGCCAGCTCGGTAGGAGTATACTCGAACATGCGGCCACGGCTCATGCCGATCTCATCAACACCTACGACGTAATCGGGGTTACCGAATGATATGTAGTTGAAGTTGTCTGCCATGGAGCTACGCGCAAAACCTCGCTTGAGACGGCCCAGAATAGATGCCTCTCACGGGTATGCGTTTCACTTAAAGATTCCAACGCCCAATCAGCCAGCAGCTCCACGGGAGACCATTTCTCGACTCCCGGGACCCGTATCGATAGACAGCAGAACCTTGAGAACACGAAGCTTTAAGCCGTTTCAGTGTAAGTGAGCGCCCTTTTTGACCACTTCTTGAAGGTATCATCATGGCTGTAGGCTATCGGCGGATGAAGCTCACCGTTGAGCTGATCGATGAGGCCATGGAACGTGCCGACAGCCTCCCCATCTTCGAGAATTCGCATAGGCAAGAACAGGCAAATCTCGTCGGCTGCATCGGCGAGATTGTCTTCGAGAGATACCTCGCTCACCACCAGCTCACTTTCAGGAACGACACGATTTCTACCCGCCGTGATTACGTTATCGGGAATTCGCTCGCGCTGGACGTGAAGACGAAAGATCGGACGGTTCGCCCGCAACCCCACTTCGACAACTCGGTCCCGCTATACAACCATCCACACCAGCGCCCCGACTATTATTACTTCATTTCGTTGCTCCGCGAAAAGTCGCTCGGCGCGACAGATCCTAGGCGCTTCAAAGTGGCATACTTGATGGGCGGGATCTCGCTCCAAGACCTCGACCGTGTGGCGAAACGTTGGGACGCCGGGCAGACCGATCCTTCGAATGGCAAGACGTTTTGGACAGCCTGCCTCAATGTCCAGATGGATCAATTGACACCGAACGACCAGCTCCTCGAGACCTTCCGGAACGCGTAGGAGCGGTCGGCTTCTATCCAATCCACCTAGATCCCGATCTCGAAGGGCTTTACGCGTTCCTTCACGAGTTCGGGTTTCTCCTTCTCCGAAGGTACAATCTCCTTCTCGTTGTCCCTCGAAAGGCCCTTGGCAGCCGCCGCTTTAAGCCGCTGCGTAAATTCGAGGGCGGATGTTTTCTCGCCGCTGTTTGACTTGATGGCCCGGCCGAGTTTCTGGGCATTATCTGCAATCAGCGTAAGGCCGTCGCGAAGCCGGGTGACCGTGACCAGGAAGGTCTGCCGATTGGCGAGATTGCGCTCGCGGCTGTCCATGACCGCGATCCCGCGATCAGAGGTCAGTCCCTGCGCCATATGCGCATTGAGGGCATAGGCGAGGTCCATGCGTTTGAGCATGGAGTCGCCGCGGCTCAGGCGGAGCTCCTTGCCCGCTGATGTCTCCACCAAGACGCCCTTTGTGTCGATGGCCAAGATCCTCGCCTGGTCGGCGTTGAACAGCCCGCGCTTGTGGTCATTGTCGGTCCAACGAATCTTGTCACCCTCAATGATGGACAGCGATTTGCGGTCAAAGAGCGACAGCCGGCTATCGGCTGCGCCTGGCCGCAATCGCGCGGGATTGAACTTGCGAACCCGCCCCTTCCTGTCCTCAAGCACGAGCTGCTTGCGCGCATGGTCGATGGTCTTGACGGTGTAGTCGCCCTTGGAGAGCTTCTGGGTGCTGTCGCGCGAGCGAAAGTTGAGGACCATGCCCGGCTGATATGTGCGATGATAGCGCAGCTCCTCGTGTGTCACATTCACTCGCGAATGAACGGTCAGGCTGCCCGATCGTGGGCCGAGCTCGCCATTGGCCTTGAGTCCGCGCTGGACAGCCTCGTTGACCGCAGACCGTAAGGCCCGTCCCGACGCGTAGATCGACGTCCGATCCCGATCCGCCGGGCTGAGCGAAAGCCACTTCTCGGCAGCAACAATCGCACTGTCCCCGCGAGTCTCGATGGTTGAAGGAGCAAGCGCCCGGAGCGCATCGTCGATGCGTCCCTCCTGCGCGGCGGCCTGGGCTCGCCGCAGGATGGGATCGCGGCCGCGCAAATTCACATCCATCTTGGCGCGCTCGATCCCGGCCTGCTGTACGAGGTCGAAGGGCTTTCCGGCATCGACGGCGCCTAGCTGTCGCTTGTCGCCGACGAGGACAAGGCGGTGGACCTCGGCCAGGTTTGCCAACCGTACCAGCTTGGCCTTGTCCTCGTTCGACACCATCGACGCCTCGTCGAGCACCAGGACATGGTCTCCGAGCGCGCTCCGAGCCTCACTCAGCAACGTGGCATTTCCCGGCTCGTGCAGAAGCCTGCCCCATTGCGCGAGAAAGCGGGCAATGGTCATCGAACGGATGCCGGTGTCGCGCTCGAGCATCTGGACAAGCGTGTTCTGCACGGCGAGCCCTAGCACTTGCTTGCCTTCCTCGCGGACTAGTTGGGCGACCGGCTTCATCACGCTGCTCTTGCCCGCCCCGGCAATGCCCTGGATCGCTACAATCCTGTCACGCGATGAGAGCACAAGGCCCGCCGCATCCTCCTGCCCTTCGTTGAGCGAAATTCCGTGGTTGATCGCGGCAACTGCCTGAACCCGTTCTGCGGCGTCCGGTCGATCCAGGATGGGCAACACCGCACCTCGTCCCTGGTCGACATTCGCAATAATGGTGCTTTCAAGGTCAAGCGCCTCCCGGCTCGCCAGCCAGCCTTTGTGCTCGCCTTTGCCGGATTCGAGTGCGCCGCTTCTGACCAATGCGTTCACACGGGTTTCGATGTGGTCCACCGTCGTCGGCAGCCCAAAATCGAGCGCCGCCTTCAGCAATCCCTCACGGGGAAAGGCTGCCTCGCGCTGCGAGAGATGGCGCACCGCGGAAGCAACGGCCTGCGCGGCCGCGATGGTCGGTGCATCTTGCTTGAGGACATGGGCAGGGATCAGTGGATCCGCCGGATCGCCCTTGATCCGCTGCGCGAACTCTCTCAGCTTCGCAATTCCACGCTGAAGGAGGTTCCCTTCTTTCGAGCTGGGGATGTCCTTTGTTGCAGCGCGCATCTGCGACGCATCGATCAAACCGGCAAGGTCAATTCCGACTTCCTGGGCTTTCTGCCGCCATGCATCGAGAAGGCCTTCCCGGTCCCTGACGGGCGCCTTGTTTTTCCTTGTATTGAGCACAGCAATGTCGCGGGTTTTCGGAGTGTTCTCACCCAGCTGGCGTACCGCGTCGAGGACTTCTTCGCGCCGCGTCGAAAAGGCCATGACCTGCTCGCGGGCAATGCCCGCTGCTTCGAAGTTGCCATGCTTTCCAACCGGCCCTGCTTCGTAACCCATCTTCTCGACGGCCAGACGAAAGCGCGCCATGGTCATCGAGTTGAGGAGGGTGTTGAAAGACCAAAGCTTGTCGTTGCGAAGCGCGCGCCACTTCCCGTCGCTGCCTTGCGTGACATTCGCCACGACCGCGTGAAAATGCAGGTTTGGTTCCTGGTTGCGATTGGTGTCGTGCTGGAAAAGACCAATCGTCAGATTATCTGTCGCGACCTTCCCGTAGCCAGCCTGACTGCCCATCCGGGTCTGCGCCGCGTTCTTTTCTGCCCAGCGCAAGGTCTCGATGACGGCCTCGCGGTAGGCATCGATAATCCGCTGGTCACCGCCCACCAGCGCGAGCAGCGACCAGCTTTTCGGGAGTGAGAATGTGAGGTCGGTTCCAGGCCTGTGAGCCTGGCCCGCGTTGCCGACCTGGATACCACCGGGCAGTTCTCCCCGCAGCAAGGCATCGAACTGCTCGGTGCCGACGCGCCCCTCAAGACCAAGTCGCTCCGCTCCCTTCCCAACCCAGGTTCCGGAACGATCGGCATCAGCGCCGGTGTAGTAATTGTCTGCCGCGAAATAGCTCGCTGCAGCCGAAGGGGAGCGCACATTGGCGACGGAAAGCATCCTGTCTGATCCTCGTCACGGCTCCCCTCGCGGCCAGGTAATCCCTCCCCATTTGCCTTTCACATGTCGGGCTCGAACTCGCCGAAATCCTTCTCCGGAGGATCTGCGACCGCGCCTTCACGCAGGTCTTTCTCGACCGGCGTGAGAGGTTGGCGGCCGTTGGCAGCCGAACGGCCTCGTGGCGTCGAACCATCCTTGCCACCTGCGTCATCGCCGGCGGTTCCTGGTTCGGACAGATGCTGTTCCGCGCCCATTGCTGGTGTATCCTCACCGGTTTGCACGGCGGCGAGAGGTAGCGTTGGACCTGCATCCAGATGAGTATCGGACCGGGTTTCGGCACCGAGATCACCAGCATCGCGCCCTGCGTTCAGCTTTTCAAGCGGCACAGCCTCCTGCCGATCCTGCGGTTGATCGACGACACGGCGCTGTCCCTCCAGATCGAGTTTGAGCTGCTTTGTATCGACAGGCTTACCGACACCGTCGTCATTCGAGGCGGGATGTTCGTCATTCGGTTTTGAACCCGGTTTTGCTTGGATCGTCACTGCCGCAGGACCCTGGCCAGGCTTTATGAGCGGTTTCTCGCGGGCGATGAATCCCTCGGCAATACGACCACGCGTGCGCGGAATGAGCGATACCGGCGCAGCGGGGAATCCGTCGGGAAACTTGATGTAGGCCGACAACCGCGGAAGGTTCATGAACTGGTCGGGCAGGAGCAACGGCTCGATCTGCCGCCGGGGGGTCAGGCTGACTGCGTCGCGCGCGTTGTTGTACCCGTAGCTGTAGCCTTCTTCCATGTCCCGCACCTGCCGGTGGCCGATGAAATCGGAGCACCAGGTCGCCGTTTCGCGATCGGCTGTCGCCAGGATGAGCTTGGTGCGCGCAAGCGAGGACAATGTCATGGCCATGTTCTCGCCGTAGACTTCCTTGAGCTTGGCAAACGCATGCACCCCGGTGACGATCGCACCGCCAAAATTGCGCGCCGTTTGCAGCCCCTTTTCAAGCGCCGGTAGTCGGTGAAGGGCGCCGAGCTCGTCGATCAGGAACCACATCCGCAGGTCCTGTGTGCGCTCGAGCGTCATCAGCGTATTCATCGCCGTGTCGAGCCACAGCGTGAGCAACTGCGAGGAGATGCTCATGTCGACATAGCGGGCAGAGAGGAACAGGATCGAGCCCGCCTGGCAGTCGCCTTTGACCCAGTCGCGGACCGAAAAGCGCGGTCCGGATGAGGGCAAGAGCTTCAGCACTTTCGCATTCGCATTGAACACAGCGCGGATCGATTCCGCCATGCGGGCCGCTTCCGGAGCGGTCAGCGGATCGGCCATGGTACCGCGCATCAGCTTATGCACTTCGGACAGGTCAGCGGTCATCAGCCGCCGTGCCAAGGCCTCGTTGGTTGCAGTGCCGGTACGGGCAAGATGAAGACACATCTCGACGAACAGCATGCGCGCCGCGAGCACCCAGAACTGTTCTGAACCACCCCCGTCATGGGGCACGAGCGCTTCGGCAGCGGCATGAAACTCAGCTTCCGTCGTGCAGTCGTTGAAGACGCTCCACAGCGGACACCGCACATCGACAGGATTGAGAATGATGTCGCGCGCGGGATCATAGAAGGCTTCGATAAAGGCCCCTGTCAGGTCGAAAATGACCGCGCGCTGGCCGCGTTCACGCGCTTCGGCAACTAGTTCGGTGAGCGCCACGGTCTTGCCGGTTCCGGTCGTACCGATGAGCATGGCGTGGCTCTGCTCGAGCCGCCACGGCCAGCTTACGCCGGCGAGATGTGCGGGTTGGTAGTGGCCCGCTTCGGCGAGCGCCGACGAGCTCGCAAGCCGCCACTTCCAGCCGAACTTGCGTCCCAATTCCTCGGCCCGGAATGCCTTGTTGTGACGCTCGATTTCTTCTTCGAGTTCGTCGAGCGAAACAAGCATAGCACCACGCTCGTGCTTGCGCTCCTTCGACCGCCCGCCAAAGCGCTCGGCGAACCACCAGAAAAACACGAAGGCCGGGATCAGCAGTACCGCCGAGACCAGCAATCCCTGCTTCACTGCCGTACGAAACGCTTCGACCGCCTCGCGCATCGGCGGGAACTCGCGAACGATGCCGAACGGGAGGCCGACCCTTTCGCCGTCAAGCAGTTCAAGGTTGACCAGCTTGGCCGGATCGAACTCCATGAAGGCATAGAGACTGGCGTAGATATGCATCCAGACCAGGTAGATCTGGTGATCACTCAGAGCCGACCGCACTTCCCAATAGCAGGTGCCGACCGCTACCAGGCCGGTGACAATCAAGGGGCCCTTCAGGCCGGCTGCAAACATGAAACCAAAGTGGCCGAGCAACTGGCTCCCGCGGGTGAAATTCAGGAGATTATGCTTCATGGGATTGGCCTCCCATGTTTGCGTTGACGGGGAGGCCAAGACGCTCGAGGCGTCGCCGGTACGCCTCGTGAGTACGGTCGCGCAAACTCGCGTCAGAATGGCTGGCCAGAAGCGCATCGAGCGCCACCGAAATGAAGATTGCCTGGCGCGCGGGATCGAGCCCTGCGGGGCGGTCCTTCGCCTCGTTATCGCGCTGCCACGCTGCGACAATAAGGTCACGGATAAAGACGCTGACACTGACGCCATGGTCCGCGGCACACTGGCGAACCCAGTTACCAACGGAGAGAGATACGAATGTCTGAAGCCGATCTTGTCGGGTCATGAAACAGGTTCCTTGTCGGGCCGACGGAACCTGGCTCACCTTGCGGAAGGTGCCGATGAGAATAAATCGTGAACAACTCGCAGTCAATCGAAAGATTCAGACGATATTTCAGGGTTTTAGATGCATGAGAGTTGTCAGCGGATCAGCGCAAAGCCGCTCTACTCGCAGACGGGTTGATTTCGCCCAAAACCACATTCTTTAGCAATAACAGAAAGATAAATCCCGAAATCGCGGGGTAGGGTGTGCTCCTTTGTTCCCAAGTGCGCGAGGAGGTCCAGGCAATAAGGGGGATTGATCAAGGACGACCTTTCCCGATCTCCATGTTGGAGCGCGAGCAACCAGGTCTGGCACCTCTTCGGATGCAGATCGAGAGCATTCGACGCCTCCAGCCAAAGACAGCACCTGCGAAAGAGGCAGCGGCCAAGGGCGCGTGGGAAGCAAGGCAAGCGGGGCATGTCGCATGCCCTAGCTTCCCGCCGCCCGACCCGTTGCCGGTTCGCAAGTGCGTGCGGGGCCCAGGAGAAAATCAGGCCGCACCCTCAGGAGCGCATCGCAAGATGCGCGGGACAGAGTGCGTCCACAGCCCCGCTCCATTTATCGGGCGCCGCCACATTGCGGTGGGCGGCCGTCAGAGTAACCGACCGAACCGGTTTCTTGCGCTTCGATGGACTACCCGGCGAACAAGAAAAAAGGGCAGGAACCGTTCCCGGTTCCGGCCCTGTCGATAGTCTCAGAACTCGTCGAGCATGCCGCCGTGGACCGTGTGGACCACCCGCGCTGCGAGATGCGCTGGCAATATGTTGTAGTCACCCTCGTCGAGGGCAAAGTACCCGAGTTCGTCATCCTCGATAACGTGCTGATCGAAGAAGCTGTGCAGCGCTCTCTTCTCGGCTGTTTCCAGAGCCTCGAAATAGCTCCGGGACGGAAGGGCGCAATGCATTGAATAAGCCATGATAATCCTCCTGATTTCTGTCGTGAGACGACAGGAGGCGTTCGCGATGGTCTTGTGCATCCCGGGTCAGGGATCGCCCGAATGGGCGACCGCGATAGCGGCGGTGGGGGTAACGATTTTGTTCGCTGCCGGATGCAATCCGGTGGCGGGCAAAATGGTGGGGCCCCGCCATCCTTGAGGCGGGAGGCGCAAGGCCATCATGCTGGGAGAACCGTGAGCAAGAACCCACAACCTCCGCCCAATATCAAACATCTCCTGCATGCGAATTGCCTTTCCTACACCCCGGTGACGCGGGCATGGAAACAACTGGGGAGCGGATCTGAGGGGGACAAAAGGACAAGTAACATGCCCCGAAACAGGAGCGCGATTGCAGCCCTGCAAAAGCTCGAAGCGGACCGCGAGGCGCTCGACGCCAAACAACGCGAACTTGAAGTGCAAGCAGCCAGGGAACTCGGCGAAATCATCCTGGGAAGCGGCCTCGAAAGCTTCTCGAAGAAGGGCCTGAGGAAGGTTGCCGAAGAACTCGGGAAACTCGGCGAGGATGCCGCGATCGAGAAACTGACGGGGCGCGGTGCCACCCGTGCTTCGAATGCAGCGCCGGGAACCCAGTAACCACAGAAGAAGAGGCCCTGCCGCTTGCGGCAGAGCCTCTTCGTAAGGGGACGATCGGGATCGATGTCAGTCGATCTCGGGAGCGTCGGTGTTGTCGCCTTCTTCACCCGAGCCGTTGCCGCGGGAGAGAAAGTCGACCTTGTCGGCGAGGATCTCGGTGCCGTAGCGCGTGACCCCATCCTTGTCCTCCCACTGGGTGTAGTGGATGCGGCCCTGGACACTGACCAGCTGGCCCTTTGAGCAGTACTGCCCGACGGTCTTGGCAAGGCCATTGAAGCAGGTCACCCGGTGGAACTCGCTTTCCTTGGCGGTGTAGCCGTTATCGTCCTTGTAGGTCTTGCCGTCCTTGTCGCGTGCGGGGCGATCGGTGACGACGGTGATCCCGGTGACGTTGGTGCCGCCCTGGGTCTCGCGGATGTCGGGATCGCGGGCGATGCGGCCGGTGAGGATTGCGATATTGGTCATGATGAAATTCCTTCAGTTCCTCAAACCGGAGACCATCTCCGGCTTGCGAACATCCAGAAGAAGCAGGGCATGGGAGGACTGCACCGCAGGCCTGAAGGGCCGAAGGGAAACCTGTTCATGACGGGGGGTGCGGGCAGGCGGCGAAGCCGCCAACACGGCCGGAAAGGAACGGGTTGCGGCTCCTCAGCTGACCTGGTTCAGGACTGTTCGCGAAGAAAGCCGGATGGGTATCGGGTGCGGGTCTGAAGGTGCCAGGACCCTGCTGCAATCAGCTTACCACATCGCCTTCCGATGCCGCCAGGAGATCCATGAAGTTGCGGGCTGCTTCCCGGTCTTCCTCATTCTCGAAGGCCACGTCGAGGTCAGGGGCAGACCCGAGCAGGTAGAGCATGGCCCACAAGGCAAAGCGCTTGCCCCGGTCCTGCTCGAGACCGAGATCGACCTGGCACCGCTCGATCCCCGATGCCAATGCCTCTGCGCCAACCATTCCGAGATCGGCAGTGCGGAAATAGCGGACGAGGAGCGTATCGAGGTCCATCGCAGTCTCTTCAGGTCAACGATCCAGCCGCAGGCAGGAGAGCTAGGGTTCGAGGGCCGGTCATGCGTCAGTCAATCCGTTGAAGGTTCCTCGCGAAACCGTCGAGCGCGCTCCACAAAGTTCTCCATTTGTGTGGCAGCGTGCAAGGTTAGCGGATGCTGCGTCGCGTCGGCGCGTGGGGAGATGAACTCGGCCAGTTGTTCGATCGCAGTGAGCTGATGATCGCTTGCCGTGGACAATAATCCTAGCACCATGTTTTCGAGCGCGATCACCCTTATGCGTAGCTGGATTATTTCGGCATCCGTGAGCGGAGGGATGTCCCATTTCTCGCAATCGGCCGCGAGGGCTTCTTGCGGCCCGCAAGGGAGCGCACCGCCTTCGTCTTCCCAGCGCGACAGCGCACCGGCCGTTCTTTTTTCGGTCATTGGCAGTTCCTTTCCATGTCCCACCACGCGCTTGGCAGCGCAATGCTTGTATAGCACGAAGCCATGCCGGGAAGCGCCTGGCACGACGACAACGAGGACGAAGAGACGGAACCCCGCGCGTTGGGTTGGTCTTCACGCGGGGTTCCAGAACGGCCCCTTGGGCACCTGCGACCCGCAGGGCTTCGGGGGGAGGCGGAGCCGTCCTTTTCTGATGTCCGGATTTTCGTCACGATTGCTTGCAGACGATTTCTCCTGACTATCCTGACTGATGGGCCATGCGCCGGATTACATGCCTTCCATGTCGTGATCGGCCATCGAGGACATGTCATGGCCGGCATGGGGATCGGCGGGCGGGGTCGCCTCGCTCTCGGGTTGCGCGCGCGGTGCCGGCGCGGCGGATGTGGCAGTTGCACGTGGTACCGGAGAGGCGGCTCGCCGAGACGCGGGCGCGGCAGCATCGCCTGTCGAAAGAGCGTCCTGCCGCGCAGCCACTGACTCACTTTCGGAGGTAGAGGTTGTCGGGTCTGCAAGACCACCCTCGGGTGCCATGCCGGGCATCACCGCTGCTTCGCCCATCGGCGACACCTCTGAGGTCGGTGTGCTCTCCTGCGCTTCGTCGCAAGCGGCGAGAGCGGACATCATCGGCGCAATCGCGAAAAATGCGATCGCTGTTTTTGACCTGGAAGTACGCATGCTGTTCAACTCCTTCAGAGCCAGGAAATTCCGAGATGGTTTGGCCCATGCGCGAGTTCGCCGCCAAGGAAGCCCTGCACCAGAATAAGTGCTGCCATCGAGAAGATAGCCGTACGCAACCATGCGCGGCTCTGGCTCGGCCTGCTCGCGAGGTATGCCATTGCCACACCGAGGACCGCGATCAGCATCCCGTTCCATCGATGGACCTGCATGACGGCATCGCCTCCGAACCAAAGGCCGGTGTGAATCCATCCGAACAGAACTGCGACGACTGCGCCGATTGCTCCGCCGTAGACGAGTACGCCCACCGCACTTTCCAGGCCCGCTCCTTTCCGGCGCATCACGAACAATTCGGTGGCCGCAGCCATGAAAAACAAGGCGATCGGGAAGTGGATCGTTGCCGGATGCAGCTTTTTCAGTACGGCCATGACGCCGGTTTCGCTCTCATCCGCATGGCCACCGGCCTCGTCATGGGCTGCGCCCGCTTCATCGTGCGCGCCGGAGGACTCGCCAGCATCCGCAGTCTCGCCCATCTGCGCCATGGCCGCCTGGTCGTGCACATCGCCATTGGTGGCAGCAGGCGCGGCGCTCGCCTCTTCGCCGTGCTTTTCGTCGCCATGAGCCTGAACGGGTCCGACGAAGAGCAGGCTTGCGGCGAGCAGCGCCAGAAATGAGGGGGCTTTCATGTCTCGTATGTCTCCCGACCCTGCAGTTAAAGTGCGACCTATGTGCCTGATACGCACGGCAGCCGCGTGCCCCTCGCATTAATTTGATAGTTCAGCGCGACTGAAGTGCGCCCGGGTGGTCACGCTTGCTGGCGGCATCATCGCGATCGTCGAACGCATTCGGCTCCTGGCCGCGTTCGGCCTGGCGAACGAGGGTAAGGCGTTCGCCCACGCGAATAAGCCCCATGGGCTCAGGCGAGCTTGCTCTTCTTTGCGCGGCGGCGCAGCCTCGGCATCCGGTTCGCCAGCAGGACGAAACCCGACAGGGCTATGATCGTGCCGCCAATGCCGAACAGCAGCAGCCACCAACTGTTGATGCGGTCGCGCTCGGTCCAGTCCATGATGTGGAGGCCCCAGATGAAATCGAACAGGCGCCATGTATCGCTGCGCGCCGCCCCGAGCGTGCCGCTGGCGGCATCGATGTAGATGCGCGTCGAAGCCTCGTCAGCATAGGTGACCTGCCAGGCCGGAAAAGGGCCGCGAAACTCGGTTCCGATGGGGTCATCGACGATCCGTGCGGCCTCGATGGTCGTGCGCGGCCCGGTCCATGCGCGCAAGGCGATGGATTTTGCCGTTGCCGCCGAGATGGGGGAGAGTTTACGCCCAGTCACCGGATCGTGGAGGCTCACGCTACCGTCAACCTTGCGGACCTCGGTCACGGCATCGCCGTCGAGCGAACGTGTCGTTACCGCTGCAAGAGTACCGTCGTTTGCGACCCAGGCCGGGAGCGGGGCATCGGCGGGCAGCGCCTCTTGTTCACGCGAAACGACATGTTCGGAGCGAACTTCTTCCAGGTCGAGAAACGACATGAGGGCGCCGGTTCCCATCCACAAGAGAACCTGGACACCGACGAAAATCGCCAGCCATTTGTGGATCTTGCTGCCGAGCACATGCAGGCGCAGCTTCAGCGACGGCGTTGCCAACCGGTGCTACCTCTTCGAAAGCCGTAATCAGTTGCGCGGCGCGCGCGACGAGGAATGGTACTGGACGATTCTCCACCCGTCCGCATCGTGAGCAAGCACCGATGTCGCCACGCCGTCGCGCTCGATCACCCGGCCATCGCTAAGTTCGATGCGATAGCCATACGTCTCATAGGCATGGGCCATGTGCCCCATCCGGGTGACGGTCAGCGTGGGGTCGGTAAAGGTGAAGCTCACAATCGCGTCGAGCTCGGGGCCCAAATGGTGCTCCATGTAATTGGCAAAGCTTCCTTCGGCCTTGCCATTCTCGAAGATCGCCGAGTCCTCGGCGAAGAGCGCGCGCATTGCCTGCGCGTCGCGCGCTTCAAGAGCGGTGCGATAGGCCTTGAGGGTTTCTTCAGCGCCCGCGACATCGTCCGCCGAAGCGTCCATCGCGTGCATCTGATGGTTCGCATGGGAAGAGTGGTCCATCTGCTGCGCGAAGGCTGGCAGCGGTATCAGCGTGGCAACAAGCGCAGTCGCCGCGATGCGTGTCAAGGTCTTGGTCATGGAAGTTCTATCCTTTTTGAGATTTCAGAACCAGAATCGCACACCGACGACATAATTGGTGACGCTCGGATCCTCTCCGGCGGCCCGCGCAAAATCCGCGCTGTCGCCGATGCGCCATTCCTGGGAAACGCCGACATAGGGCGCGAATTCGCGTGCGAACTCGTAGCGAAGACGCAGACCTGCCTCGATCCGGTCGAGGCCAGCGCCAATGCCGAGTTCGGGAATATCCTGAGCGGAAAGTGCGATTTCGGCACGCGGTTGAAGGATCAGCCGCTGCGTGATGCGCTGATCAAGTTCGCCCTCAAAACGCGCCGTCACATCGCCCTTGGTGGAGACGAAGGCCGCGGCATCGACCTCGAACTGGTAAGGCGCGATCCCTTGGATACCGATAACCGCGTGCGTGCGTTCCGGACCGGTCAGGTCCTGGCGAACACCCGCCTGGAAATCGAAGAAGGGCGCAATGGCGCGGCTCCAGAGCGCCTGGACCTCGGCGCCTTCTATGGGTTCGCCGAAGCTGCCCTCACCCTCGGACTTGAACCAGAATTTGTCGATGTCGCCGCCATAATATCCCTGGATGTCCCACAGATATCCATCCTTCCCCTCGCGGGCGCGGTACTCGAGCCGGTCGCCCTGAAACCAGAAGCGCATTCCTCCGTCGGTCTCGCGGACAAGCTCGCGGCGCGCTTCGTTCATGGCTTCCTCGCCCCAGATGGCGACCGCCGCGCGCGCTGGGCCGCTCCCTGCTTCTGGAGGAGGCGGCAGCAGCGGGATATCATCGTCCGAGCCCATCTGCATCGCCGAATGGTCCATGCCCTGCCTGTCCTGCGAAGGCGTCTCCCCATGGTTCATCTGGCTGTGATCCATCTGCCCATGGTCCATCGACGAACTGGCCTCCGCCTGACCCATCTCGCCGTGATTCATCTGCGAATGATCCATCGCGCCTTCGGCGGGCTTGCCCTGCGGCATCGAGCCGTGATCCATTCCTTCATGACTTTCGGGCGATGCCTGTGGACGGGCAGCGTCCACAGGCATTGTCATGCCAGAATGGCCATCCTGAGCGGTCATCGCACCATGATCCATGGTTGAGTGATCCATCTGCGAGCGGTCCATGGCGGCTTCAGGCTGGGCAGCCGGTTCGCATGCTCCATCTGCAACCGGATGCCCCATCGCGCGATGGCGCTCGGCTTCTTCCTCGCACTTCGTCTTCGCGTCAGCCTGCGCCTCGGCGCTTTGCTGCGGCTCCGCCGGCGAATGACCGGCATGCTGCGCCGCCGCGGGG
Organism: Qipengyuania pacifica; assembly: GCF_019711555.1. NCBI lineage: Bacteria > Pseudomonadati > Pseudomonadota > Alphaproteobacteria > Sphingomonadales > Erythrobacteraceae > Qipengyuania > Qipengyuania pacifica. The sequence goes on along the minus strand of NZ_JAIGNQ010000001.1, from coordinate 799,647 downwards.
GAGGCGAGAACTGAGCCGGCTGCGACCGATGCGAGCAGGCTGGCAATACGAATTTTCATGCTTCGCTCCCGTCGGGATTGGCGACCGTGACGATCTGAAACATCCCGGCATGCATGTGGTAGAGAAGGTGACAGTGGAAGGCCCAGTCGCCCGGCTCGTCCGCCGTCAGGTCGAACTGCGCGCTGCCACCCGGCTGCAGGATTACCGTGTGCTTGAGCGGTTGACGATCGGCCGGCGCGCCATTGACCAGCTCGAAGAAATGACCGTGCAAGTGAATGGGGTGCGCCATCATCGTGTCGTTGACGAGCTTCACGCGCACGCGCTCGTTATAGGCGAAACGGATCGGCTCGTCTGAGACGGCGGAGAACTTCTTGCCGTCGAACGACCACATGTAGCGCTCCATATTGCCGGTCAGATGAATTTCCATTCGCCGGGACGGCGTGCGGCCCTCGCGGTGTGGAGTCAGAGCGCGCAGCTTGCGATAGTCGAGCGTACGATGCGGCACATCGGCGAGACCGATGCCGGGATCGCCCATGCGGTCGACCGGGTTCCTCGAGACCATGTCGAGACCGGGCCCGACCTTCACATCGGGCGGCAGAAGCGACGTGTCGCGCATCTGCATCCCCGACATGCCGGCCATGCCTGCCATCTCGGATTGGCCGGACGAACCATGATCCATCCCCGCCATGTCGCCGCCACTTCCGTGGTCCATGCCCGACATGCCGGCATCGCCAGACGAGCCGTGGTCCATGCCGCTCATGCCCATGTCGGCCATGGTCAGAAGCGGCGGATCGCGCAGCGGCGGAATGGCGGCGCGAGCGCCGGGTGCGCTCGCGAGTGTGGCAATACCCATGCCCGAGCGGTCCATCGACTCCGCGACCAGCGTGTAGGCTTGTTGCGCGCCCGGCGTCACGACGACGTCGTATGTCTCGGCCACACCGATCTGGAACTCGTCGACCTCCACCGGCTCGACGTTCTGCCCGTCCGCCTGAACGATGGTCATCGGCAGGCCGGGAATGCGAATATTGAAGAAGGTCATGGCGCCGGCATTGATGAAGCGCAGCCGCACGCGTTCGCCCGGGCGGAAGAGGTATTCCAGATTGTCGAGCGGGCCATGGCCGTTCAGAAGATAGGTATAAGCCGCGCTCGACACGTCGAGGATGTCCGTCGGCATCATGCGCATTTTCGCCCACATCCGGCGATCCTCGCCCGAAAGCGGGTAATCGTCGGTCCAGGTGTTCTGGTTGTAGTTGAAGTAGCCTTCGCCCTTCTTGAGCTTGTCGAAAATCGTGTGGGGCGACATTTCGCTGAATTCGCTCAGCACCACGATATATTCGCGGTCGGCCTGGACCGGATCGGGTCCGGCGGGGTCGACCACGATCGCGCCGTAATGCCCGGCCTGTTCCTGCAGGCCGCTATGCGAGTGCCACCAGTAGGTACCCGACTGGCGAACCGGGAATTCGGCGGTGAAGGTCTCTCCCGGTTTGACGCCGGGAAAGCTCACGCCAGGCACTCCATCGAGCTGAAACGGCACGAGCAGACCGTGCCAGTGGATCGAGGTATCTTCCTCGAGCTGGTTATGGACATTGAGCCGGACGGTCGTGCCTTCCTGCAATCGCAACAGCGGACCGGGGATCGTGCCATTGACGGCGATCGCGCCGCCGCGCCTGTTGCCGGTCGCGAAGGCCGATCGGGCAACGGTGAGGTCGATATTGGGGCCGGATATCTCGTCCAGCCCCTTGCGGGCGTTACCTGCGAGGATGTCCGCGCCCCGTGCCCAGGCAGGCATCGCCCCGGCAAGGCCGAGCAGACCCATTCCTCCTGCTCCGGCTCCGAGAAACTTGCGTCGATTGACGGCGATCATAAAGGGCTCCTGACTTGGCGTTTACCGTTACTTACGCGCGCGCCCAGCCAACCCCTCAAAGTTTTTCGAAGCGCTCCTTCAGCCTGTTGCGCGCGCGATATACGCGGGTTTCGATCGCCTTTTCGGTCGTTCCGAGAAGATCGGCCGCCTCGGCCTGGCTACGCCCCTCGATGGTCACGAGCACAAGCGCTTCGCGCAGCCTTACAGGCATTCGCGCGATCTCGGCCTGAACGAGATTGAGCTCTTCCCTGGAAACGGCCAACGCTTCAGGACCCGGCAAATCGTCGGCGATGGAATGAAGTTCGTCATCACCCGACAGTCCGAAAAAGCCCGCGACCTTGCGCCTGCGCAAACGGTCCCGGCAGCGGTTGAGGACGACGGTTGTCAGATAGGGTCCGATCGGCTTGTCCGGATCAAGCCGATGGCGCGTCAGCCACACCGAAGCGAGGCTGTCCTGAACAACGTCCTCGGCCTGAGAAGGAGAGGAAAGCATGCGTGTCCCGAGCGCGAGAAGCCGACCAGTTTCATGCTCGACGAGTTGGCTGAAAGCCCGCTTGTTTCCAGCCCTCGCCTGCGAAACAAGGGCCTCATCCGGATTGTCGCCCGCCCCCGACATGGCGCTTCAGTCGCGAGGGTCGCGGGTCAAGGCGTCGGAGACCTTGCGGTCGAACTGGCGTTGCTGCTCGGGTTCGAGAATTTCGCGCATGTCGAAGACATGGCGCACCGTTGCTTTCTGCAGATCGCCCATGCGTGCATGCACCTCGTCGATCGCGGCCGAGACCTCGGGACCGTACTCATGCTCGGTTTCCATCGCCTGGGCGAGCCGGGCATTGGCTGCACGCGCCGATCCTTCGAGCCGTGCCCTTTCGACAGCGAAACGAGCCTCGAGCGCATCGAGACGCTGCTCCTGGTCGGCCGTCAGGGTGAGTTCGTCGTGCACGAAATCGTGGAGGCCGGAGCCAGCCTCGTGATTGGCCCAGCGGTCCGCGGCAATCGCGCCGAGGCATCCTGCAAGTGCTGCGAGAAGCACCGCGAGAACGATATGCGTCGTCTTCAAACCCTATTGCTCCACATGGAGGAGCGCCGATGGGGACAGCTGTTCGCCGAGGATAAGACTCTCGCCAAATGACGCGGAAGACGTGCCATAGCCGCCGGGCCAACCGCTCGTTCCGGCGCCAGCTCCAAGCCCGACGACGAACAGACCGACGAACAGAGCCGTCCGGCGGCGTCGGTCGGCGATTTCGCCAAGCTGTCCGGCGCGCTGCCAAACGCCATCCATGAAGTCGGCGGGGACCTCGCTGGTGCCGGTGGCGGAAAGGGTTCCGAGCACCGCATCAAGAGAGTGATTGTCACGCATCCGAAAAACTCCTGTGGGTTGCACGTGTCCTATACGCGCTCGCCTGCACAATCCCTTAAACTTCTTTTTTTGAGGGAATGTCCACCACCATACGTAATCGAGACGGGTCTGTCAGAATCGGGTCGAACCCGGGATGAATGGAAACCAACTCGTGAGCAATATCACCGCACCTGAAGATCACGGCGAATTTACGCCTCTTCTTGGCAAGAGCTTTCTGACGCCGCTTTACGACCGGGCGATCGGTCTGTTCACCCGCGAACATCTCTGGCGCCAAAGGATTGTCGAAGAGCTGCACCTTGTCCCCGGCGACCGGGTGATCGATGTTGGCAGCGGAACCGGCACTCTTCTCAAGGCCTTGATGACGGATTGTTTGGAAGCGGGTCTGATCGGTGTCGAACCCGACCCGGATGCGCTCGCGCTTGCGCGGCGCAAGTTTGGCGCGGGAGCCGATCTCGTGAAATGGCACAATGGCTTTCTCGAAAGCCTCAAGCTACCCGCAGGGTGGCAGCCGAACAAGATCGTCAGCAGCCTCGTCCTGCACCAGGTCCCCTTGCGCAAGAAGCAGACAATCCTGGAAACCATCGAAAGCTTGCTCGTGCCAGGCGGAACCGTGTTGATCTCCGATTATATGAAGCAGGATAGCCCACTCATGCGGAGCCTCTTCCGGGCGACCGTCCAGTCTCTTGACGGCATAAGCGACACGCAGCCCAGCGCCGACGGCGAAGTCGAAAAACTGTTCGCCGAAATCTTCACCGAGCCATGCCTGCTCCAACGGTTCCCGACGGCAACCGGGACGATCTCGCTATGGCGCGGATACAAGAAAGGAATTGCACAATGAATTTGAAAAAGCCTTCGCTGCTCCGGCGATCGATTAGCGGCGCGGCCTTGCTCGTGCTGGCAGCCTGTTCGAACGTGGCTCAGGCAGCGACCTATACGATGTTCCGGGATCCAGGATGTGGGTGCTGTCTCAACTGGGCAGGCCATGTCGAAGACGGGATGAACACGAAGGTGGCATCGGTCGACAGCAACGACATGGCGGCGATCAAGACCGCGCGGGGCGTACCCCAAGAGTTATGGTCATGCCATACGATGGAGGTCGATGGATACATCATCGAAGGTCACGTGCCTGCAGAAGCCGTCGCCAAGCTTTTGCGCGAACGGCCCGCCGGCGTTGCCGGCCTCGCGGTTCCGGGAATGCCTCTGGGATCGCCCGGCATGGAGGCCGGAAACCGGATCCAGCCTTACGACGTCATCGCCTTTGGCCCAACCGGACAGAGCGTCTTCGCGTCCTTTCCGTAAGGGGGTGAAGCCACTCCATGCGTCGGCATGAAAGGTTGCAGGCGATGAGGACTAATTGCGGGAAGCGACACAGAAGCCTGTCGAACTTCTCGCCGGGTCCGGGCTGGCTGCCCCCACAGTCCCGGACCCTTCCAATTTGTATGATTGCAGCACGCACGAAATAGGAGAAATGCGATAGTCAAAAGCTCGGTCAGAAATGCTGGATCTTTTTAAGGGGTGAACCTCTGCCCAACGTACTGCTTGTCGTGATGCTTCTCGGACGGGATGACATAGACAGGGGAAAGACTTGCAGACAGATGGCGACGATCAACATAGCGAGAATGCGGGCTCGATAACGTTGCTGGGCGGTGTCGCGATGGGGACCGGCGTCATGATTGGCGCAGGTATCTTCGCACTGACCGGCCAGATTGCCGAACTGGCTGGACCGTTATTTCCGCTTTCTTTCATAGTCGGCGCGCTGGTTACCTCGCTTGCCGCCTACAGCTACATCAAGATGTCGAACCGCTGGCCCTCCTCTGGCGGCATCGCGATGATCCTTCAGAAGGCTTACGGACCGGGCGTCGTTGCAGCATCGGCATCGCTCCTGATGGCGCTGTCGATGGTCATCAACGAAAGCCTGGTCGCTCGGACCTTCGCGACCTATGCCTTGCGGCCCTTTGGGCTCGAAAGCAGCGGCATTCTGGTCTCCGTCGCGGCACTGGCCCTCATCGTTTTCGCCTATTTCGTGAATGCTGCTGGCAACAAATCGGTCAGCGGGTTTTCGCTCATTATGTCGGCAATCAAGATCGGCGGCATCGCCCTGTTCGCAATTGCGGCGATCTGGGCCACCGGATTTTCAGGCGGTGCCTTCGCAGAGCCGGTCGCGCTTTCGGGCCTCGACGCGTTGCTCGCTTCGGTCGCTTTCTCGATCCTCGCTTTCAAGGGTTTCACCACCATCACCAACAGCGGCGGCGAAATCATCGATCCGCATCGGAATGTCGGCAGAACCATTATCATTTCGATCGCAGTATGCGTGGTCGTCTACCTTCTCGTCGCGGTGGCGGTCGGCGCCAGCCTCAGCACTTCAGAAATAGCCGAGGCGCGCGATTACTCTCTTGCGGCAGCTGCGCGCCCCGCGCTCGGAGAGCTTGGCTTCTATTTCACAGTCGCAATCGCGATCGCAGCCACGACCTCGGGTGTCATCGCCAGTGTTTTCGCCGTTTCGCGAATGCTGACGATGCTGACCGAGATGAAGATGATCCCGCATAGCCATTTCGGCATGAGCGGACCGATCCGCAGTCACATGCTGGTCTATACCGTAGTGATTGCCGGCACGCTCGCGGTCCTGTTCGATCTGTCGCGGATCGCTTCGCTCGGAGCATTTTTCTATCTCGTAATGGACATGCTTGTGCATTGGGGCGTGCTGCGCGGTTTGCGGGAAGAGATCGGTGCGCGTGCCTGGGTGCTATGGTCGGCACTCGTGGCGGACAGCGTAGTCCTGACAGCTTTTGCCTTCGCCAAGCTCAAAACCGACCCTGCGGTCGTCGCCTATGCGGTCGCAGGCATTGCCGCCGTTTTCATCGCCGAATGGTTCTATTTGTCCAGGCGTTCGCAAGCGATGGACTCCGCTTCAGAAAGACCGGCGGAAGAGAGGCGGTGACCCCGTTAGTAGAACACGAGCGCAAAGGCAGCGACCAAAAGCCGACGAGGATCGAGGCGCCAAGTTCGCGGATCAAAAGAAATTCAAGACGGAGCATATCGTGACGACTATTACTGCCACCGTTTACCGAATGGTCATGCCGGACCACGTTTGTCCGTATGGATTGAAAACGGTCGATTTGCTCAAACGCGAAGGTTTCGAGGTGGACGACCACCATTTGAAAACGCGCGAGGAGACCGATGCGTTCAAAGAGCAGCATGGGGTAGAAACCACCCCCCAAACCTTCATCGGCGGGAAGCGCATCGGAGGTTACGACGATGTCCGTGAGCATGTCGGCAAGAAAAGAACGCAAGCCGGTGATGACGAGACCAGCTACCAGCCCGTCATTGCCATTTTCGGCGTCGCTTTCCTCCTGGGTCTGGCAATTAGCTGGTACGTTTTCGACACGATTTTCACGGTGGAAGCGGTCGAATGGTTTGTCAGCCTATCGATGGCCTTGCTCGCGATCCAGAAGTTGCAGGACGTGCGCAGCTTCTCGACCATGTTCCTCAACTACGATCTGCTGGCGCGACGCTGGGTACGATATGGATTTCTATATCCGTTCGGTGAGGGTTTGGCTGGAATATTAATGGTCGCGCACGCGCTTCCGATCGTCTCGGTTCCGGTATCGCTGTTCATAGGGACGGTCGGCGCGGTCAGCGTGTTCAAGGCGGTCTACATCGACAAGCGCGAGTTGAAATGCGCTTGCGTCGGCGGAAGCAGCAACGTGCCGCTCGGCTTCGTATCGTTGACCGAGAACCTGTTCATGATCGGTATGGGTCTTTGGATGGGTGCCAAGGCCCTGGGTTGGGTCTCGCTATGATTTGGGCACTGCTTCTCGGTTTCGCGCTGTTCGCGATCTCTCTCTACTTCCACATGTTGATGCTGCGCGGGGCGAAAGCCGTTTCTCCGCCAGGCAAGGACCCACGCCATTTCCGGCTGCTTGCAGGCTCCAGCCTCGTTCTTCTCAGCCATCTGGTCATCGCCGGCATATTCGCGGGCGGAATGTATCTCGCTTCCGTCTGGGGCCTTGGCGGGCTCGAGAAGGACGTCATCAACAGCTGGATGGATTATTACTACTTCGCGCTGATCACGATCTCGACGGTCGGTCTCGGCGATATTCTGCCCGCCGGGCACATGCGCGCCATTTCCGGCATCGCCGCCCTTACCGGGTTCCTGATGATCAGTTGCACCGCCCAATATGTCTATCAAACCATGAGCGAAAAGGAGAATTGATATGGCTGAAGCTAGGCACGATGCACACGAAAAAGGTGGAGGGGGCGGCAACTACTGGCGGTTCATGGCAATGGTATCGACCTCGACCGTGATCATGTTCTTCCTGATGTATGCCAACAGCTTCGACATGGACGACGTTTTCTGGAGCGAGACGCGCTTCTGGATGATGTTCGTCATGGGCGCGATGATGATGGTGGTCATGCTTCTCTTCATGTGGGGCATGTACAAGGACCGGACCAAGAACTTCATCATCTTGGGTGTCGGAGCCGTCGTCTTCGCGCTCGCGCTATGGCTCGTACGCAGCCAGACCACGGTGGACGATACCGAATACATGGCCGCGATGATCCCGCACCACTCGATCGCGATCATGACTAGCGAGAGGGCGAGCCTGAAGGATCCGCGGGTTCGCGAACTCGCGCAGGCCATCATCGTCGCGCAGCGGCGCGAGATCGCCGAGATGAAATATCTCATCCAGGACATCGAGGAAAACGGTCCGCGCACCGAAGAACGCCTGCCCGAGGAGATGCAGCAATGAACAAGATCGCAATCCTGACGCTTGCAGCCCTCCCTCTGGCGGCCTGCAACACCAATACCGCGGTCGGCAATGATCGCGAAGCACAGCTCGATCCCCCGGCAACTGCGGCGCCGATAGAGAGTGCTGCGAGCGCTCTTGCCAACCTCAGCCCGGGCCTCATGCTGCCCGAGACCATGAGCGACGCGGACCTCGCCACGCTGGGAGCCGAGAACACGTGTCAGTTTCGCCTGACTGAGGTCGCGTTTCCGTCGTTCGTCTACGACAACAGCGGTGGCGGCGCGATCAAGATCAACGGCAAGCTGATCCCTGTCACAGCAAGCGCCCCGGGTGAGTATGCGAATGGTGAGCTTCGTATCCGCACGCGCCTTCTCGATGACGAAGGAGACGCGGGCCTGCAGATGCAGGAACTCATCGTCGCCGGACCTCGGATGAAGGACGAGTTCGGGTTCTGGGGGTACACGACCTGCGGCAACAGCGAGGCGTGAACACGAGCGAGCGGGCGCCAGCGTGCGTCGGCGCCCGCTCCATGATCACGACGGGCCCGGCACGCGCGGCCAGATTCATAATGAGGTACGACAGTGGCAGCTGAGGCTGTGACCGATGCAGCACCCATTGCGGTCTTCGGTGCCGGAGGAAAGACCGGTACGGAAATACTGCGCCATGCGGTTCGCAAGGGCATCGCGGTTCGAGCGTTCGAGCACACCTTGCCCGAACCATCGGACCGGGTCGATAACGTCGAGTACTTCCAATGCGATGTACTCAATGACGACTTCAGCAGCGAGCTCGAAGGTTGCCGTGCTGTTATTTCCGCACTCGGTATAGGGTTTAGTCCATCGACGGCGATCGATCCGCCTCCGCTTTACACGGAGGGAACCCGCAGGCTGGTGGAAGCGATGTCGGCAACCGGCATTTCCCGGATCGTCGTGATATCGGCAGCGTTCGTAGAGGCGCAGCCCAGCGTTCCTGCATGGTTCGAGCTCACAGCAAGACCAGCCTTGCACAAAATTCTCGCACAGATGCGCGCAATGGAAGATCTTCTGGAGCGCGCGAAAGGCCTGGAATGGACGGCTGCGCGACCGGGCTGGCTCCTGGACGAACCCTATACCGGTGAAGCCGTCATTTCCGACGAGCGCCTTGCCGAAGGTTGCTTTCGCTGCCGGCACGCGGATCTTGCGGCAGCGATGCTCGAATTCGTCTGCGAGAACACCTGGGTCAACGCCAAGCCCGCAATAGCCCGCCCAGAAGAAGACCGCTTCGAAAGCATGACAGCGCTGAAAGCCGAACTGGGAATCGACTGAGGAGGAGGCGGCATGTTCGAGACACGTACGGCGACAATCGGGAGGGGTCACGATAATTTTGAGACTCTCCGCAGGCTGCATGACCTTGTCTTAAAAGCGGCAAAGCTCTAGGTGAGTGTGATGCGAGCCTTGCGTACCCTAGGACTGTTATTGATCGCCTGCGGGCTATTCGTCCAGTCGGCCGCGCATGCTTCTGCTCTTCCTCAGGTCGTCGACGCAGGCGATCCGGCCTGCGCAGAGATGGAAACGATGGCGGGCGCGACTTCCACGGAAGATGACGGCAGCGCACCTTGCAAGAACCTTCGGCTGGATTGTCTGGTGGCGCTCGGGTGCATTGCGCCGCTCGCTCCCGGCGCTGATGCGACCCATTCCGAAGACTTACCGGCGCAGGCTGCTCAATTCAGCGGTTTGATCTCCAATTCGCTCGCCGCCCCAAGGCTGGGGCCAGAACCGCCACCTCCGCAATTTCCGGCATGACCCGCGTGCAGGCTTAAGCCTGCGCGCTCCTGCCTCTGGATGAACGGCCTGCGCTCGACGCGGGCCGGTGATCCGGAACGCGTGCCTGACGCGCTCCTTTTGCGGAATGAACAATCATGAAACGAGTATGCTGGACCGCGCTTCCGGTCCTGCTGGCCATTGCGCCGGCAAGTAATGCCCAGTCGGTGGGCTATGAAGAAGCTTTGCGAGCAGCGGCTAGCGACCAGCCGCAGGTTCGAACAAGCGGACTGCGACTGGACGCCCGGCGCGAGATCGCCGACGCTGCCGATGAACTGCCTGACCCGCGCCTTCGCGCGGGCATCCAGAACCTGCCGGTAAGCGGGCCGGCCGCGTTTGATCTGGGTCGCCAGCTTCCCACGCAGATCCAAGTCGGAATCGAACAGGAGATTCCCAATCTCGCAAAGCGCAGGGCCCGGTCTGGAATGGCGGACGCCGACATCGACTTTGCCGCAGCACAGTTGATTCAAACCCGTTACAGGGTGTGCGTCAGCGCAGGAAAGGCATGGATCTCGTTGGCTTACGCCCAACGGGCTCTGACCGTGGCCGACGATGCGCTTGCTGAAATCGGGGGGCTCGTGCCACTCGCGCGCAGTTCTGTAGCCGCCGGTTCGGCCAGACCCGCCGAAAGTCTCGAAATACGCCGTGCCGTGCTCGAGGTCGAAGATATGCGGACCAAGATTGAAGCCGACCGAGAGGCCGCGCAAGCCATGCTGTCGCGCTATACCGCTCTGACGAACGCTATCGCGACCGGAACCACGCCTTCGCCCGATCTCGATCCCGAAGGTTTGCGGGCAAGTTTGCAAAGCAATCCGGAACTTGTCGTGGCGCTTGCGCAGGTTCGTCAAGCGGAAGCGCGAAGTGATCTTGCCCGATCGGAAAGGCGTCCGGATTTCGGCGTCAATGTGAGCTATGGAAGGCGCGATCCCGACTTTGGCGATGTCGTCTCGGTGATGGGTTCGATCACGCTCCCGATTTTCGCCGACCGGCGCCAAAACCCGCGTGTAGCCGCCGCCGACGCCGAGGCGGCGGCGGCGCAGTCGGCCAGAGCAGACCGGCTCCGTGAACTCGAAGCCCAGTTCGAGACCGATCTCGCCGCATGGCGCAGCGCTTATCGACAATGGCAGCGCGCGACGGACGAACTGCTCCCTCTTGCCGAAAGCCGCGTGGACCTCGAACGCGCGAGCTTTGCCGCAGGCCGCGCGGATCTGCTCGACATCATCGACGCCATCAAAACGCTCGCCATGCTGCGGGTGGAAATTCTGCAACGCGAAGAGGCGTCCGTCGAGGCCGCCGCGAACCTGCGACTGACTTATGGGGAGTATGGCCGATGAGACCCGCAATGGGAGCCGCGTGGGACAGGCTGTCGCCGCGCCAGAAATCCTGGATGATGGCAGGCACGGTCGCGCTCATCAGTCTTGCCGCCGGCTATGGTCTCTCGCAGCTCGGCGAAGGCCAGGGTTGTGCAAGCGACGCGGGCGGCAGTGCGACCGAATGCGAGGAGGTCCTTTACTGGTACGACCCGATGGTGCCGGGGCAGCACTTCGACGAGCCGGGCAAGTCGCCCTTCATGGATATGCAGCTGGTGCCCAAGTGCGCGGGCGAGGAGGCCACTGCAGGCGTCAGGATAGATCCCGGCCTGGTGCAGAATTTCGGCATCCGCACCACTGAAGCCGAGTACGGCGTCCTCGAGCCGGAAATAACCGTCACAGGCGTTCTGGCCTACAATGAACGCGACGTCGCGATCGTCCAGCCACGTGCCGGAGGCTATGTACAAAGAACCTACGGCCGCGCGCCCGACGATGTCGTTGGACGGGGCGCGCCGCTCGCGGATATCCTGGTTCCCGAATGGGGCGGAGCGCAGCAGGAGTATCTGGCCGTCCTGAACAGCGGTGATGAAGAACTTGCGCAGGCCATGCGCGAACGCATGCGCCTTTTGGGCATGCCTCCAGGCCTGATCTCATCGGTAGGGCGCAATGGACGTCCGAAGTCCACGATCACCGTTACCGCGCCGATTGGAGGTGCCATCACATCGCTCGGCGTGCGTCCGGGAATGACAGTCATGGCCGGACAGACGCTCGCCGAGATAACCGGTTTCTCACCGATCTGGCTCGAAGCCGCGGTGCCTGAAAGGCAGGCGGCGACTGTCCGCGTCGGGCAACCTGTCAGCGCGACGCTGACCGCATTCCCCGAGGAACGCTTCTCCGGGCCCATCATCGCTATCCTGCCGAGCGCGCAGGATGCAAGCCGTACGATCACCGTTCGTGCGCAACTGCCCAATGCATCCGGGCGCCTCAAGCCGGGCATGTTCGCACAGGTCTCGCTGACCCCGGACACACGCCGCGCGCTGCTGGTACCGTCCGAAGCGGTTATCAGGACCGGACGTCGAACCATCGTGATGGTGAAGCAGGACGAGGGCGGTTTCATGCCCGCCGAGGTCCGGATCGGCCGCGAAGCGGGTGGAAGGACCGAAGTGCTGGCCGGTCTGTCGGCAGGCGACCAGGTCGTGACATCGGGTCAGTTCCTGCTCGATTCCGAAGCAAGCCTCACCGGACTGGACGTCCGTCCGATAGATCAGGCAGATGACGCTTCCACCGGCGGCGAGGACGCACCAGCGACCTTCGGTGCCACCGGCACGATCCAGTCGATCGCCAATGGTTCGGTGACGCTGCGGCATGGTCCTGTGCCCCGGCTCGATTGGCCCGCGATGACCATGACCTTCCGCACGAAGAGCGCGGCGCAAATGCGCGGGCTCGAGACGGGAGACAGGGTGCGCTTCACCTTCACCCAGCAGGATGCCGGCCCCCGGATCGAGTCTATCACGAGGGCCGGACAATGATTGCTCGGATAATCGATGCCTCGATCGCCAACCGCCTGTTTATCGTTCTCGCCGCCGTCGCGGTAACGCTGGCCGGTTTCTGGGCGGTGCGCACGACGCCGGTCGACGCGTTGCCCGATCTGTCCGATGTGCAGGTTGTGGTCCGGTCAAACTATCCGGGTCAGGCCCCCCGGATCGTCGAGGAACAGGTCACCTATCCCCTGGCAACGACCATGCTCTCGGTGCCGGGGGCGAAAACCGTCCGTGGCTATTCGATGTTCGGTGACAGCTATGTCTATATCATCTTCGAGGACGGTACCGACCTCTACTGGGCACGCTCGCGCGTGCTCGAATATCTCAACCAGGTGCAGAACCGCCTGCCCGATGGCGTCACGAGCACGCTTGGGCCCGATGCAACCGGTGTGGGGTGGATCTACGAATATGCGCTCGTCGACCGGACCGGCGGGCACGACCTTGCCGGACTGCGCAGCCTGCAGGACTGGTTCCTGCGCTACGAGCTCAAGACGATTCCCGGCATTGCCGAGGTCGCCAGCGTCGGCGGAATGGTCAAGCAATACCAGGTCGTGCTGGAACCTTACCGGATGGCATCGCTCGGCGTGACTCACGCCGAGATCGTGAGCGCAATCCAGGCCGCCAACCAGGAAGCGGGCGGCTCGATCGTCGAGATGGGCGAAGCCGAATATATGGTGCGTGCCTCGGGCTATCTCGGCGACCTCGACGATTTCAGGGCGATCCCGCTGCGCGCGGTGAGCGGCGGCGTTCCGGTCACGCTGGGCGACGTAGCGACGATCCAGGTCGGCCCCGAACTGCGCCGAGGCATCGCCGAGCTCAATGGCGAAGGCGAGGTTGCCGGCGGCATCATCGTCCTGCGCCAGGGGGCGGATGCGCGAAGCGCAATACAGGCCGTGGAACTCAAACTCGATGAGTTGCAGGCAAGCCTTCCCGAAGGCGTCGAGATCGTCACGACCTACGACCGATCCCAGCTCATCGATGCGTCGATCGAGAACCTCACCACGAAGCTTATCGAAGAGTTTATTGTCGTGGCGCTCGTATGCGCACTGTTCCTCTGGCACGCGCGTTCGGCACTCGTCGCCATTATCACCCTGCCTTTGGGCGTGCTCGCAGCCTTCATCGTGATGCGCTTCCAGGGCGTCAATGCCAACATCATGTCGCTGGGTGGAATAGCCATCGCGATCGGTGCGATGGTAGATGCCGCCGTTGTGATGATCGAGAACGCGCACAAGCATCTCGAGCGATGGGAACACGAGAATCCCGATACCGTGCTCGCGGTGAAGGAACGCTGGCGGATCATCGCCGATGCATCGAAGGAAGTGGGACCGGCGCTGTTCTTCAGCCTGCTGATCATTACGCTGTCGTTCCTACCGGTCTTTACCCTGCAGGCGCAGGAAGGGCGGTTATTTGCACCGCTTGCTTTCACCAAGACCTATGCGATGGCTGCCGCGGCCATTCTTTCGGTAACGCTGGTGCCGGTGATGATGGGTTGGCTGATCCGTGGGAAGATCCCTTCGGAAGATTCCAATTTTCTAAACCGCTGGCTGACGAAAATCTATCGTCCGGGGCTCGACTGGGTCATGCGGCGCCCCAAGGCAACGCTGGCGATCGCGGCGCTGATCTTTCTGACCACCGCGATCCCCTTCACCCGGCTTGGCGGCGAGTTCCTCCCGCCGCTCGATGAAGGCGATTTGCTTTATATGCCGAGTGCATTGCCCGGCCTTTCCCCCGGCGAGGCGTCGGCGCTGCTGCAGCGCACCGATCGCCTGATCAAGTCGGTCCCGGAAGTGGAAACGGTGTTCGGTAAAGCGGGGCGCGCCGATACGGCGACGGATCCGGCTCCCCTGACGATGTTCGAAACGACGATCCGCTTCAAGCCCCGCGAAGAATGGCGCGAGGGAATGACGCCCGATCTGCTGGTCGAGGAACTCGACCGGGTCGTCCAGGTGCCGGGCCTCGCCAATGTCTGGGTGCCGCCGATCCGCAACCGGATCGACATGCTCGCGACCGGAATCAAGAGCCCGATCGGGGTCAAGGTGTCAGGCGACGATCTCGATCAACTGGAACGCGTTGCACTCGATGTGGAGCGTATCGCCAAGACCGTGCCTGGCGTGAGTTCCGCGCTGGCCGAGCGGCTGTCGGGCGGTCGCTATGTCGATGTCGATATCGACCGGATGGCGGCCGCGCGATACGGACTCAACATTGCCGACATCCAGCAGATCGTCTCTGGTGCAATAGGCGGCGCCAATGTCGCACGGACCGTCGAGGGGCTGGCGCGCTATCCGATCAATGTGCGCTATCCCCGCGAAATCAGGGACAGCGTCGATGAACTCAGGGCCCTGCCGGTTCTGACGCCGTCCGGCCAACAGATTACGCTCGGCACTGTCGCCCGTATCGCCGTCAGCGACGGTCCGCCGATGCTCAAGAGCGAGCAGGGTCGTCTGACCAGCTACATCTATGTCGATGTCCGGGGCCGCGATCTTACTTCGGTGGTCGCCGATCTTCAGGAGGCCGTCGCCGCGGGCGTCGATCTGCCTGCCGGCGTCAGTCTGTCCTATGCGGGCCAATTCGAATATCTGACGCGCGCCTATGAGCGACTAAAGATCGTGGTTCCCGCGACGCTCGCGATCATCTTCCTGTTGCTTTATCTCATTTTCCGACGCTGGGACGAAGCTTTGCTGATCATGGGCACGCTGCCCTTTGCGCTGACGGGCGGATACTGGTTGCTCTATCTGATGGGCTACAACCAGTCGGTGGCGACTGCGGTCGGTTTCATCGCGCTCGCCGGCGTCTCCGCCGAATTCGGCGTCGTGATGCTGATCTACCTGAAAGCCGCACTGGAACGGCGACAAGCTGACCTGAGCGCCGAAGAAGTGGACGAGGCCATCCGGGAGGGCGCGCTCCTGCGCGTGCGGCCCAAGGCGATGACCGTCGCAGTCATCCTTGCCGGTCTCTTTCCGATCCTGATCGGCACCGGCGCGGGCTCGGAAGTCATGAGCCGCATCGCCGCGCCGATGGTCGGCGGCATGATTACCGCGCCGCTCCTGTCCATGTTCCTGCTTCCCGCCGCTTATCTGTTGTTGCGGCGCCCCCGTCCGGAAAAATCGGCCAATTCTCAAGGAGAAGAAGAATGCGTACCCCAACCTACATGATCCTGCTCGCGGCACCGCTGGCGCTTGCAGCCTGCGACGCTGCAGACGACAGCTCAGAGACCATGATGTCTGACGACATGGCGAACTCGGACAGCATGCCCATGTCAGGCGAAATGCCGATGGCGGAAGAGACCGGCGGCGAGCAGAGCGCCAGCGCGGAGGGAACGGTAACAGCCATCGATTCCGAGGCGGGCACGGTGACCATCGAGCATGGTCCGGTCGAAAGTATCGGATGGCCCGCGATGACCATGGCCTTCGAAGCCGACGCGCAAATCCTCGAACAGGTCAGTGTCGGTGAGGGAATAGCCTTTGAATTTCGTACTGGAACCGAAGGCAGCGTCGTTACCTCGGTAACGCCGCGATAGGACGGTGGGTGGGAGGCGCTCGGTTGCGCCGGTGCCTCCCACGCAAAAACAGGTGAATATGCCAGGTATCGACAGGCCCGACTTTAAGGATCGCCGCGACTTCATCAAGAGCGCCGGCCTCGCGGCGACGGGTTTCGCCGCGCTGCCGCTGCTGGGTTGCGGTACGCAAAGCAGGATGTCGCTCGATCAGGGAGGCGAAAGCAATCCTCTTGCCATACCTCGGCTACAGGCAGGAACGATCGAACGGGGCGAGCGTGTCTTTCGCCTGTCCCTGACACCGGGCGAGAAAGAATTCGTGCCCGGCACGGCGTCACCGACGATCGGTATCGACGCATCCTATCTCGGCCCGACCCTCGAAATGCGCCGCGGCGAACAGGTTCGCTTTCACATCGACAACAAGCTTGCCGAAGATGCGACCGTCCACTGGCATGGTTTCGAACTTCCCGCCACAGCGGATGGCGGGCCGCACCAGCTCATACGGTCCGGTGAGCGCTGGAGCCCGTCCTTCGAAATACGCCAGCGCGCTTCGTTATACTGGTATCATTCGCATCTGCATCGCCGGGCCGGACCACAGGTCTATGCCGGACTTGCTGCCCCGATCTACGTGCGCGACGAGGAAGAGGATCGCCTCGATCTGCCGAGCCGGTACGGTGTAGATGACATACCGCTCGTCGTGCAGGATCGCGTGATCGACGGCGCGGGCCGCCTTGTTTACCCGCTCGATATGCACTCGCGGATGATGGGGGTGATGGGTGAGCGCATCTATGTGAACGGAACGGCCAATGCCGTTTTCGAGGCCGCCGCCGGTCCGCTGCGCCTGCGGCTTCTCAATGGATCGAATGCGCGGTTCTACACCTTCTCGCTCGAAGGTGATCGTCCGATGCAACTCATCGCAAGCGATGGCGGCCTGCTTGCCGCGCCAAGCGAGGTTCGCAGTCTTACCCTTGCCCCAGGCGAACGCGCACAAGTGATCGTCGATCTTTCCGAAGGGCGCCCGCTCCGGCTGATTGCCAGCAGCCCTGCTAACGCCATGGGCATGATGGGCGGGCAAGGCGGGGGTATGATGGGCGGCGGAATGATGGGAAACCGGGCCGATCGCGAGAGGCAGGGGCGCACGTTTTCGATCCTCGATATGCGCCCCTCAGGCGCGTCAACTCCAGTAATGCTCCCGCCCACTCTGGCCGCGCTTGCTGCGCCAGACCCCTCACTCGCCGTTCGCAGCCGCCGTTTCGTACTCGATATGGGCATGATGGGTCGGGGCATGGCGATCAACGGCGAGACCATGGACATGGATGTCATCAATCAGCGCGTACCGGTGGGTCAGTGGGAAATATGGGAAATCGCCAACGCATCGATGATGGCCCATCCCTTTCATATTCATAACGTGCAGTTCCGCTTGCTCGACCGGGACGGTCGGCCTCCGCAGGCGGAAGAGGCGGGCTTCAAGGACACCGTTATCGTCAAGCCACGTGAACAGGTCAGGCTGCTGTTGCGGTTCGAAGAGAATACCGATCCCGACAATCCCTACATGTATCACTGTCATATCCTCGAGCACGAGGACGCAGGCATGATGGGGCAGTTCGTGGTGATGGCCAATTAGGGGAGAACGACAGATGAGCGATGGGCACAATGCAATCGAGGGTATGGCGACCGACCCCGTTTGCGGAATGAGCGTGAAGATGGACGGCGCCCGCTTCGTCGATCGACACGAGGGTGGCGACCATTACTTCTGCTCCTCGCGCTGCCTCGACAAGTTCCGCGCGGATCCGGAGATGTATCTTTCGAAGGCGCACCTCGATGCTGTCGAGGATGTCCCGGAAGGTACCATATACACCTGTCCGATGCATCCGGAGATCCGGCAGCCGGGGCCGGGCTCTTGCCCGATATGCGGGATGGCCCTCGAACCCGAAACGGTCACTCTGAACGAGGGCCCCGATCCCGAACTCGTCGACATGCGGCGAAGGTTCTGGTGGAGCGCGCTCTTCACGCTGCCGCTCTTCGCCTATGCGATGGGCGACATGATCCCGTCGCGACCGTTCGATCAGGTCATCGAACCCGCTATCGCGCAGTGGCTGCAGCTCCTGCTGGCAACTCCGGTGGTGCTTTGGGGCGGCTGGCCCTTCTTCACCCGCGCGCTGCAATCGGTCCGGACCATGAACCTCAACATGTTCACCCTGATCGGCTTCGGCGTCGCCATCGCCTATCTGTTCAGCCTTGTGGCAACCCTCGCCCCGGACATCTTTCCCGAGGCATTCCGCGATCATGCGGGCCGGGTCGGCGTCTATTACGAGGCCGCAGCGGTTATCACGACCCTCGTGCTGCTCGGGCAGGTGCTCGAGCTCAAGGCGCGCGGATCGACATCGAGCGCCTTGCGAGCGCTTCTCGAACTCGCACCCCCGACCGCGATGAAGATCTTCGGTCGCGGGGACGAGCGCGAAGTACCGCTCGATGAATTGACGTCGGGGGACCTGCTGCGCGTGCGTCCGGGCGACAAGGTCCCCGTCGATGGCACGCTCGAGGATGGAAGCAGTGCCATCGACGAATCCATGATCAGTGGCGAACCCATTCCCGTCAAGAAAAGCGCGGGCGATCCCGTGATCGGGGGCACCGTAAACCAGACCGGCAGCTTCACCATGCGCGCGACGCAGGTCGGCGCGGACACCATGCTCTCGAAGATCGTGCAGATGGTCGCGGAGGCCCAGCGCAGCCGGGCACCGATCCAGCGGCTCGCCGACCAGGTCACCGGATGGTTCGTACCCATCGTCGTCCTTGTCGCTATCGTGAGTTTTGTCGTCTGGGCCATCTGGGGACCGGCACCGGCCCTTGCCTACGCGCTCGTCAACGCGGTCGCCGTTCTGATCATCGCGTGTCCCTGCGCGCTCGGACTGGCGACGCCGATGTCGATCATGACCGGTACCGGCAAGAGTGCGCAGCACGGGATCCTGATCAAGAACGCCGAAGCGCTCGAAACGCTGGAAAAGATCGATACGCTGGTCGTCGACAAGACCGGAACGCTGACCCGGGGCAAGCCTGATCTTGTCGACGTAAAACCGCAGCCAAATTTCGACGAGCAGGAATTGCTGAGCCTTGTCGCTGCCGTTGAGAGAGGAAGCGAGCATCCGCTCGCCCACGCGATCGTGGAAGGGGCTCAAAACAGGGGCGCTGCCATTCTCGACGCTTCCGATATCGAATCCGTGACCGGCGAAGGTATCCAGGCAAATGTCGACAAGCGCCTGGTCGCGATCGGGAATGAAAAGATGATGGAGCGTATAGGGGCGCTCGAAGAAGGCTGGCGGTCAACGGCGGACGAGGGCCGAAGCCTCGGACAGACGGTGATGTTCGTGGCCGTGGACGGGGCACCGGCAGGCCTTATCGCGGTCGCCGATCCGATCAAGGCAACCAGCCGCACCGCTATTGCCGCGTTGCATGAGCGCGGCATCAAGATCGTGATGCTTACCGGCGACAGCGAAGCCACCGCGCGTGCGGTAGCAAGCCAGGTCGGTATCGACGAAGTCGAAGCGAACGTCTCGCCCGAGGACAAACATCGCAAGATCGAGCAGTTGAAGAGCGAGGGTCGCCGGGTCGCTATGGCCGGCGACGGCATAAACGACGCACCCGCGCTTGCCGCTTCGCATGTCGGCATCGCGATGGGAACGGGTACCGATGTCGCGATCGAAAGCGCGGGCGTGACATTGGTGCGCGGCGACCTCGTCGGCGTTGTTCAGGCGCTCGTCCTGTCTCGGGCCACTATGCGCAACATCAGGCAGAACCTGTTCTTTGCCTTTGCGTATAATGCGCTCGGCATACCGGTCGCAGCAGGTGTCCTCTATCCATGGACCGGGTTGCTTTTGAACCCGATGATCGCGGCCGCAGCGATGAGCCTGTCTTCGGTATCGGTGATCGGCAACGCCCTGCGCCTGCGCGGCCTCGCTCTTCCCAAATTCGATACCTGAGCGATGGGGACGGGACGGAGATCGCAGGAGTGACGAATCAGACGATGCAGGATCAGGACCAAATCTCTGAGGAATCGCGCGAATGGCGCGGTGCTCATCCAGCCCTCTGGATCGCGATATTCGGAATTCTCATCGCTTTCGCCTGGGAGATGCTCCAGCTTCCTTTCTACCAGTCGGGAGGTCTGTCGCCTGCCGAGGCAGCACGTCGCTGCGGCCTGGCCTCGTTCGGCGATGCCGGGATCATGGTGGCCGCTTATCTCGGCGCCTCTGTCGGCAGTGGTAAAACGCCGTGGCTCGTAGACTGGCCGATCTCGCGTTTTGTCGTGTTCCTGGGAATCGGCCTGGCCATTACTGCCATGGTCGAAGTGCTGGCTGTCGGTGCCGACTGGGGGTGGTCCTATAGTGCAATCATGCCGCTTGTGCCCGGGACCAAAATCGGCCTGGTACCGATCGTGATGTGGGTCGCGGTTCCCACGGCCACCTTGTGGCTCGCGCGCCGTCTCGGCACCGGACCCCGCTGATCGCAAACCGGGATCTCCTATCCCTCGACAGCTGCCGGCTGCGGTCCCGATGGTGATCGACTTACCCGAAATCCGGCAATCAGGGCCAGCAGCGTGAGCAATTGCGCGCCGATCGTCTCGACAGTCGGGAAGAAGCCGAGTTCGGCGAGGCGCGGCAAGCCGGCAATGAAAGTGGCGGAAAGAACTCCGGCCTCCTGGAAAGCGCCCACGCCCTTGCCCGCGAGAATGACCGCAAGGATCGCAATCAGGATAGCACTGTAGCGGAAGAACTGGGTGATCGGCAGTTTGCGGCTGTAGCGCAGCATGGCCCATGCAATGAGCGCCAGCAGCGCTACTGCGGACAAGGCACCTGCCAGTATGATGCCGCTGCTCTGCGGGTTCCACAGGGCAGCGTAGAACAGGATAGTCTCGAACGCTTCCCGGTAGACGACCACGAATGCAAGACCAAAGAGAAACCATGCCGATCCGCGCGAAAGCGCCTTGCCCATTTTTTCCTGGATATAGCGCCGCCATTCCTCGGCCTGGGATTTGCCATGCATCCAGATCCCGACCGATACGAGAATGACAGCCGCAAGCAGCGCGCCGATCCCTTCGGTCATCTCGCGGCTCGCACCGCTGATGCTCACAAAGTAGGTTGCCAGGACCCAGGTGGCGACACCTGCAAGAAGAGCAGCGATCCACCCGCCATGGACATAGGGCAGTACCTCGAAGCGGTTCGACTTTTTCACAAAGGCAATCATGGCGATCACAACCAGAAGTGCTTCGATCCCCTCGCGCAGCAGGATGGTGAACGCCCCGAGAAAGGTCGAGATTTCGCTGGCCGCCTCAGGAGCCAACGCTCCCTCGGCTCTGGCCAGCAGACTATCGATGCGAGCCCTTAGTTGCTGTAGTTCGGATGGATTCGCACCGGACTCTATTCCGGCCCGGAATTGCCCGAGCGCCTGTTCTACCTCCCGCATCAAACCGCCATCGCGCGTTGCCAGGAGAGCCTCCAGGGGTTCAAACCCGTCGAGATAGGCAGACAGGGCAAGCTGCCGCGCTTCCTCTCGGTTGCCAGCCCGATAAGCTGACAGGCTGCGATCGAGCGTATCGCGAACGAAGGCGAGCGAACCTGCGTCATTTGCCTGTCCCACCGCATCGGGATTGGCGCGAAGATAGGCCATGACGGCGAGCGCACGGTCCTCGCCGATCTGCTCGGCCAGACTTTCCGGTGTGAGCGCGGCGAGCGTCTCGAGATCGGGGACAAGCTGGCGTATGCCATCATCTTCCCGCCAAATACGCTCGCCCTTGGCCACATCTTCAAAAGCAATGCTGCCGGCATGGAATGCAAGCGCCCAGCGATCCTCGTCGGACAGCGATGCGAAGCTGGCCATGGACGTTCCTTCCAGCCCTTGCGTGATGACCTGGTAAAGCCCGAACGCACTGCGCTGCCGCGCCCGGTCACTATCGGTGAAGTCGATCGGCGGGGGATCAAGTGCCTGCATTGCGGCAGGTGGCGCACTTCCGGCGGCGCCGTGACACGAGGCGCAGTTCTGCGCGAAGAGAGTGCGGGCGCGGTCAAGGTCGGGCGCTTGCGAAGGGGCAAGCGGAACCGGGTAGGCTGTCAGCAACGAGGCTGCCAGCGCGCGCGCTAAGCGCCCAACTCGCTCGGCGGGTTCCTTATTGGCGATCAGAGCTCGCAGCTGGTCCGATCGGCGGATGAGTGCTTGATTGTCTTTAGTATCCGGCAATGCAGCGATCTGCCGCGCCACGACATCGGAAAACTCCACCATTTCGCGATATTCGAATTCGTCGGCAACACTTCCCTCGGAAACGGCGGAGGCGTAGTCGACCGCGATATAATCGAGCAGACGCCAGGTGGTTCGCACGTCGGGTTCTTCCGCGTTCGCGGTGACGGACAGACACAGCGCAAGCGCCAGCAGAATGAGCCGCAGTGCCGGATGGACGGTGGCGGAGACGATGCGATGCATGAGGGGTCTCTATATCTGTTGCAATTAATTCGCAATAGCAGGGTGTAGACGGAAATGTATTTCCTCCAACCCCCGATCGCGGGGATATTCTGGAGTTTAGGTAGAGCGCAGTTCGCCACGGGCCTGTTTGGAGACTTCGGCACTTCCCCACACCGCCAGTCCTGCCATGATGCTCGCCACAACCAGATCGGGCCACGCACGGCCGGTGCCGAAAACGCCAATCGCTGCCGCCAGCACGGCGATATTACCGATCGCGTCGTTGCGCGAACAGATCCACACCGAGCGCATGTTCGCGTCGCCCGAGCGATACCGGAACAGCATCGCGGCGACGGCGAGATTTACCGCCAGAGCAAGAGAACCGATGGCGCCCATCGTTCCCGGGTCGGGCGACGCCCCGACAAAGAAACCCCAGATGGCCGAGCCGAGCACCCACAGGCCGAAAGCCAGCATGGTCGCTGCCTTTACGAGAGCCGCACGCGCGCGCCAGACGAGCGCCATCCCCGCTACACCGAGACTGATAGCATAGTTTGCCGCATCACCGAGAAAGTCGAGCGCGTCGGCCTGCAAGGCGCGCGAATCCGCAGCAATGCCTGCCACGATCTCCACGCCGAACATGATTGCATTAAGGCCCAGTGCGATCCACAGAATGCGCCGCCATGTCGGATCGTTGTTGTTTGCACCGGCCTCATCGGGGCCGCAGCAGGTCTTTCCCATTTACTCGACTCCTTGCGTCGATCCGCCCTATGCACCTTGTAGTAACTACAAGGTCAAGCGGCAGGAGCCTTTGTCATGAGAATTGGTCAACTTGCCCGAATAACCGGCGTCAAATCCGAAACAATCCGCTTCTACGAGCGTGAGGGTATCCTCGCTGCCCCTCCACGCACGCGGGCCAATTATCGCGATTATGGACCAGCAGAGGAAGCGCGCCTTAACTTCATACGGCGCGCGCGTGATCTCGGCTTCTCCATGGCACGCATCAGGGAATTGCTCGATCTCTCCGATGATGCCGACCGGTCCTGCGCGGGCATCGACGCTCTGGCCAGAAGCCATCTCGGCGAGGTCGAGCGCAAGATCGCGAGCCTGGAGGCGTTGCGGACGGAACTTGGGCGTATGATCGCTGCCTGCGAGCAAGACACTGTAGGCGATTGCCGCATCATCGATGCACTTGCGGGTACCGCCGAGCCTTGATGTCCGCGCCTCGTGCGCCAGTTCGGTCAGGCTCGCCAATGCACGGCTTTTGTCGGCCGCCCATAAGAGACTTAACTTCGGGAAAGGCCGACGAGTGCGAAGCTGCCCGTGTCGCCATCCCGGGTCTGTCGAACGGGCTATGATGCCGCCGCAGGCCAGTTCCAGACGGCCATTTTTTCAATGCTCATATCCGCCATAGTGTAGGGGATCCCGCCGACGCCAAGCCCGGAGCGGCGCAGCCCTGCAAAAGGCATCCAGTCGACGCGGAATGCCGTATGGTCGTTCACCATCACAGCCGATCCCGCCAGAGACTGTATGCAATGATTGGCGATTGACAGCCGATCGCTGAATACAGCGGCCTGAAAGGCGTAAGGCAGGGCATTGGCCTGCTCGATAGCCAGGTCGATATCGTCATAGCCATACACGCAGATCACGGGGCCGAAGATTTCTTCCTGGGATACCTTGGCACTATCCGGAGGATCGACAATGACGGTCGGGGAGAAAAGAGTGTCACTCAGACGGCTTCCCCCGCACACCAGGGTGCCTCCTGCTGCGATGGCTTCATCGACCCAGCGTTCGACGCGGTCAACTTCCTCCGTTCGGATCAGGGGTCCGCATTGGGTCTCAGCATCGGCGGGATCGCCCACTACCAGCTTTTCGGCAGCTCGCCTTACGTCATGAGCGAAGTCTTTCAATTCTGCAGCAGGGACGTACACGCGCTGCACGGAAACGCAGACCTGACCCGAATGATAGAACCCGCCTTTGAGCAACGAGGCGATCACTGCTGCGCGCTCCACGCCGCTGTCCACGATTACCGGCGCCGCGCCGCCGTGCTCGAGAGCAATGCGGGTTCCCGGCGCCAGCTTCGAGCGAAGCATCCAGCCGATCTTCGCAGAACCGATGAATGAGAAGAACTCCGTGCGCGGATCGGTTACCATTCTTTCGGCAATATCGTTGCCGCAAGGTGCGAACCGGCACCAGGCCTCGGGCAGGCCGGCTTCATGGAGAATGCTCACGAAGCTCTGGCATGACAGAGGCGTTTCCAGCGCAGGCTTGATGAGAACGGGGCACCCGGCTGCTACCGCCGGTCCAACCTGATGGACGATCAGGTTGAGCGGGTGATTGAATGCCGAGATCGCCACGACAGGACCGATCGGCTCGCGGAAGGTATATGCCGTCCTTCCCGCACCCGCTTCTGTCAGGTCCATGGGGATCTCGTGACCGCCGCCATCGCTGAGCGCCTGAACGCATAAGTCGACGCTGTTGATCGCGCGACCGGCTTCCACGCGCGCATCGACCAGCGGTTTGCCGCCCTCCCTGACGATCTGGAGAGCCAGATCCTCGGCTCGTTCGCGCATGATATCCGCAGCCCGCCGGAGGATGGCGACACGCTCGTGCACGGCAAGCCAGCCATGGCGGTCGCGGTGGAGCAACTGCGCTTCATTCAGCCATTCATCGATTTGAGGCCAGTCGATTAGCGGCACTTCTGCAACCGGCTCGCGGTCGAACGGATTGTGAACGATCGTCTTCATAGCTCACACACCTTTGCGCCGAGTTCATCAATCAGCACCTTCTTGTTTTCGGAATAGTCGACGGGCAGATCGACGAGATGCACGCCGCCAGCCTCGAATGCGTCGTTCAGGACCGCCACAAGATCTGCGCTCCGTTCGACCCGGTGACCGGTCGCTCCATAGCTTTGTGCGTAGGTGACGAAGTCGGGATTGGAAAAGGTCAGGCCGTAGTCCGGAAAGCTGAGCTGGTCCTGCTTCCAGCGGATCATGCCGTATGCCGCATCGTTCAGGACGAGTACGACGAGGTTCAGGCCCAGCCTGACGGCCGTTTCCAGTTCCTGCGAGTTCATCATGAACCCGCCATCGCCGCATACCGCGAGCACTCTGCGCCCCGGCGACAGCATCGCCGCCATCATGGCCGATGGAAGGCCTGCGCCCATCGTCGCCAATGCATTGTCGAGCAGGATGGTGCCAGGCTCGTGGGCGATGTAGTTTCTGGCGAACCAGATCTTGTAGATGCCGTTGTCGAGCGCAACGATATCATCGCGCGCCATTACGCTGCGTACGTCGGCAACCACGCGCTGGGGGACCATTGGAAAACGTTCGTCGTCGCTGGTCTCGGAGATGTGCGATGCAATCTCGTGATGCAGGGCGGTATAATAGCTGCGGTCGCACTGCAGCTTGCCATCCAGGCGGTTTCCCAGCCGCTCGACCGATCCGGCGATGTCGCCGATGACCTCGAGCTGCGGGAAGTAGACCTGATCGACTTCGGCTGCCTTGTAATTGATATGGATGACGGTCTGCCCGCCCGGCTCCATGAAGAAGGGCGGCTTCTCCACCACGTCGTGACCGATATTGACGATCAGATCGGCCTTTTCGATTGCGCAGTGAACATAATCGCCCGACGATAGCGCCGCGGTGCCCAGATAGAGCTCGCTATCTTCATCGACCACGCCCTTGCCCATCTGGGTGTCGAAGAATGGAAAGCCGGTATCAGACACGAATTTGCGCAACGCTTTCGAAGCGCGGCGGCGGTTCGCTCCGGCACCGATCAGGAGCAATGGCCGCTCAGCCGCGATGATGCGCTCGGCCGCTTCGTCGAGCGCAGCATCTCCGGCGACCGCATAACGCCTGTAATGCGGAGGTATGACCGGTTCGATCGTTTCCTCTTCAGCGATATCTTCCGGCAGCTCGAGCAGTACAGCGCCCGGCCTTTCTTCCTGCGCCAGACGGAAACCTTCGCGAACGAGCGAGGGAATGCGATTGCCGTTCACGATCTGGGTCGAAGCCTTGCAGAGCGGCGTAAACAGGGAAACGACGTCGACAATCTGGAACTGAGCCTGTTTCGATGTCTTGATCGGTTTCTGCCCAGTAATAATGACGAGCGGAAAGGCCCCGAGCGCGGCATAGGCCGCCGGTGTGGTCAGGTTCGTGGCACCAGGCCCGAGCGTTGCCAGGCACACACCTGCCTTGCCGGTCAGGCGGCCATAGGTCGCCGCCATGAAGCCAGCGCCCTGTTCGTGACGGGCCAGAACCAGCGTGATGGCGGAAGTTCGCAGCGATTCCAGGAGATCCAGGTTCTCTTCGCCTGGAACGGCGAAAACATATTCGACGCCCTCGGCCTCGAGCGCGGCGACCATAAGATCGGAAGCTTTCATTCGTCGGTCCTCTTTTACGAGTTGCAGGGCGGTTCATGCCGTGCGCTACCAAACTGCTTGCTTGCAGCGGCCGACCTGATCGCCGCGCTTGTCAATGGTCGTGATCATGGTCTTGGCATTGGTTCTTTTCGACCTGATGGCCCGGGACCATAACCGGATCACAGTTGGCAGCGAGGCAGGCTTCGAACGTTGCATGGGTGATGGCGTGCCGCGTCTCGAGCATACCGCGAGCCCACGCCTTCACATCCTCGAAAGCCTGCAACGAAGATTCGGCAGGAACGACATGCGCCTCAAGCGCGCGATAATGCTCGCTGATGCTCCAGACTTGGACGTGATGGACGTCGGCCACGCCTTCTGCGTCACGCAGGTCGCTCACAATGCGATCGAACTCGCTTTCGTCCGGCACCGCGCCCATCAAGAGACGCACCGTGCGAGGCAACAAAGTAACGCCCTGCCAGATCACAAAGTCACCAATGACCACCGTGATGGTCAGATCGGCGATATAAAGTTCGTATCGCAGAATGAGCACGCCAGCCACGATCACACCGGCCGAAGCCAGCGCATCGGACACATTGTGCAGGAAGATCGAATAGGGTCAATTCCTCTTCTCGCCGTGTTTGGTTCCCGCATCGTCGTGGCTATCCATGTGAGCGTCGCGCAGAATCTCGATGCCGCCATAGAGAGCGATGCAAGCTACCGCGATGCCCACAACGAGGTCGGGCCAGTTGGTTCCGGTCAGCATCACAATGATGCCGGCGATAATGATCCCGCCATTAGAGATAAAGTCGTTGAAGCTGAAGGTGGTCGCCGCCCGCATATTGACGTCCTTGTTCTCCATCTTCTGCAGCAGGCGCAGGCAATAGAGATTGACCATCCCCGCGATGAACGCCATCGCCATCATCAATATCCCGCCCGGATCGGACCCTTCCACAAACCGTCGGTAAGCATCGAAGATAACCCCAGCAGAGAAGATCAGCAGCATGATGCCGGAGAAACGTGCGGCCCCGCGTTTCCAGGTCCGTGAGCGGGTCAGCGCGAGCAGGCTGAGCGCATAAACGATGGCATCGGATGAATTATCGAGGCCGTTCGCCAACAGCGCATTAGAATCGGCAAAATACCCGACCGCGAAAAAGCCGATCGCGATGGCCACGTTAAGCCACAGGACAACCCACAGGGTCTTGCGCTTTTCAGGCGACCCGACATCGACCTCATGTCCGCCACTCATGCTGCGTCCTCCTCGGTTTGTACCCAGCTTTCCGCATGACTACGCTGTGATGGCCGGAAAAACTTCATTTCGGCGCGGAAGAGTGAGGATGACAATTTCGTGCCCCACTCTTCCCATTCGCTGTCGCCGATTATGGCGATCCGGCCGAAACAATCCTTATGCCGGATGTCGAACTTGAGATCGCGCCAGAGACCTCCGAAGTTCCAACCCGAAAAGTCAGGCGCGAGCTCGATCACCATCGGGACGGTACCGGCCTCGCGCTCTGCGATATGTTCGAATTGGGGAACAAAGCGGTCATAAGCTTCATCCCCCTGCCTGCCTCCGGCACGTATCCAGAGCAGTCCGTTCTTTTCCTTCAGTGCCAGCACCGTATTCTCCTTTCCCGATCGGTCATGTGATGTCCTTCAGCTCGCGCTGCTCATCGCTTGTCACATTGCGCCGCAGCCTGTCCCACCAACGCTGTCGCCAGGTCCGGTCATCTTCTCTGGTCCCGAAAACCAGCTTCAAGATTGCGGGCAAGACGAAAAGGGTCAGCGCGGTGGCGGTGATCAACCCTCCAATGACGACTGTCGCCAAGGGACGTTGCACTTCCGCGCCGGTCCCGGTCGCAATGGCCATCGGCACGAAGCCGAGCGATGCAACGAGCGCGGTCATGAGAACCGGCCTTAGGCGCGCCAATCCACCATCGACGATGGCGTCATCGAGCGCCATGCCCCTGTCGAGCCGCTGACGGATCGCAGTCACCATCACGAGGCCATTCAAGGTCGCCACACCCGACAGGGCGATAAAGCCTACCGCCGCAGATACCGAGAATGGCATCCCGCGTAGAGCCAAGGAGAAAATCCCGCCTGCCAGGGCCAACGGGATCGCGCTGAATACGGCGAGCGCCGGCACCCAGCCCCCAACCGCCATGTAAAGCAGCAAGAGAATGACCGCGAAAGCGATAGGAATGACTATCTGAAGTCTTTCCTGAGCAGCCTGGAGGTTCTGGTATTGACCGCCCCACTCGATAAACGCGGCAGCGGGCAGTTCGACCTGCGCCGCAACCCTTTCCTGGGCCTCTTCTACAAAAGACCCGAGGTCGCGTTCTCGCACGTTGGACGAGACGATCACCAGTCTGCGTCCCTGTTCCCGGCGAACCTCCGCGAGACCATCCACCACACGGAACTCGGCAACCGAGCGTAGCGGTATTGTTGCCCCGTTCGGGAGCAGCACCGGCAAAGCACCCAACTGGTCGAAATCGTCGCGGGTCGCGTCCGACAACCGCACAACCACATCGAAGCGGCGATCGCCTTCGAAAACGAGGCCCGCAGGCCGACCGCCCAGTGCGATCGCCACCGATTGCGCAACGTCTTCGACCTTCAGCCCGTAACGGGCAATCGCTGGCCGATCGAAGGCAATATCGAGGGTGGGGAACCCGGTCACTTGCTGGACCTTGACGTCCGCGGCGCCGTCGACATTGCGCAGCACGCCCGCAACCTCGTTCGCCGCTGAGGTCATGGCGCTGAGATCGTCTCCGTAGATCTTGACGGCAACATCTCCGCGAACGCCTGCGATCAATTCGTTGAACCGCAATTCGATCGGTTGGCTGAACTCGTAAAGGTTGCCGACGAGACTGCTGAGGGCGCTCTCCATTTGCGCGACCAACTCGTCCTTGGCGAGGTCGGGATCGGGCCATTCCTCACGGGGTTTGAGGATCACGTACGCATCGGAAGCGTTCGGCGGCATCGGGTCACTGGCCACTTCCGCCGTGCCCGTCCGCGAAAAGACAAGCTCGACTTGCGGAAATTGCTCGAGCCGGTCCTCTACCCGCCTTTGCATCGCGAGCGAACGTTCGAGCGATGTCGAAGGAATACGCAGCGATTGCACGGCGATGTCGCGCTCGTCCAATTGCGGTGTGAACTCGCTCCCGAGGAAGCTGAACACGAAGGCCGCAAAGGCGAAGATGCCGACGCCGACGCCGATGACCGGCCAGGGGCGGGTGATCGCCCTGCGGACCAGCGGTCCGTATCGCTCCTTGGCGATCCGGATCGGCTTGACCTCCTTTTCGGTCAGCTTTTTGTTGAGCAGGATGGCGATCATTGCCGGGACGAAGGTCAGCGACAACACGAACGCCGAGGCGAGCGCGAGCATGACCGTGATCGCCATGGGTGAAAAGGTTTTGCCTTCGACGCCGGTAAAGGTGAGAAGCGGTGCGAAGACGAGAAGAATGATCGCCTGGCCGTACACGGTTGGCTTGATCATTTCCTGCGCGGCAAGCCGCGTTTCCGTCAACCTCTCACCAAGTGTAAGAAGTCGGCTCTCGTGTTCCTGTCGAGCCGCGAGCCTCGCGACGCTGTTCTCGACGATGATGACGGCACCATCGACGATCAGGCCGAAGTCCAGCGCACCCAGGCTCATGAGATTGCCCGAAACGCCGAGCCGGTTCATTCCGATCGATGCCATCAGCATGGAAAAGGGGATGACCAGCGCCGCGATGATCGCTGCCCGGATGTTGCCCAGCAGCAAGAACAGGATCGCAATGACCAGAAGCGCGCCCTCGACAAGGTTCTTCTCGACGGTCGCGATCG
This sequence comes from Qipengyuania pacifica, assembly GCF_019711555.1. Lineage (NCBI taxonomy): Bacteria > Pseudomonadati > Pseudomonadota > Alphaproteobacteria > Sphingomonadales > Erythrobacteraceae > Qipengyuania > Qipengyuania pacifica. Next base: position 768,921 of record NZ_JAIGNQ010000001.1, on the reverse strand, counting down.
TCGCATCGACCAGGGAAGACCGGTTGTAGACGATCTCCGCGACAATTCCTTCCGGCAGGGAGCTGCGGACTTCCTCAAGCCGTTCGGCCGCCTGGGCCGAAACGGTGCGGCTATTCTCGCCCGCGCGCATGAGCACGGTGCCCACGACCGCTTCATCGCCATTCAGCGACGCCGCGCCAGTTCGAAGGTCACCGCCGATGCTGACCGTGGCGATGTCCCCTACGCGAATAGGCACTCCCTCGCGGGTGGAAACGACCGCCTGCTCGATATCCTCGACGCTGCCGAGGCGCGCATCGACCCGGGCGAGGAGGGCTTCACCGGCCCGTTCGACGAAATTGGCCCCTTCGGCGAGATTGGCCGCTTCCAGCGCGTCGATCACCTCGTCGAACGACAAACCGTAACCGGTCAATCGTGCGGGATCGGGTTGGACGAGATATTGCTTTTCGAAGCCGCCGATGGAGTCGACACCTGCCACACCGTCGACCGACCGCATGAGCGGTGCAACCACCCAGTCCTGAATGGTTCGCAGATAGGCAGCCTTGGCAACATCGCTGTCGAGCCGGTCGCCACGTTCGGTCACGAAGCTCCCGTCGGACTGCCATCCGACCGCTCCGCCCCGCGGCGCTTCCTTGCCGTCAGGATATTCGTACTCGATGGTATACATGAGCACTTCGCCCAAGCCGGTCGAGATGGGTCCCATCACCGGTTCGGCACCCTCGGGCAGCGAAGCGCTTATGGGCGTCAGCCGTTCGTTGACCTGCTGACGCGCGAAATAGATGTCGGTCCCTTCCTCGAAAATCGCGGTCACCTGGCTGAACCCGTTGCGCGATATCGAGCGTGTCATTTCCAGACCCTCGATGCCAGCAAGCCCGGTTTCGACAGGATAGGTGACCTGCGTCTCGACTTGCGAGGGCGAAAGGGCTGGTGCCTCGGTGTTGATCTGCACCTGTACGTTGGTGATATCGGGCACAGCATCGATGGGCAGGCGGAGCAAATTCACCACGCCAAAGATTGCCACACCGAGGGTCAGCACGACCATCGCCCAGCGAAAGCGCACGGCGACGTCGAGGATCATGCCGATCAGGCCATGGCGGTGGGGGCGATCCGCGTCCTGCATGTGATCAGTGTCCATGCTCGGCCTCCTCCTTCTCGAGTTCAGCCTTCAGCAAGAAGGCGTTGGCGGTGGCTATCCGCCAATTTGCTTCGAGACCGGACTCGATGACCACCCGTCCTCCCGAACGCGCACCGGTGACCACTCGACGGGTTTGAAACCCGCGGCGCGTGCGAACGAAGACCACCTCTGCGCCATCGATTGTCTGGACGGCACTTTCCGGCACCGACATGCGGCCGGTATCGACCTCACCCGAGGGGCGGATACGTGCCTGCAAGAACGCACCGGGTTGCAGGCCGGGGATCGGCCTTGCCAGCGACAGGACCGCCGTAGCGCTGCGGCTTTCGGGATCGAGCGAGGGAGTGACGGATCGCACGCGCGCACCCACTTCCCGGTTGTCCGCGATTTCCAGCGTGGCCTCGTCGCCAGGCTGGATGCGGCTTGCTTCAGCCGACGGGAGGGCAACCTCGACCTGCATGCCGCTCGGGTTCACGACCTGGTAGAGTTCTTCTCCGGCCTCGACGAAGGACCCGAGAACGATAGGCGCCGAGGTCACTCGGCCCGCGAGCGGGCTCGTAACCGCGAGGGAGCGCCCGTCGCCGCTAACACCCGCCGCCGAGACTGCCGCTTGGGCACGCGCAAGTTCCGATTGAGCAACCTGCAGATTGGCTCGGGCGGCCTCGAGATCCTGCCGCGCGGTGACATTGGCTTCGAAAAGGCGGCGCTCTCGATCGTAGGCAGCAGACAATTCGTTGACCCGCGCGCCCGCTGCGCTGAGTTGCGCCGCAAGAGCAGCGGCGTCGGCGCTCTCGATGCGGGCAATCGTCTCTCCCTGCCTCACGTAATCACCCAGCGTTTTGCCGACACTGCGGACTACGCCCGCTGCGCGGGCATCGATGCGGGCACTTGCCGTCGGGCTTGCCGCGACGGTGGCCGGAAAGACCAGCTCGACCGCCGATCCCTGACCGACGGTTTCGACCTCTATCTGGGACGCTTCGATTTGTTCGGCGCCAAGCAGGACAAGCCCTTCGGGAAGCTCGGCCTCCTCGCTCGTTTCCTCAATGTGCTGGTCGGCACTGCCACTTGGCCACAGCATAAACACTGCAGCGGCGATTGAAACGATCACGCCGATAAAAACGGCCAGACGTCTACGGTTCATTTGGAAATACCTCATTGTGCGCCGAGCCAGATCAGCGTCGCCGCCAGGCGGCCACGATCTTCCTGGGCTTGAATCAATGCTTCACGGATGGTGTCGCGCGCTTCGGCCGCAGCCAGAACTTCGATCAGCGGAAATCTGCCGTTGCGGTAGCCAATCCGAACGAGGCGCAAGGCTTCCTCGGCTTGGGGCAAGGAGGTCTCCGCGAGGGTCTCGACCCGCGCTTCGGCTGCCAGAAATTGTCCGCGAGCCTGCGTGACTTCGAGTTCGAAATCGGTGCGGGCAATCGCCTCCCGTGCCGTCGCGGCGCGAAGCCGCGCCTCGGCAGCAGCGATGTTTCCTTGGTTGCGATTACTGAACGGAAACGGGATCGAAACGCCTACGAGGAACGCCTGATCTCTGCTTTCCTCGAACCGTCGGACACCGGCGGATATCGCCGGATCCGGAATGCCTAAAGAGCGTTCCCGGGCGATCGCGGCATCTGCAGCCTCGCGTTCGGCACGGGCGATCTGGAGACGTAAGGCCGAAGGCGAGGCGAGCAGCGTTGCCGGAGGTTCGATCTCGGGGAACACCGAAGGCACGTCCGCAGCAGGTGCTGCCTCGCCCCAAAGCGCGGCCAGCGCATTCCTCGCCGCACTGTCGGCAGCCAGGGCCGCTTCAAGCTCCGCGAGCGCCTCCGCAAGTGCCGCTTCGGCACGAAGCGAACGCAAGGGAGGCTCCCGCCCGACATCGACCAGTACCCCTGCGATCCTGGCAAGCTCGCGGTTGCGCTCGACTATGTCCCGCGCGAGTTCCAATCGGGCTGCCGCAGCGACGGCTTCCACATAGCGCTCGCGCACCGATCGCCCGAGCTGAGCAACCGAGAGCGCTCCTGAAAGGGTCGCGACGCGCGCCTCCGCCTGGGCGGCGCGGACGCGCGCTCCTCGTTTGCCGCCCAATTCGAGCCGCTGGCTCAGGGACAAAGTGTACTCGGTGGCCTGCAATCCCGAAAATGCGCCGCTTCCGGCAATGTTTTCGGCTTCGAAAGCAATTTCGGGGTTGGGCCGCAGCCGCGCCTGGTCGACCAGGGCCCGCGCCGCGTCGGCTTCGGCCCGCGGTCCGATCAGGCGCGGATTTTCTGGGGGCTCATCTGCGCTGTCGACGATGCCCGCACGAGCGAGCGCAGCTTCGAGCGTCAGAAGCTCACGCTCCTGCGCCGCCACGGTCGTGGCTTGAGCGGCGAGGAACAGCCCTCCAAGGAGGACCCCTCGCCAATGAATGGCTGACATTTTTCGAAAATTCCTCTGCTGACGATCCGAACTGCGCTGCGGCATGCAGCGCGGTGACGGTCGTCAGGCGCGAGGGGGGCGCTTCAGTCGGTCGGCAATTTCGGAAGCGAGCGCTTCGGCGGGAGGCGCATCGGGAACCACGACCAAGTGAGGGACCGAATTCTTCTGCACGGTGCCGGCAAAGCTCGCCCCGTGATGGCAATGGCCGTGTCCACACACGCCGTGTTGCTCGGCCGGCGCATCCGGATCGCCCGGCACTTCATCGGCGGCTGCGGATGACGCAGACGCGCTATCGAGCGAAGCCAGAACGGGCGTGCTTCCGGGCGCCACTTCGGCACCGCAAGCAGCAGCATCCGCCGCCGTCACGAACACCATCGCGACCAGCATGAGCAGGACGACGAAAGGGTGCAGGACAAGGCGACGATAGCTTGTAGTCATGGATTCCAACGGCTCCTAGCAAACCGCATCAAGATTGCAAGTTCCGTAACACGATGAAGTATAAGTCTTTTGTTACAGTATAACAGTCCTCGAATACTGTTTCGGTCTTTTAGAACGGCGCGATCAGGCCGCGCGAAGCTCGGGATGCGGATGTTCGCAGCGATGAACTTCGATCGTGACGTGCACATATTCTGCATGCTCTGAAAGTCGGCTGGCATAATTGTCGGGCGCGAGCGGATCATCGGCGATGAGCGAGGCGATGACTGCATACTTGCCGGGACCGATCCGCCAGATGTGCAGATCGCCGATCGCGGCGTCCCGGTCTTCGAGCGCCTCGCGCACCTCTGTGTACCGTTCAGAGGCCGCTTCGGCGTCGACAAGCACGGCAGCGGTATCGCGCAGCAGTGACCATGACCAGCGCCCGATCACGAATGCACCCACCAGCCCCATTGCCGCGTCCATCCATGCCCAGCCGAGGTACATGCCGGCGAGAAGGGCCACGATAGCCAGGACGGAGGTCAGGGCATCGGCAAGCACGTGGAAATAGGCGGAGCGCAGATTGTTATCGGCATGCGCATGGTCGTGGTGATGATGATGGTCGTGATCATGCCCATGGTGATGATCGGCACCAAGCAGCCAGGCACTCGCGAGGTTCACCACGAGGCCGAGCACGGCGATCCAGATAGCCTCGGTATAGGCAATCGTGAGCGGACTGACGAACCTTTGAGCCGATTCAACCGCGATCCCGATTGCGAAGATGGCGAGGACAAGCGCGCTCGCGAAGCCGGCGAGGTCGCCCACCTTGCCGGTACCGAATGTGAAACGCGGGTTGTTCGCATGGCGCTTGGCAAACCAGTAGGCGAAGGCCGCGACGCCCAAGGCACCTGCATGGGTCGCCATGTGGATACCATCGGCGAGAAGCGCCATCGATCCGGTCCACAGGCCAGCGACGATTTCGACCACCATCATCGCGGCGGTCAAGGCAACGACATAACGCGTGCGCCGCTCATGGGCGTCGTGCGAGGCGCTCAGGAAGTTGTGATCATGGGCGAGCGGATTGGAGTCGGCGTGATGCATGCGAGGCTGATACCCCGAGATGCCCTTTCCAAGAAATCCCCTCTCCAACCGAAAAGGCAATCGACGACGATTGTCTGTGATGATCGCCGCAGCCAACCGATCATAGAAATGCTGCGGCGACCAACAGACTATTATCCCTTAATCTTGGATCGGAACGTGACGGTCCTGCGATCGACCACGGTGATCCGGCGCGTCTTGGCATCGATCACCAGCCGTTCGGTTACGCCATTGCCCGGAAAGGCGACGACGTAACGCGGATTGAGCGAGAGCATCTGCTCGTTGCGCTTGAACCCGGCGCGGGCACCGAGACGACGATCGAGCGAATAAGTCAGCTGCTGGACTTCGCGGCGCTCGGCCCAACTCGCTGCCAGACGATCGGCACCCTTGCCGTCGCCGCCATGGACCAGGAAGAGATCGGGAACCGCATCGCGAACCTTGTCCAGCGTCGCCCAGATGTTCTCGGCGTAGGCGCGCGCGTCCTCGGCGCTTTCAAAGCTCTGGCGACCACCCGCAAAGACGACTGGAGTTCCTTCAGGGATCAAGGCGTGACGACGGTTCTCAGCGCGTGCGCGTAGAAAATCGCGGGCATCGATCACGGCCGATGTGAAGTGGCGCGAATGGCTCGTGCGCGAGCCCGAAACGGGCTTCCAAGAGGAGCCGGTCTCGTCGCGGTAAAGTGCTGCCGCCGCCTCGCGCATCTGCTCAAAGGCAAGCATGCTGGCTTCGGCAGCCTGCGCGCGCTCAACCTGCTCTTCAAGATTGCTCGAATGCACTTCGGACCCGTCGGCTGATGCGAGGAGGACCCGGATCTCGTCGCTGGCCCGATCAAGTTGAGCCGACTTGCGGCTGGCTGCGCGGTGGAACAGATTGACCATGCCCCAGGCAATATCCTCGGCATCGGCTTCCAGGGCTGTGTCGGAAAACATCGCGAAGAGGTCGGACCATACGGCGCCAAGCGTCTGCTCGATCGCGTCCTCGCAGGGAAAGTCGGTCTCGTTGAAGGGGGCCGGCCTGATGCTCAGGCCTGAGAGATCGAGGCCGCTCAACTGGTCGATGAAGCTGTCGTACATGGGGTGTCTCCTGATCGCGGGGACAAGGAGAGGAGGCACCATTGCCTCGGCCCTGTCCGCCGGAGCCCGATCAGGGCCGGGAAAAGGGGGCGTGACGCACCGCGCAGCGGGAAACCTGCGGCCCTAGGCTGGCGCGGGTAACACGGGCCGACGGGCCGCAGGTTGCGGCGCGCCCCGACCGGCCCAAGGGCCTCTCCCGGCGGAGAGGGATGAGGCAGGATCAGGACCCGGTGTCGCAGGTGGATCGGGAGCGCTCGAAGATTGCTTCGCCATTCGAGAACCGCCCGACCAGGCGCAGTTCACCGAACAGGTCGATGAACCTACCCGATACCTGGCCAAGCCAGTGGCGTGTTCTCCCCGTTCGTGGGTTGTAGAAATCGGCCTCCCAGTACCGGGCATCGTCGCGTTCGGCGAGCCAGATCGCGGCAAGGCCGCAATAGGTCGATATGCCGCAATCGGCGAAAGCGTTGCGCAGGAGAATGCGGTCCTCGCGGCCGCGCCATCCATCGAAGCGCTCGAAAGAAGGAAAGGCCGCCTTCGCGGCATCGATGACCTCGTCGACGAGGCACTCGTAGGCCCAATCGACATCGTCGTCTTCGCCGTCATCAAGCAGGCGAAAGGCGACTACGGAGCCGGTCGGATAGCTGACGGAACGTCCCATCTCATTGCTCCTCAGGCCGCATCGGCGAGATCGACATCGGCCTCGCCTTCCAGGGATTGGTGACCCCCAAGGTCAAGCAACAGGCTGGCCGCTTCCTCGGCCTTGGCAGCAGCGGTCAAGATAGCGCGCTCATCCGATTTGAGGATCTTGAGCCAGGACGCGATGTAGCTGGCGTGATGGTCGAGGTGGGTGACCGGAAGACCCAGTTCGGCCCCGAGGATGGCTGAGGACAGTTCTGCGATCAGTTCTTCCGCAGCATAGGCGTCGCTGCCAAAGCGATTCTTGAGATCGCGGTCGAGCCGCGAAGAATGCCCCGTCCAGTGCGACAGCTCGTGTGCGAGCGTTGCGTAGTAGTGGTCATAGGCTTCGAAGAGTTCGGCTGGCGGCATTGTGACGCGGTCGCGCAGCGGCTCGTAATAGGCCTGCGCACCATGATGCCGCAAGTCGGCGCCGATATGGGCAAAGAAGGCATCAAGGCGGTCTTCGCGTCCTTCGGGCTCAAGCGCGGCAACGAGTGGCTTGGGGTGATAGAACTCAGGGAGGCCGTCGCACTGATCGGCATTGAACACGGCATAGGCCTTGAGCACACGCCGGTTTTCAGTGTCGGCCTCGCCTTCGGCGTTCTCGACCTCCTTGGTATAGCTCTTGTAGAAGATCGCGATGGTCGATTTCTCACCCTTGCGGACCTGGCCGCCGAGCTGCTGACACTGGCGGTACGTCATCCAGTAGGGCGAGGCGTAGCCACAGCCATCGGCCACCATCCACAACCAGAAGGTGTTCATGCCGCGATAAGGCGTCCCGCAGTAGCGCAAGGGCCGGGAGACCGGCACACCTCGCCAAGGCTTGACCCAGGGTTTTGTTCCTTGCTCGAGCTTTTCGATAATGGCGGCGGTAATGCGCTGGGCAGGCGATGTCGAAACAGAGCGGCGGGACTTGGTCATGGGAGATCTCCTGATCGCCGGAACGGAGTTGTCCCGGCTCAGGAAGAGCAAAGCTCCCTCCCCTTTCGTTTAATGGAACGCTAAGCGCCCTCTCGTCGGCCATAGAAGAGATGCCTCTGATCTCCTGAATGCGGTCATCGGATCACTCGGCTCAATCTGTCCAAAATGTTGGACGATCCGGAAAGGCAGGTATTGGGGTGCGACGTGCGAATAGCCGACCTTAGACGCTGCTATCATAAATGGTAGCCACGTGCCCATTCCTGCCGTTCATCACTTTCACCGCAGTTGCTGCTGCGGCCATTGAAACCTGACTTGGGTGCAAGCTCTTAAGGCGAGCCATAATGTATTCGCGAAGCATCTTTTTGTTCTCTTGATGTTCCAGGCATCGTATGGGATGGTCGAAGGTCGAGATTAAGGAGAGTTATGGCGAAGCCATATGCAGCTGAGATGGCGCGGCTTGCGGAGACGTTCGCCTGGGCTGATGACGTGGACATTGGAGCGTTGCGACGCGCCGTGAGAACGGCCGGAGGAATGCCGCTTCGCGCAGTGGGATCTGGTGGTTCTCTTACGGCGGCGCACGCGCTGGCGCAGCTGCATCAATATGTTACACGCCAACTGGGCGTAGTGGCGACCCCGCTAGATGTGACCGAACCAAGCGCAGCGCCGCTCGCGAACTGGTTGTTGAGTGCCGGCGGAAGCAACGTCGACATTTTAGGTGCAGCGCGCCGGCTGGCAAACCAGGAGCCGCGGCAACTCGCCATCCTCTGTGGTCGCTCGGAAAGTCCCTTGTCCGATCTTGCTCGCAGACACCCTTTCGTTGATCTGCTGCTTTTTCCACCGCCAGCGGGTAAGGACGGCTTCCTCGCCACCAATTCCTTGCTGGGCTTTATCGCTGTGCTTGTCCGGGCATATTTGCTTGAACTCGGCACTGCAGAAGAGTGGGAAGCGGTACGTGTCAACATAGCGCCTTTGCTCGACGCTGGGTCCGCTCAGATCGAAAACTGGGCACTAACGACCGAGCATTTGTGGCGGCGTGGCACGACTATTGTCCTTCACGATGCAGACAGCCGGATCGGGGCGATCGACCTCGAGTCCAAGTTCACCGAAGCTGCGGTGGGCAACCTGCAAATCGCGGACTACCGGAACTTCGCACATGGTCGGCATCATTGGCTCGCCAAGCGGGGCGATGCTAGCGCCGTACTCGCGCTTTATTCACCGACTGGAGCTGATCTCGCGGAGCGCACACTTGCACTGCTGCCGCCCGAGATACCCATCGCAAGGCTTGAGCTGCCAGCATCGCCGATGGCGACGATGCTGGCGTCGCTCATCGCGGCGTTGCAGATCACGGGTTGGGCGGGGCGCGCGCGGGGCCTCGATCCGGGACGCCCGGGCGTCCCCGAATTTGGACGCAAGCTCTATCATCTGCCGTTGCCGCGCACCGCGGCGCCCCGCATCGCCAACCTGACCCCCAGGCAAGCCGCGGCAATCCATCGCAAGGCGGGCGCTTCCGCCGCGCAGCTTGCCGATGCGGGCGACCTTGCGCGCTGGCAGGGGGCGTTGGAAGCTTTCCGCCAGCGGCTGTTGGGGCCTGTCTTTCGGGCGATCGCGCTCGACTATGACGGGACGCTGGTCGACACGCGGCATCGGTTCGATGCCGTGTCGCCCGAGGTCAAGAGCCAATTGAGTCGCCTGCTCGGCGCAGGCGTCAAGTTGGCGATCGCCACGGGGCGGGGCGCCTCGGTGCGGCGCGACCTTCAGGCTGCGCTGCCTAAATCATTGTGGGAAAACGTGCTGATCGGCTATTATAATGGCGCCGAAATAGCAGCGTTGGGGGAAGATAATGCGCCGGATGGCAAAGACGAACCGTGCGATGAGCTCGCCGCGTTGGCGCTAGCGCTGCGCGATCAGCCCGAACTGGCGGGCGCCGCGATACAATCGGACCGAAAATACCAGGTCACATTGGAAGCCCGACAAGGACTGTCGGAGTCGCGACTGTGGGATCTGGCGCATGAAGTACTGCTCACGCAGGGAATGCGCAATGTGATCGTCACGCGGTCGAGTCATTCGATCGATATCGTGCCTGAGCATGTGTCCAAGGCCAACGTGCTGGCGGCGATCCGCTCTCGGATCGACGATGGTGCCCTGCTGGCGATTGGCGATCGCGGTCGGTGGCCAGGAAACGACTATGCGCTTTTGCGCGAGCCGTTCGCCCTGAGCGTGGACGAGATCAGCGTCGATCCGAGCACATGCTGGAACCTTGGTCAGCCGGGGCAGCGGGGCCTGCAAGTGACCCTCGAATATCTGGACGCACTTGAGCCGTGTGAAGGCGGTGTCCGCTTCAAGGCGGATGCGCTGCTATGAACCAGGATCTAGGCCTCAAAGTCCTTGCCGAGATCATGCACTGGAGCGACGAGCGCGCCCGGGAGGAATATCGCTGGCTGCGGCTGATGGCGCGGCTGAAATATGACGGCTACCGGGATTTCCAGGCGGGCATGCGGTTTTTCGAGAGTCTCGCCACCTGGCTCCAGCAGTTCGATCGGGCGGAACGCGAGACGGCCTATGCGTTCGTGCGCAGTAGGTTGGTCTATGTCGGGCCCATCGAAATGCAGAAGCTCGTCGAACAGTTCTATCCAAAGACGATGCGGGAACGTCTGGTGTCGACGGTCGCGGCGCAGCGCGGCATTCCCGCCTTTCGGGTGCTAGGCGATGAAGCGGCGCGGAGCGACGTGGATCGCTTGCGCCGCCAGACCCTCGTCATGGGGTTGAGCGACGGCGCACGGATCGACGGCGTTCGCCATAGCAATGTCGGGCTGCTCACCAATGAACAGCTGGTGCTCGCAACACAGCTCGACAAGGAGAAATGGGAAGACCTTCTCGGCAACCTTCGCGAGGATCTGAAGGACGAGCAGGCGCTGTTTCGGCTGGTCTATCTTGTCGACGATTTCGCGGGGACGGGCACATCGTTCTTCCGCTACAACGAGAAGAAGCAGAAGTGGTCGGGGAAGCTCTGGCGCTTCAAGGAATCAATCGAAGGGGCGCGCCAGGTCCTCGGAAGCGACCCGTTCGATCCGAATTGGGAGCTTTGCGTGCATCACTATATCGCCTCTTCGACCGCAGCGCAGGCCATCGGCGAGCGTCAAGAGCTCGCAAAAGATGCGCTGGTCGGCGACGGCTGGGCCAAGGCGGTCCATATTTCGTTCGGCACGGTCCTCCCGACTGACCTGCCCCTGGGCGTCGTTGAAGGGCGTGACGATGCGTTCATCAAACTGACCCAGACATATTACGATCCGATCATTCGCACGAAGCACACGGATGTTGGCGGCGTCGAGCATCTCGGCCTTGGCTATGGCGGCTGTGCGCTCCCGCTCGTGCTGAATCACAATACACCGAATAACGCGGTCGCGTTGCTCTGGGCGGAGACCGCGGGCGGGGACCGTGATGGTGTTGCGGCTCCGGCGATGCGCCCTCTGTTCCGGCGGCGGCAGAGGCATGTTTGAGCGGCGGCCATGATCAATCCCTTCGAGAAGCGCGCCACCGAATATCTTCGCGATGACGAGGCCTTTTTGGCTGTCGTGACGCCCGAACCGCTGTCGACCTTTTTCGAGAAGCCGGCAAAGGATGGGCGGCTCTACGATCGCTTGGCAATGGTGATCGGCACGCCGGGCAGCGGCAAGACGACCCTGGCCCGGCTGTTCCAGTATGCGACGCTGCGCACGCTGCTGCGCAATCGCGGCCTCAACACCTACAAGCCGTTGATCGACACGCTGACGGCGTGCGGGGCGCTGGTCGATGAGCAGCCGGTCCTGCTGGGGGGCAGGCTTCCGCTCGAGGCGGAATATCGCGAATTCTGGGAGTTTCCCTATCCCGACGAGCTCAAGGCAGGGTTGATGATCGCCCTCCTGCAAGCGCGCACGATCCTAGCATGGCTGCGCAACTTGCAGACGGCAGGCGTCGCGCTCGATCAGGTTGAGATCATTCCTCGGGCAGACGCCGATGCGGCGTTGACCGCGATCGGGGGGACGGCCGGTCCCGATCTGCTCCAGCGCGCGCGCGAGGTCGAACTCGCGATCTATCGGATTTCAGCCGCACTCATGCCGCCCGACGTCAAGGATATCGATGACCAGGCGGCGGCGGCCTATCGCCCATTCGACGTCATCGAATCCTTCCGCATTGACGATGGCGAGGATGTGCTGACGCTCCGCCCGTTGATCATCTTCGACGATGCGCACAGCCTCCATCCGGCTCAATTGGCCGCCTTGCAGCGCTGGCTCGCGCGGCGAGAACTTAAAGTTTCGCGCTGGATCCTGACTCGGCTCGACGCGCTCACGCCTGCTGACGTCCTGCTGGATGCCGAACCGCAGGACGGTGAGGAGCCGGGCCTCAAACGTGCCCGGGAAATCACCGATATCTGGATGCAGAGCACCGACGACCGGCTCGGGCAGCGGCGCGCATTCCGCAAGATGGCGCGAGATATGGCTGGCCGCTATTTGAGCCAGATGGAGGTGTTCAATCGCCGCCGGCTGAACAATCTCGGCGATCTGTTGTCGACTACGCCCGAGATCATCGCACAGAGCAAACGGGAACGGTTGGCGGAGCATGTCGACGTGCTTCAGCGCCGTCATAACATCTCTGCCGTCCGCCGGCACGCGCTCGCGCAGGATATTGCCACCTATTTGGAAGGCACGGGCGAGGCCGGCGAGGACATGCAGATGGCAATGCTGTCGGTGCTGTTTGAGCGCTATGCCAAGCGGATACCCCAGCGAGGCCTGTTCGATCAGCCGGAGGAGGATGTCGAGCCGAACCGCCCGCTGACGGTTGATGCCTCGATCGCGGAAGGTGCCCGCATTCATCTCCTCCATCGCTATGATCGGCCTTATTATTTCGGGATCGATGCGCTCTGCGATGCTAGTTCGGAGAATGCCGAGCAGTTTCTGCAACTGGCTGCCCGCCTGGTCTCCCAGTCGGAGACCCAGCTCATTCGCGCCAAGGCGCCGACGCTGCGCAGCGGGATGCAGCACAAGCTGCTGCGCGAACGCGCCAGCGAGATGGTGCGGGAATGGGACTTCCCGCAGCAGCAGTTGGTCAGGCGTCTGTCGGATGGGATCGCTCGGGAATGCGTTACCAAGAGCCTGGAAGGCAATGCGTCGCTGGGGGGTGGGGCGACTGCCTTCGGAATTCCGCAAGACGAGTTCGACTCGATCCCGACGAGCCATCCCGATCTCGCGCGCGTTTTGCAGTTCGGCGTGGCCTATAACGCCTTTGTGCTCGTGCCGGATCATGGCACGAAGAAGCGCAAATGGTGTCTCATCGAGCTGGGCGGCGTGTTGCTGCTCCATCATGGCCTGACTCTCAAGCGGGGCGGGTTTCTCGAGCGGCGCGCCGACGATCTGGTTCGGCTTCTGGATGAGGTCCCCTGATGGCCGGCCGATGGGATCCCTGCGTCTCGCATCGCGGCGCCGAGATTGACGGCTTCGTGGACGATTATTTCGCCCGCCCCGAACGTCGCATCCTGCTGGTGGGCGGAGCTGGCTTTGATCCTCGTTCTACGACCGTGGCGCGGCGGCTCGCCAACACCGAAGGCCAAATCCGGGGGTTGTTTTTTCAGGAAGAGCGCCCGAAGCCGACGCAGACGCTGATCGACCGCGCTACCACGAATGGCGACGTGCTACGGGCGGCAATTCCGGCGCATGAGATGGCATCGGTGAACATCTTCGGGAGCGACGGCGCGGTAGTGGGCGGCCGGAATGCGGTCGCGCTGATCGGTCGGCAGGATTTCGCGGAGACGACCGATGTCGTCGTCGATATCAGCGCGCTTTCGGTCGGCACGGCGTTCCCGATCATCCGCTATCTGGTCGAACGGTCGGTGCGGGCACCGGCCGAGTTCAATCTTCACCTGTTCGTGACACATGACCCGGCCCTCGACGGCGCGATCACGTCGGTATCGAGTGATGCGCCGGGCTTCGTGCATGGCTTTCGCGGCGGATCGACCCTCGACGGCTCGGCCGGCGCCGCGAAGCTCTGGCTGCCGCAACTCGCATCCGGGCGGGCCGGCGCGCTCGGACGGCTGCATTCCTTCGTCGACCCGCACGATACCTGCCCGATCCTGCCGTTTCCGACGATCGATCCGCGGGCCGGCGATCGCTTGGCCGAGGAGTTTCTGACCGAGTTCGAGAGCGGGTGGTCGGTAGATACGCGCAATATTGTCTATGCGGACGAGTCGGATCCGCTCGATCTCTATCGAACGATCCTGCGTCTTGATGACCTGCGAAAGCCGGTCTTTGCGGAGGTCGGAGGATCGCTGATGATCCTTTCACCGCTCGGAAGCAAGGTCATGGCGCTTGGTGCCTTGATGGCGGCACTCGAGCGTGATTTGCCTGTCGCCTATCTGGAGGCGATCGGCTACGCGTTCGATGGGCCGGCCGCCAACGAGGAGGCGGCCGACATGATTCATATTTGGTTGGAAGGGGATGTCTATCCGCAGCCTCGACCGGCACTTCATAATGAGGGGGTAGCGGCGTGAACACAGCCGAAGGCGAAAAGCCGCGCGCATTTGGGACCGGCCTGATCGCACTCGATCTGGTCATGAGCGCGAATCCGAACCTGCCGGTCCAGGCTTGGGCGGGCGGGACTTGCGGGAACGTTCTATCAATCCTCGCCTACCTTGGGTGGGAGAGCTACCCAATCGCCCGCATGAACGGTGACCCTGCCTCCGAGCGGGTCAGGGCTGACATGAGCCGCTGGGGCGTGAAGCTGGATTTTGCCGGTTGTGAGCCAACCAGTCATACGCCCATCATCATCCAGGAGATATGTCGAGGGCGCGATGGATCACCAACACACCGCTTTTCCTGGGCTTGTCCACGCTGCGGCCAGTGGTTGCCGAGTTTCAAGCCGGTCACACGCCAGGCCGTCGATGCCGTCGGCGACGGGGTCAACGGCGCCCAAGTTTTCTTCATGGATCGGCTTTCGCGCGCGGCGCTGACCTTGGCAGCGCGAGCGGCAGACGCGGGCGCGATCGTCATGTTCGAGCCGTCTGGCAAATCCGATCCCAAGCTCTTTGCCGAGGCGTTGCAGCTCGCCCACATCGTGAAATATGCCGATCAGCGCTTGAGCGAGGCTGGCGGCGCGATGACCGGTGATAGTGCCACGATTCTTGAAATCCAGACGATGGGCATTGAAGGGCTGCGTTATCGCCATCGTCTTTCAAATCTGTCCGATTGGACGCATTTGCCGGCGGTCAACGCGCCGCAGTTTTTAGACAGCTGCGGGTCCGGTGATTGGTGTTCGGCCGGTCTATTGTCGAAGATCGCCGGAGCGGGCCTTTCAGGATTGAAATCGACGAGCATCGAGAGTCTGACAAATGCTCTACGCTATGGCCAAGCACTCGCGGCGTGGAACTGCGCCTTTGAAGGCGCGCGGGGCGGAATGTACGCGGTCGAGCGCGACCTTTTCGACGATCTGATTCGGCAGATTCTCGATGGGCGCCTTGGAGGCCCAATCCCGGGACCGAAAGCGATGGTCGAAGAAGCCGTCAGCTGTCCTGCTTGCCCGCCAGCGAAGCGCGATCGTGCCGGAAGGCCCCGCAGTTTGCCATCGCGTAGAAAAATGGTGCGTCGAAATGTAGCTTGAGCGTCTCACGCAGATATCAGTCCATTAGAGATGCGCGTAACCCTGAATTCACTCCGTTCCCAATCATGAACGCCTTTAGGCCGCCCGTCAGCTACGGCCCGTTACCGCTTTTGGCTGGGCATGAACGTTGGGCAGGTTTCGACGGACTAATCTGAGCCAGCGAACGGCAGCAATGTCGGCGACTGCTGACACGCTTCCTCAGCACTAGGAATGTGGCATTCAGAAGTATCGTGTCGGACGCCGCAATGGAAAAACACGAAAAGGCGGCCCGTCCCAAATGGGACGGACCGCCTACCGAGTGACTTGGACCTGTCAGGAGGGGTCAGGCGGCCTGCTCGGCAATTTCGTCAGCTTCTTCGGCGTTGACCGCCTCGTCTCCTTCGGGGCCGGTCAATTGGACTTCCTCGGCACTGGCGAAACGCATGATCGAAGGCACCCAGGCCAGCGCCCGTTCCTTGATATCTGCCTCGCCGATGAAGTTGCCCGAGAAAATGCGCTCAGCAGCGCTCGCCAGCTCTGCTTTCTTCGAGGCGGCATAGCGACTGACCAGTTCTGGACCACCAGCGGCATCGAGCGCTTCAAGCGTGCGGGCCTTGGCCACCCGGTCGAAGTAGTTGTTCGCAGTGGGACGCCACCAATGCGCTGCCTCGATTTCGAGGAGGGAGCCGAGCGCCTCGTGCAGCGGCACCGAGCGTTCGCCTTCGCAGGCGAGACTGGCAACGAGTGTGCGCGAAACGACATGGCCAAGCCACGCAGAGCGCGCCTCGTCGGAAAGCGCCCGGAACCTTGCAAACCGTTCCACGTCGCTTTCGCCAGCGCGCCAGCTTTCATCGAGCGACACGGCAAACTCGGCCAGAGCAGCGCTTGCTGGCGCATCTTTGGCCTCAAACCCTGTGACCGGGCCGGAGGCGACCGATCCGACCAGCGTCGATGCTTTTTTGGCGCGCCAGTCGTGCCCATCGGCATCGGCGAGCGTGAAGACCATGAAGTCAAGCGCCAGTGCGGGATCGTTCGCGAGATGGATGGCCAGGATGTCGCGGCGCTGCATTGCGAGCTCGTCGAGAAGACGCTGCGACAGCGCGCTCCCCTTGGTCTTCACCGCTCCGCTTTCCTCGATGGTCTCGACCACACCTTCGTCGGCGACGACTTCGGTCTCGGTGTAAAACTGCGGGACCAGTGTCGGCTCGCCATTGCGCGAGAGGACGAGGAAGGCACCGGCCTCCTGTTTCAGTTCGTCGGCGAGTACCGGCGGCCGGTCGTTGAGCGCGCGCATGGCGCGGTCGATGACGACGAGTTCCTGTTCGGCCTTGGCGACCTCGTCCTCTGCGCTGTCCTCGTCTTCGAGCACGGCGGCGACGCGGTCGTAGTCGGCCTCGAGCTCGCCGAGCTCCTGCGCTTCCTGCTCGGTCATCGGTGCAGGTTCGCATGGCAGACGGCCGAGACCTTCAACAAGGTCATGGCTGACATAGTTGCCAAGGGTCGGCCGAACCCAGGCAAGGCCATATTCGAGCGCGGCTTTTTCTGCGGCTTCGTCCATGGCCTTGTGTGCGAGGTTTTCGAGCAGGGCGATATCGATCCAGCTCTCGCTGGCATCATCGTCGAACAGTTCGCGCTCGATCCGGCCACCTGCGGCGATATATGCATCGCGTCCCACGAGAACAGCGCGCGGATCGGAACCGCGCACCGTGGCATCGAGCACCATGCGGCGGATCGTGTCAGGCGTGATCTGGTACCAGGCGTCCTGCAGCTCGGCATAGACATGCGCCTGGCGCTCCACGTCGGAAATCGCGCCATAGGCCTTGGCCATGTCGAGCGTGATCGCACCTTCGGCGAGCGCTTCGAAGACGCAAGGCGCGAGAGAGGCCAGGCGCAGACGTCCTTCGACGAAACGGACAGTGAGACCGAAGCGGCGCGCCACGTCTTCGGTCGTAGCCCCCGCATCGATGATAGAAGCGAAGGCCTGCGCCTCGTCGGCGGGGTTCATCGCCAGACGCTGGAAGTTCTCGGCAAGGCTGGCCTCACGCACATCGCTTTCCTCGCCTTCGATGACGAGGCAAGTGACCTCATGGCTTTCGGGCAAGGTGCCCTCTTCGGCCAGCGCCTGCAGCGCGGCGAGACGGCGACCGCCGGCCTCGACCTCGAACTTGCCGCGCTTTCCTTTGCGTACGACGAGGTTTTGCAGCAGGCCTCGCGCAGCAATGTCTGCACGCAGCTGGAGGTCGGCGAGCACATCGCTCGACTTGCGAACGTTGCGCGGGCTCGGAACGAGCTTCTTCAGGGGGATCGACTGAATCATGGGTGTTCTCCTGATGGAATGAAGGCGCAGGTGAGGATCACAAGGCCCACAAGCCCAAAGGGCTCCCTCCACTCTCATTCTGAGAATGAGGTCTGCCCGAGGGATCAGGCGGCAAGCGCGTGGAGGACCGACGAGGCTGCGGAGACTGGCACGAATAGCCGCGTGCGGTAGCGGATGATTTCGGTGAAGCAGCCCTTGTTCTTGTACCAGTCGAGCCGGTCGGGCGAGAACCCGGTCAGTTCAAGGCGCTGTTCGCCTCCGACCAGCGAGCGTTTCACGGTCAGGGCATCGTGGCTTGCGAGGCCCAGCGGCTTGCCGCTGGCGATGACGAGCTCACCGATCTGCTCTGCGGCTGGTCCGGTAACTCCGGAAAGTCCAAAGGTCTCGGCGATTGCAGCGAGATCGATATCGAGCACTTCGCGGCCAATGATCGACTGGCCGTTCTCGGCAACGAGCCGGGTGACCCGAACATGATCGCCGGGCAGTCGCTTCCAGACCGGAAGCAGCAGTCCGGTGGCAAGATGGACGCGCTCGGTCACAGGTGAAGCGGCGGCCTCCTCTTCCTCGGTTCGCCAGGCGCTGGTAAATGCGGTAACGCCAATATCTTCCCAATGGCTTTCACCGAGTGCCTCAAGCGTCCAGTTTGCGGACTTGAGCGGTCGCAGCAGGCGTCGGCGTTCGATCACGGCCCCGTCGTCGGCGATGAGGCGCCGGGCAGGAACCGACAGTGCGACCTTGCCCGAGCGCGCATTGCGCATCGGGATCGCGTGCGGGCTGCCAATCTCGTGCATCCGCACCAGGCGTTGCAAACTTAGAGGCCGAAGGTGCCTCGTCACTTCTAGCGAGACGAGGCGGGTCTCGGCTCCGGTCACGGGGTCGGTGCGCAGGAGCTCATCGGCGAGGACCGTGAAGTGATCGACCCTGACGGTCTCCAGTCCCTGATCGAGCGTGCCAGCTTCGCGCGCCGCTTCGATCCGCGCTTCGACGAGGCCGAGATACTCATCGAAGATCGCGTTCTGAAGCGCGATCGGTAGCGCGAGAATGCGGTTGAGCCAGCGCTGGATGGTGGGGAGATTGTCGGTCAGCCCGCCATCGGGGCTTTCAAGCCGGAGGCCGGTGCGCTCGACGAAGTTACCGAAGCTCGTGGCTTCGAGCTTGCCGTCATAGAGCAGTTGGAACCAGCGGCTGAGCGCATCGCGCGCATAGTCGCTTTCGAGATTGTCGGCCGGGTCGAACAGGTTCTGACCGCCGGTCTGGCGCTGGCCGCGCGTCAGCGCGCCCAATGCGTCGAGCCTGCGGGCAATGGTCGAGATGAACCGACGTTCGCCCTTCACGTCGGTGGTTACCGGGCTGAACAGCGGGGCCGAGGCCTGGTTGGTGCGGTTCGTACGACCAAGCCCCTGGATGGCGTTGTCGGCGCGCCAGCCCGGCTCGAGCAGGAAATGGACCCGGCGTTGCTGATTCCGACAGCCGAGGTCGGCATGATAGGAACGCCCCGTACCGCCGGCATCCGAGAAGACCAGGATGCGCTTGGTCCCTTCCATGAAGCTTTGCGCTTCGGCGACATTCGCACTGGGGCTCCGGCGTTCGAGGCGCTGCTGACCATCGCGGCCCAGGACCAGCCTGCGGGTCCGGCCCGTGACCTCGGCCACCGCCTCGGTCCCGAAGTGCTCGATGATCGCATCGAGCGCTGTGGCGATAGGCGGCAGCGCACAGAGCTGTTCGATCAGTGCATCGCGCGCGGCGATAGCACGCGAGCAGAAAACGGGATTGCCCTCCTCGTCGCTCATTGCCTCGGAGCGAAGATTGCCGTCCTCGTCGGCGAAGACCTGCATCAATCGTACCGGGAAGCTCTTCGTAAGGTAGTCGATGACGTATTCACGCGGTGAGAGATCGATATCGAGCGCTTCGCGTTCTTCCACGGTAAGGTCGGCAAGGCGTCGGTCGAGCATGGCCTCTGCGGTCGAGACCAGCTGCACGACAACCGAATGATCCTCGCCAAGCGCCGCTTCCATTGCAGGGATCAGGCTAGGCAATTTCATCGAGAGCAGGAGCTGGGCAAAGAAGCGCTGCTTGGTACCTTCGAAGATTGAGAGCGCCGCAGCCTTGGCGTTGCGATTGAGTGTATCGCCGCTGTCCTCGTCGACCACGCGGGTTGCTTCGAGCGCAGCTTCGAGGTTGCGGTGAATGATTGCCCAGGCCTCGGCATAGGCATCGTATATCCGCACCTGTGCATCGGTCAGGCTGTGCTCGAGGATTTCGTACTCGACCCCGGCGAAGGACAGCGCACGGGCAACGTAGAGTCCCTGGGCCTTGAGGTCGCGGGCGACGAGCTCCATCGCCGCGACGCCGCCAGCGCGGATCTCGGTCATGAACGCCTCGTGGGTCGGAAAGGCGGTCTCGGGTCCCCAGAGACCAAGCCGTGAGGTGTAACCGAGGTTGGCGATATCCGAAGCGCCAGTGGCAGACGCGTAGAGCACGCGGGCGCGCGGCAGATGGTTCTGCAGCCTCAGACCCGCCATGCCCTGTTCGGAGCCCTTGACCTTGCCGCGGGTTGATGAGCCCCCGAGCGCATTGGCCATGGCGTGGGCTTCGTCGAAAGCGATCACGCCGTCGAAATCCTCGCCCGCCCAGGCAAGGATCTGGTCGAGCCGCGTATCCTCGGCGCGCCCCGAGCGCAGCGTCGGGTAGGTGACGAAGAGGATGCCTTCGGACATCGTTACGGAGTGGCCAAGTTTCCAGCGCGAGAGCGGCTGGAGATCGAGCGGCAGCCCGCCAAGCGCTTCCCAGTCGCGGCGCGCATCTTCGAGCAGCGCCTCGTTCTTTGTGATCCAGATATGGCGACGCTCGCCGGCGAGCCAGCGGTCCATGATGACCGCGGCGATCTGTCGTCCCTTGCCCGCTCCGGTTCCGTCGCCAAGGAAGAAGCCCTGGCGGTATTCGTGACCATCTTCGGACAGTTCCAGCGCGGTGCCTTCCTGGCTGACCTTGAACCGGCCCGGAAGATCGCGCGCGAATGCCTGGGCAGCGTAGACCAGTGTCTCGCACTGCGCTTCGGACAGAAGGCCATCGGCCCGCCAATTTGCGGGAAGGCGCGGGCTAACATCCGGCTGGGGCGCCGCGACCGAACCCATGGCGACCGATTCCACGAGCGGGGTAGGATGGACCGGCGCATCCTCGAACGCGATGCGACTGGGCCGGTAAGGCAGGTAAATTCCGGTCTGTTCAGGCACCGGCGCGGGGTCGGCGAGAACCGAATAGGCAAGGTCAATCGCATTCGCCGTGGCTGCTGGTGTCGCGGCGAACGGCGCCACCGGCCGAACCAGCGCGCTTTGGGTCGAAGTCTTGCAAACGAGGCGCACTGGCTTGCCGAGCGGCAGGCGATGGATGTTGGCGGAGGTCTGTACGCGTGGCGGAAGCGCAGTGATAAGCTCGTGGAGCAAGATGAGGTCGACAGTATCTCCGATGATCGCAGGCGAGGACGCAGTCTGCGTCTTGTCGATGACGACCAAGCGAACGGCGATACCAGTCCCGGTGCGGCGGAACACCTGCTGCAAGCGCACATCGAGCAACAGCGATGCTTCGCCCTGCGCTTTGGCGAACGTGGAAGCATCGAAGCCATCGGGCATGATGCCGACAATCCTCGCGGCTCCGGCAGTGGCCCGGATCGCGCTGCGCAGGTGGCGCTGCGCCGTCTCGCCGTCCTTGCCGCGTTCCCGGCTGCGGGCGAATGGCGGGTTCATCAACACGGCCGATGGAACCGGGCCGCGAAGTAGGTCGGCGATCAGTTCCCCGTCATGCGCGGTGGTCGCGGTCGAAGGAAAGATGTGGCCCAGGTTGTCTCGTCTCGCCGGATCAATCTCGTTGAGGATTAACGAGGCGTTCTGGAGCCAACCCCAGAGAGCAAGGGCACCATTGCCGGCGGAGGGTTCGAGCAGCGTGTCACGCGCGGAGAGAGCCGCAGCCTTCGCCATCAGCCAGGCCAGCATCGGCGGGGTCGAGAACTGCTGGAGCTCGACCTGTGCTTCGCTGCGCACGTGCCGTGGCGGCAAGGCTGCTTTGAGCCAGTCGAACCGCGCTTCGGCTTCGTGCACGTTCGTCGCCAGATCGATCCGTGAGGACTCTCGCAGCCAGAGCAGTGCGCCGATCTCGACCGCGTTGTTGTGGTCATCGATGGTCCAGGCGCTTCCCCAGTCCATGACGCCGGTTTCCTCGGCGAACAGGCCGGCGATATCGGCGCGGGAAAGGTGACGTCCCGAAGCGAGAAACTCGGCAATCCTGGCGCCGACGGCGTAAGCCAATGGCACTGACGACTGTTGCTCGCCGGCGGGAAACAGGTCTGACTGAAACATGGCAATTCGTCCTCCTGATGAGGGCATCGGGACACGCCCTCTGCCGGATCAGGAATTAGAGAAGCTCTCTCTCCTCTACCGCGCCGCTTTGCGGCGCAGCCATGCTGTAAGTTCATCGTTCCAGTCGGTGTCGCGTGAGGATGGTTTGCGAACGTGGATCGTCCGCCCATCGCGGGCATAAGCGGCCAAGCCACGCGACGCGGCCAGCTCGCCGCCAGCATCGTGATCGACGAAGAGGTGAAGCTCGGTCACGCTTTCAGGCACGCTGACGAGACCGAAGCGCTCATTGCCCAGGGTCGCCCAGACGGGAATGCCGGTGAGAGCATAGGCCGACATTGCGCTCTCGATGCCCTCAGCGAGGCCGAGCTTGCCGGAGGCCGGAGCGAAGAGGCGGACAGCAGCTTCACCGAGCGCGCCGAGCGCGCGTTTCGGCTTTTCGAAAGCGGCCTTGCCTGAAGCCTCGGTAGACAGGAACGTGCGGTGGATGGCGATCGGGCACTCGTCGAGGCTGACTGCCGCGATCATGGCGGGCAGAAAGCGGGCCCGTCCTTTCGGGCCAAGCGGCGTTCGTGGATGGAAGCGGAGCGCCGGAGATGCGGCGAGGATGCCGCGGCTTTCAAGATATGCCTTTGCCGGACTAGCACGCAGTGGCTGTGCATCGCGCCAGATCCTCAGCGCTACCGCCGAGGGTTTGCGGGTGCTGGTCGATTCGGGTTCGTTGGTGGTCGCAGAACCTGAAAAAAGCGCCGGTGCCTCGAAACCTTCACGCGCCAGAGCAGCCAGCACGCTCTGCTGATCGCATCCCGCGAAACAGTGGAAGAGGATGGCCTGTCGGCCGAGCGACACACCGAGTGACGGCGTGCGGTCATCATGCGCGGGGCAACAGGCCATGCCCTTTGTGCCGGACCATTTGCCCCCTCGCGATTCGCAAATGCGACGGGCGGTCTCGGCAAGCGACCGGTTGGGATGAGTTTGGACAGACAGGGACATGCGAGCTCCTCAGCATGCAAAGTGGCCCCCCCATCAGCGTTCCTTTCCTCTCCCGAAGGCAGGCATTCACAGGTTTCCTACAGTCATATGTTCTATTTATGTTCCATTGTGATTCGAATCAATGGAGCACCACTCGAGATGACCTCTCTCAATTGTCGGACCGCGATAGCGGTCGCCTGCCTGGGGATGATCGCGACCTCCTCTCAGCAAGTCCGCGCCCAGGATTTCACCTTGTTCGAGCACGCGATCGTTCCGCCGAAGACGGACCAGCAGCCGGCAAGGGAATATCTTCCTGCAATCTACCAGGCCGAGCCAGCAAACGTATCCTACCGGGAAGGCTTGTATATGGCGGCGATAGCCGAGGCTGAACGCCGTTACGGGCTTCCGACCAACCTGCTTCGTGCTCTTATTTGGGCTGAGTCCCGCTTCAATCCGATGGCTGTTAGCCCAGCCGGTGCTGCCGGGCTGGCTCAGCTTATGCCGGCCACGGCGAGAGAACTGGGCGTCCGGAACCGTCATGACCCTCTTGCATCGATCGACGGTGGCGCCAGGTACCTTCGCGATATGTTGGACCGGTTCGACGCAGTCCACCTGGCCTTGGCTGCTTACAATGCTGGCCCAGGTGCCGTCTCCCGATCACGCGGCATTCCCAACAATGGTGAAACGCCGCAATATGTCCGGTCTGTGTTGGGACGTTGGCAAGCAATTGGTACGTACAATTGACGAAACTACCTGATTTCCGGCTATCGTCTGAAATCATGTGCCGGAATGAAGACGGACAACGCCAGTGAATGAGACCCCCGGTGAGCCGTTCGACTTTCGCAAGGCGTTGAAGGCACAGAAGCGCCGGAAGCTGAGAAAGGAGATCTCGTTGGGTTTGGGAGCATTCGCGATCGTATTTGCTGGAGGGATGCTGGCACTCAACTGGCCAGTCCATGATGCCAGCCTTGCTAACGACGATCATCAGCCTCAGGCTTTATTCCAGCAAGCAAGCTCCCCACAATTCGACATCTGCGGATCCATCCGGCGCACATGCGTCGTGGATGGAGATACTTTCTGGCTTGATGGCGTGAAGATCCGGATTGCCGACATCGACACTCCCGAGATCAGCGAGCCTCGTTGCGACTATGAATACCAGCTCGGCATGCGCGCGACGCACCGCCTTGTCGAATTGCTGAATGGCGGGCCCTTTGAACTGAGGACCATCGGTAGCAGAGACGAGGATCAGTACGGTCGCAAATTGCGGGTTGTAACGCGCGGCGGCCGCTCGCTTGGCGATCAGCTGGTCAGCGAAGGCCTGGCGCGAACCTGGACCGGGAGACGTGAACCATGGTGCTGAACCGCGATCAGGAATTGTGGGCCGTCGCGCTCTGGGTCGAAAAGAACCATGGCGAAGAGGGAACCGCGTATATCGCGCAGCAAATCCAGCGGCTATCCAACGAAGGGGACGAGGCAGGCATGGCAACGTGGAAGACTGTTGCTGACCGCTTCGATCAGCTTAGCTGCCAAAGCTCTACGAACTGAGGCTCGGCACGATGCGGAAGTGGCTTAAGGTCTGGGGCATCAGAATTGAGTTCGCCTTGCTCGCGTCAGTGTCCCTGATAGGGCTGGTCCTGAGCCTTCAATCCTGCACTGGCTGAGAAGAAATTCGTTCTTCCGATCAACCCTTCGCAAACTTTCCCACGATGACCTTTCCTCCTGTCCGGAGCTCATCGAGGTAGTCGCTCCACCATTGAGCCATTCGCACACGCTCGTCCCAATGCTTGCCGCGATGGTAAATGCCGCGCACAACATTGCTGTCACCATGTGCTAGGGCACGCTCGATTGCGTCCGGATTCCAAAGTCCCGACTCGTTCAGGAATGTCGATGCCGTCGCCCGGAGTCCGTGCGCGGTGACTTCTTCTTTCGAGTATCCCATGCGACGGAAAGCGGCATTGAGCGTGTTTTCACTCATGGGACGCTTGGAGCTGCGCGCAGATGGGAAAACATATCCTTCGCGGCCGAGCATCTCGGCCAGATCTGTGAGATAGCTTCTAACTTGCTTGGAAAGCGGGACGGCATGCGCTCGGCGCGCTTTCATTTTACCGGCAGGGATCTTCCAGACCCCATCGACAAGGTCGATCTCATGCCATTCGGCGTGCCGGAGTTCGCCGGGGCGTACGAACACATGCGGCGCTATCTGCAAAGCTAACTTCGTCACCATGTAGCCAGTGAAGTCGTCGATTGCGCGCAGTAGCCCGCCTAGCTCGGTGGGCTCGAGGATTGCTGCATAATGCGTGGCTCTCGGCGTTACGAGAGCGCCCTTCAGCATACTGGTCGGATCGGATTTGCAGCGGGTGGTAGCAACACCATAGCGAAACACGCGGCCGGCGAACGAGCGGCATTTCTTCGCAGTCTCGTGCTTACCGGTGGCTTCCAGCCGTTTAAGGGGAGCCAGGACTTCGAACGGCTCGATCTCGTTGATGGGTCGGTTCCCGATGGCAGGCGCAAGCTTATCGAGGAAGTAATTGGCCTTGACGATCGTGCCATCGGCGCGGCCATTCTGGACCATCATCTGTTCAATATACTCACGCGCGACTGCCTCGAACGTCTGTGCAGAAAGGAACTCCGCGCGGATTTTCCGCTTCCGCTTCTCAAAAGCCGGGTCGCCCCCTGAAGCAACAGCTCGTCGCGCCTCGTAGGCCGCGTCTCGCGCTTGCTTGAGGCTGATGTCGGGATAGCTGCCGATGCAGAGCTTCTTTTGCGCACCGCCGATCCGGTATCGGAATCGCCAAAGTTTGCTGCCGGTCGGCGTAACCTCAACATATAGGCCGCGCTCATCGGTTACCTTGTACGGGTTATCCTTGGGCTTGAGTGCGCGGAGACGAGTATCTGTCAGCGGCATGTGGGGGCCTTTTCATCTGGGCCTTTGCGAAACGGCCTCAAAAGGCCCACAAAAGTGTCTGGAACCCCCGAGAACAGGCGGGACGATCCGGAACGATCCAAGGGCCAAATCCCTAGGATTTCTGCGGGTTTTATAGATTATTTGGGAGAACGTGAGAAGAACAAATGGTGCCCAGAAGAGGACTCGAACCTCCACGCCCTTGCGAGCGCCGCCACCTGAAGACGGTGCGTCTACCAATTCCGCCATCTGGGCACACTTGTCGCAAAGCCGGTCTTCGAAGCACGGCTGCGGGTAGGCGCGGGCCACTAGCGAAGGGCGCCCTCCTCTGTCAATGGCTTTCGCACATGTCGGAACGCTTGCGGCACAGCGAAGGTTGGGGCTAGGGGCGCAGCAACGATTCCACCTTCGAGGATACAGGCGAATACCATGGCGAAAAGCGGCGCGTTGAACGGCAAGCTGGTAGTGCTGATGGGTGGCAGCGGTTTTCTCGGCAATTACGTTGCCCAGGCCCTGCTCGAACGTGGCGCGCGCGTCCGCATCGCCAGTCGTAATCCCGACAAGGCTTTCAAGCTGAAGCCCCTCGCCAATCTCGGCCAGATCCAGTTTGCGCGCTGCAATGCGGCAGATCGCACGTCGGTAGAGCGTAGCATCTCCGGGGCCGACGCGGTCGTGAATCTGATCGGTGCGTTCGATGGCAATCTGCGCCGCCTGATGGGCGAAGCGCCGGGCTGGATGGCCGAAGCCGCTGCAAGCACAGGCGCCCGCGCCTTCGTACATGTCAGCGCGATTGCGCCCGAACCGGACGAAGATGCCGAAATCGAGTATGCAGCAGCTAAGCGGCTCGGCGAAAAACAGGTTCTCGCGGCCTTTCCGAAAGCGACCATCCTTCGCCCGAGCATCGTGTTCGGCAAGGACGACAAGTTCATCAACATGTTTGCAGGTCTGATTTCGAACCTGCCGGTGCTGCCCGTTTTCGCTCCGGATGCCAAACTGCAGCCGGTCTATGTCGACGACGTGGCCGAAGCTGCCGTCCGTGCGCTCGAGCAACCCGATGTTTTCGGCGGCAAGATCTACGAACTCGGCGGTCCGGAACAGCTTTCCATGATGGACATCAATCGCGCGATCGCAGAGGCGCAATACCGCGATCGCAGCTTCCTGCCGATGCCCGATGCGATTTCGGCGATCTTCGCGGCCCTGCCCGGCACCCCTATGGGGAGCGATCATTGGGAACTGCTGAAATCCGGCAATGTCGTTTCGGGTGACCACCCCGGTTTCGACAAGTTCGGCATTTCGCCCCGGCCGCTAAGCCTGTTTCTCGACAAATGGATGGTGCAGTACCGCAAGCACGGCCGCTTCAACGAACGCGCGAGCGTCTAGATCAGGCGTCTTTCGCCGCGCTTCCGTCTAGCAAGGCGACCGGCTCCACCAGCAGATCCGAGCCCCTGCTCCCGATGATGCGTACGCGCGTGCCGATATCGGCATCGCTGCCGCGCGCGTTCCATTCGCCGTCTCCCACCTTGACCCGGCCCGAGCCGCTTTCGATCGCTTTCGTCACCAGTGCGGTTTCCCCCACCAGCCTGCCGGTCCGATTGTTCAGCAGCGGGTCGGAGGAGATGATGGGCCGATCGCGCAGCCAGCGCTTGGCGGAAAAGGCAAAGATCAGCGACAGCGATACCCAGGCGATGATCTGCATCGCGAGCGGAGGCCCGGAAACGAAAGCCAGCGCGGCGATCGCCAGTGCTGCCATCGCCATCCAGATCAGATAGACCCCGGGCACGATCATCTCGAGCGCGGCCAGGGCCAGTCCGACGATCAGCCATATCCAGTATGTTTCGATGCCGTCCATGGCCCCGCCCCTATCCATTCCTGGACGGTGGGACGCTGGGCCGGCGTACCGGGGCGCGGTCACGCGGTTCGGCGATGGGTGTGCCCGTGTCGGCCGGTCCCTCCGCCTTGTCGAAGGCGCCCCGCATCAGTTCACCGATCCCGCCGAGCGAGCCGATGAGCTGTGTCGCCTCGACGGGAAACAGGATCGTCTTGGCATTGGGACTATCGGCGAACTTGCCGACCGCCTTGGTATATTCCTGGGCGACGAAGTAATTGATCGCCTGATTGCCCGACGATGCGATCGCGTTCGACACCATCTCGGTTGCGCGCGCTTCGGCTTCGGCTGCGCGTTCGCGGGCCTCGGCATCGCGGAACTGTGCCTCGCGCTTGCCTTCCGCCTCGAGGATAGCCGACTGCTTGCGGCCTTCTGCGCGAAGGATCGAACTGGTCTTGTCGCCTTCCGCCTCGAGGATTTCCGCACGCTTGAGCCGTTCCGCCTTCATCTGGCGCGCCATGGCTTCGGAAATATCCATCGGCGGGCGGATGTCCTTGATCTCGACGCGGGTGATCTTGATGCCCCAGGGCGAGGTGGCATGATCGACTACGCTCAGCAGACGGGCATTGATCTCGTCGCGCTTCGAGAGTGTTTCGTCCAGATCCATCGAACCCATCACCGTGCGCAGATTGGTGGTCGTCAGCGCCAGGATTGCATTGTGCAGGCCCGACACTTCATAGGCGGCCTTCCCCGCGTCCAGCACCTGGAAGAACACCACCGCATCCACGCCGACCATGGCGTTGTCCTTGGTGATGATCTCCTGCCCGGGAATGTCGAGCACCTGCTCCATCATGTTGATCTTGTGCCCCACGCGGTCGATGAAGGGGATGATCAGATGCAGACCGGGATCGGCGGCGAGCGTGTATTTGCCCAACCTCTCGATGGTGTAGACATAACCCTGCTTCACCACGCGCACGCCCATCATCAGGAACAGTATCGCGACCAGAACAATCAGCGCCAGAACGAGCGTACCGCCCATGTTGGAAACCCTCCTCTATTCGGGGGGTATCGTAGCGAACGCAGGACTGGCGGCAAGCGAAAGCGGCGTTGCTACTTCGCCCCGGTGTAGTCGGCACCATAGATGGCGTCGCGAATATCGTGGTGCAGCGTGCCGTCGAAATCGATTTTCTGGGTCGCGAACACCACGGCCATGTCCTGCACTGGATCGACCCAGAACAGCATGGACGGCAGGCCGTCCCAGAAGAATTCGCCGGTCGTGCCGCGGTTTTCCTCGGCATCGAGCGGCGGCCCGGTGCGGACGAAAAAGTCGAAACCGAAACCACCGTTCCCCTTGCCGACCAGCCAGCTCCGGTTCTCGGGCCCGATGCGCGGGTCGAGGTGGTCGGTCGCCATGAGCTGCACCGTGGCAGGCTCGAGGATGCGCACACCATCCAGCTCCCCCTCGCCCAGCAGCATGCGCGCAAACCGCATGTAATCGTCGACCGTGGTGACGATGCCCGATCCGCCCATTGTCATGGGCTTGCCCATGAAATTGGCCTTCAGCCATTCATCGCGCGGCATGGGTTCCAGCGTGCCGTCATCCTGCGCGACATAAATACGGGCGAGGCGGGCCAGGTCCGCCTCGTCGCGCTTCCAGCCGCTGTCGGCCATGCCCAGCGGGTCGAAGATATGCTGCTTCACATAGCTGTCGAACGGCTGTCCGGAGAGGACTTCGACCAGTCGGGCCTGCACATCGACCCCGGCGGAATAACTCCAATGCGTCCCCGGTTCGTAGAGCAGCGGCACCTGCGCCAGCTTCTGCGAAAACTGCGCCAGGGTATTGTCGGCGCTCAGCGGGTCCAGTTCCTGCTATGTGCGATCGGCAGCAGTCTGCGGCTCCCCGCCCGGGCCGTAGCTGAAACCGGCCGTATGCCGCAGCACGTCGCGCACTGTGATGGCGCGTCTGGGCTGCGCCACGATGGCGCTGCCATCTTCGCGCTCGCCCGTCAGCACGCGGGTCGCCTGATACTCAGGCAGGTACCAATGCAGCGGATCGTCGAGGCCGAATGCGCCCTTCTCCCACAATTGCATCAGCGCGACGCCGGTGACGGGCTTCGTCATCGAAAACACCTGCACCAGCGTATCGCGGGAAAACGCCTTCCCCTCTTCGCGGACAGCATCGCCGGAAGCCGCGAAGCAGGCCTCCTCGCTGCCTTGCCATATCAGCACGGATGCACCGACGGTGCGGCCTTGCTCAACGGCTTTGCCGAGAAATTCCTCGGCCGCGGCGCAATCGGGCTCGAACTCCTGCGCTGCCAGCGGTGTCGCGAGCACCAGAGCAGCAAGAGCACCCCAAAGCCGCATCAAAGCGCGGCGGAATACAGGCGAAGCAATCTGGCCCATGCCCGTTCCGCCTGCTCGCGGTCATAGGCGGGGGAATCCGGCACGCACCATCCATGGTCGGCGGGATAGACTTCTATCTCGGCCTCGCACCCGGCAGCAGTCGCCGCATTGCGAAGCGCAGTTTTTGCGCCCGGCGCCTCGGCATCGTCATCCTGCGCTATGGCGATTAGGTAATGCGCATCGGCGCGCAGCATGGTGTGCGGGCTCGGCCCGTCTTCGCGCACCAGTCCGCCCCCATGAAAGCTGGCGCCCGCCTGGATGTGGTCGTCTGCCGACGGTGCGACCACGGCGAAGCTGCCCGTCATGCAATAGCCCTGCGTTCCGATCCCGCGATCGGTATCGACTTCGGGCTGTTCCAGAAGCCACTCGGCGCAGGCGCGCGCATCGGTCTGGATAGTGGCCGGTGTGAACTTGCTGCGCCAGGGTTTGACCTTGTCGAAACCGCCATTGGCGGCAAAGCTCGCGAAATCTTCGAACTGCTGCCCGGCAACGTCGCGATAGTACGGGTTGGCCAGCAGAACCGCGTAACCCTCATCGGCCAGCCGCTGTGCCATCTGCCGCTTGGCCGGGCGAATGCCGGCGATATCGGGCCACAGGATTACGGCAGGGTGCATGCCGCTGGCGGGATGAAAGAATTCGCCATCCATCGTGCCGGCAGGTGTTGCGAAAGTGACCTTGCGTCCGCTCCTGTTCTGCGCGGCCGAACTTTCGGCTGCCCGCTCTACAGGTGCACAGGCCACGGCCCCCGCTGCCATCGCGCCCGCCCCGAAACCGCGCCGCGTCATCGCCTGCCGTCCCCAGCGGGCCAGCATTTCTTGGTCGCACATCGTTCGTCACTCCTCTGTCCCGTCAGTCCGGCACTGTTGCAGCTAGCCAGCGTATGGACAAGCTTTCGCTGGAGAGGCAAGATAGGTTGCATAGAGCGACGCAAATGTCGCCGGGGGAGAGAGCGATGCGAGGGATCGGTTGGGCCGCGCTGGCCGCGCTGGGGTTTGCGGGCGTCTTGTCGGGATGCAGTGTGGGCGCGGCCGAAGAACCGGCAGGCGGCATAGACAATATTAGGCTGATCAATGCAGCCGACGATCCGGCGAACTGGATTACGCATGGCGGCACATACGCCGAACAGCGCTTTTCGCCTCTCGACCAGATAAACCGCGAAAACGTCTCCGGGCTCGGCCTCGCCTGGTTTGCCGACATGGACACGGCCCGGGGGCAGGAAGCGACCCCGTTGGTGATGGACGGCAAACTCTACGTCACCAGTGCATGGAGCAAGGTCTTTGCCTTCGATGCCGCGACCGGGAAGACATTGTGGAGCTACGATCCCGAGGTACCCGGCGAAACCGGCGTGAAGGCTTGCTGCGATGTGGTCAATCGCGGGCTCGCTGCCTGGGGGGACACGCTTTTTCTCGGCACGCTCGACGGGCGGCTTGTCGCACTCGATCGCAACACCGGCAAAGTCGTCTGGGAAAAGGTCACCGTCGATCAGTCCAAAAGCTACACCATAACCGGCGCCCCGCGCGTGATCGATGGCAAGGTGCTGATCGGCAATGGCGGCGCCGAATTCGGCGTACGCGGCTATATTGCGGCCTATGATGCGAAGGACGGTCACGAGCTCTGGCGTTTTTACACTGTGCCGGGCGACGATGGCGATGACGCGCCTGAATATCTGAAGGCAGCTCAGTCCACCTGGAGCGGCGATGCGCTTTCGGGCGAAGACGGGATCGGCGGCGGCGGGACCGTGTGGGATTCCATGGCCTATGATCCGGATCTCGATCTGCTCTATATCGGGGTTGGCAATGGCAGCCCGTGGAACCGCGCCTATCGCAGCCCCGGCGCCGACGGCACCGGCGAAGGCGACAACCTCTATCTGTCCAGTATCGTCGCCATCCGGCCCGATACCGGGGAATATGTCTGGCACTATCAGACGACACCGGGGGAAACGTGGGATTTCACCGCGACCCAGCACATTATCCTGGCCAACATGAAGATCGGCGGGCGGGATCGAAAGGTGCTGATGCAGGCGCCGAAGAACGGCTATTTCTACGTTCTCGATCGCGCCACGGGCGAATTCATTTCCGCCGAACCCTATATCCCGCTCAACTGGTCGACCGGGATGAGCGCCGACGGCCGGCCGCAGATGAACCCGGAAACGCGCATCGACATCACCGGCAAACCGGCGCTGGTCATGCCGGGGCCGCTTGGCGGGCACAACTGGCATCCCATGGCTTACGACCCGGGCGAAAACCTCGTGTACATTCCCGCATTCGAAGCGGCGATGCTCTATTCTCCCGAAGCGAACTGGAAACCCGACAGGGCCCGCGGTTTCAACATCGGCTACGATCTGGGCGCGGGCGATCTGCCGCCCGATCTGGGTATCAGGCGCGAAGTGCAGGGAACGATCAAGGGGCGGCTCGTCGCCTGGGATCCGGTAGCGCAGAAGCCGCGCTGGACGGTCGAACATCCCGGGCCATGGAACGGCGGCGTTCTGGCAACAGGTGGCGGGCTCGTCTTCCAGGGCAATTCGGGCAGCGACTTTGCCGCCTATAATTCCGCGACCGGGGATCGCTTGTGGCGTTTCGCCGCGCAGACGGGCGTTGTCGCCCCGCCCATCACCTATTCGGTTGATGGCGAACAGTATGTCGCAGTCCTCGCCGGATGGGGCGGCGCTTTCGCTCTGTCGGTCGACGGGGAACTGATCGACAACATGCGCCCGGTTCGCAACATAAGCCGGCTTCTCGTGTTCAAGCTCGGGGGCAAAGAGCAATTGCCGGCAGAGCCGGACTTTGCCCTGACCCCGCTCGATCCGCCACCTTCGCGCGCCACTGCAGCTACGATAGAACTCGGCCGCACCAAATATGCGCGTTACTGCGCCGTTTGCCATGCTCCCGGTGCGGTTGGATCGACCGAGCTTCCCGACTTGCGGCGTTCGGGCGCGCTGGACAATCAGAAGGCCTGGGTTCAGATCGTCCATGGCGGGGCACTGGAAGGAAACGGCATGGCCAGCTTCGCCCAATCCCTGTCGGAGAGCGAGGTCGAGGCAATCCGTCAGTATGTGATCAAGCGCGCCAACGAGGACAAGGCCATGGAAGCCCAGCGCGCCAGGACCCGCACCGCCGCGCGGTAGGCATGGGCGATCCGTCCGATATCAGAAACTGGCGCAGGCGTTCGGACGCGATCACCACGTCCGGCAGGTTGGAGGCCGGTGATCCCGCCAGACTGGCGGCCCTGGGCGTGCGTCACGTCGTGAATCTGGCGCTCGACGATCACCCCGAAGCGTTACCCGATGAAGCGGAAAAGCTGGCAGCCGAAAGGATCGGCTATTCGCACATTCCGGTCCCCTTCGATGCGCCCCGGCGCGAACATGTCGCCGAACTGGCACGCGTGCTGGCCGATACGAAGGGCCCGGTTCATGTGCATTGCATCATGAACTGGCGGGTGACGGCCTTTTTCTACTTGCTGGACCTCGAAAACGGCGTTCCAAAGCGCGAAGCGCGCGCACGCATGGCCACGGTATGGGATCCCCTTGCCAGCGATGATCCGCGTTTGGCGCCCTGGAAGGCGCTGCTCAGCTCCTGAAGACGACCGTGCGCTGGCCGTTGAGCAGAACGCGGTCTTCGAGATGCAGACGGACGGCTTCTGCCAGAACCCGGCTTTCGATATCGCGACCCTTGCGCACCAGCTGATCGGGCGTGTCCGCATGGCTGATAGGCTCGACGTCCTGATGGATGATCGGTCCTTCATCGAGGTCGGCAGTGACGTAATGCGCACTTGCCCCGATCATCTTGACCCCCCGCTCGTATGCCTGGTGATAGGGCTTTGCGCCCCTGAAGCCGGGCAGGAAACTGTGATGGATGTTGATGCACCGCCCGCTGAAATGCGCGGCCTGTTCGTCGGACAGGATCTGCATGTACCGCGCCAGCACAACCAGCTCGGCCTCACTCTCTTCGGCGATTGCGCGCACCTTTGCCTCCTGCGCGCTTTTCTCGCCGCTCGCTACGGGGAGGTGGTGGAAGGGGATGTCCCCCGGATGCGTATGCTCGATTGCCGCGCGCGGATGATTGGAGATGATTGCCACGGGCTCCATCGGCAATTCGCCGATCCGCCAGCGGTACAGCAGGTCGGCCAGGCAGTGATCGAACTTGCTGACCATGATGAGCACCCGCCGCGGCCGGTCGCGCAGCGCAAGCTTCCAGTCCATCGCGTGTTCGGCGGCAATCGGTGCGAACTCTGTCCGAATCATTTCGCGCGAAGCCTCGCCCGGATCGAACTCGACCCGCATGAAGAAGGCATCGCTCGACCGGTCGTTGAACTGCTGCGCTTCGAGAATGTTGCCGCCGCGTTCGAACAGGAACGACGTGACGCGCGCGGTGATGCCCGGGCGATCGGCGCAGGACAGGGTCAGGACTAGGGGCTCGGACATCCCGTTTCCATGTCCTGCCATTGTGGGTCGGTGCAAGCGCTATGCGCTTGGGGCGCGACAATCAGGAATTCATCCGTCGAATTCGAACACCACCTTACGCATACCCGCTTCGATCAGCGCGGTCCGCACGACCTCCATGTCGGCCTCGCCCAGCGGGGATTCGCAGCTGACCACCCGCGCGATCGGATCGCGCAGCGAAAAGCCGCCGGTCGCGATGACCTGCCGGATCCCACGCACGATCGTGTCCTCCAGATAGCGCGGGTTGGCGACTACGGAACTGTCCGAAGAGAACGCGTATTCCGCGCGCTGATCGACAAACGTGTCGGTCGGGCGATGCGTCACCTGCACCCGATCGCGATAAATCGCTATATCGAGATCGAGGCGATGAATCGTCATCTCACCGGCGCGCGAGCGCTTCCTCGCTCTGGCTCATCAGCTTTTCGATGATGGCCGCCACCGGCTCTTCTTCCTTCAGCATGCCGACCGACTGGCCTGCCATGAGGCTGCCGTTCTCAACATCGCCATCGATTACCGCGCGGCGCAATGCACCGGCCCAGTAATGTTCGATCTGCAGCTGCGCTTCGGCCATCGCGATTTCCTCACGGTCGAGCACGCCTGCCACCTCGATCTGCTTGCGGGTGAACTCGTCCGTACCCTTGTTCTTGAGCGCGCGCACCGGGATCACCGGCAGCCTCGGGTCGACCTGCACGCTCGTGATGGCATCGCGCGCGCTGGCGCGGAAGAAAGCCTTCTTGAAGTTGGGATGCGCGATGCTTTCGGTGGCGCAGGCGAAGCGCGTGCCGAGCTGGACGCCCGCCGCGCCCATTTCCAGATAGCCGGCGATCGCCTGCCCGCGGCCGATCCCGCCGGCGACGAAGATGAGATGGTCTTCGGCGAGTTCGGGCAGCATTTCCTGCGCCAGGACGCTGGTGGAGACAGGGCCGATATGGCCGCCCGCTTCCATGCCTTCGATCACCAGCGCATCCGCGCCGGAGCGCAGCAGCTTCTTGGCGAGCGCCAGCGTCGGCGCGAAACAGATCACCTTGGCGGGGTTCTGCCCGCCCTTGATCGCTTCGACACTGCCCTTGGGCGGAATGCCCCCGGCCAGCACCACATGGCCCACGGCGTGCTTTTCGCACACGGCGATGAGGTCGAAGAGCTGCGGGTGCATGGTGATGAGGTTCACGCCGAACGGGCGGTCGGTCAGCTTGCGGGTTTCGGCGATTTCGGTGTCGAGCAGATCGGGCGTCATCGCCCCGCAGGCGATCACGCCAAACCCGCCGGCGTTCGAAATGGCAGAGACGAGATTGCGTTCGGACACCCAGCTCATCGCCCCGCACAGAATGGCGGTTTCGCTGCCGAGAAAATCGCAACCGCGCTGCATCAAACGCGAAGTCTTGGAGTAACTGTTCATGATGAGATCGCTTAAGCCCACCCCGCAATCCTAGCAAGCACATGCACTCATTCGATTTAACTAGGCATCCCGTACTTTTACTGTAGCCGACATTTGAATGCCATCGCTTCTACCTGATTCGGTCGCCGCTTATCACCCGCTCATCGGGCTGATACTCCTTTTCCTCCTGTTCGCCGGCTTCGTGGTGGAACGTCTGCCGCCGGTGGTCGTGGCCACGCTCGGCGCGCTGATCATGCTGTTGCTGGGGTTCATTTCCACCGACGAACTGCTCGGCGTGTTCTCGAACCCCGCGCCCATCACCATCGCGGCGATGTTCGTGCTGTCGGGCGCGCTGCTGCGCACGGGCACGCTGGAAGAAGTGTCGGGCTGGATCATCCGCCGCACCCGGCGCAAGCCCCGGCTGGCGCTGGCGGAAATCGGCTTCGGCACCATTGCAGCCTCGGCCTTCATGAACAACACGCCGGTCGTTCTGGTGATGATCCCGGTGGTCAAACGGCTCGCCCGCTCGCTCGGAACCGCGGCCACGCGCCTGCTGATCCCGCTATCCTACCTCTCGATCCTGGGGGGCACGCTCACGCTGATCGGCACCTCGACCAATCTCCTCGTCGATGGCGTCGCGCGCGAACAGGGGCTCGCCCCGTTCGGCATGTTCGAAATCACCGGCGTGGGCCTTGTCGCGGCGCTGGCGGGCACGGCCTATCTCGTGCTCGCCGGGCCCCGGCTCCTGCCCGATCGCCCGCAGCGCGCGCTCGACGATGACACGGAAAGCGATTTCTACCTCTCCCACCTCGTCGTTTCCGAAAACAGCCCGCTCATCGGCCAGGAACTCGGGTCGACCAAGCTGGTGCGCCGCCCCGGCGTGAAGATCATCGGCATCAAGGCCGGGGGCGAGGTGATCCGCAAGGATATCGGCGAACATATCCTCGGCGTGGGCGATCAGCTGGTGGTCGGGGCCAGTCCCGCCGAACTCGCTTCGCTGGCGGAAGCCTTCGATTTCCGCACCGGCCTTACCGGCGTGGGCGGCGGCGTCGATACGGCGGGCAGCGGGCGTCCCGCCGACCTGTCCCTGATCGAAGCGGTCGTTTCCAGCTCCCACCCCATCATCGGGCGGCGGCTTGCGGAAATTCCCATGCTGGCCAAACTCAAGGTGCGCGTGCTGGGCCTGTCGCGTCCGCGCCATATCGCCGGCCCGGAACTTGCCGAGGTGCGCGTGAGGGCCGGCGATCGCCTGCTGATCGCGGCCGGTGCCGATGCCGTGCAGGCGCTGCAGAACAATGTCATGCTCGGCACGGTGACACAGGCCCCGACCCGTGCCTTCCGCCGCGCCCGCGCCCCGATCGCCATCGGCACGCTGGCCGCGGTCGTCCTGCTCGCGGCGATCTTTTCCTGGCCGATCCAGGCGCTGGCCCTGATCGGTGCCGGTCTTGTGCTGGCGACGCGCTGCCTCGAACCGGAAGAAGCCTGGTCGGCGATCGACGGCAATACGCTGGTGCTCATCTTCGGCATGCTCGCCTTCGGCGTCGGGCTGGACAATGCCGGTACGGTCGAACTGATCGTGGCGACCCTCGAACCGGTCTTCGCCAATGCGTCGCCGCTGCTGCTGCTGATCGCGATCTACGGGCTGACCAGCCTGCTGACCGAAAGCGTGACCAACAATGCCGTCGCGGTCATTCTGACACCCATCGCCATCGGCCTCGCCGGGGTGACGGGCGCCGATGCGCGCGAACTGGTGGTCGCGGTCATGCTCGGCGCCAGCGCCAGCTTCGCAACGCCAATCGGATATCAGACCAACACGCTCGTTTACGGCGCGGCGAATTACCGGTTCATGGACTTCGTGAAGATCGGCCTGCCGATGAACGTGGTCGTCGGCATCGCAACCTGCTTCGCCATCGACGCCTTCTTCGGCTGATCAGTCGCCGTAGACGATCCGCACCTTGTGTGCCGCCTCGCGCGCCTTGCGCCGGGCTTCGTCGGTATCGCCAGCCGTCGCCAGGGCCACGCCCATGCGCCGATAGGGGCGGCTGTCTGGCTTGGCGAAAATCCGCAGGTCCGCTCCATCGGCCATAGCTTCCGCCAGCCCTTCATAGGACAGGCTCTTGGAATCGCGCTCGGCCAGGATAACGGCGCTTGCCGCCGGGCGGGCGCGCAGATCGGCCGGAACGGGCAGGCCCAGCACGGCGCGGGCGTGCAGGTCGAATTCGGTCAGGTTCTGGCTCACCAGCGTGACCATGCCGGTATCGTGCGGCCGGGGGGACAGCTCGGAAAAGATGACCTCTTCGCCCTTCACGAAGAACTCGACCCCGAACAGGCCATAACCGCCCAGATCGTCCACCACGGTCCGCGCCATTTCCTGCGCCTTGGCGATGGCCTGATCCGACATCGGCGTCGGCTGCCAGCTTTCCTGGTAATCGCCGCGCTCCTGCCGGTGGCCGATGGGCGGGCAGAAGGTCACGCCGTCCCTGTGGCGGACTGTCAGCAGGGTGATCTCGTAATCGAAATCCACGAACTGTTCCACGATCACGCGCTGCCGGTCGCCGCGCATGTTGGCGTGGGCATAATCCCATGCCGCCTCCAGCCCGGCCTCGTCGCGCACGGTCGACTGGCCCTTGCCGGACGAGGACATGACCGGCTTGATCACGCAGGGAAAGCCGGTGTGCTGCGCCGCCGCCTTCACCTCTTCGAGGTTCTTGGCATAATGATATTTCGACGTGACGAGGCCCAGTTCATGCGCCGCAAGATCGCGGATCGCATCGCGGTTCATCGTCAATTGCGCCGCGCGGGCCGATGGGACGATGGTAAAGCCCTCGTCCTCCAGTTCGGCCAGCACGGATGTGCGGATCGCCTCGATCTCGGGGACGATATAGTCGGGCCGGTGCTTCTCTGCCGCTTCGCGCAGCTTTTCACCGTCGAGCATGGAGAACACCTCGCGCGCATCGGCCAATTGCATGGCCGGCGCATCGTCATAGGCATCGCATGCCACCACATAGGCACCCAGCCTCTTTGCCGAAATGACGAATTCGCGGCCCAGCTCGCCCGAACCGAGCAGCAGGATTTTCGCGGTATGGCTCATGTGCGCGTCGCTCCCAAACCGATGACGACCCCGGCCTCATAGGCCAGATAGACCAGGCCCACCGCCACCAGCACGCTTGCGATCGCGGTTGCGACCCGCCGGATCACGCGACGGCCTCGTCCACCGCGTCCAGCCCGTAGGCGGTGTGCAGGACACGGACCGCCAGTTCGGTCTCGTCCTCGTCGATCATCACGCTGATCTTGATCTCGCTGGTGGAGATCGCCTGAATGTTGATCCCGCGATCCGACAGCGCGCGGAACATGGTGCTGGCGACGCCTGCATGGCTCTTCATCCCCACGCCGACGACGGAAATCTTGGCGATCTTGCTGTCGGTGATCAGGCGGTTGAAGCCGATGTCCTCGCGCTTGTCTTCCAGCAACGCCTGCGCGCGCGCCAGATCGGTCTGCGGCACGGTGAAGGTCACGTCGGTCTCGCCCTTGTCGCGGCCCACGTTCTGGATGATCATGTCCACGTTGATGGACGCAGCCGCCAGCGGTTCGAAGATATGCGCCACTGCCCCCGGCTTGTCGGGCACGCGGGTAAGGATCACCTTGGCCTCATTCTTGTCATGCGCGATGCCGGTCACGTGCTGGCGTTCCATATCGCCCTTCTCCACCAGTTCGTTCATTTCTTCTTCCGACACGATCATCGTGCCCGGAAGGTCGTCGGCAGGGATGGCATCCTCGCCGACGAAGCTGGAAAGGACCTGCACCCGCACGCCCTCTTTCATGGCAAGCCCGACCGAACGCGTCTGGAGGACCTTCGCCCCCACGCTCGCGAGCTCGAGCATTTCTTCGTAAGTGACCGCCTTCTGCTTCCTCGCCTTGGCGACAATGCGCGGGTCGGTCGTATAGACGCCGTCGACGTCGGTATAGATATCGCAGCGATCGGCCTTGATCGCCGCTGCCACGGCCACTGCCGAGGTGTCCGAACCGCCGCGTCCCAGCGTGGTGATGCGGCCATCGTCGCCCACGCCCTGGAATCCCGGGATAACGGCGATTTCGCCCGCTTCCATGCTGGCGATCAGCGCATCGCCATCGATCTCGTCGATGCGCGCCTTGGCGTGGGCCTCGATCGTGCGGATCGGCAACTGCCAGCCGAGCCAGCTTCGCGCCTGGCTGCCCAGCGATTGCA
The DNA here is from genome assembly GCF_019711555.1 of Qipengyuania pacifica. Taxonomy (NCBI): domain Bacteria; kingdom Pseudomonadati; phylum Pseudomonadota; class Alphaproteobacteria; order Sphingomonadales; family Erythrobacteraceae; genus Qipengyuania; species Qipengyuania pacifica. The sequence continues at coordinate 728,788 of NZ_JAIGNQ010000001.1, read as the reverse complement.
GCGTCAGCGCCAGAAGGCCGCTGGTCACCTGCTCGCCGCTCGCGACCACCACGTCGTATTCGGCCGGATCGTACAGCGCATTCGCCTCGCGGCAGAAATTCACCAGCCGGTCTGTCTCGCCCGCCATGGCCGAAACGACCACTGCGACCTCGTGTCCGCGCGACTGCTGTTTGCGCACGATATTGGCCACGCGCCGGATGCGCTCGGTCCCCGCCATGGAGGTTCCGCCGAATTTCATCACGATACGGGCCAAGCGAGGAGGTCTCCGTGCTGGAATAGCTGGGTTACGGCTGCTAGCCAGAGCGCATGAGTGATGCAACCACGCAACCGCGAAGCAATACTTCGGGCGGCCAAACGATCCGCCCCGATGAAGCTGCCCATTTCGGCAAGCTGGCCAAGGACTGGTGGGATCCGAAGGGGTCTTCCGCCATGCTTCACCGCCTCAACCCGGTCCGGCTCGCCTTCCTGCGCGAATGCGTGGATATGCATTGGGGCGGCGATATTTCGCAGCGTCATCCGCTCGCGGGCAAGACCGCGCTCGATGTGGGTTGCGGTGCGGGCCTCCTGTGCGAACCCATGGCGCGACTCGGGGCAGATGTAACCGGCGTCGATGCCGCGCCGGAAAACACCGCTGCGGCGGCCGTCCACGCTGATGGCGCCGGTCTCGATATCCGCTACATCGCGGGCGAAGTCGGCGCTCTCGACATCGGCACCTTCGATCTGGTCACGGCGATGGAAGTCATCGAACATGTCGCGGACAAACCCGCCTTCATCGCCGCGCTCGCGGGCAGGCTCGCGCCCGATGGGCTGATGGTCCTGTCCACACCGAACCGCACGCCGCAGTCGCGGCTGCTGATGATCGGTGCGGCAGAAGGGCTCGGCATGATCCCCAAAGGCACGCATCACTGGGACGATTTCATCACGCCGGAAGAACTGGGCGCGTTGCTGGACGATGCCGGGCTGGAGATGGGCGAACCGCGCGGCATTTCCTTCCGGCCCGACAAGGGCCTCCACCTTTCGGCCGATCTCTCGCTCAACTATCTAGTCACGGCGCGGTACCGATAGGCTCGGCAAAGTCCCGCGATGCTGGCCTGACGTCGATCAGTCGCCTGCCTTCATGGCCGGAACCACCAGTCCGGGATCGTCGGTGAAAACGCCGTCGAGCCCGGCCGCCCTCAGCAGTGCGACCATCGCCGGCACATCGCCCGCCGCATTCTCCGCACTGCCGCGGCGCAGGGCTGGCGGCAGGAAGGCGTTTTCCTTGCGCAGCGTCCAGCCGTGCAGCTTCAGGCCTGCCCCGTGCACCTTCTCTGCCAGCCCGGTCGGGGTCCCGTCCGCGTTGAATACCAGCCGCAGGTCGGCACCGATGGCATCGGCATATTTGGCCACTTCCGCCAGCCCGGCAGGTGTCAGCATTTCGTCATAGGACAGGGCCGGCTCGTCCGCCGGACCGCTGCCCGGCGTCACCAGCAGCACCAATGGCACCTCGACCATCGTATCGAGGCGGCGCAGCGTGCCCACCTCGAAACTCTGGATGAAAACCGCATCCTCCGCATCGTCGAGATTGGCCTGGCGCAAGGCGGTGACCAGCAGGTCCACCGTGTCGAAACCCTGTTGCAGCAGGAAATCGGGATGCTTGAGTTCGGGATAGATGCCGACGCGCCTGCCCGTCTCGGCTTCCTTGGCCTCCACCAGCTGCAGGATCTCGGCAAAGGTGGGAATGGCATAGAGACTATCGAACTGCGCATTCTTCGTCCGCAGGCTCGGCAGGCGTTCCTTCGCGCGCAGCGTGCGCAGCTCGGCCAGGGTGAAATCTTCGGCGAACCAGCCGCTTACCAATCGCCCGTCGATGGTCTTGGATCGCTTGCGGTCGGCAAATTCCTCATGGGCGGCGACATCGGTCGTGTCCGACAATTCGTTTTCATGGCGCGCGACCAGCACCATGTCCTTGGTCACCACCAGATCGGGTTCGATATAATCCGCCCCCTGATCGATCGCGCGCTCATAAGCGGCCAGCGTATGCTCCGGCCGTTCGCCGCTGGCACCGCGATGCGCGATCACGATGAAGTCGGAAGCCTGCAGCGGCAGCGCCGTGAACAGCACGGCAAGGAGCGCGATCGATCGAAGCGCAGGCCAATTGGCGAAAATCGCACGGATCATGGTCGACAAAGCTCCTGTTCGTGGCCGTTTCGTACTGTTCGGCAGGGATGTTCGGCGCAGATCAAACGCTCGATTAACATGCATATCGCCAACCGTATGGTGCCCGGCCGGTCGTTACTTGAGGGCAGCGGCCCATTCGGTTTCGTCGAACCCGACCAGCAGGCCGCCGGGATATTCGACCACGGGCCGCTTGATCATGCTGGGATTGGCCTCGAGCAAACCTACCGCTTTCGTCTCGTCGACATCGGCCTTCTCCGCGTCCGCCAGCTTGCGCCAGGTCGTCCCCCGGCGGTTCAGGATGGTATCCACGCCCTTGGCCCCGATCCATTCCCGCAGCTTTTCCGGATCGGCACCCTCTTTCTTATAGTCATGAAAAACATAGGGAATTTCTTGCCCATCGAGCCATTTGCGGGCTTTCTTGACCGTATCGCAATTGGGGATGCCGTAAAATTCGATCGTCATAACGTCCTCCTCAAATGGGCGTCCGCAATGGCCACCGCCAGCGCATCGGCCGCGTCCGCTCCCGCGATTTTTACGCCTGGTAACAAGACCTTGACCATCGCCTGCACCTGCGCCTTCTCCGCTGCGCCGGTGCCGACCACCGCCTTCTTCACCAGCCGCGCAGCGTGCTCGTTGACCGCCAGCCCCGCCGTTCCGCACGTCGCCAGCACAGCCCCCCGCGCCTGCGCCAGCTTAAGCGTCGTTTGTGCATTTTTGTTGACGTAGATTTCTTCCGCCGCCGCCCGCCCGGGCTGGTGCACGGCAATCACTTCCGCGAGCGAGGCCTGCAACAGCCCCAGCCGCTGCGCCATGCTGGCTTTCGGATCGGTTGGTACCTGCCCGTTGGCGATATGCGTGATACGCGCACCCTCGGACCGGATCACGCCCCACCCCGTGCAACTGAGCGAGGGATCGAGACCGAGGATGAGCACGGCTGGTTTAATCCAGCTTTTCCATCACTTCATCGGAGATATCGTAATTGCCCCACACGGTCTGCACATCGTCATCGTCGTCGAGGGCGTCGATCAGCTTGAGCAGGGTGGACGCATTCTTCTCGTCCATGTCGACGGTAAGGTTCGGCTTCCACGCCAGCTTGACGGTTTCCGCTTCCCCGAGCGACTTCTCGAGATCGGAGGCAACCTGGTGGAGATCTTCGGCCGCGGTCCAGATTTCGTGGCCGTCATCCGAACTCGCGATGTCTTCCGCCCCGGCTTCCATCGCCGCTTCGAGGATCTTGTCTTCGCTGCCTGCTTCGGCCGGGTAGAAAATCAGGCCAAGACGCTCGAACCCGTGGGCAACGCTGCCTTCGGTGCCGAGATTGCCGCCATTTTTGGAAAAAGCGGTGCGGATGTTGGTCGCGGTGCGGTTGCGGTTATCCGTCAGTGCTTCGACGATGATCGCGCTGCCGCCCGGGCCATAGCCTTCGTAACGCACTTCTTCGTAGTTCTCGCCGTCCTGCGCACTCGCCTTGTCGATCGCGCGCTGGATGTTGTCCTTGGGCATGGACTGCGCCTTCGCCGCGTTGACCGCCAGGCGCAGACGGGGGTTCATGTCCGGATCGGGCATGCCCATCTTCGCCGCGACGGTGATTTCGCGGGACAGCTTGGAAAACATCGCGCTGCGCTTCTTGTCCTGCGCGCCCTTGCGATGCATGATGTTTTTGAATTTGGAATGGCCGGCCATGGTTTCGCTTCGTAGCTCGATTGGTTGGGACGTTTCTCGTCAGAGATTCTCGGGGGTCGCCTTAGCCGCATGAACGCCGGAACGACAAGTCTTGCGCCTGCGATTTCGATGCGCAGCGAATGGGTTCAGTTCGCCCGCTTTCTGAAGCGCCCGACACTGCCCGCCCGCGCGCCCTTGCCAAAAATCAGGAGCCTTACCGCCGTACTTCGGCTGTTCGTCCTCGATCTGATCGTAATGAGCGTGCTTCTGGGAATCGCCGGAGCGGTGATGTCGGCCGGTATCGACGTGCCCGAAACGGCGCTTGCGGGCATGGAAATCGGCCCGGCCATCATCTTTGCGGTAATCGTGATCGCTCCTCTGGTCGAAGAGACGCTATTCCGCGGCTGGTTATCGGGGCGCCCGGGCCACGTTCTTGGAATTCTTCTGGCCGTTCCTGCCGGCTTGCTGGCGGCCGGCATCTTCACAGCCGTCGGCGGCGGGACCTTCGCTAATCCCTGGGCCGGAATGGCTGGGGCCGTGATCGTGGGACTTATTGTGGCCCTCGCATTCGTTTTCCTGCTGCGCCGACGCGATGCCATGCGCTGGTTCAAACGCTTTTTCCCGCTGTTTTTCTGGTTAAGCACGCTGGGTTTCGCCAGCGTCCACCTGTTCAACTTCGAGCCCGGTCAGATGGCCATGGCCTTGCCTCTGGTGCTTCCGCAATTCGCGACGGGCACGATGCTAGGCTACTTGCGGGTCAGATACGGGCTGTGGTCGAGCATCCTTTTGCACATGCTTCACAACGGGGCGTTCATTTCGCTGGTGTTGCTGGCGGGAAGCGCCGCCTAGGTCTTGACGGCCGTCCCGCTAGCACTGACCATCAGCATGGAACCGGTATCGCCGATTACCTCGTAATCGAGATCGATACCGACCACGGCATTGCCGCCCAAGGCTCCGCATTCGGCCTGAAGTTCCTGAATGGCCTGCTCTCGTGCGTCGCGCAGGATGCGTTCGTAACTCCCGGAACGGCCGCCCACGATGTCCCGAATATTGGCAAACAGGTCGCGGAAGAGATTGGCACCGACGATCACTTCACCGGTGACGATGCCGAGATAGTCCTGGATGGGCTTGCCCTCGATAGTCGGCGTCGTTGTGACGATGATGCCGCGAGCATCTTTCCAAGGGCCTGCCATTTCCGGATCTCCTGTTCCTTGCTGTGTTGCAAACATAGGACGGCTGACACACGGATCAACCGTTGACGATGATGCCCCCGTTGGGATGAAGAACCTGTCCTGACATGTAAGAGCTGTCCTGACAGGCAAGAAACAGGAAGGCGGGTGCCACTTCGTTCGGTTCGCCCGGTCGGCCCATTGGCGTGTCTTCGCCGAAACTGTCCATATTTTCGGGCGGCTGCCCGCCCATCGGATTAAGCGGCGTCCAGATCGGACCCGGCGCAACCGCATTGACGCGAATTCCCTCGCCGACCAGATTTTCCGACAACGACCGGGTAAACGCCGTGATCGCCCCCTTCGTGGCGCTGTAATCCAGCAGTCCGCCAGAACCCTGATACATCGTTACGCTGGTACAATTCACTATCGCCGCCCCGTTCTTCAGATGCGGACGCGCGGCCTGCGTCATGTAGAACATCGAAAAGATGTTGGTCTGAAAGGTGCGCTGTAGCTGTTCGGTCGTGATATCGGTTATGTCGTCGTCCGGATGCTGTTCGCCGGCATTGTTGACGAGAATGTCCAGTTGGCCCCATTTCTCGATGACGGCCCGAACCAGTCCCTTGCAATGTTCCGGACTGCCGACGTCGCCAGCGGAAAGGAGCACTTCGGCGCCTTCCTTTTCGCATGCATTCCGCGTAATTTGGGCGTCGTCGTGTTCTTCGAGATAGGCGATCGCGACCTTCGCCCCTTCTCGGGCGAACAGTACCGCGGTTGCTCGCCCTATGCCGCTATCACCACCGGTTACGATGGCGACCTTGCCTTTCAATCTTCCCGATCCGGGGTAGCGCGGCTGCCATTGGGGTTTGCGATCGAGATCGGTTTCTGATCCCGGCATCCGCGGTTCTTCAGATGTTTCTTCGATGAAGGCAGTATCGACGGGCTGAGTGTTGGCCATGGGTGAATTCCTTTCACCCGACCAACAGCTTGAAACGGCGCCGTGTTCCGACAGCCCGCCGCAGCAAAGCGTCAGCCCATGCCAAGCGCGGCCTTGTAGGTATCGAGAATGGTTTCCTGCTCGCTACGCTCGTCCGGCTTCATCTTCCGTAGACGAATGATCTGGCGCATGATCTTCGTATCGTAACCGACCGCCTTGGATTCCGCGTAAACGTCGCGAATGTCGTCGGCGATGCCCTTCTTCTCTTCTTCAAGCCGTTCGATGCGCTCGATCAGAAGGCGCAGGCGGTCGTCGGTGGCTTCTGCCATCTTGTAAAACTCCAGAATTTGAGAATCGGTTGGCGGCTCGATAGCCAGCCTGTCGGCGGTGGTGAAGGCGGCGACTCGTTACTCCACGCGATTTTTCGCAATGCTGGCCTCCATTCGGGCAAGCTGTTCTTCCGTCGCCGGGGCCTGACGGGTCGATTTCCATTCATCCATCGGCATTCCATGGATCAGCTCCCGCGCCGCCAGTTTGTCGCCTTCGAACCCGGCATCGCGGATCCAGTCGGCAAGGCAGTTACGGCAGAATCCGGCGAGGCCCATCAGTTCGATATTCTGCGCATCGTGACGGTGCCGAAGATGGCGTACCAGCCGCCGAAATGCCTCTGCCGCTACGGCATCGTCGAGTTGATCGAGGGCATCGGGCGCATTCGTAGTCATGTCTCTATCGTCCTTGCTTTGTCGCATAGCAGTGCCATAGGCCATTCCCATGGCCAATTCCGCCCCCAAGCTCGATCCTCGCGGCCGCAAGGTCAAGATTCTCGCCACCGTCGGTCCTGCCAGCCGCTCGCCAGAAATGCTCGCCAGGCTGTTCAAGGCCGGGGTCGATGCGTTTCGCGTCAACATGAGCCATGGCGAACATGCCGATCATGCAAAGACGATCGAAGCCATTCGCGCGATGGAAAAGCAGTTCATGCGCCCCATCGCGATCCTCGCAGACCTTCAGGGTCCCAAGCTTCGCGTAGGCAAGTTCAAGGACGGACAAGCGGTCATCCGCCATTCCGGGCATTTCAAGCTCGACCGCAATCCTGAGCCCGGCGACGAGACGCGCGTCGAACTGCCGCATCCAGAACTGTTCGGCCTGCTGGAGAAAGGCCAGCGCCTGCTGATCAATGACGGCAAGATCCGCCTGAAAGTGATCCGGGCCGACGAGAATGAAATTCTCTGTTCTGCAGAAGTCGGCGGAGTCATTTCAGACCGCAAGGGCGTCAATGTACCCGATGCCGAAGTGCCGATCCCGGCCCTTACCGACAAGGACCGGAAGGATCTTGCTTTTGCAGTCAGTCAGGGCGTCGACTGGATCGGCCTCAGCTTCGTGCAGCGCCCGGAAGACCTTGCCGAAGCCCGTAAGCTGATGGGTGGTTACGGCGCGCTGTGCGCCAAGATCGAAAAACCCATGGCCGTTCGCCGGCTCGACGAAATCATCGACATGAGCGACGGCATCATGGTTGCTCGCGGCGATCTTGGGGTCGAACTCGAACCCCAAGAAGTCCCGCCTCTCCAGAAGCGGATCGTGAACGCCACCCGCCTCAAGGGTAAGCCGGTGATCGTGGCGACACAGATGCTGGAGAGCATGATAGAAAGCCCTGCCCCGACCCGGGCAGAAGTCTCCGACGTGGCCAATGCAGTATACGACGGCGCCGACGCCGTCATGCTTTCCGCAGAAACCGCTGCGGGCGACTGGCCCGAAGAAGCGGTCACCATAATGCACAAGATCGCGCGCCAGGTAGAGGGCGATGAAGCCTATCTCGCGCGGGTACGGTTTCTGGACACGCCACCGGACAGGACAACTGCCGACGCACTGGCGCATGCTTGCATGACCGTGGCCGACACGGTAGCGGTTAGTGCGATCACGGTCTTCACAGGTTCGGGATCTACTGCCCGCAGGGTTGCGCGCGAACGCCCCAGCGTACCCATGCTCGTGCTGACACCGAGTATGAAGACGGCGCGCCGCCTGGGTCTGCTATGGGGTGCCCACGCCGTTGCGACCAAGGACATTGGCAGTTTCGAAGAGATGATCGCCAAGGGCAAGCGCATGGCGCTGCGTCATGGCTTCGGGGAAGCGGGCAGCAAGCTGATTGCACTGGCCGGCGTCCCGTTCGGCACCCCCGGTTCGACAAACCTTCTGCATGTCGTGACGATCAGCGGTGACGAACTGGACAAGCACGACGTGCAAAAGGATTGACGGGCGGACACTTTCTTTAAAAGCACCGCCCGTCTGCGGATTATCAGGCGCCGATCGCCACGATTGTAATTCCGCCGAGCAGCAGGATTCCTGCCAAGACGGTCAGAACCATTTCGACCAATCCAAGCCTGTCGATATGGGCGGATCGAAAATCGCTGTACTGCTGCCGCAAGCGCTCCTTGCTGGCCAGGCTGGCGACTTCGAGCGCCGAAGCCTCTTTGTCGAACCAGCGTTTTAGATCGGCCAGCTCCGTACTGTCGATTTCCGGATAACGCAGTAAGGTCGCCTCGATCTGGTCGAAGCGGTCGGTGACGGCACCGCCGTCGATATCGGTTGTCATTGTAAATATGTCCTGTCTGAACAGAATTGGCGCCCCACGGGGGACGCGGCGGCTCAGATCAGGCGGGGTGGTTCCCGTGGGGATGCCAGAGAACGAGGCGGCGGCTTCAGCGGCGGTGCGCGGGGCCCATGCGCCGGCCAGGGCTTTTGTTGCAGTCCCGCGTGCAGGCTCGCCTTAGGTGTCAGTATACTCGTGAATGGAGCTGTTTTGTCCGGACATGGCTGCGCTACCGTGCAGACGATGCCGGAATTGTCCTCCCTCGGAGGAAGCGTGACTTCCGCCGTTGCCGCACTGAATACCGGACCACGTCCGCGATCGAGCGAGATGGGCTGGGAAGGAATCGCGTGCGCGAAAAGAACCGCCAGTAACAGCGCAACCAGCGGGCGCGCCCGGGATCTGTTCAGCACATCGAGCATGGTGCCCCAAGGTAAGGGCCGCCGCGCCATGCCGCAAGTCGGCGGAAATCTAGCTGGTCGCGGCCTTGGTCAATCGCGCGCGGGCTTCCTCCTCGCCGATCAGCGGCAACAGTTCCCCCATGTCCGGCCCGTGATCCATACCCGTCAACGCCTGGCGCAACGGAAGGAACAGCGGTTTGCCCTTGCGACCGGTCGTGTCCTTCAGCGCGCCGGTAAGCGAACGCCACGGATCGTCGCTCCATACGAGCGTGCTCGCTGCTTCGGCGAGATAGGCGCGATCATCCTGCGTAAATTCCGGCTGATCAACCGGGCCGGTGACCAGCGCCCACCACTGACCCGCCTCGTTTACATGCGCGAGGTTCGGCCTGATGGCATGCCAGCCAGCCTCGTCCATACCCTGCGGGAGTCTGTCGGCGACCTGGGAAAATTCCATCTGATGGACAAGCGCTGTGTTGATACGGTCAAGTTCCGCATCGTCGAACTTTGCCGGTGCCCGTCCGAATGTCGAAAGATCGAAGGTTTCGAGAAGCGCCTCGATTTCGGCGATAGGTTCGACGGGAAGCGATGTGCCGAGGCGCGCCAGTAGCGCGATGATCGCTTCCGGCTCGATACCACGTTCGCGAAAGGCATCACAGCCAAGCGATCCGAGCCGTTTGGATAATTTGCCTTCGGTACCCACCAGCAGAGCCTCATGCGCAAAGCTGGGAATTTGCTGCGCTCCGTCTCGTGCAGCAATCAGTGCGGTAAACATTTGAATTTGCACCGCAGTATTGCTTACATGGTCCTCTCCGCGCAGGACGTGGGTAATACCCATATCGAGATCGTCCACCGCACTCGGCAGCATGTAAAGCCAGCTTCCGTCTGCGCGCCTCACGACTGGATCGGACAACTGGGCGGCATCGAATTTCTGTGGCCCTCGCACCCCATCGTTCCAGCCGATCTGCTCGTCATGATCGAGCATGAATCGCCAGTGCGGCACGATACCCTGCGCCTCCTTGGCCGCTCGGTCTTCCTCGCTCAGCTCAAGGGCCCCGCGATCATATATCGGCGGCAGGCCACGCCCGAGCCGGATCTTGCGCTTCAGCTCGAGTTCCTGCTGCGTTTCGTAGCAGGGATAAACGCGGCCGGCCGATTGCAACGAAACGAAGGCTTCTTCGTATTTCGCCAGACGCTCTGACTGACGGGCTTCGTCATCCGGGAGCATTCCGAGCCACGCCAGATCCACTCGGATTGCGTCGACATACTCCTCGCGGCTGCGCTCGGCATCGGTATCGTCGATCCGCAGTATGAATTTGCCGCCAGTCTTTCTCGCCAGCATCCAGTTATGCAGGGCGGTACGGATATTGCCGACATGGAGCCGCCCTGTAGGCGACGGAGCGAAACGGGTGACAGTGGTCATGTTCGCGCCGATAGCGGAGGGCGGCTGGCTTGGCGAGAGGTCAGCTGGCGCGTCGTGGGCTTTGCTTCACGCTTGCCTCGCGCGTACGGCGGTAGGCCAATATCCCACTGACCGCGCCACCGCGCATGGCGGCATCGACGGCATCGGCCGTGGCGAAGTTTTCTCCAGGCACCGGTTCGCAGATTAGATAGCCCTGCGCTTCCTGACAGCCGAGCCTGCGCAGGAGATCGAGCTGGTCGCGCGTTTCGACGCCCTCCGCCGTGGTCGCCATACCCAACGCTTCGGCAAGCTTGGTGATGCTCGAAACGATCGCCTGGTTGTCGGCAGAACTCTCCACTCCGTCGACGAAGTCCTTGTCGATCTTGATCCGGTCGAAGGGAAAACGGCGCAGGTAACTCAGAGAAGAATAGCCGATGCCGAAATCGTCCAGCGCGATGCGGGTGCCCAATTCCCGAAGCTTCTGGAGATTGCCCATGCTGATGGAGCTTTCCTGCATCAGGACGTGCTCGGTGATCTCGAACTCCACCCGTTCCGGCGCGATGCCATGTGCATGCAACGATTGGGCAATCACCTTCACCAGATGCGGGCTGCGCACCTGTGTAGGCGAGAGATTGATGGCAATACGGAAACGGCCTTCCCACTTTGCCGTTTCGGCAAAGGCCTGCCGGATCGACCACTCACCAATCGGAACGATCAAGCCCGTTTCTTCCGCAACTTCGAGAAAATCGGCTGGGCCGATAATTCCGCGCTTGGGATGGTACCAGCGTAGGAGCGCTTCATATCCGACAACCGAACCCGATTGCAGGTCGATCACCGGCTGATAATGGAGGTTGAGCTGACCTCGGGCCACCGCTTCGCGCAAATCGATTTCAATTTCGCGGCGCTCGCGGGCCGCCAGATCGATGGACTGATCGTAGAGTGCGAGAGTGTCGCGCCCTTTGTTCTTGGCAGCAAAGAGGGCAAGATCCGCACGGCGCATCAATTCCTCGGCATCGCAGCTTCCGTCACTGCTTCTGGCGATGCCAACGCTGCCCGACACGCGATAGATCTGACCATCTATTTCGAATGGATCTCGGATAGCGGCAAGGAAACTGTGCGCCCTTTCGATAAGCATGCCGGCCCCGGAACGCGTTTCGACGAGGATGGCAAATTCGTCGCCCCCCAGCCTCGCGACCAAATCCTGTCCGCGGACTTCCTGTTCAAGTCGTTTACCGACCTCGCGGAGCAACCTGTCGCCCATGAGATGTCCGCGCGTGTCGTTGACTGCCTTGAAGTCGTCCAGATCGAGGTAGAACAGGGCAATGTTGCGCACCCTTTCGTTCTGATCCAGCGCAGCACGCAGGCGTTCGTTAAAGAGATAGCGATTAGCGAGCCCGGTCAAATTGTCGTAATGCGCCATGAAGGCGACGCGCTCTTCGATCATCCGATCGCTCGTCACATCCCGTGCGACGCCGCTGATTTGGCCATCGTTACGCGGCCTGGCGGAGAGCTTCCAGTAGCGCATCTCCCCGTTGATCCTCAATTTGAGCACCAGATCGTGGAAGCGGCTGCGTTCAGTGAGATGCCGCGCAAAAATGGCGCGGTTCGCATCCGCCATGAACATGTCGATCAGCGGCTTTCCTTCGAGCGTTTCGGCAGGCTTCTCGGCTGCCATTGCGAACCGCTCGGCCACGTTACGGAGATTGCCGGCTTCGTCGACCGTCCAGAGCCAGTCGGACGAATGCTCTTCGTAATCGTTGAGCAACAAGCGAACCGTGTCGGTCGCTTCACGGCGGTTCATCTCGGCTTCGAGCCACTCGACAATCTGCCGCTCCTGCTCGCGCGTCGAGCCGAGCAGCGCGATGACGAAAAGCGCGAGCAGGATCAGGGCGGGCAAACCCGCCATACCAGTGCCGATCCAGATGGCAGCGGTGATTGAAATTGCCATCACGGCTACGTGGAAGATCGCAGCACTCGGCGCCGTTCTGTGAACCAGCAAAACGCCGCAAAGCACGGCGATTGCCACAACTGCGAGCACAACTGCGTCCAGACCATGTGCGACCGGCGCCAAATACGGAAAGATTCCGGCCCAGGCCAAGGAGCCAAGCCATTGCAACAGAACGAAACGGCGCCAGTGTCTGCGCAACTCCCCTAGGGAGGGACTTTCACGGTCGAGAATGCTGTCGAAGACCACATAGACCGCGATCAGCACCAACTGCACGGTCGCCCAACCTATCAGGACCGCAAGATCAACCTGATCGCGGAAGGTGTAGACAAGCGCCACAATCGACCCGAGCGCTGGAAGCAGGGACAACGTCGCCCCGGTCGTGAAATCTCTCATTCTGCGGGTCAGCAGAAGTTGTCCGACCGCAGCGTGCCCGTCCGGACTTCCGCCGGTTCCATACGCTTCGGTATCGGGCCGTTCTACTGCCACGAAATTCCCCGCATTGCGGTCACTTTCCCCCATGTACCGATAGTTAAGGTGCAACTACTCAAACCTGCCGTCAAGCAAACAAGCGCGGGCGTGCTTTCCGCCGAGTACAACGAAAAGGCCCCGCCGGATCGCTCCAGCGGGGCCCTTTCTGTGCAGTTGCCGTAAGGCGGACTTATTCGCCGTCTTTCGCATCCTCGTTCAGGTAATCGCCTGCATCGGCGTCGGTGCCGTGGGTTTCCCCTTCCATGGTCGCCAGCGGATCGTCGCCGATTGCCGCCTCGGGTCCCTGCGCAAGTTCGGCTTCGTGCTCTTCCGCCGCGGTATTGGCAGCGATGATCGCATCCTGAGCCTTCTTCCACTGGGCCCGCAGAGCAGCATCGCGGCTCGATGCGGTGATGCGCATGCGGTTCATACCGGCACCGGTGCCTGCTGGAATGAGACGGCCAACGATCACGTTTTCCTTCAGACCGACCAGCGTGTCCTTCTTCCCTTCGACCGCGGCCTGCGTCAGCACGCGCGTGGTTTCCTGGAACGAAGCCGCAGAGATGAACGACCGCGTCTGGAGCGAGGCCTTGGTGATGCCGAGCAGGATCGGGGTACCCTTGGCGGGTTCCTTGTTCCTGCCGAGCTTCGCATTGGTCTCGTTCAGTTCTTCCAGATCGACCTGCTCGCCGGGAAGCAGAACGGTGTCGCCACCGTCGGTGATCTCGACCTTCTGCAGCATCTGGCGAACGATCACCTCGATGTGCTTGTCGTTGATCTTCACACCCTGCAGTCGGTAGACTTCCTGGATTTCGTTGACGAGATACTCGGCCAGTGCCTCAACGCCCATGACTTCGAGAATGTCGTGCGGGTTGGGCGAGCCGGAAATCAGGGTATCACCCTTCTTCACGAAGTCGCCTTCCTGCACGTCGATCACCTTGGTCTTGGGGATCAGGTACTCGACCGCATCACCTTCCTCGGGGATGATCGCAATCTTGCGCTTCGCCTTGTATTCGCGAACGAATTCAATCTTGCCCGAGATTTTGGCGATGACCGAATTGTCCTTCGGCAGACGCGCTTCGAACAGTTCGGCGACACGCGGCAGACCGCCGGTGATGTCGCGGGTCTTGGCAGCTTCACGCGAAGCACGGGCCAGGATGTCACCCTCCGAAACCTGCTGATTGTCTTCGACCGAGAGAACGGTACCGGGCGCCAGCATGTAACGCGCGGCTTCGCTTTCGTCGCCGGCATCGTTGAACAACGTCAGACGGGGACGCAGATCATCCTTCTTGCGACCAGCGGTACGCATTTCGGTGACGACGCGCTGAGCAATGCCGGTAGCATCATCGACGCGTTCTTCCATCGTCGTACCATCGACAAGGTCCTGATACTTCACGACACCCGACTGTTCGGTGATGATCGGCAAGCTGAACGGATCCCATTCGGCCAGGCGATCGCCTTCCTTCACCTTACCGCCATCCTTGTGCATCAGCACGGTACCGTATGGCACCTTGTGGATTTCGCGTTCACGGCCTTCGGCGTCGATCACAGCCAGTTCGCCGTTGCGGGCGAGCGAAAGAATCCGACCCTTCTTGTCGACAATCGTCGGCATGTCGCGATACACGACCTTACCGTCCGAGATCGCTTCGAGATGGCTCGTTTCGTTAAGCTGTGCAGCACCGCCGATGTGGAAGGTACGCATGGTCAGCTGCGTGCCGGGTTCACCGATCGACTGCGCGGCGATCACACCGACAGCTTCACCGATGTTGACCGGCGTACCGCGAGCAAGGTCGCGGCCGTAGCAGGTGGCGCAAACGCCCTGGCTTGCTTCACAGACCAGTGGCGAACGGATTTTGGCCACCTGTACTTCGGCAGCTTCGATTTCCTTCACCATCGGCTCGTCGATCAGCGTACCGGCCTTGACGATGACTTCATCGGTTGCCGCGTTGACGATGTCCTCGGCCGTGGTCCGGCCCAGAATACGTTCGCCAAGCGAGGCGATGACCGAGCCGCCCTGCACGATAGCGCGCATTTCCAGCGCGTTCTCGGTTTTGCAGTCTTCCTCGATGATGACGCAGTCCTGCGACACGTCGACGAGGCGGCGGGTCAGGTAACCCGAGTTAGCCGTCTTCAACGCGGTGTCCGCGAGGCCCTTACGGGCGCCATGGGTCGAGTTGAAGTATTCAAGGACGTTCAGGCCTTCCTTGAAGTTCGAGATAATCGGGTTCTCGATGATTTCGCCACTCGGCTTGGCCATCAGGCCGCGCATGCCGGCCAGCTGCTTCATCTGAGCGGGCGAACCACGCGCACCGGAGTGCGCCATCATGTAGATCGAGTTGATCTCGGCCTGAACGCCATCGTCGCCGATCGGTCGAGCCTTGATCTTTTCCATCATCGCATCGGCCACGCGGTCGCCGCACTGGCTCCACGCATCGATCACCTTATTGTACTTTTCCTGCTGGGTGATCAGGCCGTCCTGGTACTGCTGCTCGTAATCGGCAACCAGCGCCTTGGTCGTTTCGACCATGCCTTCCTTTTCTTCGGGGATGATCATGTCATCCTTGCCGAAGGAAATGCCGGCCTTGAACGCGTGGCGGAAACCGAGCGACATGATCGCGTCGGCAAACAGCACGGTGTCCTTCTGGCCGGTGTGACGATAGACTTCGTCGATTACGTCGGCGATGTCCTTCTTGGTCAGCAGGCGGTTCACGATGTCGAACGGAACCTTGTGGTTCTTCGGCAGACATTCGCCGATCAGCATGCGGCCGGCAGTGGTCTCGAACCGCTTCATGGCGATATTGCCATCTTCGTCAGCCTGCGGAACACGGGCGAGGATCTTGGTGTGAAGCGAGACCTGCTTCGTTTCCAGCGCCTGATGAACCTCTGCCATGTCCGAGAACATCTGCAGCTTCTCGACCTGGTTGCCGTCTGAATCCTCGGCGAATTCTGGCGTCTTTTCCTGGCGTTCCATCGACAGGTAATAAAGGCCCAGGACCATGTCCTGCGAAGGCACGATGATCGGCTTGCCGTTGGCGGGCGAGAGGATGTTGTTGGTCGACATCATCAGCACGCGCGCTTCCAGCTGCGCTTCGAGGCTCAGCGGGACGTGCACGGCCATCTGGTCGCCGTCGAAGTCGGCGTTGAAGGCGGCGCAGACCAGCGGGTGAAGCTGGATCGCCTTGCCTTCGATCAGCACGGGTTCGAACGCCTGAATGCCAAGACGGTGGAGCGTGGGTGCACGGTTCAGGAGAACCGGGTGTTCGCGGATGACTTCATCCAGGATGTCCCAGACTTCCTTGCGCTCCTTCTCGACCCACTTCTTCGCCTGCTTCAGCGTCATGCTGAGGCCCTTGGCGTCGAGGCGGGCGTAGATGAACGGCTTGAACAGTTCGAGCGCCATCTTCTTCGGCAGGCCGCACTGATGCAGCTTGAGTTCCGGCCCGGTCACAATGACCGAACGGCCCGAATAGTCGACGCGCTTACCGAGAAGGTTCTGACGGAAGCGGCCCTGCTTGCCCTTGAGCATATCGGAGAGCGACTTCAGCGGACGCTTGTTGGCACCGGTGATGACGCGGCCGCGGCGGCCGTTGTCGAACAGGGCGTCGACCGCTTCCTGCAGCATGCGCTTTTCGTTGCGGACGATAATGTCCGGTGCGCGCAGCTCCATCAGCCGCTTGAGGCGGTTGTTGCGGTTGATCACGCGGCGATAGAGGTCGTTGAGATCCGACGTCGCAAAACGGCCACCATCGAGCGGCACCAGCGGGCGCAGTTCGGGTGGGATGACCGGCACGACTTCGAGGATCATCCACTCGGGGCGGTTGCCCGATTCGATGAAGCTTTCAACAACCTTCAGGCGCTTGATGATCTTGGCAGGCTTGAGCTTCGACTTGGTCGTCGCCAGCTCTTCCAGAAGGTCCTCTTTCTCACGGTCGAGATCGAGATCCATCAGCATGAACTTGACCGCTTCGGCACCGATGCCGGCGCTGAAGCTGTCTTCGCCATACTCGTCCTGCGCTTCGAGCAGCTCGTCTTCAGTCAGCAGCTGGAATTTTTCCAGCGGCGTCAGGCCGGGTTCGGTGACGATGTAGCTTTCGAAGTACAGCACGCGCTCAAGCTGCTTCAGCTGCATGTCGAGCAGCAGGCCGATGCGGCTGGGGAGCGACTTCAGGAACCAGATATGCGCAACCGGCGCGGCCAGTTCGATGTGGCCCATGCGTTCGCGGCGGACCTTGGTCACGGTGACTTCGACGCCGCACTTTTCGCAGACGACGCCCTTGTACTTCATGCGCTTGTACTTGCCGCACAGACATTCGTAATCCTTTACCGGACCGAAGATGCGCGCGCAGAACAGGCCGTCACGTTCAGGCTTGAACGTGCGGTAGTTGATCGTTTCCGGCTTCTTGATTTCGCCGAAGGACCACGAGCGGATGCGCTCGGGGCTGGCGATGCCGATCTGGATCTCGTCGAAGGTTTCGGGCTTCGCGAGCTGGTTGGTGAATTTGGTCAGTTCGTTCATGACTTAATTCCCTAAACGGGTGAATTCTCTGGGACGGAAGCGGTGGGGGCCGAAGCCCCCTATTCCGCCGCTATAGCGAGACCATCGTCGTCTTCGTCGGTCAGAGACTTGAGTTCGACATTGAGGCCCAGGCTGCGCATTTCCTTGACGAGCACGTTGAAGCTCTCCGGAATGCCCGCTTCGAAGGTGTCGTCGCCCTTGACGATGGCTTCGTAGACCTTGGTACGTCCGATCACGTCGTCCGACTTCACGGTGAGGATTTCCTGCAGCGTGTAGGCAGCGCCGTAGGCCTGAAGTGCCCAGACCTCCATTTCCCCGAAGCGCTGGCCACCGAACTGCGCCTTACCGCCCAGCGGCTGCTGGGTGACGAGGCTGTAGGGACCGATCGAACGGGCGTGGATCTTGTCGTCGACGAGGTGGTGCAGCTTGAGCATATAGATGATGCCAACGGTGACCTTGCGGTCGAAGGCTTCACCCGTGCGCCCGTCGAACAGGACCGACTGGCCGGAGCTGTGCAAACCCGCCTTTTCGAGCTCGATCGTCACGTCGCCTTCGCGCGCACCGTCGAACACCGGCGTACCCATCGGAACGCCTGCGGTCAGGTTGCTGGCCAGCTCGACCACTTCGGCGGTCGAACGGCTGTCGATCGCGTCGTGATACTCCTCGCCGTACACTTCCTTCAGACGGTCGATAACGGCTTCGGGCGGCTTCGCCTGGGCATAGTCTTCCGAAGCGTTGGGGTTGGCCTTCTTCCACTCTTCAAGCTGCTCACCGATCTGGTGGCCCAAATTGCGGGCCGCCATGCCGAGATGCGTTTCGAAGATCTGGCCGACGTTCATACGACTGGGAACGCCGAGCGGGTTGAGCACGATATCGACCGGTGTCCCGTCTTCGAGGAACGGCATGTCCTCGATGGGCAGGATGCGGCTGATGACGCCCTTGTTCCCGTGACGGCCGGCCATCTTGTCGCCCGGCTGCAGCTTGCGCTTCACCGCGACGAAGACCTTGACCATCTTGAGCACACCCGGAGCGAGTTCGTCACCGCGCTCGAGCTTTTCCTTACGGTCTTCGAACTTCTCTTCGATGATCTTGACCGCTTCGTCGTACTGCGACTTGACCGCTTCGAGTTGCGCCTGACGGCCATCGTCCGCCACGGCGAACTTGAACCATTCGTGCCGATCGATTTCGTCCAGAAGCTCTTCGGAAATCTCCGTGCCCTTCTTGACGCCTTTCGGCGCTGCCGATGCGGTCTGCCCGGCGAGCATATCGCGCAGGCGGTTGTAGGTCGCACGGTTGAGAATGGCGCGCTCGTCGTTCGAGTCCTTGCGGAGACGTTCGATTTCCTCGTTCTGAATCGCGCGGGTACGGTCGTCGATCTCGATACCGTGACGGTTGAAAACGCGAACCTCGACAACGGTGCCTGCAACGCCCGGGGGCAGGCGGAGCGATGTGTCGCGCACGTCGCTGGCCTTTTCACCGAAGATGGCGCGCAGAAGCTTTTCTTCCGGTGTCATCGGGCTTTCGCCCTTCGGCGTGATCTTGCCGCACAGGATATCGCCCGGATGCACTTCCGCACCAATGTAGACGATGCCCGCTTCGTCGAGGTTGCGCAGGGCTTCCTCGCCGACATTGGGAATGTCGCGGGTGATGTCTTCAGGGCCGAGCTTCGTGTCGCGGGCCATGACTTCGAATTCCTCGATATGGATCGAGGTGAAGACGTCGTCCTTCACGATACGTTCGGAGATGAGGATACTATCCTCATAGTTGTAGCCGTTCCATGGCATGAAGGCGACGAGGCTGTTCCGGCCCAGTGCCAGTTCGCCCAGATCGGTCGAAGGACCGTCAGCGATGATGTCGCCCGGCTCGACCGTTTCGCCCACCTTCACCAGCGGACGCTGGTTGATGCAGGTGTCCTGGTTCGAACGCTGGAACTTCTGCAGCGTGTAGATATCGACGCCCGACTGTCCGGCCTCGACATCGCCGATCGCACGGATAACGATACGCGTGGCATCGACCTGGTCGACGATACCGCCGCGCGTCGCTGCGATGGCAGCGCCGGAATCGCGGGCCACGGTTTCTTCCATACCGGTGCCGACCCAAGGCGCTTCGGCCTTGACCAGCGGAACGGCCTGGCGCTGCATGTTCGATCCCATCAGCGCGCGGTTGGCGTCATCGTTTTCCAGGAACGGAATGAGCGATGCCGCGACCGAAACGAGCTGCTTGGGGCTGACATCCATCAGGGTGATGGATTCGCGCGGCGCCATCAGGTTGTCGCCATCGTGACGGGCCGAAACCAGTTCCTCGACGAACGAACCATCCGTGGTGAGATCGGCCGAAGCCTGCGCCACCGTGTGTTTCTGCTCTTCCATCGCCGAGAGGTAGATGACCTCGTCGGTGACCTTGCCGTCAACGACCTTGCGGTACGGCGTTTCGATAAAGCCGTACTTGTTGACGCGGGCGAAGGTCGACAGCGAGTTGATCAGACCGATGTTCGGGCCTTCCGGCGTTTCGATCGGACAGATACGACCATAGTGCGTCGGGTGAACGTCGCGGACTTCGAAGCCGGCGCGTTCGCGGGTAAGGCCGCCCGGGCCGAGCGCCGACACGCGGCGCTTGTGGGTGACTT
Organism: Qipengyuania pacifica; assembly: GCF_019711555.1. Lineage (NCBI taxonomy): Bacteria > Pseudomonadati > Pseudomonadota > Alphaproteobacteria > Sphingomonadales > Erythrobacteraceae > Qipengyuania > Qipengyuania pacifica. The sequence continues at coordinate 708,924 of NZ_JAIGNQ010000001.1, read as the reverse complement.
CCGACAGCGGGTTCGTTTGGTCCATGAACTGCGAAAGCTGGCTCGAACCGAAGAACTCGCGCACGGCGGCCACGGCAGGCTTCGCATTGATCAGGTCGTTCGGCATGACGGTCGATACATCGACGCTGCTCATGCGCTCCTTGACGGCGCGCTCCATGCGCAACAGGCCGACGCGATACTGGTTTTCCAGCAGCTCGCCCACCGAACGCACGCGGCGGTTGCCGAGATTGTCGATGTCGTCGACGTCGCCCTTGCCGTCCTTGAGGTCGACTAGTTCCTTGACCACGGCCAGGATGTCTTCCTTGCGCAGCGTGGTCACGGTGTCTTCGGCGTCCAGCTCGAGACGCATGTTCAACTTCACGCGGCCAACGGCAGACAGATCGTAACGCTCACTATCGAAGAACAGGCCTTCGAACAGAGCTTCTGCAGTTTCCTTGGTCGGCGGTTCGCCTGGACGCATGACCTTGTAGATCGCCTCCAGACCTTCGTCACGATTTTCGGCCTTGTCGACCTTGAGCGTGTTGCGCATCCACGCGCCGGTGCTGACGTGATCGATGTCCAGCAGATCCATCGCATCGATGCCGGCAGCATCAAGAACTTCGAGGTTTTCTGCCGAAACTTCGTCGCCCGCCTCGATGTAGATGCGACCGGTCTTCTCGTCGATCATGTCACGCGATGCATAATGGCCGAAGATTTCCTCGGTTGGCAGCAGCAGCGTTTCGAGACCGTCCTTGGCAGCCTTGTTGGCCGCACGCGGACTGATCTTCTGACCGGCGGGGAACACTTCTTCGCCAGTCTTCGCATCGATCAGCGGGAAAGCCGGCTTCTGGCCACGCCATTGCTCGGCGACGAAAGGTATGTTCCAGCCTTCGCCCTTCTTGCCCGTAGCCCGCTTCCAGGTAACGGTGCTGTAGAAGTGCGAGAGAATGTCTTCGTCATCCAGCCCGAGCGCGAACAGCAACGACGTGACCGGCAGCTTGCGCTTGCGGTCGATACGCACGTTGACGATGTCCTTGGCGTCGAATTCGAAATCAAGCCACGAACCGCGATACGGAATGATGCGGGCAGCGAAGAGGAGCTTGCCCGAAGAATGGGTCTTGCCGCGATCGTGGTCGAACAGCACACCTGGCGAACGGTGCATCTGCGATACGATCACACGCTCGGTACCGTTGATGATGAAGGTACCATTGCCCGTCATCAGGGGCATGTCGCCCATGTAGACGTCCTGCTCCTTGATATCGAGAACCGAGCGCGTTTCGGTTTCCTGGTCCACCTCGAACACGATCAGGCGCAGCGTGACCTTCATCGGGGCGGCATAGGTGATGCCGCGCTGGCGACATTCCACGATATCGTATTTCGGCTGCTCCAGCTCGTAATGCACGAAGTCGAGTTCGGCTGTCCCGGCGAAGTCGCGAATCGGGAATACGCTGCGAAGAGTCTTCTCGAGGCCGGAAACGTAATCGATTTCCTTGTTCGAACGCAGGAACTGTTCGTAGCTCTCGCGCTGGACCTCGATCAGGTTCGGCATATCGACGACTTCGTGAATGTCGCCGAAGATCTTGCGGATACGACGCTTCGCCGTGCCCTGCGCGTTTGCGCCCCGGGTTTTCTTCGGAGCTTTCGCCATGGTAGCCATAAGGGGTAGTTACCTCTTCTCGTGTGCGCCGGCGCCTGCGCGGACAGGGCCGGAATTCGTTTCTCATGCGCGTGAGATCATAGCCGGGACGCGAAAAGGCCGCAGCGTCCTGCACACCGGTTCCGGTGGCCTGCTGCAGCTTCTCTAGCGTCGCGATTATGGAAACGCCGCTTCCATCCTGTGTCCAATTCCCGCGCATGAATCAGACTCGCTCGAAGCGTGCGGTCGAAGGGGCATATAGGAAGCAAGCCGCGCACGGTCAAGTGACGCGGATTTCGCGCTCCTTATCGAATAACGATATTATTGCTTTACAATAAGGTCGGCTAGATGCATATCGATTTTCGATAAGGGAGGAGTTTTTATGTTTTCCGCGATCACTATCAGCCTGCGCATTGCAAACTGGCTCAACTGGTTCTTCGGTGCCCTGCTAATGGTTACGCTAAGCGCCATAGTCGGCGACTGGGCGGGCCTTGGGACGATGGTCTTCACGCATATCGAACCCGCCAGCACGCACAACGCGATCCGAGGGTATTTGTTTGCGATGGTAGTGATGATGCCTCCTGTTATGGTGGCAGTGCACTGGATACTCACCCGCCTCGCCGCCCTGGTCCGCGACGCGGCCGTGGGTCACGCGCTTACCGATGCCAATGCTGCGCGGCTTCGCGCGATCGCTTGGGCCACGCTGGCGATCGCCATCGTCGACCTTTGCTTCGGCTGGGTATCCGTGGCCACTAGCAAGGCCACCGGGGAATATTTCGGATGGTCCCTCTCACTGACCGGCTGGATCGCGGTGCCTTTGCTTTTCGTACTGGCCCACGTTTTCCGCGAAGGCGCTGCGATGCGCGCCGATCTCGAAGGCACCGTCTGATGCCCACCGATGAAACCAGTGCTATTGCCATTCGCCTCGATGCCTTGCTGCAGGATCGCGGGATGACGCTCACCGAACTCGCCGGCCGCATTGGCATTACTCTCGCCAATCTGTCGATCCTGAAGACCGGCAAGGCCCGGGCGATCCGCTTTTCCACGCTAGAGGCAATCTGCCGCGAACTTCAGTGTCAACCTGGCGATCTGCTACAGTACGAAAGGAATGGGCTATGATCTGGCTTCGGCGCTTCTTCGCGGATATGATCGGCTCCTATCTCGATAGTCTCCGCGCGCTACGCGCTTTGCCTTGGTTGTTCGCCGCTATCGTGCTGTGGGAATTTGCCCAGCATGTTGTCGAAGTGCGGATCGGCATGTTCGAAAGCCGGGACATGGCCCGTTTGACGAACGATAATGGCCTGCGCATGGCTTTCGGCTGGATCAAGATGACTTCGATCTACGTGGGCGCGTTCTTCGTTATCCGCCATTTCGCTAGCCAGCGCGAAGGGCGTGTGCTCGCCCCACTGGGTACCGCAGCGCTGCGCTTCTTTCCCTATGTTCTTTATGCGCTCCTTGTTTTCGCAGCGATCTTTTACGCTCGCACACTTGTGCCCCAGGCGCACGTCACCGCGTTACGCAGCACCTTGGGCCTCGGCCAGTTGCTCATCGAGCCTCTGCTAATGGCCTGGGTGGTTGCCGCAGCGACTGACGGGCGCGTCGCCAACCCACTCGTCTCGGCGCGTCGATTAGGATGGCTTTACGGCCTCGCCTTGCCGCTGTACATCCTGACGCGGCTGCCGTTCGGTCTGCTTCACCAGCAGTTAAATACGCTATCCATTGGGGAAGCGGGGACCCAGCTTTGGGGACTGCTAGCGCTCGATTCGCTGGTAGTTGGCTTGATCGTGGCGATCTCACCATCGGCGATGGTACGCATCGCGCATTGGACCGAACTACGTCAGGCTGGCGCTAAAACGCGAGAAACGGCGGTGGTTTCCCCCTAATCAATAAAAAAGAGCGCGGTTTTGCAGAATGTGTCTTTTCCCGGGCAAAAATATGGCTATTTTAAGGCTACGCCAATCAGGGCGTTACAGGAACATTGTCACATGAAGAAGATCGCTCTCGTCGCCGCACTTCCGTTCGCGCTGACTCTCGCCGCTTGTGGCGAACAGGCCGCTGACGAAACCACCGCAGACGAAATGGCTCCGGCTGAAGCAGTCGACGAAACCGTTGTTGTCGAAGAAACCCCGGTTGCCGATCCGATGGCAACCGAAGGCGCCATGATGGAAGAAACCGTCACCGCCACCGAAACGCCGATGGCTGAAGAAACCACTCCGGCTGAATAATCGGACTTCCGTTTACCGCGCCCTGCGCGAAACGGTACGATTAACGAAAGGCCTGTCCCTCATGGGGGGCGGGCCTTTTTCGCGTCAAAAGGGCTTTTTTGGAACCGATGGCAATTGTGGCGGTTTTATGGCCATGCTCTCGAAAGGAGATTATGACATGAAGAAGTTTGCTATCATCGCCGCCCTCCCCTTCGCCCTTTCGGTTGCCGCCTGCGGCGACTCCGTTGACGGAACCGACACCACGGATCTCGAAGCCAACGCTGTTGAGCCTATGGATCAGGGCATGAGTGATCCGATGGAAACGCCCGCACCGATGATGACGGGCACCGAAACCGGTACCATGGACGATACCATGACTACTCCGCCCACCGGCACCGCGACAGGTGAGCCCATGGAAGCGGATCCGATGGCCGAATAACGCTGGAGTCGATGACTCACGCGGGTTCTGCTTGACAGAATCACCCAAATCCTTAGAGGCCCGCCACCGAACGGCGGGCCTTTTTGGTTTGCCCGTTCATCCGTCCGAGACAGTTGGTGACCGGAATGTGCCGGTCTTAATTTCCAGCCTAGACGGGGAACAGAGATTTCGTGACGATGTTCTGCATCGTCGTTTCGCGCCTGTTGGTGCACCTCCTTCCCCCTCAACGGACTCGCCCGTGTCGCTTCGGCGGCGCGGACAAACGTAGCCGGTCGTTCGCCGCAAGCGAACGGCCATAGTGAAGGAGTATGGCATGGATCGTTCGCAGAAAGCCGATGCGGTCGCCCAGCTCAGCGAAGTCTTCAACCAGGCTGGCGTGGTCGTCGTGACCCGCAACCTGGGCCTTACGGTTGCTCAGTCGACCGAACTGCGCTCGAAGATGCGTGAAGCCGGTGCGACTTACCAGGTTGCGAAGAACCGTCTCGCCAAGCTCGCCCTGAAGGACACCGACTACGCAGGTCTCGACGAGTACCTGTCCGGTCCGACCGCCCTTGGTTATTCCGAGGATCCGGTTGCTGCGGCCAAGGCCGTGGTGGATTTCGCCAAGACCACCGACAAGATTGAAATCGTCGGCGGTTCGATGGGCGCGCAGAAGCTCGACGAAGCAGGGGTCAAGGCACTCGCCTCGATGCCGAGCCTCGACGAACTTCGTGGCACGATCGTGGGCCTCCTCAACGCGCCGGCGACCAAGGTCGTCCGCACGATCAAGGAACCCACCTCGATGCTCGCACGCGTATTCGGTGCCTACGGCGCCAAAGAAGCCGCGTAAGAGCTGGTTCCCGCATAGAACACATATTCATCGGGGCAGACCCAATCGGGCTCCCCGGCCTTATATTTGGAGTGAAACATCATGGCCGATATCGCCAAGCTTGTTGAAGAACTGTCGAAGCTGACTGTCATGGAAGCCGCTGAGCTTGCCAAGGCGCTTGAAGAAGAGTGGGGCGTTAGCGCTGCTGCTGCTGTTGCCGTTGCTGGCCCTGCTGCCGGTGGTGACGCTGGTGCGGCTGCTGAAGAGCAGACCGAATTCGACGTCGTCCTGACCGGCGACGGTGGCAAGAAGATCCAGGTGATCAAGGAAGTCCGCGCCATCACCGGTCTGGGCCTCTCGGAAGCCAAGGCTCTCGTCGAAGGCGCGCCCAAGCCGCTCAAGGAAGGCGTCAACAAGGCAGAAGCCGAAGAAATCAAGGGCAAGATCGAAGCAGCCGGCGGTACCGTCGAACTCAAGTAAGCTTTTCGCTTACGCTTCGATCTCGTTTCGAGATCACGAAAGGGCGGCACCGCAAGGCGCCGCCCTTTTTACGATTTGCACTGCTCGTATTGATATCCCATCGTATCTTGATTAGCCTTGTTCGGTGCCGCTTCTTCGAGCACCAGCCTCTTGCAACATAACAGATAGCAGATTTTTCAGTGACTTGCCGTTTCACGAGACGCTGGTGAAAACGCAGTCGGACGTGCTTGTACCAAATCGGGTCAGTGCTTAACGAAACCTAAATGGGGGTTCTCACCAACAGCGCCCGCGAGTAGCGTGAGTTCCACAACGAGTCGCATAATGAATCAGCTCATCGTCTGACGGACAAATCCGCAGTCGATATTCGATCACGACTTGGGGGTTTTGGGGTGTCTACAGGGAAAATCGGCTTCTTCTTCGGAGCCGTGTTCATGCTTTCTACTGTGCCGCTTTCGGCGCAGGATCTGGTTCACGAACCGATCAGTCCCACATTCGGTGGAAACCCGTTCAACTCTAACCACATTCTCGGGACCGCGAACGCGCAGAACAAGTATCGCGACCCCAATTCTTCGAGCAGTAATTCGCAAGCCGATATCTTTGCACGACAATTGCAGTCACGCCTGTTGTCCGCCCTGTCCTCGCAGGTCGTTGACGCGATCTTCGGCGATAATCCGCAGGAAAGCGGAACCATCAGCTTTGGCGGACAGACGATCGAATTCTTCCGCTCACTCGATTCCGTCACGCTCGTCATCACCAACGATGACACCGGTGAAGAGACGCGGATCGTCGTGCCGTTGTTCGTTGAGGTCGACTGAACATGCGGATCGTGCGCACCCTCGCCGCAGCCGCAGCCTGCATTGCGCTCATGGGCTGTACCACCCTCACCAACAGCGGCCGCGACTTCCTGCCAACCGACACCAGTCTCGCCTATTTCCCGAAAAAGACCCAGACGCAGGTCCTACTGAACGACTTGCCGGCTCCCCAGCGTCAGGTCGCAGTTGCAGTTTATGGTTTCACGGACCAGACCGGGCAATTCAAACCGACCGAGGCGGGTCAAACGCTGTCGCGTGCCGTCACCCAGGGTGCCAGCTCGATGCTGGTGAAGGCGCTACAAGAAGCGGGCAGTCGGCAGTGGTTCACCATTGTGGAGCGCGAGCGGCTGGATAACCTGCTCAAGGAACGACAGATCATTTCCGAGATGCGTAAGCGCTACCTCGGCGAAGAAGGCGTCAATCCGAACGCCTTGCCTGCTCTACTGTTCGCTGGCGTTCTGCTCGAAGGCGGCATCGTGGGCTACGATACCAATACCGTGACCGGCGGCGCCGGTGCAGCCTTCCTGGGTATCGGCGGACGCACCGAATATCGTCAGGATACGGTCACGGTGTATCTGCGCGCGGTATCGGTCCGTACGGGCGAGGTTCTGACTACCGTGACCGCTTCCAAGACGATCGCCTCCCAAGCGGTCGGTGCCAGCGCCTATCGCTTCGTTGCATTCAAGGAATTGCTCGAAGCGGAGTTTGGCTACACCACTAACGAACCCGACCAGATCGCCTTGCAGCAGGCCGTCGAAAAGGCGGTTTTCGGCTTGGTCATGGAAGGGGTCGATCTCGATCTCTGGCAGTTCGCCGACATGGCGAATGCCGAGCCTTTACGTGCGCTTTACCGCAAGGAACGCGACGGTGTCTACGAGGCCCGTGACGTGCAGAAAGCCTTCCAGAAGGCCGGATCCTTCAGCGCACTGACTATTGTCGACAGGGACGACGAGGAGAAGAATTGAGAGCCGCCGGACACTCCGGAGGAGGAACATAATCTATTTCTGACTAAGCATGCGCTTAAGACCCAATGAGCGCATGTGACAAAAGGTCGCAAAAGAAAGCACGAACGAGAGCGGCAACTCTCGCCCGTGCAGTGTGTAGGCTGCGATAACCTGGTGATGCCCGGCGTCTGATGCGCCGCGGTCGACGATGGTTATCGCCTTAATCAAAAGGTGATGCAACCATGAAGAACGTACTACTCCATACCGCTTCGGCCGCCGCGCTTGCGCTGGCCGGTCCTGCTGCTGCGCAGTCGCTGCAGAATTCGGACATCCTGCAGAACGGCGACGACAATGTGGCCGTGGTCAGCCAGACCGGCAATGAAGGCATGTCCGACATTGATCAAAACGGCGATGACAACCTCGCGGAAGTCACGCAGACTGAAGATCCGACGGTCGGTTCGAACCTGTTCAATGTTCCATCGAACGATGCGACTATCAACCAGATCGGGAACAACAGCCGCGCTCGCATCGAGCAGAATAGCACGAACCCCGGCTCCAATCCCGGCAACTCGGCCACGATCAACCAGGAATCGGAATCGCCAGCCGGCAATACCCTGCCCTCGGGATATGCGCTCAACGCCCGGATCATCCAAGACGGCGCAAGCAACCGTTCGCAGATTGATCAGGGTGGCCTGAATATTGCTACCGACCCAGATACCGCAGGATCCGGCGTGACTGCCCGCAACCAGCAGTACGGCACAGGCAACCAGTCGGATATCATTCAGGACATCCGCAACGACACCGCTGACCCGTATTCGGACATCGACGTCATTCAGGACGGCGAACGTAATTCGTCCTTCGTTCAGCAGCGTGGATCGGACAGCGATGTAGACGTAACGCAAACCGGCATGGATAACGACTCGTCTGTAATCCAAGGCGCCGAAGGCGAAATGACTGCATTCGTAACCCAGAGTGGGTCGCTTAACCGTTCGGAGGTCGAGCAGCGCGACTTCGATGTTCTGGCAACTGCGATTCAGGCCGGTACGGCCAGCTACTCGCGCATCTATCAGGACGACGATGCTTTCGGTTCCACCGCGACCCTGATCCAAGGTCCGGATACGGATAACGCCTACTCGCTGATCGAACAGACCAACACATCTTCTACGGCCTTCGTTCAGCAGATTTCTGGCAACGCCAGAAGCATCGTCTATCAGAACGATGGCAGCAGCGCGGTCGCAAATGTGTATCAGGCCGGCCTTGGCCTCAACTCGACGATCACCCAGTCGGGCGACATGCAGGAAGCTGACGTCGACCAGTTCGGTTCGAGCAACACTTCTGAGATCATACAGGAAAACGGCCTTGGAACAGGCGACAACTTGGCCAAGGTCTACCAAAACGGTGCGGGCAACGATTCCGATATCTTCCAGACGGGCACAGGTAACGTAGCGGACGTGAGCCAGTCCGATTCGGGCAATTACTCGAATGTTTATCAGAGCGGCACCGGCAACTCGGCCACCGTGGTTCAGAGCGCACCGGGCTCGATGTAATTGAAATGGAAGGCGGGGGCTTCGTCGGCTCCCGCTACCTTCCGTAAAACTTAACAGGGAATTACCCATGAAGAATCTTCTTGTAACTGGTGCGTCCGCTTTCGCTCTCGCGATTGGCGCGCCTGCCCTCGCACAAAACACGTCCGATATCGAACAGACCGGCACAGACGAAACTGCCGTAGTGACGCAGATCGCCTCGGCTGGATCCAATGATTCCGACATCGATCAGGATGGTGCGAACAATACCGCCAAGGTCACGCAAACCAGCACGACCGGCGATCAGAACATGTCTACCATCCTACAGACTTCGACGGCCTCGGACAACCTAGCCGATGTGCTTCAAAACGGTTCGGGCAACGATTCGGACGTCGAGCAGCAGGGTGACGGCAGCTTCGTGTACGTCGATCAGGACGGCACGGACAACTACTCAACCGTGACCCAGTACGAGCAGACCAGCGGTGCGAGCATTGTCGATGTTGATCAGAAGGGCAACGCCAACAGTTCGTCGGTCGGGCAAGTGGGCTCTAATGCGACAGTCAATGTGATCCAGACAAATGCGGACCTTGGGTCTCAAGGCAACACCTCCTTGGTAGGTCAGGCGGCGATCGACTCGACAGTCGATGTGACTCAGACGGGTCAGGGCAACATGTCGAACGTCTCACAGGTCGCTCTTGGTTCTGATGTCGATATCATTCAGAACGGATCGGATAACGATGCGCTGGTGATTCAGGCCGCAGGCTTCTCGACGATCGATATCGATCAGCTTGGCAACGACAACAACGCAGTGGCTGGGCAGATCGCAATTGGATCGACAGTCGGTATCGATCAGGACGGTGACTACAACACGGCACTTGTAGGCGAACTGAGCCTCGATACCGTCGCAAATGTCACGCAGGATGGTACCGACAATTTCGCGGCTGTCGGTCAGCTTGGATCGTCTACTCAACTGCCGGCCGGCCTTTTCGACGGTGGCGATTCATCGAATTTCGATGCGAATATCTACCAGAGAGGCTCTTACAACACGAGCGCGACGGGCCAGCTTGGCGTCGCGAACCGCGTAGATGTCGATCAGATCGGTAACAATAACGACAATGGCGGCATCGGTCTTGGAGCCGGGATTGTCCAGATTGGCTACAATCAGGAAGCCGTTCTGCTTCAGGAGGGTGAAAACTTGAAGTCGCGCATCCGTCAGGGCACGCTGAGTGCGAGCAGTTCGAACTTCGCGACCGTTTCGCAGACCGGAGAGTTCAACGACTCGCTGATCGAACAAGACGGCGACGACAATCGGGCTCGCGTGGACCAATCCGGATCGGACAACTACTCGTCGATCTTTCAAAACGGCATGGGCAACAATGCCGACGTCGCTCAAGGGGCTTCCGGGAACGAGTCCTTCGTTTCTCAGAACGGTAATGGAAATGCCGCGCTTGTCGGTCAGAACGCTGCTGTACCTACCGGAACGTTCTAAGGCGTACGGGCGGGTTTCAGCCCGTCTGATGCCCAATGCAGGCTGAAGGCATCGTATCGATGCCTTGACAACCCCAGACGGGTCGCCAGCCAGGCGGCCCGTCCCCCCTCAGTCCGGCACACGGTTCCGCAGCGGCCGCATCACGAATTCGAATGGAGTAGAGCCATGATCAGCCCGAACCAGACCACGCGAGCGAGCGCGGCAGCGGCCGCGTTGGTCGCCGCGACCCTATGGGCTGTCGCGGCCTTTGCCCAAGGTGCAGGCAGCGCTCCCCAGTTCGAGCCCGTCGAAGCGCCACTTGATCAGGACAGCGGCATCTTCGTCAGCCAGATCGGCAGCAGCAACGAGGCGAGCGCCCAGCAGGATGGAAACGCCGCCAGCACACAGGTTGCGCAGCAGGGCGAAGGCAACCGTGCAGCCATCCGCCAGAGCTCCGCACCGCATTATGCGGCTGCCGCGCAGAACGGCAACCTCAACGAGGTTGACATCGCCCAGGATGGGAATGGCCAGACTGCTCTCGTCCTTGCACAGCAGGGCAATGGCAACGTCGCTGACATACTTCAGCGCGAAGCCGGCCTTGCCTATTCGGCCGGGGCGATCAGCCAGACCGGCGACTCGAACAGTTTATCCCTCATTCAGGACGGTAGCGACAATCAGGCGCGGCTCACTCAGGCGGGTGACGGCAATGCCATGACAGCATCGCAACTGGGTGCTAACAACAGGCTCGACTGGTCGCAGGTCGGTAGCGGATTATCCGACCTTCAGATCGAACAGACCGGGGGCGCCGGTCTTATCGTGATCCAGACCAATGGCGGGGGCTGAGGCAAAAAGGATGACCCAATGACCTTCCTAGTCACGTTGGGAGTGATCTTGCTTTCTCAGCAGATCGCCGTTGAGCAGGTCGATCCGATCGACGCTCCATCCATAGCGCAGGATATCGAACAGCTTAGCAAGCGCGGCGATGCCGAGATGTCAGATCCGATTGGAGCGCCGGACGGCGACGGCGGCAAGGATGTGCAACAGCTGAGCCGTCCGGATACTACACTTGAACTTACCCGTGTCGAAGGCATGGACCGTTGCAGTGCAGAATTGCTGTCCGATAAGGATGCCGATTTTTGTGCCCGTCGGATCGAAACACGCTCAGGCGATTTCTCGCCTCGTCCAGCGCCCTCGCTGACCGCTGAACAGGTACTGGTCGGAGAGAAGTATGCTTCTGTGGCGGGTGTCGGGGTGGCGAATGCGTCTCGCGATGCGACGCGCCGCGAACTCTCACCTGAGGATCAGGACTTGCAGGCTTTGGCCTCTTTGACTCTCCCCTCAACCACGCCCCCCCCCGCCGCCAAGGAAGAGCCGCAAGCCGGCCTTCCCCCTGCGACGGAGGCATTGATCGAGGCGATCGTCAATCAACTTTCGCAGCCGGGCGGTAATTGATGCGTATCCTTGCTCTGATCTACTTCTTTTTCGGGAGCGCCGCGACCATGGCAACCAGCCAACCACCCCGGGCGATCAGCATGGATGTCGAGGAAACGGCTGATGCGGTCACGGTGGTCCTCAACGGACATTCAGATTCGGACCAGGAGGTCAGCTACGAACTCGTGATCGAAGGCCGCTCCACCAGCCGACATAAGGGCCGAACCAAGCTAATTGCGGGACAGAACGCGATACTTTCCACGATGCGCATGAGCGCCGCCGAACCATGGTGCATCAAGGCATCGGTTACAGAAGCCGACGGCACCAGCTACGAATATGCGAAAGGCTCCTGTACCTGATTTGTAGCTATGTCGGAGGCATTTTGGCCTGTATCGATCAAGATTTCGTCATAGATCGGATCATAGCTTATCCCAAGTCCAGCAGTTGCGAGTCGATCGATCGCGACAAAGCTTTGCGCGGCAGGCGAGTTCGATAGGCGGTCATATTCCTCGGTCGGGAAACGATCTGCCAGAGCCGCCAAGACCGATCCGAGATTGACGCTGACGGTCTGATTGGCATCGCTGAATTCGATCTGCCCAGTCACTAATCCATCTACGCGGGCAGTCAGATGTGTGAGGCCGCCGTGGTTCGCCGAAGGTGACGCCGGCGGTGTCAAAAGTACATCCACCTCGAAGGCAACCGTGTCCTCGGCGGTATCCTCACCTAGCGCACCAGATGGCGGCCGAACGATATCCGCTTCGGTCGGCGCGGTATCCGTTTTCAATGGTAGCAACGCTTCGACGGGGGTGGCCGGCATGTTCAGCGTAGATCGGCGGATCGGAGTCGCCAGCTCGAATGGCGCCGGCGAAGCCTTCGCAATCTCCTGTGCCGCTGGTGCGCGTGACGTTTCGATCTGCGCTCCAGTCGCAACTGGAACAACGCGAGCCGCTGCTGGGACGAGCGCCTCATCATCCCATTCGACCTGCGAAGACGCACCGATCGTAAGGAGGAGGACTGACGCAGATGCGTTCAACCCCGCGATGGTCCATTTGCCTACCAGCGTGCGGGGGTCAGGATCGACGAACGCCAGTGGCGGAAAGCTGGCAATCAACGCATCTAGATCGGAGGCGTACGAATAAACGCGCACACCTTCGCGAGTTTCCGTCAGCTGATAAGTGCCGTGCATCGAATCACCCCCATCCCACCGACGACCGCAGTCCGCCGGTCTTGAAAAGCTGACCCTCGGCAGCCGGTCTCGCAAGGGCAATTGCGAGATGCACCAAAATAAACCGGTTTGAAGACACTAAATTCGGGTGTGCCTTCCCGGACGCGCAGGCAGGTAGAAAGTTCGGCAATCCCGAAAAAACTATGGAGGACCATTGCGGAGGCGCCTAACCGGGCCGGCTTGTCATGGCAGATTTGGCCCCTCTGACACCCCCGCGGACACGCGGCGATGGTTGGCGCGATGAACTTCGCGCGACGCTGCGGCTGAGCTGGCCGCTAGCGACGGCGAACCTGTTGCAGATGCTCACCTACGCCATCGACGTGATTTTCATCGCACGACTGGGCGAGGATCAGCTGGCCGCGTCGGCGCTGGCGGTGGCCGTGTTCGGGCTGGTCATGTGGGCCCTATGTGGCCTGACCGGCGCCGTGGCCCCGGTTGCGGCGGCAGAGCTCGGCGAGCGCGCCCCGGCCTTGCGGCCCGTGCGCCGATCGGTTCGCATGGCGCTGTGGCTGGCCCTGTTTGCCGGTATCGTGGGCATGGGTCTGTGTCTTCTACTCGGCCCATTGATGCGCGTGACAGGGCAGGAACCCCAGATCATCGCGCTGGCTATCGAGTATAATACGCTGCTCGTCCTTTCGATGGTGCCGATGCTGTTCAACAACGTGCTGCGCAGTTTCGTCTCCACTCTCGACCGCCCGATTTTCGCCACGGCGATCACTGCCGGCGGCATCTTCGTCAATGCGGTGGCAAATTACGCCTTTATCTTCGGCAATTTCGGCGCACCGGAGCTTGGACTGCAGGGTGCCGCGGTGGCGACCATCATAACCACTTTCACGACGCTGCTTGCCTATATCGTCGCCATCCGGCTCGATCCGCGGCTGCATCGCTATCATATTTTCGGTCGTTGGTGGTCACCGGACTGGGCGCGCTTCCGGCATATTGCTGCCATTGGCACGCCAATCGCGCTTACAATCACGGCAGAGGCCGGCATCTTCGGAGCTGCCGCCTTCCTGATGGGCAATATCGGCGCGAGCGAGCTCGCCGCCCATACGGTGGCCCTGCAGATCGCGGCGCTGGCTTTCCAGGTGCCGTTCGGCGTGGGACAGGCTGCCACCATCCGCGTGGGTTATTTCTATGGCGCGCGCGACGAGGGCGGCATTCGGCGCGCGGGATGGACCGCAATCGTGGTTGGTACCGGCTTCATGGTTCTGACCGCACTTGCCATGGTGGTCATCCCCAAGCCGCTGATCGCGATCTACGTCGATCCGTGGGATCCGAAAAACGCCGTCCTGGTCGGCTTCGCGCTGCAATATATCGTCATCGCCGCCGCCTTCCAGCTGTTCGACGGGATGCAGGCCGTTGCCGCCGGCGCATTGCGGGGATTGCAGGACACCCGAATTCCCATGTGGATTGCCGCCTTCGCCTATTGGGTACCGGGCATCGGAACCGCTCTGGTTCTGGGCTTTGCCACCCCGCTCGAAGGGACAGGGGTCTGGATCGGCCTTGCAACGGGCCTGACCTTTGCAGCGGCCCTGCTGGGTTGGCGCTGGCATCGACGCGAGGCGCTGGGTCTGACCCTGCGCCCCGCCAGTCGATAGCTCAGGCGCTGCGCTGCCAGATGTCGCGCTGCGGGAACGGGATCGAAATACCGACGTCGTCGAAACGCGCCTTGGTCGCCTCGGTCAGATCCCAGGACAGCGCCAGATAGTCACCTGTGGCGCACCACACGCGCATGCCGATGCCCACCGAACTGTCGTCGAGCGAGCTGACGAAGGTCTGCGGTGCTGGATCCTTCAGCACGCGCTCATCCGCTTCGGCAAGCGCCAGCAATTCCTGGCGCGCCTGCTGCATGCTATCATCATAGGCAATGCCCACGATCAGCTCGAGCCGGCGGGTCGGATGACGATTGAGATTGACGATCGCCTGGTTCCACAGCTCCGAATTCGGGACCATGACGAACAGGCCGTCGAACTGTTTGAGCTCGGTCGTGAACAAGCCGATCTGCTGGACGGTACCGGAAATGGAACCGGCATTGATCGATTCCCCGATCTTGAATGGCTTCTGCACCAGGATCATCACACCCGATGCCACATTGCTGAGCGTGCCCTGTAAAGCCAGGCCAACGGCCAGCGCCATACCGCCCAATGCAGCGAGGATGCTGGTCGTTTCCACGCCGAACTGTGCCAGCACGGTGACCAGCACCAGCGCCCACAGCGCATATTTGACCAAGTTGGAAAGAAAGTTGGCGACCGTGGGATCAATGCGATCCGACCGGTTCAGTGCGCGCGCCACCCAGCCCGACAGGATCCCTGCCAGCAGCAGGCCGATGACCAGCACGGCGAAAGCGCCGGCGATTTCCACCATGTTCAAGCGCAACCACAGCCAGATCTGTTCGGGAATGGTCAGTGCGGCAATGGTTTTGTCGGTCGTCATGACGGGCTGGCCTCTTGCTGGCTAATCTGGAATTGGGGCGCGCGATAGGGAACCGGGCGCGTCTTGGCCACCCCCTGCCCCGGCCTGTCGCGCCGGCCAAATTTTTTCCCTGCGCCCCCGTTGACACCCTTGGCGCCTGACCCCAAATGCCCCTCGCTGGCACTCTCGATGTGGGAGTGCCAACGAACATTCACACTCATTCAAGAGGTCACACACAATGGCATTTCGTCCGCTGCATGACCGCGTACTGGTCCGTCGCATCGAAGCTGATGAGAAGACCGCAGGCGGCATCATCATCCCCGACAGCGCCAAGGAAAAGCCCAGCGAAGGCGAAATCGTCGCCGTCGGTTCGGGCGCCAAGGCTGAAGACGGCACGGTTACCCCGCTCGACGTCAAGGCTGGCGATCGCGTTCTGTTCGGCAAATGGTCCGGCACCGAGGTCAAGCTCGATGGCGAAGACCTGCTGATCATGAAGGAAAGCGACATCATGGGGATCATGGGCTGAGCCCATCTCCTTCGTCATGACACTGTCAACTGTGTCAACTTCAGTAATCTGATCGAATAGAAATCTGAACGGAAAGGACAGCATTATGGCTGCCAAAGACGTAAAATTCAGCCGCGATGCCCGCGAAGGCATTCAGCGCGGCGTCGATATCCTCGCTAACGCCGTCAAGGTTACGCTGGGCCCCAAGGGCCGCAACGTCGTCATCGACAAGAGCTTCGGCGCTCCGCGCATCACCAAGGACGGCGTCACCGTCGCCAAGGAAATCGAACTCAAGGACAAGTTCGAGAACATGGGCGCGCAGATGCTCAAGGAAGTCGCTTCGAAGTCGAACGACGCCGCCGGTGACGGCACCACCACTGCCACCGTGCTTGCCCAGTCGATCGTGACCGAAGGCATGAAGTCGGTCGCAGCGGGTATGAACCCGATGGACCTCAAGCGCGGCATCGACATCGCCGTTACGAAGGTTGTCGAAGACCTCAAGGCCCGTTCGAAGGACGTGTCCGGCTCGAACGAAATCGCGCAGGTCGGCATCATCTCGGCCAATGGCGACCGTGAAGTCGGCGAAAAGATCGCCGAAGCCATGGAAAAGGTCGGCAAGGAAGGCGTGATCACCGTCGACGAGAGCAAGGGTCTCGAGTTCGAGCTCGAAACCGTCGAAGGCATGCAGTTCGATCGCGGCTACCTCAGCCCCTACTTCATCACCAACCCGGACAAGATGACGGTCGAACTCGAAAATCCGTACATCTTGATCCACGAAAAGAAGCTGTCGAACCTGCAGGCGATGCTGCCGGTGCTCGAAGCGGCTGTCCAGTCGGGCCGTCCGCTGCTGATCATCGCGGAAGACATCGAAGGCGAAGCGCTGGCTACCCTCGTGGTCAACAAGCTGCGTGGCGGCCTCAAGGTTGCTGCGGTCAAGGCTCCAGGCTTCGGCGATCGTCGCAAGGCGATGCTGCAGGACATCGCGATCCTGACCAAGGGCGAGATGATCTCCGAAGACCTCGGCATCAAGCTCGAGAACGTCACGCTCGGCATGCTCGGCGAAGCCAAGCGCGTCACCATCGACAAGGACAACACCACCATCGTCGACGGTGCCGGTGACGAAGGCGACATCAAGGCCCGCGTTACGGAAATCCGCACGCAGATCGACAATACCAGCAGCGATTACGACAAGGAAAAGCTGCAGGAACGTCTTGCCAAGCTCGCTGGCGGCGTAGCCGTCATCAAGGTCGGCGGTGCTACCGAAGTCGAAGTGAAAGAACGCAAGGACCGCGTCGACGATGCGCTGCACGCAACCCGCGCAGCTGTCGAAGAAGGCATCGTCCCTGGCGGCGGTACGGCGCTCCTCTACGCTTCGAAGGCTCTCGCAGGCCTGACCGGCGGCAATGACGACCAGACCCGCGGCATCGACATCGTCCGCCGTGCGCTGACCGCTCCGGTTCGCCAGATCGCAGCCAACGCCGGTCACGACGGTGCGGTCGTTTCGGGCAAGCTGACCGACGGCAACGACGAAAACCTTGGCTTCAATGCCGCTACCGACACCTATGAAAACCTCGTGTCGGCTGGCGTGATCGACCCGACCAAGGTGGTGCGTACTGCCCTGCAGAACGCTGCATCGGTTGCCGGTCTGCTTATCACGACCGAAGCTGCGATCGTCGACAAGCCGGAAGACAAGTCGTCTGCCCCCGCCATGCCCGACATGGGCGGCATGGGTGGAATGGGTGGAATGGGCTTCTAAGTCCTATTCGACCAACCCGGAGATTGGGCCCGGCAGGAGCGATCCTGCCGGGCCTTTTCTTTGCAGATTCGCAGGTTTCGCTGACCGTGCTGCACTCAACTCATCGCAGGTGAGCGACATGTCTGGGTATCCGCCTTCCTTTAGACACAATTGAACCCACCAGCTGTTCGCAATGCCAGCCATCATGCGCATATCGGTTGCACAGGGGACACCAGTCCAAAGGAAAACACTATGAAAACCCTCAATATTCTTCTCGCGGGCTCCGCCATGGTTCTTGCTAGCGGTGCTGCCGCTCAGTCCATGGAAGAACAGACCGCGGATCCGGCAACCACTATGCCAGCCCAGGAAGCACCTGCTCAGGATGCGCCGGTAAGCCCGGCAATGGGTGAACAGTCCGCTGATGCAGAATTTACCGATACACAGGTGAAAAGCTTCGCTGCAGCGGTCGTCGAAATTCAGACTCTGTCGGGCGATGAAGCTGCCAAGCAGCAACAGGCTGCGCAGATCGTCGCCAACTCCGGTCTCGATGCCGAAACATTCAACGCCATCGGCACGGCGATGCAAACCGATCCGGCGCTGGCCCAGCGTGTTCAGCTCGCGGCCGCAGAAGTGCAGTCCCAACCCGCCGGCTAGGGTTCCAACCCCTCACATCGAAAGGCCCCCGCTGATCCGATCGGCGGGGGCCTTCTCGTTAGTGCAGTCGAGACGGAGAATTCATCCGCCTTTGCGACTGTCCTCGGCTGCCGCCACCAGCGCGTCGGGCCATGTCACCTGGGTCTGTGTTTGCGGGTTGAAGAGGCCATCGGCGTACACCGCGCCTTCCGCCGCCGCGATCTCCTCGGCCGTCAGGAATTCGCTCGGTTCTAAGGCGAACACATCCAGACCGCGGCTGATTTCCGTCGCGTAGATCCGCCCCTTGTACCAATAGGCCGACCAGTAACCACCCGTAACAAGCTGATCCTTGTCGATCGGCCCGCGGTCGAAATAGGCGATTTCGTGGATGTTCTGATCGTCGGTGAAGTCGATCACGCTGATGCCGCCCTGATACCACGCCTGCACGAAGATATCGCGCCCGGGAACGGGAATGATCGATCCGTTATGGGCAACGCAGTTTTCCTTGTCGCCCTGCGGCGCCGGAAGTTTGTAGGTTCCACGGTAAACCAGTTTGCCGTTCTCGATTCCGTAGAACGCGTCCGCTCCCCAGTTCTTGGGGTCGCCGGCCTGGCAGCGTGGCCGCCCCCCCCCGCCCCATTCGTCGGTGAATAGCACTTTGGTACCATCATTGTTGAAGGTGGCCGAATGCCAATAGGCAAATCCTTTGTCGGTCACATCGTCGATGCGCTGCGGCTTCAAGGGATCGGAGATGTCGAGAATGATGCCATTGCCCGAACACGCCCCGGCCGCCAGCTTCTTTGCCGGGAAAACGGTAATGTCGTGGCACTGGTTCGTCTGACTGGTGTCCTGCGTGCCGTCGCCGTGATCGCCCCCGCCCCACAAACCGGCAATTTCGCCATCGCGGGCAAATACCCGGGGCCGGTCAACGATGCGGGCTTTCGATGGATCGGCGACGGGAATCTCGATCACGTCGATGCTGAAGAGCGCCGTGTTATCACCGCCCGCGCTGAAGCAGCCCGGAACCTCTTCGGAATCGCGCACATAGCTTGTGCCCGAATTATACACGATCAAACGGCGATCGTCGGCGTCGACGATCGAATGGGTATGGCTGCCGCGACAGGTCTGCACCAGACCGACCTGCTTGGGTCGCGTGATGTCGGAGATGTCGAAAATACGCAGCCCGCGGAAACGCTCGTCACTGACCTTGTCATCGACTCCTTCAAGGCCGCAGTCGATCCGGCCCCGGCGATCTTCGACGCTCATAACCAGCAGATTGCCGGCGATAGATACATCGCCCTGTCCGCCCGGGCACACCACCGAGCTGATCAGTTGCGGCACGCCGTCCTGTCCGAGACGATAGGCGTTGAAACCGTGGTAACTACCCGCAACCATCGTATCGCCGCTGAAAGCCATATCGGTGAAGGCAAAGCTCAGCAGCGAACCGCGCTCACCGAATTGAGGCTCGTCTTCCTCCTCGTCGCCGTCCCTGCGAGAGGTATTCTTCGCCTCGTCCTTGCTTTTGTCGCGCTCCTTGATCGGCTGCAACTGAGCCGGGTTTTCAGGGTCGAAGAATCCTGCAGGCTTTTGCAGCGCCACCACGTGGCGCATGTTGGAAATCGCCTCGCCCGCGTCGCGAAAACCGGGCTTCAGCGTTGCGCGCGGATCGGTCGAGAGCGTCGCAAGCGTTGCATTCATTCTGTCGATTTCGGACCGCTGGTCGCTGACGACATCATTGGTGAATTCGTACATCACCGGATCGTAGGCGCTGCCCGACACGCCATGCAGTTCATCCACCATGTCAACCGCCCCGAGGTGGTGGGCGACCATGAGCTCGAGAAACAGGCGGTCGAAGGCGGTGCCGTTCGCGGCGGCCAGTTCGCGCATCTGCTCCGGCGACGCCATTCCTTTCATCGTGTGATGGGCATGGCCCATGCCCTGCATGGCCACGTCAAGATTGCGGTCCTCCAGCCAGGTCCGCATGAATTCCATTTCGTCTTTCTGCCCCGCTTCGATCCGATCGGCCGTCTTTAGCACCGCTTCGTTATTGGTGCGCTGCCGGACCAGTTTCGCCATATCGACAGCTTGCTGATGATGGACGATCATTCCCTGCATGAAAGACACATCGGCTGGCGAAAAGCGTGTATCGGAAAGAGCAATGGCTTCTGCTGCGTCGATGACGCGGGGCTCCGCGCCCGGCGCACCCGGAAGCACGATCGGCGCCCCCTGTGCAGCGAGCGGTGCAGTGGTCACGAGCAGTGCGGCAACCAGCGATATACGTGCGATCATTGATAACTCCCTCAAGTCGCTGCAATGGCTAGCATCCCGGGGGGGCTTGGCAATGTCGTTTGTCGATCACCCGTATTTCCCGCGCTTCGGACCAAGGTAGCCGAACAGGTACGCAGCCACCTTACGCATCTGGATTTCCTCCGCACCTTCGGTGATGCGGTAGCGGCGATGGTGGCGATAGATGTGCTCGAACGGCTTGTGGCGTGAGTAGCCGATGCCGCCGTGCACCTGCATCGCCCGATCCGCGGCTTCGCAAACCAGCCGGTTGGCCCAGTAGTTGCACATCGAAACCTTGTCGGACATCGTCTTCTCGATCTCCTCATGGTCCAGTGCGTCCATTTCCCATGCGGTCTTGTAGATCAGCAGGCGCAGCATTTCGCATTGAGTGGACAGTTCAACCAAAGGGAACTGAATAGCCTGGTTCTTCGCCAATTCTTCCCCAAACGGCTTTCGCTCTCGCGCATAGCGCACGCTCTCTTCGATACAGAACTGGGCTGCGCCCAAGCTGCTTGCCGCCTGGCGGATACGGTTCTGGTGCACGAAGCTTTGCGCCAGTGCCAAACCGCGACCTTCCCTGCCGAGGATGGCGCTGTCCGGGACCCAAACCCCTTTTATCGATAGGCGAGGGTGGTCGGTGGGCATGTTGAAGGTCCACATCCATTCTTCGATCTGCAGCCCTTCGGTGGGATTGGGGACGAGAAAGCAGGTGATCCCCGTGGCGGCGCCATCTTCGCCCGAGGTACGCGCGAACATCGCGCAATGCGTGGCCACGTGCATTCCGGTGATCCACATCTTCTCGCCATCGATCCGCCACCCGTCCACGCCATCGCGAGTCTCGCGCACAGCGGTCGTTTCCATCCAGGTCGCGTCGCTGCCATGATCGGGTTCCGTCAGCCCGAACGCGACGCGCCGCGTCCCTTCGAAACCGCCACTGATGAATTCCCGTTTCTGCTCCTCAGTCCCGAACGTTTCGAACATGGCGACGAAGGGAAAATTTCCGACGATGGAATGCTCGTTCTGCAGATCGTTATGGAGACCAAGGCCGCGCTGCGCGAAGCGATCACGGATGACAGCCATCCAGAGGTTCGAGCCGTCCTTCCCGCCGTATCTCTTCGGAGCAGAAAAACGCCAGTGACCCGCCTCGTCTGCAGCCTTCCGGGCCTGGCCCAGCAATTCCTCCCATAGTTGGGACGGCAGCCCGCCCCGCTCCCAATCCGTGCGTGCGTCTTCCCGACGGTGGTCGAAGAAACGCTGATTGTCGTCTTTCGCCACCATCGGCTCGATGACCGTCCCGATGAAGGTTTCGAGTTCGGCGTAATACTCCTCGAGCGCTTGCGGTATTGCGAAATCCATCAGTCCTCTCCTGTCCACTTTGCGCGAGCACGTTCGAGCATTGGGTATTTGGGCACGTCTGCAGCAAGCTTGTCCAACGCGGCACGGCGAAGGGCAGCAAGCACCCCGGGATTTCTCAAAGAGCATTCCCCACGGAGCAATTGCTGCGCGAGATGTCTGTCTTCGCATTCAGACACAATCTGGTCGCCCCGCGCCAACATGCCCAGCGCATTGCGTGCCACTGCAAGCTGGAACCGGTCATGGCCGTCCATGCGATCTTTTATTGTGGCCAACCATTCCGAAATCGCACTTGCGATTTCGCCCATACTCGCCTCCCCCTGCGGCTCTGGCCGTTTCTCAATCGAAGGCACCGGGCGTGCCCGCTCCTCCTCGGGCGCGTCCTCTTCCAACAGCAGAAGCAGGTCGAGCTCTTGTTCGCTCGTGCGGCGCGAGATCACGACGCGTTCAAGCATGCGGTCATCGCCGCTACGCCAAAAACTCGCCATGCGGAGGCAGCCAAGAGCCCACCAAACCGTGCGATAGATCAGCCAGAAACGGAAGCGATCCGGGTCAACGCCAAAACCGCTCTCCTGCTCATAAGCAACCACATAGTCTTCTAACGAGCCAATCCCCAGCGCGGGGCGATCAACTCGCGAAAACCGCCAGACGGCCATACAGCCAAAGGCGAGATCTTCGTGTCGGTCCCCGAAGTGGCATAATTCCCAGTCCAGTACGCCGGTGAGATGTGAATCTTCGGCGAGCAAATTGCCAAGACGGAAGTCGCCATGGTTGAGCACTGGCTCGAGAGGCTCTGGCAAATGGTCTCGAAGCCACTTGAGGCCAAGGGCAATCACAGGCCGGTCGCCGCCAGCGTCTTCGAATTGCTGGACGAGACCATCGACGGCTTCTGCGTAATCCAGTTCCGGCACATCGTCGGGTAGTGCGGCACGAGGTATGGCATGGATTCGCGCGAGGTCGCGGGCGACTTCCTCAAGAAGCCGCCCCGGCTGCTTCATACCCAAGATAACGCGCGGTTCTGCCGTACCTGGCAAAGCTCGCATGACGAAGCCACTGCCGATCCCATCGGCCGGCTCCAGCCCGACAACCACCTCCGGTGCCTTCACGCCCGCATTGTGAGCGGCACTTATGATCGCAGCTTCGACTTCATGGCCGAAGGGTCGCCCCTCCATGAATGACAAGCTGGGCGCGCGGCGCAGGACGAAGTCCTCGGCGCCGCTGGAGAAAAACCAGCTTTCCATCGTGGCCCCGCCGGTGAGCCGCCGCAATCCTTCGGGTGCAGCCAATCCTGCGCGTGCAAGCGCTTTCGCCAGGCCGGGTTCAAGCGCGCTTGCGCCGTCGATCTCTCCCATGCGGTTAATGTGTGCCGCGAAACGCTCCGACGCTCAAGTCTGGACCTCTTGGCACTCTCGCCCGTTCCATCTCGTGCAAACGAAAACAACAGGAGACAAATTCCATGCGCCTTCCCAACAATGCCCATGTTGCCATCGTCGATGGGGAAAATTTCATCGTGATGCGTAACAGCGGCACAGCTTTGGAACCCAAGCTCGGATCATCCGAAAAACCGGATCTAAGTGTCACGAACTTCAGTGCAGGAGTGAAGCATCAGGATCCCGTCAGCCAACAGCACGGCCGGACCGATCTGAACGAGCTTGCACACGGCGCGGCAGCGGCAGAATGGCTGAACGAGAAATCCATATCCGGAGAGATTTCGGACGTGCTCGTGATCGCCGACCCTAAAACGCTTGGCGAAATGCGGCGCCATTATCATTCGGAGTTGGAAAAACGCCTGGTCGGTGAAATCGACAAGACATTGTCGGGTGAAACCACGGCGAAAATCGAACAGGTTATTGTCAAATCCTAGCGTCTTACGCGGTCAGTTGTAACAACCGGACGGAATGAACTGTCTTCCTGACGACACCTTTCGTCGCCATGCCCTTGTATCGACACATTTTCGAGGCATTAATATTTGCCTAACCATAGAGGGTGTATGGGGTCGATATGGGACAAGGAATTTTCGGACGGTTGCTTGCAATCGGGGCTATGGCCTTTGCCGCCCCGGCGCTCGCACAGGGAAGCGGCTTCGAAGCGCAATTCGACAATACTCTGGGTACCGAATTACGCGTGCCTCAGAGTCAAGGGACGCTCTATTCTTCGCCCCTTGAAAGCCGGATTGCTCAGCTTGCCGATGGATCGAATGGGCGGATCGGTGTCTATGCTGTCGATCTGACGTCTGGCCGGGAAATAGGCGTACTCGCCGATCAGCGGTTTCCCTTGGCAAGCACCAGCAAGGTCGCCATTGCAGCTACCTATCTCGCTGGAGTGGATGAGGGCCGGTGGAGCCTCACCAGCGAATATCGTCTTCCCCGCCCCGGCGGCGCATATATGCCTGCATACCGCCACCTTAGCCTGATGATCAGCAAGAGTTGCAACGACTGCACCGATGCCCTTCTTAACGCAGTTGGTGGACCGTCCGCCGTCAATAAATGGATGCGAGGAGCGGGTATCGAAGGCTTCGAACTCACCCGCAATATCGCCACTCTTATTCGCCAGGATGGTAGCATCGATCCGGCTTGGAGCGTCGATACGAAGGATAGCGCAACCCCGCGCGCGATGGGCCAACTGCTTGCCGGCATCTATCAGGGCAAATGGCTGAGCGAGCATTCCCGCCGCGTCTTGTTGGATGCGATGCTTGAAACGACTACCGGCAAACGGCGCATGCGCTCAGTCTTGCCGGTAAGCGCTAATCTAGCTCATAAAACGGGTACGCTGGCTCGTACCGCTAGCGACATTGGTATCTTTCTGACGCCCGACGGGCGTGCGATTGCCGCCGCGATTTATGTGACTGGCCAGAGCCCGTCCATGGCCGTCGAGAATGGTAGCCGTAGCGAGAAGCTCAATGCACGCGCCAACCGCGATTCACGTATCTCGACGATTACGCAGGCACTTTATAATGGGTTCGGCACAAGAGCGCAGGATGGACGCAACTGGGCGAGTGCCGATTACGGCGGCGAATAAGCTCGCTCTCATCGACCATTAAAAAAGGGCGGCGCCGAAAGGCACCGCCCTTTTCTGTACGTGAACGGGAAACCGTTCGCGAAGCAGGTCGATTAGTCGGCCTGAGCTTCTGCGGTGGTTTCGTCCTGCACGTCTGCTTCGACTTCGGCAGCAGCGTGGTCAGCGTCGGCAGCCATGTCTTCAGCGCCAGCTTCCATCGACTGACCAGCCGATTCCATTGCGTCGCCAGCAGCTTCCATGTTCGCTTCAGCGTCTGCAGCAGCGTTGTCAGCAGTGGTCGCAGCCGAATCTTCGGTAGCTTCCGAACATGCGGCGAGGGTCAGAGCAGCAGCCGAAGCAGCAGCGAAAAGAGCGATCTTGCGCATAGGTATAAATCCTTGAACAGCGGGTTTTGCTTACGGTACGAAAGACTTGCGTCCCCACACCGAGCGAGCGCCCAATTGAGGCGTCACAGTGGCTAAATAGTGGCGGGATTGAGGCATCGCAAGGATAATCGCACTCTCACCGCCACATTTCCGCCTTAATTAGGGCGAGCTCACCTTGATTCCCGCGCGATCTTAATAGGGAGAAAAAGTCGCTCCCCAATAGGTCTGCCCATTGCTAAGCCCCCGCCATGGGTGACAAACCACATCTCTACCTCGTTGACGGCTCGGCCTATATCTTCCGCGCCTACCATCGCCTTCCCCCGTTGACCGACCCTGAAGGCACGCCGGTTGGCGCTGTTTACGGTTACACCACCATGTTGTGGAAGCTGGCCGATGATCTTCATAAAGCCGACGGCCCGACGCATCTCGCGGTGATACTCGACAAGTCGAGCCACAGTTTCCGCAACGATCTTTACGACCAGTACAAGGCCAATCGGCCCGACCCGCCTGAAGATCTGGTGCCACAATTCCCTTTGATTCGAGACGCAACGCGCGCCTTCAGCCTGCCTTGCATTGAAGAACCTGACGTCGAAGCGGACGACATGATCGCATCCTATGCCCGCGCGGCGACGCGAAAGGGCTGGGACGTCACGATTGTCAGTTCTGACAAGGACCTGATGCAGTTGATCGGCCAATGCGCCGACGAAGATCTCGAACCGGGCGTCGAGGCAGGCGGCTGCATCGATATGCTCGATACGATGAAAAATGCCCGCATCGGACGCGACGAAGTCATCGAGAAATTCGGTGTGCCACCGGAACTCGTGGGCGATGTACTCGCGCTGATGGGCGATTCTGTCGACAACATTCCCGGCATCTTCGGCGTCGGGCCGAAAACGGCCAGCAAGCTCATCGCCGAACACGGCACGCTGACCGCCGCGCTCGACGCAGCGGAAGGCATGAAGACGAGCAAGCTGAAGGAACGCCTGCTCGAACATCGCGCAGACGCCGAGCTCAGCCGCGTGCTCGTCACATTGAAAGAGGACTGCGGCCTGCCCGTCTCGCTGGACGACATGAAGCTGGTGGAAGTGCCGCCTGAACCGCTGGCTGCCTTTCTCAGCAAACATGGCTTTACCAGTCTGTTGAAGCGGCTCGACGCTGGCACTGGCAGCCCCGCGCGAACGACCGAACTCGATCCCGCCCGGCAGGATACCAAAGGCGTGACCCCCGGCGAGCAAGGCAATCGCCAGCCTCCGCCGGATTATCCTGCTGTCGATCGTTCCAGCTATGAATGCGTGCAAACGCTGTCCCGGCTCGAAGAATGGATCCAGCGCGCGCATGCCGCCCGGCTCGTTGCCGTGGATACGGAGACCAGTTCACTCGATTGCATGCTGTGCGATCTGGTCGGGATCAGCCTGGCGCTCGGTCCGAACGATGCATGCTACATCCCCCTCGGTCATGGCGGGAATGACATGTTTGCCGAACGGCCGGAGCAGATCGAAAAGACTGCCGCGCTCGCCGCTCTGCGACCATTGCTGACAAGCGATGCCGTTACGAAAGTCTTCCACAACGGCAAATACGACCTCAACGTCCTCGCTCGCAATGGCATTACGGTATCCCCTGTCGAAGATACGATGATCATCAGCTTCGATCTGGACGCCGGCCGTCAGCTCGACGGCATCGGCGGCGGACACGGGATGGACGAGCTTGCGGACCGCCACCTTGGCCACACCTGTCTTACCTTCAAGGAAATATGCGGCACCGGGAAGAAGGCGATTCCCTTCGGTGAAGTGCCGCTCGACAAGGCGACGGAATATGCCGCGGAAGACGCCGACGTAACCTGGCGTCTGTATAAATTGCTCAAGCCCCGGCTCGCCGTTGAAGGCGGCACGAAAATCTATCAGCGCGTCGATCGGCCTCTCGTGCCTGTCGTCGCCAGCATGGAACGTCATGGCATCAAGGTCGATCGCGCCCAGCTGGCGCGGTTGTCGGAAGAATTTGCGAGCGAAACGGCGCGGCTGGAGAAGGAAATCCACGGCATAGCCGAGCGCGAATTCACCGTCGGTAGCCCCAAACAGCTAGGCGAAGTGCTGTTCGAACAGCTGGGCTACAAAGGTGGCAAGAAGGGGAAGAGCGGGCAATACTCCACGGATCAGAGCGTACTGGAGCGCCTGTCCGCCGATGGAGCGGAAATCGCCGACAAGGTGCTGGAATGGCGGCAGCTCGCCAAGTTGAAGAGCACGTATACAGACGCTCTCCAGCAGGCGATCAATCCCGAAACCGGGCGTGTCCATACCAGCTATAGCCTGGTCGGTGCACAGACGGGTCGCCTGTCTTCAACCGATCCGAACCTTCAGAACATTCCCATTCGTACAGAAATAGGGCGCCAGATTCGCGAAGCGTTCGTTGCCCAGGACGGCAACGTACTCCTGGCTGCCGACTATTCGCAGATCGAGCTTCGCCTGGCCGCGCACATGGCTGACGTGCCAAGCCTGAAGGAAGCCTTCGCCAACGGCGAGGACATTCATTCACGCACGGCCAGCGAAATGTTCGGCGAGGTCAATCGCGATACGCGCGCGCGCGCAAAAACGATCAATTTCGCCATCCTCTACGGTATATCGCGCTGGGGTCTTGCAGGTCGCCTCGGCGTGGAAGCCGACGAGGCTCAGGCCATGATCGACACCTATTTCCAGCGTTTTCCCGGCATCCAGAAATACATCGTCCGCACCCTCGAGCAGGTCCGAGAATGCGGTTATTCGGAAACGCTGTTCGGTCGCAAGACCTGGTTCCCGCGGATAGGGTCGAAGAACCAGACGGAACGCCAGGGTAGCGAGCGGGCAGCCATCAATGCTCCGATCCAGGGGACCAGCGCCGATATTATCAAGCGGGCGATGGTTCGCATGATGCCTGCCTTGGAAGCTGCAGGGCTCGCTCATGTGCAGATGCTGCTTCAGGTCCACGACGAATTGGTGTTCGAACTGCCCGAAAGCGATGTCGATGCAGCCCGCAAGGTCATCGAAAGCGTTATGGTCAGTGCCGCCGAACCGTCTGTAAAGCTTGACGTTCCGCTAGGTGTCGATATCGGTACCGGAACCAGTTGGGGGGCAGCACACTGAGCGAGATCGAAGACTTCGTCGCGCGTACGCGAAACCCGCGCTGGATGAATGTGGCGCTGCTGCTTGTCATCGCGGCGGCCATGTTTGCGACCATCGTTCTCGCCTATCAGACCGTAGAGGCCGAACGCGCACAGCGCCGTCAGGTCGAACGTACGGTCGAGGTGCTGGAAGAGCTGCGCCAGATCAACAGCGCCGCGCTTAGTGGCGAGACCGGCCAGCGCGGTTATCTGATCACGCTCGATCGGCGGTATCTTGCACCTTACCAGATGGCCCGCGAACAGCTGGAGCCGTCACTCGATCGGGTACGCGTGCTCCTCGGCGATGATGCGACGGCGCGGCAGGTCGAACTGATCGATCAGATCGACGCCTTGGCGCGTGCCAAGTTCGATGAGATGGCTGAAAGTGTCGAACTGCTCGAAAATGGTCGTCTGCTCGATGCCCGCCGCGCCACGCTGACGGACGAAGGCGTCGAAGCGATGGAACGGCTGGTTCGCGCCATTGCGGAAATGGAAGATATCGAAAGCCGGATTCTTGCGGAACGCGCTGCCGAAGCCGCACGAAGTGAAGCTCGGGTTCTGCCGCTGCTCGGCGCCCTGTTCGTGCTGCTCATCATCGCCATGCTGGCAGGGGCGCGCCTTGTCGGTCGCGCCGCGCGGGCGGAAGCCGAAGCATCGCAGGCAGCCGCAGTCAGCGAAGCGCGTGATCGCGCCGATTTGCTTGCACGCGAACTCAATCACCGGGTGAAGAACCTGTTCGCTGTCATCCTCGCGATCGTCCAGATGAGCGCGCGCGATAAGCCCGAAGCGAAGGAAGTCACCGACAGTATCGCTCAGCGCATTCGCGCGCTGCTGACCGCGCACGAGGTCAGTCAGGGCGAGCTGGAGAGGCCCGTCGCCTCGCTTCGCGCATTGGTC
Source organism: Qipengyuania pacifica (assembly GCF_019711555.1). Taxonomy (NCBI): domain Bacteria; kingdom Pseudomonadati; phylum Pseudomonadota; class Alphaproteobacteria; order Sphingomonadales; family Erythrobacteraceae; genus Qipengyuania; species Qipengyuania pacifica. The sequence continues at coordinate 679,641 of NZ_JAIGNQ010000001.1, read as the reverse complement.
GAAACCTCGCTCGCTCCTTATCGCTCCAGCAAGCATCCGGCCGAGATCGAAGGTCCGGACGTCATGCTGCCGGCCAAGCGTGTTACGCCTTTGGGTCTCGTTCTGCACGAACTGACCACCAATGCCGTCAAATACGGAGCCTGGAAGAACAGGGGCACAGTCCATGTCAGCTGGACGGAAGATGATGGCATGCTCACGCTAACCTGGCGCGAAAGCGGTGCCGATCTGGAGGAATTGCCGGAACGCAAGGGTTTCGGCAGCCTGCTCATGACCAGTGCTGCCCGTCAGTTCGGCGGGACATTCGAACGCAACTTCACCAAGGACGGTTTGCAAGTCTCGATCGTATTGCCTGTGACGGATTGAGGCACCGGCCGCTTGGACTTGCGTTACACAGCGTGCCTCCATACCGATTACACCGATGTTTGACCGCTACGATCCAGCCAATTGGCCGATCTCCGTCGAAGGCCTGATCCATACGTTGATCGCGCTTGCGGCATCCATATTGATCGCCGTCGTGATACACTGGATCGTGTTCGCCATTCTGCGTCGAATTGCGCGGACATCGACCAGTGTCTTCGACGATGTTCTAGTCGAAGCAGTCCGTAAACCGCTGCGCTGGGCCGCCATAGCGTTCGCGGTTGCCATTTCCGCAGAGAACGATGCGCTGACCGGCCGCGGCTGGGATATCCTGACACGCTTTCTGATCCCCGCCGTGGTAGGATGGGTCGCCTATTCTGCCGTACGCGGTCTCGCTCTCGGATTTGAAAGACAGATCGGTTTCTCGGGAGACCCGGTCGCGCACCGTGGTCGCCTCACACGGATTGCGATCCTGTCGCGCACGGTAAAGGTCGGGATCGTCATCATCACGATTTCCCTGATCATGCTCAACATTCCCGGTGTTCGCGATGTCGGGACTACGATGCTGGCATCGGCAGGTCTTGCCGCCCTGGCAGTGGGCGCCGCTGCGCAGCCTGCACTCAAATCGCTTATTGCCGGACTACAGATGGCACTAACGCAGCCTCTACGAATCGGGGATCTGGTCAAGGTCGATGATCAGGCCGGGCGCGTGGAAGAAATCCGGATGAGCTTCGTGACGGTCCGCACTTGGGACGAACGCGTTCTGGTCGTTCCTACGACACGCTTTCTCGACCAGAGTTTCGAAAACTGGTCGCGGGTAAGCGAGCGGCTGACAGGGCCGGTCATGCTGCATCTCGATCCCATCGCCGAGATCGATCCGATCCGCGAGGAATTCGAACGCTTCGTTCAATCCAATCCGTTGTGGGATGGACGCAATCTGGAATTGCTGATGACCGAAGCCTATCCGGAAAGCGTCGAGTTGCGTCTGTCGATGAGCGCAGAGACGATAGGCGACCTATGGACGCTGCGCTGCGAAGTCCGCGAACACATGCTCGGCTGGATCAAACAGAACCAGCCAGACGCGCTGATCCGCCACCGCCTCGAAGTGGAAGCGGCGAACCAGCGCGCAACCGGAGCTTAGTCCCCGGCTGGCGGCGCGTGCTTCTCGTCACGCGTGCTTTCGACCATTCCTTCGTAAACGAAGCCGATCGGTCGCACATCTGCAGCGCGCTTCTTCAGTTCGCCCTGCATCTTCTTGTACTCCGCTTCCATCTGAGACGTCACGGTGGCGCGGCTGTCTCCCAAGGCCTCGGTGAAATCGACATCGGTCACTTCCTGCACATCGCCACCCGCCCGGTGGAGCGCGTTGAGGCCCGCCCGGCGCACCACGTCTTCCAGGTCCGCGCCGGTAAAGCGCTCGGTCTTCGAAGCTACATCGACCAGATTGACGTCGTCAGCCAGCGGCATGTCCTTCGTATGTATCCGCAGGATCTGTTCGCGACCGCCCTTGTCGGGTGTCCCGACATAAACCAGTTCGTCGAAGCGTCCCGGGCGCAGCAGTGCAGGATCGACCAGAGTGGGACGATTGGTCGCACCAATCACCACCACCGACTGCAATTCTTCAAGCCCGTCCATTTCGGCCAGAATGGTATTTACCACCCGCCCGGTCACCTGGGGTTCGCCCTGCCCGCTTCCACGTGCCGGAACCAGACTGTCGATCTCGTCGATGAACACGACGCAGGGTGCGACAGCCCTCGCCCGCTTGAACATCCGTGCGATCTGCTGTTCGCTTTCGCCATACCATTTCGACAGCAAGTCCGAGCTTTTCATCGAAATGAAGTTAGCCTTCGCCTCTTTGGCAACGGCCTTTGCCAGCAAGGTCTTCCCTGTACCGGGAGGTCCATAAAGTAAAAAGCCCTGAGCAGGCCGGATACCGAGACGATGAAACGCCTCGGGGTTTTTCATTGGCAGCTCGATGCCTTCCTTGAGCTTGGCGATGGCATCGCCGACCCCGCCGATATCGGACCATGCGACATTGGGCACCTGAACCATGACTTCGCGCATGGCGCTTGGCTGGATACGCTTCAGCGCAGAGAGGAAATCCTCGCGGCCTACATAGAGGTCATCGAGCACTTCAGGCGGAATGGTGCGTTCGTCCAGATCGATGCGCGGCATGATCCGCCGCACCGCGTCGATCGCTGCTTCTCGCGCAAGCGCCGCGATATCTGCCCCGACGAAGCCATAAGTCGCCTTGGCCAGTTCGTTCAGGTCGACCCTGTCGCCCAGCGGCATGCCCCGTGTGTGAATGCCAAGAATTTCCCGGCGTCCGCTTTCGTCGGGCACGCCGATCACGATCTCGCGGTCGAAGCGTCCAGGCCTGCGCAATGCCTCGTCAATCGCTTCCGGCCGGTTGGTCGCAGCAATCACGACCAGGTTCGAGCGGGCTTCCAGCCCGTCCATCAGGGTCAGAAGCTGCGCAACAAGCCGTTTTTCTGCTTCTCCTGGCACGCGATCTCTCTTCGGCGCAATCGAATCGATCTCGTCTATGAAGATGATGGCCGGCGCTGCCTTCGTCGCCTGCTCGAACACTTCACGCAGTGCTTTTTCGCTGTCGCCATAGCCCGAACCCATGATCTCGGGACCGTTGATGGTGAAGAAGTTGGCATCGCTTTCATTGGCGACGGCCTGAGCAAGCCGGGTCTTGCCCGTTCCCGGCGGGCCGTGCAGCAAAACGCCCTTGGGCGGATCGACACCCAAACGCGTGAACAATTCTGGGTAACGCAAAGGCAACTCGACCATCTCGCGCAATTGCTGGATGGTTTCACCCATGCCGCCGACATCGTCATAATTGACGACCGCACGCGCATCGCGCGGCGGCTCGAACTCGGCGCGCAGCTCAACCTCGGTATTCTCGTCGATATGGACGATGCCCTTGGGTGTCGTCGCGACCACGCTCAGGCGAATCTGCGTGAGGGCATAGGCCGGTGCGTTGAACATGCGGCGCACTTCCGGTGGCATATTCTGAACCGGCTGCTGTCCGGTCGTCGCCACAAGGTCACCCGCGACAAGAGGTTTCCTGAAGAAGTTGCGCTTCAGCGCCTGCGCCGGGCCCTGCAAACGCATTTCCCGCTGCGCCGGCGCAAACACGACCCGGGTCGCAGGGCGCGATTCGGCGACGACCACATTCACATGTTCGCCCGACCCGACCTGCGCATTCCCGCGCTGGAGACCGTCGAGCCGCACCACATCGAGACTTTGATCTTCGTCATAAGCGGCCATGGCGATGGCAGCAGTTGCGCGCTTTCCGGTAATCTCGACGACATCGCCCTCGGTGATCCCCAACGCCTGGAAAGCAGAACGCGGCATGCGCGCGATACCCTGACCACTTTCTTCCTGTCGCGCTGCTGCGACCTGCAATCTCACTGTCTTTTCTTCTACCGCTGTCGCAGCATCCGCATCGGCCATTGGGTCGTATTCCCGTTCCTGTTCGTCTTGCCGGTTCACTTGGGGGTGGCCCCTGTGAGATACAATGAAGGAAGACGCCGCGCGGGTCCGCTCAAGCCAGAAAAAAGCCCGGCTGGAAAACCAACCGGGCTTAAAAGTCTTGGGAGAGGATGCCTAAAAGGCACGAGGAGATATGCGCGCCGGGCGGTTTTTGTGCAAGTGCGAAAAGGACAATTTTGATTGCATAATGCGCAACAAACATCGAAGCCTTGTCATTAACGCAATGATTTCCCGTAATTTGCGTCAGCGGGCTTCGGCGCGCCTTCCTGCTGCGTTGCACAATTATTGTAGTGTTGTGAATGTTATCAATTTTTAGGGGCAAAAGGTCGATTTCGACGCGAGTTTCTGGGTCGCAAGGGCCTGTGGCGCGTACATAGTCAATCGCTTCCGGTCGTTGATACAGTCGATTGCGTTTCCATGGCTTGCTGTGGCAAATCCCGCGACCTGCATTCTCTTGATCGTTCTGGACCTTTTAAATGAAACAAATTTTGACCCTCGCCGCCAGCGCAGTGGCCCTAGCCGGTTGCGCGACCATGAATTCGGGCCCTGTCACTGGCCCCGCGACGGTGGCGAAAGAGAAAGCGGCGCCGGACACCATGCGCTGGCTCTACGGTTCGGGCGAAGCTGCAGCGGCGTCTATCCAGACCTGGCGTCAGATCGCCGATTATTCGATCGCCGTGGTCCACCAGCGAAAGGCTCCGCAATCGGTTCCTATGGGTCTGCCAGACGGGACCACTGGCGGGATCGGAACGGCGTCCTGCATCAAGGCCGACGGCACAGCCAAACCGTTTGCAGCCGTGTTCGACGTCGACGAGACCGTGCTGCTTAATACAGGCTATGAATACTGGCAGGCACTGACGGGTAAGCCGTTCGATGCCGACGAATGGGCACAATGGGCCAATAACGGTGCCGGGATCGCGCAACCGGTTCCTGGTGCAGTGACCGGCCTGCGCCGCCTTCGTGAAGCCGGAATTACGGTCATCTTCAATACCAACCGCGATTCGGACACCGCTGCTGGTGCCGTGGCAGCGATCGAAGCAGCGGGGACCGGGCCGGCTGTACACGGGCAAACCCTCTTTCTGCGCGGCGACGACGATATGGGAAGCCGCAAGGATGGGCGCCGGGCGAAGATAGCCGAGAATTACTGCGTGATCGCCATGGCAGGCGACAATCTCGGCGATTTTGCCGACGTATTCAACGCGGATGAAAGTGCGATTGCTGCGCGGCGGACAATGGTCGCGCGCGGCGAATACGCACAGCTTTGGGGCAATGGCTGGTTTCTCGTACCGAACCCTGTTTACGGGGCCTGGCAAAAGGGTACTCTTGACGAGGTATTTCCGCCTGAAACCCGATGGAAGCCATCCCCGGGCGACGCTCCGGTTACGATGACCCGCCCGTAATGGCGGCTTGCACAGCCGAGTGCGCGGGATAGGGTGTCTCCCAGGAGGACATGCCCATGCCGATGAACCGCATATGTGAGCTGACCGGGGCGGAGTTTCCACTTTTCGCCTTCAGCCACTGTCGCGACGTTGTAGCTGCCGTCAGCAAGGCGGGCGGGCTCGGGGTGCTGGGCGCTACGCGCTTCAGTCCCGAGCAGCTCGAGGAAGAGCTTTCCTGGATCGATTCGCATGTGGACGGGGCCCCTTACGGTGTGGATGTTCTCGTTCCCGAAGTGATCGATCCTCGCGTCAGCGAATTGTCCGACAACAAGAGCCGGGCTGCGGCTATCGATCCCGCCTATCAAGGCTTCGTCAATTCCGTTCTCGGCCAATATGGAATTGCGCCCGAAGCCGAGATGCCGATCCTCCGCGAACGCATGGGCATCACCCCCGAGAACGGTCTTGCCCTGATGGAAGTCGCATTCCGGCATCCCATTCGGCTGATTGCCAACGCGTTGGGCATTGCACCACCCGCGATGATAAAGGAAGGCAAGCAGCGCGGCGTGCCGGTAGCTGCGCTGGTCGGGGCCAAGGAACATGCCATCCGCCAGGCCGAAGCGGGTGTCGACATCATCGTTGCCCAGGGCACGGAAGCGGGCGGCCACTGCGGCGAAGTATCGACGCTGGTGCTCGTCCCCGAGGTCGTGCGCGAACTCGCGCGCCACGATTACGATATCCCGGTGCTCGCCGCCGGGGGCATCATGACCGGAGGTCAGATGGCCGGAATGATGGCGGCGGGTGCACAGGGAGCATGGACCGGATCGGTCTGGCTCGCCACACCCGAAGCGGAAACGAGCGAGGCTTTCCGGGCAAAGATGGTCGCAGCGCGCAGTCGCGATACGGTCCGCTCGCGCAGCCGGACTGGCAAGCCCGCGCGCCAGCTCAAGACAGCATGGCACGATGCTTGGGATGCGCCCGGCGGTCCGGGAACACTCCCCATGCCGCTGATGGGGATGGTCTCCGAACCCGCCTTCGCCCGGATCGAACGGGAGGCTGCGTCGGGCAATAAGGGTGCGAACGAGCTGGTAAGTTATTTCGTGGGTCAAGGCGTGGGGTTGGTCGAACAGGTTCGTTCCAGCCGGCAGGTGGTTCAGGATTTCCGCGAAGAATTTCTCAATGCCATAGGCAGCCTCGCCGCATCCGTTGGCATGGAGTAACTTGACCGGCGCGAAGCTGCCGCGCAAGCCGCACGTCATGTGGCTCGATACCCCTCGCAACCCGAACGCTCCCCTTGCCGGGCTGAAAGTACTCGAACTTGCGCGCGTCCTGGCAGGCCCGTGGGCTGGCCAAATCCTCGCCGACCTCGGCGCCGACGTGATCAAGGTGGAAAGCCCCGATGGCGATGGGACCCGCAAATGGGGCCCACCCTGGATTGAGCGCGACCATGGAGAACGTGAAGCCGCCTATTACCACGCCGCAAATCGGGGGAAGCGTTCGATTATCGCCGATTTCAGGGACGAGGATGATCTGGCTCGTATCCATGATCTGGCATCCTCAGCCGACGTAGTGCTCGAAAACTTCAAAACCGGGACACTGACGAAATTCGGCCTCGACTATAAAAGCCTCGCCCAGGTCAACGCCCAGCTCGTTTATTGCTCGATTACGGGGTTCGGGCAGACGGGACCGCGTGCGCACGAAGCAGGCTACGATTTCGTAATTCAGGCGATGAGCGGTTTCATGGCCCTGACGGGCGAGCCGCAGGGGCAGCCGATGAAGATGGGCATTTCCATATCGGACCTCACCTGCGGACTGTACTCCGTTATCGGCATTCAGGCCGCGCTCGCCATGCGCGCGCGGACAGGTCGCGGACAGCATGTCGATATGGCACTGCTGGACTGTTCGGTAGGTTTGCTTGCCAGCCAGGCGATGCATTTTCTCACTACCGGCGAAAATCCACCCCGAATGGGTAACGAGCACGCACAGGTCAGCGCCTATGGCGTATTCCCCGTCGCCGATGGCAAGGTCGTGCTCGCACCTGCCAACGACGGCCTGTTCCGCCGCCTCCTGACCCTACTCGGTCGTAACGATTTGCTGGCCGACGAACGCTTTGCCACCAACGAGGGACGCCTGGCCAATCGCGAAGAGCTCGATGCGATTATCGCAGGTGAAACGTCCAAGTGGCAGATGGACGAATTGCTTGCCGATTGCGCGGCGGCTGGGATTCCGGCCGGCCGCGTCAACGCCGTGGATGCCGTGTTCGACGACCCTCAGGTGAAGGCCCGCGGCATGCGTCTCGATCTCGATGGCATTCCCGGCGTGCGCACGCCCCTTACCTTCTCCGATGCGGAGCTGGCACTCGATCGCCCCAGCCCGCGCAAGGGAGAACACGGCTGACCGTTAGTTTAGCGCAGCCTTCAGATCGTCGACCAGATCGGTGCGCTCCCAGGGGAAGTGCTCGCCATCGGCCTGACGACCGAAATGGCCATAGGCCGCGCTCTGGCGATAGATCGGCTTGTTCAATCCGAGATGCATGCGGATACCGCGCGGGGTAAGACCACCCAGTTTTTCGATCCCGCGGATCGCGTCCTCGAGTGCTTCATCGGTGACGCCATCGGCACTGGTGCCGTGCGTATCAACATACAGCGAGAGAGGCTTGGACACGCCGATCGCATAGGACAGCTGGATGGTGCAGCGCTTGGCAAGTCCGGCCGCCACGATGTTCTTCGCCAGATAGCGGGTGATATAGGCAGCCGAACGGTCGACCTTGGTCGGGTCTTTTCCGCTGAATGCGCCGCCGCCATGCGGGGCTGCACCGCCATAAGTATCGACAATGATCTTGCGGCCGGTAAGGCCGGCATCACCATCGGGTCCGCCGATTTCGAACGCCCCGGTGGGATTGATATGCCATTCGGTATCGTCGGTCAGCCAGCCTTCGGGCATGATGTCGCCGACCACCTTTTTCACATAGGACTTGAGTTCGGCTTCCTTTTCGCCCTCATGATAGCCTTTGCCATGCTGGGTCGAAACGACCACTGCGGTGCAGGCCACCGGCTTGCCGTTTTCATAGCGCAGCGTAACCTGGCTCTTGGCGTCGGGCTCGAGGAAGGGTGCAGTGCCGCTCTTGCGGTCAGCGGCCAGCTGTTCGAGGATCTTGTGGCTGTAGTCGAGGGTCGCCGGCATGAGATCGGGCGTCTCGTCGCATGCGAATCCGAACATGATGCCCTGATCGCCTGCACCTTCGTCTTTGTTGCCGCTTGCATCCACGCCTTGGGCGATCTCGGATGACTGGCCGTGAAGGTGGTTTTCGAAGGTCAGCGTTTTCCAGTGAAAACCGTCCTGCTCATAGCCGACATCGCGCACGGTCTGGCGAACAGCGCGCTCGATCTCTTCCTTCGCACCGGGGGCCCAACCCCCGTTGACGGCCCAGTCGGAATTCTTGGCGTCGTACATGGGCGCGCAGCGAATTTCGCCCGACAGGATGACACGCTGGGTGGTCGTCATGGTTTCGCAGGCCACGCGCGCTTCCGCATCCTTGGCCAGCATCAGATCGACGATGGCGTCGGAGATTTGATCCGAAACCTTATCGGGGTGCCCTTCCGAAACGCTTTCGGATGTGAACAGGAAACTGGTGCGCATAGAGATCGAAATCCTGATATAAAGAAGTCTTTATGTGTCTTTCCCGCGGTAGCCTTCCATACGCCGTATGGCAACCAGCGAAAGCGCAAGCAGAGCGACGCCCCAAAGCAGCGTGAGCCAGTGGCCAAGTCGGGCGAAGGGCGTGGCAGCATGCGGAGGAGGTACGAGCGTATCGATTCGCCCTGCAACATTGCGCCCGATATGCTCGCGCACAACGCCGCGAGCATCGATCACGGCGCTGATCCCGGTGGTAGTGGATCGCAGCACCGGGAGGCCCTCTTCGGCAGCACGCATTCGCGCCTGCGCAAGGTGCTGTGGCGGCCCCCAGAGGCCGAACCAACCATCATTCGACGGGTTGAAGATATAATCGGGGCGGTTGGCCCGATCCACCACTTCGCCGGAGAACACGATTTCGTAGCAGATCTGCATGCCCGCGCGCCCATAGTCGCTCAGGTCCTGCGTCTGCGGGCCCGGTCCCGGGATGAAATCGATTGTCCCGGCAACGAGCCGCGAAAGGCCCAGTGGCTCGAGCAGGCCGCGCATCGGCAGGTATTCGCCGTACGGCACCAGATGCGCCTTGGCGTATCTCTCGCCCAATTGACCCTGCGGATCTACCGAGGTGACCGTGTTATACGCCCCCACCGCTTTTTCGCGCCCGTCGACCATTCCGATTTCGAGGTCCACGACACCGGTCAGCAACAGGCTGTCCGGACCGATGGCCTGCCCCACGCGTGCGCGGGCGAAGGCGGGATCGCCCGCCGCCGTCATCTGCGTGTAGTACCGCTGCGGATAGCCATCGCGCAGGTAGTCGGGGATGCCGCTTTCCGGCCATAGTACCAAGCGCCGGCTTTGCGGCCCTTCGGCACGGCTCAGCCCGGCGATGCGTTGGAATTGTTCCTCGAACTTCGAAGCGTCGTCGATCTCGTCCTGTCGTAGATTGGGCTGCACCAGCGTCAGCGGCAAACTCCCGTCGCGGCCCTTCCCAGCCGGGAAATAGACCATAGCAACCACGAAACAGACAAGCCCTATGCCGACAAACCGTTTCGCCTGCGCGAACCAGACAAGTGCGACGGCGAGGGCGACCGTTATCCCCGACAGGGCATAACTGCCGGCATAAGGCAGGAGGACGGCAAAGCCCGGTCGATCCCACGGGCCCAGCATCATCATGGAGAACGGCCCCCAGCTGTAACCGCTGAAAACCCAGCTACGCAGCCATTCGGCTGCGATCCACATGGCGCCGAAGGCTAGGGCAAAGGCGAGGAGGTTTGCCCGGCGCGCGATCAGCCAGGCCGCGCAGGTGGCAAAGGCGGGCCACACGGCGAGATATAGCGCCAGCAGCGGAACGGCCGCCCAACCGAGGATCGCGGGCATTTCCGCCTGATAGGTAAAGGCAGTGGCGATCCAGTTGTCGGTGACGGTGAAATGGGCAACGCCGAACAGCCACCCGGCCAGAAGCGCGCGTTTCCAGCTTGGCGAATGAAAGGCCAGCCAGCCGAAAGCCCCCATCGCCGCCAGGCCGAGCGGCCACAGGTGAAGGGGCTGAAAACCGAAAGCGGATGCCGCGCCCAGCAAGAGCGCGGCAATATTCGGGTGCGATCGGGCCAAGCCGGGGATTTTCTCCATCGGCCTGACCCTTAAATCGTCAGGTCAGCACTGCAAGCGCGATCAACCGACAGCGCTTACTTCGCTATCGTCTTCCTGCTTGCGCCGACGGCGGCGCGGTGCGGGCTTTTCATCGGAATCGTTCGCGCCGATCGATGGCGGCAGCACGGTGGCATCGATACCGCCATCGCTTCCCGCAGAGCTATCGCTTGTCTTCGGCTTGCGCGGTGCGCGACGCTTCTTGGGTGCTTCGCCCTCTTCGTCGCGGCGTGTGAACGGATTTTCGGAAGGCTCGAACTCGCTTTCGCCATCACCGCCATCGTCGTTACGCGGTTTGCGACCGCGCGGCTTGCGAGCACCGTCGTCTTCGTTCTCGGAACGGCGAGCGCGCGGCTGGCGCACCTCGTCTTCATCGTCATCCCGATCGTCGCGGCGAGCGCGCGGCTTGCGATTGTCGTCGTCCTGATCGTCGCGGCGGCCGCGCGGGCGACGATTGTTGCGGCGATCATCACCGTCGTCATCGTCGTCGTCATCGTCCGACTGATTATGTCCGCGCTCGTCGTGGCGTTTCGCCTTGGCTTCGTCCTGACGGGCCTTGTTGTCGGCGATCACACGGAAATAATGGTCAGCGAACTGCAGATAATATTCGGCCTGCACGCGGTCGCCATTATGCTGGGCGTCCTGGGCAAGCTTCTTGTACTTGTCGAGCAGTTGCGGGGCATTGCCGCGAGCGCGGCTGTCGATCCGGTTGCCCGAATTGGCGCCGCCCTGATTGCGATTATTCCCGCGTCCGCGACGGCGGTTATTATTGCGATTGTTGTTCAAGGGTAGCTGGTCCTCATTAAATGCGCGGCGTAGACCATAAAACCGGTCCACAACTGGCCGCGTGACCCCTTGCGCGCCTGCGCCTGTCGCAGTTCGCGTGCCCCGGTTTGTGCATGGTATGCGGGGCCGGAGCCTCGCACCAAAACTGCAATGTCGGAGCTGGAACCGGTGGGGAGGCGTTAGCCGCGCACCACTGGCCTGGGGCCAGAGTTAAGCGTTCGAATCGCCTTTGCCAAGTCTTTTATCTCAGGATCAGTGCGCGCGGTCGATCGGCAAGGTCGCGGCGCGTCTCCGCGGCGAAGCCCGATTCGCTCGCGATAGCTCCGACGGCTTCGGCCTGCCCTGCCCCGATTTCTAATATCGCGACGCCGCCGGGCACAAGCAGCTTGCCAAGCTGCGGGACTATGGCCCGATAGTCGTCAAGCCCTTCCGGTCCGGCAAACAGCGCCGTAGCCGGTTCGAATTCGCGCACGTCGGGATCGAGGACGGCATCGCTTTCAACATAGGGGGGATTGCAGAGCACCAGGTCGAAACGGCCCAGATCGTGCGCCCAGCCCGCCTCCAGCCAGTTCGCTTGTACAAATTGCGCGCGTTCCGTCAGCCCCAGCCGCTGGCCATTGGCGCTGGCCACGGCAAGAGCAGCAGCAGAGGCATCGATGCCCAGCCCCTTGGCATCGGGCCGCTCGTGCAGGAAAGCCAGCAGCAGCGCGCCCGACCCTGTCCCCATGTCGAGCACGCAGGCATCGTGCGGGGTACAATCGAGCGCTGCCTGGACGATCGTTTCGCTGTCGCCGCGCGGGATCAGCGTATCGGGGGTCACGGCGAACTCGAGCCCGAAGAATTCCTGTACGCCCAGCAGATGCGCCACAGGCTCGTGAGCCGCGCGTCGCTCAACCAGCCGATCGAAACCGGCCGCATGCGGCGCAGCGTCGTCGCGCATCCGCAACAGCAGCAGTTGGGAACGTGACACGCCCAGCACATGCGCCATCAGCAATTCGGCATCGAGCCGGGCGGTATCGCTGGTGGTGCAAAGTCGCTCCGCTGCCGCGCGGATCGCGTCGGCAATGGTCATGCGGCCATCCATCGGGTCACGCAGACCACGGCCTTATTCGGCCATTGCGGCAAGCCGCTTTGCTTCATCCTCGGCGATCAGTGCATCGACCAGTTCGCCAAGGCCCGGCCCGGCAATGATCTGCGGAAGTTTCTGCAGCGTCAGACCGATCCGGTGGTCGGTCACCCGGCCCTGCGGATAATTGTAGGTGCGGATGCGCTCGGACCGGTCGCCGCTGCCCACCATGGCCTTGCGCGCTTCCGCTTCGGCCCCCTGCGTCGCCTCGCGCTGTGCATCGTAAAGCCGGGTGCGCAGAACCTGCATCGCCTTTTCGCGGTTCTTGTGCTGGCTGCGGCCGTCCTGGCAGGTGACCACCGTGTTCGTCGGCAGGTGCGTGATGCGGATCGCGCTGTCGGTGGTGTTGACGTGCTGCCCGCCCGCGCCGCTGGCGCGATAGGTATCGATCTTGAGGTCGGTCGGATCGATCTGCACGTCGACCTCGTCCGGCTCGGGCAGGACGGCCACGGTCGCGGCAGAGGTGTGGATGCGTCCGCCGCTTTCGGTTTCGGGCACCCGCTGCACGCGGTGCACACCGCTTTCGAACTTCAATTTCGCGAACACGCCGGTGCCGGTCACATTGGCGACGATTTCCTTGAAGCCGCCGACCTCGCTTGCGCTCATGCTGACCGGCTCGACCTTCCAGCCCTGCTCGGCCGCGAAACGCTCGTACATGCGATAAAGATCGCCTGCGAACAGCGCTGCCTCGTCGCCGCCCGTCCCCGCGCGGATTTCGAGCATGGCGGGTTTGGCATCGGCGCTGTCGCGCGGCAGCATGGCGACGGCCAGCGAATGCTCGGCCTCGGGCAGGCGCTTCTTCAGCGCAGCGATTTCCTCTTCGGCCATCGCTTTCATTTCCGGATCGGCGAGCATTTCGTCCAAATCGACAAGCTCCGCCCGCATCGCCTGAACCTCGGCAGCGACCTTTGCCACCGGTTCGAGTTCGGCATAATCACGGCTCGCCTGAACGAATTCGTCGCCTTCAAGCTGGCCAGACGCCATCCGCGCCTCGAGCTCGGCGAAGCGGTGGGTGATCTGGTCGAGGCGTTCGGCTGGGATGGTCATCGTTGCCGCGCGATCGGATCAGCTACTATTTCCAGCACCCGATCCATATCTTCCTTGGATGCGCCACGACCACTTTGTCCGTGGCCTTGCGTGCGAATGGAGAATATTTGGAGGGGATTGAGTTTCACAGCTTTGTCAAAACGCTTTTTCACCGCTCCCGTCGCAACTGAATCTGCCGTGAATCCATTTCGGCGCAAGGCATTCACTGCAGCAAGGACCGCGTTCTCTAGCCCTTCACCCTCAGCAATAACTACGACGTCGATCGGCGGAGCTTCGACTACCCCTACCAGCATCGCCAACCGTTCGATTCCCGCAGCCCAACCGACCGCGGGCGTAGGCGCACCGCCAAGGCTTTCCATCAGCCCGTCATAGCGTCCGCCGCCGAGGATCGTGCTTTGGCTCCCGAGTTTGCCTGCCGCTTCGCTGCCCTCGTCAGGGATGAATTCGAACGCCGTGTGGCGGTAATAGTCGAGCCCGCGCACCAAGCTTTCCGCGCGTGTCCACTTAACGCCCGCGGCATCGAGGCCGCTGGTCACTGCATCGAAGAAGGCTTTCGCTTCGTCCGTCAGGAAATCGTCGATCTTCGGCGCATCGGCAACGAAGCGCTGGTCGCGGCGATCCTTGCTGTCGAGAATGCGCAGCGGGTTCTTCTCCAGCCGCTCCTGCGAATCTTCGGACAGTTCGCCTTTCACTTCGCGGAAGTGCTCGACCAGCGCGGCGCGCCACGCCTCGCGGCTGTCGCCATCGCCCAGCGTGTTGAGGTGCAATGTCACGCCCTCGATGCCCAGTTCCTTCAGCAAATGATCGGCCATGGTCAGCAGCTCGACATCTGCTTGTGGTTCCCCCGCACCGATGATTTCGGCGTCGATCTGGTGGAACTGGCGATAGCGCCCCTTCTGCGGGCGCTCGTAACGGAACAGCGGCCCATGCGTCGCCAGCTTTACCGGGGCATGCTGCTGCCAGCCATTGGAAAGAAAGGCGCGGGCAATACCGGCGGTGAATTCGGGACGCAGGGTCAGGCTCTCGCCGCCGCGATCGTCGAAGCTGTACATTTCCTTCGAGACCACATCGGTCGTCTCGCCGATCGCGCGGCTGAATACCTCGGTCTTCTCGAACACCGGCATTTCGGCACGACGGAAGCGATAGAGCTTGCGCACACGTTCGAAGGTTTCGACCACGAAGGCGAAAGCCTCGGCGTCGGCGCCGAAAATATCCTGGGTGCCACGGATGGCTTGCGGGGTCTTGCTCATGGCGCGCGCTTTAGGTGCGTTGGGCCTCGGCAGCAAGCGGTCGGCATGCCGCCGCCCTTCAGCACGTCGGTGGAGCCGAGCGTGCCGCTGGTCGAGGGCGCCCTTGCCTTCCGCGGGCCACCCAAGCATCTACACCGCCATGAAAATCACCACCGTTCCCGCTACGCTCGTCGCTGCCCTGCTCGTCTCCAGCCCGCTCCAGGCCCAGCCGGATACCAACTCCGCGCCGATCGCACCGCAACTTGGCGATGCGACTCCACTGCCCCAGGATACGCCGTGGCCCGGTGGAACGATCGGACTTGATATCGATGCCACCGATACCCGCCGTGCGGTCTATTCGGTTACCGAGACCATCCCGGTGCCTGCCGGAATGCGCGAACTGGCCCTCCTGCTTCCCGAATGGCTGCCGGGGAAACATTCCGCTCGCGGGCAGATAAACCTGCTGTCGAACATCCGCTTCAGCGCCAACGGCCAGCCGCTCGAATGGAAACGCGATCCGCTCGACGTTTTCCGCTTCGTGGTCGACGTGCCGGAAGGTGTCACGGAAGTAACAGCGCAGTTCATGCACACCTCGCCCGTCACCGGCCGCGAGGGACGGATCACGATGACGCAGGAAATGCTCAACCTCCAATGGGAAGCGATGAGCCTCTACCCCGAAGGCCATTACACCCGGCGCATCGCGTTCAAGCCTACGGTCACCGTTCCGCAGGGGTGGGAAGTGTTCACCGCGCTCGATGGCAAGGCGCGCAGCGGCGACACGGTGACTTGGGAAACGGTCGATTACGAAACGCTGGTCGATTCGCCGATCTTCGCGGGCCTCTATGCCAAGCAATGGTCGCTCGATCCCGAAGTCACGCTAGATGCGGTGGCCGATGCGCCCAAATATCTCGAGCTTGCACCTGAAAACCTGCGCACCTTCGAAAGGCTGATCGACGAGGCGGATGCGGTTTTCGGCGCGCGCCATTTCGATCACTACAATTTCCTGCTGGCGATGACCGATCGCATGGGCGGGATCGGGCTGGAGCATCACCGGTCCAGCGAAAACCAGTACGAGCCGGAAGCGCTGATCGACTGGGAAAAGATGGATTGGGCCCGCAACGTCGTCAGCCACGAACTGGTTCACAGTTGGAACGGCAAGTTCCGCCGGCCAGAGGGCCTGTGGACGCCCGACTATCGCACCCCGATGCAGAACTCGCTGATGTGGGTGTACGAAGGCCAGACCCAGTTCTGGGGTTGGGTGCTGGCGGCTCGTTCGGGTCTGCAGGAAAAGGACACGGTGCTGGGCATGTTCGCCAATGCCGTGGCCAATTATTCCGAAGGCCAGCCCGGCCGCGCCTGGCGCAGTGTCGAGGATACGACCTACGACCCGATCACCAATTCGCGGCGCCCCCTGCCCTACAGCTCCCTCCAGCGTAGCGAGGACTATTATGTCGAAGGCGCGCTCACCTGGCTGGAAGCGGACCAGATCATCCGCGAAGGCACCAGGGGGCGCAAGGGTCTCGACGACTTCGCCAAGGCATTCTTCGGCAAGAGCGATGGCGACTGGGGCGTGTCGACCTATGACTTCGACGAAATCGTCGAGACGCTGAATGCGATCTATCCCTACGACTGGGCCGAATTCCTCGACACGCGGCTGCGCCAGCCCGACCAGCCCGCCCCCGTGCGCGGTCTCGAAAAAGCCGGCTATCGCCTCGTCTGGAAAGACACGCCGAACCCCTATGCCGAAGGGCGCAGTTCCAGCGGCAAGTCGCTGGACCTGTTCTATTCGCTCGGCGTCGTTCTCGATGGCGACGGCAAGGTGTCCTCCACCTTGTGGGATGGGCCTGCATTCGATGCCGGTATCGTCAACGGCGCCACGATCGTCGCCGTCAACGGCGATGCCTATTCCAAGGACGTCATTCGCGATGCAGTGACCGCAGCCAAGGACGGCAGCGAACCGATCACCTTGCTGGTCAAGCGGGGCGAACGCTTCGATACTCTGGAAATCCCCTATCACGGCGGTCTGCGCTATCCGTGGATCGAACCGGTATCGGGCGGCACCCAGGGTCTCGATCGCCTTCTGGCAGCGCGCACGAAATAGGCAGCAAGGCGGGTTGCTAGCCGGACGGACGGACTATAAGGCGCGGCGCGAAGTCTTTCTGGGGAGAGGGGCCGACCACAACGAGAGATTAGCTGCAATGCGCATCGAAATGATTCCGACCGGCGACAATCCGCCCGAAAGCCTCAACGTCATTATCGAGGTCCCGACCGGCGGCGAACCGGTAAAGTACGAATTCGACAAGGAATCGGGCGCCCTGTTCGTCGACCGCATACTGCACACGCCGATGCGCTATCCTGCGAACTACGGCTTCGTGCCGCACACGCTTTCGCCCGATGGCGACCCGCTCGACGCGCTGGTCATTTCGCGCAGCCCCTTCATTCCCGGCTGCGTGGTGCGGGCCCGTCCGATCGGCGTGCTCAATCTCGAGGATGAACATGGCGGCGACGAAAAGCTCGTCTGCGTGCCCATCGACACGACCTTCCCCTATTATTCGGATGTCGCCGAAACCAAGGATCTGCCAAGCATCATCTTCCAGCAGATCGAGCACTTCTTCACCCACTACAAGGACCTGGAAAAGGAAAAGTGGGTGCGGATCGGCAATTGGGGCGATGCGGCCGAAGCCAAGCGCATCATTCTGGAAAGCGTCGAGCGCTACAACAGCTCAAACTAGGCGCTATTCGACGGGGCGCGAGTGGTCGAGCAGGTCCTTTTCCTGCTCGTTCCCGCCGCGCCTTCGTTCCTGTTCCACCATCTCGCCGATTTCGTTTGCGGGCCGGATGTCCTCCGCCTCGGCAATCGTTTCGAGCGAAGGCTTGGAGGGCTTGGCCTCGCTGGTCACGACCTTGGCTGATTCGCCTGCAGGCATCATCGGGATGGTGGCCGAACGCGAATCGAAGCGCAGGCGATAGATCGGTTCCGGCAAGGCAAAGCCCGCTTCTTCCAGCGCCACCTTGAGCGTCGCGATCGCGCGCGTTCGCGCCTTGAAGAAATCCGCCTCGCCCTGGTCGATCCAGCCGAGGAATTTCAGCACGATATTGGAATCGCCGACTTCTTCGATCCGCGCTTCGGGGGGCGGCTCGGCAAGCACGAAGGGCAGGCCCGCCAGCGTATCGCGCCCCAGCTTCAGCGCCGCCGTTGGATCATCGTCCGCATCCACGCCCAGATCGAAATCGAACCGGCGCTGCGGGTTGCGGGTGTAATTGAGGATGACCGCCTTGAAGACCTGCCCGTTGGGAATGCGCAGCTGATTGCCGTCCAGCGTCATCAGCACGGTCGCGCGGCTCGTCAGGCGAATGACCCGCCCTTCGAGGTCGTCGATCACCACATGATCGTTCGCGCGAAAGGGCTGCCGTAGCGACAGCATCAGCGATGCGACGTAGTTCTCGATCGTGTCGCGCATCGCAAATCCCAGCGCGATACCGATCAGCCCTGCTCCGCCCAGAACCGCGCCCAGCAGCGCCGTCGCCCCGATGATGTCGAGCGCGATGACCAGCCCCAGCACTACGAATACGAAGCGGATCGCACTGGAGATCAGTTCTGCCAGGAAGCTGTTGGGAGCGATGCGGTGCCACACGCGCCCCAGCCCCGCCAGGAGATAGCCGAACAGGGCGATGATCGCCCACACGGCCAGCGCGGCGGCAATCAGCGGCAGCATTCTCAGGAAGCCGTTCCAGCGGTCGGCCAGATTGGAAATCCCCGCACTCCCCGCCGACAGCGACAGGTCGCGCTCCAGCCCGTTCTCGACCGTCACTACCCCCGATACCCGGCTGGCGATGGCTTCTGCGCGGCTCACGTCTTCCGGCTTGGGGACCGTGCCGGACAGCGAAACCACGCCTTCCCGCACCATGATGTCCACGCCGCGAAAGGCGGGCAGTTCGGAGAAAATGCCGGAGATCCGCTCTGCGATCCGCTCGTCGTCGCCGGCATCGCGCGTCGCTGCGATCGTCTGCTCGGGGGTCGGCGTTGCAACCGGATCGGACGGCGCCTCGAGCTGGGCCGCTGCCGGCACTGCCAGCAGCAGGGCCAGTAGGGCGAACAGCCGTATCACTGGCCCGCCACGAACATGCCGTCGATGCGGAAGGTCGGCACATCCAGCCCGCGCACCAGTTCCAGATCGCTGGCCGGTACGAGTGCGCGGAACATTTCCGGCAGCGTCCCGGCGATGGTGATCTCGGCCACGGGTTCGGCCAGCTCGCCATGGCGGATGCGCAGCCCGCTCGCACCGCGGCTGTAATCGCCAGTCACCAGATTGACGCCCTGACCGAACAGATCGGTGACGAACAGGCCATCCTCGATATCGGCGATCAGTTCGGCAACGCTCGCTTCGCCCGCGGCCAGATAGATATTGCCCGCCGCCACGCCCGGCGATCCGCCCCCGCCCCTGCTGGCATGGCCGGTCAGGCTGAGGTCGAGCTGGGCGGCACTGGCGACATTGGTCAGCCAGCCGAAGATGCGGCCGTTCGACACCAGATCACGCGGCACGCTGGCCACGCCCTCCCCGTCGTAATTGCGCGACCGCAGGCCCCGCAGGCGCTGCGGATCTTCGGCGATCCGGATCGCGCTGTCGAAAAGCTGCTCGTCTTCCCGCCCGATCAGGAAGCTCGCCTTGCGCGCGATGGAGGGCGCGGACATCGCGCCGAGCAGGTGGCCGATGATGCCGCCACCCACGCGCGGGTCGAACACCACGGGCATCTTGCCCGACGGGATCGACACCGGGCGCACCTTGCGCACCGCGCGCTCGCCCGCTTCCTGTCCGATACCGGCCGGGTCGGGCAGATCGCTGCGGTGGCGCTGCGTGCGATAGGCATAATCGGTCTGCTTGTCGGCGCCTTCGCCTGCCACGACGCTGGCGGAAAACGTGTGCGATCCGCCGGAATATCCGCGGGCAAAACCGTTGGTGGCCGCAAGTGCGAAGACCGACCGGGATGCCGATGCACTGCCACCGTTCGAATTGGTGACCCCGGCAACGCCGCGCGCCGCATCTTCGGCGGCCAGCGCGGCTTCACGCAATTCTTCCGGCGACGGGTCGACCCCGTCGTGCAGATCCAGATCGACGCCATCGCCGCTGAACAGCGCATCGGCCGGGGCCAGCCCGCCATAGGGATCTTCCGGTGCCAGCCGCGCCATTTCAACCGCGCGTTCCGCCAGCAGTTTCAGGCCTTCGGGCGCAAAATCGCTGGTGCTGATCGATGCCGATCGCCGCCCGACGAACACGCGCAGGCCGATCTCTTCGCTTTCCGATCGCTCGACCTCTTCCAGGGCCCCGAGGCGCACGCCGACACTTTCGGAAGCGGATGCGCGGGCGACGGCATCGGCCTCGTCCGCGCCCATCTTGCGGGCCAGTTGGATCAGGTCCTGGCAGCGGGCCAGCGCGGTGTCGGGCCCGATCATGGCATCAGCCGGAAGTGTGCAATCATCCGCGCGAGGTAGGGCGCGCCCTTCCCGCTGACAACCGGTGAATGGATCAGGCGAAGAGCAGCTTGAAGAACATCGTCAGTACGACAGGCAGGCCGATGGCCAGCAGCCAGAGCATGATCTGGTCGCGCCGGAAGGCCGGCTTCATGTCCGGGTCGGCCGCCCTGGCGTCGGACAGTCCCGACCAGCGCCGCTCGAACCAGCGGCAGGCAGGAATGATGCCGCCCACCAGAATGACGAGGGCGAGATAGGGGACGATGGAAGAAACGCCGTCTTTCATCGCGTTGACAGTCATGAATATCTGTAGGCCGGTATAGACCAGCAGTGCGAATGCGACATTGTCGCTCATGGATCGTCGCCAGTCGCGAGCCCTGCTTGTCCGGTGCCCGCTGGCGATGTCCTTTTCATAGAGCGCTTTGCTCATTGCACTGTTCCTCTCTACCCCTTCTCGAATCGCATTGTTTCAAAAATGCCGCACCCTGGCAAGCAATCGTGCGCACGCATGCTCCACTTGTCCATATATGGTGCGGCACATCGTCCATGCACGAATCCTGCCAGTTGGTCGAAAAGGGCCGCATGCGGGGTTCTCATGGCTGGAACGCGTGCTATGTCGCGCCCATGGCGGATGTAGAGATGAGCCCTGACAACGACGCGGTCCACGAAGCCGCCCCTCCCATCCCGCAGGGGGGACTGGAAGTCATTTCCATAGCCAAGAGCTATGACAATCGCGCCGTCCTGACGGATATTTCGCTCTCGGTGGGCAAGGGCGAAGTCCTCGGCCTGCTCGGCCCGAACGGGGCCGGCAAGACCACCTGTTTCTATTCCATCATGGGCCTCGTGCGCCCCGATGCGGGCCGCATCCTGATGGATGGGGAAGATGTGACCAATCTCCCCATGTATCGCCGCGCCATCCTCGGCCTCGGCTATCTGCCGCAGGAAACCAGCATCTTTCGCGGGATGACGGTCGAACAGAACATCAATTGCGTGCTCGAAATGGTCGAACCCGATGCCGACACGCGCACGCAGGAACTGGAACGGCTGCTGGACGAATTCGGCCTTACCCGCCTTCGCTCCAGCCCCGCCATGGCGCTTTCGGGTGGTGAACGGCGCCGCGCCGAAATCGCCCGCGCACTGGCGGCCAAGCCGTCGATCATGCTGCTGGACGAACCGTTCGCCGGGATCGACCCCCTGTCCATCAGCGACATTCGCGACCTGGTCAAAGATCTCAAGACTCGCGGGATCGGCGTTCTGATCACCGATCACAACGTCCGCGAAACGCTGGAGATCGTCGACCGGGCCTGCATCATCTATGGCGGTCAGGTGCTCTTTGCCGGC
This sequence comes from Qipengyuania pacifica, assembly GCF_019711555.1. Lineage (NCBI taxonomy): Bacteria > Pseudomonadati > Pseudomonadota > Alphaproteobacteria > Sphingomonadales > Erythrobacteraceae > Qipengyuania > Qipengyuania pacifica. The sequence continues at coordinate 658,125 of NZ_JAIGNQ010000001.1, read as the reverse complement.
ACGCCGGAAGCCTTGGTGGCGGATGAAAACGTCCGCCGCCTCTATCTGGGCGAGAGCTTCACCCTGTGATGCCCGCTATCGCGAGGATCTAGCTCATGGCGCTGGGGCCGCGCCTCGATATCCGGCAAACCCAGTCGCTGGTGATGACGCCCCAGCTCCAGCAGGCGATCAAGCTGCTGGCGCTGTCCAATCTCGAAATCGAAACCTTCGTTGCCGAAGCGCTCGAATCGAACCCGCTCCTCGAAATGGGCGAAGTCCGGCGCGAAGCGGGCGAGGATTCGCCTGCCGAACCGTCGGAGCATGACAGCGCGCCCGATTTCGGCGGCGAAGGCGCCCTCGATGTCGCCGACCATGCGCTCGATCCGGAGGCTGCACCGGGCGATTTCATTCACGGCGAAGGCGGCGACTGGAGCCGCGGGGACATCGCCAGCGGTGCCGAACTGCCGGATCTGGAAAACCGGTCTTCCGGCAGCCCGACCCTGTCGGACCACCTTGCCAGCCAGATCGGCCTCGTCGCCCATGACGAACGCGAGGCGCTCATCGCCCTGCGGATTATCGGCGAACTCGACGAGGCCGGCTATCTGCTGACCGATCTGCGGCAGGTGGCCGATGAACTGGGCATCCCGCTGGCAGAGGCCGAGCGGGCGCTGGCCACCGTGCAGTCGCTCGATCCCACCGGCGTGGGCGCGCGGTCGCTGGCGGAATGCCTGGCGCTGCAGGCGCGCGAGGCCGATCGCTACGATCCGTGCATGGCGCGGCTGATCGACAATCTCCATCTGGTCGCAGCCGGCGACATCGGGCGGCTCAAACGCATGTGCGAAGTCGACGATGAAGACTTCGCCGACATGCTTGCCGAACTGCGCAGTTACGATCCCAAGCCCGGCCTCGCCCATGCAGGCGGCGATGAAGGCGCGGTGGTGCCCGACGTACTGGTTACGCCCAGCGCCGATGGGTGGGACATCCGCCTCAATGAAGCCAGCCTCCCCCGGCTCGTGGTTAACCGCGAATACTATCTCGAACTGAAAGGCGGGGCGCGCGACAAGGCTTCGCAAAGCTGGCTCAACGAACAGCTCGGTGAAGCCGACTGGCTTATCCGGGCGCTCGACCAGCGGCAGAAGACGATTCTCAAGACGTCGGCCGAAATCGTGAAACGGCAGGAGCGATTCTTCCGCGAGGGGGTGACGGCGATGCGGCCGCTGACCTTGCGCGAAGTGGCCGAGAAGATCGAAATGCACGAATCGACCGTCAGCCGCGTTACCAGCAACAAATATCTGTCCTGCCCGCGCGGCACGTTCGAACTGAAATATTTCTTCTCCAGCGGCGTCGCCGCGGCCGATGGCGAGGGCGCCTCTGCCGAAGCGATCAAGGCGCGCATCCGCGCCCTGTGCGATGCGGAAGACCCAAAGAAAGTCCTCTCGGACGAGGCTCTGGCCGGCCTTCTCAAGCAGGAAGGCTATGATCTCGCACGGCGCACGGTCGCCAAATATCGCGAGGCGATCGGGATCGGGTCCAGCGCGCAACGGCGGCGGCAGAAGAAGCTGGCGGCGCTCTGACACCTGTCTGCCACAGGGAAAAAAGTTAACGCACTTTACTTCGCGTTAACCTTTTTCCTTCAGACCAAATGTGGTTAATACAGGACAACACCTCTATGGGTGTTACCGACGGACACTAGGGAACCAACGGGGGACATCCCAATGCGTGTACTGCTGATCGAAGACGAGCCGACAACGGCCAAGGCCATCGAGCTCATGCTCACGACCGAAGGCTTCAATGTCTACTCGACCGACCTCGGCGAAGAAGGTTTGGATCTCGGCAAGCTGTATGATTACGACATCATCCTGCTCGATCTGAACCTGCCCGACATGCACGGTTACGACGTGCTCAAGAAACTGCGTGTCGCCAAGGTGCAGACGCCGGTCCTGATCCTTTCGGGCATTGCCGAAATGGACAGCAAGATCCGCTCGTTCGGCTTCGGTGCCGACGATTACGTGACCAAGCCCTTCCACCGCGAAGAACTGGTCGCCCGCATTCACGCCGTGGTGCGTCGCTCCAAGGGACACAGCCAGTCGGTCATCCGTACCGGCAAGCTGGCCGTCAACCTCGACGCCAAGACCGTCGAAGTCGATGGCGCCCGCGTTCACCTCACCGGCAAGGAATACGCCATGCTGGAGCTGCTTTCGCTCCGCAAGGGCACCACGCTGACCAAGGAAATGTTCCTCAACCACCTTTACGGCGGCATGGACGAACCCGAACTCAAGATCATCGACGTCTTCATCTGCAAGCTGCGCAAGAAGCTCAGCCATGCCTGCGGCGGCGAAAATTACATCGAAACCGTATGGGGCCGCGGCTATGTGCTGCGCGACCCGAACGAAGAGGCGGAAGCCGCCTGACACTGCATATCCCTTGACGGGATCATGAGCCGCCCCGGACAGCCATTGCGCTTCCGGGGCGTTTCCTATTCGGCCCTGATCGCAAGCTGCGCGAAGTCCTGCCCGCTCGGATGCTGGAAGATGCGCAGGCCGAACTCGGGCAGGATGGCCAGCATATGATCGAAGATGTCGGCCTGGATCGCTTCGTATGGGGGCCACTCCACCGTGTCGGTGAAACAGTAGATTTCCAGCGGCAGGCCCTGCGGCCCAGGCGGTAGCTGGCGCACCATCAGCGTGAACCCTGCCCCCGCAATGCGCGGATGGCTCTTGAGATAGGCGATCACATAGGCGCGCAACGTGCCGATATTGGTGATCCGGCGCGCATTGATCGTGTCGCAATCGCTGGACAGTTCATGCCGGTTCCATTCGGCAATCTCCTCCTGCTTGCTGGCCAGGTAATCGTCCAGCAGCCTGAAGCGCTTGAGATCGTCGGTTTCCTTCTCGTCCAGGAAGCGGATCGAATTCTGATCGACGACCAGCGCGCGCTTGATGCGCCGCCCGCCGCTCTCGTTCATCCCGCGCCAGTTGCGAAAGCTGTCCGCGATGAGCCTGTGCGTCGGGATCGTGGTGATGGTCTTGTCGAAATTGCGGATCTTCACCGTGTGCAGGGCGATATCGACCACGTCGCCATCCGCGTTCATACCGGGCATTTCGATCCAGTCGCCGACCCGCAGCATGTCGTTGCTGCTCAACTGGACGCTCGCCACCAGGCTCAGGATCGTGTCCTTGAACACCAGCAGCAACACCGCCGCCATCGCGCCGAGGCCCGATAGCAACAGCAGCGGCGATTGCTCGATCAGCACCGCGATCATCAGGATCGCCGCCCCGAAGTAGATGGCGATCTTCACGACCTGCACATATCCCTTGATCGGGCGGCTGCGCGATTCCGGGCGGCGGGAATAGAGCTCGTTCGCGTAATCCAGCGCTCCGCCGATCGCCATGGCGATCGACAGGACGATCATCGTGCGCGCGATGTTGACGGTCACGTTCACGACTTCTTCCGGCAGGTGCGGCACCAGGCCGATCCCGCGCGAGACGAGCAGCAGGGGTATCACCGTGGTGAGCCACGCCGCCGACCGGTCCACCGTATCGGACCGTGCATCCAGATAGGGCGCGGCGATGCGCAGCAGGACCTTCTTCAGCAGCCAGTTGACCGTCAGCGCCGCCACCGCCAGCGCGCACAGGGCGATGAGCGACTGGAGCCACAGCGGGAGGCCGGAGTAATCGTCTAGCAGTCTTTGCATGCGCGGCCCCTAGACTGCGGTTGCCCGGCGGTTCAACCCTGCCGAACAGACGGAATTTTCGCCCGATCAAACGTATGATCAACATGCGTACCATCTGGACGCACGGGGGGCGGATCGTTAGTCGCCCGCGCCATGAGCGCATTCAAGGAAGGTGACCCGACCACTCTCAACCGGCTGTACGGGCGCAGTCAGGGCAAGCCCCTGCGCGCATCGCAGCAGGATCTGGTCGACCGCCTGCTACCGCAGATTTCCGTGCCCGACGAAGGGCCGGTGACGTCGGAAACCCTCTTCGGTTTCGACCGCCCGCTGCATTTCGAAATCGGTTTCGGCGGCGGGGAACATCTCGCCGAACGCGCCGATCTGCTGCCCGATCATGGATTCATCGGCGCGGAACCCTTCGTAAACGGCGTCGCCCAGGCCCTCACCCACGTCCGCGACCGCACGCTCGCCAATGTCCGCATCCACCATGGCGATGCGCTGGAAGTGCTGCGCCGCGTGCCCGACGGCGCGCTGACCATGCTCTATCTCCTGCACCCCGATCCATGGCCCAAGAACAAGCATGCCAAGCGCCGCATGATGAACGATGGCCCGGTCCGCATGTTCGCCGACAAGCTGAAACCGGGCGGTGAATTCCGCTTCGGCACCGACCACGCCGTCTACCTGCGCCACGCCCTCATGGTCATGCGGCGCTTCGGCGACGCCTTCGAATGGATCGTCGATGGCCCGGCCAGCTGGCAGGACCGCCCGTCAGGCTGGCCCGAAACGCGCTACGAACACAAGGCCCGCACCGTCTATGGGCATGAGGTCTGGTACTTCAGGTTCAGGCGTAAATAACAGAAGGGGCCGCCCGGTCATCCCGAGCGGCCCCACTGTCTGCTCTGCGAGCCCGGCGTCAGAAGCGCAGGCCGACCCCGGCCACGACCTGATCGGTCGAGACATCGCCGATTTCGGTGCCGGCGATACCCTTGTAGTTGGACCGGCGATATTCGAGCCGTCCCTCCAGAGGTCCGGGCAACTGCACCTGGAGGCCGCCGCCGAAACGCAGACCGTCCGTATTGTCATCGAGGTCGGACAGAGATCCGCTCTGCGTGAACGAGCGGGTATCGAGAGAGGTATACCCGATCTTGCCGTAGGCCGCGATGCCCGGCGTTACTGCGAAACCGGCACGCGCACCGATATAGTACTGGCCGTCTGCATCCAGGCCTTCGCGTGCTGCGCCGAGGCTGCCGGGAAACTCCGTGGTTCCACCGCTCTTGGACAATTCACCCTCGACACCCACGAACGCGCTGCCGAGCGACAGATCGTAACCGGCGGTAATGCCATAAACTGCGGAATCCGCGTCGGCGGAAACGCTGCCATCGTCCGACTCCACATCCAGCCCTTCATAACCGGCGAGAGCGCCGACGTAAAAGCCGCCCGGTGCAACATTCTGGCCCTGCGCCATCGCCGGCGTGGCGACCATACCGGTTGCAATTGCGAGCCCTGCGATTGTCTTTTTCATCATTATTCCTTTCGCGTGCGGTTTTCTGCACGGCGGGCCCCTGCCCACCCCCCGCTTGCGCATGGATGAACCGGCGGATGATGCGAGGTGTCCGGACGACGGATGACGGCATTGATCGACCAATGCCAATGCATGACCCACGGAACGCGTTGCCGCTTTCGGCGCTTTGAATGGAGCAGAGCAAGGAAATTCCAATGGCAGATAAATCGATCTTCATCCTCGGCGCTTCACGCGGCATCGGACTGGGACTGGTAAAGACATTCCTCGACCGAGGCTGGAACGTGGTTGCAAGCGAACGATCCGAGAGCGCCGATCTCCACGCGCTGGAATGCGATGCACTACGCATTGTGACTGCCGATGTGACCGAGCCTGACAGTTATGTCGATCTCGGCTTCGAAGATGGTCAGCTCGATGCCCTGATCATCAATGCCGGAATTACCGGAGCGAGCCATCAGGATGCGTCGAAGGCGTCTGCTGATGAAGTGTCGCACGTGATGATGACGAATGCCTTCGGCCCGGCGCGCGCGGCGAAATCTCTGCTGCCTGCCATAAAGGATGGCGGCACGCTGGGCGTGATGTCCTCGTTGATGGGTTCGATCAGCGACAGTTCGGGAGGCTATGAACTCTATCGCACCAGCAAGACGGCCCTGAACATGCTCGCCAAAGGCATTTCAGAACAAGATGCCAGCCCACGCGAAATCGAGGTTCTGGCGCTTCATCCAGGCTGGGTGCAGACCGACATGGGTGGGTCGAACGCCGCGCTGACCATCGAAGAAAGCGTGAACGGCCTTGCAGACGTTATCGAAAAATCCGGCGAGGGCGGGTTCAGGTTCGTAGATTACAGCGGCAAGGAACTGGCGTTCTAGCCGAGACACTCCCGCAAGGTTGTAATCAGAGCGGTCGCATCCTCGATCGTGTTATAAACGTGCGGCGTAACGCGGAGTGAGGATCCGCGTAGCGATACATGCACCTGGGCAGCGGCCAGCCTGTCCGTAAGCCCGTCCGGCACTTTGTCCGGGAATTCCAGCGCAAGGAAATGGGGGGCGCGAATACCGATGGGCGCAGCAGAGAGGCCGAGTTCGTCTGCAGCGCCAGCAATCGATTGCGTCGCCGCGCCTAGTGTTTCGGCGATCCTTGCGACACCGAATTCGAGCAGGAAATCGAGTGCGGCGCTTGCCCCCATGAGCAGGGGCGGGTTCGATTTTTCGCCAACGTCAAAACGCCGTGCGCCAGGCTGGAAATCATCACGGTAATCAACCAGCCTAGAGAAATCTTCCGATCCTGCGCGATTGATCCAGTTATGTTCGATCGGATTTCCGCCATGATGTTTGGGCGCCACATACATCATGCCGATACCGTAAGGCCCCATGAGCCATTTGTAGCAGGCAGCGACGGCGAAGTCCGGCTGCACCGCGGCAAAGTCTATCGGCATGGCGCCCAGCGACTGGGTCAGGTCCAGCACGAGAGCCGCGCCCATCTCGCGACACTTGGCGCCAACTGAGACCAGATCGACCACGCGGCCATCGGCCCAGTGGTTGTTCGGCAAGGCCACGATGGCGGTATCGTGGCCGATCGCGTCGATCACGGCTTCGGTCCAGCAGTCCTTCCGGGGTCTGCGAACCGCCACAATTTCCCCGCCGCGTTCCTGTGCCAGTTCGCGCCAGCCATAGACATTGGACGGGAACTGGTCGGCCAGAGTCACGATCTTCTGCCCGCGAGCAACGGGTAGATTTCTGGCCGCAACTGCAAGCGCGTAGCTGACGGACGGGACGATCGCGATACTGTCCGCCTCAACGCCGGCAAGCCGCGCCGCGCGACTGCGAAAATCCTCTGCCACCAAGAAGAAATCGGCCGGACGGAAATTCCACGGCTGTTCCTTCAACCGCGAACCTTGCACCATCGCATCGCTGACGCTGCGCGATAACGGCGCCATGTAGGCGCAGTTCAGATAATGCACGCCTTCGGGGATGGCGAACCGGTCGCGCTGCGCTGGAATCATACGATCAGCCCAGCACTCCCGCGCTGGCAAGCACTGCCAGCGTCAGCACGTCGGGGGCGATAGCTGTCATCGGTGCGATCTGAACCGGCTTCTCCATACCGATCATCATCGGGCCGACGGTCGTTTCTCCGCCCAGTTCACGAAGCAGCTTGGCAGAGAGGTTGGCCGATTGGAGGCCCGGCATGATCAGTACATTGGCAGGCCCCGACAGGCGACTGAACGGATAGAGCGACATGACCTTCGGGTTGAGAGCGGCATCCGGCGCCATTTCACCTTCATATTCGAACGCGACCGACTCGTCCGCATCGAGCAGGGCCACGGCTTCGCGGATGTTGTTGAGCCACTGTCCCGAAGGGTTGCCGAAAGTCGAATACGACATGAAGGCAACTCGCGGTTCATGGCCCATACGTCGCGCCACGGCTGCAGTTTCGCGCGCGATGTGCGCAAGTTGTTCGGCGGTCGGACGTTCATTTATTGTCGTGTCGGCAAGGAAGGTAGTGTGGTTCTTGCCGATCATCATGTGGATTCCGAACGGCACCGCGCCCGGCTTTTCATCCAGCACTCGGCCGATTTCACGGGCGGTCTGGCTGAAGGTACGCGTCAGGCCGGTGATCATCGCATCGCCATGTCCCAATGCCACCAGCAATGCGGCGAAGACGTTACGCTCCTGATTGACCATGCGCGCCACGTCGCGTTCGGTGTAGCCACGCCGCTGCAACCGCTTGTAGAGATATTCGACCATGCCCGGTACCTTGTCCGACACGGCGGAATTCTCGATGACCCAGTCGTCCGGGTCGTCGACGGCCAGTTCGACCAGCTTTTCGCGCACCTTCTCGGTCCGACCGACCAGAATCGGTTCGCCATATCCGAATTCGCGGTACTGGATGGCGGCGCGCAGCGCGACATCCTCTTCTGCTTCGGCAAAAACCATCCGTTTCGGGTTGGCCTTGGCCTGCTCGTAAATATTGGTGAGTGCGGCAGTAGTTGGGTTCAGGCGTACCTTGAGCGCAAACCGATAAGCGTCGAAGTCCTCGATCGGGGCCTGCGCAACACCGCTCTCCATCGCGGCCTTGGCCACCGCGCTGGATACGACTTCCATCAACCGTGGGTCGAACGGTGCCGGGATGATATATTCCTCACCGAACTGGTGACTGACGCCATATGCCGCGGCGACCTCGTCCGGAACGCGCTCACGCGCAAGTTCGGCGATGGCACGGGCCGCAGCGATCTTCATCTCTTCGTTGATCGCCGTGGCCTGAACATCCAGCGCACCGCGGAAAATGAAGGGGAAGCCAAGCACATTGTTGACCTGATTTGGGTAGTCGCTGCGCCCGGTGGCGATGATCGCATCCGGGCGCACGGCCTTGGCATCTTCCGGCATGATTTCCGGAATGGGATTGGCCATCGCGAAGATGATCGGCCTGTCGGCCATCTTCTCCACCCATTCCGGCTTCAGCGCACCTGCACCGGACAGGCCAAGGAATATGTCGGCACCTTCCAGCGCTTCTTCGAGATTGGTTGCCGATGTCTCCACCGCATGGGCGCTCTTCCACTGATCGACATTGTCACGTCCCGGAGTGATCGGTCCGGCGCGATCACAGACGATGACGTTTTCATGCCGGACCCCCATGGCCTTGATCAAAGCGGTACAGGCGAGCGCGCTGGCCCCTGCCCCGTTGACGACCATCTTGCAGTCTTTCATTTCCCGCCCGGTCAGGTGGCAGGCGTTGATCAGGCCCGCGGCAGCGATGATCGCGGTGCCGTGCTGGTCGTCATGCATGACAGGGATATTCATGCGTTCGCGCAACGCCTGCTCGATAATAAAGCATTCGGGCGCGGCGATGTCTTCCAGATTGATGCCGCCGAAGGTCGGTTCCATCAGGGCGACCGCCTCGATGAACTTGTCGGGATCTTCGGTATCGAGTTCGATGTCGATCGAATCCACGTCAGCAAAGCGTTTGAACAGCACCGCCTTGCCTTCCATCACCGGCTTCGAGGCCAACGCACCGAGATTGCCGAGGCCCAGGATCGCCGTGCCGTTCGAAATAACGGCAACAAGGTTCGAACGGGCCGTATAGCGAGCCGCATCCTTGGGATTGGCCGCAATCGCTTCCACCGGAGCCGCCACACCGGGCGAATAAGCGAGGCTGAGATCACGCTGGCTTGCCATGGGCTTGCTGGCGACGATCTCGATCTTACCCGGACGAATTGTCTCGTGGTAGAACAGAGCTTCGCGTGTGGTGAATGCGGATTTTTCGTCGGCCATCGGCGTTCCCTTGTCTTGCGCGGTGCTGCCCCTAACCGCTTGCGCCAAGAAGTCATAGGGGAAAGGCCGCATCGCCGACTCCCGAATCGCGGCCACCCTCGCTAGGCCCGCCGCATGGCCGACACGCCCACCCCGATGATGCAGCAATACCTGGCCCTCAAGCAGGAAGCCGGAGACGCGCTCCTGTTCTACCGGATGGGCGATTTCTTCGAACTCTTCTTCGACGATGCACGGGTGGCATCGAGAGTGCTGGACATCGCATTGACGACGCGCGGCGAACACGGCGGCCAGCCGGTTCCGATGTGCGGCGTTCCGGTCCATTCCGCGGAAGGTTATCTAGCCCGGCTGATCAAGGGCGGCTGCCGTGTCGCCATTGCCGAGCAGACGGAGACGCCCGACGAAGCGAGGGAACGGGCGAAGCGCGAAGGATCGCCCGTATCGAAGGCGCTGGTCGCGCGCGATATCGTGCGTTTGGTAACCGCCGGTACATTGACCGAAGAAGCGCTGTTGGAACCGCGACGCGCCAATCTGCTGGTGGCGATCGCTCCGGTTCGTGATGGGGTAGGTCTGGCCTCCTGCGACATCTCTACCGGGCGGATGGAGCTGGAGGAATGTACGGCAGAGGCGCTCGACGCGGCGCTGGCGCGGCTCGGCGCCAGCGAGGTCGTGGCTCCCGACGATTGGGACGGGCCATTCCCGGACATTATCGCCCGCCCCCGCGCGGACTTTCGCAGCGAAGCGGGTGAAGCCCGGCTCAAGGACATTCACAGCATCGCCACGCTCGATGGACTGGGCAGTTTTACCCGACCGATGCTGGCAGCAGCAGCGGGGCTCATTGCCTATCTCGATCATGCCGGGCGCGGGACGCTGCCGTTCCTGCTTCCACCAGTCGCGCGGGGGAGCGGTGCGCATCTGGCCATGGATGCCGCAACCCGCACGAGTCTCGAAATACTGGAGGCGCAGGGCGGAGGCCGTGCCGGCAGCCTGATCGCCTGCGTCGATCGCTGTGCCACCGGGGCAGGAGCGCGGCAGCTGGCGGAGGATCTTTCGGCGCCGCTGGCTGACCGCAACGCGATCGAACAGCGGCTCGCCGGTGTCCATTATTTTCACGCAGATCCCCTGCTGCGCGCCGACCTTCGCGCCATATTGCGGCAGGCGCCCGATATCGGTCGCGCACTCGGGCGGCTCGTCGCCGGGCGCGGCAGCCCGCGTGATCTCGGGCAGATCCGCGACGGACTTTCCGAAGCGCGGCGCATAAGAGACATTCTGGAATCCGGCATCGACCTGCCGCCCCTGCTCGGCCGGATGATCGACGCACTGGGCGGCCACGCTGCCTTGGTCGATCACTTGGCGCGGGCGCTCGTGCCCTCGCCCCCGACGGAACGCGGACAGGGCGGCTTCATCGCCAGCGGGTACGATCATTCTCTCGATGCATTGCGCGAAACCAGCGGCAATGCGCGCAAGGCCATCGCCGCCCTCGAAGCGAAATATCGCGAGGAAACGGACACGGCATCGCTCAAGGTCAAGCATAACAAGGTGCTTGGCTATTTCATCGAAGTCCCCGCAAAGCACGGTGACAAGCTGATGGCGGCAGATAGCGGATTTACCCATCGCCAGACCATGGCCGGTGCGGTCCGCTTCAATTCGCTCGGCCTCCACGAAGAAGCGACCCGCATCGCCGAAGCAGGCGCCCATGCGCTCGCGGCAGAAGATGGCCATTTCGAAGAGCTGGTTGGCGAAGTGGTCGCCGCTCGCGAAGCGATCGCGGCTACCGCAGCGGCTCTGGCACGCATCGATGTCTGCTCCGCCCTGGCCGAACGCGCGGTCGAAGGCGATTGGGCACGGCCCGAAATCCTTGACGAGCCCTGCCTCGAAATTAACGGCGGACGGCATCCAGTGGTCGAACAGGCGCTGGCCAAGACGGGCGAACGCTTTGTCGCCAACGACTGCACGCTGGGTCCGGACGACAGATTGTGGCTGATCGGCGGTCCCAACATGGGCGGTAAATCCACTTTCCTCCGCCAGAATGCGATCATCATGCTGCTGGCGCAGGCGGGTAGTTTCGTGCCAGCGGCATCGGCCCGGATTGGATTGGCCGACAGGCTGTTCAGCCGCGTCGGAGCGAGCGACAATCTTGCGCGGGGCCGGTCTACGTTCATGGTCGAAATGGTGGAAACGGCGGCTATCCTCAGTCAGGCGACGGAGAAGAGCTTCGTCATCCTCGACGAAGTGGGCCGCGGGACCAGCACTTACGACGGGATGGCCCTAGCCTGGGCGGTGGTAGAGGCGGTGCATGAGAACCTGCAGTGCCGCTGCCTGTTTGCGACACATTACCACGAGCTCAGCCGTCTTGCCGATACCTGCGATGCGCTGAGCCTGCATCATGTTCGCGCACGGGAATGGAAGGGCGACCTCGTCCTGCTTCACGAATTGGCCAAGGGGGCAGCCGACCGCAGCTATGGCCTTTCGGTGGCCAAGCTGGCCGGGGTCCCGCCGCCGGTCATCAAGCGCGCTAAGGCCGTGCTGGACAAGCTGGAAAAGGGGCGTGAAAAGACTGGTGGTCTTGCCGCTGGGCTCGGTGAATTACCTCTGTTTGCCGCCAGCGCGCAGGCAGAAGAAAAGGACCGCGACGCGCTGCGCGATGCGCTGCACGCGCTCGATATCGATGTGCTATCGCCGCGCGACGCGCTGGATAAATTGTACGAGTTGAAAGCGACAGCCGGGGAAACCAAGGCTTAACGGGTCTGGGCTATGCCAGCCATCATGGCAGGACATGTAATCGCCGGTCAGGGCAAGAAGCTCATCGTTATCGGGCTGTTTCTGGTGCTCGTGCTCATCCTGGTGGGCGGTGAAGACGATCCGGGTGTAATCGGCGGTCTGGCCGACGCAGATACCCCTGTCGTCGCCGAAGACGAACTAGCAGTCGCGCAGACCAACAGCCCCCCACCCCCAGCGCGGCGCGAGGATCCGGCGTTGTCGTCCTGGTATTCGCAATCGGCCGATAGTGGTGCGGCCATCCCGCAGCCTGTGGTCCCAACGCCTGTAGACGATAGCCACCTGATCAATGATGCCAAACCCATGCTGTCGGTTGGCCCTCCAACTGCTCCTTCGGGGCCGACAATGAATAGCCCTGACACCGCGGTGATCGAATAGGCACGGAACCGTGCAGACGCCCGCCCATTAATTCCGCATGGCGCAGGACGACCCACCCGAGGACCCCGACAAATCGACCGAGTGGGCAGAATTGCGCACCGACCTTGCCGAAGATCGCAACATCATGGCTATGGAGCGGACGTTTGCAGGATGGATGCGGACCGCGTTCGCAGCAATCGGCATCGGGCTGGGATTCAAGGCCGTGTTCGGCGCCTTCGACCCACCGTGGTTGGCCAAGGCAATAGCGACCGTATTCATTTTGGCGGGAGGCTGGCTTGCCATTACCGCACAAAAGCGCGCCTGCCGTACGCTCGAGCGGCTCGACACGCACAAGTTCGAGGCGATCTCCACCCCGAACTTCCGCGTGCTTGCCTATTCGGTTGCTGCCGGATCCATCCTGCTGACCGCAGGACTATGGATCCTGAACAACGGCACTATAACGGACTAGTTGCCGTCTGAAGGAAGGTCGGGATCGACCTTGGCCGACTTGCCGTATTTATCCTCATTATCATCGTGATTGTCCTCGCCGCGAAAGGCACCCATGTCGATCCGGCCCGAACTTTCCATGTCGCGCATGTGATCGACGGTATCCTGAGTCGAATCGTTCATCAGGTCGCTTTTGTTGTCGCTCTTGCGGCTTTCGGTCGGGGAACCGGTTTCCCGGGTCGTTTCTCGCGCTTCTTCGGCGACTTCCTGCGCCTGGTTGCGGTGATCGTCCTGCTCGTCGTTATGGGTTTCCGGCGCGAGGCCGGCCTGGCGGGCTTCCTGGCTTTCGCCCACGGGCGTGTTTGTTTTGGTAGTATCGGTCATGATCGGAAAGTCTCCTTTGTCCGATCAACCGGTGGGCGGGCCCGCAGGTTCCACAAACAAGGAATGCACCGCGCCGCCCTGCCCTTGCTGCCGCGGCCCTAGCGCGTAGGTACGGGCTCTTCGCCCGAATAATCGTAGAAACCGCGCCCGGTCTTGCGGCCGAGCCACCCGGCTTCGACGTATTTCACCAGCAGCGGGGCGGGCCGATATTTGGCGTCGCGGGTGGTCTTGTAAAGCACCATGATGATGTCGAGGCAGGTATCCAGCCCGACGAAATCGGCCAGCTGCAGCGGCCCCATCGGATGGTTGAGACCAAGGCGACAGCCCTTGTCGATATCCTCGATGTCCGCGGTCGACTGGCCGAGCACGAAAATCGCCTCGTTGATCATCGGCAGCAGGATACGGTTCACGACGAAGCCGGGTTCGTCCTGCGACAGGACCACTTCCTTGCCCAGGCTTTGCGCAAAGGCAGTCGTGCGGTCGGTCGTCGTCTGGTCGGTGGCGAGGCCCGGAATGACCTCGATCAGCTTCATCACCGGAACCGGGTTGAAAAAATGCAGCCCGATGAAACGCGCCGGATCGGGCGCGTAATTGGCCATGCGGGTGATCGGAATCGAACTGGTGTTCGAGGCCATGATAGCATCAGGCGAAAGGAATTCCCCGGCCTTCTCGAAGATCGCCTGCTTGATCGCTTCCTTTTCGGTCGCCGCTTCGATGATGAGATCGGCATCCTTCATGTGCGAATAATCGGCAATCGGCGTGATGCGTTTCATCGCCGCTTCGGCATCGGCGATTTCGATCTTGCCCTTGCCGACCAGCTTGCCGAACGCCTTGTCGATCCCGGCATGCGCCTTTTCGGCAACGTCGAGGCTGACATCCGCCAGCAGGACATCCATACCGTGCGCAGCCACGGTCTGCGCGATGCCGGAGCCCATCTGGCCCGCACCGATGATAGCGACCGTCTTGTCCATCGAAACTTCCCTTCGCATGTGCAGCAAAACGCGTGCACTAGCGAAGGGGCGCGGCGCTGGCTAGCGCCGGCTTAGCGGTTGCCGCCGGGAATCCACTTCACGTCGCCGCGCCCGTCGTCGTTCGCCACGCGGGCAAGGACGAAAAGATAGTCCGACAGCCGGTTGATATAGGCCAGTGCCTGCGGATTGGTGGGTACGTGCGACGCCATCGCGGTCATCGCGCGTTCTGCATGACGAACCGCGGCGCGGGCCACATGGAGGCGCGCGGCAGCCTCTGTTCCGCCCGGAAGCACGAAGCTGGTCAGCGGTTCGAGCCGGGTGTTCGCGGCGTCGATCGCCTGTTCCAGCCACAAGACCTGTGCCTCCACGACCCGCAGGACCATTTCCGACGGAGAAAAATCGTCTTCGTCTTCGGCAGGCGTGGCGAGATCGGCACCGAGATCGAACAGATCGTTCTGGATCCGGTAGAGCGGCTCGGCATACTCACCGTTCGCCAGCACGACCGCAGCCAGGCCCAGCGCGCTGTTGGCTTCGTCCACCGCGCCAATCGCGGCCATGCGTGCGTCGTGCTTGGGCAAGCGCGATCCGTCGACGAGACCGGTGGTCCCGTCATCGCCGGTGCGGGTGTAGATCTTGTTGAGCTTGACCACGCTTCTGGGTCAGCTGGCGATCGCTAGGATGACCGCCACGACCACGATCGCCAATGCCTGATACTTGATGCGCGCGAACATCATCTTGTTCTGCAGCAACTGCATTTCGGTAGCATCGGTCTGCTCGCCGCTTTCGAGATCGATCTTCGTGCTTTTCAGAAAAGCCACGACGCCGCGCACAAGGCTTGCGACCACGAGAACCATGAGAATGACGAGCAGGATGGTGAGGAAGGTTGTCATAACTGCCTCTATCTAGGAGTTCGCCAGCGTAATGCCAGCGGGGAATTCGCCGGAACGCAGCGCGTCGGCCAGCGCCTGCCCGTTCTCCCCACTTCTGCGCCGGTCCGCCAAGGACGGCGATCCGCGCCGCTTGGCGAGCTTCTGTCCGCTTTCATCGGTCAGCAGACCGTGGTGATACCAGAGGGGCACCGGCAGGCCGAGTAACTCTTGCAGAAGGCGATGAATATGCGTTGCGTCGAACAGATCCGCACCCCGCGTCACCAGCGTGACTCCGTCAGCCGCATCGTCCAAGGTCGCGGCCAGGTGATAGCTTGCGGGTGAATCTTTTCGCACGATGACGACGTCCCCACCCCCGCGGGGGTCTGCGACCTGCTGCCCGGCCAGCGCATCCTCCCAGAAAAGATGCCCGCTTTCCGCCATCGCCCGGTCGATGTCGAGCCGCAGCGCAGCAGGCTTGCCAGGATCGACCACGCTGCCCTTGCACGTTCCGGGGTAGACGGCGCCCTGCGATCCCAGACGCGGTTTCAACGCCTCTATGTCGGCTCGCGTGCAGGTGCAGGGATAAAGCAAACCACGGTCGAGCAGGTTGCGTGCCGCCGCATCGTATGTCGTCAGCCGGGTCGACTGCGCGGGTACTTCCTCCCATTCCAGTCCCAGCCACTCGAGATCGCGCCGAAATTCGTCAGCCAGTTCAATGCGCGAGCGCGGCCCGTCGATATCTTCGATCCGCAGCAGGAAGCGCCCTCCGGCCTCCCGCGCCAGATCATGGGCCACGATAGCCGAGAACGCATGGCCGAGATGGAGCGGCCCGTTAGGGCTGGGGGCAAAGCGAGTGACGGTCATAGTGGCGAAAAAGATGCTCTTTCACTGGGCAAGCTTGTGGATAGCATGTGTGTAACAGGCTTGACGCTTTTCCTTGCAAGTGCATTTTCACTGCTATCGGGGAGGAACGCACTGGTGTTCAAGGCCGAACTGCTGGAACGGGCCGCAAGGTTCCGAAGTACCGCCGAGGATCCGACTCGCAATCTGCAGTCGTGTCCCAGCCTGGTTCTCAATGCCGACTACACGCCGCTGTCTTATTATCCGCTGAGCCTGTGGCCGTGGCAGACCGCGATCAAGGCCATCTTTCTCGACCGGGTCGACGTGATCGCGACCTACGAGCGCGAGGTTCATTCCCCCTCGCTCGACATGAAGATCCCCAGCGTGATCGCGCTCAAGCAATATGTAAAGCCGAGCGAGTTTCCCGCCTTCACCCGGTTCAACCTGTTCCTGCGCGACCGGTTCAGCTGCCAGTTCTGCGGCGACATGCACAATCTCACCTTCGATCACGTCGTTCCCCGCCGCTTGGGCGGCAAGACCACGTGGGAGAACATTGCCACCGCCTGCGCGCCCTGCAACATGAAGAAAGGTGGCCGTACGCCCAAGCAGGCCGGCATGCAGCTCTACAGCCAGCCGATCCGGCCGACCCACTGGCAGCTGCAGCAGCACGGCAAGATGTTTCCGCCCAACTACCTCCACGAAACCTGGCGCGATTGGCTCTACTGGGACATCGAACTGGAGGCCTGACCCCGCCAACGAAAAAGGCGGCGCCAATCCGACGACGGCGCCGCCCTTCCTTCAACTGCCGTTTGGCTGAGTGTGAACCTTACTGTACTTCGTCTTCGGCCTTGCCGCCCATTTCGCCCATGTCATCTACCACATTGCGGCCACATTTTACGCCTGGATTAAATTTCGTATTTTTTCCAATAATCTATGTGAGACATTCGTATGATGCCATTGCCCCCGCGACGCTTTCCCGCCGCGGCAAACTCGGCACGGTAGGACGGGCTACTGGCTGCAAGACCCGTCCAGCAGGAAAGCCCGATAAGCGAGAACGATGACAACTCTTATTTGGATAGTCCCCGCAATGATCCTCGTGTTCCTGCTCGCTCTGGTATTCCGCCGGGCGTTGCTCACCGTTCTGCGCTTTCCTCATGGATTTGTGCTGATCGTAGCGGTTGTCGCTGCGACAGGGGTCACCATGGCGATGAACGCTGCGTTGTTGCCGGTCGCGCTGGCCGCCGAGCCAAGCGCTGCGATCATGATCGCCGGCCTGATGGTCGGCTTTCTTCTTACCGCGCGGGAAATTCGGAAGCCGAAGGGAGATTGATCATTGTACGCCGGGCAAACCGGATGCTACGACCAGGCCCGAACGATGAGGTAGATCCACCAGAGAAAGAACACCAAGTCCTCCATCGGCAATTTTGCTTTGGAAGTAGCGGGTACACCCGGCGGCAATCCACCACCGCTTTTCCGGACCATTCTTTCCAGTGTATCTTTCCGATCGCTATATCTGCGCCCCATAGGTTGTTCTGGCCGTAGAGCATCGGCACTTCGTGCAGCCTGAGGGCGGTTCTGTATCGACACCGCGTGCCGATGATGACCCTGTTCGCGCTAGTATTCCGCTTTGCCCATTTGCCGACGCAGAGCAGGATCGGTCTGCCGTATCCCGCAATCGATGTAAGGTTCAAACGGCTGGTAGATCGGCGCACCGCAATTGAGGCATTTCTGGCCCATGCAACGCGACTAAGGCGCGCCCATTAAAAAGGATTTACCGGGTCCGAAAGTCGCCGATCAGGTGACCGCCGCCGCCAATAGTCTTGCCCTAGTGGGACGATTCCGGGAAAGGCGCCAGCTTGGCGATGTCGGCAGGTTCGTGCTGGATCACCAGGGTCGCTCCGATCTGTGCGGCAATTTCGCGCAATCGGTCCATCGATGCGAGCGTTTCTGCCCGACTCGTATTGAAGCTGGGCACGCCTTTGCGGCTCCAGTTTTCGCGGAAGTGGACGGCATCGCCTGACAGCAAGATCGGTTCGCGGTCCTTCAGCCGAACCAGAAGCGATCGGTGCCCCGGCGTGTGACCGGGTGCCTTGAGCATGATCACCGAGCCGTCTCCGAACACATCGTGATCATAGGTCAGTGTCTTGAGGGTGCCGTCACCCCCGATCCATGGCCCGAGGCTTGCGGACAGGTCCTCGCGCTCGTTGATCACATCCCAATCCGCACGGTCCACCAGCAATGTGGCGCCCGCAAAATCGGCGGCCTGCCCGGTGTGATCGTAGTGGTAGTGGCTGATCCCGACGAAGGTGACCTGTTCGGGCTCGATGCCCAATTGTGCGAGCTGCCCGACAATGCTCGCCTTAAGGCTCATCCGGTCGGTGCCGCTTTGTTCCTGCTTGCCTTCCAGCGTCCTGGGCAGTCCGGTGTCCCACAGCAAGTACCGGTCGCCGTTCCTGATGAGGTAACAACTGTCGGTGAAGGCCATGCTGCGACCCGGATATGCAAAAGTATCGGCGTATTCGTCTAGATTACCGATCTCGATCATGCCGCAATCCAGCCTCCACAATTCCAGGGCCGGCCGATCCGCGGCATCTGCGCGGTCCGGCATCAACAGACCGGCCAGCAATGGCGCAAAAGCGATGAGTGCACTTGCGATGAGACCTTTACCGTTCCGCTTCGCCATTTCGATCCTCCCCGTTTGCCAAAGACCCCGCGCCATTCGGGCGCAGCATTCTCCATTTCCGGCATTCGTAATTTTCTAACCTGTTTCTGCCAGAATATGTGCGCAGTGGGGAGGGTAACAGAATGCTGGGACTGATCAAAAAGAAGATGGCACCGGATGGGCCCGTCGACTTCACGACGGAAATGCAAATCGAAGCGTCGCCGTTGAAGGTTTACAGTCATCTGGATTGGTCGAGCGAGGATCATACCTATCGGGCCCTGGGCGAATATGTCGAGACGATCGCCAGCGCCCGTGGCTTCTACAGGATGCATGTCGCCGCGATGCCCGGACATCAATTCGACTTCGCCGTGACCGAGGCCGAACCCGGCAAGCGTTATGGCTATGTTTCCGAAACCCGTCCGATCATAGGTCGTCTGGTCGACATGCAGTCACGCTACGAACTGGTGGCGCTGAACGATGGGACTTCCTGTCTCGTGAAATCGCATGGAACTGCACGATTTATCGACGGGCTTACGCAGTACCAGCTCGACGAAGAGATGTCGCGTATGTCCCTTGCCTGCCAAAACAGCCTGGCCAAGCTGAAAATACACGCCGAATACGGCATCGAGGCTGTCCGAAACGCGACCATGGCGAGCGTCCAACGCGTGCGGGTCGAATCGTGATCAGGTAACCACCGCCCGTTCCTGGAATTCGCCGCGCTGCCATTCGCCGGTTTCCAGCACCTCGGCCAGATGCCGCGCGGCTTCGGCCATATCCTCGAACCGCAGATAGGCGGGCGCAAAGCCGAAGCGCAGGATGTCGGGGTCGCGGAAGTCGCCGATGACACCGCGGGCGATCAGCGCCTGGCAAATGGCGTAGGCGTCCTGATGACGGAAGGACAGCTGGCTGCCGCGACGCGCCGGATCGGTCGGGCTGACGAGATCGATCGCCACGTTCCTTTCGGAGAGGCACTGACGGAAGAACTCGGACAGCGCCTGCGACTTGGCATAGAGGCGATCGATGCCGATTTCGGCGATGAGATCGACCCCCACCTCCAGCGCGGCAAGGCCGAGGATCGGGGGCGTGCCGCACAGCAGTTTCTCGATGCCGGGCGCTGCCTCGTAATCGTCGCTGAAGGCGAAGGGCGCGGCGTGGCCCATCCAGCCGGTCAGGGGCTGGCGTACCGCCTCCAGGTGCTTTTTCGCCACGAAGGCGTAGGCCGGGGCACCCGGGCCACCGTTGAAGTATTTATAGCCGCAGCCGACCGCGAAATCCGCCGCGCACCCGTCGAGATCGACCGGCAAAGCGCCGGCCGAATGCGACAGGTCCCACAGCACCAGCGCGCCGGCATCATGCGCGGCGCGGGTCAGTTCGGCCATGTCGAACGTTTCGCCCGTCTTGTAATGCGTATGGGTGAGCATCAGCAGGGCAACGCTGTCGTCCAGCGCCTCGATCAGCTGGCCGCGCTCTGCCAGACGGCGCTCGGCTAGGCCCTGCCGTTCCAGTCCGTCGATCATGTAGAGATCGGTGGGGAAATTGCCTGGTTCGCTCAGCACTACCTTGCGCCCCGGCTGCATCGCCAGCGCGGCGGAGATCAGCTTGAACAGGTTCACGCTGGTGGAATCGCAGGCAATCACCTCGTGCGGGCGGGCGCCGATCAGCGGCGCGATCTTCGCCCCCACACGTGCAGGCAAATCGATCCAGCCGGCGGTGTTCCAGCTGCGGATGAGGTCGCGGCCCCATTCTTCGCGCACGACCTCTTCCAGCCGTGCGGGCGTCGCTTTCGGCAGGCAGCCGAGCGAGTTGCCGTCGAGATAGATGACGCCATCCAGCAGCATGAACCGGTCGCGAAATTCGCGCAGCGGATCGCCGGCGTCGAGGAAACGGGCGCGTTCCAGCATCATGCCAGTTCCCTCAGGATCGCGCGGCACAGGCCTGCATCGCCGCCCCCCACCTTGAGCGGCAGGGCGACAAGTTCGTAGCGCCCTTCGTCCACATCATCGAGCACCAGCCCTTCGAGGATGCGCATGTCATGTTTCAGCACCGCGTGATGCGCGTCCATCGTCTTGCTCTCCTGCGGATCGACGCTGGGCGCATCGGTACCGATCAGCTTGACCCCCTGCAGCGCCAGCCATTCGATCGTCTCGGCTGCGATCGGCAGCCAGTCGCTGCGCCATTCGTCGTGCGGGAAACTGTCCCAGGTGCGGAACAGCACGCGGTCGGCGCTGTCGATATGCGGCAGGTCGGCGATGTCGATCTCGCCGCTTACGCCGCGCGCATCGACCACCAGGCAGGTACCGATATAGGGGTCGATTTCCATGCTGGCGGCATCCAGCGCGCCTTGCGCGTAATGCAGCGGTGCATCGGCATGGGTGCCCGAATGCGTGCTCATCGTCATCCGGCCGACATTGACGGGCGAGCCTTCGTCCATCCGCCATGTCCGCTCGAACCCGAACCTTGTATCGCCCGGCCAGACGGGCAAGTCTGGACGCAGGGTCTGCGAGATGTCCCAGATGCGGCGGGTGCTTTTCCAGCTGCTCATATCGCGGTCCGCACGCTCAGGAGTTCGGGGAAGAAGGCCGCTTTCAGCACGTTGGCGAGATAGGGCACGCCGGGCGTTCCGCCGGTGCCCTTCTTGAAGCCGATGATCCGCTCGACCGTCTTGAGATGGCCGAAGCGCCAGCGCTGGAAGTGGTATTCCAGATCGACCAGCTTTTCAGCGAGTTCGTAGAGGTCCCAGTATTCCTTCGGGTCGCGGTAGATCTGCGCCCAGGCGGCCTCGACCGCGGGCGAATGTTCCCACGGGCTGCCGTGATCGCGCGCGAGGATTTCGTCGGGAATGTCGAACCCGCGCCGCGCCAGCAGCGCGATGACTTCGGCGTAGATCGACTTGCGGTCGAGTTCCTCGCGCAGTTCGCGCGCCACCTCGGGCGTCGCCTCGTGCATGGTGACCATGTCGGGATTGCGCCCGCCAAGCAGGAATTCCATCATCCGGTACTGCGCGCTCTGGAACCCGCTCGACCCGCCGAGATGCGGGCGGATGGTGGAATAATCGTGCGGGGTCATGGTGCTGAGCACGTCCCAGCTCTGGATCAGTTGCCCTTGGGCGCGCGCCACCCGGGCGAGCATCTTGAACGACGGACGCAGCCGGTCTTCCTGGATGCACATCCGCGCTTCGAACAGTTCATGCAGGCACAGCTTGAGCCACAGCTCGCTCGCCTGGTGGACGATGATGAACAGCATCTCGTCATGCGCATCGGACGCAGGGTGCTGCGCCGACAGGATGCGGTCGAGATCGAGATAGCCGGAATAGGTGACGTCGGATGCCATGCGCGCAGCCCTAGCGCGCAATCGCCACCAGCGAAACTACTGGTCGATCACCATGGTGTGCGGGTGATGCTTGTCGAGATGCTTGCGCACGATGCGCAGGTTCTTCGTGTTCGATCGATAGACCACGTCGAAGGCATCGCCGACGAGCGGAACCGCACCGATAGCGCCGTCGATCGCTATGTTGCCCGCCATGCGCCACAGTTTCCATTTCGGCAGACCGAGGTTCTTGGCTTCCCACACGATATAGGCGCCCATGGCAGCCGCCACGAGATCGCCGATGATCGGCACGAGACCGATTATCGCATCGAGCCCGATGGGAAACTTGGTCCCGGGAATGACCAGGCTGCGTTCGAGGAGATGCTCCATCGCCTCGATCCGTTTGCGGATCGACACGGGGTCGCTGCCGATCGGCAATTCAAACCCCATGGGGCGCGGCGGATCCTGATTGTCCATCAAACCCTAGATGGGAGCGCGGGACAGCGGGAACAAGGGATGCACGTTCCACGGGTTCTCGCTGAACCCCTCCAGCCCGGCGCGAACCATCGACCAGCGGATCGGCGCGCCGATCGGAATGTAAAGATTGGCCGCGAGCAGCGTATTTTCCGCTTCCAGCAGATAGGATGCTTCTTCCGCAGGATCGCGCGCATCGAGCGCGAGGGACACGAGGTAATCCGCGTCTTCGCTGCATTGCGTTTTGTCGATCGTGCAATTGAACTGGTTGAGGAACCAGCGCGGAGAGGGATAGCGCGCCACCCGGTCGCGCAATGCGAGATCGGCATTGCCCACCGTCTCGCTGCGCGTGGTCGACACGCCGATAGCGGCGAAATCCTCTGCCAGACCATCGAACAGGAGGTCCGAGCCGGGCCCCGGTGGCAGATAGATGCGCACCCTCGGTTCCTGCCCGCTGGCAGCCCGCCATTGAGCCACCCGCTGACGGGCTTCGCTCCGGCGTTCTTCGATCGACTGGATGACCCAGCGTTCCACCGGCAGGCCGCCCGAACTGGACAGTTCGACCGGAACGATCCGGGTTGAAGGGAACCAGCCGCCGATATTGAACGGCTGCATCAGTCCCTGCCGGTCCAGCGCCATCGCAAGCGCTTCGCGGTTGGCCGTGACACCGAGGAAACCGGCGGGCTTCAGAACATCGAGACCGAACAGGCCGATCGCCGCGTCGAGACGCACATTGCCGCGCGACAGCGGCCCCGTGCTGGCCAGCGGGAGATTAGCCAGCCGCCCACCGAGCACGGCATCGAAATCGCCCTGAGAGAATCCTTCGGTCGCCTGTTCGGCATTGACTGCACGAATGCGCACTTCGCCCACCGTATCTTCCCATCCCGGCTGTTCAGGCAAGCCGCGCAGCTGCGGCGGCAGCGGTGCCAGCATCACTCCATCATCCCCCACGCCGCGCGCCATCAAGGCGGCGCTCTGATCGCCGATGTCGATCCCAAGTTCAGGCTGAGCCAGCAGACGCAGAAAGTCGGGCATCGGACTGGTTAGACGGATTTCGACGACCCGCCCGGTCATGGCGCGAATATCCCGCACCTTCGCCAGATCGAGGCCAAGGGAAGTGCCGCGCAATTGGCGCAACCGTTGCTGAAGCGCGTTGCGCACTGCCTGCGCGGTCAGCGGTGTCCCATCGCGCAAGTCGAATTCATTGATCCGGAAAATATAGCTGGCACCGTCATCGGTGACGATCCAGCGTTCGGCCACGCCGGGAACCACCTCGCCGCGGGGATCGATCCGGACCAGGCCCATCGAAATCGCGGCGCGAACATGTTGTCCGGCAGGGTCGAGCCTGACCCCGTCGGCATCCAGTTCGCCAGGGTCTGCAATAAAGGCGACTTCGACCACGCCATCGTCAGTTCCCGAGCCACACGCAGCCAACAGGACGAGGAAAAAAGCGAGAAAGGAAAGACGCATGGCTGACGGTTAGCAGCGCATGTGCGCGGCGTCAGCAAGCCATTTGTCAGATACTTCGAACCGGGTGGTCGCTGCTGTAAAGAGGAGCCGAAGTCACCGAGCGGGCATAGCGCCGGGGGGCCGCGTCTGCGGCGGTCGGTCCGCGAACTTCCTTCGGATCGATTGTGCAGTCAAAAGCGATCCCTATCCGCGCGCCCTGCACCCAGGCAACGCTGCCCTTCACGCTACCCACCGCGCGTAGCTCCACTGAAACGCGATCGCCGCGGGACATCTCCAGCCCGCCTGCATCCGCCATCATCCCGCCGGCGGAAAGGTTGCGCACCTTCACCCGCACGGCGTCCAGCTGGCCTTCCAGCGTCAGTTCCGCAAATAGAAACAGGCTGTCGCGCGCAACATCGCGTGTATCGAGCGAGGACATGGCGTGCATGGTACCCTTTGTGTTCGTCTTCGCGAGAGCGGACAGAAACCGGTCCGCCAGGCGAATGACGCTAAGGCCCAGACGTTAAGAATTTGGAAAGCGGGCGGTCAGTCGTCGCGCGAAATCTTCTCTTTTCGCTCGTGCGCTTCCTGCGCTTCCACTGTCATTGTGGCGACCGGGCGGGCTATGAGGCGTTTCAGCCCGATCGGGTCCCCGGAAACTTCGCACCAGCCATATTCCCCCTGATCGATACGGCGCAGAGCGGCGTCGATCTTGGAGATCAATTTACGCTGGCGATCGCGCGTGCGCAGTTCGATCCCCCAATCGGTTTCGGACGATGCGCGGTCGTTGAGATCGGGTTCGCGCATGGGCCCGTCCTGAAGAGACTGAAGCGTCTGGCCGGCAGCGTCGTGAATCGATTTTTTCCAGTCGAGCAGAAGCATGCGGAAGTATTCCTGCTGCCGCTCGTTCATATATTCTTCGCTGTCGTCGGGGACGTAATCAGCACCGACCGCAGCGCGTGCTCTGGCCAGTTTCTCATTGTCGCTTGCCATAGAGGCCATTGAGGACCCTCTCATCCTGCAAATTCGATCGTGCCGGTCACCACCGTCCCGCGGACCCGAATTTTTTCCGGCACCCCGATGACCCGATGGGCGCGCCTATAGGCAAGCCTCCCGAGGCGCACAAGCGGCAATCCGACGAGCCGTTGATTTGCCCGCCATGGTCCCGGAAGGCGCTGAAATCGTTTGGTCGGCGATAAATCGCGCTACGCGTTAACCCTTTCTTGACCATAATCTTGGCATTCCCGACTCGTCCGGCAGGGGGTGCCGGTCCTTTATGGGGGAATGACCATGCAGCTTTCAGGTATCGAAGGTGGCTACGGCAAGATCATCCAGAGCGAGCAGGCCGATGCACTCATCGCTTCCTGCCTCGGCAGGTACGAACAGGGCAGCCTCGACGCGCTATACGACCTGGGCGTAGCTTTTTCGACCGGCAGCCATGGAACGGTCTGCGACATGATCGAAGCGCATAAATGGTTCAATATCGCTGCCTCGAAGGGGCATGAAGAAGCCAGTTGGTGTCGGGCCGATGTGGCGGACGAAATGACTGCGCGGGAAATCGCCGAAGCGCAGCGACGGGCCCGTGAGTGGCTGGCCGAAGGACAGCGCCACGCCGCCTGACGATCACGCCTGCCTGAAGGGCGTCCGCGTAGCCAAGTAATTGCGATCTGACGCGACGCCGGCGCGCTCGCGTTCGAGAAAATCCTCGATAGCCTCGCGAAATCCGGGATCGGCGATCCAATGTGCGGAGACCGTTTCAACCGGTTCATATCCGCGGGCCAGCTTGTGCCCGCCCTGCGCACCGGCTTCGACCCGAGACAAGCCGAGCTCGATCGCCGCATCGATAGCCTGATAGTAACACAGCTCGAAATGCAGGAAGCGAATGTCGCGCGTGCAGCCCCAATAGCGGCCGTAGAGCGCGTCCCCGCCGATGAAATTCAATGCGCCCGCGACAGGCTCTTCATCCTGAAATGCCAAAACCAAGACTATCTTTTCGCCCATTCGCTGGCCAAACAGGTCGAACGCATCGCGCGTGAGATAGGGTGTTCCCCATTTGCGTGCGCCGGTATCCTGGTAGAATCGCCAGAAAGCGTCCCAGTGTTCGGATTGGATATCATCGCCGCTTAGCCGACGAATTTCGACCTCCGCCTGCGCCGCAGCGCGTTCCTTGCGTAAATCCTTGCGTTTGCGCGAGGCAAGGGTTTCGAGAAACTCGTCGAAACTGGCAAATCCGTGATTGTGCCAATGGAACTGGATATCGGCCCGCAGCATCCATCCCGCAGCTTCGAACAAGGGCTGCTGCGCAGGTTCGATGAAAGTCGCATGCGCGCCGGAAAAACGGTTCTGGAGGCATAACTGCTCGGCAGCCGCCAGCAGTGGAGGCGCAAAGGCATCGTCCGACAGCAACAGGCGCGGCCCGGTTGCAGGAGTGAACGGCGCCGCGATCTGAAGCTTCGGGTAGTAATTGCCGCCAGCCCGCTCGTACGCATCGGCCCAGTTATGGTCGAAAACATATTCGCCCTGGCTATGGCCCTTGAGATAGGCAGGCATGGCCGCGACCAGCGGGCCATCATCTTCGCTGATCACGAGCGGTGCGGGCTGCCAGCCGGTCCCCGCTCCGACACTTCCCGAATCTTCGAGCGCGGTCAGGAATTCGTGGGATACGAAGGGGTTGTCCGTTCCCGCCAGCGCATTCCACTGGTCACGATCGAAGGCGCCGACCGACCCGCCGACCCGTGCGGCAAGGCCGCCATCGCTCATGGTACACCGGGCCCTTCGGCGATTGGAGCATCGGCGTGTATCTGCGCGCGTGCCAGCAGTTCCGCAGAGTCCACCGTCCAGGTGAGAATAGGCATTCCGGCTTTGCGAAGGCCGCAAGTCATCGGATTTGGCAGGGCCACGACGTGATAAGCGACGAAATCGGGCCTCGCGAGCCACAGCGTGAAATGGCGCTGCCAGGCCCTTTGGGTCATCCCTTTCTCGTCCTCTCTGATGACAAGGCCGTGTAAGGTTTGCGGCGAATTCCTGCGAAACCACCGCGATACCCGCGGATCGAAGCTCATCACCGCATGAGCGCCGCGATAGTTCTTCAGCGCATCGCGAACAGCAATGCAGCTCTCTTCGACATCGTAGCGGCGCCGCGACTTGATTTCGATCAGGAGCGGAACCTTGCCGTCCACTAGGGCAAGAAGGTCGGCCAGTTGCGCCAGCTTGTGTTCGCTGTCGAGAAAGGCGATCTGCGCCAGCTCGTCCGCCGAATAGGAAGCTGTGGGTCCGGTTACCCCGGTCAGCCTGTCCAGCTCCCAGTCGTGTACCAGCATGGCGGCATTGTCGCGGCTGCGCTGGATATCGCATTCGATACCCATGCCGCGTTCTACCGCGCCTGCGTATGCAGCGAGCGAGTTTTCCGGAACGCCATTCCCATGCAATCCGCGATGGGCATAGGTCCACTCGCTCAGCCAGCCGACCCGCCCGGGGGCGGGTGGCGGGGCGAAGAAGCGATCAAGCCTTGAGAGCAACGATCGCATCGACCTCGACCGCTGCATCCAGCGGCAGGACAGGAACGCCGACCGCGCTGCGGGCATGCTTGCCAGCATCGCCAAAGACTTCGGCCATCAGGTCGCTGCAACCGTTCACCACCTTTGGCTGGTCCGAGAAGGATGGCGCACTCGCGACGAAGCCGCCAAGCTTGACCACGCGTTCGACGCGTTCGAGCAGACCTGCCGCCTTAAGCTGGGCAAGAATCATCATACCGCAGGCTCGTGCCGCTTCCTGCCCCTTCTCGAGGCTGACACCGTCGCCGAGCTTGCCGGTTACGAGATTGCCCTCGACGAACGGAAGCTGTCCCGACACATACGCGGTATTCCCGCTGACGACGAGCGGCTGATAGCTGGCCACGGGTGCCGCCGCCTCAGGCAGTTCTATGCCGAGTTCGGCGAGTTTTGCTTCGATCATCATGCAGTTTCCCTTTCGATTTCGTTCATCAGCCACGGTAGCGCGTCATCCCAGCTGTCGATCCGCGCATCGGCATGACCGGAGGTATGCGCGCAGTCGATATGGGGGGCGAGCAGCGGTTCGCCGCACAGATGCAGCGTGGCAATGGGTGTGCCCGACGCGGCCAGAGTTTCGCGGGCGGAGCGATGATGTTGCGCCAGATCGTCGATGAAGATCGCCTTCGACGGCTGATATTCCTTCAGGATCGCTTCCAACGCCGGGCCCTTGGGCCCCTGATTGGTGAAAACGCGGGCGTCGAGGCCGTGTCCGAGCAATTGCTCGGTGCGCATGGCCTGTCGCTTGTCCACGAGATTGGTGAGGATCACGACGTCGGCGTGATCGCGCAATGATGCGATCCCCTCGAGAGCACCGGGGATGGGCGTCTGGCGGTGCATTTCGGTATCGAAAAATCCGCCCAGCTTCTTCCAGATTTCTTCTGGGGCGAGGATCTCGCCACTGTCCTGCCAGCGCAGGGCTTGGGAAAAATCATTCCCTTCCATGCGGAATTCGACGCCCTGCGTTTCGGCCAGCCAGTCGCGGAACGGCGAGACCATGTAGAGCAGGACTTCATCGCAATCGGAGATGATGAGCGGACGATTCATGCAGACAGCTTTCCGGCAGCCGCCACGAGCGCTTCGGGCGTGGTGTTGAGCGCATCGGCGGCGAGAACGAGATCGGGTTCGTGATTGGCGAGGAATTCGAGCACTGCTGCCTGAACGCCGCGATCGCCCAGCCCGTTCCGCAACCGATCCGGAGTAAGCCCGGTCAGCGACAGCAGCCGCTCGGCGCGCCGGTCATCTGCCAGCGCCCAGCCGAGCGCTTCGAGCGCGAGCACTTCGGGGGCCCGTTCCTCGCCTCTATCTGTCGATCCGTCGCGAATAATTGTCAGCGCTCCCGCTTTTGCATAAGGCCCTCGCGCATTCGCGAAGGAGCCGCCAAGTGGCAAAGAGAATCCTCGTTGTCGAGGACAACGATCTCAATCGTAAGCTGTTCTGTGACGTGCTGAAGGCAAACGGATACGAAGTCGTGCCCGTGGCCGACGGACAGAACGTGCTGGGCACGGCCAAGCGCTTCCAGCCGCATCTCGTGATCATGGACATCCAGTTGCCCAATGTCAGCGGCATCGACCTGATCGCCGAACTCAAGGGGGAAGGAGACCTGGCGAAGGTGCCGGTGCTGGCCGTTACCGCCTATGCCGGCAAGGGTGACGAAGAACGGATTCGCGATGCCGGCGCGGCCGATTATCTCGCCAAGCCGGTATCGATCGGCCCCTTCATGGCCGCCGTGCGCGCCCTGCTTCCCGAATAGCTGCGCTTGACAAGCGGCCCAACAAACCGCTTTGCCGGGCGTTTGACACAGGCCCGCATCATGCGAGCCACACCACGATACAGGACTGGACCCCGAAATGGACCGTAGCGCCGTCGACACCAAGATCCGCGAACTGGCCGAGCCCTTCAACAAGAAGGGTGTGACGATCACCGAAGACACCACCTTCGCCAACGACCTCGAATTCGATAGCCTTACGGTCATGGACTTCGTCGCCGAGATCGAAGACGAATTCGACATCATCATTTCGATGAACCAGCAGGCCGAAATCGAGAATTACGGTCAGTTGGTCGATGCCGTCACCAAGCTGCAGGCCGACTGATGAGCGAAGGCATCATCCAGTCGGACCAGCCGCAGGACATCGAAGGAGAAGGCAAGGACCTGTTCTCCAAATTCGATGACATCATCGCCCTGCGCGAAGGATTGCTGTCGAGCGGCCAGGAAGATCCGTTCAACCTGGTGATGGAGAAGGTCCTGTCGCCGACCCGTGCGATCTGCAACGGGCGCGACACGATCCTGCTCGGCACCTACAATTACATGGGCATGACCTTCGATCCCGACGTGGTCGAGGCCGGCCGGCAGGCATTGTCCGATTTCGGAGCGGGGACCACCGGTAGCCGCGTGCTGAACGGCACATATCAGGGCCACAAGGAAGTCGAGCAGGCGCTCATGGACTTCTATGCCATGGACCATGCCATGGTCTTCTCGACCGGATACCAGGCCAATCTCGGGATTATTTCGACGATTGCCGGCAAAGGCGATTACATCGTCCTCGACATCGACAGCCATGCCAGCATCTGGGACGGCTGCGCTCTGGGCAATGCCGAAGTCGTGCCGTTCAAGCACAATGATATCGAAGCGATGGAAAAGCGCCTGAAGCGCATTCCCGAAGGCGCCGGCAAGCTGGTGGTGCTGGAAGGCGTCTATTCGATGCTGGGCGATATCGCTCCGCTGAAGGAAATGGTCTCCGTCGCCAAGAAATACGGCGCCATGGTGCTGGTCGACGAAGCGCATTCGATGGGCTTCATCGGCGAGAACGGTCGCGGCGTGGTGGAACAGGCGGGCGTGATCGACGATGTCGATTTCATTATCGGCACCTTTTCCAAAAGCGTGGGCACGGTCGGCGGCTTCTGCGTCTCCAACCATCCCAAATTCGAAATCATGCGGCTGGTCTGCCGCCCCTATGTGTTCACTGCCAGCCTGCCGCCCAGCGTGGTGGCAACAGCCTGCACGTCCATTCGCAAGCTTATGCAGGGATCGAACAAGCGCGCGCATCTCTGGGAAAATTCCAAGATGCTGCACAAGGGGCTGAAGGACCTCGGCTTTCAGCTCGGCACCGAGGAACCGCAGAGCGCCATCATCGCCGTGATCATGCCCGATCTGGAAAAGGGCGCGGCCATGTGGGAAGCGCTGATCAAGGGCGGCCTCTATGTCAATCTAGCGCGCCCCCCGGCAACGCCTGCCAATATGACCCTGCTGCGCTGCTCGCTTTGCGCGGAGCATAGCGAGGAAGAGGTCGGCGAAATCCTGTCGATATTCGAAACCGCGGGCAAGGACGTCGGGATCATCTGATCGTGCGATAGCGTGTCGCACGGCTGTCTTGAGGGCGTAACATGGGATCGCGAACGAACGGCGATCCCGTGACCGCCGCCAAGAGAGACTTCATGCGTTCTGCCCTCGCCGCCCTGACCTCCGCTCTGCTACTGTCTGCCTTCGCGCTCGTGCCTCAGGCCGCAGCCGCGCAAGGCGGTGATCCGGCGAAGACTCACGAGATTTCCTTCGTGGCGCTTGGCGATACCGGGTACATTCCCGCTTACGATACGCCAGACGACGATGATCCCCGTTTTCGCACGCTGGGGGAGTATCTGGGCAATGAAGCGACCGACTGGCTGGAGCACAATCGCAACCTGTCCGGTTTTCGCGCCACTCCCTGGCAATTCGAACCCGCCATCGGCGGTTTCGTCCCTGCCAGCGGAATGTACCCGGTCGCCATGGCTGCAGCGGAGGTGTGCAAGCGCGAAGATTGCGATTTCGGCGCGCTGATGGGCGATAATATCTATCCCGACGGGGCGACGCTGGGCGCGGACGGAATCTCGGACGAGCGCCGCTTCCGCGAGATGCTGGATCAGCCCTTCGGCACCTTCGGTGAGGGCAAGGCGGGCTTCACGCTTTACGCCATGATGGGCAATCACGACTGGCACATCTCGCGCGAGGCGACCGAGGCGCAGCTCGAATATCTGAAAGCCCATCCAGCGTTCACCATGCCCGACCTGTTTTACCGTGCGGTGCCGCAGGGTATGGAAGGCAAGCTCGAAATCTTCGTAGTCGATACCGAAATGCTGCTTGCCGGTACGCAGGTCCACGAGGACGACCTGGATGCCGAAGGTAACGAGATCCGGAACACGCCGCTGGAGGAATGGCCCCATTACGTCCGTGCGTCGAACGCGCGTGAGCGCGGCATGATCGAGTGGCTGACTGCAGCGCTGCAATCCTCCACTGCCAAGTGGAAGATCGTGATGGGCCACCACGCGCTGTGGTCCAGCGGAGGCAGCAAGTATGAAAAGGCCCGCGCACTGCGCAAGCTGATGCTCGATCCGATCTGCCGTTACGCCGACGCCTATATTGCCGGAGACGACCATCTGATCGAAGCCTATACCGACGATTGTTCCACCGTATCCGGCGCGCCCGCCGAGCCTGTGCCGATGTTCGTTTCCGGCGCGGGATCGAAATACCGGCAACAGCATGTCCCGTTTGCGGAAAAGCAGATCGCGGCCAATCCGCAGATGACCAATCTGTTCTCACGGGGCTCGACCTGGGGGTTCCTGCATGTCGGGATTGGCGCAGATACTCTCGACGCGACGCTCTATTCGACGCCGGCCGACCAGTCGGGTCGCCCGGTCGAAGAAGCGCGCTTCACCTTTCCCCACCGCAGTAAATAGCACCTTTGGACGGCTCGGTCGGCAGATGAACGGTGGCTGACCAATAATTCAGAGCGAGTTCAATGGCCTATCCCTAGACCTGCTTCCAACGAACAGGAGAACCCGGGATGGGACTTACGAAACGAACAGCATTTGCCCTTGCCGCCACAACCACTCTGCTGGGCGCGTGCAGCACCGGCTATGGCGGCGGATATGGCATGGCGAGCGCCGGATATTACGGCGACTCCTATTACGACGACGGATATTACGGCTGGTACGACAACTTCTATTATCCCGGCACCGGATATTACGTTTACGACCGCCAGCGCCGTGCGCACCGCTGGAACGACCGACAGCGTCAATACTGGCAGGCTCGCCGCGCTGCGATCCGCGACCAGCGCAATATCCGCGCCAACTGGAACAGGTGGGAACGCCGGGCGGAACGTCGCCGCGATGCTCGTCAGCATCAGCGCGCTGAACGACGCCGCGACTATCGCCAGCGCCAGCGCGCCGAAAGGCGCCGCGAGGTGCGGCAGGAACGCCGTGCGGCTCAACGCCGCGAAGTACGCCGCGACCGCCGTGGAGACGCCCGCCGCGAAGCCCGCAGGGATCGTCGTCAGGATGCGCGCCGCGATGCCCGCAGGGACCGGCGCCAGGATGCCCGGCGCGACGCTCGCCGCGACCGGCGGCAGGAAGCGCGGCGCGAAATTCGCCGCGACCGCCGACAGGATGCGCGTCGCGACCAGCGACGGGACAGGCGGGGCGAACGGCGCCGTACTCGGCCCAACTGATCGACGCCTTCGCTGATCACAGGAACATTTGCTCCTTTCGGGACGTCTCAATCCCGAAAGGAGTTTTTTTATGGCAATCGTAAAATCAGGCAGCGCGCGTTACGAGGGATTGGGCAAGGACGGCAAAGGCCACGTCAGCACTCAGTCGGGCGCGCTCGACAATCAACCCTACGGCTTTCAGACCCGGTTCGAGGACAAGGCCGGGACCAATCCCGAAGAACTGATCGCCGCGGCGCATGCCAGCTGCTTCACCATGGCCCTGAGCTTCAAGCTGGCCGAAGCGGGACATACTGACGGATCCATTGAAACCGACGCCAAGGTATCGCTCGAGAAAGACGATGGCGGGTTCACCGTGACCAAGTCCGCCCTGTCGACCAAGGCCAAGGTGCCGGGCCTCGACAAGGCGAAGTTCGAGGAACTGGCCGCCGATGCCAAGGCGACCTGCCCGATTTCGAAACTTCTCGACACGGAAATCACGCTGGAAACCAGCTTCGAAGGCTGATCCCGCGCTTAGCAGGAATGCTTACACGGCGCTCCGGACCGTCGCTTCGGCGACCGGTTCGGGCGCCGTTTCTTCGCGCGGGATCCGCCCGAAGATCGGCCAGGCCAGCTGTTCGCCCAGCGACGTTGCCGGCAGATTCTCCACCCCGTAGCTGGTGGGGTACGTTCGCGTAATCCGCGCGGTGCCGAACAGGACATCCCAGAAGAACAGCAGATTGCCGTAATTGCCCTTGTAGTGGACGGCGGGATCGCTGGCGTGGCGGCCGTGATGGGCATGGTGCGTGGCGGGCGTGGATATGGTCCGTTCGACCAGCCACATGATGGGCGACAGCCACGCGATGCGATAAAGCGGTCGGTCCCAGGCAAGATCCGAATGGGCCCCGGTGATCACCGCAAGCTTGACCACGATATAGCCCGCATAGACCCAGCCCAGACCGAGATAGATCAGCACGCCCGACAGCCAGATGCCGGGCATCATGGCGTAATAGAACAAATTGTTCCGGTAGACGAGCCGCACGCTCATGTAGCGCGCGTTGTGGTGCGGGCGGTGCAGATTGTAGAGCCACGGGAAGGTGTGCGCCGCGCGGTGCCACCAGTATTGCATCAGATCGTCGAATATCAGGAACAGCGCGATGGCGGCAAAGACGTTCAGCCCGGCCAGCGCCCCTGCATATTGCGGCGCAACCAGCTTTGCGAGGGCGGCGGAAGCGAAGAGGATCGCCGGCTGGGTCAGGCCGAGCAGCGCGACGATGCTGACCGCTTCGACGATCCCGTCGTCGCGGGTCTGTTCGGGCTTTGCAAACAGGTTCGAGCGCCACAGTTCGAGCAGCGCGAAGCCGAGATAGATGGCCAGGATGGCAAGGGTCGATGCGGACATGGGCTCTCTCCCGAGTTTTTTCGCTTTCTTGTCGATTCCCTCTCTAGCGTTTACCGGGATGCAAGAATGTCCAGATCTTTACATTTGGATGCGACTCGCCGGTCGTTGGTCACGCCGATGCTGTTTTCGGCGCTCGACCGCGGGTTGCAGGCGCATCTCGTGCGCATCTCGCAGCTGCGCGAATTTGCCGACGGGCAGATCATCCAGCAGCGCGGCGATGCCGCCGATGGCTTCTGGCTGATCGACGAGGGCGCGGTGCGCGTGGGGCAATTCATGCCCGATGGCGAGTTTCGCGCCGTGGCGCTGCTGGGGCCGGGCGATTCCTATGGCGAGCTGGCGGTGTTCGCCGACAAGCCGCGGATCGTCGATGCCGTATCGCGGGGGGAGAGCAGGCTGCGGCTGATCGGGGCGCGGCCCTTTCTCGATGCACTGGGGAATTATCCCGCGTCGAGCCGGGCGCTGCTGGGCGCGCTGTCGCAGCAGTTGCAGGATACGCTGTCGATCCTGGCGGGGCTGCGCCGCGGGACCAATCCGCAGCGGCTGGCGGGCATGCTCGCCACGATGGCGGGCGAAGCGGCCGGGCCGGCCAGCGTCACGATCACGCAGCAGGAACTGGCCGATCTTCTGGGCGTGACCCGCGCGACCGCCAACGCCGCGCTCGGCGATCTGCAGAAACGCCGGTTGATCGAACGCGGTTACGGTACCATCCGCATTCCGGACCGCGATGCGCTGGCGGCCCATGCCGTGCGCTAGTCCCCTGCCCCCGGCACAAGTTCGAAGAGGCGATCCACCGGCTGGCCGAGCGCAGCGGCGAATTTCAGGGCCACGATCACGGACGGCGAGAAGATGCCGTTCTCGACCGTGTTCACGGTCTTGCGGCTGACGCCCATTTCCTGGGCCAGCTGGGCCTGCGTCCAGCCACGCTCTTCGCGGAACCGGCGCACGTGGTTCTCAAGCGTCTCCGGCATTGGTCACCATTTCCGCCACGCCGTAGGAGACGAAGGCGCAGCCCAGCCCCATGCTGACGATGATGTTCGCCGCGCGCTGGGCGTGGAGCGGTTCGAAGGGCGAGACTGCCCAGACCAGGAAGCCGGTGATCATCGCGGCGACGAAGCCGACGGTGATGCCGCGCTGGCGATTGGCCTTCGTGACCTCGTCATTGGCGAGGGTACGGGCTCGTTTCGGGAGGAACCAGCCGCCGCCGGTGAGGAGCAGGCCGAGCATGATCAGCGCGAAGGCGAGCCAGACGAAAATCTGCACCAGGGAATCGCTACCCCAGTCCCAGGAGAAGAAAATGCCCTGCTGCATCAGCAGTACCAGCAGCCCCAGGAAGGGGGCCATGATGGCGCGGGTCTGCGCGAAATTTTCGGCGGTTTCGTAATCGTCAGCCATGCAAAATTCCTCGATTCGCTTGTAACTCATGGGTTACATGTAACCTGTGGGTTACTTAGCTGTCAAGGCAGGCTCAGCGGGCCGGCTTCACCTCGGTCGCACTGGCGCAGACGCCGCCGTCTTCCCTGCTGCCGCCGAGCTGGGTGAGGACAAGAACGCCGCCGACCACCAGGAACACGAAGGCGGTGGTCACTATGCCGAGATACTTGTCGATCATACGTTTGATCGGGGCGCCGAACACGCGGAACAGTATGCCGACGGTCATGAAGATCAGCGCGCGGGCGAACAGGCTGGAGAGCACGAAGGTGACGAGGTTCATCCCGACGAAGCCGGCGGTGATGGTCAGCAGCTTGAACGGCACGGGCGTGGCGCCCGCGATCAGGATCGCTTCGAAATCATATTCGCGCAAATGGCAGGCCGCGACGGGAAAGGCATCGGTGAGGCCGAGAGCGCCGATGAGCCAGACGCCCACACTGTCGTAAAGGCCCCAGCCGATCGCATAGCCGAGCAGCGCGCCTGCAACCGAAGCAAGCGTGCAGACGAGGGCGAACTTCACCGCCTTTTTCGGTTCGGCGAGGCACATCAGGCCCAGCAGCGGATGGGGCGGAATCGGGAAGAAGGAGGATTCGACGAAGGCGAACAGCGCCAGCCACCACACCGCATGCGGATGCGAGGCCTTGTCCATCGTCCAGTTGTAGAGCCCGCGCAGCATCGCTTCCCCATCCCGTCCTTGCGAGCGGCGCAGCCGCCCCCTCCACGATGGAGGAGGCCAAGCTCTAAGCGAGCCACCCCCTGTTGGCAATCGTCTGCGTAAGAACCTATTTGGTACTTTGTTATTGACATCGTAACGCTGTTTGGGTACATATACAGAACATCGCGATAGTGTGATTCGAACGGGCGGGGCCGGGTCTTGAACCAACCGGGCCACCGCCCTTTGTCGTGCCCGCTATCGCCGCAGACGGAGGGACAGATGAGCAAGGCGATGGACAGTATGGAAGGCCCGGCGTGGGCGGCCCGTTTCCTCGAGGCGCTGAAGGACGGCAATGGTGTGCGCGCCGCAGCCCGCGAAGCCGGTGTAACGGGGTCCACCCCCTATGACAGGAGGCGCAAGAACCAGGCATTCCGCGAGGCATGGGATGCGATCCAGCCGGTCGACGGGCGGCAGGCAAAAGCGCGCACGGCCCGCCCGATCGCCCCGCGCGATGCACAGCGGATCGAGCAATTCCTGCACGAACTGGCGGAAACGTCGAATGTGGCGGCCGCCGCGGCAGTGGCGGGTCTTCCCGTAAACCGCATCTATCGCCTGCGCCGCACCGACCCGGACTTTGCCCGCCAGTGGTATGCCGCGCTGGCGGAAGGATACGACAATCTGGAAATGGAACTGCTGCATCACCTGCGCAGCGGGGAAACCCCCGGCGACGGCACGCCGCCGCGCAAATTCGACACCGCCATTGCCCTGCGCTGCCTGACCGCGCACCGCGAGAGCGTGGCACGGGAAAAGGGCCGCCGCACGCTGGCCGACGAGGTCGCCACCATCGCATCGATCAATGCCAAGATCGACGATATGCGCGCCCGCAGCAAGGCAGGCGATGCCGCGGTGCGCAAGGCACGCCGGGATGCGGCGAAGGCCCGCGGCAATGGCTAACCGGCGCAATCTGTCTCGCGGAGGGTGGCTGCGGCGCCCGGGCGATGAGGCCGATGGCGAACGCGAGGAGCTGGCCCGCCGGCTGAAGCCGCACGAGCTGGCCGCGCTGGGCAGCTATTACTGGGAAGGCTGGGCACGCGATGCGCAGCTGCCGCCGAGCGAGGCCTGGCGTACCTGGCTGATCTGCGCCGGACGCGGTTTCGGCAAGACGCGGGCGGGCGCCGAATGGGTGCGCGACGTGGCCCGGCACGACGGTTCGGCACGCATCGCGCTGGTGGGCGCCAATCTGGCGGAAATCCGCAATGTCATGGTGGAAGGCGACAGCGGCGTACTGGCGGCATCGCCGGGTGCGCTGGCCCCGGAGTTCGAGCCGAGCCTGCGCCGGTTGACGTGGGAGAACGGCGCGATCGCCTGGCTCTATTCCGCCGGGGAGCCGGAAACGCTGCGCGGGCCGCAGCATAGCCATGCCTGGTGCGACGAAATAGCCAAATGGGATAATTCAAGCGAGCGGGCCATGTCTGCCTGGAACAATCTGCAACTGACGATGCGGCTGGGGGACGGCCCGCGCGTGGTCGCCACCACCACCCCGCGCCAGACCGCGCTGATGCGCCGGATCATGGCGGATGCTAAGGCAGGCAGGGTCGCCGTGGCGCGCGGCGGCACGCTGGACAATCGGGAAGTACTGCCCGCCGATTACCTCGCCGCGATGGTCGAACAGTTCGAACAGAGCAATTTCGGGCGGCAGGAACTGGACGGGGAGATGATCGCCGCAGTCGAAGGCGCGCTGTGGAGCCGCGCACTGATCGAAGGATACCGGCACATGGACGCGGTACCGCAGGCCAGGCGCGTCATCGTGGCGGTCGACCCGCCGGCCAGTTCTTCCGGCGACGCCTGCGGGATCGTGGTGGCGATGCTGGGCGTGGACGGCATCGCCTATATAAGGGCCGACTGTTCCGTGACGAATGCGACACCCGAACGCTGGGCCCGCGCCGTGGCCGATGCGGCCCATGCCTGGCAGGCCGACCGCGTGGTGGCCGAAGCCAACCAGGGCGGGCAGATGGTCGCCAGCGTGCTGCGCGCGGCCGATATCGCACTGCCGGTCAAGCTGGTCCACGCCAGCCGCGGCAAGACGGCGCGCGCCGAGCCGATCGCCGCGCTGTATGAAGCGGGACGCGTGCGCCACACCGGCCTGTTCGCCGCGCTGGAAGACGAGATGTGCGGACTGGTGGCGGGCGGCGGTTACGAAGGGCCGGGACGTTCGCCGGACCGGGCCGATGCGCTGGTGTGGGCGCTGACGGAACTGATGCTGGTGAAGCGCGCCGCGCCGCGGGTGCGGTGGATTTAGGGTGGGTGAGAGCTGCGGGAGTTGGTCCTGCGGATATCACGGCGCCGCTGGATTCCCGCCTTCGCGGGAATGACGAGCTTGGAGATGGGCGGTTGAAATACGCGTTCCGTCATTCCCGCGAAGGCGGGAATCCAGTCAGCGCAGAGGTTCGAAGCCGAAGTCCAGTGCAAGATCGCGCCAAGTTGGATTGTCAGCCTCTATCAGACGCAGTTTCCATGCGCGGTTCCATTTCTTGATCCGTTTTTCGCGGACGATGGCATGTTCCATCGTTCCGGCCGGTTCGAACCACACCAAGGTCTTCACGCCGTATTTCGCCGTAAAGCCATCGGTCGTTCCCGCGCGATGCGCTGGACGAGATTGGAGGTCACACCGACATAAAGCATACCGTTTCGCCCCGATGCCATCATGTAAACCAAGGGAACGAATTCGCTCTGCATGCCAGCCGAGCTACTGGATTCCCGCCTTCGCGGGAATGACGATGTTTGCCCCGCCCTTACCCGCGTCCGCGGAGGGTGCGCAGGAGGGCTTTGAGGCCGGCGCCGAGGCGGCTTTCGTCTCTGGTGCGGTCTTCCTGGCGTTTGAGCTGGCGGGCCATGTGTTCGTGGCGGACCGCGCTTTCGCGCAGGCGGCGGGCGACGTCGGGATCGGTGTGTTCGGCGGCGAGGCGGCGGGCCTGCCGGGCGAGCTGGAGATAGTAGATTGCATCGCGCGGAGCGCCCGCGGCGCGGTCTTCCCCGCATTTGTCGGCGCGCACGAAAGCCAGGCCCGGACCGGGCTGGTGTGTGCCATCGAATCGAGATCGGTGCGCCATAGCCGTACCTTGTGACCCATTGCGGGGCCGCCCTCCATCGCGGACCCGTCACCGTACCAATTCCGCACAATTGTGCGCTGCGCTCGTGCTGCGCGGCCCCTGCATCCGGAGAACTACCATGAGCTTTCTCACCAGCCTCGTCTCCGCCTTCAAGGGCGGGGGCGGCGCCCGCGTGCCTGTATCGCGCGGGTTCGTTTCGCCCTGGTCGCACTGGGGCGCGACCGCTTTCGATGGCGGGCCGCCGGGACGCAGCCCCTTCGATTATGCCCGCGAGGTGGCCGAGGCCTATCTTGCCAACCCCGTGGCGCAGCGCGCCGTGCGGATCGTGGCGGAAGGGGTCGGCAGCGCGCCGATCGCTTGCGCGGACGAACAGCTGGCGGCGCTGATCCGCTGTTCCTGCGGCGCGCAGCCGCTGCTGGAGGTGCTGGCCGCGCAATTGAGCCTGCATGGCAATGCCTATGTTCAGATCGTGAAGGACGGGAGCGGCGTGCCGGTGGACCTGTTTCCCCTGCGGCCCGAGCGGGTGCAGGTGGTGGCGGGCGAGGAGGGGTGGCCGGCCGCCTACCGCTATATTCTGGCCGATCGGACGATCACCCTGCCGCTGGAGGACGAGGACGGGTGGCCCTGTGTCATCCATCTCAGGGGCTTTCACCCCACCGACGATCATTACGGCGCGGGATGCCTGGCCGCCGCCGCGCCCGCCGTGGCGATCCACAATGCAGCGAGCGAGTGGAACCGCGCGCTGCTGGCCAATGCCGCGCGGCCGAGCGGTGCGCTGGTTTACGACGCCGGCGATACGGGCGGGCTGACGGGCGAGCAGTTCGACCGGCTGAAGGCCGAGCTGCTGGCCGCCTATCAGGGCCACGGCAATGCCGGGCGGCCGATGCTGCTGGAAGGCGGGCTGGACTGGAAGGCGATGAGCCTGAGCCCTGCGGACATGGATTTCGCCACGCTGAAGGCGGCGGCGGCGCGCGACATTGCGCTGGCGTTTGGCGTGCCGCCCATGCTGCTCGGCCTGCCGGGCGACAATACCTATGCCAATTACCGCGAGGCCAACCGGGCGCTGTGGCGGCTGACCCTGTTGCCGCTGGCAGGCAAGATCCTGGCCGGTCTGCATAGCGGGCTGGCGGACTGGTTTGGCGAGGCGCCGAGTGTCGATCTCGACCGTGTGCCCGCGCTGGCGGAGGATCGCGAGCGGCTGTGGACGCAGGTGAGCGGGGCGAGTTTTCTGACCGATCTGGAAAAACGCGAGCTGTTGGGGCTGGCGACAATGGAGAGTGGCCGATGACGCGGGAAGACATGCTGGCGCGGCTGATTGCGCAGGCGGGCCACGAGGGCGGCGAACTGATCACCCTGCGCGCCATCGTCGAGGAAGCGAGCGAACTGGGCGCGAACCGCGTGCTCGACCGGCTGGGCCTGGGCGATCCGTCGGCGCAGGAGGACATCGACGAATTGCGCGAATTGCTGGGCGCCTGGCGCGATGCCAAGGCCAGCGCGTGGAAGGCGGCCGTGGACTGGCTGGTCAAGGGCGTGCTGGCGCTGCTGCTGGTCGGCATCGCCGTGCGGCTGGGCGTGGGGGACATGCTGTCGTGACCCCGGAACAGGTCCGGGGTGACATTCCGGAACAGGTCCGGGGTGACATTCCGGAACAGGTCCGGGGTGACAGGGCGGCACCGGTTCTGCGCATTGCCGGTTATGCGGCGCTGTTCGACCGGCCCGATGGCGCGCACGACACGATCCGGCCCGGGGCCTTCACGCGCACGCTGGCCGAACGCGAAGGGCGCTTTCCCCTATACTGGCAGCACCGGCCCGAGCGCCGCATCGGCTGGGTCGAGATGGCGGGCGAGGATGGGCGCGGGCTGCGGATCATTGCCAGCATCGACAATCCGGACGGGCGCGCGGCCGTGCTGTTGCGCCGGCGTGCGGTGAGCGGCCTGAGCTTCGGCTATCGTGCGCGGGCCTATCGCCACACGGCGCAAGGCCGCGAACTGGCCGAGATCGATCTGTTCGAGGTGAGCGTGGTGACGCATCCGCTGCAACACGGGGCGCGCGTGCATTTTTTATCTGCGCCCTCAAACGCCGGGCGCGAGCCGTCCGGCTCGCTTGGCTTCGCGGCATAAGCCGCGGCGGCCAGTCGGCCTTGCCTCGCCGGGACTCGGAACTTTCTCCATTTTGCCACCTCGCGATTGATCCGGGCCGGAG
Source organism: Qipengyuania pacifica (assembly GCF_019711555.1). Lineage (NCBI taxonomy): Bacteria > Pseudomonadati > Pseudomonadota > Alphaproteobacteria > Sphingomonadales > Erythrobacteraceae > Qipengyuania > Qipengyuania pacifica. Next base: position 616,351 of record NZ_JAIGNQ010000001.1, on the reverse strand, counting down.
GAGGTCCGGCAAGCACGGAAGTGCACCTTTGGTGCGCTGCCAAAGGCCACCCGCACGTGCGGCCGCAGCGGGTGCAGCTGGCTGCACGTCCAGCGAGGACGATCCCGGATGCGGGTTCGAAACACCAAGAATTTACCCTGAGAAAAGGAACATCTGATGGACGTAAATACGCCTGACCAACCCACCGCTACCGCCACGCCCATCGACCCCGCCGAAGCGAGTTTCGACATCGTTGCACGACAGGAGAGCACCGAAGCCGCGGTGGCGGATCTGCGATCCGACCTCGACCGGGTGAAGGCGCGGATCGGGCGGGCGGCACGCCCTGCCCTTGGCACCGGCGACGAGGCGGCGCCCGAAGTGAAGGGCTTTGTCGATGGCTATCTGCGCCGCGGTGCGACGCAGGAAATCAAGTCGATCACGGCGGGCGTGCCGGGCGATGGCGGCTATGCCGTGCCGCGCCAGATCGATGCGGCGATCGCCCGTCAGCTGACCGAAATCAGCCCGATCCGCCTTGCCGGGCTTAAATATCACGAACAAAACGAAGTTAAAGAGCCCTTGCCCACATCCATCGCAGCCCTGCGGCACCCGTTCCGGCTGGTGCGACTGTAACTTTCGCGCCGCAACACTGGCACAGCAGGTCGGCATGTCTAGCGGCCCCGTTCTGACCTGCTGTGCAGCGGATGGCGGGACTGCGTTTGTGGCGACGCACTGCAGCAGGCGACATTCCGATCATAGCAGAGGCTCGATCCGGCCGTTTTACACGCTCGATTTCTGCGACTGATGATTGCGAGTGTTGTCACTACCGCGGCTGACGCTGCGCCCCATTTCTCCAGCAAGTATACCTGAAAGGAAGATGCCATGACCACGCCCGTTTCTTTCGATGCGACCACTCCCCGCCATGCGCTCGCCATGCTGGTTCCCGGCCAGGCGCAGAAAGAATTATCCGTCAACGAGACCTTCGCGCAAATCGATGCGCTGCTGCATCCCGCCGTGGAGGGTGAGGCGACAACACCGCCACAAGATCCCGTCGCGGGCGAATGCTGGATCGTGGCGCAAAAAGCCGGCGGCGCATGGCAGGGGTATGAGGGAGAGCTCGCCTGCTGGGATGGCACCCAATGGACACTCTGCACGCCGATCGACGGTATGCAGGTATTCGATCGATCGGAAAGTAGCCGGATCGTTTATGCAGGCGGATGGAACCGGGTCGAGCGGCCGTCGCCTCCCTCGGGAGGGGCAGTCGTCGATGTCGAGGCGCGGGCTGCGATCGAGGCAATTATCGACATCTTTGCAACACTATCGATCTTTCCACGAGACTGATGGGAACCCGATCCGCGCATCGCCGTTCGGCACAATACGGAAGGGGTCCAAATTCCCGGAACTCATTCTTACAATAAGGGAAAGCGGCAATATTGTCACAGTTCCCACCTATTGTTTACTTGCCACCTAGGGGCCTGAAAGATAGATATGTTCCACTCGGTGGCTCCAATTTCGCAAAAAGGGGAAATTATAATGCGCAAACTCGTCATAGGAATGGCGATGGCCTCTACGGCCTTTGCATCGCCAGCCCTGGCAAAAGATGATAGCTGGTACGTTGAACTCAACGCCGGTGGTATGATCGTCGAAGATATTGACAACCTTTCGGGTTCGAACGAAGTCGGCACGCTCAACACCGACATCGGTTACGACGTCGGCGGCATCGTCGGTTATGACTTCGGTCCGTTCCGTCTGGAAGCTGAAGCCAGCTTCCGTCGTTCGGAAGAAGACAGCTACACCGATAACTTCGTTTCGCTCGACGACCCGCAGGTCGGCGGCGGTGCTGAAGCTCTGAGCTTCATGATCAACGGCTTGGTCGACTTTGGCCCCGATGATGGCCTGCAGGGCTTCGTCGGCGGTGGCGCCGGTGTTGGCCGCGTCAAGGTTGGCGTTCTCACCCCGTTCCCGTCGATCGACATCGTCGACAGCGACACGGGCTTCGCATGGCAGGCACTCGCCGGCGTGCGCGCACCGATCAACGACAACGTCGACATCGGTCTGAAGTATCGCTTCTACAACCAGTTCGGCAACGACCTGGTGGCATTCGACGGCCGCGACGCACGCGTCGGTTTCCGTTCGCACTCGCTGATGGCAACGCTGGCTTACAACTTCGGCGAACCGGCAGCTCCGCCGCCGCCGCCGCCGCCGCCGCCGCCGCCGCCTCCCCCGCCGCCTCCGCCCCCGCCGCCGCCGGCGCCGGTCTGCGAGACGGGTCCGTACATCGTCTTCTTCAACTGGGACAAGTCGGACATCACTCCGGAAGCAGCGACCATCCTCGACAACGCCGTGTCGGCTTACGCAGACTGCGGTACGGCAGCAATCATGCTCGCCGGCTACACCGACCGTTCGGGTTCGGCGACCTACAACATGGGTCTCGCAGAACGTCGTAACGCTTCGGTCCGTGGTTACCTGACCTCGCGCGGTGTGCCTGATGGCCGCATCACCAGCGAAGCGTTCGGTGAAGCCAACCCGCGCGTCCCGACTGCTGACGGTGTCCGCGAGCTGCAGAACCGCCGCGTCGAAATCACTTACGGTCCGGGTTCGGGCATGTAAGCGACTGGCATTAGCCAAATTCGAGAAGGGCCCGGAGCAATCCGGGCCCTTTTTCGTTGCATGGTAAGATCCCTGTTCGAACCGAGAGGACTTCCATGAATAAACTGTTCCTGCTGCCGCCCATCACAGCCATCGCCCTTGCCGGTTGCACGACGATGGACGACCTTCCCACTGAACGTGTTGGAGAGACGACACTGCTGTTCGCCAACGGTACGCCTGCAGGAACCGTTCAACTGCTGAGCAGCGGCCAGACCGTGACGGTCGCCGTCGCTGCCGTGGGCATGTCACCCGGTGAACATGGCTTTCACCTTCACACCACCGGCAAATGCACGGCGCCCGATTTCACGAGCGCAGGCGGCCATCTCAACCCCGGCAATAACACGCACGGGTCAATGTCCCCCGGCGGTCAGCATCTTGGCGATATGCCCAATCTGACAATTGCAGCGAACGGCACCGGACGCGCCGAAGTGCAACTTGAAGGTAACGCCACTGATGTTCTGGCTGACATCTTCGATGCCGATGGTACTGCCGTTGTCATCCATGAAGGACCCGATGACTACCGCACCGACCCAGCGGGCGACGCGGGATCGCGGATAGCCTGCGGCGTTATGAAAAGGGCCTAAACCTCTTCGCCAGCGTCACGTGCACGTTCGACCACGGTGGCTGCAGCCTGAGGGACAAGCTTCAGCGCAGCCACCAGCAGGATGAACCCGAATGGCGCGGCGACAAAGGTGGATAGCACCCCTAGAGAAAGATCGTCTCCATTGGTGGCCGATACATAGCCAGCCATGAAGGGGCCGAGGCCTAGGCCGATTAGCGTCGTCGCAAGGAAGAACGTCGCTGTGGCAAGGCCGCGCATGCGCGGAAGCACGAGAGCCTGGCTTGAGGCGGCCGCAGCGCCGAGCGCGGAAGCGCTGAGCAATTGCGCAAGAAAAGCGCCCACGTAGAAGACAGCCACATCCGATGTCGTGTATGCAACCCACATGGCTGGCAGGGGCATCACGAGCCCGAACAAGATCACCCAAACGCGTCCTTCGGGGCGCCGTTCCAGGAGATAGTCCGCCATGCGTCCGCCAAGGATGACCCCGAGAAATCCGGCAACGGCCCCAGGGGCCCCGAGAAACCAGCCCAATTCCGTCTTGTCGGCCCCAAGTGCCCGTTCAGCATAAGGCGCGCCCCAATAGGACGCCGCATAGGCCATGAAGGCGACCGTGCCGTATCCCAGAATTACGCAGAGAAATGCCGGTGAACCCCAGGTCAGGCGATAGGTGGGAAGGTCGCGCGCGCGCAGCCCCATCGTCCAGCTGAATACAGCATAATACCCCACGCCGAGGAACAGCCACTGCTCGAAGACGCCGGTCCAAAGCCACAGGGCCCAAGCCACCGCCGCAAAAAAGGCAGCGCCGCATAAATTGACGACCAGCGCACCGGTCCCGCGTGCCGCCGCCCCGAATACGGTGAATGGCGGGATGACCTGAAAAAGTTCACGTACGAAGCCGCGAAAGGGTTCGGGATCTTCCGGAGTCGGGAGGCCATCAATCGCGCCGCGGACCGGCTCTCGCAAGGTCAGAACCCATAGTGCCAGCACCAGACCGGGAATGCCGACCGCGAGAAACGCGGCCTGCCATCCGACCAGGCCAAGCGGACCGCCGCCCGGATAGGCTGCATTCCAGTTTTCGACGATCAGCCCGCCGATGAGAAGCGAAATGCCTCCGCCGATGTAAAGGCCCGAGGAATATATCGCCAGGGCAGTCGCGCGCAGGCGAGCGGGAAACCAGTCGGAAATCAGCGAATAGGCCGACGGGCTGGCTGTCGCTTCGCCCACCCCGACACCGATACGCGCCACGGTGAGCGTGGTCGCATTTTTCGCAAATCCGGACAGCGCCGTCATGGTGGACCACAGCGCAAGGCCCAAGCTCATCAGGCGCACGCGTTTCCAGCTATCGGCCAGCTTGCCTAGCGGGATGCCGAACAGGGCGTAGAATACCGCAAACGCCGTGCCATACAGAAAGCCGAGATAATCATCCTCGACCCCGAGATCGGCCTTGATATCGTTGGCAAGGATCGAAAGGATCTGCCGGTCGATGAAGTTCAGAACATAGATGAGAACGAGGACGCCCAGGGCATACCAGCTATAGGCAGGTACCTTGTCCGGGGCGCTGCCTGCCGCCTCTCCCTTGATCGGGGCGGCGTCCTTTAGTTCTGTCAAATCCTCACTCCGTCAAAGCCGGTGCATCCCTCGAATAGGTGGTGGTATCGGCTAGTCCCGCTTCGGCAAAGCCTTTTCGGCGCAGCCGGCACGAATCGCATGCGCCGCATGCCTCGCCCTCTGCCGTCGGATCGTAGCACGACCAGCTCCATGAAGGATCGAGACCGAGCCGATCGCATTCCCGTGCAATATCCGCTTTCGACATATGCTGGAGCGGCGCATGGATCGTAAACGGCCGACCCGCGACACCCTGCTTCGTGCCGAGCCGGGCCGTTTCGGCAAAGCTGGCAATGAATTCGGGCCGGCAATCCGGGTAACCCGAATAATCGAGCGCATTGACGCCGATGAATATGTTGCGAGAGTTCGACGTTTCGGCGAACGCCGTCGTCAGTGCCAGGAAGACGAGATTGCGCGCCGGCACATAGGTGACGGGTATATCCTCCCCCTCGCCGATACCGCCCTTGGGTACATCGATGTCGTCAGTCAGAGCCGATCCGCCGAATTGCCGCAGATCCAGCGGCAATTCGACGTGACGTTTCACGCCAAGCTTTTCTGCAATCGAGCGCGCCGATTGCAGTTCGCGGATGTGCCGCTGACCGTAATCGATCGTCAGCGCGTGCACCGCCATCCCGCGTTCTCGCGCGATTGCAGCGGTGACCATGGAATCGAGCCCGCCGGAAAGCAGGACCACGGCGGGGCCGGATGTGTCTGTTTCATTCATAGGGCTCCGCTATGCGCGAAGCAGGAGACCTGCAAGTGGGCCGCTCAGTTACATCTGCCCGTCTGTCGCGCTTCGGCCGTGAACTGGAACGGCTTTCCGTCGGCAATTCCCTGGCTATCGATCTGCACCAGGCTTGGCGATTCCTTACGGATATGTGTGCGGCCATAACCATTGCCGCGGCACGTATACTGTACCGTCACATTACGATCTGCATCTTCAACCACGAAGCGGTTGCAATTGCCGCCGCTGTGGCGAAGCCGGATGAATTCGCGCCCCGAGCGGATGCAGACCTTGCGCATGCTGTTATCGTCGCGGAAACGGACTTCCCATCCGCCGCGATCCAGCGTGTCGAGCATGGCAAGCGATGCCTGCGCCAGTGCAGGCGATGCCAGCCCCGCAAACGGGACCAGTAAAGCAGCCATCAGGACAGCCCGGGTACGAGCCATATCATTCCACCTTTCGTCAGACGACGCGTGTTGTCTCTGATCTTTCGTACATCAAGATAGCGATGAACCGTTGTATAGCAACGACACGCCGATCAAATTTCGATGCCGAACTGTTTCGAACAGAATGCACAGTCTACGAGGACGATCCCGTTTTCATCGCGCATCTCGGCGCGCTGGTCTTCGGGAAAGCGCTCCAGAACATCCTTGTAATGTTCGACCGAGCACCTGCATCCACGACCGATGGCGGCCCCGGGTTGAACGAGAACTTGATCTTCTTCGTGGAACAACCGCCAGGCGATCGCTTCAAGCGAAAGTTCGGGATCGAGCAGTTCTTCGTGCCGTAGCGATCCAGCGAGAATTGCAACATGTTCCCATTCGGGATGATCCAGCTTGGCATGAAGCCGCTCGCGCCCTTCTTCGCCCTCGGGGAGATGCTGCACGAGCAGTCCTGCCGCCTTTACCCCGGCGCCATCTGAGCGCACGGCGCATCTGATCAGCGTCGGCACCTGTTCTGATTGGTAGAAATAGCGCTCGCACGCTTCCGCAAGACTATCGCCTTCGAGGGGAACGATACCCTGATATCGCCCCTGCCCCCCGACGAGATCGAAGGTTATGGCAAGATATCCTTTGCCGAATAGCGCGAAAAGCGAAGGGTTGGCACCGAGTTCCGCAAGTTTACCCTCGTCGAACTCGACATAGCCTCGCAGTTCGCCGCCTTTGTAATCGCAGACCAGCAGGCTTACGGCGCCCGCTTCGGTCTGGGCCTGCATCGTAACTTGCGACCCGTCATCCTTCACCAGCCCGCCGATCAGCACGGCTAGCACAAGCGCTTCGGCGAGAAGATGAGTAACGGGCGCCGGATAGTCATGCGCGGCAAGGATGTCGTCGAGCACATCATCGAGCCGCACCAGACGGCCCCGCGCGTGGCGCGAAGGGATCGTGAAGGCCAGCAGACGACCAGTGTAGGTTTCTTCGTTTTTGGAGGAGGTAGCGTTCATGCCCGCCATATGGGGCGGGCTGTGGAAAATGGTAGGGTTCGGAAAATTCGCGTCAGATACGGTCGAAACACCAGAGGAGGACCGACTTTTGCGCGTGAATGCGATTTTCGGCCTCGTCGAAAACGACGGATTGCTCGCCCTCGAATACCTCTTCACTCACTTCTTCGCCGACGTGGGCCGGCAGGCAATGCAGGAATTTCGCATCGGGCTTGGCCGCCCCCATCAGGCTTTGCGAAACCTGAAACGGCGCCATCGCCGCCAGCTTGTTGTGGACGTGCTCCTGCCCCATGGAAATCCACGTATCCGTGACCACGATATCGGCCCCGGCTACCGCTTCTTGAGCATCCTGCGTCAATGTTACCGTGGCACCGCCGCTGCGCGCCATTTCGACGAATTCGGTTTCCGGCTCATACCCCTGCGGAATGCCGACGCGGACGTTGAACTTCATCAGTCCCGCAGCTTCGAGAATGGAGTGAAGCACATTGTTGCCGTCGCCCAGCCAGGCCAATTCCAACCCGGGCAATGCCTTGCCATGTTCGACCACGGTCAGGAGATCGGCGACGATCTGGCACGGGTGCGAGCGGTCCGTCAGGCCGTTGATCACCGGAACGGTCGCATGGCGCGCCATTTCCAGAGCCTTTGCGTGATCGTCTGTCCGGATCATGATCGCATCGACCATCCGGCTGAGCACGCGCGCCGTGTCGGCGATGCTTTCACCCCGGCCCAGCTGGCTCGTACCGGAATCCAGGATAAGCGCCGATCCGCCCAGTTGGCGCATGGCGATATCGAAACTCACCCGCGTACGGGTGGAGCTCTTCTCAAAGATCATCCCCAGCACATGGCCGGCAAGCGGCGCATCGGCATCGGGCCTGCCCTTGGCCCAGCCCAATCGCGCCGCCTTGCGGTCCTGCGCATCGTTGATCATGGCGGCAATCGCGTCCCCGCCTGCATCGGAAAGATCGAGGAAGTACCGCATTGCCATAACCTTATCAGCCTGCCGGATCGTAACTTGCGGCACCAGCCGAAAGTTTGTCGAAGAATTCGTCGAATTCGGCATCACCGGCTACCAGCGGCGGAAGAACGCGCAGCGTGTTGTCGCCTGCGGCCACCGTCAGAAGCTGGTGATTGTCGCGCAGGTGCACGAAGAACGGACGGCTCTCGACCTTCATCTTGAGCCCCAGCATCAGCCCCTTGCCGCGAACCAGTTCGAACAGGTCGGGATAGTTGCCAATGAACTGCTCAAGGCGCGAACGCAGCCGTTCGCCCTTCTCGGTGACTTCGGCGAGGAATTCATCATTCGCTACAGCGTCCATCACCGCGGTACCTGCGGCCATGGCGAGCGGATTACCGCCATAGGTCGATCCGTGCGTGCCGAAACCCATGCCCCGAGCGGCCTTTTCGGTCGCAAGGCAGGCCCCAAGTGGGAACCCGCCGCCGATACCCTTGGCGGTCGCCATGATATCCGGCTCTATCCCGTAGTGCTCGTAAGCGTACAGCTTGCCGGTGCGCGCCACGCCGCACTGAACCTCGTCGAAGATGAGCATCAGATCGTTGTCATCGGCGAGCGCGCGCAGGCCGCGCATGAATTCATCGCTGGCAGGGCGGATACCGCCTTCGCCCTGGATCGGTTCGACGAGGAAGCCGGCCGTCTTGTCGCTCATCAGCGACTTGGCATGTTCGAGATTGTCGAACTCGGCATACTGGAAGCCTGCGAGCAGGGGCATGAAACCCTTATGCATCTTTTCCTGATTGGACGCGCTGATGGTCGCCATGGTGCGGCCATGGAAAGCATTCGTGAAAGTGATCAGTTCTGTACGATTGCCATCGCCATCTTCATGCTGATGGTAGGCACGTGCCGTCTTGATCGCGGCCTCGACCGCTTCGGCGCCGGAATTGGTGAAAAAGACCGTGTCGGCAAACGTCTTGTCGACCAGACGCTGGGCCAGCGCCTCGCCCTGCGGGCTGCCGTAAAGGTTGGAGACGTGCATCAGCGTCTCTGCCTGCTGCTGGATTGCGCCGATCAGGCCCGCATGGCTGTGACCGAGCAGATTGACCGCAATGCCGCTGGCGAAATCGAGGTAACGCGTGCCGTCTTCGTCGATCAGATGGCAATGCTCACCCTTGACCGGGCGAACGCCGCAGCGGGGATAGACGGGCATCAGCGGTGAAATCGACATAGGGCCTCCTGCTGCGCCTCTTGGCGGGCGCGTTTCAACTTCAAAGACAAATGGCGGTCCCTTGAGGAACCGCCATCTGCGTGTTTGCCAGCGATCTATTGCGTCGCGCCTTGCGGGTCAAACCCCCAAGACGGTCTGCTCTTCTCAGTCCTGTGCAGGGACGAGGTTGACCGCCGAATATTTGCCGCGTCGGTCGACTTCGAGATCGAATTCGAACCGTTCGCCTTCGTTGATGCCGGCGAGGCCCGAACGTTCGACTGCGCTGATGTGAACAAACGCATCCGGCTGGCCATCGTCACGGGTCAGGAAGCCGAAGCCCTTCATCGAATTGAAGAACTTGACCGTGCCCGTTGCCTTTTCGCCAGTCAGTTCGCGCCGGGGTGCCGCCTCGCGTTCACCGCCACGCTCGCCGCGATCTCCGCCGCGCGACTGCACGGGGATGACGTCGCCAACGACCTGAAGATCCTGTGCGGAAACCTTCCCGCCGCGATCCACGAGGTTGAACTCCAGTTCCTGCCCTTCGGCCAGGCCTTCGAGCCCTGCACGTTCGACTGCGCTGATGTGCACGAACACATCTTCGCCGCCGCTATCTTGCTGGATGAAGCCAAAACCCTTCTGGCCGTTGAAGAATTTCACCGTACCCTTGCCGGTGCCGACGACCTGTGCCGGCATGCGGTTGAAGCCGCCGCCGCCGCCACGATCGCCACCGCCGCCGCGATTGCCGCCACCGAAACCGCCACCGCGGTTCCCGCCGCCAAAGCCGCCGCGATCACCGCCGCCGAACCGATCGCCCTGGAACGCCTCATGCGGAGTGAAATCGCCCGGGGGGCCACCGAAACTATCGAAATTGTCTTCCCCGAAACCGTCGCGTTTGTCCTTTCCGCGGCGGCGTCCTCTGTCGTAACCCATAACTCGAACAATACCTTGTCGTGCAGCCGCAAATCAGAAGCTACCGATACGAGGACTGCATGCCGTATCGACGCGGGCGGGCACGTAACCCTCCCTTTATGGGGCCATCATAGCGCGAAAGATCGTCAGGTGCGAATGATTTACGTGCAACAGTGAGCAAACCCTACAATTGTGACATTTTCGCATAGGAGATATTGCGCAAAACACATCTTGAACGAAGCGAAGGGCGCAGGCAGAGGCGGCTCGATGGAATTTTTGACCCTTCTTTCGGACCCGTCAGCATGGCTGGCGCTCCTCACCCTGATTGCGCTCGAGGTCGTGCTGGGCGTCGACAACCTGATCTTCATCGCGATCCTTTCGAACAAGTTGCCCGAGCACCAGCAGCAGCGCGCTCGCCGGATCGGGCTGACACTTGCGCTCGTCATGCGGATCGGCCTGCTGATGCTCATCGGCTGGCTCGTCACATTGCAGACGCCGATCTTCGATCTCGGGCTGGTCGGTGCGCCGAACGAATACGGCAAGCCGAGTTTCGAAACCGCCTTTACCGGGCGCGACCTTATCCTGCTGGTGGGCGGGCTTTTCCTGTTGTGGAAGGCGACCAAGGAAATCCATCACGCGATGGAACCGGAAGACAATTCGGGCGAGCTGCTGGACAAGACCCCCGGCGCGGGCGACGCGGCCAAGGCGACGTTCGGCACCGTCATCGCGCAGATCGTCGCTATCGATATCGTATTCTCGGTCGATTCGATCCTCACGGCCGTCGGCATGACGGACCAGATTCCGATCATGGTCACCGCGGTCGTCATCACGGTCGGCATAATGCTGGTGGCAGCCGACCCGCTGGCCAAATTCATCGAGAAGAACCCGACGCTGGTCATGCTCGCCCTTGCATTCCTGGTCATGATCGGGCTCGTGCTGATCGCCGATGGCTTCGGCTTCCATGTGCCCAAGGGTTATATCTATGCCGCCATGGGCTTTTCGGTCGGAGTCGAAATTCTCAACATCGTTCAGCGCAAGCGCCGGGCGGCGAAATCAAATCCTGTCTAGGAACCCCTTCATGAGCGAATTCCGCAAACTGTCCGACAGCTTCTATGCCAGCCCCCAGGTAACGCCGCAGGAAATCTCCGAAGCGGCAGCGATGGGCATCACGCTGGTGGTGAACAATCGTCCCGACGGCGAAGCGCCGGACCAGCCCGAGGGCGCGACTATCGAGGCGGCAACCCGTGCGGCCGGGATGGATTACCTCGCCATCCCGATCGGTAGCGCCGGCTTCAGCGAACCGCAGGTCGAGCAGTTGCAGGATGCACTTGCCGCTGCGAGCGGGCCGGTGCTCGGCTTTTGCCGTTCGGGCACACGCTCGACCCTGCTCTGGTCGCTCGCACGCGCACGCACGGGCGAGGACCCGGAAGAAATCAGCGAAGCTGCAGCCTCGGCTGGTTACGACGTCAGCCCGGTTCGCCCGGCCATGGACATGTTCGCCGCCCGCGCCCGCAGCTGATCATTTGCGATAATCGAGCGGCGGGGCGCGATCGCCGAGCAGCGATTCGTAGACGTAATCCTCGCCGCGTGCCGCGATGAATTCCGCCTTGGCGGTCTCACGCAATTGCGGGTTGGTATAAAGTTCGACCGCAGCGAGCATCATCGCCTTCGCCGCATGCTGGGTGCCTTTGGCACCATAGCTGTGGCCGCTTGCGGCGACTGCCTGCCAGCTATGCGCCGCCGTTCCCGGAACCCAGGTGGCGGTGCGCACGCTGACGGTCGGCACGGCCCGGCTGACATCGCCGACGTCGGTCGATCCGTATCCCGTAAGTACCGCGTAATCTTCGATCTGCGCCGCTTCCGCCAGCTCTGGCGCGTCGTCGCCCAGGCTTTCGCGAATCGTGGCGGCCCAGGCCAATTCATCTGCAGTGTATTTGAGCGGCTCGAGCTGACGCAGCTTGGCATCCATCATTTTCTGCAGCGATTCGACCGGGAGCGTTGGGTTGTTGCCGTGGATGATCTCCCAGTCCACTTCGGTCCCCGTCCCCATCGCGGCACCCTTGGCCGCCGCTTCCAGGCGTGGCCACAAGGCCCGCACTTCGTCCGCATCGGAGTGGCGCACGTAATAGAACACTTCGGCGAAATCGGGGACGACGTTGGGCGCCTTGCCGCCATCGGTAATGACATAGTGGATGCGCGTATCCATCGACGTGTGTTCGCGCATCATATTGACCATCATGTTCATCGCCTCGACCCCGTCGAGTGCGCTTCGCCCACGCTCCGGTGCACCGGCAGCATGGGCCGAAACACCGCGGAACCGGAACTTGCCCGACCGGTTGGCGAGGCTCATCCGCGATGCGGCGGAATTGCGGTCCGCCGGATGCCAGTCGATCACGAAATCGGCATCGTCGAACAGGCCGGCCCGCGCCATATAGACCTTGCCCGATCCACCTTCTTCGGCAGGCGTCCCATACAGGCGTACGCGTCCCGGTGTGCCGGTCGCCTCCAGCCAGTTGCGGATAGCGATTGCCGCGCTGAGAGAGCCGGCGCCGAACAGATTGTGCCCGCAGGCATGGCCGGCATGCTTGTCCGCAACCGGATCACGCGTCGGCTCGGCGGACTGGGTGATTCCGGGCAGGGCGTCGAATTCCGCCAGCAGCCCGATGACAGGACCGCCTTCGCCCCATTCCGCGATAAAGGCGGTCGGAATGTCGGCAACGCCCGGCCGGATCGTGAATCCTTCCTTCTGCAGTTCGTCGACCAGCAACCCGCTGGAGCGCGTTTCGAGATAACCCAGTTCCGCAAATTGCCATATCTGCTGGGCCACGCGCTCGGTGCGCTCTGCCTCCGCTTCCACCTGCGCGATGGGGTCGGCGGTTTGCGCGCATACGGGCGCTGCGATGAGCGCCGCGCCGGCAGCGAGGATGGCGATCGGTTTCATGTCTTTCTCCCTGTTGCGGCCTGCTTGCCGCAAAGCGCGGCGCGTGCCAACGTCTGCCGCATGGAATTGCCACCGGCCCTGCTCCAGTTCCTCGGATCCCTGGCGGCGATCTTCGCGCTGGCCGGCATGGCCGTGTGGCTGAAACTGGGCCCCGCCCCCCGCCTCGCCGATGAAACGGAAGCCCGGATTGCTGCCGAAGAGGCCGTCAGCGGTTTCGAACCGGTGGCGATCGGGCTGGATCGCGATGGCCGCGGCGCATTGCTGCGCGACGCTGCCGGGCGCGTACTGCTCCTGCGCCCGCATGGCGTGCATTTCGCGGGCCGGATCCTGTCGGGCGCCGCCAGTGTTCGGCGCGATGGCGACATGCTCGTCATCGACACTGCGGAAAGGCGTTACGGCGCGGCGCGGTTGGCGCTCGATGACGCTTCCGCTTGGGTCGAGACAATAGAAGCGGTAAAGAGCTGATCGCCATGCCCGATTTCTCGCCTACCGAACTGGCAGTTCCCGGCTTCATCGCTCTCGTGCTGATGGAGATGGTCTGGGCCTGGCGCAAACGCCCCGACGCCTATGAACCAAGGGATACGCTCACCAGCCTTGCCTTCGGTCTCGGCAGTACGGTCGCTGGCCTGCTGTCCGGCGGGGTGTTTCTCGCGCTGTTCATCTGGCTTTGGCAGTTTCGCCTGTTCGATGTGCCGTGGACCTGGTGGGCCTTTGTCCTGTGCTTCGTGCTCGACGACCTGAAATATTACTGGGTACACCGTTTCGGCCACCGCGTCCGCTGGTTCTGGGCGAGCCATGTGAACCACCACTCGAGCCAGCACTACAATCTCTCAACCGCACTGCGGCAGACGTGGACCGGCTTCCTCACGCTAGGCTTCGCCTTCGCGCTCCCGCTGGTCCTTCTCGGCTTTCATCCCGTCATGATAGCCATCTGCGGCGGGTTCAACCTGATCTACCAGTTCTGGATTCACACCGAAGCGATCGATCGCATGCCACGCTGGTTCGAAGCAGTGATGAACACGCCCAGCCATCACCGCGTCCACCATGCGACCAATCCGCGCTATCTCGATCGCAACTATGCCGGCGTCTTCATCGTCTGGGACAAGATGTTCGGCACCTTCGAGCCGGAGGTGAAGGGCGAAAAGATCCGGTACGGCATCGTCAAACAACTCGGCAGCTTCAACCTGGTCTGGGCGGTGTTCCATGAATGGGTGGGCATTGCGCAGGATATGTGGCGAGCGCCGTGGAAGCACAAATTGTCCTATCTCTTGCGCGAACCCGGCTGGACCCATGACGCAAGCCGCGAAACGTCCGACCAGATAAGGGCGCGCTGGCTGGAACGGCAGGGCATGCAGGAAAATTCCGTTTCATCGGAAAACCCGATTGCGGGCGAGGCGGAGCCTGCCTAACCTCTCCGGTGGAGAGGAGTACCCATGGACGAATTCGATGTCATCGTGATTGGCGGCGGCAGCGGCGGGAGCGCCGTTGCGGGGCGGTTGGCGCAAGCCGGCAAGAACGTCTGCCTGCTGGAGGCAGGAGGCCGGAACAACGGCATGCTGGTCAAGACGCCCGGCTTCATGCCCTTCCTGCGCGACGCGCAGAATTACCGGTTCGAAACCGTTCCGCAGAAGGGCCTGAACGGACGGGTCGGCTACCAGCCGCGCGGGCGGGGCCTGGGCGGATCCTCGGCGATCAATGCCATGATCTATATCCGCGGCAATCGCTGGGATTACGACAATTGGGCCGCGCTCGGCTGCCGCGGCTGGGCTTATGACGACGTGCTCCCCTATTTCAAACAGGCCGAACACAATGTGCGCGGCGCTGATGAATTTCACGGCGCCTCGGGCCCCTTGTGGGTGAGCGACCAGAAATGGGCCAATCCGGGCAGCCTTGCCTTTGTCGAGGCAGCGGCCGAACTGCAATTGCCCCGCAACGCCGATTTCAACGATGACCGGCAGGAAGGTTTCGGCCTTTATCAGGTCACCCAGAAGGACGGGGAACGCTGGTCGGCCGCGCGAGCCTATGTGGAGCCGTTAAGGGGCTCGCGGAATCTGGACGTCCGCATCGGCGTCAGCGTGCAGAAGCTTGATATCGAGGAAGGTCGTGTCACCGGCGTGACCTATACGGTCGGCGACAGGCAGCGACAGGTGAAGGCCCGCGGCGCCGTGGTGCTGTCGGCTGGCGCCTTCAATTCGCCGCAGATCTTGATGCTTTCCGGGATCGGGCCCGCCGCCCATCTGAAAGATCACGGCATCGACGTGGTGATCGACAAGCCGGCCGTGGGCAGCGACCTGCAGGATCATGTCGACTACGTCTCCAGCTGGCAGACCGAAAGCCGGGACTTCATCGGTGACAGTCTGGCCGGCACCATCCGCATGGCCAAGGCCATTCTCGAACATCGGCGCAAGCGGACGGGCATCATGACCACGCCCTATGCCGAGGCAGGTGGTTTCTGGAAGGTCATGCCCGATGCCCCAGCCCCGGACGTGCAGTGGCACTTCGTCCCTGCCATGCTGGAAGACCATGGCCGAACCAAGGTGAAGGGGCACGGCTTCTCGCTGCACGCCTGTGTGCTGCGTCCCGAAAGTCGCGGGACCGTTCGCCTTGCCGGGCGAGATGCGCAGCACGCTCCGCTGATCGATCCCAATTTCCTCGACGATGATCGCGACATGGCCATTCTGCGCGAAGGTGTGCGGCTGTCCCATCGGATCGTCGCTTCGCCCAGCATGGCGCAATACGCGCCGCAGGACCGCTACCCCATCGATCTCGACGATGATGCGCAGCTCGACGATCTCATCCGCAATCGTGCCGATACGGTCTATCACCCGGTCGGCACCTGCCGGATGGGGCCGGATGAAGATGCCGTGGTCGATCCGACCCTGAAGGCTCGCGGGGTGGATGGGCTTTATGTGGCCGATGCCAGCGTCATGCCGCGGCTGGTCAGTGGAAACACGAATGCGCCCAGCATCATGATCGGGGAACGCTGCGCCGAATTTGTGAAGACAGCCCTCGCCGCTTAGGACGCCACCGCCCTCCTCTATCGGAAAGCCCGGCAGATACGAAAAAAGGGGCCGGAGACTAATCTCCGGCCCGGTAAAGTCGGTGTTCGCAGGAGGAACACGGTTAGACGGGGGCACCCGAGGAGAGGAGAGAGAGTAGGCGCCCCCGCCAAGCTTCGAATTCAGTTGTAGGCACGTTCCCCATGCTCGCCGATGTCGAGGCCGTCGCTTTCGACTTCCGGGGTGACCCGCAGACCGGTGATGACCTTGGTGATGAGCGTCGCGATCACGGTTCCGACCGTTGCCCAAACGATGGCGACGACCACGGCAACGATCTGCGTCGTTACCTGAGCCCCCATCGCATATTCTGCTGCATCACCGGGTCCGCCAAGCGCGGGCGAATAGACGATACCCGTGCCGATCGCGCCGACGATGCCCGCAATGCCGTGGATCCCGAACACGTCCAGCGCATCGTCGTATCCCAGCTTCGGCTTGAGCTTGGCGACTGCGAAATACGCGATCACCGAAGCCACGATACCAAGGACCAGCGCTCCGAACGGGCCGCTGTTACCGGCCGCGGGCGTGACGGCGACGAGACCTGCAATGATGCCCGAGGCAAAGCCCAGGGCCGATCCCTTGTGCCCGGCGAAGCGTTCCATCAGCATCCAGGCCAGGGCACCTGCGGCGGTGGCGACGAAGGTGTTGATCATGGCGAGGCCGGCGGTTCCGTCCGCTTCGAGTTCCGAGCCGGCATTGAAACCGAACCAGCCGACCCACAGCAGGCCTGCGCCTACCAGCGTCAGCGTCAGGCTGTGCGGCGGCATCGGCTCTCCGGGATAGCCCTTGCGCTTGCCAAGGAACATGGCGAGCACCAGTGCCGAGACACCGGCATTGATATGCACCACTGTACCGCCGGCGAAGTCGAGCGCGCCCATTTCGAACAACAGGCCGCCGCCCGCCCACACCATGTGCGCGATCGGGAAATAGACGATCGTCAGCCAGATGGCGGTAAACAGCATGGCGGCAGAGAACTTCAGTCGCTCCACCGTCGCGCCCAGCACCAGCGCAGCGGTAATCGCGGCGAAAGTCATCTGGAAGCTGACGAAGACATATTCGCTGATGACTTCATCGCTGAATGTCGCTGCAGTGCTGTCGGTCGTCACCTGGCTCAGGAACAGATTGCCCCAGCTGAAGAAGGCATTGCCTTCCGGCCCGAAGGCGGTCGAATAGCCCCACATCACCCAGATCAGCATCGCAAGGCACGCTGCCCCTCCGACCTGCGTAATGGTGGAAAGCATGTTCTTGGAGCGGGTGAGACCGCCATAGAACAGCGCAAGCCCCGGCAGGATCATCAGCAGCACCAGGATTGTGGCCGTCATCATCCAGGCATTGTTGCCGGGATTGGGCACGGCAGCGGCGGCTTCGGCAGCCTCCTGCGCGAAAGCCGCGACCGGCGTAAGCAGCGCGATGCCGGTGGCAACGCTGCGAGAAAGTGTTCGAAACATCATGGGTCCCATCCTGTCCGTCAGAGCGCGGTGTCGCCGGTTTCGCCGGTGCGAATGCGGGTGGCGCTGGCGAGGTCGAAAACAAAGATCTTGCCGTCGCCGATCGCATCGGTGGTGGCAGTCTGCTGGATCGTTTCGACCACTTGCGGGGCAAGGTCGTCGCTCGCGGCGATCTCGAGTTTTACCTTCGGCAGCATATTGGTCGAATATTCCGCGCCGCGGTAAATCTCGGTCTGGCCCTTCTGGCGGCCGAAGCCCTTGACCTCGGTAACGGTCATTCCAGCCACCCCGATGCCTCCCAGGGCCTCGCGGACCTCGTCGAGCTTGAACGGCTTGATGACGGCGATGATGAATTTCACGCGCTCACCCCCTCGTGTGATTTACCGGCCCAAGCACCGGCATTCGCAGACGCAGCAAAGTGCGTGCCAAACACGTTTTCGGTAAGATTTGGACGCTTGGCGCGGGGCCGACGCAACATTCGTTGCCCGATAATTAGGCGTGTGCCTATTTTTTGATCAGGGAAAGTACGGCCTTCACCGGCAAATGGTCGGACGCAACCGTCGAAAGCGCCGTGTGATGAACGTCCGAAGAAACGACGTTCCAATGGGTGCTGGCCACGATCCGGTCGAGCGTCGCGACCGGCTGCCTGCTCGGATAGCTGCGCCCCGGCGTGACGATGTGCCAGCCATGCGCAAATTCACGCATGGCGCCTGTCTGGCGGCCCCATTGGTTGAAATCGCCCATGATCACCGTCGGCAAATTGCGGTCGCAGGCATTGCAGAACCCCAGCAACGAACGGATCTGGTCGCGTCGCCGAAGACCCGACAGGTCGAGATGCGTTCCGATCACCCGCAGGCTGCGCCCCTCGACGACGATTTCTCCGCAGGCCGCGCCGCGCGGTTCAATGGTCGGCAGATCCAGCGCCTCGCCCGATACGATGTCGATCCCGCGGCGGACGAGCAGGGCATTGCCATGCCAGCCGATGCTGCGCGGCCGCCGCGCCACCTCGATCACGCGCCAGCGCGTATCGTCGATATCGGCACGCGGCAGCACGCTGGCGCGCTCGCCGATCCGCCGGTCCGCTTCCTGCAATGCGATGATGTCGGCATCGATCTCGTGGAGGACGGAGAGGATGCGTTCGGGGTCGCGCCGGCGGTCGAGCCCAACGCCCTTGTGAATGTTGTAGCTGGCGAAAGTAAGCTGCACCGTATCAGAGGAACTCGCGGATCGTCTTCATGAAACGGTCGAACTGATCGTGATGCAGCCAGTGGCCCGCATTCTCGAATTCGATGACCTCGGCATTGTTGAAATGGTCCAGCCGGCCATCCCCTTCCGGGTTCGAAGCCCAGCTGTCGGCACCATACAGCAGCAATGTCGGCGCCGTGATCGCGGCCCAGGTCTGGTGCTGGAATTCGTCCGCCACATCTTCCACGCCCCATACGTTCAGATGCGGGTCGAACTTCCAGCTATAGGTGCCGTCCTCGTTCTTGTTCACGCCGTGCAGCGTCAGATGGCGCGCCTGGTCTTCGGTGAGGAACTTGTTCTCCTCGATCATCCGGCGAAAGGCCGCCTCGATGCTTTCGTATTTGCGCGGGATGCGGCCCGATGCGGCGCGTTTCTTGCCGATCCATTCGGCCATCCGTTCAGGGTATGGCGTTTCGCGCTGCTCGGCCTGCCGCGCCGGGCTCGGGCCGAGCCCTTCGATCGCCACGATCTTGCGTACCATGTCCGGAAAGGTCCCGGCATAACGCAGGGCGACGTTTCCGCCCATCGAATGGCTCACGATCGTCACCGGCCCCCGGTCGAGCTGGTGGATGAACTGGGCAAGGTCATAGACCATGTCGTTGGCCATGTAATTGCCGTCGCTGACCCAGTCGGAATCGCCGTGCCCGCGGTGATCGAAAGCGGTGACGTGCCAGTCCCTGCACAGGTCTTCCGCCACCCAGTCCCAGCTGCGCGCATGATCGCGCCCGCCATGCACCAGCACCAGCGGCGGCGCGTCGCGATTGCCCCAATCGACATAATTGAGGCGCAGGCGCTGCGATATGAAGGTCTGCGATGTCGGTCCGGCGTGTAACGTCATGCCATGGCTTTGCCGCGAAGGCGCCTGCCGTGCAACCTCAACGCTCCTTCGTGGCGGAGAAGGTAAGGTCCGGGTTCTTTTCCTGCTGATAGTTCACGTCCCACGGGCTCTTGGCCATGAAGACGAGGTCTCCGTCGCGATCCTTGGCGAGGTTGGACAGGTTGAACTTCTCGAAGTCATTCATCGCCTTGTCCTCGCCCCTGATCCAGCGCGCAGTGGCAAAGGGCGATGCTTCCAGCCTGGCCTCCACCTTGTATTCGGCCGACAGCCGGCTGATCAGCACGTCGAGCTGCAACTGGCCGACCACGCCGACGATCCACTGCCCGCCCAGCTCGGGATAGAACACCTGGATCACCCCTTCTTCGGAAAGATCGTCGAGCGCTTTGCGCAACTGCTTGGTCTTGGTCGGATCGACCAGCGCGACACGGCGCAGGATTTCCGGCGCGAAATTGGGCAGGCCGGTAAAGCGGATCGCATTCTTCTCGCTCAGCGTATCACCCACGCGCAGCGTGCCGTGGTTCGGGATCCCGATGATGTCGCCCGGCTCCGCCGTGTCGGCCACCTCACGGTCCTGCGCAAAGAACAGGATCGGCGAATGGATCGCCACCGGCTTGCCGAGGCCCGAGGGCGTCAGCTTCATGCCGCGTTTGAACGTGCCCGATACCTGCCGCATGAAGGCGATGCGGTCGCGGTGGTTGGGGTCCATATTGGCCTGCACCTTGAAGATGAAGCCGGTCACCTCGTCGCGTTCCGGGCTTACCTGTTCTTCGCCCGCGGGCTGCGGACGCGGCGGCGGGGCGTATTTCGCGATTGCCTCGATCAGCTCGGTCACGCCGAAATTCTTCAGCGCCGATCCGAAATAGACCGGCGTCAGATCGCCATTGCGATAGGCTTCCAGATCGAATTCGGGATAGCCGATCTGCGCCAGTTCGATGTTCTCGGCAAAGCGTTCGGGGATTTCGGCGTCGCAATCGCGCGTGCCCTTGAACTCCTTGCTGGGCCCCTCGGGCCGCGCGATGCAGCCGGTCTCGAAATCGAGCACGCCTTCGAACTCGCCGCCCATGCCCACCGGATAGGCCTGCGGGCTGACGTCCAGCGCCAGCATGTCGGCGATCTCGTCCAGCAGTTCGAAGACGGGCCGCCCTTCACGGTCGACCTTGTTGACGAAGGTGATGATCGGCACGCTGCGCAAGCGGCAGACCTCGAACAGCTTGCGCGTCTGCGGTTCGATGCCCTTGGCCGCGTCGATCACCATGATGGCGCTGTCGACCGCGGTGAGCGTGCGATAGGTGTCTTCGGAAAAATCCTCGTGTCCCGGCGTGTCGAGCAGGTTGAAGGTGATCCCCTCGCGCTCGAACGTCATGACCGAGCTGGTTACCGAAATGCCGCGCTGCTGTTCGATCTTCATCCAGTCGGACCGCGCCCGCCGCGCCTGCCCGCGCGCCTTGACCTCGCCGGCCAGATGGATGGCGCCGCCGGTCAGCAGCAGCTTCTCGGTCAGCGTGGTCTTACCCGCGTCGGGGTGGGAAATGATGGCGAAGGTACGGCGATTGGAAGTCATGTCATGTCTCTGCTGTCGTCATCCCCGCGCAGGCGGGGATCCAGGGTCGGGCAAGCGCGGCGCTTGACGGGATTCCCGCCTTCGCGGGACCGACGCGCTCGCTAGGGCTCCCTGGCCACCCGGAACCCTGCGAAATCCTGGTTCACCGGCATCAGTTCCAGGCGGTTGATGTTGAGATGCGGGGGCAATTGCGCGATCCACAGGATCGTGTCTGCGATGTCCTGCCCGGTCATCGGATTGGCACCGCGATACAGATCGTCGCTCGCTTCCTGGCTGCCGGTGCGCACCAGCGTGAATTCGGTTTCGACCATGCCCGGCTCGATGCTGGTCACACGCACGCCGGTGCCGTGCAGATCGGCCCGCAGCGCCAGGGTGAAATGGTTCGCGAAGGCCTTCGACCCGGCATAGACGTTGCCGCCCGGATAGATGTAACTGCCCGCAACCGAACCGATGGCGATGATCGCGCCCCTGCGCTCGATCAGCACGGGCAGCAGCTTGCGGGTCAGCACCACCATGGCCGTCACATTGGTGTCGATCATGGTCTGCCAGTCGTCCAGATTGGCTTCCTGCGCGGGCGACAGGCCCTGCGCCAGCCCGGCATTGTTGACCAGCAGGTCGATTCCGGCGAAATCTTCGGGCAGCGCGGCGATCGCGGCATCCATCGCATCTGCATCGCGCACGTCGAAACAGGCCGGGTGGACCTTGTCCGCGCCCAGATCCGCCACCAGCGCATCGAGCCGTTCCTGCCGCCGCCCGGTCGCGACACAGCGCCAGCCGTTCGCCACCAGCGTACGGACGGTGGCTTCGCCGATTCCGGCGGTGGCGCCGGTTACGAATGCGGTACGTGTCTGTGTCATCTTCGAACTCCTGTAGCGGCTGCCAGCAGCGCCTCGGCCCGCCACTGCGGATCCCGGAAAGCGCGCGTCTGCCAGTTCGGCAGCAACCGGTCGACCAGCAGCATCAGCGCCAGTCCTTCATCCTGCGACCACTGGCTACCGTCGCGGCGCACTTCCCGCAGCGCCGTTTCCGCATCCAGCGATCCGCCGCGCGCACTCATATAGTGACGATAGGCGAGCCATTGACCCATGCCTTCCATCGTCAGGAAAATGTCGTCGAACGCGCGATAGAACCGCCGCTTGCCGGTGAAGAAGCGCGCCCGCCGGTCGCGCATCGCCGCCAGCGCTTCGCGCCCGATACGGCGTGCTTCCGCATCGCTGGGCGCAGCAGCGGCAGCGAACAGAAGATCGCGCTCGCGCTCATAGGCCGCGCGATAGGCTGCATCATCGCCGAACCGGTTCTGCACCATGTCGTCGTTGAGGTCGTCTTCCGAAACGCCGTTCGCCCGTCCCAGCCGGTCGAGCAGCGGTCCGGCCAGTCCGCCCTGCCGCGTATGCATGATCTCGTGCAACAGGACCCCATCCATCAGCCCTTCCACGCCAAGGCCGCTCTGCACATTGGCGGCGCGCCATACGCTGGGCAGGCTCATCACGAAATAATCCGTCGCACTGCCGGTCGCAAAGGATACGGGCCCCAGCGGCAGCTCGCGCCCATCGGGCAGGCTGGGGTGGCCCTCATGCGGCGTGCCGACCATGCGATCGAACCGCCCCGCCGGCATGATGTAAAGGCAGCGGTCGTCCAGCGTCACCACGTCGGGCAGCGGGTCCGGATCGATGCCCAGATCGCGCTGCGCCGACACCTGCCAATTGTCCAGCGCGCCTTTCAGCCACGTCCGGTCGCCCTGCGTCATGACGCAGCCATCCTCTTGCGCCGCGGCGCCGGTGCAGGCCGTGGAAAGCAGCAGGCCAAGCGCAAGGATCGGGCTGCGCGTGCGTGTCACCCCCGCAGCTCCGCGCCCTGCTTCGCAGCAGCAGCCACGATCTTGTCGGAAATCGCCTTGATCTCCGCATCGGTGAAGCTCTTCTCGCCGGGTTTCAGCAGCACTTCCACCGCTACCGACTTTTTGCCTTCCGGCACGCCCTGTCCCGCGAACACGTCGAACACGCGCGCGGAAACGATCGCCTGCTTGTCCGCGCCCTTTACCGCGCGGACCAGATCGGCGGCGGCCAGTTCGCCCGGTACGAGGAAGGCGAAGTCGCGGCTGATCGTCTGCAAGGCGGGCGGTGCATAGGCAGCGCGCGCAAAACTCCCGCCGCCTTTCTTCGCGGGCAGCGCGTCGAGGAATATCTCGACCGCCATCACCGGACCGTCCGCGTCGAATTCCTTCAGCGTGCGAGGATGCAGCGCGCCGAACCGGGCCAGCACGTTCTTGGGGCCCAGCCGCAGCGTGGCGGACTGGCCAGGATGAAACTGGTCGCCCGCTTCACCCATCACCATCAGATTGTCGATCGGCGCGCCGGCCGCTTCGAGCAGCGCCATGGCTTCGGCCTTGGCGTCATAGGCGTCGAACGGCACGGCTTTACCCGTGCTCCAGCCGCGCGCGGTCTTTTCGCCCGCCAGCACCACGCCAAGCGTCGGCTTCTCGTCGCTCGCGCCGTCTTTCCCGACAAAATACCGTCGCCCGATTTCGAACAGGCGCGCACCGGCAGCGCCGCGGTCGGCATTACGCTTGGCGGCAGACAGCAACCCTGGGATGAGCGAGGGACGCATGGCTTTCATGTCCTCGCTGATCGGGTTGTCCAACACCCACAATTGCGCTCCGTCGGCGAAATATTCCGCGTCGGCAGTCGGCAGGAAGGACCAGGTCACCGCTTCGTTCAGCCCGCGCGCGGCAGCGGCGCGGCGCAGCTTGCGCTCGACCTGCTGCAGCGGCGTGGCGGTTGGCCGGGCCACGCCCTCGACGCGCGGCAGCGCGACGCTCTCGACCTTGTCGAGCCCGTAAATGCGAACCACTTCCTCGACCAGATCGGCCGGGCCTTCGATATCGTGGCGACGCAGCGGGCAGGTCACCTGCCAGTCGCCTGCCACTTGGAAGTCCAGCGCTTCCAGGATCGCGCGCTGCTCGTCCTGCGGCACATCCACCCCGCCGAGCCGTGCCGTCAGGCCGGGATCGAACGCAACGACCTTCGGCTGGTTCGGCGCTTCGCCGGCGCGCACTACCTGTGTCGGTACACCGCCGCATGTCTGCACGATCAGGTCGGTAAGCAGCGCGAGCCCGTCGTCGAGGAACGCCGGATCGACCCCGCGTTCGAAGCGCGTGCGCGCATCGGATGCCAGACCCAGCTTGCGCCCCGTCACGCCGATACGCGTGGGATCGAAATAGGCAATCTCCAGCAGCACGTCGCTGGTATCCTCGCCCGCGCCCGAATGTTCACCGCCCATGATCCCGGCGATGTCATGCACCCCGGCTTCGTCGGCGATCACGGTCATCGTGTCGTCGAGCGTATAGGTCTTCTCGTTCAGCGCCTCGACCGTCTCGCCGTTCTTGGCGCGGCGCGCTGTCACGGCCCCGCTCAGCTTGGCAAGGTCGTAGACATGGGCCGGACGGCCGGTCGAAAGCATCAGGTAATTGGTGCAGTCCACCAGTGCGCTGATCGGGCGCTGGCCCGCAGCTTTGAGGCGGCGCTGCATCCAGTCGGGCGACGCGCCATTGGTCACACCCTTGATGACGCGTCCGTAAAATGCGGGGCAGCCTTCGGGATCGTCGATCCGGATTTCGGTCGGGCATGCGCCCTCGCCCTCGATCGCGGGCACTTCGGGCGCCTTGAATGTGCCGAGCCCCGCTGCGGCCAGATCGCGCGCGATGCCCATCACGCCCATGCAGTCGGGCCGGTTCGGCGTGATCGCCACATCGAACACCGGCGATGCATTGCTATATTCGGCAAAACTGGTGCCCGTCGGCGCATCCTCGGGCAGTTCGATGATGCCGTCGTGTTCGTCGCCCAGTTCCAGTTCGCGAACCGAACACATCATGCCATTCGATTCGACGCCGCGGATCGCGCTCTTGCGCAGTTCCATTCCGTTCGCGGGGACCACCGCGCCCGGCAGGCCGAGCACGCCTTTCATCCCCGCGCGCGCATTGGGCGCACCGCAGACGACCTGCAGCGGGTCACCCTCGCCGGTATCGACACTCAGCACCTGCAGCTTGTCGGCATCGGGGTGCGGCCCCGCCGTCAGCACATGCGCGACGCGGAAGCCCGCCAGCTTGTCGGCCGGGTCCTCGATACCTTCGACCTCGTGGCCGATCCGGTTGAGCGCGGACGCAATGTCGGCGACCGAAGCGTCGGTCTCGAGGTAATCCTTCAGCCATTCGAGCGAGAACTTCATGCCTTCGCTCCCACGCCTGCGGAAAGGGTCGGCTGGTCGAAGGCCGAAAAGCCGTAATGATCCAGCCAGCGCTGGTCGCCGTCGAAGAAGGCGCGCAAATCGTCCATCCCGTATTTGAGCATGGCGAGCCGGTCGACGCCGAGCCCCCATGCGAAACCCTGCCATTCGTCGGGGTCGAGCCCCGCAGATTCGATCACGCGGCGATTGACCATGCCGCTGCCGAGCAATTCCATCCAGCCGTGACCCGGCGCATCGCCGTCGCCGCCCAGAACCTTGCGGCCGTTCACGTCTTCCCAGCCCACATCGACCTCGACCGATGGTTCGGTGAAGGGGAAATAGCTGGGGCGCAGGCGCAGCACGATATCGTCGCGCTCGAAAAACGCCTTGAGGAAGGTCTCCAGCGTCCATTTCAGATGGCCCAGGTGGATGCCCTTGTCGATCACCAGACCTTCGACCTGATGGAACATCGGCGTGTGGGTCGCATCGCTGTCGCTGCGATAGACGCGGCCCGGCGCGATGATGCGGATCGGTGCGCCGCGCTCGACCAACGATCTGATCTGCACCGGAGATGTATGTGTTCGCAGCAGCATGCGTGTGTTCGGCGCATTATCAAACGTATGATCGACATGCTTTTGCGGGAAGTAGAACGTGTCGTGCATGGCCCGCGCGGGGTGCGTTTCGGCCATGTTGAGCGCAGTGAAATTGTGCCAGTCGTCCTCGACTTCCGGCCCTGTCGCGACGGAAAAGCCAAGGTCTGCAAAGATTTCCGCCAGTTCGTCCATCACCTGGCTGACCGGGTGGACCGAACCCCTGGGCGCTTCCGGCGCTGGCAGCGTCAGGTCGATGCTCTCGCCCGCAAGCCGCGCTTCAAGCTCTGCATTTTCAAGCACTTCCTTGCGCGCCGCGATCGCATCGGCAGCCTCCGTGCGCAGTCCGTTGAGCAGCGGCCCCTGCACCTGCCGCTCCTCCGGCGACATCCCGCCCAGCGTCTTCATCAGGCCCGAAATCGACCCCTGCTTGCCGAGAAATTCGATCCGCAGTGCTTCGAGCGCCGCTGCATCGGGAGCGTTTTCGATCCGCGTCAGCGCATCGGTCTTGAGTTGGTCGAGGTCGGTCATCGGATCCGCTTGGAACTGTAGGAATTGTCTCTGCGCAGCCCCTAGCCGCATGTGCACAAATGCTAAAGCCCCGTTTCCCGCCGACCGGCGGCACGTTCCCGCATCACGCCTTGGGACCGTTCGCCTTCACCTGCCCCGCGGGGCTGTGCAGCACCTGCATCGCTTCGCCCGCGACCGCCATACGCGCATGCGCCGCCGCGGCCAGGATCGGGTGCGGCAACCGGGCGTATTCGCTCGGCGACATAGTCATGAAGCGCTTGAAATCGCGCACGAAATGCGCCTGATCGTGATAGTGCGTGTCGAGCGTGTCGATCCATTTGAGCGAAGGGTCGAGCATGAATTTCGCCAGACTGCGGATGAAGCGCTGACGGCGCAGCAACAGCTGCGGGCTGAAGCCGAACACGCGGCCGCAGAACCGCTCCATCGTGCGCATTCCCATCCCCAGCGCCCCCGCAAGTTCTGTCACGCTGTGCATGCGCGGATCGACCAGAGCCTGCTCGCAGCGCAGTATTTTCGCCTCCTGCGCCGCCGGCTTCGCGAAAATTCCCGCGAGGTGGCGCAGGAGGGTGTCCCGCTCCGCCACCAGATCGCGGCCTTGCTCCGGGATACAATCGCACAGGGCCCGCAGCCGGGACAGAGCCGGGTCGGTGTCGACATCGGCATGGCGGTCGGCATAGTCGCTTGCAGGGGCAGATGTCAGCCGCGCCCAACCGAGCGGCATCAGACCGATTCCCCATGATCTGCCATTGGCGGCGCGGAACCGCGTGGTGACACTCGTCGGTCCGGTCAGCAGGGCGCGCGGCATTCGCTCGAGCGGACCGCCGCCCAGTGCCGCTTCGATGTTGCGATCGGGAATGATGCGCAGATTGGCCCATTCGGGATGCAGCCAGTCCTCGACAGGTTCCTGCCCGCATCCGGATACCTCCAGATGGTACAGCGTGGTGACATAGGGGCTCAGTCCTCGCGGCGGCAGGAAGAACCGCAAGGAAATCGCATCGAGCGCGCCCCCTTTACTCATCGCCATTCTGCCCGGCCAATAGCCCGTATCACTTGCGCCCCCGCACACATTCTAGTTGTCCCCTTGGCAATTCCAGACCCGCAGCCAAAGCTATCGGGGCTTGTCGAGCGTCTGCACCGGCGACCCCCAGACCTTCTTTCGTTCCGCCATGAAGGCACTTAGCACAGGGTGCGGCTTTGCGGCATATTCGCTCGGCGCGCACTGCATGAAAGCATGAAACTCGTGCACGAAATGTGACTGGTCGTGATAATGCCGGTCGATCACGCGCGACCAGTTCGCCCGCGGCTCCAGCATGAAGGCGGCGAGGCTGCGCATCAGTCTTTGCCGCCGTAGCAGCAGGCGCGGCGAAAAGCCGAAATGCCGCAGGCAGATTCTTTCCAGTGTCCGCTTCGAAAGGCCGCATTTCTGGGCCAGTTCTTCGACCTGAACGATATACGGATCCACCATAGCTTCGTGTATGCGCTGAATACGGGCGCAGTCCCGCGGTGGATCGGCCAGATTGCGAAAGAAGTCGGTCAGCCATTCGAACTGTTCTTCGTCCGAATGGTCCGGCGTACACAGCTTTTCGCATAAGGGAACGAACGGGGCGAAGGCCGGGCTGCGTTCACCATCGACGACGGTATTGGCATGTTCGCTTGCGTCGAGCCCGACAAAGCGCGCCCAGCCGAGAGGAAACAATCCGATGCCCCACATGCGGGTACGACCGATGGTAAAGTGCGTCGGGCACGAACTCGGGCCGGTTGCCTGAAAGCGCATGCCTTCCACCCGCGAACCATCGGTAAAATCGGCCGCCGGGGCATTACCGGCAAAGAAGCGCAAATTAGCCCATTCCGGCTGCAGCCAATCTTCCAGGATCTCGCCCTCGGGTAAATCGACCTCGACGCGATAGAAGCTGGTGAAGCACGGAGCGAGGTCGGCAGGCGGCGCAAAAAAACGCACGTCGATGGCTTTATGTGCAGTCAATCTCCCCCTCCCCTCCACACCAGAAGTATAGCCGGTTGTAGGCGAGCGACAAGGCGCACACGAAAAAGGGCGCCCCTTGCGGAGCGCCCTTTCGAAAAGTCGTTTGAGGCAAGGACCTTAGGCGGGAAGCGCCTTCTTGGCCTGCTCGATGATCGCCTTGAAGGCCGCGCCTTCGTTCATGGCGAGGTCTGCCATTACCTTGCGATCCAGCTCGATGCCGGCCAGCTTGGTACCGTGCATGAACTGCGAATAGGTCAGGCCTTCGGCGCGCACTGCCGCGTTGATACGCTGGATCCACAGAGCGCGGAAATTCCGCTTCTTGATCTTGCGGTCGCGGTAAGCGTACTGGCCGGCCTTTTCGACCGCCTGACGGGCGATGCGGATGGTGTTCTTGCGACGGCCGCGATAGCCCTTCGCCTGATCGAGGATCCGCTTGTGCTTCTGGCGCGTGGTGACGCCGCGTTTAATGCGAGGCATTTCGTATTCTCCTTAAATCGCGCTCAGTCGAGGCCGTAGGGGGCCCACTTTTTCACCGTACGGCTGTCGGCTTCCGACAGGACGGTGGTGCCGCGGTTCTGGCGAATATACTTCGCATTGTGGCTGATCAGGCGGTGGCGCTTGCCGGCGACACCATGCTTGACCTTGCCGGTTGCGGTGATCTTGAAGCGCTTCTTCACACCGCTTTTGGTCTTCAGCTTGGGCATTTTCATCTCCTTTACAGAGACACGTCGCGCCAGCCCTGGCAGCCCTTACGGCCAGACCGGCGGTGAATCACGTGTCGGTGAAGGGCGCGCGTCTAGCGATTCTGCGGGCAAAAGCAAGTCAGAAGTGGGTCAGGTAGCCTCCGTCGACCGCCAATGTGTGCCCGGTGATGTAACTCGCTTCGGGGGAGGCGAGGAACGCCACTGCCCCGCCGATCTCGCCCGGATCGCCCCACCGGCCCAGCGATGTCCGCCGCTCCAGATGCTGCGCAATGCCCGGATCGGTGGACATTTCCTCGTTCGCCTCGGTCGCGAAATAGCCCGGCGCCACTGCGTTGACGGTAATGCCGGTGCCGCCAAGTTCTGCCGCGAAGGCTCTCGTCAGGGCGGCAAGCCCGCCCTTGCTGGCCGTGTAGAGAATATCGCCGCGGGCTATTTCGGCAGCGATGGAGGTTATGTTGACAATACGCCCATAGCCGCGCGCTTCCATCAACGGGACAGCCCGCCGCGCGAGATCGAAGGGAGCGACAAGGTTGGTCGCCAGCATGGCCGCCATGTCCTCCCGCCGCAGCTGCGCAAGCGAACGCCGATCACGCTGGCCGACATTGTTTACGAGGATGTCGAGCCCGTCTTCGGCCAGCGCTTCGAAGGCCGCTGCGGTCGCGTCGTCATCGCCGATGTCGAATGCCAGCACGCGCGCATCGCTGCCGATCCGGTCGGCCGCATCGTCGAGCGCGGCCCTGTCACGACCATTCAGCCAGACGCTCGCCCCGGCACGCGCCAGGCGGTGCGCGATCGCAAACCCCAGCCCGCGCGCAGCCCCGGTGACAAGCGCTATGCGTCCTTCCAGTGAACCCTCCACACTCATGTCAGTGCTCGTAGATCATCTTGACCGTCATGCCACCGTCGATGTTGAGATGCTGCCCCGTCACGAAGCCGGCTTCATGCAGATAGGCGACCGCCTGGGCAATGTCTTCGGGACGTCCGATCCGCCCTGCGGGATGCTGATCGCGATCTTTTGCACGGTGATCCGGATTGCTGCGCTGGCCCGTCTTCTGCCACGGCCCCGTTTCGATCCAGCCCGGACGTATCGCATTGACGCGTATCTTGGGGCCCAGGGACACGGCAAGCGAATGGGTCAGTGCATCGAGACCGCCCTTTGCCGCAGCATAGGCAAAGGTGTCTGGTTCGCTCATCACCGCACGGGTAGAGGACATGTTCACAATGCTGGCGGTTTGCGCGCGTCGCAGAAGCGGGAGGGCCGATCGGGTCACGAGAAACGTGGCCGTCAGGCTGGCATCTACCCACGCCTGCCAGTCCTTCAGCGCCAGCTTTTCCAGCGGCCCTGCATAGGGATCGGCAATGCCCGAATTGTTCACCACGCAGTCTAGCGGATCGCCGTCCAACCAGTCTTCCACGCGCTCGAAAGCGCCCGCGACGGCGCCTTCCCTGCCGACATCGGCGGTCAGGAACAACGCCGTTTCGCGCGGCAGCGCATCGCGCAGTTCCGCCAGCGCCTCCGCGTCCCGGTCCAGCCCGATGACGCGCCAGTCGAGGCCGTGAAAATGCATGGCGATGGCGCGGCCAATGCCATTGCCTGCGCCGGTTATCAGTATCGTTCGCATGCAGCGCAAACGAGAACGGGGTCGATCAGTGCCCGTGATCGTGCGCCGAAGAACCGCCCATCGCTTCCAGCACATCGTCGAGGCGGGCCGCATCGCCGAGCGCGATCACGCGGCCGTCGCTTCCCGCGTCAAGCGGGTTGCCCTGCCAGTCGCTCATCACCCCTCCGGCGCCTTCCACCACGGGGACGAGCGCGGCGAAATCATACAGCTTGAGCCCGGCTTCGATGACGACGTCGACATGGCCGCTCGCGACCAATCCGTAATTGTAGCAATCGCCGCCATATATAATCTTCCGCTCGGCCACCGCCTTGGCGACGCCCATGAATGCATCGACGTCGTCGCCGGAAAACTGATGCGGGCTGGTGGTCCCCAGCACTGCGTCGGAAAGGTCCTTGCATGGCGCGGCGCGCGCGGGCTTCCCGTTGAAGGTCGTCCCTTCGCCGATTTGCCCGACCCAGCGTTCCCGCGCGATAGGTTGATCGATAACGCCCAGCACCGGCCAGCCATCCTGCACCAGGGCAATCAGCGTGCCGAAGATCGGGCGCCCGGCGATGAAGCTGGTCGTTCCATCGATCGGATCGAGAACCCACTGCCGTGCGGCACCTTCGTTGCGTGTGCCATATTCCTCGCCGATGATCCCATCGTCTGAACGCTCGCTTTCGAGGATCGATCGCATCGCCGCTTCGGCTGCACGGTCGGCTTCGGTCACAAAGCTCTTGTCTGGTTTACGCTCCTGCGACCATTCGCCGCGAAAGAGGGGCCGGATGGCTTCCCCTGCGGCATCGGCGAGACGATTGGCGAGCGCGAGATCGGAATTTCTTTGCATTTGAACCCATTTGGCTCAATGCTCGGCCCGGTCAAGACGACACATAGTGACAATGTCATGCCCTTCGGGTCGCATCGAAGGGGGAAATGATCCGCATTGTCAGAAGAAAAACCACAACGATCCGGCAAGGATCGGGGCGACCAGACATGGCAGGGCATGACGTCCACGACCGGCTCGACCCCCGGCGGGATGCCGCTCGCCTATAATCGCGCGCCTTGCGATACACTCAAGCCCTGGATCACCCGATTGGGCGTCACTTCGGTAAACCTGCCGGAGGGAAAGACGATCGAATGCGGCACGTTCGGCGAACAGCCGATCCTGAGAATGATCTTCGGCTCCCAGTGGTCTGCGCACACAGCCGAAGGCTTGCAGACATTCAGTCCGGGCGAACGGGGCCTGGCACTCTATTTCGGGCCCTGCACAAAGATGATGCGGCTTACCGCGCATGGGTCCTTCAAGGTAGTCACCGTCAATTTCGCGCCCGGTGGCACGCTCGGGCTCGACCTGCCGTCCGTCGAAGAGACGATCGACCGCATCCTTCCTTTCGACCCCTTCGATCGTGCCGCCCGCCCGCACGAAGCCTACATACCCCGCGACGATGCCAAGGCGTGGCTGGAGGCAGCCGAAACGCAATTATTGACGTCCTTCTCAGCGGCTTCCCCGAAACGACCCCACGATCTTCTCGCGGAATTCGAACGGCTGTGCCTGACCGATCCGGGCGCATCGATCGCCGAATTTGCGCATGACAGGGGTATCGCGAGACGGACGCTCGAACGCGTGATCCGCAAGAGTTGGGGGGTCACCCCGCATTTCGCCATGCGCCGGGCGCGGGCGCTCGACATGGCGGCGGCGCTGCTCGAAGTTGCGCTTGAAGAGGACGAGCCGGAAATGCGCCTGCGCTATTTCGACCAGTCCCATGTGACGCGCGAATTGCGCAGCCTGCTGGATACCACGCCCGGTCGCCTCCAGAGGGGAAGCCATCCGCTGCTGCGGATTACCATGGAAATCCGTCAGTCGCGCAGGGTCGAAGTTCTGGCTGGAGGGACCAGCGAAAATCCCCGGCCCTGGCGCGATCCGAATGCCGAACCGCGCAGCGTCAATCGAACAGAGAGCTGACCGAACTTTCGTCTGCGATGCGGCGAACGGCCTCGCCGATCAGCGGGGCGATGGTCAGGATGCGGATGCGCTGCGAATCCTTGGCATCATCCGTCGGACGGATCGAATCGGTAATGACCAGTTCTTCCAGCGCCGACCCGTCGACGCGGGCAACCGCACCGCCGGACAGCACCCCATGGGTGATGTAGGCAGTCACGCTCTTCGCGCCCTGATCGAGCAGAGCCTGCGCGGCGTTGCAGAGTGTCCCGCCCGAATCGATGATGTCGTCGATAAGGATACAGTGGCGGCCAGACACGTCGCCGATGATGTTCATCACCTCGCTCTCGCCCGGACGGTCACGGCGCTTGTCGACGATGGCCAGCGGCGCGTTGTCGAGCCGCTTGGCCAGCGCACGGGCCCGCACCACACCGCCCACGTCGGGCGACACGACCATCAGGTCCTGATCGCCATACCGCGCTTGAATGTCCGCAGCCATGACGGGCGCGGCGAACAGATTGTCGGTCGGGATGTCGAAGAAACCCTGGATCTGGCCCGCATGCAGATCGACTGCAAGAACGCGGTCGGCGCCAGCCTCGGTGATCAGGTTCGCAACCAGCTTGGCTGAAATCGGGGTTCGTGGCCCCGGTTTCCGGTCCTGCCGGGCGTAGCCGAAATAGGGCACGACCGCCGTGATACGCCGCGCGGATGCGCGCTTTAGCGCATCGATGCAGATCAGCAGTTCCATGAGGTTGTCGTTTGCCGGATAGCTCGTCGACTGGACGACGAACACATCTTCCCCGCGCACGTTCTCGTGGATTTCGACGAAGATTTCCTCGTCGGCGAAGCGGCGCACCTGTGCATCGACAAGCGGCATTTCGAGATAGGCTGCGATCGCACGGGCGAGCGGCAGGTTCGAATTGGCGGCCATGATCTTCATGCGGCGAATCCTTGGGAAAGCTGGCTGAGCGCCCCGCCTAGCCGAGCGTCATGGATATGCAACATGTCAGACGGGCATTTCCCCGCCCGGCGCAGCTTATTTTGCCCGGTGCTCGCCCTTGATCCAGCGCACCGTGCCGGAACTGGCCCGCATCACGACGCTTTCGGTCGTCATTCGTCCGTCACGCAGATATTTCACGCCTTCCAGCAGCGAACCGGAGGTGACGCCGGTAGCGGCAAAGATGCAATCGCCCTTCACCAGCTCGTCACGAGTGTAGATCCGGTCGAGATCGTCGATCCCCCACTTGGCGGCGCGTGCCTTCTCGTCGTCGTTGCGGAAAACGAGGCGACCGTTGAACTGGCCACCCACGCAGCGCAGAGCCGCAGCGGCCAGCACGCCTTCCGGCGCGCCGCCCTGACCCATGTACATATCGATGGTCGTATCTTCGTCCGTAACCGCGATCACGCCGGCGACGTCGCCATCGCCGATCAGCACCACGCCGCAGCCGAGGTCGCGCAGTTCCGCGATGAGATCGGAATGGCGCGGACGATCGAGCACGCAGACGATGATGTCGCCGGGCTCGACACCCTTGGCAGCGGCAACGGCCTTCACGTTTTCGGTCGGCGATTTTGCCAGGTCGATGATCCCCTCGGGATAGCCGGGACCGACGGCCAGCTTGTCCATGTAAACGTCGGGCGCATTGAGCAGGCACCCTTCCTCCGCCGCTGCCAGCACCGCCAGCGCGTTGGGACCGGCCTTGGCGGTTATCGTCGTGCCTTCGAGCGGGTCGAGCGCGATATCGATCTTGGGACCCTTGCCCTGCGCCCCGCCGACCTTTTCGCCGATGAAGAGCATGGGGGCCTCGTCGCGCTCGCCTTCGCCGATGACGACCGTGCCGTCCATGTAAAGCGTGTCGAAGGCCTTGCGCATTGCTTCCACGGCGGCGGCATCGGCAGCCTTCTCGTCCCCGCGGCCGATGAGCCTCGAGGCGGCCACCGCCGCAGCTTCGGTCACGCGGACCATTTCGAGGACGAGGACGCGATCGAGCGGGTTGTCGGCAGGCGAGTTCATAATGGGTTCAGTCCTCGGAAAGCTGGTAGGGCTATGGATGGGCAATCCACCCGCTGGCAAGAATTCGTATGCGCGGCCGGATAGACAGGGAGCTTTGCATTGTCGAGACACTGGCGCGTCGGGCCGTTTATCGTGCTGGGCCTTTTACTGCCCGCCCCGCTTGCCGCGCAGGATGAATCCGGAGAGACGATCGACATTCTCGTCCCACCCGAAGATTACCTTCCCCCGTCCGAAGATTGCAGTGCCGAGGAGGAGGCCGCGTCGATCTCGGGCGAGATCATCGTGTGCCGCAGGCGCTCGGATGGCGGCGAATACGGCTACGACAAGGAACGGGCCGAACGCGAATATGCTGCCAAGACCATGAACAAGGGTGACCTGCGTACACCCAATGTCGATGGGCCAGGCATCTTCCAGGGGCCCGCGACGATTGGCGGTGTCTGCGGCATCGGCCTCAACCCCTGTCCGCCCCCGCCTGCCTATCTCATCGACTTCTCGACGCTGCCCGAAGCCCCGCCGGGATCGGATGCAGACCGGATTTCGCGCGGATTGCCGCCCCTGGGCCGCGGTGCCGCAACCACCGAAGCGGAAAGCGCCGCGCGGGCAAAGCAGCTCGGCCTACCCCCCGTGCCAGGCAGCAGTATCAGTCCTTCAGAATCGGCATCACCAGAGGCGGAGCCGTCAGACTAGGCGATCCCTCCAGCAGTTCGAGCGCCTTGGTGACGCAACGCTCGGGTCCTTCGTGCGTGACCATCGCCACCAGCACTTCGCCGCCTTCGTGGTCGCGCCCGCGCTGGATCAGGCTCTCGATCGAAACTTCCGCATCGCGCATCGCCGCGGTAATCTCGGCCAGCACGCCAGGCCGGTCGGTGACGGTAAAGCGGATATAGTCGCGCCCGATGCGATTGCCCGGATCGGCGGGCGGGAAGGTCTCCAGCTCCTCCACCGGGACGGAAAACGGCGCGCCCAGATCTCCCCGCGCAATGTCGATCAGATCGGCGACGACCGCGCTGGCGGTCGGCCCGGCCCCAGCACCGGCCCCCTGAAACAGCAGCCGGCCCGAGAAATTGCCTTCCGCCACCACCGCATTGGTCGGGCCCGTCACGGCGGCAAGCGGATGGCCCCGGGCCACCAGGCACGGGCGAACCCGTTGCAGCAAGGCCGACGTGCCGTCGCTATCGTCGATGGAGGCGATGCCGACCAGCCGGACGACATAGCCCAGCGTCCCGGCCTGCGTGATGTCCGCCGCGCGCACTTCGCCGATACCGGTCGCATCGACATTGGCGAAATCGACCCGCGCGCCAAAGCCGATGGCCGACAGGATGGCCAGCTTGTGCGCCGCATCCACACCTTCAATGTCGAATGTGGGGTCGGCCTCGGCAAAACCCTTCGCCTGCGCTTCCGCCAGCATGGCGTCGAAGTCGGCGCCCGTCCGCTCCATTTCCGACAGGATGTAATTGCAGGTGCCGTTGAGAATACCGTAGATCCGCTCGATACGGTTGGCCGCCGCTCCTTCGCGCAGGCCCTTCACCACCGGTATGCCACCCGCAACCGCGGCCTCGAACTTCAGCGGCACGCCGCGCAGGGCGGCCTGTTCCGCCAGCGACAGGCCGTGATGCGCGATCATCGCCTTGTTCGCCGTCACGAAGGCCTTGCCCTCGTCCAGCGCCGCCCGCGCCAGCGTCAGCGCGGGTCCGTCCGAGCCACCGACCAGTTCGAGCACGACATCCACATCCGCCCGGGCGGCCATCGCCTGCATGTCATCGACCCAGGCGAAAGGCGACAGGTCCACGCCGCGGTCGCGCGTGCGGTCGCGGGCGTTGACCGCAACGATCTGAAGCGCACGCCCCGCGCGGCGTTCGATCGTCGAACGATTGGTTTCGAGCAGCTCGATCACGCCGGTGCCGACAGTGCCGAGCCCGGCGAGGGCTATGCGTAAAGGATCAGACATGCCCGACCGCCTAGCGCAGCATTCCGGTCAGTTGGAACCAGTTTGTCTTGGAAAGGGTGAAGCCGGGCCTGTTCAGCCGCGGGTCCGCTCACATTTCCCGAGCGCCTGGCGCACCAGGGCATAATCCGCCGCCGCAATTTCCCGCGACCGCGGGTCCTGCGACAGATTGGCATTGGTCGGCAGGGTCTCCGGCAGTGCGCAGGCCAGCTGGTACCATTCCAGCGTATTGCGCTGCGGGGCGGTGGCGGACTGATCGACGATCTCGGTCCACGACACGCCCCAGCGCGGCTCCTGACCCGGGCGGCGCACGATCGTCACCGATACCGGACCGTCATTCTCCGTATCGAGGAACAGCTGCGTTTCCGATTCCCCCACCAGCGTGCCCTGCACCGCCAGCGCGTCGCGGATCCCCGTTACTTTCGGCGGCGCATCCTGCGACAGCAGGGACGAGAGCACCGGCCGTAGCCGGGTCTCGAACGCCTCGCTGTAAGGGAACTGGGCCTGCGGATCGATCAGCTGGATCTGATCGGCATGTCCCGGCACGGGCCGCGCGAACAGAATGACATCCTGCTTCTTCAGCTTGGGCGCCTTGCCTTTAGCCGTCATGGGCACGTCGACGAGATAGCGCAGGGACTCGCCTACCGGAGTCGTGCCCGCGATCAGCGCAGACGTGCGCGCCTCGACATAAAGCCTTACGAAACCCGGGGCGAGACCCGGGGAGCGTTCCCGCTCGACAGTAGCCTGATTGCGGATCTCCGCGCGCACCACCAGGGGGGCCGTGTCGGCCAGATCGACCAGATCGGCATAGGTCAGCGCAGGCGCGGTCCCTGCCACCTGCTGAGCACCCGCTGCGGATGGCGCCATCGCCAGCGCCGCACAGGCGAGGAGAAGGCGTGAAGGCACTCGGGAATTCGACATGGGCAAGAATCTTTCTTTTGATGCGTCGGTGCTCGCGATTCGGAAAACCACCGGGGCCATTCAGGGTTCCTTCCCGGGAAGCACTGAATCCGCGGTTAACCGATAAAGCGTTTGCGGAGGGGGGGCTCCTTGGGTAAGGATCGCCCCGGACCCGAGTAAATGATACATTGTTGCTTGGGGGGAGGCGTCCGGGTTCTTATCGGGAACTTCGGTGCGTCTTTGCCGCTTGGCATTTCGTGCCCAGGTGGCGCAAACGCCTTAACGGCACCCATTTCTTGCCATTCAGGCGGGTCGCAATGGGTGTCAATCTGCCCCGGGTTACCGGGGCGCCGATGGAGTGATGCAACCGAATGGCTTATGCTGACCAACAGATGAGCGGCAATCGCGTCGTCGCGATCATCATTGTTGCCCTCATCCATATCGCTCTCGGTTACGCCCTCATCACCGGCCTCGCATATAATGCGGTCCAGCAGGTGGTCGAGCGTGTGACTACGATCGATATCGAGGAACCCCCGCCGCCCGAAGAAGAACCGCCGCCGCCGCCGCCGGAAGATATTCCGGATACGCCGCCGCCGCCGGTCGCACCGCCGCCGCCGATCAATATCGCGCCGGCTCCGCCTCCGATCCGGACGCAACAGACGATTCCGCCGCCGGCACCCCCGCGGCTCGTCATTCCGCCGCCGGCACCCCCGGCACCGCCGCCACCGCCGGCCGTTGACCGGACTTCCGGTGCTACCCCACGGGGTCAGTCTGGTTGGGCGCGCCGCATTCAGAGCAACTACCCTCGTCGTGCCGAACGTGAAGGCACCGAAGGCTCTGTGGGCGTAACAGTGACCATCAGCCCTGATGGCCGCGTATCATCCTGCAGTGTTTCGCGTTCGAGCGGATCGAGTGATCTCGATGCGGCAGCGTGTGACGGGATGACGCGTTATGCTCGTTACAACCCCGCCACCAATGCGGCAGGCGATCCCGTGCAGGACACGGTATCGACCACCATCGTCTATCAGCTGAATTAATTATCCCGCGCCTGCTGCGGCGGGCGGATATCGGAATTTTCAAAAGGATTATTCGTTATGACCTTCGAACTTCTTGCAGCTGCGGGTGAAGCAGCGCCGCAGAACTCCTTTGGCTTCATGGAAGCCATGGAACAGGGCGGCATCATTGCCTGGTCGATCCTCGCCGTTCTGGTGATCATGTCGGTCGGCTCGTTCTACATTCTCTTCACCAAGCTGCTCGAACAGCGCAAGGTGATGAGCCAGTACAAGGCCGTGCGCACCAACTTCTGGAAGGCCAACAGCCTTCGTGACGGCGCTACCAAGCTCGACAAGAACAGCGCATGGCGCCAGCTCGTAGACGATGCGATCCTCGCAGAAGATCAGCACGCCAAGATGACCGATAAGCTCGAAGCACACGACTGGATGCACGGCTCGCTCGCGCGTTCGGAAGACACCATCAACTCCAAGCTTGCTGGCGGCCTGCCGTTCCTCGCAACGGTCGGTGCAACCGCACCGTTCGTCGGACTGCTCGGTACGGTTATCGGTATCTACCGCGCCCTGATCAACATCGGCATCGCCGGTTCGGCTTCGATCGACAAGGTCGCGGGCCCGGTTGGTGAAGCACTGATCATGACCGCCATCGGTCTTCTGGTCGCGGTTCCGGCCGTGTTCGCCTACAACTGGCTCCAGGGTCGTAACAAGCGCATCGCTGAAATGCTCGGCGCCTTCACGACCGACCTGCTCGCCTACATCAATTCGAACGGCACGGTGAAGCCGGCTGCCATGACCGCTACGTCGACGCAGCAGGCCGCCAAGGCTGCTCGTACGGCACCGGCAGGCGCGACCACCACGACCACGACTACGGTCAAGAAGTAATCGATCGGAACCCGGGGGCGGCTTCGGCCGTCCCCGACACCCTCGCATCGAACCCAAGAATTTCGAACGTTAGGAACTGAACCATGGCGATTTCGACAGGAGGTGGCGGCAATGCGCCCATGTCGGACATCAACACCACGCCACTCGTGGACGTGATGCTGGTGCTTCTGATCATCTTCCTCATCGCGGTTCCGGTCGCGATCCAGACCATCGAGAAGCTGGAAATTCCGGTTTTCGAATCGGTCGAATCTCAGGACAAGGTCGAAAACCTTCTCCTGACCGTCAGCACCAGTGACGATAACGGTGTTAGCGCCGGCGAACCCGGCTTCCAGGGCGCATCGCGCAATGGCGAATGCCGGGTATATTTCAACAACACCACCGCGGTGACGTCGGAAGAACTGTACGATCGGGCCTTTGAACGCCTCGACAACATCGTGCAGCGCGCCGGCGGTCCCGAAGTGATCATGAACGACCCGGAAAAGATTCCGCAGGTCCATATTCGTGGTGACGTCAATGCTCCGTGGTCGTGCGTTGCAGGTGCCATCTACAACGTCCAGGCGGCGGGTTATCCCACCGTCGGCTTCATCTCGAACCCGGTCGACCCCAACGGTTGATCGTGCGTTTCGCCAAGCAGATTAGGGAGTAATCCACTATGGCAATGTCAGGCGGCAGCGATGATGGCGCCCCGATGATGGAAATGAACATGACGCCGTTGATCGACGTCCTGCTCGTTCTCCTCATCATGTTCATCATCACCATCCCGGTCGCAACCCACTCGGTTGACATCGACCTTCCGGCACCCAGCCAAACCCCGCCCGACGTCACTGTCGAGCCGGACAAGAACAAGCTGGTGCTGACGGCAACCGACGAAATCCTGTGGAACGGCAATTCCATCGATCAGGGCCAGCTGCGTACGCTGCTCGATCAGTCGACACAGATGGCTGTCGAACCGGAACTGCAGTTCGAACCCGAACCGCTCGCCAGCTATGACCTTTCCGCAAAGGTCCTGCAGCTGATCAAGGTGAGCGGCGTGACCAAGTTCGGCTTCGTCGGCAACGAACGTTACAGGACATTCGGCAAGGCCGGTTGATCTTGCGGAACGTCGATAGAATACTGGGAAAGGGGCGGAGCGATCCGCCCCTTTCTTTTTATGCGGTGCCGAACATTGGCTGGCATTCACCCAATGCCGCTCAGTCGGCAGGCAAATCCACCTCGTCCACCCGCATGGCTGCACCGGCAAGGCTTTCCGCCTCCAGTAAAAGCTCGTCGTCGACCGAACCCTGCGGCGTCGCCTCGCGGCCGATCATGACCATGACCGGCACTGCAAGCGGGCTCACCCGGTCGAGCTCGACATGCACGAGCTGTTCGGCGGAACGGTCCAGCAGATCACCCAGTCGCCCGACATCTGTCAGCCGGGTTCGCGCATCCGCCCACGCCGCTTCGAGAAGAACGTGGTCCGGCTCGTATTTGCGTAGGACGTCGTAGATCAGGTCGGTCGAGAAGGTGACCTGCTTGCCGGTCTTGCGCTTTCCCGGATGCTGGCGCTCAACCAGCCCGCCGATAACGGCAACCTCACGAAACGCGCGGCGCAGCAGGTGCGAATTCTGCACCCATTCGATGAATTCATCCTGCAGGATGTCGGGCGACAGCAAGGGGGCCGGATCCTTCACCGGTTTCAGGCCCCATACGGCGAGCGAATAATCGTTTGCCACAAACCCGCCCGGCATCAGGCCCCGGTCTTCCATCCGCCGCGTGATCAGCATGCCCAGGCTCTGGTTCGCGTTCCAGCCCTCGAAAGTGTAATAGACGCTGTAATGGCGCTTTGCGTGGGGGAAGCTTTCCACGAGCAACTGCCCCGGCCCGGGCATCTGCGAGCGCCAGTCCTGCACTTCCAGCCATTCGCGTACGTCGTCGGGAAAGCGCGCCCAGCCGGCGCGATCGACAAGCATCGTGCGTACCCGGTCGGCAAGGTGCGTCGTCAGCGGCAGCCGCGCGCCGCCGTAGCTGGGGATCATGGCGCTGGCCTTGGCTGCCTTCACGACGACTTCCATGTCCTGCACCTTGATCACCTCGAGGCTCATCCCCGCAAATGCGAAGGTATCGCCGGGACTTAGCGAGGCGGCAAAGCGCTCCTCGACCTTGCC
The DNA here is from genome assembly GCF_019711555.1 of Qipengyuania pacifica. Classification (NCBI taxonomy): domain Bacteria; kingdom Pseudomonadati; phylum Pseudomonadota; class Alphaproteobacteria; order Sphingomonadales; family Erythrobacteraceae; genus Qipengyuania; species Qipengyuania pacifica. Next base: position 574,778 of record NZ_JAIGNQ010000001.1, on the reverse strand, counting down.
AAGCGACCGTCCTCCGCGCCCTCGCCCCGCGCTAATGCGTACATCGAGCATTTCCGCATCGATAATGATCCCGGCGTTCATGCGGTGGCGCTGTGCCTGCTCGGGATGGCTCAGGCGCCAGACGCCGTCTGCGTCGCGCACGATGCGTTTGAACTTGTCGTAGGCCTTCAGGGCATATCCGCCGGTTTCCACGAAAGAGAGGACACGCTCCCAGATCTCTTCGTCCAGCCAGGCATAGGACAGGCTCGAGCGGACTTCCGCCAGCAGCTCGGCTTCCTGGAACGGTGCTGCGCAGGCGCAGGCCATCACGTGCTGGGCCAGCACGTCGAGCCCGCCGGGCCTGAATTCCTCGCCGTCACGCTTGCCCTCGTCGACCGCCTCCTTCGCGGCCGTTGCCTCGAGGAATTCGAACCGGTTGCCCGGCACGAGCAAGGCGCGACTGGGCTGATCGAGCCTGTGGTTGGCCCGCCCGATGCGTTGCAGCAGGCGCGACGATCCCTTCGGTGCCCCCATCTGCACCACCAGATCGATATCACCCCAGTCGACCCCCAGATCGAGGCTGGCGGTCGCCACCAGCGCGCGCAGCTCGCCGCGCGCCATCGCTCCCTCCACCTTTCGCCGCGCTTCCTTGCTCAGCGAACCGTGATGGACGCCGATCGGTAGGTTTTCCTCATTCACATCCCACAAATTCTGGAAGATGTACTCGGCGAGGAACCGCGTGTTGGTGAAGATCAGCGTTGTTCTGTTGGCCCTGATCTGCTCGTATAGCTGCGGTATGGCCCACGTCGCCGCATGCCCGCCCCAAGGCACGCGCTCCTCGTCCGGCAGCAGGATCTCGACCTCCGCCCGCGCCCCGGCCTCGCCTTCGACCAACCGGACACTGTCGATATCCCCCCACGGCGCCAGCCATTCGCGAAATCCTTCCGGATTGGCCAACGTTGCCGACAGCGCCGCTCGCCGCATGCCCGGCGCAATCGCCTGCAGCCGCGCCAGCGCCAAGGCGAGCAGATCGCCCCGCTTGCCCGTCGCGAACGCATGTACTTCATCAATCACCACCCGCTTCAGCCCCCGGAACAGTTCGAAACTGTCGGGATAGGAAAGCAACAGCGACAGGCTTTCCGGTGTCGTCAACAGGACATGCGGTGGCCGTGTCCGCTGGCGCTTCTTGCGGTCGGAAGGCGTATCTCCGCTACGGGTTTCGACCCGGATCGGCAGGTCGAGCTCTTCGATCGGCGTCAGGAGATTGCGCTGCACGTCATGTGCCAATGCCTTGAGCGGAGACACATAAAGGGTGTGCAGACCCTCGGGCGGCTTACCACCATCGAGGCGCGAGGGCGTGAAATCGGCCAGCGTCGGGAGAAAGCCCGCGAGCGTCTTCCCAGCCCCGGTGTCGGCCACGAGCAAGGCGTGCCGGTCGGCATCGCTGGCGCCCAGCATATCAATCTGATGGCGCCTGACACGCCAGCCGCGTCCGGCAAACCAACCCTCCAGTTCTGGTGGCACAACGGACTGCATCAGGACAGAAGCGATGGAGCCGTGGTTTCGGTTCCGCCCCCGCGCGTTTGCCGCGTGTCCACTCTACATTTCTGGGTCGAGGGCCGTTTCATCCATACGTTTGGGCGGCTTTACGAGTTCGCCCAAGCTATCCGCATCCACATCCAGAAGATCGGCCAGCCGGCTCCGTTCGGCGGGGGTAAGATCCGCATACGCACGTTCGGCGGGGAGCGAACCCATCGCTTCTTTCATCGATGATTCCATGCCTCCGAACCCGCTCATCATGGAAGGCAATGCCTGAATGCTGGCCTGCATCACCTGAGGATCGGAGAACAACGCCATCGATTCTCTTGCATAAACGCCGCCGGTAGGTGTGGCGAAAAACGCAGCAATGTCGTTCAGCTGGTTCTCGTCGAACCGCACGGCATAGGCTTTGGAAAGGCCGTCCCGCATGGGACCCTCCATTGCCGAGAACATGCTTCCCACCTCGCCGGTGAGGACGTCCGAGATGACATCGACGCGCTGATCATACGCAGGGTCGAGCATGGACAGTATCTCGACCTGCTCGGCTTCACCAAGCTGCGCGATCGCCTCCTGTTCGACCTCGAGCCGTGAGGCCAGGATGAATTCCGGTGTCGCGAACATGGAGACCACCGGACGTACCATCTTGTCGATCATGTCGCCCATCATCTTGCCATAGAAGCCTTCGGGTATCATCTGGCCAACGACTGCCTCGGCCATGGGCAGCCGCGATTGCTGCTCTGAAGTTAGCGGCTCGGTTTGAAAGAGGCCGGCCATCAGGCCCGCGAATTCTTCCATCCTCTCTGGCGTTGAACTTGCGGACTCCTCGCCGTCCACATCTTGTGCAAGTAGCGGGTTCGCAGCAGCAAGCGCTGCGATCGCTATCGTTGTCCTGACCAACTTTCGCATTACTTCCCTCCCTGATATTACCGCTGGATCAATGGCCGGCCTGCGGCCCGCGCTGAAGACCGGACGCTTCAAGCTGCGCATCGATCTGTGCAACAAGTCGGTCCAGGCCTTCCTGGCTTTCGCTTTCGGCGCGAGCGACAAGGACATCCTGCGTGTTCGAAGCCCGTAGCAACCACCAGCCATCGTCGGTCGTTACCCGCACACCATCGGTGGTGTCGGCAACCGCATCGCTCGCAGCGATCCTGCCAGCGATCTCTTCGATCGCAGCGAACTTGCGGCTCTCATCGACCTGAAACCGCATTTCAGGTGTATTGACCATGGGCGGCATCGCTCCGCGCAACTGGGTAACCGATCGGCCAAGCCGCGCTGCCGCGGTCATCAGTCGGACACCCGCATAGAGTGCATCGTCATACCCATAATACTCGTCCGCGAAGAAGACATGCCCGCTCATTTCGCCTGCGAGCGGCGAACCTGTTTCCTTCATCTTGGATTTTATCAGCGAATGGCCGGTCTTCCACATCACGGGATTGCCGCCATGCGTTGCCACGTGATCGAACAGCGCTCGGCTGGCCTTCACATCGGCAATGATCGTCGCGCCCTTCGTCCGTGCCAGCAGGTCTTCCGCGTAGATCATGAGCAACTGATCGCCCCAGATTACGCGCCCTTCGCCGTCGATTGCACCGATGCGATCTCCATCCCCGTCGAACGCCACACCAAAATCGAGCGACTTGTCGGCGACAAGCTTTCGCAGGTCCTCGAGATTTTCCTCTACCGTCGGGTCGGGGTGGTGATTGGGGAAATTCCCATCGACCTCGGTAAACAAGAGGTGATGTTCGCCCGGAAGCCGCTCCGTCAGTTTTTCAAGAGCGGGGCCGGCAGCGCCATTGCCTGCGTCCCACCCGACCTTGAGACTGTCCAGCACACCTGGTTCAACGCCGTTGAGTGCCTCGATCATACGTTCGATATACGCGTCGATTACGTCGCGACTTTCAACTTCGCCCGATCCGTCGGCCCATTCGCCTTCTGCGCCGCGGCGGCCCAGCTCCTGGATATCTGCGCCGAAGAACGGCCGACCCTGGAACACCATTTTGAAACCGTTGTAATTTGCCGGGTTGTGGCTGCCGGTGATCTGGATGCCGCCATCGACATCATCGGCGGAAGCTTCCGCATAATATAGCATCGGTGTCGGCCCCATGCCGATCCGGACGACGTCCATGCCCGATGCGGTCAGTCCCTCGATCAAAGCGTGTTCGAGCAAAGGCGAACTGACCCGACCATCATATCCGACGGCAACCTTGCTCCCTCCGGCCTCAGCAAGCATGGTTGCAAACCCGCGGCCGATTGCCCGCGCATCGTCCGGGCCCAAGGTCTCCCCGATAATGCCGCGAATGTCATACTCGCGCAGAACGGTGGGATCGAAAGCATGGCTCATTCTGGACGCTCCGGTTTTTCGTGATTTGTGTCACTTAGCAATAAGTCGCGGGCAGCGTTGAGTTCCTGCATTGCCGCGTTCGAACCGCCTCTGTCGGGATGTATCATGGCAGTTCTGCGACGATGCGCCTCGCGTATTTCGCGGCGATCGGCCCCCACACCGACGCCCAGGAGCGAACGCGCTTTTTCTATGCCGATCTGATTGGCTGGCTTTGCCTGGAGGTATTCCCATGGCCATTTTCCGAATATCCAGCGACATGCAACCGAAAGCAGCACCAAAAGCGCTATGAGCCGGATCACTGCGTGCCGCCTTCGGAATTTTCGTTGCCGCTACCCGGTAAACGCAGACTCGCGACAAGGCCGCGTAGCTCTTGCCGTGCAACAAGGTGGCTGGTGCCAAGATCGCCCAGTTGTCCCTTGTCCAGCAAGGTCAATCCAGAGGGGAAGAGCTCACGATAAACGACGCGTTCTGACAGTCCCTTGGCCACGCGAAAACCAACACGTTTCGCCATTTCGCCCAGGGCCTGCTCGATCCGGGCCATATTGCGCGCTTCGGTATAACCCGTGCGGTTGCGGACAACGACCCAGTCCATTTGCGCGCGCTGCTGTTCGATCGAGGTCCTGCTGCGCTTCAGCCGCGCTTCCCAGATCAGTTCGGCATAGAAGGACAGCTTCTTTACCTTGAAACTCTCCCCTTCGACCTGACCTATGAGATCGAAATCGACGAAACTGTCGTTCATTGGGGTGACGAGCGTGTCGGCAGTGGTCGCGGAATGCCGAGCGAGCGGGTCGTCACGCCCCGGCGTATCGATGACGATAAAGTCCGCACCGACCGCCTGCTTTTCGATCAAGGCTTCCATGGCGCCTTCGTCCATATCTTCGACGACATGACAGCGAGCCGTCGGCAGAGTGATCGAACGACGCCGCATCGTTTCTGCGCGGTTTTCGAGATAGCGATGCATCGTCCGCTGTCGATGATCGAGATCGAAAGTGACGACATTGGCACCCTGGAACGCGAGGGCGACGGCGACATGCACTGCTGTCGTCGATTTGCCCGTTCCGCCCTTTTCATTGGCGAAGACAATGCGGTGAGGTTGCGAAACCATCAGGAAAAAGCTGGAAAAATCATGCTGCGCAATTCCCTATCCGCCCCTTCACGCGGCGGCAACGCGCCTAGTGCCCGGAAGGCGTTTTTTTCCAGAATGACGCATCCCTACTAGCGCGATGCCGATCATTTGATAATCTTCGCCGATCCGGGTCGCGTGCGACGGGCGAGACACGACAGCAAGTCGGCAGCCGTGAACTGTTTTCACAATGGGGGACCCCGGATTATGAAAAAGGCATTTCTCGCGGCACTAGCCGTACTGTCGATGACCGGCCTCGTGTGCCAGCCCGTTCTGGCACAAGGCAAATCGTCCGGTCGGAAGGCACAGGATCGTGCGACGACGGAAATTCCACGGTGCACCCGAAATCTCGGTACGATTGCGGTCGTCGAGCCGGACGACAAATGGTGGCGTGAACTCAATCTCGGCAGCCCAGAACAGATCATCCGCGTCTTCGTTCAGCGTTCGGGTTGTTTCACCATGGTCAGCCGAGGTCGTGCGATGCAGAGCCGTGCGATGGAACGGGCATTGCAGGAACAGGGGGAGCTTCAGGACGGACAGAATGTCGGGCTGGGCCAAGTGGTGACTGCCGATTACTTCCTGCAACCCGATATTGTCAGTGCGAATAGCAATTCCGGCGGTGGGGGCGGCGCCTTGGGCGGTGTCGTCGGAGGCCTGTTCGGCCGCGCTGCAGGGGCACTTGCGGGCGGCATTCGGGTGAAAAAAGGCGAAGCGAACGTCGTGCTGTCGCTCGTCAATGCGCGCACTACTGTCGAAGAGGCGCTGGTCGAAGGGTATTTCCAGAAAAAGGATCTTGGCTGGGCCGCTGGGGGCGGCCTGTTCGGCGGGGGAGGAGGGGCTGCCGGGGGTTTCGGCGGCTACGAAAATACCGCTATCGGCCAGATCATCGTGCTCGCCTATCTCAACGCTTATACCGATATGGTAACCCAATTGGGCGGCCTGCCGCTCGATGCGGCGGCGGCAGCACCCGAGGCGCGCTGAGAAGCACCGGCTTGCAAGTTATGGGGCGGGACGGCACAGGACGCCCGCCCTTTATCGTAACCGGGAGCAGGCTCCTTGCAAACCGTCACCCAATTATCCGAACTGCGCCGAGAAACTGATGCCTTGCAGGCCACCGGTACACTCGCACTTGTGCCGACGATGGGGGCACTGCACGAAGGCCATCTGACGCTGGTACGAGAGGCTAGCCGGGTGGCCGACCACGTCGCAGTATCGATATTCGTAAACCCTCGTCAATTCGGCGCGAACGAAGACCTAGACGCCTACCCGCGACAGCTTGCGCGCGATGCCGCTTTGCTGGAGGCAGAGGGGGTTTCCTTGCTCTGGGCCCCTCCCCCGGGAGAAGTTTACCCCGAAGGTTATGCGACCAACGTGTCGGTCTCAGGTATTAGCGAAGGCCTCTGTGGGGCCAATCGCCCCGGCCATTTCGATGGTGTCGCGACGGTTGTCTGCAAGCTGTTCAATCAGGTCCGTCCCGACATGGCTTTCTTCGGTGAGAAAGACTGGCAACAGCTGGCCGTAATACGCCGGATGGCGAGAGACCTGGATCTTACCCGGCCCCATGTCGATGCGATCCACGGCGTCGCAATCGTGCGAGAAGACGATGGGCTCGCGATGAGCAGTCGCAACGCCTATCTCACAGTTGAAAATCGCGCCATCGCCGCAACTCTGCCGCGAGAGATGCGATTGGCAATCGAGCGCATCGGCGCAGGTGATGCGACCGGGTCTGTTCTCGAGACCTTTCGTGACCGGCTGCTCGATGCAGGGTTCGATTCAATCGATTACGCCGAAATTCGTGATGGCCGCGACCTTGCCCCTGCGAGTGAGCCTAGTCCGGGCGACCGATTTTTCGTAGCCGCACGAATCGGAGGGACGCGGCTGATCGACAATATGCCGCTCGCACAGAGACCGCCTGCCTAGGCTTATCTACCTTGCGAAGCGACCTTTGGAGATCATCGGCAATTGAGAGTTGGAGCGGGTAAGGGGAATCGAACCCCTCTAGCCAGCTTGGAAGGCTGGAGCATTACCACTATGCTATACCCGCTCGGGTCAGGCGCCATTGCCACCGAAGCCGCGCCTGCGTCAACACGCTATTGCGTTTCTTCGCTTGCTTCGCCGTCCTCATCTTCTGTTTCCGTCGCCAAGCTTTCAGCCAGGGTAGGTTTTTCGACCTCCGCCGGCTGTTCTGCGGTGTACACCTCTATCTCGACGCGGCGATTTGCCAGCCTTCCCTCTTCATTGGGCGAACCGTCGGGCAGCGCATTGGGCGCTGCCGGATTCTGTTCACCGAAGGCGATGACGGAAATACGGCTTGCTTCCACACCGTTTTCGACAAGCCAGTCTCGAACGGCTTCGGCGCGGGCACGAGAGGCTCGCATGTTCACATCGTCGCTACCGCCACTGTCGCTGTGTCCACGAAGCACGATCGCCCCTCCGCCGGTCACCTGCGGCGAGGCAAGTACGGTCGCCAGCTCAGCCCGGGCTTCCTGAGAAAGTTCGGCGCCATCCGGAAAGATGATCCGGGTTTCCAGGGATTCCGGCGGGCTGAGGCTATCGATTGGCTCGACCTGAAATTCCGGACGGAAGATCGATCGTTTACCTTCAGCGGGTTCTTCCGGGGCGGTTGGCGGCTGTTCGCTGTTGCACGCCGCCAAGAGTAACGTCGAAACAACGATTGCGACGTGGTGTCCATGCCGGTTCATCAAATCATGTTCCTTGCTCGGCGGTCTTGCTGCGCTTTCGCTCGCGTTTCGCGGCCGCGTCCTGTGCGGTACGTTCTTGTGGTGGAGCGAAACTGACTATGACATCGCCAGCCCGCGGTTCGGGTCTTGCCGCATGGGTGAAGAAGCGGATCGTCCCATTCTCTCGCAGAAGCAATAGCATTGCTGCTGCATCCGGCAAACGCTCGCGAGCTGCTTCGAAATCGAATTCGTCCGAGAGCTTGGTCTTGCGGAAGACCCAGCCGCGCGAGAGGCGCTCGTTGACGTCTTCGACGCCGAACCCGCTTTCGAAGAGCGCGCGGCCACGAATGCTGCTGGGAAGCGAATGCCGATCATCTTCATCCACAGCGTCGCCGAGCTGGAAGACGGTGTCTCTGCCTATTTCGTATGCAAACTCGTTGCAAACCAAGGCGTTATAAGCCTCGTTCTCCGTCGCTGCGACCAGGACGGCGTAGGGGGTTAGATCCAGATTATGCTCGGTCGCTTCGTTGAGGATTTCGCCGTGATAGAACGGCAGGCCATTCTGCCGGGCTAGTGCGAGACGTTGCCAGCTCGCATCGACCACCATGACCGGCGCCTTGAGCTCTTTCATCATCATCGCCAGCGATATGGTCCACGGCGTGCTGCCGACTATGATGATACCCGGCCGATTGCTGCCCTTCAGATTGAGCAGCTTGGCGACCAGATCGATCGTGAAACCATGGGCGACGATCGTTACGACGACCACGGCAAAGCTGAGGCCGATCAGGGCAGTCCCGTCATAGCCGATTTCTTCCAGGCGAAGGGCGAACAGGCCGGAGATTGCGACGAGCACGATCCCGCGAGGGGCAATCCACGCAAGAAAGAGCCGCTCGTTCCATGGGACCGAACTGCCCAGCAGGCTGAGCAGTATCGTGGCCGGGCGGACCAGGAAGAGCAGCGCGAGGAGGAAGAGACCGAAATTCCAATTGAGGTATGCCAGTTCCTCGAATTTCAGGCTCGACGACAGGAGGATAAAGATACCGGAGATCAGGAGAACGGCCACGTTCTGTTTGAACGGATGGATGCTCCGCAGGGACGTCACGTTCATGTTGGCCAGCGCCACACCCATGACGGTGACAGCAACAAGGCCTGCCTCATGCTCGATCTGATTGGACAGGACGAAGACCACGATCACCGCCGTCAGCAGCACCGGGACCTTGAGGAATTCAGGGACGGTACCGCGCGGGAAGGCCCACGCGATCGCTGCTGCAGCCACATAACCGATTACGCCGGCAAGGATTGCTGCGAAGATCAGCGGCGGGACGACTTCGAACAGGCCCGAACCCGGCGACGCGGTGACTGCACGGAAATATTCATACGCGACAACCGCGAACAGGGCGCCGATCGGATCGTTGACGATAGCTTCCCACTTGAGGATCGCCGCCGGTCGCGATTTCACCGATGATTGCCGCAACAAGGGCATGACCACGGTCGGGCCGGTGACCACAAGAATACCCGCAAACAGGATCGCCACAGGCCATTCGAGCCCGCCGATCGAATGTGCGGCAAAGGCCCCAAAGACCCAGGCGATCGGACCGCCCAGGATCACAAGGCGCCAGACAGCTTCGCCTGCGTGCCGCAATTCGCGGAGGTCGAGGCTCAGGCCGCCCTCGAAGAGGATAAGCGCAACGCCGATCGCCACCATCGGATCGAGCAGTTCGCCGAAGGCATGTTCGGGATCAAAGAGCCCGAAGACCGGACCCGCCAGAAATCCAGCGGCCAGCATGAGGACGATTGCTGGCCACCCGGTACGCCAGGCAAGCCATTGAGCGCCTATGCCCAACATGCCCACCATCGCGATGACTAATGACTGTTCCATGCCCCCCTCTGGCTGCGCGACTATATCGCTAGTCCGGGCGCCCACACGGCGCCAGCCCTACCAATGCCCGACCCTGGCATTATTTCCATCGCTATGCGCGATTCATGCGCCGGCGAAATTCATCAATGCGCTTACGTCGACCGAGCGTTCGGCGAGCTTTTCCCGACCACCAAGTTCGGGCAGATCAATAACGAATGCGGCGCGAGTGACCAACCCGCCCGCATTTCGCAACAATTCCGTCGCCGCTGCAGCGGTGCCGCCTGTAGCAAGAAGATCGTCGACGATCGCTACCGCTTGGCCCTGTGCAATGGACTGCGGGTCCATTTCCAAACGGTCGACTCCATATTCGAGTTCGTAATCTACGCCTATAACGCAGCAAGGCAACTTTCCGGGCTTGCGTATCGGAATGAACGGTAATTCCAGCCGCGCGGCGACGGCCGCACCAAAGATGAAACCGCGCGCCTCCATGCCGGCGATTGCCTCAGCGCCCGAAATTTCCCTGGCAAGCCATTCTATGGTCGCGGCAAAGCCAGGCCCATGACCGATGAGGGTGGTAATGTCGCGGAACTGGATTCCTGCCTTGGGAAAGTCCGGGATTGTCCGGACAAGGGCTTTGAGCTCGGCAGGCGTCATGGCGTCGACCCTCTAAACAAAGCAGCCCCTTGCATCCTGACGATGCAAGGGGCGCATATCATTTTGAGATCAGAGATAATCTAGGCGTCTTTGCGCTTGGTCGCTGCCCAGATCTGCTTCTTGGAGAAATACGCAAGCACAGTCGCGAAAAGCAGGAAGATCAACACCGGCCAACCTGTCTGCTTGCGCTTCACCAGCGTGGGTTCGGCTGTCCATGTCAGGAATGCGGCTACGTCGGTGGCCATCTGCTCGATGGTGGCTTCGGTGCCATCATCGAAGGTCACCTGACCGGCAGTCGTCAGCGGAGGAGCCATCGCAAGGTTGAGGTTCGGGAAATAGGGGTTGTGATGCAGGCCCGGAGCCGGCGCGGCTTCGGGATGTTCTGCCAACAGTTCCGCGGACGGTTCCTGATAGCCCATCAGCAGCGAGGCGACATAATTCGTGCCATCATGGCGCGCCTTGGTCATCAACGAGAGATCGGGCGGAATGGCATTGTTGTTGGCTGCAGCCGCTGCGACATTGTTGGGATAAGGCGACGGGAAATAGTCCGTAGGCAGGCCAGGACGCGTGGTCGCTTCGCCGGTGTTCGGGTCGATACCGGGCACCTGCTTGGATGCCGCGAAAGCCTTCACCTGACCTTCGTCATAGCCGATCTGTTCGAGATCGCGGAACGCGACGAACTTGAGGCTGTGACAGGCCGAGCAGACTTCGTTGTAGACCTTGAAGCCACGCTGAAGCTGCTGAACGTCCCATTTTCCGAAAGGCCCATCGAACGAATAGGCGATATCCCGCGGCTCTTCATAAGGAAGGTGAGCAGGTGCCTCTTCCGTAATCGCGGCGTAGGCGCCAACCACGAAGGAATACAACGCTACGACCGCGAAGCCGAGGCCGACGAGAATTGCGACAAGGCGGATGCTGAGAAGCTTGGTCATTTCTTTTCTCGTACTCGCTTAGGCAGCCGTCTTGGCGTTTTTGCCGAGCACTGCCTTGTCGTCCGAGCCGAGCACGGCTTCGGTTATCGAATAGGGCAGCGGTTCCGGCTTCTCGATCTGGCTGACGATCGGAATGATCACCAGGAAGTGAAGGAAGTAGTAAGCCGTGGCGATCTGGCTCAACATCACGAAGGGTTCTTCGGCCGGCGCGCCGCCGCAGTAGAACAGCACCGCCATGCAGACCAGCAGGGCATAGAAGAACTTGCGGAACAGCGGACGGTAGTGGCCGCTGCGAACCGGCGACTTGTCGAGCCAGGGCAGGATGAACCAGATCAGGATCGAACCGAACATCGCGATCACGCCCATCAGCTTGGCCGGAATGAACAGGAAGTCGACCGTGAAGGCGCGAAGGATCGCGTAGAACGGCCAGAAGTACCATTCGGGCACGATGTGCGCCGGCGTCGAAAGCGGGTTCGCTTCGATGTAGTTATCCGGGTGGCCCAGCGTGTTCGGCAGGAAGAATACCAGCGCGAAGTAGAGGATCAGCGCCACACCCAGACCGAAGCCGTCCTTCGCCGTATAATACGGGTGGAAGGGCAGCGTGTCGCTTTCCTGCTTCACTTCCACGCCCGTCGGGTTCGACGATCCCGGAATGTGGAGCGCCCAGATGTGCAGGATAACAACCCCTGCGATTACGAAGGGGAGCAGGAAGTGGAGGCTGAAGAAACGATTGAGAGCCGCATTGTCCGGAGCGAAGCCGCCCAGCAACCAGACCTGAATCGGCTCGCCCACCAGCGGGATTGCGCCAAACAGGCCGGTGATGACCTTGGCGCCCCAGAAGCTCATCTGACCCCAGGGAAGCACGTAGCCCATGAAGGCGGTGGCCATCATCAGCAGGAAGATGACGACGCCCAGCAGCCAGATCATTTCACGCGGGGCCTTGTACGAGGAGTAGAAGAAGCCGCGGAAGATGTGCAGGTAGACAACGATGAAGAAGAAGCTGGCGCCGTTGGCGTGCGCATAGCGCATCATCCAGCCCCAGTTTACGTCGCGCATGATATGTTCGGTCGTGGCAAACGCCACCTGGGCGTTGGCAGCATAATGCATCGCCAGCACCACGCCGGTCACGATCTGAAGTACCAGGAAGAAACCGGCCAGAACGCCGAAGTTCCAGAAATAGCTCAGATTGCGGGGAACAGGATAGCCTGCACCGACAGCGTTATAGACGAGGCGCGGCAGCGGCAGCTTCTCGTCGAAGAACCTCATGACCGGATTGGTCGGGGTATATTCCTTGGCCCAGGGAAAGCTCATCGTATCGTCTCTTCTCTCTACGCTCAGCCGACCTGAATGACGGTGTCCGAGGTGAACTCGTATTCCGGCACTTCGAGATTTGCCGGCGCGGGACCCTTACGGATACGGCCAGCCGTATCGTAATGCGACCCGTGACAGGGGCAGAAATAGCCGCCGTATTCGCCTTTGACTTCGCCTTCGGCGGCACCGAGGGGAACACAGCCGAGGTGGGTACAGACGCCCATGGTCACGAGCATGTCTTCGTGACCTTCCTTCGTCCGTTCCTCGAGAGTCTGCGGATCCCGCAAGCTGCTGGCATCGACGGCGTTGGCCGCCTGAATTTCAGCACCCGTCAGGCGACGCACGAACAGCGGCTGCTTGCGAAACACTGCCTTGATGGCCTGTCCCGGCTCGATCGCCGAGACATCGACTTCCGTCGAACTGGCGGCAAGGACGTCTTTCGACGGCGCCATCTGGCTGATCAACGGATATACGACGGCAAGACCGCCGATACCCGCAGCGCTGACTGCAGCGATGTCGAGAAAGTCACGGCGGCGGATACCGTTATCGGTAACGACTGCCGTTTCGGAAGTTGCGGTTGCAGCGGTGTCTGCCATCAGCGCTTTGCCTTGCCTGCCTTGGTATTGCGCCGTGGCCCGGACGGGTTAGGCGCAGAGTGCGAATCCATGGCCGGACCTATCCGAAAGCCGGTACGCCCGAATATACGGTACGTGCGCGGAAGCCCCCAGTGTGCCCGGTTTGGACGCGCCTCTAGCCGCTATGCGGCAGGTTGCCAACCGCCATTTTGGCAAGCTTTGTACGTCAAGGTGCAATCGCGGCAGGGATCACACGGGTAGTGCGATGACACTGAGCTGTCTGCCCCCGGTTTCCTCGCCCCGATGCGTTGCGCGCCTGAACGAGAAGAAGCGATGGGGCTGCGCATAAGTGTCTTCGCGCAGATCCTCGATATCGCGGACACCTGCATCGCTCAGGCACTGGTACACATAGGCTGGCAGATCGAACTGGTAATGGCCGGGGCGCCCGGCTGCGAAGAATGGTGCATCGCGATTGTCGAACTGTTCGCGAAATCCCTGATCGACTTCGTAGCTGCCCTGCGCGATCGTGGGGCCGATTGCCGCCTTTATATCGGATGCATGTGCACCCAGCGACACCATCGCCGCCACCGTGTGTTCCAGCACGCCGCCCACTGCTCCGCGCCAGCCAGCATGCGCTGCACCGACAACGCCGGCTTTGGCATCGCTCAGCAAGACCGGAGCACAATCGGCGGTGACAATGGCCAATGCGATACCCCGCCTGGCGGTGACGAGCGCATCGGCTTGCGGCGGTTCGGGCCATGGCTCATCGACGATCACAACCGTCGCCGAATGTATCTGGCGCGGACACATCAATTTCGCGCCGCGGGCTATGTCGTCGGCTTCCAGACCAATCGACGTCGAGAAGCCATGGGGAATGCCATCGAGCAGGTCGGCCTTCAGGAAACTGCTCACCACGCGATCATCCCAGCGAACGCGTGACCTGCTCGAACGTGTCGCGCGAGAGTTTTGGCGCAGCAGCAACTCTTTGGAGCGCGTCGCGCATCAACTTGGCGCGCCCTTCTTCGATGCGGCGCCAGCGCCCCAGGGAAGGGATGAAGCGGGCCGCCGTCTGCGCATTGATCGGATCGAGTTCCAGAACGAGGTCGGCGATCATGTCATAGCCCTCGCCATCCGCCGCGTGAAATGCGGAAGGATTTGCCGCGAAGGCCATATAGAGCGAGCGCACTCTGTTGGGGTTCTTCAGCGTGAAGTCCGGGTGACCGCGCAGAGCTTTCACATGGTCGATCGTGTCCGGATGCAGCGAACTGGCCTGCAATGCGAACCATTTGTCGATGACCAGCGCATTGCCTGCGTAGCGATTGTAAAAATCTTGCAGCTTGTCGGTGCGTTCCGGGCTGTCCAAGCCGGCAAGGACCATCAAGGCCCCCTGACGATCGGTCATATTGTCCGAATGGTCGTACTGATAGGCAGCGAGTTCGGCTGCCTTTGCGGGATCGCTGGCAGCGGCATAGCTCAGCACCAGCGTCTTGACCTTGCGCGCGCCCTTGGCGTCTGCATCCAGCGAGAACGGCAGGCCCTCGACCCGATCGTAAAGAGCGTGGAACTGTGACGCCAGCCGATCGCCGAGATCGGCCTTCAGCGCCTCCCGCTCGGCATGAATTCGGCCAGGATCGGCAACCAGCATCTGCTCTGCGATATAGGCCTGGCTTGGCATCGACATCAGTTCGCCGCGCATGAGGTCTTCGAGGCGATCGTCTTCAATCACCGATTTCATTGCCTGCGCTATGTCGCCGCGCGCCGCCTTGCAGCCAGCATCGTCAAGATCGCCCGTCACTGCGCCGACGAGATAGCCGGTCATGAGTTCCTGCATTGCTTCGTACCGGGCGAACGGATCATCGTCCTGCGCAGCAAGAAACACGAGATCATCCCGCGATACCTCGCGCTCGATCGAAACCGGGGCTGAAAATGTCCGATTGATCGACAGCACCGGCTTTTGCGCAAAGCCATCGAACGTGAAAATTGCGCTGTCCTGATCGAGAACGATGAGTTCTTCGCCCCTGTTCTCACCCGACTGACGGTCGAACAACGCGACCTTCAGGGGAATCGGCATCGGTTTCTTGTCGGGCTGACCGGGAGTGGCAGGAATGGTTTGCGAAAGCTTCAGCGTCGCGCTGTTGCCCGTATGCTCGAGCTGCACCCTTACCTTCGGCGTGCCCGCCTGCGAATACCAGCGGCGGAACTGGGTCAGGTCCATGCCGGTGCCATCTTCGATAGATTTGACGAAATCCTCGCATGTCGCGGCTTCGCCATCGTGACGATCGAAATAGAGGTCGGTCCCGCGGCGGAACCGCTCTTCGCCAGCCATGGTCCGCATCATGCGAATGACTTCGGCGCCCTTGTTGTAGATGGTCGCCGTGTAGAAGTTGCTTATCTCGCGATAGGAATCGGGCCGGATCGGATGCGCGAGAGGGCCGGAATCCTCGGGGAACTGTACGCCGCGCAATACACGGACATCCTCGATACGCTTGACCGGCGCGCTGCCCATATCCTGGCTGAACAACTGGTCGCGTAGCACGGTGAAGCCTTCCTTGAGGCTCAGCTGGAACCAGTCGCGGCAAGTGATTCGGTTTCCCGACCAGTTGTGGAAGTACTCGTGGCCGATCACACCCTCGATCCCGTCGTAATCGCCGTCGGTGGCGGTGTCGGGATCGGCGAGGACATACTTCGTGTTGAAGATATTGAGCCCTTTGTTCTCCATCGCCCCCATGTTGAAGTCCGAAACCGCGACGATATTGAACAGATCGAGATCGTATTCGCGCCCGAACGTCTCCTCGTCCCATTTCATGGATCGCTTCAGGCTCTCCATCGCATGCTCGGTCCGATCGAGATCTCCGTCCCGGACCCAGACGTTCAGTTCCACCTTGCGGCCGCTGGCAGTGGTGAAACTGTCTGTCCGAGCGACGAGGTCGCCGGCCACCAGAGCGAAGAGATAGGAAGGCTTGGGCCAGGGATCGTGCCATTCCGCCCAGTGCGTGCCACCTTCTTCGCCAGCATCGGTGCGGTTGCCGTTGCACAGCAGTACAGGGAACTGCGCTTTCGGCCCGCTCATTCGCACCGTGTAGGTGCTGAGCACATCCGGGCGATCCGGGAAGAATGTGATTCGGCGAAAGCCTTCCGCCTCGCATTGCGTGCAAAGCATGCCATTGGAAGCGTACAGCCCCATCAATTGCGAATTGTCGGACGGGTCCAGTTCGGTGACGATTTCGAGTGTATGCCGCTCGCCTTCCAGCGTGACGACGAGATCATCGCCGTCCATCATGTGCCCTGCACAATCGCCTCCGTCGCAAGTGATCGACACGAGTTCGAGACTATCGCCGTTCAGGCGAATTGTCGGGGAAGCGTCGGCTTCCGGATTGCGTTCGACATCGAGCCTGGTGATCACACGAGTTTTATCGAGGCCCAGATCGAACTCCATCCTGATCGTCGGGATCAACCACGCAAAAGGGGTGTAATCTGAGCGCTGTATTTCGGGCGGCGCCTTGGGTTCAAACGCTGCATCGGCCATTTCGGGGTTGCCGTCGGGCGAAGCGGGAGTGCGCGCAATATCCATGAATGTCCTGTCGTTTTTCCGGGCGAAAATGCTCTGTCACCCAACGCAACGCCCGTCGAGGCCTTGCGTTCAATCGACTGGGCGCAGGTTCTGTAAGATTGACAGCGACGACCTGCTCCCGCACCGAACGGGTCCCATGCTGAACTCGATTGCCACCTCCCTTCGCGGTTTCGAAGACCCTGCACGCGGCCAACCCGGCAGCGAATGAGCAGGCTGCTTATCTTCGGTCTTGGTTATACGGCATCCCGCATCGCCAGCTTGGTGCAAGCGCGTAGCTGGCACGTCGACGCGACGGGGAGCGCGGGCAATGTAAGCTTCGATGATTCGCACGCAGTGACTGCGACCCTCGCTCGGGCAACCCACATCCTGAGTTCCGTTCCGCCGTCCGGTGATAGCGATCCGGTGCTGGATGCCTATGGCTATGCCTTGCATGGAAAGTCGCTCTTTTACCTCTCCTCTACCGGCGTTTACGGCGATGCCGGCGGCGCTTGGGTCGACGAAGCTTCTCCAACCGGAACTGGGCGGCGAACTGCCCGGGCACATTGCGATACGCGGTGGCTCGATATGGAGGCGCGGGTGTTCCGCCTGCCGGGCATCTATGGTCCCGGGCGCAGCGCGCTCGACCGGGTGGCAGAGGGCAAAGGACACCGGATCGACCTGCCGGGCCAAGTCTTCAGCCGGGTCCACGTGGACGATATCGTTTCAGGGGTGGCGGCCGCTTTCGAAAGCGAGGCCCCGCCGGGGGCCTATAATCTCGCGGACGATCTGCCGACCAGCCAGAACGCAGTGATCGAAGAGGCTGCGCGGCTTCTGGACGTGCCGCCTCCGCCGTTACAGACGATGGAGGAGGCCGACCTTTCGCCGATGGCGCGCGGTTTCTACGCCGAAAATCGCCGTGTGGCCAACGGCAAGGCGAAGCGGTTGCTCGGCTGGACCCCGCGCTATCCGACGTATCGCGAAGGTCTGGCAGCGATCAGGGCTCAGGCGTAGCACGGCGCGGCGGCGGACTTGCCCGTCCACGCATGGCGATTACCATTCCCGATAGCGTAATGACGGCCCCGGCTGCCGGCAGCGGTCCCCACACGAACCCTTCGAACAAGGTCGAAAGGACCATGGCCACTACCGGTACGATTACCGAACTGTAGGCCGCCTGACCGGCCCCGATCTTGCGAACCAGGCCATAATACAGTGGGAAAGTCACCACCGAACCGGCAAGCCCGAGATACAGGATACCGAGCGAGTATGAGGTGCGTGTATCGAATTGCGGCGGCCCCGACGTTGCCCAGGCAAACACGCTGTTGATCACCACGCCAATGGCCATCGACCACGCCAAGAGGGCGAGAAAGGGCTGCTTCTTCGCGCCCTCCATTGCCTGCGTGATATTGGCAGCGCTGGCCGAAAGAATCCCGCAAACCGTCAGCCCGGCACCGAGCAGCACTTCGCTCAAGGTCGCAGGCGACGACTGCCATTCATGGGCGAAAAGCAGCGCGACACCAATTGCCGCAATCGCCGAGCCGACGACGAACGGCCCGGTGATCTGCTGGCCCAGAAAAATGCGCCCGAAGATCGCATTGGGAACGACCAGCAGGGCAAACATGACTGCCACGAGGCCCGAGGTAATATAGCTTTCGGCATTGTAAACGAAGGCGAAATTGAGCGTGAACTGGAACAGGCCCAGCAGGCAGGCCCAGCGCATGCCACCCGGCGCGAGAGACAGTCTTTCCCGCCGGATTGCAGCCAGGGCGAACATGCCGAGGGCCGCCACGATGAAGCGATAGGAGATCGACCAGCTCGCCGGGACGCTGGCGATCTGGTCGCGTATCACCAGCCAGGTCCCACCCCAGATCACGCTGACAAGCAGAAATGCGGCGAAATTACGGGGCGTAAACAGGCTTTCGCCCTCTACAGGCGTACTCATAGCGCGGCCAGCGCCTTTGCGAGAGCGGACGCGTCTTCTTCAGGCGTATTCCATGCCGTAACGAAGCGGGCAGCATCGTCGCCCCAGTCGTAAAACCCGAAACCCTTTTCGCGCAGCGCCTGGCGTTCGTCTGCAGTGCAGCGCACGAACAATTCGTTCGCTTCCACTGCATGCATCAATCGCTCCTCGCAACCAGCGGCGATTTCCTGAGCCGCAGCATTGGCATGGCGCGCATTGGTCAGCCAGACATCGCCATCCAGCATGGCGTGAAGCTGCGCGGCAAGAAACCGGCCCTTGGATTGCAAGTGCCCGGCACGCTTGCGGCGGTAACGGGCCACATCGGCAAGAGCGGCGTCAAAGAACACGATTGCCTCGGCCCCGAGACCGCCGTTCTTGATGAATCCGAAGCTCAATGCGTCGACATCTCCTGCTGCTTCAGCCGGAGTGGATTCAAGAAAGGCAACGGCATTGGCAAAACGGGCGCCATCCATATGGATTGCGAGTTTGCGCTCTCGCGCCAGCGCCACGATGGCTGCAACCTCTTCGGGCCGATAGGTCCTGCCATATTCGCTGGCTTGAGTGATAGAGATGGCGTGCGGTTGAACCTGGTGCACATCTTCGCGGATCGGGTCGACGACGGCGCGGATCGCATCGGGCGACAACTTGGCGCCATCGCCCTTCGCCAGCAGCAGCTTTGCGCCGTGAAGATAGAAGCCAGGCGCGCCCCCTTCGTCCATTTCGATATGGGCTTCTTCATGGCAGACGATGCCCCCATGCGGCTGAACCATGGTTGCCAGGGCAAGACAGTTGGCTGCCGTCCCCGTAGCTACCCACAGAACCGCACATGGCTTGCCGAACAGGTCGGAAAATCTCTGGTCGAGAGCATTGCTCAGACCATCCCCGTCATAAGGCGAATCGGGTGCGTCCGCGGCCTTCAGGGCATCCCAGATGGCCGGGTGAACCGAGGCGGCATTATCGGATAGGAACTGCATCGGAACGCCCATAACCACCGGCGCATTGCTTGCACAGGAAGGAATAACGTAACGATGGAAACTTCACCGATTCCTATACGCAACGAGGATAACGAAACGAGCGGTCAGTATGTCGCAAGCGACGGCGATGGTACGCACGCAGGCAAACTGACATGGACACTGCGCAATGGCGCGCGCGATGCCGACCACACGATCGTCGCGCCGGACATGCGCGGGAAAGGTATCGCCGCAAAACTGGTGGACGCCCTTATAGACGACGCACGCGACAAAGGCTTCAAGATCATCCCGAGTTGTTCCTATGTCGCCGCGCAATTCGACCGCCATCCCGAATGGGAAGACTTGCGCGCCTAGGCAGATTGCGAACCGGCTTCCACAACCTCGGAAAAATCCTGCTCGCCCATGCTGGAAAGAACCGCGTCGCGGATGCGCATTGCGTCCGCCAGCGCGATACCCCGCATTCGCAGGTGTCCCCCGGCAAGCCCGAACCTGATGTCGGCATAGCCCCGCACGCGCGCCAAGGGATTACGGACGATTTCGACCGATTGCAGCTTTTCGCGCGATGCAATGGCCATGCTTGGCGCGAACCAGCCGTGCCGGGTATATAACTGGCGTTGCCCCAGCGCATGCCGATCCCAGCGCCAGCGCATATATTCGTGCAGGGCAAACCATCCGCCTCCGGCTATTATCGGCAGCAATGCGAGATACGCATTGCCAGCCACGAACAGCGCGGCGGCAATCGCGATCATCAGGAAAAATCCGATGAGAAAGCCGTCGATCCGATAGTGCCGGGATGAGCGATGCCACTCGATTTCCGCACTTGGCAGTTCGAACCCGGTTTCGGCCACTACCGGGGAAATTTCTTTCAGCCGGGCGAAAGGTACCGCTTCGTGATTGGCCGACCCGCTATCGCTGGCGAGACTGACGAGCTTCAGGGAATGCCAGCCGAACCACCGCCTGACCAATCCCGTGCTGAGCCGCAGCGCCTGCACCCGGTGCACCGGCATGACGAGATCGGTGCGCGTCAGCAGCCCGCGCCTGCGCCGCAAACCCTTGTCGGTTCGCTCCAGCCGGAAGCCCCATTCGCGAAGGACCGTTCGTACCACTCCCGTTGCGACACCGATGAAGATCAGCGAACCCACGGCGATCACACCCCCGACAAGCTGGGCAAGCACTCCGAGGCCAGCCAGCCATTGGCCGGGTCCGGCTATCTGTTCGCGCCACGAGCGCCAGTCCCAGACTTCGAACGGCAGCAGGAAATCGAGTTGCTGCGCGGCGCCCGCGACGACCGCCACGACGGCAAGAGAAAATTCGAACAGGCCAAAAGTGAGCACGCGCCCCGGCCCCATTTCATAGAGCAGTCGGGCATCCGGCTCGAGCACGATGTCGGTGTCGATATCCTGCTCGGGTAGCGAACTGCCATCGCGCCGGGACCGGACGAGTTCCCGCAGGCGCTCGCCCTCGACCTCCGGCAGATAGGCAAGTTTCAGGTCGTCGCCCCCGCCCGCCCCGGTCTCGAATTTTACCTCGACGAGCCCGAACAGCCGCGGCACGAACTTCTGTTCAATGCTGACGTCCTGAATTCGCTCATACGGTACCGACCGCGCCTCGCGCGACAGAACCCCGCTTTCAACCCGGATGTCGTCTGTTCCGACCGTATAGGTGAAGCGCGCCCAACGCAGATAGGCGAAGAATATGTTCGCTCCGACCGCCAGCACGACAAGGGGGAGGAAGTAGAGCAAGGCATCGCCGAAATCGCCTTTGTCCAGGATGGTGAATCCGCCGACGACGAGTGGCAGGACAAGCTGGGAAAGCATGGCCACAGCCCGCACAGCAAACGTGCGCGGGTCTGTCCTGCGGGGCGTGTCCTCCAACGGTTCGGTCACCGCGTGTCGCGCCTGATTGCCGCGCGGATATTTTCCCGCATGGCTGTCGCATCTGCATGGCGCAGGCCGGGAAGCGATACCGAAGCGTTGTGCGTGCCCGCCGTGTGGACGGTCAGGGTAGCCAGCCCGTAAGCGCGTTCCAGCGGCCCTTGCCCCACATCGATGTGCTGGACGCGGCCGAACGGGACGACCGTATCGGCCCGGAAGAAAACACCGCGCACCACCCGCAGTCTTTCTTGTGCCAGTGAATATCCGCGCGCATTGTAACGCCTCAACGGCACACGGACGAGCGCATAGGTGACAACGAGCAGAGCCGGGATCCAAACCGCCCCGGTCCAGCCCGGGATTGCGAATTCCGCAATGGTGGCGGCCACCAGCAATACAACGCCCACGATCGCGAACTGCACGCGCAGCATCGATTTGTAAGCAGGGTCGAGCGGGGTCAGATCGTCGGCTTCATCCATACCGTGCTAGCTAGGCAATACAGCGCGCCGATACAATCGGCTTTCGCATCGCGCCGGCATCCCTGCGGGCGGGGCGAACACTGGACATTCCATTTTCCGGGAAAATGGTGCTGCTGGGGAGGATTGAACTCCCGGCCTCACCCTTACCAAGGGTGCGCTCTACCACTGAGCTACAGCAGCACATGTCGCCGCGAGAAAGGCTCGCGGGGTGGAGGCGCGCGCTATTGGCAGACGCGGAGCATAAGTCAACCTTCGCTTGAGCCCGGAGGCAAAATTGGCGAAGGCTTTCTGCATGGCCAGTGAGAAAAACAAATCGAGCCGTGAGGAACGCCTTGCCGCGAAACTTCGCGAGAACCTGCGACGAAGGAAAGCGCAGGGGCGCGAAATCAGCGAATCGGACCAGACAAGCCTTCCCAATGAAGAAACAGAGCGCTAACGCGCACTGCTCCTAGGGGAAACCGGAGTAATCATGTCGAAACTGATCCTCGTTCGCCACGGACAGAGCGAGTGGAACCTCGCCAACCGTTTCACCGGCTGGTGGGATGTCGACCTGACCGAAAAAGGTGAAGCCGAAGCGCGTGAAGCCGGCGAATTGATGAAAGCCAAGGGCGTCCTGCCCACCACGGCTTTCACCAGCCTTCAGAAACGGGCGATCAAGACGCTCAACATCGCACTGGAAGCCTGCGACCGTCTGTGGATCCCGGTGACGCGCGACTGGCACCTGAACGAGCGCCACTATGGCGGTCTGACCGGGCTCGACAAACAGCAGACGCGCGAAAAGCACGGCGATGAACAGGTCCACGTCTGGCGCCGCAGTTTCGACGTCCCCCCGCCGGAAATGGAAGCCGGCAGCGAATTCGATCTTGCCGAGGATCCGCGCTATGCCGGGATCGACGTACCGCGCACCGAAAGCCTCAAGCTGACGATCGAACGCGTCCTGCCTTATTGGGAAGAAGCCATTCTGCCGCTGCTGGGCAAAGGCGAGACGGTCATCATCTCCGCGCACGGCAATTCCCTGCGCGCGCTGGTCAAGCACCTGTCCGCCATCTCGGATGACGAGATTACCGGGCTCGAAATCCCGACCGGTCAGCCGATCGTCTACGAGTTCGAGGGCACGAAGGTGTCGGGCGAACGCTACTACCTCAAGGATTCGTAAGGATGGGCGCGAAGGTTGCCATCGTCATGGGTAGCCAGTCCGACTGGGAAACCATGACCTGCGCTGCAGAAGTGCTCGACGAGCTCGGCGTGGAAAGCGACGTGCGCATCGTATCCGCGCATCGCACGCCCGACCGGATGTACGATTTTGCCAAGGGTGCGGCGGACGCGGGTTTCGAAGTGATCATCGCCGGCGCCGGCGGTGCGGCCCACCTTCCCGGCATGATCGCAGCGCTCACCCATATTCCCGTGCTCGGCGTGCCGGTGCAGTCCAAGGCGCTTTCGGGGCAGGACAGCCTGCTGTCGATCGTCCAGATGCCGGCCGGGGTTCCCGTGGGAACGCTGGCCATCGGCAAGGCAGGGGCGACCAATGCAGGGCTGCTCGCCGCGGCCATTCTTGCCAATCACGACGCCGCCGTGTCGCAGCGCCTGCAGGACTGGCGCGCGGCCCGCAGTGCGGCCGTGACCGAGCGTCCCGTCGGTTGATGCTGAAGCGGGGCAGCACGATCGGGATATTGGGTGGCGGCCAGCTTGGCCGGATGATGGCGGTCAGCGCGGCCCAGCTCGGCTATCGCTGCATCGCCTACGCGCCCGAGGGCGACAATGTCGTCAGCGACGTGTGCGACGACATCTTCACCAACAAATGGGACGATGCAGCCGCAGTCGCTGCCTTCGCGGCGCAATGCGATGCCGTCACCTGGGAATTCGAGAACGTGCCCGTCGCCACGGCGGCGTCTATCCCCGAAGACCGGATATTCCCGCATCCGCGCGCGCTCGAAACCGCGCAGGACCGGCTGAACGAGAAGCGCTTCGTCGAAGGGCTCGGCGGCAGACCGGCGGCGTATGCCCGCATCGATTCGCGCGCCGATCTGGAAGCCGCGATCGACACTCTGGGCGCACCGGGCATTCTCAAGACGCGGCGCGATGGATACGATGGCAAGGGCCAGTGGCGCATCGGTTCGGACCGCGATGCCCAAGGTCTGAACCTGCCGGACATGCCCTTGATTTACGAAGCTTTCGTCGAATTCGAGGCCGAGTTTTCGGTTATTCTGGTCCGCGGGCAGGACGGGGAAATCCGCTTCTGGGATTCCACGCGTAATTCGCATGATCACGGCATTCTTGCGACGTCCTCCCTACCCGCTGGCGAAGCGATCGCGGCGCAGGTCGGCGAGGCGCGGGAGCTGGCGCGGCAGGTGGCCGATGCGCTGCGCTATGTGGGCGTGCTGACGCTCGAATTCTTTGCCACGCGCGATGGGCCGGTGTTCAACGAGATGGCGCCGCGGGTCCACAATTCGGGGCACTGGACGATCGAGGGCGCGGCCACGAGCCAGTTCGAAAATCACATCCGCGCTGTAGCCGGACTGCCGCTTGGCAGCACAGCCACGGTCGCCCGGTCGGTGACCATGACGAACATCATCGGGCGCGATATTCTTGAAACCGAACAATGGCTTGGCCAGCCCGACACGCATCTGCACGACTATGGCAAGGCCGAGGTTCGCGAGGGGCGCAAGATGGGCCATGTAACGAAGCTGGAACGGTGAATCTGTTCCTGATCTATGCCCGCGCGGCCAATGGCTGCATCGGTCGGGACGGGGCGTTGCCGTGGCATCTGCCGGCCGATCTGAAGCGGTTCAAGGCGCTGACCATGGGCAAGCCGATGATCATGGGACGCAAGACTTTCGAGAGCCTTCCGGGCCTGTTGCCGGGTCGCAGGCACATCGTGCTGACCCGCCGGGAGCGCTGGGATTCGACCGGCGCCGAACTGGCGAGGGATGTCAATCAAGCGTTTGATCTGGCGTCGAACACTGCCGAACAGGCGGCAGTGATCGGCGGCGCGGCGATTTTCGATGTCTTCATGCCGCTGGCGGACCGGATCGAGCTGACCGACATCCATGCCGATTTCGAAGGCGACACCTTCATGCCCGCTCCCGGACCCGAATGGCGCGAGATCGCCCGCGAGGATCACGCTGCCGAAGGCGATGCCCCCGCCTACAGCTTCGTCACGCTGGAACGGGCGCGGGAGTATGCCGCGTGAGGTTCCTCGACCACCGCGAGCCATTGCCCGAAAGCCTGCGCGGCGCGATCGTGGCGCTGGGCAATTTCGACGGCTTTCACCTCGGCCACCAGGCCGTGGCGGGCGAGGCGATCCGCTGGGCGCGCGAGGAAGGCCGCCCGGCCATCATCGCCACTTTCGATCCGCATCCCGTGCGCCATTTCCAGCCCGATGCCCCGCCCTTCCGGCTGACGACGCTGGAGCAGCGGCAGGAGCTGTACCTCGCCGCCGGGGCGACCGCGATGCTGGTGTTCCATTTTGACGGCGAACTGGCCGGAACCACGGCAGAGGATTTCGTGCAGCGCCTGCTCGGCGACCATCTGGGCGTGGCAGGCGTGGTGACGGGCGAGGATTTCACCTTCGGCAAGGCGCGCGGCGGCAATTTCGACAGACTGGTCAGCCTGGGCAAGGACGTCGGGATCGAGGCGCGTGCGGTGCCGCCCGTGCTGGATGGCGGCGAGGCCGTATCGTCCAGCCGCGTGCGCAATGCCCTGCGCGACGGCGATCCGCAGGAAGCGGCCCGGCTGCTGACCCGCCCCTTCGCCATTCGCGGCGTGGTGCAGCATGGCGACAAGCGCGGGCGCGAGATCGGCTATCCCACGGCGAACCTGCCGGTGGAACATTACCTGCGCCCCAAATACGGAATTTACGCCGTGACCGGGCGCATCCTGTCGACCGGGCAGGAGTTGAAGGGCGCGGCCAATATCGGCGTGCGGCCTCAGTTCGATCCACCCAAGGAACTGCTGGAGCCCTATTTCTTCGATTTTTCGGGCGATCTCTACGGGCAGGAGATCGAAGTCGCTTTCCATCACTTCCTGCGCGGCGAGGCGAAGTTCGACAGTCTCGACGCGCTGGTGGCGCAGATGGACAGGGATTGCGACGAAGCGCGGCGGCTGTTGGCGCAGGTCTAGCGATTCGTCATTCACGCGCAGACCGCAATACAGCCTGTAAATGCCGTGGCCCTGCACCGGATCCCCGCCTGCGCGGAGATGACGGTGGGAGGCGGACGGGCAGGCGACTCCGCACTTTCCTACACGGCTGGTTTGCCCTAACGGCCAGCACCTATGTCCGAAAAGCGCGATTACCGAGATACCGTCTTCCTGCCGAAGACCGATTTCCCCATGAAGGCCGGCCTCCCCCAGAAGGAGCCGGGCATTGCCGCACGCTGGGAATCGGACGGGCTGTATCAGCTGCTGCGCGAGGCGCGTGCGGACCGCGAGAAGTTCATCTTCCACGATGGTCCGCCCTACGCCAATGGCGACATGCATATCGGCCATGCGCTGAACCACACGCTGAAGGACATGGTCTGCCGCACGCAGAACCTGCTGGGCAAAAACGCGCCTTATGTTCCGGGCTGGGACTGCCACGGCCTGCCGATCGAGTGGAAGGTCGAGGAACAGTACCGCAAGAAGAAGCTGGACAAGAAAGCGGTTCCGGCAAACGAATTCCGCGCCGAATGCCGCGCCTATGCGCAGCACTGGGTGGATGTGCAGCGCGAACAGCTGAAGCGGCTGGGCATCATGGCGGACTGGGACAATCCCTATCTGACCATGCAGTTCGACAGCGAGGCGACCATCGTGGCCGAGCTGATGAAGTTTGCCGAAGCGGGCAATCTCTATCGCGGTTCGAAGCCGGTTATGTGGAGCCCGGTGGAAGAAACCGCGCTGGCCGAAGCCGAGGTCGAATACGAGGACATCACCAGCACACAGATCGATGTCGCGTTCGAGATCACCGAAAGCCCGATCGAAGAACTGGTCGGTGCGCATGCGGTAATCTGGACCACAACGCCGTGGACGATCCCGGTCAACCAGGCTTTGGCCTACGGGCCTGAGATTGAGTATGTCCTCTACGAAGTCCGCGTTAGCGACGGCCCGGTTGATGCTGGCGAAACTCCCCTTGAACCGGCTGAAACGTCGGACTGGAATGTTGCCGGGCGATATTTGATCGCGCGTGAGCTTATCGCGGACGTTGCCCCGAGGACTACGGCTGAGTTGGGTGGAACGACTGATTGGATGAGGGAAATCTGGTCGGGCAAAGGCTCCGAGCTCGCCGGAACGGTCGCGCGCCATCCGATGCACGCGCTCGGCGGGTTCTACGCCAAGCCCCGCCCCTTCCTGCCGGGCGATTTCGTCACCACCGACAGCGGCACGGGTCTGGTCCACATGTCGCCCGATCACGGCGAGGACGATTTCCTGCTGTGTCGCAAGCACGGCATCGAGCCGGTGTTCGCCGTCATGGCCGACGGGCGGTATCGCGACGACTGGGAATGGCTGGGCGCAGGCGATGTGGATGCGGACGGCAAGGAACGCCGCCGCAGCGTCATAAACAAGCCGTTCAATTCGCCCGAAGGCCCGATCTGTTCGGACCTGCGCGAAGCCGGTGGGCTGCTGTCCGCCAGCGACGACTACCAGCATTCCTATCCGCATAGCTGGCGCAGCAAGGCCAAGGTCATCTATCGCTGCACGCCGCAGTGGTTCGTGCCGATGGACAAGGACCTTGCCGGCGGCGGCACGCTGCGCAGCCGCGCCCTGCAGGCCATCGCCGACACGCGTTTCGTCCCCGAAAAGGGCCGCAACCGCATCGGTTCGATGGTCGAGGGCCGCCCCGACTGGGTGCTGTCCCGCCAGCGCGCCTGGGGCGTGCCGATCACGCTGTTCGTGAAGAACGGCACGGGCGAATATCTGCAGGATGCAGACGTGAACGCCCGCGTGATCGCCGCCGTGCGCGAAGAGGGCGTCGATGCCTGGGACGAGGCGCGCAAGGCCGAATTCCTCGGTTCCGCACACAATCCCGACGATTACGAGATGGTCACCGACATTCTCGACGTCTGGTTCGATTCGGGCTGCACCCATGCCTTCGTCCTCGAATCGGGACGCTGGCCGGACATGCAGTGGCCCGCCGACCTCTATCTGGAAGGCAGCGACCAGCATCGCGGCTGGTTCCAGTCGAGCCTGCTGGAAAGCTGCGCGACGCGCGGCCGGGCACCCTTCGACCAGATCCTGACCCACGGGTTCACCATGGCGAGCGACGGGCGCAAGATGTCCAAGAGCCTGGGCAATACCATCGACCCGCTGAAGGTGATGGAACAATACGGCGCCGACATCATCCGCCTGTGGGCGCTGAGTGTCGATTTCACCGAGGATCATCGCATCGGCGATGAAATCCTCAAGGGCGTGGGCGACCAGTATCGCAAGCTGCGCAATACCTTCCGCTATCTGCTGGGCGCGCTGGACGGTTTCGTGGGCGACATGGGCGATGCCGGGGAAATCCCCGAGCTGGAACGCTATGTCCTGGCCCTGCTGGCCGATCTGGACGGCAAGCTGCGCAAGGCCGTCGAAGATTACGACTTCAACGCCTATACCCGCCTGCTGGTCGATTTCTGCAACGAAGACCTGTCGGCCTTCTATTTCGATATCCGCAAGGACAGCCTCTATTGCGACGGACCGGATTCGGTGCGCCGCAACGCCTATCGCACCGTGCTGGACATATTGTTCCATGCGCTGGTCCGCTATGCCGCGCCGGTGCTGGTCTTTACGGCGGAAGAAGTGTGGAGCACGCGCTATCCGGATGGCGGCAGCGTCCACCTGCTGGAGTGGCCGGGCGTGCCGGGCGTCACCGCGGACGGGGCGAAGTGGGACAAGCTGCGCGCCTTGCGCGAAGACGTGATGGAAGCGATCGAACCGCTGCGGCGCGAAAAGGTCATCCGGTCCGGCCTGGAAGCCGATGTAATCGTTCCCGCCGACGCAGTGCCGGAAGGTTTCAGCGACGATGATCTGGCCGAACTGTTCATCACCGCGTCAGTGACGCGTAGCGATAGCGCGGATGTGACGGTCACACGGACATCCGAAAACAAGTGCGGGCGCTGCTGGCGCCTGCTTCCTTCCGTGACGGAAGACGGCGATCTATGCGACCGCTGCGAGCCCGTCGTCGCCCAACTGGATGCCGCCCGATGAACCCGATCATGAAGAACCGCATCATCGGCTGCGTGACGGCACTGGCCATCTTCGTGGTGGACCAGCTGACCAAGAATTACGTCACCAAGGGGCTGGGCATCGACCGTGTCGGCGATGCGATGGAAATCCTGCCCTTCTTCGACCTGCGCTTCACCCGCAATTTCGGCGTGTCGCTGGGCATGTTCGAAGCGACCAGCCCGGAAATGCGCTGGGGGCTGGTGCTGGTGACCGCGCTGATCGCCCTGGTGGTGACGGTATGGATGATGCGCGAGAAGCTGCTGGCGGATATCCTGGCACTGTCGCTGATCCTTGGCGGGGCGCTGGGCAATATCAAGGATCGTTACGATCTCGGCTATGTCGTCGATTTCGCCGATCTGCATTTCGGGGAATTCCGCCCCTTCCTCATTTTCAACGTAGCCGATGCGGCTATCACCATCGGTGTCGTCATCGTCCTTGCGCGTGCCTTCTTCATGGGCGACAAGGACAAGGCGGAGGTCGATGGCCTCATGAACAGCAAGGCGGCCGATGCCGCGGAGAGCAAGTGATGATCAAATTCGCCCGAATCGCCCTGATGGCCGGCCTCGGCGCCATGACCGCAGCCTGCGGCAGCGGGGGCCTTCTCGACCGCAACCGGCCCGATGAATTCGCCGTGCAGCGCCAGGCGCCGCTGGTGGTTCCGCCCGATTTCAACCTGCAGCCGCCCCAGCCCGGCGCCCCGCGCCCGAGCGAAGGCAGCGCCGCTGCCCAGACGCTGGACGTGCTGTTCGGCGGTCCGCAGGCCCGTAGCGGCGTGGAAACCAGCATGCTGGAACGCGCCGGTGCCGCCGAACCCGGCATTCGCAGCGCCGTGGGCGACCCGCAGACCGCGACCGTCGCCAAGGGCGCAGTAACCCGCGACATCATCGCCGCCCCCGAAGGCGACGGCGCAACTGCAAGCGCGGTGATACCGGGCTGAAGCCCGGGTTTTGTTTAGCCTCATGCGCCGGCGGCCGCGTGCGCGGCCTTAGGCTGTCCTCGCTCACACGCCCTTCGGGCGCGTCGCTGCGGGCGGCCAGTCGGCCTTGCCTCGCCTGCGGCTCGGACACTTTCGCCAGTCGGATGGTGTGCGCCAGATCCGGGCCGGTGAAGTTCCGGCAAGGGCAACCGCCCGCCCGCAGCGGGTGCAGCTCGCTGCACGTCTAGCGAGGACAAACCCGCGCGGGCCGGTTCGCAAACTTGAGAATCTCGAAATCCGCTGGCCTGGCGAAGGTCGTCAGCCCGCCTCGCGGCTCACCAGCAGCTTGTCGATCCGGCGACCGTCCATGTCGACCACTTCGAAACGCCAGCCCTGATCGGTGAAATAGTCGCCTTCGCCGGGCAGGCGCTTGAGCACATGCAGCGCGTAGCCCGCCGCCGTGCCGAATTCGCGATCGTCGCCATATTCGAGGCCCAGCCGGTCGGCGAGCACATCGGCCGAGAGCGAGCCGGAGACCAGCAGGCTGCCGTCTTCCCGCTCGACCACGCCGGGCCCTTCGGCACCGTCCTGATCGCTGAGGAAATTGCCGACCAGCGCGGTGAGCAGATCGACCGGGGTGACGATGCCGTCGAGATGGCCGTATTCGTCATGCACCATGGCCATCGCTATTTCGGCCTGCTGCAGCACCCGAAGCGCATCGACCGCATCGAGCTGATCGGGCACGACCTCGGTCTTGACCATCAGCGCGCGCAGATCGATCGGTTCCTTGGCGATCAGACGCGTCAGAATATCGCGCACCTTGACCACGCCCAGCACCCTGTCGGCCGAGCCTTCCGCGACGGGCATGAGCGAATGGGGGCTGGTGTCGATCGCCGCGCGAATGGCCGCCGCGTCCGCATCGGCATCGATCCAGTCGACTTCGGTGCGCGGGGTCATCAGCTCGCGTACGGGCCGCTGGGCGAGACGCACGACGCCCTGCAGCATCTGATGCTGTTCGCTTTCGATCACCCCGCTGCGGGTGGCTTCGGCAAAGAGCATGTGCAGTTCTTCCGCCGTGACCGAGCTTTGCCCCGAGGGACGCACGCCGAGCAGGCGAATCAGCACGCCCGAGGACGCATCGAGCAGCCACACGAGCGGCGCCGCCACGCGCGCCAGGATCGCCATGGGCCGCGCCATGACCAGCGAGATGGGCACCGCCGCCCGCAGCGCGATCTGCTTGGGCACGAGCTCGCCGATGACCAGCGTGGCATAAGTGGTGATGGCGATGACCGATGCGAAGCCGATTTCCGCCGCATATTGCTGGGGCACGCCCAGCATGGCGAGCCGTTCGCCCGTGGGCCCGCCGAGGCTGGCGCCCGAATAGGCACCCGAAATGATCCCGACCAGCGTGATGCCGATCTGAACGGTCGAAAGGAACTTGCCCGGATCGGATGCCAGGGAGATGGCCGTGGCGGCGCCCTTGCTCCCTTTGGAGGCGGCCTGCTGGAGGCGCGATGTCTTGGCCGACACGATGGCAAGCTCGCTCATGGCGAAGACGCCGTTGAGCACGATCAGCCCGATGATGATCAGCAGGTCTGTCCAGGGAAAGGGTGTCACGTCGCAACGGCTAGCACAAAAGTGCGCCGCTGCCAGCGCCCCGCGTGAAACTTATCTGACATGGCTGTGGAACGGCTGGTGCGTTGAAAGGTTTGAGGAACAGCGACGCGGGTGGGCGCGTCCGGTACCACTCGCCCGGAGCCGCCCCATGGGTCGGATGCCGCGCAGAAAAGGGGAAGAATAGATGAAGAACTCACGCATTCTCACAGCCAGCCTTGCAGCCGTTTCGCTGCTGACCGTCTCAGCCTGTGTCACCGATCCGAACACCGGCGAACGCAAAGTTTCGCGCACCGTACTCGGCGGCGCCGGCGGCGCTGTTGCAGGCGGCCTGCTCGGCGGTCTCATCGGCGGCAAGACCGGCCGCATCATCGGCGCCGCAGCAGGCGGCATCGGTGGCGGCGTCATCGGCTACAAGATGGACCAGCAGATCAAGGAACTGGAAGAACAGACCGCCGGCACCGGCGTCGACGTTTCCGAAACCGATGGCGGCGAAGCCATTCTCGTCAACCTGCCCGACGGCGTGACATTCTCGACCGGCAGCTACACCATTTCGCCGGGCTTCCGCGATCTGCTCGACCGCGTGGCCGGCAGCCTGCGCCAGTATCCCAACAGCCTGATCGACGTATACGGTCACACCGACACGACCGGCTCGGCCACCACGAACCAGCGCCTGTCGGAACAGCGCGCACAGGCCGTGGCCAACTACCTGATCTCGCAGGGCGTCAGCTCTTCGCGCGTGCGCTGGATGGGCTTCGGCGAAACCCGCCTCAAGGTCTCGACCGGCGACAATGTGAACGAACCGATGAACCGGCGCGTCGAAATCAAGATCGTTCCGTTCGATCAGCGGGACATCGAAGCCGCGCAATCGCAGGGAATGTAATACTCCACAGCCCTTCGAGCTGTCGCAACCAACTGGGGCCGGTTTACGCCGGCCCCTTTTTCATTGTGCAGCCGCGACGCGCGTTGCGATCCGCGTGACCGCGGCGGCGTGGATGCCGGGGGCGCTGGCGAGTATGCCGAAGGCGCGGGGATCGCGCTTGTTATAGTCGAGCTTCTTGCCGAAGGCATCGCTGACCGCCGCCCCTGCTTCGCGCGCGATCAGGCCCGCTGCGGCGATATCCCATTCGAAACCCCAGCGCACCGTCGCCACGAGGTCCGCTTCGTCTGCAGCGACCATCGCGATGCGCAAGGCAATCGAGTTGGGCTGATCGACCGTCACCAGATCGGCATCGGCTTTCGGCAAGACATGCGCGGGCACTCGCGAGCCGGCGAATTCCTGGCGCGTGCTGGCCACAAGCCTGTCGCCGTTGCGATAGGCGCCCTGCCCCGCCACCGCCTGCCAGGTTTCCTTGCGCGCGGGGGCGCACAAGGTGCCGATGAGCGGGCGCCCGCCACTGATCAAAGCAACGGAAACCGCCCAGCCGGTACGGCCGCGGATGAAATCGCGCGTCCCGTCGACCGGATCGACCAGCCAGATCAGATCATTATCCAGCCGCGCTGGATCGTCGGCGGTTTCTTCCGACAGCCAGCCTGCCGATGGCAGCAGCGCCCCCAGTTCCCGCTTGAGAAAAGCGTCCACTGCGAGGTCGGCTTCGCACACCGGATCGCCGGGCTTTTTCTCCCACGCATTCAGATCGTTCCCCGCCCCCGGCCAGAGGTCGTAGGCGATCCTTCCTGCTTCGGAGACGATGGATTCGAGGCGCTGACTATCGATCATGAAAGAATGCCTGCTGCCTGCACCCGAAAGCGGGCCTTTTCAAGCGCGTCCAGACATGCTTAGGGCCCTCGCAACTCACTTTCCCCAACGCATGACGCGAAGGACGACGCTCCACCATGAACATCCACGAATACCAGGCCAAGGAACTGCTCGCGAAATACGGCATCGGCATCCCTGCAGGGCATGCCGCGCTGACGGTCGAAGAGGCCGTGGAGGGTGCGAAGAAGCTGCCCGGACCGCTTTACGTCGTGAAGGCACAGATTCACGCCGGCGGCCGCGGCAAGGGCAAGTTCACCGAACTGGGTCCCGATGCGAAAGGCGGTGTACGCCTGTCGAAGAGCATCGAAGACGTGGAAGCCAATGCCAAGGAAATGCTCGGCAATACGCTGGTAACCGTACAGACGGGTGATGCCGGCAAGCAGGTCAACCGCCTCTACGTGACCGACGGTGTCGACATTGCCAGCGAATACTATCTGTCGATGCTGGTCGACCGCGCTACCGGCCGCGTTGCCATGATCGTATCGACCGAAGGCGGCATGGACATCGAAGAGGTAGCCCATTCGACGCCCGAAAAGATCACCACCATCACCATCGATCCGGCACAGGGCTTCATGCCGCATCACGGCCGGGCGATGGCCTTCGCGCTCAAGCTGACGGGCGATCTGAACAAGCAGGCGCAGAAGCTGGCGAAGCAGCTGTATACCGCCTTCATGGATCTCGACTGCGAAATGCTCGAGATCAACCCGCTCGTCGAAACCGAGGACGGCAACCTTCTGGTGCTCGACACCAAGATGAGCTTCGACGGCAACGCGCTGTTCCGCCACAAGGACGTGGAAGCGCTGCGCGATGTGACCGAGGAAGACCCCGCCGAAGTCGAAGCGAGCGAATACGACCTCGCCTACATCAAGCTGGACGGCAACATCGGCTGCATGGTGAACGGTGCCGGCCTTGCCATGGCGACCATGGACATCATCAAGCTGAACGGCGCTTTCCCGGCCAACTTCCTCGACGTCGGCGGCGGCGCCACCACCGAGAAGGTGACGGCGGCATTCAAGATCATCCTGAAGGATCCGGCGGTCGAGGGCATCCTCGTCAACATCTTCGGCGGCATCATGAAATGCGATGTGATTGCCAACGGCATCGTGCAGGCGGCCAAGGACGTGAACCTTTCCGTGCCCCTCGTCGTACGCCTGGAAGGCACCAATGTCGAAGAAGGCAAAGCCATCCTCGAGAATTCTGGCCTCGCCATCGTCAGCGCCGACGATCTGGGCGACGCGGCGAAGAAGATCGTTGCCGAGGTCAAGAAGGCGGCATGATCGCCCGGCACAGATGATCTGCAGCTTTTGAGAGGCGGGCCCCGGAAACGCGGCCCGCCTTTCTATTTCCGGCGCCAGGGAACACTCGTTCGCGGCCAGCCTTATCTAAGCGAAAGCCCGTCGAACGCTCACTTGACGTTTACGTAAACGCAAGATAGGCGGGCGCCACAGTTTCCAGTCGAGAGGAAGGCAGAACCCATGAAAATCCTCGTCCCCGTCAAGCGGGTGATCGATTACAACGTCAAACCGCGCGTCAAGGCCGACGGTTCGGGCGTCGATCTTGCGAACGTCAAGATGAGCATGAACCCGTTCGACGAAATCGCCGTCGAAGAGGCGATCCGCCTGAAAGAAGCGGGCAAGGCCGAAGAGATCATCGCCGTCAGCATCGGCCCGGCAAAGGCGCAGGAAACGCTGCGCACCGCGCTGGCCATGGGCGCCGACCGCGCCATTCTGGTGCAGACCGATGACGAAGTCGAACCGCTCGCCGTTGCCAAGATCCTCAAGGCCATCGCGGACGAGGAACAGCCGGGCATCGTGATGCTGGGCAAGCAGGCGATCGACGACGATTCGAACCAGACCGGCCAGATGCTCGCGGCCCTGATGGGCCGTCCGCAGGGCACCTTCGCCAACACCGTCGAAGTCGACGGCGACAGCGTTACCGTGAAGCGCGAAGTGGATGGCGGCCTGCAGACGGTCAAGCTGACCATGCCGGCAATCGTCACCACCGACCTTCGCCTGAACGAGCCGCGTTATGCGTCGCTCCCCAACATCATGAAGGCGAAGCAGAAGCCGCTCGATACCAAGGCTCCGGCCGACTACGGTGTCGACACCGCGCCGCGCCTCAAGACCACCAACGTCTCCGAACCGCCGGTTCGCCAGGCAGGCGAAAAGGTCGAGGATGTCGACGCGCTGGTCGCCAAGATCAAAGCCCTCGGCATTGCATAAGCCAGACAGACGAGAAGGAAGACAGATATGAAAACCCTCGTTTGGGTCGAACACGACAACAAGAGCCTCGCCGATGCGACGCTCGCCGCCGTAACCGCTGCCGGCAAGCTGGGTGAAGTCCACCTGCTGGTCGCAGGCTCGGGCTGCCGCGCGGTGGCCGACGAAGCTGCAAAGATCGAAGGCGTTGGCAAGGTCCATCTCGCAGACGATGCAGCCTACGAGCATGCGCTGCCGGAAAACGTCGCCCCGCTGGTGGCCGATCTGATGGGCCATCATGATGCGTTCGTGGCGCCTGCAACAACCACGGGCAAGAACATCGCCCCGCGTGTCGCCGCGCTGCTCGACGTGATGCAGATTTCGGACATCCTTTCGGTCGAAGGCGACAAGACCTTCACCCGCCCGATCTATGCCGGGAACGCGATCGCGACTGTCGAATCGTCCGACGAGAAGCTGGTGATCACCGTGCGCGGTACGGCCTTCGAAAAGGCCGCTGCCGAAGGCGGTTCGGCAAGTGTCGAGGAGGTTTCGGGACCCACCGATGCCGGTCTCTCAACCTTCGTCAGCGAGGAAATCGCCGAAAGCGATCGTCCCGAACTGACAAGTGCCAAGGTCATCGTTTCGGGTGGCCGTGCGCTGAAGGATTCCGAAACCTTCGAACAGATCATCACCCCGCTCGCCGACAAGCTCGGTGCGGGGATCGGTGCCAGCCGCGCAGCCGTCGATGCAGGCTACGTTCCGAACGATTACCAGGTTGGCCAGACCGGCAAGATCGTCGCGCCGGAAGTTTATATCGCCATCGGCATTTCAGGAGCGATCCAGCACCTTGCGGGCATGAAGGATTCCAAGACCATCATCGCCATCAACAAGGACGAGGACGCCCCGATCTTCCAGGTCGCGGACATCGGCCTGGTGGCCGACCTGTTCAAGGCGGTGCCGGAGCTTACTGAAAAGCTCTGATTGAATTGACATAATGTTTATGTACCCTCCCGCAGCGCATTGTTGCGGGAGGGTTTTTTGTTTCATCATGTTTCGAGGTTATCCATCTTTCTGGCCGTGGTCGCCACATCCCAACCTGTTCTTGCAAGCGCTCCGGATAGTATGGTCCTCGAACCATCGTCGCAGTGGCAACTCGATTACGGGGATACCCGCTGCCGGATCGGCCGTATTTTCGGTGAAGGCGAAACTGAGACGGCACTTTATCTGGAGCAGGTGGAGCCTTCTGAAAGCCTCCATTGGATCGTCGGGGGCGGGATAGTCACCCGCCTCGGATCGAAGTTCACAACCCAGTTCGGACCTGGTTTCGATCCTTACATCACCCGATCGGACATTGGTTTAACAATATCAGGTTTCGGGGATGCCGTTCGCGGGACCGGATTTGAAGATTCCGAATCGAACGCCGAATCCGACGAGGAAGAGCCAATCGGTCTACCACATCTGGATCCTAACGAAGGGGCTTCGGTTGAATGGGTGAGACTGTCTCGGGGCAATCGGAGCTATCAGCTTAAATTAGGCAATCTCAAGCCCGTATACGAAGCAATGAATACCTGCATGGTCAACTTGGTCACCTATTGGGGCGGCGATCCAGAATTGCTTCGCAAGCGAAAAACTGCACCCATCCTGACAAACTTGAACCTTGTTGCGATGCAAATCCAGCGCCACTATCCCTCGCAGGCACTTTCGAGAGGCGCACAGGCAGATTTGCTAATTCGCGCGATGGTCGAAGCCGACGGCACGGTAAGCAAATGCCATATTACAAGCCTGACGCAGGCAGACTTGTTCGATACCGAGGCGTGCCGTGTCATGCTTAAGGATGCGAAGTTCGAACCTGCGACAGACATGGATGGGCGCCCGATGGCATCTTACGCAATTCAACGAGTGCTCTACCGAATGAGTTCTAACCGTTAGAATATCGCCTCGAGTGTATGGATCGTCACGCCGACTAATCCGCCCACCATCGTACCGTTTATGCGGATGAACTGGAGGTCGCGGCCCACGGCGCCCTCTACCCGGTCGGTGATCGTCTGGGCATCCCAGCGGCGGACGGTTTCCGATACCAGCCGCACGATCTGGTCGCCATAGCGGGTGGCGACACCGACCGCGGTACGGCGGGCGAAGCGGTTTACCTGGCGTTGCAGCCGCGCGTCGTCGCGTAGGGCGGCGCCAAGTTCGCCCAGCGTCTCACCGAGATAACCCCCGCCCGGTCCATTGGAATTGCGGATCGACGAGATCAGATTGGCCCGCAGCCTTTCCCACACACCCTGCCACCATTCGCCGATGGCAGGATTGTCGAGCAGTTCGTTCTTCATCCGCTCGACACGGTCCCGCATCTCCGGATCTTCGCGCAGGCCCCTGGCGAGCTCGTGCAGGCCTTCTTCCACCTTGCTGCGCAGCGGATGCTCGGGATCGACCAGAACCTCCGCCAACAGCTTGTAGAGCCCGTCGAGCACCGAATTGGCGAGCCGCTCGTCGAGGCCGGTAAATCGCAGCACGGCGTTCGCGCGCTTGTGCACCATGTCGCGCACCATCGTTTCGTTGTCTTCGAGCACCAGCCCGGCCCAGCGGATGATCTTGTCGATCAGCGGCTTGTGGCGCCCGTCGGCGATCATCGCGTCGAGCATGCCGCCCAGTAACGGCGCCACTTCGAGCTTGCCGAGCTGGGCCTTTATCCCGCTGCGGACCTGTGTGCCGAGCCGTTCCGGATCGAGCGATTCGAGTACTTCGACGGCGAGTTCCCCCGCCCCCGAACGGATACGCGAATCCTTCATCGCGCCGGGATCTGCCAGGTAACTGCCGACGGCGTGGGCCAGGTTCATCGAGCCCATCCGCCGGCCGACGACGGCTGGCGTCAGGAAGTTTTCGCGCAGGAAGCCAGCCATCGTGTCGGCGATGCGGTCCTTGTTCTCCGGAATGATCGCCGTGTGCGGTATCGGCAGGCCGAGAGGGCGGCGAAACAGCGCGGTCACGGCGAACCAGTCGGCAAGCCCGCCGACCATGGCCGCTTCGGCAAAGGCGTGGAGATAGCCCCAGGCCGGATGCGCCTCCAGAAAGCGACCGGACCACAGGAACAGCGCGGCCATCAGCACGATGAGCCCGGTTGCCGTGCGCCGCATGGTGCGCGCACGGTCTGCCGCTATCGGAGGGTCTCCGGAAGGCAGACCCGCTGGCGAGCGGCCCTTCACTCCGCGGGTTCGACCCCCGGCTCTTGCGAGCCGTTCCGCACGATCCCGCGCGTATCATCGCCTTCCTTGTAGGTCAGCATGCGGGTGCGCAGCCACGGGCCAACCCGCTTTTCGAAGCCGTCGGCAAGGCTGAACCCTGCCGGCACGATAAGCAGCGTAAGCATCGTCGACAGGATCAGTCCGCCAATCACCACGGTACCCATTGGCGCGCGCCATGCCCCGTCGCCGCCGCCGAACACGCCCGACAGGGCCGTCGGCACCATACCGGCCGTCATCGCGACCGTCGTCATCACGATCGGCTGTGCACGCTTGTGGCCGGCATCGATGATGGCGTGCAGCTTGCGCGTGCCCTTGTCCATTTCCTCGATGGCGAAGTCGATCAGCAGGATCGAGTTCTTCGATACGATGCCCAGCAACAGCAGGATACCGATGTAGACCGGCATCGATTGCGGCTGACCGAACAGCCACACCAGCAGAATGCCGCCGAGCGGAGCCAGAGCGAGACTGGTCATGTTGACCAGCGGGCTCATCAGGCGCTTGTAGAGCAGCACCAAGACGGCAAACACGAGCAGGACACCCGAGGCGATGGCGATTGTCAGGCTGGTCATGAGCTCGGCCTGCCATTCATCCTGACCCACGACGTCGCGATTCACCCCCTGCGGGAGATCCTGCAGGATCGGCAAGGCATCGATCTTCGCCTGCGCTTCGCCCGTCACCACGCCCTGCGCCAGATCGGCGCCGACAAGAACGCGGCGGTTCTGGTTGTAACGCTGGATCGTGGTCGGACCCGAGCCGAAGGTAATGTCGGCAACGCGGGACAGCGGCACCGACCCGCCGCTGGCGGTCTGGACCGGCAGATTACGGATGGTGGTCAGATCTTCGCGCGATTGCTCCGGCAGCTTGACCCGGATGGGGATCTGGCGATCGGAGAGCGAGAACTTGGCGGCATTCTGTTCGATTTCGCCCATGGTCGCGATGCGGATCGTCTGGCTCAGCGCGACGGTCGTCACACCGAGTTCCGCGGCAATGTTCTCGCGCGGGGTGATGATCAGTTCGGGGCGGTTGATGTCCGCGCTGATGCGCGGCGCGACCAGCATGTCGATGCCCTTCATCTGTTCGACCAGCTTGGCAGCGGTTTCGTTGAGAAGTTCCGGATCCGACCCGGCAAGCATGACGGTCATATCGCGGCCAGACCCGAACCCACCCGATTGCGACGCGAACCGGACGCGCGCATCGGCGATCTGCGCAAAGGTCGGAGCCAGGGCGCGCTCGAATTGAATGGAGGTACGTTCACGGTCGGGGCGCAGCGTGATGTAAATCGTCGCCTGTCCTTCGCGCACGCGTTCAAGCGCCCGGTCGACTTCCTGCTGCTGATAGAGGATCGCTGCGACCTGATCGGCTACCCGTTCGGTCGTCTCGAGAGTGGTCCCCGGGACCATCTCGATTTCGATACGGCTATTGTCATCGTCGATATTCGGCTGGAACTGTGAAGGCACGATGCCGAACAGCAGGATGGTCAGCAGCAGCGCGAAATAGCCGACGCCCAGCATCCACACCCGGTGATCGAGGAAGCGGGCACGGAGATATTGCCACACCTGCGCCATGTGATCGCCGAAACGCCGGACAATGAAACCGAGGATTGCGAAGGCGGCCAGTGTGGCCAGCAGACCGGCAGCGAGGGCCAGCGCCAGCTGGATCACGCCGACAAGTTTTGAAAGGATTTCAGCAGGCAGGCTGGCATTGGGGCCAGCGATCATTGCCGAAATGCCAAACCCCTGCAAAAATCCCGAGACCGTCATCGTGACACCAGCGGAAACGGCCAGGGCGAGCAGCACGACCAGCAACAGGGACAGAACGTAGAGCCAGCGATGGCGCGGCCCTTCCAGCCCTTCGCGCGCAGCATACATCTTGCCCCGATCGAGCGACCACCGCAGCACGTTCATATAGCGGTCCATCAAGGGACCTTCACCGTGCGCGGCTTCGCCATGCGCCTTGAGGAAATAGGCCGCGAGCATCGGCGTGATCATACGTGCGACCGCCAGCGACATGAGCACGGCGACGACGACGGTGAAGCCGAAATTCTTGAAGAACTGGCCCGAAATACCGGGCATGGCGCCCACCGGGAAGAAGACCGCAACGATGCAGAAGCTGGTGGCGACCACCGGCAGGCCGATTTCATCGGCAGCATCGATGGATGCCTGATAGGCCGTCTTGCCCATGCGCATGTGTCTGACGATGTTTTCGATCTCGACGATCGCATCGTCCACCAGCACCCCTGCCACCAGGGCCAGGGCGAGAAGGGACAATTGGTTCAGATTGAACCCGAGCAGGTCCATGAACCAGAATGTCGGGATAGCCGACAACGGAATGGCGACGGCGGAAATCGCCGTTGCACGCCAGTCACGCAGGAAGAAGAACACCACTACCACGGCGAGGATGGCGCCCTCGATCATGGCGGCCATGGCGCTTTCGTACTGTTCCTTGGTGTATTTTACCGTGTTGAACAGCGGGATGAACTTCACACCCGGATTTTCGGCTTCGATCTCCTTGATCTTTTCGAGAGCGTCTTCATAGACGGTGACGTCCGAAGCGCCCTTGGCGCGGCTCATGGCGAAATTGACGACTTCCTTGTCCCCGACCTTGCTGATCGACGTCCGTTCGGAATATCCGTCGCGCACCTTGGCGACATCGGCGAGCTTGACGGTGCGGCCGCCACCCAGCTGAATCTGGCGCTGGCTCAGCGCATAGGCGTCTTCGCTATTGCCGAGCACGCGAACCGACTGCTTGGTGCCGCCGACTTCGGTCGCGCCACCAGCGGCGTCGATATTGCTTTGCCGCAGCACTCCGTTGATCTGGCTCGCGGTAACACCCAACGCCTGCATCTTAGGCAGGTCGAGGATGACTTCTATCTCGCGATCCACTCCACCGAACCGGCTGACTTCCGCCATGCCTTCGATGCTCAGGAGTTGCTTGGCGACATTATCGTCGATGAACCAGCTCAAGCCTTCGATCGTCATGTCGTCCGCTTCGACGGCATAGATCGCCAGGAAGCCGCCGGAGACTTCCTGTTTGGTTACGCGCGGTTCAATAATCCCGTCAGGCAGGGACCCGCGGATCTGGTCGACCGCGTTCTTAACCTCGGCAACGGCGTCGTTCGGGTCCGTACCGATCTCGAACTCGATAAAAGTATTGGAATTACCCTCGCTCGCCGTCGAATTGATCGAATTGACCCCGTTGATCGAGCGAACGGCGGATTCGACCAGTTGCGTAATCTGGTTTTCGATTTCGGTCGGTGCCGCGCCGGGTTGGGAAATCGATACGCTGACCGCCGGAAATTCGATGTCCGGATTGTTGACCACATCCATGCGGGCAAAGCTGATCAGTCCCGCAAGCAGGAGGGCCGTGAACGCGACCAGCGGAATGACAGGATTGCGGATCGACCAGGCAGAAATGTTCCGGAAGCTCATCTACTTGTCTCCGCTCACTCGGCCTCGGCCGCGCGCGTCTTCACGGTTTCGCCTTCGGTCAGGAACCCACCGGCACGCAGCACGACTTTTTCACTGCCCGTAAGACCGTCGGTAATCACGATGCCCTTCGAAGTAACCGTACCGGTCGTGACCGGACGACGCTCCGCTTTGTTTTCGGCATTGACGATCAGGACGTATGGCCCCTCGCGATCGGACAAGACGGCGCTTTCCGGCAGGATCGGGGCAACGACGGTGCCGCTGGAGATGGTCGCGGTAGCAAATCCACCCGGCCGAAGCCCGGGAGCGTAAGACAGCGCTATGCGCACAGTGCCTTGCCTGTCTTCAGGGCTAATCGTGGGCGAAAGCTGCCAGACCTGCCCGGTATAAAGCTGGTTGGTGCCGACAGGGCGGATCTGCGCCCTCGTTCCGACGGAGATGGAACTGAGAGCATCTTCGTTCAGACGAGCCAGCATTTCCATTTCGCCGCCGCGCGCGATGCGGAACAGGGGGGCAGCCCCTGCGCTGACCGTCTGGCCGGTTTCGACACTGCGCTCCAGGACATAGCCGGAATCGGGTGCGACGATATTGAGGCGGGCGTTGCGGGCGCGCAATTCGCCGAGCTGTGCCTGCGCCACGCGGACGCGGGCGACCGCAGCGTCGCGTGTGGCCGTCAGACGATCGACATCTGCCTTCGAAACGAAGCCGCGATCGACCAGCTGGAGCGCACGGTCGAGATTGGCCTGCGCCAGATTTGCATCGGCCTGGGCCACCTGGATATTGGCCGCGGCGCTCTGGACCTGCTGAGATTGTACGGACTGGTCGATGCTCGCGAGCACCTGTCCCTTGCGGACCCAGTCGCCGGCTTCCACCGGAACGGACACGACGCGGCCGCCTTCACCGACAACGCCCACAGGCATTTCGCGGCGCGCAGACAAAGTGCCCGTGGCTGTGATTTCGCCATCGACCGTCGTCCGGCCGGGGGTGATCACGGTCACGGTCGGCGCCTGTGCATTTTCGTCACCCGCCGGCGTCGTCGTGCCCGCGCCGCGCAGGACGAAGAACGCCACGATCGCCACGGCAAGAACGAGCAGAGCAGCAATGATGATGATCCGGCGCTTCTTGCGCGCGGACCCTTCGAATTCGGCGGACTCACGGTCGAGTTCGACCGCAATCGGCTCGCCCTTTTCAGCCATCACTCCAGATTCGTAGTTCATCTTTTCCCTGCCCCAGTAGCGCCACGGA
Organism: Qipengyuania pacifica; assembly: GCF_019711555.1. Lineage (NCBI taxonomy): Bacteria > Pseudomonadati > Pseudomonadota > Alphaproteobacteria > Sphingomonadales > Erythrobacteraceae > Qipengyuania > Qipengyuania pacifica. The sequence goes on along the minus strand of NZ_JAIGNQ010000001.1, from coordinate 531,382 downwards.
TATGCGGTGTATTACATGCCTATATCACTTAGCGCAAGATTTTCGCAATCCGGGCGATATACCCGGGTCATGATTAGGGCAATCTAGGGTTCGACCGATGGCATGCATGGCTTGACGAATGTCACCGTCAAACCACAACGTGGAGCAGACACGAAAAGGGCGGAGCGCCTGGTAGCGCCCCGCCCTTCGCGAAATAAGTGTATTGTTCGGCTTAGCGGACGCGTCCGCGCTGAACCATATTGGCGATGCCGAGAAGCACGATTGCGCCCAGCAGCGACATCAGGAGGCCCGGTACGCTGAATTCGGTCAGCGTCGCGCCGATACCGATGAGCGAGCCGATGAAGCCGCCGATGAACGACCCGACGATGCCAACGATGATATTCCAGAAGATGCCCATCGAGGCATCACGGTTCATCACAAGGCTTGCGAGCCAGCCGATGATACCGCCGACGATGATTGCGATAATCCAACCCATTACAATTCCTCCTGTTTACCCCGTCAAACCCTTTGGCCCTTCAACGGACCGTCGTGTCATACGGTTCCCTGCGTTGGGTGCAGGAATGCAAGATGAGCGTGTGGGTGGGTGTTTGGTTCCCGCGAAGCGATCCCGGGGAACCGGCCGGGATCAATATTTCAGCTGACGCTCGTAGAGGTCGCGATAATGCTGGATGCGCGTCACCCGCAGGCCCTGCATGCCCGAACGGTCGACCGACCGTTGCCATGACGCGAATTCCTCGAGGCTGAGCGAATAGCGTTCGAGCACTTCATCGATGGTCAGCAGACCGCCGTTCACGGCAGCCACGACCTCCGCCTTGCGGCGCACGACCCAGCGCTTCGTCTTGGGTGAAGGCAAGTCGTCAACGGTCAGCGGCTCCCCGAGGGGGCCGATGACTTGTGCAGGGCGGATGTCCTGGTTTTCGATCATTTGTTCTCTCTATCGCCGTGCACCGCATCGCTTGCGGCATCCGCAGCACTTAACCCGGTGGGTTTGCCATGGCTTAAATCTTCATGGTTAAACGCCGGTTTACTTTCCTCGCCGACCTCGCGGCGAGCTTCGCCGAATGCGTTGAAGCCGCCGTCGACCTTGCCCAATTCGTCTCGCAAATCGCGAGTCGCGGCGAGTTTTGCGACCAGATCGGTCCAGCGGAACTGCCGCAAAACCGGAGTTTCACGCTGATCCTGGACCTGCGCCCTGTTGATGTGCCCCTCGAACATGCAGGATGGATAGCGCGCCATGGTAAACGATCCGTGAAACCATGATTGTGGGCCTTACGGGGTCCTACTGGTGGCAGGCGCGCAAGCCGTGTATGGGGCGGCAATGCACGCAACCGAAACCCTATCGCCGGACCAGGCCGCTGCACTGTTCGACCTGCCGCGGCCGGCTTCCGAATGCCGTATCGTCGTCGCCATGTCGGGCGGCGTGGACAGTTCCGTCGTGGCAGCGCTGGCCGCGCGCACCGGGGCCGAAGTCATCGGCATCACGCTGCAGCTTTACGATTATGGCGCGGCAACCGGGCGCAAGGGTGCGTGCTGCGCCGGGGACGACATTCGCGATGCGCGCGCGGTCGCCGAACGCCTCGGTATCGCGCATTACGTGCATGATCACGAAAGCGCCTTTCGCGAAGACGTGGTCGAAACCTTTGCGGACGATTACCTCGCCGGACGCACGCCGGTCCCCTGCATCAGGTGCAACATGGGGCCCAAGTTCACCGATCTGCTCGACATGGCGCGCGAACTGGGGGCGGACTGCCTCGCTACGGGCCATTATGTCCGGCGCGTGATGGGGCCGGCAGGGGCCGAATTGCACCGCGCGGCCGATCCTGCGCGCGACCAGTCCTATTTCCTTTACGCCACGACCGACGACCAGCTCGACTTCCTGCGCTTCCCGCTGGGCGGCATGCCCAAGACCGATGTGCGCGATCTTGCCGAAGGGGCGGGCCTGCGCAACGCAGCCAAGCCCGACAGCCAGGACATCTGCTTCGTTCCGGACGGCGATTACGCCAAGATCGTCAAGAAGATGCGGCCCGAAGGCGCACGGCCGGGCGCGATCGTCCATGCCGCCACGGGCGAAACCCTGGGCGAACACAAGGGCGTCATCCACTACACGGTCGGCCAGCGCCGGGGTCTCGAAATCGGCGGCCAGCCCGAACCCCTTTATGTGGTCGGGATCGATGCCGCCGAAGCGCAGGTCAAGGTCGGCCCCAAGCGCATGCTGGCGGTGGCCGAAGCGCATATCATCGAGACCAATCGCATCGGCCCGCTTCCCGACGTGCCGCTGACGGCCAAGGTCCGCAGTCTCGCCAAGCCGGTGCCGATCGTGCTCGACGGTTCGCTGGGCGACGGCCGGCCCGTGGCGATTCGCTTCGCCCAGCCCGAATTCGGCGTGGCCCCGGGCCAGGCGGCGGTGATCTATGCCGGTGACAGGGTCGTCGGTGGCGGCTGGATCGATTCGACCACGCAGGTCGCCGCCTAGTCCTGCCACTCCTGCAACAGGCAGCCATAGCCTTCGCGGTATGTGGCCGTATCGGACGCGATGAGCGGGATGGACGCCGTTACGCTTTTCGCCTCGGCATCCTCGCTCAGCGAGATCAGTTCCATGCCGTCCAGCTTGTCCTTGGCGCAATCGTCCAGGCTGCGTCCGGCCACGAAGCGGCACGAACAGGCGACCCGCGCGGCATAGGCCGATCCGGTGGCGCCCGTCTTGCGCAGGCCATCGCCCCACGCCAGCCAGGCAGCGCCAAGTAGCGCGGCGACCAGCAGGATCAGCCACAGCCAGCGGCGCGGGTTGCGGGAGTGTGTTTTGGCCGTTGCCAAGCGGGATTCCTTCGTGCGAGTGACGCCGGGCCATGACCCTGCGTTTCGCCCCCCTTATCGCGCTTGCCCTCGCCACCTCAAGCCTCGTCTCCTGCGGCTCGCCGGGTCCGGTCGAAGAACCCCCGCTGAGCGAAGAGGCTCTGGCCGCGGTGAGCAAGGATCCCGGCGCCCCGACCAAGGCCCTCGCCCGCGCGGCGGACGAATTGTTCACGCTGGACGGGCTCGGTGAAACGCGCGCGCTGGTGGTCTATCATGGCGGCAAGCTGGCGCTGGAACGCTACGCCCCGGGCTATGACAAGGATACGCGCTTCGTCAGCTGGTCGATGGCCAAGACGGTCACCGCCGTGATGATCGGCATGCTGGTGGCGGACGGGCAGCTGCGGCTCGATGCCCCCGCCCCGGTCCCGCGCTGGCAGCGCACCGGCGATCCGCGTGCCGAGATTACCCTGCGCCATCTGCTCCAGATGCGCAGCGGCCTCGAACACACCGAAGCCGGCGACCCGCCGTGGGAAAGCGGCGAAGTGCGCATGCTGTTCCTCGACGGGCGCGACGACATGGCCGATTACGCCACCGCCCAGCCGCTGGAGGCGGAACCCGGCGAAAAATTCGAATATTCCTCCAACACCACCGTGATTCTCGCCGCGATCGCGGCCCGCGCCCTGACCGACAGCAAGAATCCCGACGTGCGCCGCAAGGCGGTGGCCGATTATCTCAAGGCGCGATTGTTCGAACCGCTCGGCATGACCAGCGCCGTGCCCGAATTCGACCGTGCGGGAACGCTGATCGGCGGCAGCCTGATCCATGCGACTGCGCGCGACTGGGCGAAATTCGGGGAGTTACTGCGCAACAAGGGATCCTATCGCGGCGAGCAGCTCGTCCCGCGCCAGTGGGTGGACGAAATGGTCGAACCCAGCCCGCGCAGCCCGCAATACGGGCTCCAGACCTGGCTCAATCGCCCCCTTCCCGAAGGCGAGGAACACCCGCTGTTTCCCGATCGCGCTCCGCACAGCGCTTTCTCGCTGATCGGTCACATGGGTCAGTATGTCTTCGTTTCGCCGTCGCAGAAACTCACCGTCGTCCGGCTCGGCCATTCCAACGCCGAAGAACGCAAGGCCATGCTCCAGCAGTTGGCCGACGTGATCGAACTCTATCCTGCAAGCTAGGGCAGGACGAAACTGCCTTCGACCACGGTGATGCAGGATCCGGACAGAATCGCCCTGTCCCCGTCCCGGCGGCAAACGGCATGCCCGCCACGCTTCGATGCCTGGAACGCGGTGAAGCTGTTCCGCCCCAGCCGCTCGGTCCAGAAATAGGTCAGCGCGGCGTGGGCCGACCCGGTGAAGCTGTCTTCATCCACGCCGCCGCCCGGCACGAAGACCCGGCTCACCACATCGGTTTCCAGACCCGGCGCCGTGCAGATGAACTGGTCGTTCCCCAGCGCGGCCAGACCGCGCAGATCGGGGTCCAGCGCACGCACCTGTTCCTCGTTTTCGAACAGATAGATGCCGTACCGATCGGGACTTAGCCAGACGTCTTGCGGCTTCGCCCGCAACAGGTCCACCGCCTGCGCCCAGGCGTCCGGCTCGGTCGGGATCAACGGCAGTGCCAACTCATATCCGGCAGCCCCGCGGGTTACCGCGAGCAGCCCTGCCCGGCGCGTACGGAACGTTACTTTATCGCCGCCATCGCGCATCAGCAGCGCGTGTCCGCTGGCAAGCGTCGCATGGCCGCACAGGCGCACTTCTTCCGTCGGGGTGAACCAGCGCAGTTCCCAGTCAGCCTCGCCGCTCGCATCGCGCACGACGAATGCGGTCTCGGCGAAATTGTTCTCTTCGGCGATGGCCAGCAGTGTCGCATCGTCCAGCCAGCGCTCCAGCGGCATCACCGCGGCCTGATTGCCCGTAAAGGGGCGCTCGGCAAAGGCATCGACATGGAAATAGGGCAGCTTCAAACTCACGCATCTTTCTCCAGCTTGGCGAATTCGTCATCCTCGACCAGCGGATTGCCGGGTTCGTCAACATGACCTTCCGGGTCGATATGGATGAGCAGTTCCATGCCCGGAAACTGTCCGCACAAATCCTCTTCGACCCGTTCGATGATCGCGTGCGCCTGCTCGATCGTCATCGCCGGCGGCAGGTCGACATGGAACTGGACGAAATCGCGGTTGCCGCTGGTCCGTGTACGCAGGTCGTGTAGGTTCGAAAGCTCGGGATGCCTGGCCGCCGCCTCGACGAAGGCGATCCGGCGCGATTCGGGCCATTCGCGGTCCATCAGCGCATCCACCGCCTCGCTCGCGCCGCGCCACGCCCCGAAGGCGAGCCAGGCGGCAATGGCGAGGCCGAACAGCGGATCGGCCAGGCCCAGGCCCGCATACTGATCCAGCATCAGGGCTGCGATCACCGACAGGTTCAGCAGCAGGTCGGACTTGTAATGCAGGTGATCGGTCTGGATCGCCAGGCTGCGCGTCCGGCTCATCACGTAACGCTGCCAGCCGAGCAGGGCCAGGGTAAGCGCAATGGCAATCACCGATACGGCGATACCGTCCCCTGCAGCAGCGGTCTGGTGCTGCCCGGCAAGCTGCATGATGGCGCGCACCGCGATCCCGAATGCGGAAAGCGCAATCAGCATGACCTGGAATATCGCCGCCAGCGCCTCCGCCTTGCCATGACCGAACCGATGGTCCTCGTCGGCGGGCATGGAGGCGACCCATACGCCGGTCAGCGTGGCGAGGCTGGCGATCAGGTCGAGTGCCGAATCGGCCAGACTGCCGAGCATGGCCGTCGATCCGGTGCGCCAGCTGGCCCAGGTCTTCAGCGCGACCAGTATCACCGCCACGGTGATGGACGCCATCGCCGCGGAACGGGCGAGTTTGGCGGTGGGCGCCGTCATGGATAAAGCAGCGTGTTGGACCACGCTTCTTCCGCGCTATCGCGCGAGAACAGTCGCCGGTCGTGAAGGCGGAATTCGCGATCCTGCCAGAATTCCATCCGGCGTGGACTGAGCCGGAAGCCCGTCCAGTGTTGTGGGCGCGGCAAGTTGCCTTCGGGATAATGTTCTTCCAGAGCGGCCACCCGGTCGAGATAGACCTGGCGATCCGGCAGCGGGCGGGACTGGTCGCTGGCAGCGGAACCGATTTGCGAGACCCGGGCGCGCGAATGGAAATAGGCGTCGGCCATCTCCCCGCTGACTTCCTCCAGCGGGCCTTCTATCCGGATCTGCCTGCGCAGGCTTTTCCAGTGAAACAGCAGGGCCGCGCGCATATTGGCGCGGATCTGCTCACCCTTGCGGCTTTCGGCATTGGTATAGAATACGAAGCCGTCGCTGCCATGATCTTTCAGCAGCACCATGCGCACGGACGGGAATCCGTCGGGCGATGCGGTGGCCAATGCCATCGCATTGGAATCGTTGGGCTCGCTTTCCTTTGCCTCGGCAAACCACACTTCGAACAGCATGAACGGGTCGCTCTGCGGAATGGCGCTGGTGTCGTTCTGCATCGGACGTTTCCTACACTGGGAAGAAGTTGGAACTGGGTTCAGGAGCAAAATTCACCGGAGCCCGTTTTTGCCCGACAGGGCCTATATACAGGAAATAGCCATCGACCATGGGATGTTCTCTATCGCCAATATGTTTTGCAGGAAACCACGCGCGCTTGCATGCGCATGGCGTAGCAATTAGCTAACACACCATGGCCGATCCCTACTCCACACTTGGCATAGCGCGTAACGCGTCCGAAAAAGACATCAAGAGCGCCTATCGCACGCTCGCCAAGGAACTGCATCCCGACCGCAACAAGGATAATCCCAATGCGGCCGAACGCTTCAGTCAGGTGACCAACGCCTATGATCTGCTGTCCGACAAGGACAAGCGCGCGCAATTCGATCGCGGCGAAATCGATGGCGATGGCAACCCGGCCAATCCCTTTGCGGGAATGGGCGGCGGTGGCGGATTTCGCCCCAATGGCGGTCAGCGCGGATACCGGACGGAAGATTTCCAGGGCTTCGGCGGTGAAGAAGTCGATCTGGGCGACATCTTCGAAGGCCTGTTTGGCGGGCGTGGACCGCGCGGCGGCGCAGGCGGACCTTTCGGCGGCGCCCAGCAGCAGCGCCGTCAGCCACCCCAGAAGGGCGCGGATATCGGCTACAAGCTGCGCGTCCCCTTTACCGATGCAGCGACGCTGAAGGATCAGCGCATTACGCTGGCAGACGGCAAGACGATCGATCTCAAGCTGCCCAAGGGTGTCGAAGACGGCACGCAGATGCGCCTCAAGGGCAAGGGTCAGCAGGGTCCCGGCGGCGCGGGCGATGGCCTCGTCACCATCGCGATCGACCGGCACAAGGTATATCGGCGCGAAGGCGACGATGTGCGGCTCGATCTGCCGATCACGCTCGACGAGGCAGTGAACGGCGGCAAGGTCCGGGTGCCCACGGTCGATGGCCCGGTCATGATGACCATCAAGGCCGGTACCGACAGCGGCACCGTGCTGCGCCTGAAGGGCAAGGGCTTTACCCGCAAGAACGGAAGCCGGGGCGATCAGCTCGTGACTCTCGAAATCCACCTTCCCGCCGATCTCGCGGAACTTGCCAAGCGGCTCGATGGGTGGAAGGACGATGGGGATCCGCGCAGCAAGCTCGGGATTTAGTTTTTGTCGCAGCAGGACTTGGTAGAAGATCAGGACCGCGAGGTTCGTTCGCTGTCGCCGGAACAGCGGCGCAAGGACGCTCGTCACCTGCGCGATCGTCTGGAAGATCAGGTCGGGCCCGGCACACGCGCATGGGAAGTGGCAAAGCGTACGCTCGTCGGCACCTATAATGATGGCTTCATCCACGCGGGCAACCTCGCCTACCTCTCGATGCTCGCCATTTTCCCCTTCTTCATCCTCGGGGCGGCGGTCTTTTCGGCCTTCGGTGAAGAAGCCGAACGCGCGGCCACGATCAATGCCGTCCTCAGCGCCATGCCGCCCGTGGTCGGCAATGTCATCGAACCTGTCGCCCGCGACGCGATCGAAGCGCGCAGCGGCTGGCTTTTGTGGGTCGGCGGGCTGGTCGGCCTGTGGACGGTGGGCAGCCTGATCGAGACGATCCGCGATATTCTGCGCCGTGCCTATGGCACCCATGCCGAACATGCCTTCTGGAAATATCGCCTGCTTTCTTCGGGTGTAATTCTCGGCGCGGTATTCCTGCTGATGCTCAGCCTCATCGCGCAATTCCTCATCGGTACCGCGCAGGAAGTGATCGAAGCCTATTTCCCGCAGCTCGTTGATCGTGTGTCGGACCTGCGCCTGTCGCGCATCGTTCCGGCACTCGGGCTGTTCGGCTCGCTTTACCTCATCTTCTATTCGCTCACGCCATCGAAATACCGGCGCAAGCGCTATCCCAAATGGCCCGGCGTCCTGCTCACCACTTTGTGGTGGATCGCCGTGACTACCTTGATGCCCGCGGTGCTGCGCAACTTCTTCTCCTACGACCTGACCTATGGCGGGCTTGCAGGGGTAATGATTGCGCTGTTCTTTTTCTGGCTTGTCGGGCTGGGTGTGGTTATCGGCGCCGAACTGAACGCCGCCTTGGCCGAAACGCCCGAGGAAGAAATGAACTTTATCGGGCGGGAAGACGAACGCCGCCGGGCTTCTCTGGCCCGTGAAATGCAAGAAGAGGAGCACGCCGAATGAGCGGGTTGATGACAGGAAAGCGTGGGCTGATCATGGGATTGGCCAATGACAAATCGCTGGCCTGGGGAATAGCGAAGCAATTGCGCGAACACGGCGCCGAACTGGCGTTTTCCTATCAGGGTGACGCGTTGAAGAAGCGCGTGGGCCCCCTTGCCGAACAGCTCGGCAGTGATTTCCTCATCGAATGCGATGTGTCGGACATGTCCGCGCTCGACACGGCGTTCGACACGCTCAGATCGCGCTGGGAAACGATCGACTTCGTCGTTCATGCCATCGGTTTTTCGAACAAGAGCGAACTGCGCGGGAAATATGTCGACACCAGTCTCGACAACTTCCTGATGACGATGAACATTTCGGCCTATTCGCTCGTCGCGGTCGCGCAGCGGGCTGCGGCCATGATGCCCGATGGCGGCTCGATCCTCACCCTGACTTACTACGGCGCGGAAAAGGTCATCCCGCATTACAACGTCATGGGTGTGGCCAAGGCCGCACTGGAAACCTCGGTGAAATATCTCGCCAACGACCTGGGTCCGCAGAACATCCGCGTCAACGCGATCAGCGCCGGGCCGATCAAGACGCTGGCCGCCAGCGGCATCGGCGACTTCCGCTACATCCTCAAGTGGAACGAACTCAACTCGCCGCTGCGCCGCAATGTCACGATCGACGATGTCGGCGGGTCCGGCCTCTACTTCCTGTCCGATCTTTCCTCGGGCGTCACCGGCGAAACCCATCACGTCGATGCCGGCTACCATGTCGTCGGCATGAAGCAGGAAGACGCGCCCGACATCGGGCTTGTCTGATATTTTCGTTCATCGTATGTTCTGCCTCGACTCAGGGGAGAACGTGCGATGCTCGAAGGTGGATGCCAGTGCGGTGAAGTACGATATCGGGTGTCGGGCGATCCGGCGCATCATGCGCTGTGTCATTGCCGGGATTGCCGCGCCTCATCCAGTGCTCCGGCAACAGCCTGGATGGCCTTTGCTGCCGAAAACTTCAATGTAATCAAAGGAAAAACGGTTTCCTACAACTCCTCCGGCGCCTCTTGGCGGCACTTCTGCGGCCAATGCGGCACCGGTATGTATTTCATCAACGAACAGATGTTGCCGGGTATCGTGGACATCCAGTCCGCTACCCTCGATGACGCGCAGGCTCATCCCCCGGCAGCGCAGATCCAGACGGCCGAACGCCTCGATTACATGTCCGATCTCGCGGCAATGCCCCAGTTCGAACGGTACCCGGGCCAGTAAATCCCGCGATCAGGCCACGTCAGGCCATATCCCGCGCGTGTCATAGATAATCCTGTCCTGCCGTTCCTCGGCGGGTATCACCTTGAACACGTCGTGGTCGACGAGAGCAATGAGTACACCGCACTCCTCGAGCGCGGTATCGATATCGACCAGTTCCGCGTTCGTACCGGCAAATTCCTGCGGTAGTTCGCCTGCATAAGGTTCCACGACGCACACCCTGTCCCCATATTCGCGTGCAAGGGATGCCGCCACATAACGCGCGGGGCTTTCACGGAAATCATCGATGTTCGCTTTGAAGGCGAGGCCCAGACAGGCGATTTTCTCACTAGGGCTGGCTTCGGCCAGTGCTCTTGCACGGGCAAGCACGTGATGCATCTTCAGGTCGTTCGTTTCGCGAGCCTGGCGAATAATCCGCGCTTCCTCGGGTGCGCCGTGAACGATGAACCACGGATCCACGGCGATGCAATGACCACCCACACCTGGTCCGGGCGTAAGAATGTTAACCCGCGGATGCCGATTGGCGAGACGTATCACCTCCCAAACATCGAGCCCCTGCCGGTCGGCGATCATGGAAAGCTCGTTAGCGAAGGCGATATTGACGTCGCGAAAAGCATTTTCGACCAGCTTGGTCATTTCGGCAGAGCGGGCATCCGTCGTGACGCATTCGCCTTTCACGAACCGTTTGTAGAAGGCGAGCGCCTTCCGTGCGCAGCGAGGCGTAATTCCGCCGATCGACCGATCGTTATGCGTCAGTTCTTCCAGAATTTTGCCCGGCAGCACCCGTTCCGGACAATAGGCGATGCTGATGTCGGGGCGACCTTCTGCTATTCCCGGCATGGCCAGGTCGGGCCGCACTGCGGCGATCGAATCACGCACCGCTTCGGTCGTGCCGACGGGCGACGTCGATTCGAGAATAACCGTGTCACCCTGCTTAAGAACTTGAGCGACTTTTCTCGCCGCCGCCATGACGTAACTCGTATCGGGCGTGTGGTTGCCGTCCTTTGCGAAAGGTGTGGGCACAGCGATGACGAACACGTCGGCAGATGCCACCTCGGTCGATGCCTTGAGCAGCCCACGCTGGACAACGGCCTGTACCAGACCATCCAGATCGACTTCCTCGATGTGAATTTCGCCCCGATTAATCGTATCGACGACGCCTTGTGCCACATCGACACCATGCACCGGACAACCAGCACGCGCGATGACCGCAGCAGTAGGCAGGCCAATATATCCCAGACCGATCACACAGACGTCCGGTTTCATGTCACCACGCATGGTATTTCAGTCCCTGAATTTTGCCGAGCATGCCTAGCGTCGGGTGGTAAATTTAACAGTAACGGCTATTTCCGTGGCACCAGAAGGTCGATGATCCTTGCTGCCGAGTGCCCATCGCCAAAAGGATTATGTGCACGGGCCATGGCCGAATAAGCCGCGTCGTCGTCAAGCAGCCGTTCGGTCTCGTAGACAATCTTATCTGCATCTGTGCCCACCAACCTGGCCGTTCCGGCTTCCACGCCTTCGGGCCGTTCGGTGGTTTCACGCATGACCAGCACCGGCTTCCCCAACGCAGGCGCTTCTTCCTGTACACCCCCACTGTCGGTTAGCATCAGATGGCTGATATCGAGCAAACGCGCAAAATGCGGATAGTCGAGCGGATCGATCAGGGCGACATTGTCGAGCCCACTGAGCTCATCGTTCATAACTGCCCGGACGTTCGGATTGAGATGCACGGGAAAGATGACCGCCACATCGGGACGCGCGGCAATCCGTGCAACAGCTCGAGCTATGCTCCTCATCCCGTCACCGAAATTCTCGCGGCGATGGCTTGTTACGCCGATGATGCGTTTGCCGGCGAAGCGGGATTCCAGCGAAGCAAGGCCGGAGGCAATTTCCGGGTGCGCCTGGGCATGTTTCGTGACCCAATGCATAGCGTCTATGACCGTATTCCCGGTCACATGCACGCTCTTCGGGTCGACGCTCTCACGCAATAAGGCCGCCTGCGCGGTCGCTGTCGGCGCACAATGGAGGGTGGCAAAGGTCCCGACTGCACGTCGGTTAACCTCCTCCGGCCATGGCTGGTAGATATCGCCACTGCGCAGGCCTGCCTCGACATGGCAAACCGGGATCTTGCGGTAGTAGGCGGCAAGTGCCCCCGCCAAGACCGTGGTCGTGTCGCCCTGCACCACCACCCAATCAGGCTGTTCGTCATCAAGCACTTTGCCGATTTCGAGCAGGGCACGTGCGGTCAGCGCATCGAGGGTCTGGCCCGGCTGCATCAAATCGAGATCGTGGTCAGGGATGACGCCGGTGATATCCAGCACCTGGTCCAGCATTTCGCGATGCTGAGCGGAAATGCAGACGCGGCTTTCGAATCGCGCATCGTCGGCCAAGGCGTGAATCACGGGAAACAGTTTGATCGCTTCGGGCCGAGTGCCGAAGACGGTGAGGATTTTCTGGCGCGCGGTCATGCGCGCATGCCTACCCGCAAAAGGTTAAATGGCGATAGAAATTACTGCGGGTCTTCTTCACTGCTGCTCGGCTGGGGCAGCGCGGAGGCGTCCGGCGTTTCGGCGGCACGCTCGCGTTCGAGGCGTTCCATGTAGTCACGCTCGATCATTTCGACGCGTTCCTGCTCGGAGGCGGCGTCTTCATCGATCGTCGACAGACGCTTGGCACGCTCTGCCGCGATTATTTCACCGAAGCGCACACCGGCATTGTTCGCCTTGTCGGCATAAGCAGCGTCGATCATCTGCTGCGTACAGCCGGTAAAGCCGCCAGCGCCCGTTGGCGAGCAAGACATGATTCCGAACGCCCCGGCCATTTCGAAGCTCTCTACGCGTTCGGCCCAGGCTTTGTTATCGGGGCTGTCCGAAAAGCGGAGATTTTCAGGAATGCGGTACCGCTCGCTCTCCGCCTTGCGCGCGCAGACGACAATCTGATCAGCCGTGCTCTGCGGACATTCATCATCGCCATAGACGATGACCATATTGTAATTGTCATCCGACGCTTCCGGTACCTGCTCCTGTGCAGCTAGGGGGGAAGCAAACGCAAGGCTGGCGATGGCAATCAGGGGCTTCGACATGGTCGTCCTCTCGGCGAATAGGTACGCAGAGCTTAGCGCTCTGCGGGGTGAACTGTCTATGAAGCGCGCGCCGGGCCCTGCCGGTTCCCGTTATACGCGTTCGGAGATACGGATTGCAGCCCGGCACCCCAATCGAATCAGCCCGGACAGTAGCGGATAGGCTGGAGCACGTTCAGCTCCGGCGGCTAGTGCGGCATCACGATGTTCCCGCTCGTCATCGCGAAATTGCTCGATCATTCCCGCGAGTTCGGGATCCTCGCCGGTCTCGTGGAGGCGGTCGAGCTGCTTCGAATAATGATCGTCGATTTCGGTTTCGATTGCCGCGGTACAGGCCATGGCCGCTTCCGGTCCGATCAGGGCGGTAACGGCGCCCAAGGCAAACCCTGCCCTGTCCCAGAAGGGCTGAAGCACCGTCGGGCGGACACCGCGTTCGGCCATGAGCGCATCGAACTTCGCCCGGTGACCAGCCTCCTGTTCGGCCATTCCTGCGATTTCAGCAGAGTGCGGGCCACGATCACCCATGACCGCCAATTGTCCCGCGTAAATGCGGGTGGCGCCAAATTCGCCTGCCTGATCGACGCGAATCATACGTTCGATATGGTCGGGAACTGCTGTCATACACGTCGGTCCTTGCCGAGCAGCGCCAGAATGGAAAGCCCCGCCACAGTCGAGATGAGGAAATTATATCCCGCCAGGCTGATGCCGAAGAGGGTCCACGCAGGCTCGTCACATCGGACCAGCGGCGTGTTCATGATGTCGTCTAGCGCGTTGCCTGTGCCGCCCCCCGTCACCACCGCACAGGATGTCACACCCTGCCACCAGCCATATTCGACGCCCGCATGAAACAGCCCGATCCCGCCCGAAATCAGAATGGCCAGAGCGGCAAGACCGGTCCACAAACGAACTGGGGCAATGGCATAAGCCATCAAAGCAAGCGCCACGGCGGCGAAATGCGGCCAGCGCTGCCACCAGCACATCTCGCAAGGATATAGCCCGAAACCATATTGCGACAGATAGGCGCCGCCCAGCAGCAAGGCTGGAACGGCGAGCGCCAGGACGCGGGCGAGACGAACGTGCTGCGAAAGGCTCATGGAGCCGCGGTGTACCTTATTTGGCGCGGGCGGCAATGCTCTTGGGGCTGGTACGGCGCAGTGTTTCCAGTGCGTAATGCAGCTGGAAATCCTCGATACCCTTTTCCTTCAGCTCTTCGGCGGTCTGCTGGAAGCGCGGGTCTTCGCGCATGTCCTTTTCGATCGCCTCGTCGGCAAGACCGATTTCGTTGACCAGGTGCCCGCGCAGGTCCGATTCGCGCATCTGGAAACGAGCGCGCTTTGCCAGATCGGGATCGGACAGCTGCGGCACGGCGATATCGGGCGTGATCCCGCCTTCCTGAACCGAGTGGCCCGATGGAGTGTAATAGCGCGCCGTCGTGAGCTTGAGCGCGGCATCATTGCCGAGCGGTAGCAGCGACTGGACGCTGCCCTTGCCGAAGCTGCGTTGCCCCATGACGACGGCCCGGCGATGATCCTGCAACGCCCCAGCGACGATTTCGGAGGCCGAAGCCGAGCCGGCATCGATCAGCACGACGATGGGCAGACCCTCGGCAATATCGCCGCGGAAGACGGTTTCCGCATCGTAGGAAATGTTTTCGCCCCGCGCCCGGCCGCGCTGGGAGACGATACGGCCGTCGCTGAGAAAGAGATCGGATAGCGCGACCGCCTCATCCAGCGAACCGCCGGGATTGGAGCGTAGGTCGAGCACCAGGCCGTTCAGGCGGCCCGTAGCGTTCTTCTGAAGGTCTTCCCATGCTCCGAACACGTCACTGCCCACATCGCGCGAAAATTCGTTGACCATGATGTGGCCGATATTGCCATCCTCAAGCTCCCAGGTGACCGGCTCGAGCTCGATCACGCCGCGAGTCACCGACACATCGAAAGGTTCATCCCGACCGGGCCGGAATATCGTCAGCTGGATCGACGAACCTTCGGGACCGCGCATCTGCGCCACTGCCTCATCGAGCGACTGGCCAACGATGAACTTGCCATCGAGATGAGTGATGTAGTCGCCCGCCTTGAGACCGGCCTTGTCGGCGGGGCTGCCGCGGAACGGCGAAATGATCTTCACGGCACCATCGTCCTCGACAACGGAAAGTCCGAGGCCGGAATAATTACCGTCGATCATCGTTTCGAGGCGCTGGA
This sequence comes from Qipengyuania pacifica, assembly GCF_019711555.1. Taxonomy (NCBI): domain Bacteria; kingdom Pseudomonadati; phylum Pseudomonadota; class Alphaproteobacteria; order Sphingomonadales; family Erythrobacteraceae; genus Qipengyuania; species Qipengyuania pacifica. The sequence continues at coordinate 516,376 of NZ_JAIGNQ010000001.1, read as the reverse complement.
GATCGCTGCCGTCGAGATAGCCGGAGTGCGGATCGAGCGAGGACAGCATGCCATCGATCATGCCGCGAATGAGCACGTCGTCTTCGACCGGCTCCACATAACTGGCCTTGATGCGCTGATACACCGCCAGAACCTTGGCGAATTCGGGACCGGCACGGCCATCGACCTGCGCAAGGCTGGCGGTAGTCGCAGGGATTAGCGCCACGGCGGTCACGAGGGCGGCCGAACGGGCCAGGGCGGCGAATTTCATTGGCGGAACAACTCCTTTGCGCCCGCAATCTATAGTCTGTCTGCGCTGAATGCCAGATGAGCATTGCTACCAACCCGGCATGGAGCGATTTATCGCCAGCGTGTCACCGCAAATGGTCGAGCGGGTTCACCGGTTCCCCATCCTGCCTGAGCTCAAGCGTGACCTCGCCCGGCGCTGCCGGTGCAAGGCCGAGCGGCGACCCTGCACCCACATTTTGCCCCACATCGACATCGAGCGTCCCGAGACCCGTCACGAGGCTGATCCACCCATTTGCATGCTCGACAATCACGATCCTACCGAATCCCCGATAAGGGCCGGCAAACGCAATCCTGCCCGCGCCCGGGGCGACGATCAGCGCGCGTGGGCGCGCCGACAATACAATCCCCGCCTGCCGTTGTCCGCTGGCCGCTGCCTCTCCGAAACCGGCCGCGATCTTGCCCGCGACCGGCAATTGGTACTGCGTGGGCGGTTCAGTGGCGCTTGGCCGCGGCGACGGGGCAGAAGAAACGCGCGCCGTCCGCGGATCGGCGGGCCGCGGCAATGGCCCCGGCAAAGCAGCAAGCCGGGTGCGGAGCGCTCCGGCCACTTCGAGCCGCCCCACGAGCTGATCGAGATCGATCGCCTGTTCCGCCAGGACCAGGGCCCGCTGCGCTTCACGATCGGCACCTCCGGCAGCGCGCCTTGCCTTTAGCCGTTCGCTTTCCGCCAAAGCCGTGAGCTGCTTGCGGCGCTGGATCAGCGCCGCTTCGCTGTCTCGCCGATCGGCCACGGCCTGGCGTGCTTCGGCCTGAAGCGATTTGGCTCTGTCGAGATCTCCCCGCAATGCCGCTGTGCGATTGCGAATTACAGGTATCGTGCTGTCGAGCACGGCGCGCGTATAGACAAGGTCGCGTAATGAACCGGATTGCAGCGCGGATAACGCCAACGGGCGGCGCGACATCGACTGGAGCGCCCCGGTCAGGCGAACGAGCGGAGCCCGCCGCGCCGACAGGCGTCGATCCAGCAGTCGTCTTTCGCGATCGGTAAGCGCCAGACGGGCTTCAGCAGCAGCAATCGATGCCTCTGCCTGCTGCACCCTCGCCGCGAGCGCAGCCGCATCAGCGCGGGCCTTGGCCGACGTCTCGCGCGAACTGGCCGCCTCGCGTTCCAGCCTTTCGCTGCGCGCGCGGGCGTTGCGCTGCTGCTGGCGCGCAGCATCGAGCGCCGCGCGCGCTTCATCTGCGCTGTCGAACCGAGAGGGTGCCTGCGCAATCGCAGGCAGGCCCAGTAGGCCTGCGACGGCAAATGCGGCAATGACGGCGAAGCGGCACCTCATGGCGTCCGTCCTGCCCGATCAGCCGCTGCGATGATAGGGGTGACCGGCAATGATAGTCGTAGCGCGATAGAGTTGCTCCGCCAGCATGGCGCGAGCAAGCAGATGCGGCCAAGTCGCCTTGCCGAAGGCGAGCAGCAAGTCGGCCTGGCTGCGCTCGTCTTCGGAATGCCCGTCGGCGGCGCCCAGTATGAAGCGGCATTCGCGCATACCGTCGTCCCGCCAGCGTCCGAGAATGTCCGCCAGATCTTCGGATGGGAGATCTTTCCCGCGCTCATCGAGAAGGACGGTCTTGTACGGTGTCTGCGGCTCGGGAATGCGGCCCCCGGTTTCGGGCAGTTCGGTGAATTTCACCGGCCATGTCAGCCGCTTCTCATAGCGCGCGACAAGTTCAGCCTCGGGCGAGCGCGCAATTTTTCCGCGAGCGATGACATGAAGCAGAATGATCAACGCTCCCGAATTGGTGGCAGACTCGGCCCATTCGAACCCGGCAATGCCAGGCAACGCCCCCCGTGGAGCTATCTTTAATGAGGGTACTTGGTCCCGGTCTCTATCTCGAAAACGGGACGGTGATTATGCCATCCCGGCGACGGGCGGCGCATCACCGAATGCCCACATACGCTCCAGATTGTAGAAGCTGCGAACCTCCGGGCGGAAGATGTGGACGACGACATCGCCTGCATCGATCAGCACCCAGTCTGCAGCTGGCAGCCCTTCGAGCTTAACCGGGCCAAAGCCTTCCTGCTTCACCTTTTCGGCAAGCTTTTGAGCCATCGCGGCGACCTGACGGGTCGAGCGGCCCGATGCGATCACCATGTGATCGGCAATGGAGCTTTTCCCTTCGAGATCGATGGTCACGACTTCCTGAGCCTGATCATCATCGAGCTGTTCAAGCACAAGCTTGAGCAGCGGATCGGATTTTGCATCAGCCAAGGCAATCACCTTTGCCGAAGCAGTCCCGGAAGAAGCCGGGCTGGTTTGCGCCTGAGTCATAGGCGAATATGTTACTCCTGATTTGAGAGGCTTGGGCCATGAAGGATACAACGCGCATCATGGCGCGGTGGTTTCCTCCCCGGACGGTATCCTTCGATGCGTCAGCTGGTCCCTCGGAGACGGCCCGGCATAGCGTAAAGCCCAATCGGGATCAGCACGGCGGATGGCCGTGGCCGATCTTTCATCGGGATCGAAACGCAATGTCACCAGTGCCGGTGCGCTCCATTCGCCCCTATTCACAAAGCTGGGAAGAGGTACCGAAAAGCGCCTCAGCCAGGCCATCGCGGGGCTCGCGATAGCAGCGGCATCATAGCCGGGCCTGGCGATAACCGCAATCGGCATCGTGCGTGCAATGCCGCGCCAGTCGCGCCAGCGATGGAACTGCGCCAGATTGTCCGAGCCCATCAGCCAGACGAACTCCCGTTTCGGGTATCGCCGCGTGAGGGCTTTCAATGTGTCCGCGGTGTACCGCGTGCCCAGTTCGCGTTCGATCGCCGTCACGCGGATACGCGCCCGTTTCGCTTGCGCCATCGCCGAGAGCACACGGGTGGCGAGCGGCGCCATCCCTTCTGCCGGTTTGAGCGGATTGCCGGGGGATACCAGCCACCAGACCTCATCGAGCCGCAGCGAGCGTAGCGCGAACAGCGAAATACGCCGATGGGCGCCATGTGCCGGATTGAAGCTGCCCCCCAGCAGGCCGATCCGTTTGCGGATGCCAGTCAAACCGGGAACCTGTCTCGTTCAGGAAACACAAGCGAACGAATGACAGCCCTGACCGCAGCGAATCGATGGTTCGCGTAAAGCATTAGTGCAGGGTTTAGTTCACGGACTTGTTCGAAAATTTGTGCGCGGCGAAACCACTCGTCCCGTTCAGGGTTCGACTCGTGGATTCTTCGGGAACCTCGATTCGATTTCATTAACATCTTTCGCTAGCGACACGCCCGGGACGTTAAAGACCATAAGGGACGGGTCGTTTTGAGCAAACCATTTGCCACCACTGGCTGGGGGAACCGTGTGCGCGGCTGGTTCCCGGACCGCGAATTTTTCATGCGATCGGAAGGCCAGGTCCGCTTCATCACCATATCGTCGAGATTGCAGATGACGGCCGCCGCTATTGCGCTGGCCGTCTTCGTTATCTGGATGACATCGATGGCCGTTGCGGGCTGGACCCAATATCGCGCCACAGCCGACCGGCTGTCATTGCTGGACCGCGAAGCGAAGGTGGCAACTGCGACCGAGCGCGTGGACGCCTATCGCAACGACATCGACGCCGTCGCAAGCGACCTCGTCAAACGGCAGGAATTCATCGAGGACATGGTCGCCTCGTTGCCAGAGGACGTGAAAGCGGTACAGAACGTCAGCGATTCGTCGGGTGAAGCGGCGGCTATGGTGGACAAGGTCAGCGTATCCATTCCCGAAGCCGGACGGCTGGCGCGGATCGAAGCGCGTCAGTTGGCTTTCGTCGAGGGCCTTACGCGTTATGCCGACTGGCGTTCACAGCGCGCCGCAGCCGCGCTCAAGAAACTGGGCCTCAATCCCGATTCGATGATCCGCAATGCCGATCGCGGCGCGATGGGTGGTCCGCTCGAGAAACTGACGACCGGCGCCGGCGATACCATCGATCCGCGCTTCGAACGTCTCGGTCTTTCGATTGCCCGCATGGATGCGCTCGAGCGCGGCCTTGACGGCGTACCGCAGGTCGCCCCGGCCAATGTCCAGATGGTAACATCGAGCTACGGCTATCGCCGCGACCCGTTCACCGGCGTCGCCGCCATGCACAAGGGTCTCGATTTCCGCGGGCCGACAGGTACGCCGATCTACGCCGCATCCGATGGCCGCATCAGCTTTGTCGGTCGCAAGTCGGGCTATGGCAATGTAGTGGAAATCAGCCACGGTAACGGGCTGATGACCCGTTATGCCCATATGTCGAAATTCAACGCGAAGGTCGGTCAGACGGTCGAAGCCGGGCAGACGATCGGTGCGATCGGGTCTACCGGCCGTTCCACCGGCCCGCATCTGCACTTCGAGGTGCGAATCAACAACCGTGCGGTCAATCCGCGCACCTTTCTGGAGACAGCCCCCCATGTTCTCGAAGAAATCCGACGAACTTCCCAGCTCGACTCCGCCAGCTAATCCGGGAAGAGATCGTATGGCCAGCAAGAGCAATTCCACCTTCTCCGTCCTCGGGTCCGATCTGACGATCACGGGCGACATCCAGGCATCGGCCGATCTGCATATCGATGGTTCGGTCGAAGGCGACATCGCCTGTTCCTCTCTGGTGCAGGGCGAAACCAGCACCGTTAAAGGCGCGATCAAGGCCGAGTCGGCCCGGCTGGCCGGCACTGTCGAGGGATCGATCACCGCGCGCGAACTGGTAATCCTGAAATCCGCGCGGATCATGGGCGACGTTTTCTACGACGCGCTGACCATCGAACAGGGAGCACAGGTCGAAGGCCGGTTCGCCCACCGCGATACGAAAGCCAAGGCGTCCGCAGCCCCGCAAGGCGGCACAAAGCCCGAGCTCACCGTCGCCGGCTGAGAGCTTATTTCCAGAAAACAGAAAGGCCGCCCGCGCAGATGCGTGGGGCGGCCTTTTCTTATCCGACTGCAGACACGCGTCAGTTTAGGACTTCGGCCCGCAAAGCCTTGCGATCGAGCTTGCCGATCATCGTCTTGGGCAGTTCATCCCGTATGACGACTTCGGCAACGCGTTCGTGCTTGCCGACACGCGCATTGAGCCATTCACGCAGCTGTGGCCCGGTCGCCTCACCCCCGTTTTCGAGCGTGACATAGGCCACGGGTACTTCGCCGCGATAGCCATCGGGCCGCCCGATCACGAGCGCTTCCTTGACGGCTTCATGTTCGAGCAGGACGTCTTCGACCTGGCTGGGAAAAACCTTGAAACCGCCCACGGCGATCATGTCCTTGATGCGATCGACGATTTCCAGAAAGCCGTCTTCATCCAGCGTAGCCACATCGCCGGTGCGCAGCCAGCTTTTGCCGTGGTGTTCGACGAATACGTCCTTTGCCGCTTCGGGCCTGTTCCAATAGCCCTGCATCACCTGCGGACCGTGGATCGCCAGTTCGCCCGGCTCCCCATCGGGTGCGATGACTGTGGGATCTTCCTTGTCGAGCAGGAGGACTTCGGTGCCCATCACGACCTGCCCGATCGTGCCCGGCTTGCGCATGCCTTCGTAAGGATTTGCCGAAACGACACCGGAGCTTTCGGTCAGCCCATATCCTTCGACCAGCCGCACGCCGGTGGCCGCTTCGAATTTCTCGCGCAACGGTCCGGGCAGCGGCGCGCCGCCCGATATGCAGACCTTGAGCGTCGAGAGATCCGTCTTGGCCAGATCGGGATGATCGACCAATGCCTGGAACATGGTCGGCACGCCTGGAAACCCGGTCGCGCCGTATTTTTCGATGGTTTCGAGGACCTGTTTGGTTTCAAAGCGCGGAACCATGGCGATTGACGCCCCCGTCAGCACGGCATGGTTGAGAAGCGTGGTATTGGCGAAAACATGGAAGAAGGGCAGCGCCCCCATGAGGACTTCGCCTGCCGGATCGCCAAACGGGTTCAGGCCCGCAGTCTGCTGGGCGTTGATGGACAGATTCGCATGGGTGAGCATGGCCCCTTTCGGGGTCCCGGTTGTCCCGCCGGTATATTGCAGAAGCGCCAGCGCGTGGGGATCTTGCGCAGCAACGCCGCCCTCCAGCCGCGCCCCTTCGTCGAGCAAGTCGTTCCAGCGTAGAATGTCACGACCATAGTCGACCCTGGCAACCTTGCTACGCGCGAAGAGCCGCAGCGCAATTCCCTTCAGCGTCGGCAGCATCTTCGCCAGCGAGCTGACAACCAGAGTTTCGAGCGCCGATCCGCGCAGCACCTTGGTGGCGGTGGCATAGAGTTCAGGCACATCGACGGTCACCAGAAGCCGCGTGCCCGAATCCGCCACCTGCTGCGCGAGTTCGTCCACCGTGTAGAGTGGAGAGAAATTGACCACCACCGCACCGGCCATCATCGCCCCGTAATAGGCAGCGATGTAGCTCGGCACATTGGGCAGAAACAGGCCGACGCGATCCCCTTCGCCGATACCGCGTGCGTGCAGCGCGCGTGAAAATGTCTGCGCATCGGCATAGAGTTCGGAATATCGATAGGTACGCCCGAGAAAATGCAGCAGCGGTGCCTGCGGCGATGCCTTGGCGCTGCGCCCGAACATATCGGGCAGGGACATCGCTTCGAAATGCGTATCCCATGCAGTCGGGTGATGGTTCGGCAGCTTGCTTACATCCATGTCAGTAGCATGGAGTATTGTGCTATAAAGGCAAGCAAAAAGGCGGAAGAAGCCGCTGCTTCCCCCGCCTTCGTCAACTCTTCAGACAGACGAGCTCAGGCTTCGTCGGTAGTCTCGCCTTCGCCGGCTTCCTGCGACACGCGTTTCGCTTCGAGCCAGGCTGCCGCTTCCGCTTCCTGCGCGGCTTCGGCAGCGGCCTTTTCGTTGGCATCGCGTTCGGCGCGCAGTTCTTCGATCAGCTTTTCCCGATCGCTCGAACCCTTGACCTCGACGGGCAGCGCTTCGTTTTCTTCTTCGCTGACCGGCAGGTTTTTCGCGGCCTTGGCAACGACGGCGTCGAGTTCGCGCTGCGAACACAGGCCGAGCGTAACCGGATCCTTGGGCTGGATGTTCTGGATGTTCCAGTGGCTGCGTTCGCGGATGGCGCCGATGGTATTGCGGGTGGTACCGATCAGCTTGCCGATCTGCGCATCCGAGATTTCCGGATGATTGCGAAGGATCCAGGCGATGCCGTCGGGCTTGTCCTGACGCTTGGAAACGGGGGTGTAGCGCGGCCCCTTGGTCCGGCTGACTGCCACCGGAGCGCGCTGCATCTTCAGGCGATAGTCGCTGTCCGCCTGGCCCTTTTCGATTTCGGCCAGCGTCAGTTCGCCCGAATGGACGGGATCGCGCCCGGTATATTTGCTGCCCGCCAGATCGTCGGCCATGGCCTGTACTTCGAGGATGTGCAGACCGCAGAATTCAGCGATCTGTTCGAAGGAGAGGCCGGTATTGTCGACCAGCCAGGTGGCGGTCGCATGCGGCATCAGCGGTGTGGGTTGGTCGGCCATGAATGTGCCTTTTCTCGTATCCGAAAATAGAAGGGCCGCCCCTCGCGGGACGGCCGTTACCTTGCCGATGTAGGCGACAGTCCCGGATTCGGCAAGCGTTTCGCTAGACGATGGGCAGTTCTTCCGCGTCGAACGCGGCGAGACCGTTCAGAAACTGCCCTGTCGCACTAGCCCAGGTGAAGCCCGCACCATAGGCAGCGCAGGCTTTCCGGTCGCAGAACAGCGCCGCGGCTATGGCGCGGTCGAGATCATCGCAAATTGCACCGACATCGTCCGTTATGATGTCGCATGGCCCTGCCACGGGATAGGCGGCGACCGGCGTTCCGCAGGCCAGCGCCTCTATCATCACGAGGCCGAACGTATCCGTCCTGCTGGGGAAGACGAAGACGTCGGCTGCCGCATAACAGCCGGCCAGTTCGCGGCCCGTGCGAGGCCCGAGGAAATGCGCATCGGGATATCGCGCCTTCAGGGAAGCCAGCGCCGGACCATCGCCGACCACCACCCTGGTGCCGGGATAGCTGCCTGCGAGAAATGCTTCGATGTTCTTTTCCACGGCGACCCGGCCGACATAGAGCTGGATCGGCTTGGGGAGTTCGGCGAATTCGGGCGGCGGCGGTGCGTCGGGCGTAAAACAGGACAGATCGACCCCGCGGCTCCAGCGATGAAGCCGTGTCAGGCCATGCGCGCGCAGTTCGTCGCTGATACTTTCTGTAGCGACGAGCACACGTTTCGCCGGGCGGTGGAACCACTGGATATAGCGCCAGAACCATTGCGCGGGCAGGCGCGTGCGTTTCGCCAGATAATCCGGAAATTGCGTATGATAGGCGGTGGTGAAGCAGATCGAATGCCTGGCACAATAGCGCCGTGCCGTCATGCCGAGCGGGCCTTCGGTGGCGATATGGATGGCCTCGGGCGCGAAGGATCGCAGAAGACTGGCGACAGCCCCCGGCCTGGTGAAGGCAAGGCGGATTTCCGGGTAGGTCGGACAGGGAATGCTGGCGAACTGATCGGGAGAGACCACCATCACCTCGTGGCCATCCTCGCGCAATTGCTCGCACGTCGTCGACAGCGTGCGCACGACACCGTTCATCTGCGGGTGCCAGGCATCGGTGATGATGGCGATGCGCTGCGGGGTCTGGGGAGCAATCGACCGGGCCGGCCCGGGAATGGATTGCATCAGGGTCATGCAGCCTCGGGCACCGTCACGGCGACGTCATGACGCCCGGCGTCGCGCCGCGCGACTTCTTCGGGCCAGTTGAGGATTTCCATGCTTCCGTCGAAATGTTCGACCAGCGCATTGCATCCTTCGACCCAATCGCCATCGTTCCAGTATTCGACGCCGTCGAAGTCGCGAAATTCCGCGGTGTGAATGTGGCCGCATACCACCCCGTCGACGCCGCGTTCGGCGGCTGCGCGGGCAACCACTTCCTCGTATTTGGAAATGAACTCGACCGCGTTCTTGACCTTGTGCTTGGCCGCGCGGGAAATGGACCAATAGGGCAGGCCCAGCCGTTTGCGCAGGCTGGCCACCCAATTGTTGAGCTTCATCATCAGGTGATATGCGGCATCGCCGATGAAGGCGAGCCAGCGATGCGCCAGCATGATGGTATCGAATTCATCGCCGTGCAGCACCATCAGGCGCCGACCGTCGGCGGTTTCGTGGAAGGCGGCACGCATGATCTCCACCCCGCCGAAGTTCATGCCAGCGAAGGGGCGGATCATCTCGTCGTGATTGCCCGGGATATAGACGATACGCGTACCGCGCTTGGCGCGCTTGAGAATGCGCCACACGATGTCGTTATGTTCGGCCGGCCAGTAAAACTTCTTCTTTAGCCGCCAGCCATCGATGATGTCGCCGACCAGATACATGGTTTCGCTGTCGGTGTGGTCGAGAAAGTCGATCAGCAGTTCGTGATTGCACCCCTTGGTGCCGAGATGGACGTCGCTGATCCAGATCGTGCGGAAGCGGCGCCGTTCCCCCAGCGTGCGCTCCGGCACGCTGGGCCTGATCGATGGAAAATTCGCCACCTTGTGGGCGGCGTCGAAGTGTTTGGGCAAATCGTTCATGGGCCAGACCCCCGATCACTGTCGGGTATGCCCTAGCCCATGATTGTTACAGGCGATTCACAGTGCCGTTACGGAATGGCGACATTGCGACGATTGCGCGTCAGCTTTCGGCGACCTCCAGCACGATTTTTCCGATATGATCGCCGCCCTCCATGCGGGCATGGGCCGCCCCCGCTTCGGTCAGCGGGAAAATCTTGTCCATGACGGGCGCGATGGTGCCATCCTCGAACAAAGGCCAGGCGTGATTGTGGATTTCGTCGGCCAGCAATGCCTTGAAATCGTCGGAGCGCGGCCGAAGCGTGGAGCCGGTCAGCGACAGGCGCTTGCGCATCACGGTCGCCATGTTGATTTCGGCCTTGAGGCCGCCCAGCACGGCGATGGTCACATGGCGCCCATCATCGGCCAGGCATTCGATATTGCGCGCGACATAGTCGCCCGACACCATGTCCAGCACCACATTGACGCCCTTGCCGCCGGTGAAGGCCTTCACCTCCTCCACGAAATCCTGGCTTTTGTAATTGATGGCGAGATCCGCCCCAAGGTCGCGGATCGCCTGGCACTTTTCCTCGCTCCCCGCGGTTGCGATCACCGTGATGTCGAATGCCTTGGCGAGCTGGATCGCCATGGTGCCGATCCCGCTGGTGCCGCCATGCACGAGCAGCGTGTCGCCATCGCTCGCCCAGCCGCGTTCGAAGACGTTGTGCCACACCGTGAACAGCGTTTCCGGAATGGCCGCAGCCGTGGCCATGCTCATCGTTTCGGGAACGTGGAGGCAATGGGCCGAATGGGCGAGGCAATATTCCGCATAGCCGCCGCCCGACACCAGGGCGCAGACCCGCCGATTGATCAGTTCGGGCGCTGCGCCCTTGCCGACGGCCACCACCGTGCCCGACACTTCGAGCCCCGGAATGGGCGAAGCGCCCGGCGGCGGCGGGTAGAAGCCCTGCCGCTGGATCACATCGGGCCGGTTGATGCCGGCATGGGATACGCGGATGAGAACCTGATTCTCGCCCGGTTCGGGCACCGGCAATGTTTCGGGACGCAAAACATCCGGGCCTCCCGGATCGTCAAAGCCCATTGCGGTCATCGTCTCGGGCAAATCGGCTGCCACTCGCGCCCCCGTTATCTGTCTGGTCATAGTGGCGCTACTGCCACTTTTGCGGTGCAATACCGTTCGTACCCGTTGACAGCAACCGGGCATCCTTGCGAGATTGCCAATCGATGGATGACGATGACCGTCCACGCCCCCGAGGCGATGCCGCGAGCAAGCTCGCCACCGAAGACCTCGGCCCTTATTCGCAGGACGAACTGCAGGAGCGGATCAGGCTTCTCGAATCCGAAATCGTCCGCGTCGAGAAACACCGCCTCTCCGCCGCTGCCCACCGCGATGCGGCAGAAGCGTTGTTCGGGCGAAAGGAATAGTTGGCGATGCGGGGGCTGATATTTTCCGGCTCCGCACCCATATTCGCCATGCATACAGCAATGGCTAACCTCCGGCCCGTAGGCTGTTTCCAGTTCGCCCCAAGCGAGTCGCCCAAGAAAGACAACTGAATGCCCAGCTTTGCAGCCAACCTCGAAAAGACCCTCCACGCAGCGCTCACCGACGCAGGCGAGCGCCATCACGAGTACGCGACTCTGGAGCATCTCCTTCTCGCGCTCATCGACGATGACGATGCCGCGCAGGTGATGAATGCGTGCGGCGTCGATCTGAGCGAACTGACGGCCGTGGTGAAGCAGTATCTCGAACAGGAATACCAGTCGCTGCAGTCGGACGAGAGCGCCGACCCGCAGCCAACCGCCGGTTTCCAGCGCGTCATCCAGCGCGCCATCCTGCATGTGCAGTCTTCCGGCAAGGATACGGTGACCGGGGCCAACGTACTCGTCGCCCTGTTTTCCGAACGCGACAGCTACGCCGTCTATTTCCTGCAACAGCAGGACATGAGCCGGCTCGATGCCGTCAGCTTCATCAGCCACGGCATCGGCAAGGGCGGCAAGCAGATCGAAAACCGGCCACCCGACGGCGCGGAAGGCGGCGAATCGCAGGCCGAGGAAAAGGCCGGCGAAAAGGGCAAGAAGGAAACCGCGCTCGACCAGTTCACGGTCAATCTCAACAAGAAGGCCGAAGACGGACGGATCGATCCGCTGATCGGCCGCGGCCCCGAAGTCGACCGCACCGTCCAGATTCTCTGCCGCCGGAGCAAGAACAATCCGCTGTATGTCGGCGATCCGGGTGTCGGCAAAACGGCGATCGCCGAAGGTCTCGCCCGCAAGATCGTGGAAGGCGACGTGCCCGAAGTGCTGCAGGATGCAGTGATCTATTCGCTCGATATGGGCGCGCTGCTTGCCGGTACCCGCTATCGCGGCGACTTCGAAGAACGGCTCAAACAGGTCGTGAACGAACTCGAAGGCATGCCCGAAGCGATCCTGTTCATCGACGAAATCCATACCGTGATCGGTGCCGGTGCGACCAGCGGCGGGGCGATGGACGCCTCGAACCTGCTCAAGCCCGCATTGTCCAGCGGTGCGATCCGCTGCATCGGATCGACCACCTACAAGGAATTCCGCAATCACTTCGAAAAGGACCGCGCCCTGCTGCGGCGCTTCCAGAAGATCGATGTGAACGAACCCACGATCGAGGATACGATCAAGATCCTGAAGGGTCTGAAGTCCGCATTCCAGGATCACCACAAGGTGACCTACACGGTCGATGCGCTGAAAACCGCGGTGGAATTGTCGGCGCGCTACATCAATGATCGCAAACTGCCCGATAAGGCGATCGACGTGATCGACGAAGTCGGCGCGATGCAGATGCTCGTGGCCCCCAGCCGCCGCAAGAAGAAGATCACCGCCAGGGAAATCGAAGCGGTTATCGCGACCATGGCGCGCATTCCTCCCAAGTCGGTATCGAGCGACGACAAGAAGGCGCTCGAGAATCTCGAACGCGACCTGAAGCATGTGGTTTTCGGGCAGGATGCGGCGGTGCACAAGCTGTCTACCGCGATGAAGCTCAGCCGTGCAGGGCTGCGGGATCCGGACAAGCCGATCGGCTCTTTCCTGTTCTCCGGCCCCACCGGCGTCGGCAAGACCGAAGTCGCCCGCCAGCTTGCCTCCATCATGGGGATCGAACTCAAGCGCTTCGATATGTCCGAATATATGGAACGCCACAGCGTTTCGCGGCTGATCGGTGCGCCTCCGGGCTATGTCGGCTACGATCAGGGCGGATTGCTGACCGATGCAGTCGACCAGAACCCGCATTGCGTGCTGCTGCTCGACGAGATCGAGAAGGCGCATCCCGACCTGTTCAACATCCTGCTGCAGGTGATGGATAATGGCCGCCTGACCGACCATCACGGCAAGACGGTCGATTTCCGCAATGTCGTGCTGATCATGACCACCAATGCCGGGGCAGCCGACATGGCGCGCAGCGGTATCGGCTTCGGCGATGTCAGCAAGGAAGATGCGAGCGAAGAAGCGGTGAAGCGGATGTTCACGCCGGAATTCCGCAATCGGCTCGATGCGATCGTGCCATTTGCCTATCTCGGCAAATCGACGGTGGGCCGCGTGGTCGACAAGTTCATTCTCCAGCTCGAACTCCAGCTGGCCGAACAGAATGTCGACATCCAGTTCGACAAGGAAAGCCGGTCCTGGCTGGCGGACAAGGGTTACGACCGCCTCTATGGTGCCCGTCCGATGGGCCGGTTGATTCAGGAGAAGATCAAGCAGCCTCTCGCCGAAGAACTGCTGTTCGGCAAACTGGCCGATGGCGGCGAGGTGTCGGTAACGATGAAAGACGGCAAACCGTCCTTCGAACTGACCCCCGCCCCGCCCAAGGCGAAGAAAAAACCAGCGGCCAAGAAAAAGGCCGCCCCGAAACGCAAGTCGGCTCCGAAAAAACCCGAAGCCGATACGCCGGAAGGCGCCGACGAAACCAAGGGCTGATCAAACCTGCAATCGATGAAGGGGCACCACCGGGAACGGTCGGTGCCCTTTTTTCTATCCGCGACGGTCATTGGGTAAATATCTTCCGAGGGCGGGCCGTCGGGAATTTTTTCGGCAAATACCAGCTAGCGACACCCCTCGATGGGGCTCTGTTGATCGTTCACCGAGCCACGCTTGTGAAGGTGGACAGCTTCACTTACGCCCTACCGGTACATAGTCGGGGGGATGCATGTCGGTTCTCAAAATATCCAATCTGGTCAAGCGGTTCGAAGGCGTGGTCGCTGTCGACGACCTGTCGTTCTCGGTCTCCCCAGGCGAGATTTTCGGATTTCTCGGTGGTAACGGCGCCGGCAAGACAACGACCTTGCGCATGGTGCTCGACATCATCCGTCCGACGTCAGGGACGATCAGTGTGCTGGGCAGCCCGCCCGACCGACGCAATGCGCAGGCCATCGGTTTCCTCCCGGAAGAGCGTGGTCTGTACGCCGGAATGAGCGCGATCGACACGATCGTGTATTTCGGACGGCTGAAGGGGATGAAGCCCGCCGATGCCCGTAATCGCGGAATGGAACTTCTCACCCGCTTCGATCTCGCCGACCGCGCCAAGAGCGATATCGGCGACATGTCGAAGGGGATGGCCCAGAAGGTCCAGCTTGCCACTTCGCTCGTCAACGATCCCGAACTGCTGATGCTGGACGAGCCGTTTTCAGGTCTCGACCCGGTTAATCAGGGGCTGCTGGAAAACGAAATCCTGCGCGCATCCCATCGGGGCGCAGCGGTGATCTTTTCGACCCATGTGATGCAGCACGCCGAACGCCTGTGCGATCGCCTGCTGCTGTTGCGCAAAGGCCGTAAGCGGTTCGAAGGCACGCTGGATAAAGCGCGCGCGGCCTTGCCCGCGCGGCTGGTCGCTATGGCCAAATCGGATCTTTCGCTGATCCCCGGCGTCGCCCGCGCTGAACGTGGCGAGGCACATGGCGATGGTTGGCACGACTGGACCCTGCATCTATCCGATGGCGTCGATCCCGCTACGGTCCTCGAACACTGCAGCGCAAATGCGATTGCGCTACGCCGCTGGGACGAACACCGGGCAAGCTTGCACGATGTGTTTGTTCAGTTGGTCGGGGCGGATCCCGATCAAGCGGCGATGGAAAGGGAGGCCGCCTGATGAGCCCGTCGATCGACATGAATAATGTGCTGCTGGTCGCGGGGCGCGAAATTCGGCAGATCCTCAAGATGAAGAGCTTCTGGCTCACTCTGCTGATCCTGCCCGTCGCATTCGCGCTCGGGCCGATTTTTGCTGAGAGTTTGGATGACGATGAGCCCACCCGGGTAACCGTGGTGGATCGGTCCGGAGGCGATGCGGCGCAGGCTCTGAAGGCGCGGTTCGCGGCCGAAGATGCCCAATGGCTGCTGCGCGACCTGTCGCGCTACGTCCAGCGCTACGGACTGGAACAGGCCGATCCGAAAGCAAGCTGGGCGCGATATGACCGCTGGTATACCGACGCGGACATCGCGGCGTTCGAGCGGGCGGGCGGGCTGGACGCCGCTCTTGAAAAGATCGCTGCCGTCCGGCCGGAGGGCGTCCCCCAATTCGAGCCTGATCCGCCCGCCTATGCCTTTTCCGCTCCGTCAGCAGAACTCTCTGCCGCAAGGGGAGGGGATTTCGGTACCGAGGCCCGTGCCCTGTTCGATGCAGATGACGATGCTTCGCCGGAAATCGTTGTTCTGATCGGCGAGAATTACCCCGCCGATCCGCGTATCCAGCTCTTCTCCGCCAACCAGCCCCGCGGCAGCTTCGTCACTACGATGCAGGAAGTGCTGACAACCGATCTGCGGGCGCGCCTGTTGGCCGCTCAGGGCGTCTCACCTGCGAATGCGGCGGCCGTGCAAAGCGCAAGCCCCGTCATCGCGGTCGATACACCTCCTCCCGGCGGCGGCGCGCGCGAGGCCTTGCTGGTACGCTCGATCGTGCCGCTGGCCCTCGCCTATATCCTCGTGATGAGCCTGATGCTTTCGGGCAGCTGGATGCTGCAGGGCTCGGTGGAGGAGCGCTCCAACAAGCTCCTCGAATCGCTCCTTGCCTGTATTCGCCCGGAAGACCTCATGTACGGCAAGCTCCTGGGCTCGCTCAGCGTCGGTCTGCTGATGATCCTCGTCTGGGGCGCCTGTGCAGGCGTTGCCGCTTATGCGACGCAGGGCGCGATATCGGATATGATCCGCCCCGCGCTCGATCCGGTCTCCAGCCCCGGCATCATCGCTGCGATCCTGTTCTTCTTCATCGCCGGCTACATCGCGATTTCCGCCCTGTTCGTGGCGATCGGTGCGATGGTCGATTCGATGAGCGAGGCGCAAGGCTATCTTATGCCCGTAATGCTCCTGATCCTGCTGCCGGTGACCTTCCTGATTCAGGCGATCCTGGCGGGGAATTCGGGCTGGATCGTACAGGTTCTCACCTGGGTTCCGCTATGGACGCCGTTCACCGTGCTGGCGCGCCTCGGAATGGGCATCGAGTGGTGGGAAATGGTCGGTTCGGGCGTCCTGCTTGCCGGTGCCATCGTAATCGAGCTGGTCCTGATCGGCCGGCTGTTCCGGGCCAGCCTGCTCTCAACCGGCCAGAAACCAAGCCTGAAGCGCGTTATCGAGCGTCTGCGCGCCTCTCCCGCTCGATAGCTGGCACCTGCGCGGGAACGCTTGTGCGTTCCCGCGCTTGAATCGGGGATGGCCGCCGCCCCCTTCTCCTGGATCAAGCCCGAACCGCACGGTATTCACATCGTCCCTGCCGATTGCTGGGTCGATCCCAGCCGCGCGGTCGACCGGGCGCTGGTGACGCACGGCCATGCCGATCATGCGCGCGGCGGGCATGGGCAGACCGTCGCCACGCCCGAGACACTGGCGATCATGGAGTTGCGCTACGCGACTCGCGACGGAGCGACGCCAGTCGCCTATGGCGAGACCATCCGGCTCCCCGGCGGCGTCGATGCGACCTATATTCCGGCAGGGCATGTCCTCGGCAGCGCGCAGATCCTCCTCGAACATGCGGGAGAGCGCGTGATCGTCACCGGCGATTACAAGCGACGCCACGACCCCACCTGCCCGCCTTTCGAAGTCACACCGTGCGACATCTTCATCACCGAGGCGACGTTCGGCCTGCCGGTCTTCTGCCACCCGCCGATCGAGGACGAGATGGCCAAGCTGCTCGATCGCCTCGCCGCGCACCCGGACAGCTGCGTGCTGGTCGGCGCCTACGCCCTGGGCAAGGCGCAGCGTGTCATCGCCGAATTGCGGCGCGCGGGGCACAAGGACCCGATCTACCTCCACGGCGCGATGGAAAAGATGTGCCGGCTCTATGAAGAACACGGGATCGACCTCGGCGAGCTGCGACTGGTTGCCGATCATGCCAAGGACGATATGCGCGGATCGATCGTCATCTGCCCGCCGTCCGCCCTCAACGATCGCTGGTCGCGCCGCCTGCCAGAACCGATCACCGCCATGGCCAGCGGCTGGATGCGCATTCGCCAGCGCGCGCGCCAGCGCAATGTCGAACTGCCGCTGATCATTTCCGATCATGCCGACTGGGGCGAGCTTACCCGCACGATCCAGGAAGTCGGCGCGCAGGAGAACTGGATCACCCACGGGCGCGAGGATGCCCTGCTGCGCTGGTGCCAGTTGCACCAGAAGCGCGCACGCGCACTTGCCATGGTCGGCTACGAGGACGAGGACGATTGACCGGAACGAGCACGCGGTTCGACAGTTTTTCCAACCATTCGCGTAAGGCGAAAAAGGGAGATTGCGATGCGTAAGACGTTGGCAACACTATCGATGGCCGCAATTCTGGTGGCCGGTTGTTCGGTAAAGGAAGACGACAACCAGGCCGAAGGCTCCACCATTTCGACAAGCGATCAGGCTGACGAAGCAGCCGCCTCCGACGATGGCGCGCTGTATG
Organism: Qipengyuania pacifica; assembly: GCF_019711555.1. Lineage (NCBI taxonomy): Bacteria > Pseudomonadati > Pseudomonadota > Alphaproteobacteria > Sphingomonadales > Erythrobacteraceae > Qipengyuania > Qipengyuania pacifica. The sequence goes on along the minus strand of NZ_JAIGNQ010000001.1, from coordinate 498,747 downwards.
CCGATGGCGAAGCAATGCCGCTCGATATCGAACAAACGCACCCCACCGGCACCAGCATCGCGCTCGAATCGATCCGCGCAACGCCTACCGAAACGCTTGTCACCATGACGATCAACAATGGCGCGGATTTTCCGGTGACGCTGAACGGCTTCGGCGGCGCCTATCTGTTCGGTCCGGATGGCGGAAAGCTCGAAGTCCAGGCTCCCGCCAATAACGAAAGGCTCGAAATCCCTCCCGGCCAGCAGGTTCGGGCAGAACTCGTCTTCAAGGGTCGTCTCAGCCAGGGCGGGCCCGCAACTCTCTTCTTCAACGAAGCAAAATATCTGGAAGACGACGATTCGCGTTATCCGGGCTTCCGCATTCCGATGCAGCTGACCAGCGCCGCCTTCACCGAAGACGGAGCAAAAAAAAAATCTAGTTCGCTTCGGCTGATCGGCTCCGCGCCGGGCGCGTCGGCGCGATCGGCCAGCTCGGTCTCCACGCTGCGCTCCGAACTGGAAGCGAAGGAAACCGATCGCGGTACGCTCGTGTCGCTGCCCGGCGACGTCCTGTTCGATACGGACAAGGCCGAAATACGCGCCGCCGCCCGGCCCACGCTCGACAAGCTGGCTGAACTGATCAAATCCGATTCCTCGGCCAAGGTGGCCGTGGAGGGCCATACCGACAGCCAGGGCGACGATGCCTACAATCAGCGCCTGTCGGAACGGCGGGCGCAGGCGGTCCGCGACTATCTGAAAGATGTACGCCAGGTCCCGGCAGACCGGATGACCGTAAAGGGCCTCGGCGAAAGCCGGCCCGTGGCGCAGAACATGACGCCGGACGGGAAGGAAAATGCCAGTGGCATGCAGAAGAACCGCCGCGTCGAAGTGGTCATAGCCAAGAGCTGACGGCTTGGAGCAGTTCGCCGCCCTTATCGATGCGCTGGTCTATACGCGCAGCCGCAACGAGAAACTGCGGCTGATCGCCGAATATCTTCGGGCGACACCCGATCCCGATCGCGGCTGGGCGCTTGCCGCCCTGTCCGACGGGCTGGATTTTCCGGCCGTCAAATCTTCCACCATCCGCAATCTGCTCAAGGATCGGATCGATCCGGTGCTATGGACACTCAGTCGCGATTTCGTGGGCGATACCGCGGAAACGGCCAGCCTGCTGTGGCCCGCGCCCGAACATCCCCCCTCGCCCCCGGGGGTGACCGAAACGGTCGAACTGCTCGAAGGGATGAACCGCAAGACCGTCGTCTCCGAACTGCCCCGGCTGCTCGACCGGCTCGATGCATCCGGCCGCTACGCCCTGCTCAAGCTCGCCACCGGGGGTATGCGGATCGGCGTTTCCAGCCGCCTGGCCAAGACCGCCTTCGCGCAGGCCTTCGACGTCTCGGTCGACGAGGTGGAGGAATATTGGCACGGTCTCGCCCCTCCCTATCCCGAACTGTTCGACTGGGCCGCCAACGGCGAAGCGCCGCCCGACATGGCGAACCTGCCGACCTTCCGCCCCTTCATGCTGGCCCACCCGCTCGAAGAAACGGTGGTCGATCTGGCGGATTATGCGGCAGAATGGAAATGGGACGGTATCCGCGTGCAATTGGTACGGGCGGGGGACGAAACGAAACTGTTCTCCCGCTCGGGCGACGATATCTCCGCAACCTTCCCCGAACTGCTCGATGTGCTTCCCTTTCCCGCCGTTCTCGATGGCGAACTGCTGGTGCGCGGAACGCATCAGGGTGGGGAAGAAGGGGGCGCAGCCAGCTTCAACGCGCTTCAACAGCGGCTCGGGCGCAAGACGGTGTCCAAGAAGATGCTGGCCGAAGCGCCCGCGTTCGTGCGGCTTTACGACGTGCTGCTTCTCGACGGCGAAGATCTGCGCGCCCTTCCCTGGACCAAGCGGCGCCAACGCCTGGAAAAACTGATGGATCGCCTGCCCGAAAGCCATTTCGACCTCAGCCGGGTGGTCGACGCGCGCGATTTCGAACATCTGGGCGAAATCCGCGAAGGCAGCCGGGATGACGCCATCGAAGGGCTGATGCTGAAACGCAAGGACAGCCCCTACATCGCCGGACGCCGGGTGGGATACTGGTACAAGTGGAAGCGCGATCCGCTGCTGGTGGATTGCGTCCTGATGTATGCCCAGCGCGGCAGCGGCAAGCGGTCGAGTTTCTATTCCGATTACACCTTCGGATGCTGGGACGGCGATCCCGATGCCGGGGCGGACCTCCTCCCGGTCGGCAAGGCCTATTCCGGTTTCACGGACGAGGAACTGAAGAAGCTGGATCGCCATGTGCGGCAGAACACGGTCAACCGCTTCGGGCCGGTGCGCGAAACGGACAAGAGCCTGGTCTTCGAAGTTGCCTTCGACAGCGTACATGACAGCAAGCGCCACAAATCCGGCCTCGCCATGCGATTTCCCCGCATTCACCGCATCCGCTGGGACAAGCCACCGCACGAAGCCGATCGCATCGAAGCGCTGAAGGCGCTGATCAAGGATTGATTTCAAACCCGCGGTGGGCATGGTGCCGGCGTGCACCGTTACGATCCCGCCCGCAGGAAACTCGCGCTCGGCCTCGCCTTTCTGGCAGGCACGGTGGATGCGACAGGCTTCATCAGGACCGGCGGATATTTCGCCTCCTTCATGTCGGGCAATACCACCCGGCTGGGTCTGCACATCGCCGGGCAGCCGTCGATCGCCTACATCCCGTTTGCGCTGATCTGCGGCTTTGTTACCGGCGTGGTGCTGGGATCGCTGCTTGCATCGCGCTGGCCTGACTGGCGCAAGAGAGCCCTGCTGGCCGCCGTCACCCTGGTCCTCGGCGCCGGTGCGATCGCCAGCATGCTCGGATCGACGGTCGGGTTTCTCGCCGCATCGGCGCTCGCCATGGGAATGGCGAACAACGTCTTTACCAAAGATGGCGAAGTGACCGTCGGCGTGACCTATATGACCGGGGCGCTGGTCCGGTTCGGACAGGGCCTTGCCGCGCGCATGTCGGGCCGTTCTCAGGAAGGTTCGCGCGGCTACGGGTGGCTCTGGATGGCGCTCGCTCTGGGCGCGATTGCCGGCGGGATGCTCCACAAGCTTGTGCAGGATCACTCGCCGGCGATCCTGTGCGCGATGGCCTTCCTGCTGTTTTGCTACGCCGCCCTGGTGGAAAAAGGTCGAACGGACGATCCGCCCGCGGACGAGGGGATCTAGAGAGCGATCCGCAGCAGTTTCTCGCGCGAAGTTGCGCCGCGCAACAGTTCCACGCGTGACGGCGCCAGATCGAGCGCGCGCGCGACCAGCCGGATCACGGCCGTGTTGGCGGCCCCTTCCTGCGGCTTGGCGCGTACTTTCACGCCGACGCCAGTGCCGGTGATCGTAATGGTTTCGCTTCGTGCGCCCGGGGTGGCCCGAACGGCAAGGCGTCCCTGCTCGTCGATCAGGGCGCGCAGGGCGTCCGCATCGGGCAGGTCAGCGGGTAAGCGCTTCATCCACCGCTGCCGCGTGATGCCTGGCGTTTTCGGCGTAATGCGCCACGCCCATCCGCATTCCCGCGATTGCCGCATCGTCGAGATCGCGCATCTTTCGTGCAGGCCGCCCGCCCCATAATTCGCGCGGGCCCATCACCTTGCCTTCGGTCAGCATGGCGCCTGCAGCCAGCATCGAATCGCTGGCGATAACCGCCTTGTTCATTGCGATGGCACCCAGTCCCACGAAGCCGCGGTCCTCGATCATGCAGCCATGCACCATGGCCATATGCCCGATCAGCACGTCGTCGCCGATGATCAGCGGCGATCCGTCAGGGTCGCCCGGGCGCTCCGGATCGCAATGGCAGACACTGCCGTCCTGGATATTCGTCCGTTCGCCGATGACGATGCGGCTGACATCGGCACGCAGCACGCAATTGTACCACACCGAACTGTCGGCACCGATCTCGACATTGCCGATGATGGTACAACCGGGCGCGATGAAGGCGCTGTCATGGATCTTCGGCGTGTGGCCGTGAATCGGAATGATGGTGACGCCCGGTCGGGACGCAGGGGGGCGGCTCGCGGTCATCGTGTGCTCTCCCATTGCTCGCGCGAAAGCGAATACTGGATCGTCGGATTGTCCTCGGCCGGATAGGCGGGGTCGGAGAAATCCAGATCTTTGCGGCGCACCATGCCGAGCTTTTCCATCAGTTTCCAGCTGCCGATGTTGGCATGGCTGGTCAGCGCGACGACATGGGGCGCCCCGACACGGGTAAAAGCCCAGTCGAGCACGGCATGCATCGCTTCTTCGGCATAGCCGCGCCGCCAGCGATCCTCCCGCACCAGCCAGCCGATCTCGTGATCGCCCTGGTTCTGCGCCAGCGGATTGTCGACCTGCTTGATGCCGCAGTGGCCGACCATTTCGCCGCTGGCCTTTTCGATCATGAACAGGAAGCTGAAACCATGCTGCGCATAAAGCGCGCGCGATTTCGCATGTTTCGCTTCGATCTCCTGCAGCTCTTTCACGCCGCCGAGACGCGCCATCACGGTCGGCGTATTCAGCACGCGATCCTGTTCCGCCGCATCGCCTTCTTCAATCGTGCGCAGGATCAGCCGGTCCGTTTCGGCAATGATGTCAGCCACGGTCCGTGCTCCATGCATCGCGGTCGATCGAATAGACGATGGTCGGGTTCCACGGTTCTTCGTAGCGGTTGTCGACATAGTCGAGCTCTTCGCGCCGGGTCATGCCAAGTCGTTTCATCAGGCCCCAGCTCGCCGTGTTGCCAGGAACCGTCAGGGCGAAGACTTCTTCTGCGCCGAATGTGTCGAAAGCGGCATTGAGCGTCGCCGCGGCCGCTTCCCTGGCATAGCCCCTGCCCCAGGCATCTTCGCGCAGGCGCCAGCCCACCTCGAACTCGCCCGTCAGCGTCGATCCCGGCGCGTCGGCGCGCTTGATACCGCAGAAGCCGAGCATGGCGCCGTCTTCCCTGCGCTCAACGACCCAGAAGCAGAATCCGTTCTTCGCGCGGCAGGCCTCGACCCGGGCGCGCTGCTTGTCGCAGCCCGCATCGTCGAGCACGTCGCCCAGCCATTGCATGACCGCGGGGGTGTTGGTGACGCGGAAGAACTCGTCCCAGTCGGCATCGCCGCGCCAGTCGCGCAGGATCAGCCTTTCGGTCTCCAGACGGAACTCAGCCATTGAGAAGCTGTGCGGCGCGCGGGGCGTGATAGGTCAGCACGCCGCTGCATCCGGCGCGCTTGAAGGCGAGCAGCTTTTCCATCAGCAAGGCATCGCGGTCACCCACGCCCGCTGCAGCACCGGCTTCGATCAGCGCATATTCTCCGCTCACCTGATAGGCGAAAACCGGGACGTGGAATTCCTGTTTCGCGCGCCAGATGATGTCGAGATAGGCCAGCCCCGGCTTGACCATCACGCTATCCGCCCCCTCGGCAATATCCATCGCGATCTCGCGCATGGCCTCATCGCCATTGGCGGGATCCATCTGATAGCTTTTCTTGTCGCCCTTCAGCAGGCCGCCCGACCCCACGGCGTCACGGAACGGGCCATAGAAGGCAGAGGCATATTTGGCCGCGTAAGCCATGATCTGGACATTGGGATGCTGGTTCATCTCCAGCGCCATGCGGATTGCTCGCACACGCCCGTCCATCATGTCCGACGGCGCGATGATATCGGCCCCGGCATTCGCCTGGTTCACGGCCTGATCCACCAGCACCGCGACCGTATCGTCGTTGAGGACATAGCCGCTGTCGTCCAGCAGCCCGTCCTGCCCGTGGCTGGTATAGGGGTCGAGTGCGACGTCCGTCAGAATGCCGATGTCCGATCCACAGGCATCGCGGATCGCCTTGATGGCGCGGCACATCAGATTGTCGGGATTGAACGCCTCGGCCCCATCGTCGCTGCGCTTGTTCGGCTGGGTGTTCGGGAACAATGCGACACATGGAATCCCCAGATCAAACGCTTGTTTCGCATGCTTTGCGATACCGTCGACGGACCAGCGCGATACTCCGGGCAGGCTCGCAACCGGCTCCTCCACACCCTTGCCGTCGGTGACGAACAGCGGCCAGATGAGGTCCGCCGGCGTCAGCACGGTTTCGCGATACATCGCGCGGCTCCAGCTGCTCGCACGGGTGCGGCGCATGCGGGTGTTGGGATAGCTTGCGTTTGTCATACAAGCGCTCTGCCGCAAGCACGCACGCGGCGCAATCGCCGGGCTACTTCTTCGGCAGCGCAAGCCTGTCGATTTCGCGCACGGGCGCTTCGGCAGCGACTTCGGTGGCGGTCTGTTCCAGCTCGGCAAGCGCGGCCCCGGGCTCGACCGTCTTCATCTTGGCCAGAGTATCCTTGAACCGCTGCAGTTCAGCCCCCGCAAGCTGCGCCCGCGTCACATACTGGACCGATGCGGGATCGATGGCGCGCCCGTTGCGATACATCTCGTAATGGAGATGCGGCCCGGTCGACAGGCCGGTCGAGCCGACATAGCCGATCACCTGCCCGCGCCGTACATTCTGCCCGCGGTCCACGGCGATGCGGCTCATGTGGCAATAACGCGTATCGATGCCGCCACCGTGGCGCAGCTTCACCGCATTGCCGCATCCGCCAGCGCGCCCTGCCGACAGCACGCGGCCATCCGTGACTGCGACGATGGGCTGGCCGTGGCCCGCCTTGAAATCGAGCCCCGAATGCATCCGGCGATAGCCGAGGATCGGATGGCGGCGCATGCCGAAGCGCGAGCTCATACGACCCGGCACGGGCGCCATCAGGCCGCCGCGTTGCTCCCCGACACCCGATGCCTCGTAAAACTCGCCATCCTTGCCCCAGCGCATCAACTGGACGGCAGGTTTTTCGCCCCGGTCCAGACCCGCATAAAGCAACTGGCCCGCCTGCCGTTCGCCCGTGGCGGCACGGCGATGCGCGACGATGAAATCGAATGTATCTCCGGACCTGACTTCCCGGTCGAGGTTCACGTGCTGGCCCAGCGTCTTGAGATAGGCCTGAACGGCGCTCGCCGGTGCTCCCGCCGCTCGCGCCGAGCGGTACAGACTGTCGCCCACCACACCGCGTATCCGCAAAGGCGTATCGTCAACGCGTATAATCTTGCGGGTAAGTGAAAGATCGGCGCCATCGTGAAGGCGGCCAACGTCCAGTTCGAGATCGAACCGCGCGCGAAATGCGATCGACTGCAACGGCCGGGGTTGGCCAGGTGCCGTACGGCGCCCCAAGGTGATGTCGAACTGCGTGCCCGATTCCAGGTCCGACAGGGGGATTGCCCCTGCGACAAGCGCGGCTACGCGATCGGTGTCGCCCACGCCGACACCAGCCCGGCGCAGCATGCGTTCGAAGCTGTCGCCCTTGGCCAGCGTCGCGACCATCTCGATCGTGGGTCGCTCCGGCGCTGCAGCAAGCGGCGCGACGAGAGCGGTCGCCCCCATGTGGCGGCCACTGTCTGCACCGAGTCCCAGTGGCAGAATCATCTGGCTGCGAAACTCGTCGCGTACAGCATCATCGATATGCGCAGGTGGCGCAGCCTCGAGCGGTGCGAAAGTCGGCCAGAAAGCTAGAGCGGCCGCACTCAGGCCTAGAAAGGTTCCTAGCCCGCGGAACCAGCGTTTGCTGCCGATTTCACTGCCAAGGTCGGGTGCCAGGTCCAGTCTGGCGATGCGGCCCGAAAGGCGTTCGCGCATGGCGGACCACGAAAACTTGGGAAGAGGCAGGTTGGGCAGAATCTGGTCGTGCGCAAGCGCTGCGGCCGAGCCATTTCGCCCACCCGTCGCCGACTGCAGATCCGCTTCGTCACTGTCCGTATGGGACGTATACACGCCTGTCCCTCCGTATTGGCCGCCCGATGCGTGTTCGGTGCGACCCAATCCCGCTTAAAGAGCCTGTGCCCGCTTTGCCTGCCAAAACAAAGTAAAGACGGGCTTAACTTGCGGCCATGCGAGTCCGGATTGCGGTGAATCGAACTTCCGGCGCGCCGCACGGTTGCCCTGAGGCCCGCTCACTGCCACCTAGGGCACGTGCAGAGAAGCGCTATCAAGGCAGTCCTCGGACCCACCAATACCGGCAAGACGCATCTGGCGATCGAGCGCATGGCCGCGCATTCCAGCGGCTGCATGGGCTTCCCGCTTCGCCTGCTTGCTCGCGAAGTCTATGACCGCGTTCGCGCGATCAAGGGCGATGACGCCGTGGCGCTGATAACTGGCGAAGAGCGTATCGAGCCGAAAGGGGCGCGTTACATGTGTTGTACCGCCGAAGCGATGCCGCGCGATGGAGCGGGCGCCGCCTTCGTTGCCCTGGACGAAGCACAAATCGGAGCGGATCGCGAGCGGGGGCATATCTTTACCGATCATTTGCTCAATACGCGTGGGCGCGAGGAAACGATGCTGCTGGGCGCGGCCACGCTAGAACCGCTGGTGCGCCAGCTGGTGCCCGAGGCAGAGATTTCCGATCGTCCCCGGTTCTCCACCCTTACCCACATCGGGCCGCGCAAGCTGTCGCGCCTTCCGCCCCGAAGCGCGATCGTCGCTTTTAGTGCCGAGCAGGTCTACGGCGTGGCCGAAATGCTGCGACGCTTTCGTGGCGGTGCCGCGGTAGTGATGGGCGCACTCAGCCCGGAGACGCGCAACAAGCAGGTCGCCTTGTTCCAGAATGGCGAAGTCGACTACATCGTTGCCACCGATGCAATCGGCATGGGGCTGAACCTTGACGTCAACCATGTCGCCTTCGCCGGCCTGTCAAAATTCGACGGGGTCCGGATGCGCCGGCTTTTTCCCGCGGAAATGGCCCAGATCGCCGGGCGGGCTGGCCGTCACCAGCGTGACGGGACCTTTGGCACGCTCGCCGGGACGAACAAGCACGGCACGGCGCCCGAATTTACCGAAGAAGAAGTCTATGCGATCGAGGAACATCGGTTCGCGCCGCTCACCCACCTCTACTGGCGCGAGCCGGAACCGCGCTTCGATTCGCTTGCGACGCTGATCACGGATCTGGAGACACCGCCGGGTGATCCTGCATTGCGCCTTGCCCCGGAAGCCATCGACCTGGCCACGCTCAAGCGCCTGGCGGACGAACCGATTGGAGCCAATGTCCGGGGCGCAGGCATGGTGCGCCGGTTCTGGGAAGCCTGTTCTTTGCCGGACTTCCGTCAACGCGGCGCCGATGTTCACGCCCGTTTCGTCGCGCGATTATGGCAGGACCTTGCGCAAGGCTATCTCGGCGCCGATTATGTCGCGGCGCGCATCAGCGAACTCGACAACATGTCCGGGGACATCGATACGCTGCAGGGGCGGATCTCGGCGATTCGCACTTGGGCCTATATTTGCCAGCGACCCGATTGGGTGCTGGCGCGTGACGAAATGGCGTCGCGAGCGCGCGCCGTCGAAGCCAAATTGTCGGATGCGCTCCATGCGCGGCTGACCGAAAGATTCGTGAACCGAAGGACGGCGATATTGATGAAGTCGCTAGGACAGGATGCAGGCATGCTGCCGATTGAATTGAATGACAGTGGCGAGGTTAGCGTGGAAGGCGAAGTGCTGGGCCACGTTGAAGGATTGCGGTTTAAGGTGGATTCCTCTGCCCGCCACGAAGACCGGCGCATGCTTCTCGCGGCCGCGGAAAAGGCGCTGCCCAAATTGCTAGGGACGAAGGCTGACCAGCTGGTTGCTGCAGACATGGAAGGTGTCGAGCTGGCACGCGGCGCCATACGGTGGAAGGGCGAGGTTCTGGCCGAACTCGAACGTCGCGACGGGAGCATAAAGCCAGTGCTGAAACCCAGTCGTGAAGTGTCTGCATTGCCCGAAAATGCGCGCAACAATTTGATGGCCGGGCTGGAAAAATGGCTCGACAAGAAGCTCCAGCCTCTGGAGCCGCTTGAAAAGATGCACCATGCGGCAAGCAATCCGGATGCCGGGTCGCAAGCGCGCGCTCTGCTGCTCAATCTCATTGCCGGGCATGGTTACGTTACGCGCGACAGAGCGGGGATGGAGCATTTGCCCAAGGAGATGCGACCGTTCCTGCGAAAGATAGGGGTGACCTTCGGAGCCCTGGACGTCTTTGCGCCAGCCTTGCTGAAACCCGCCCCACGGCAATTGCTCAATATGCTCGGCGTGGATCGCAGACCTTTGCAGGAAGCGATGCTGCCGGTGATTGCGGAAACCAAGAAACTCCCCTCGGGCTATCGCGCCGCGGGTACGCAGGCCATCCGTATCGATCTGGCAGAGAAGATACTGCGCGCGGCGCATGAAACGCGGGCGAAGGCGCAAAGCAAGGACCGCAGACGCAAATTCGTGCTCGACTATGCCCTGCCGATATCCATCGGTTTGGAGGAAGATAACATCTCCCGCTTGCTAGGGAACGCTGGTTTTCGGGTGCAGAGAGCAAAGCCGCTGCCCGAAGGCCAATTCGGTCCGCCGCGACCCGATCGCTGGGAATGGCGGCCATCGCGCCGCAAACAAGAGCGACCTACCCCCGTGAAACCCCGTGAAGGGAGTGCCTTTGCCGCACTTGCCGATCTGGTGCGTACATGACGAGATACGTGTGAGGATCGACAGGCTGCTGTGCCATTTGCGCTTCACACGAACGAGGAGCGCGGCACACAGGCTGATCGACGAGGGCCATATTCGCCGCAACGGCGAACGCGTCAGGCGTTGTTCGCGCGACATCGTCGAGGGCGACATCCTCACCTTGCCGCTCGGTAACACGGTAAAACTGATCGAAATCCTCGCGTTGCCGGAACGCCGCGGGCCGCCCCGGGAAGCACAAGCCTGTTATCGGGAGCTTGACCCCAACGGATAATCCGCCCTAGCAGCGCGATCAGGCAAACAGTTCCAGGGATTACGCCACCAATGACCTATGTCGTCACCGACGCCTGCATCAAGTGCAAGTACACCGATTGTGTAGAGGTGTGTCCGGTCGATTGTTTCTACGAGGGCGACAATATGCTCGTCATCAATCCCAGCGAATGCATCGATTGCGGCGTTTGCGAGCCCGAGTGCCCCGCTGAAGCGATTCTCCCCGACACGGAAGATGGCCTGGAAAAATGGCTTGAACTGAACACCAAGTTCAGCGCCGAATGGCCCAACATCACCCAGTCGAAAGAACCGCCGGCCGATGCCGACGAGCACAAGGACGAAGAAGACAAGTACGACAAGTACTTCTCGGCCGAGCCCGGCGAAGGCGACTGATCGCTTGCGGCCGTTGCCGCTCTCAGTTGAACGCTGCATCCTTGCCAATTGCGATTCGCAATTTTGTTGCGGCTGTGCTATATAATGCAACAACTGAGCTGGCTTGCTCCCGGCCAGGTGAGATAATTGAAAGGGCACGCCGCTTCCAGCAACGTCACAACCGGGTTTACACTGCACTCTCGCATGGGTCGCAGTCGGGCCTTTCTTGACGCTGCTGCCTTCGCGCCGCGCTCCGACGAAAGGAAAGATTGCATGGCTAGCAAGCCTGATGCCTTCGACGTTGGCGATTACGTTGTTTACCCCAAGCACGGTGTGGGCCGTGTCATCGAGCTCCAGAGCGAAGAAATCGCCGGCATGCAGCTCGACCTTTATGTCCTCCGCTTCGAAAAAGAGCGCATGACGCTGCGCGTTCCGGTCAACAAGGTCGAATCCATCGGCATGCGCAAGCTGTCTTCCGACAAGACGCTCAAGGAAGCGATGGAAACTCTCAAGGGTAAACCCAAGGTCAAGCGGACCATGTGGAGCCGCCGTGCGCAGGAATACGAAGCCAAGATCAACTCGGGTGAAATCGTGCTGATCGCTGAAGTGACTCGCGACCTCTTCCGTCCCGACGATCAGCCGGAACAAAGCTATTCCGAACGGCAGATCTTCGAAGCCGCGTCCAGCCGGCTCGCGCGCGAACTCGCCGCAATGGAGAAGACGGACGAGCCGACTGCGCTCGAGAAAATCCTCGACGTGCTGCGCGAACATGCGCCGCAATATTACGAGAATGCCGAAGACGCGTAACGCGCTTGATTAATCGAACACGTAAGGGGCGCCATGCGGCGCCCCTTTTTGTTGGCGCCACTCCGGCCATAATCCGCCAATCGATTACATTTGTCGACGAACGCGTTGGACGTGGTTATTCCGCGGTGCGAATGATGCAGTCTGCAATTTGGAGACTGCACATGGTACGCACTTTGACGATAGCTGCACTCGCGCTGGCAACCGTTACCGCCATCCCGACAACGCCCCTGCTTGCAGAAAAGACATGGCGCTCGACACTGGATGACGGCCGCCTGATCGGCGAGACGAGCACTGCCACGCAGCGCTTCGAAAAGGTCACTCTGGCAGGCAACGACAGGGTGTCAGTCACGCGAGGCAATCAGTGGCGAATCCGCGCCTCCGGCAGCCCAGCCGTGCTGGCCGAACTGCGTTATGTCGTCGATGACGGGCAATTGGTCATCGGCCGCCGCTGGCGCCGCGAACCGATAAAGGGCACAGCCAGAATCGAAGTCACCGCGCCGTCGGTCGCCTCTGCCACGCTTGCTGGATCGGGCAATCTCATCGTCGATAGTATGAGCGGATCGGATATCGGCGCTACGGTCGCAGGCTCCGGTACGCTGGAGATCGGCCGGGTGAAAGCTACGCATCTGTCAGCAGCAATTGCAGGATCGGGCGATCTGAAGATCGCCGGCAATGCAGACGACAGCAGTATCATTATCGCCGGGAGCGGAGATATCGATGCAACCCGCCTTCGTGTCGGTCGATCGGCCGTATCGATCGCGGGATCGGGTGGTGCCAGGTTCAGTGCCAACGGCCCGGTGAAGGCAAGTATCGTGGGTAGCGGCAGCGCCATCGTCACGGGTACCACTGACTGCTCCCAGACCCGCATGGGATCTGGACGTCTCTCCTGCTCACGCTGAGCCGCATCCATCGTCGATCCAAATCGGATGACCGAATACATCTTTCCTGCCTTGATGATGATCGAGTACTGTATTATATCAGCAATACGGACTGCCGCAGCGAGAGGAATACTACCGCGATGATCCACCGAATTCTGAAAGGCCTTGCCCCGCTCGCAGCCTTGGCTGGAGCAGCACTTGTAACAGGGTGCGACAACATGAACATCCACATCGGTGATGGCGACGGTGTGCCGCTGGCTGAGCTGGATATGAGCGGTGCGGCGCCGACCGAACTTGTTCTTGCCGGACCGGACAAGGTAATTGTCACCGAAGGCGAAAAACTGGACATCGCCGTCTCCGGAGAAGACGCGGCAGTCGACGCGGTGCGTTTTTCGCTCGACGAGGGCTCTTTGGGCATAGGCCGCGCCAAGGATATAGGAAAAATCAGTGGTGTGGCCACCATTCGGGTGACGATGCCCAGCCTTACGGCGATGGTGCTTGCAGGATCGGGCGATATCGAGGCAGCCTCCATGCGAGGCAAAGCCGATGTCACCATCGCTGGATCGGGGAAAGCCAAGGTCGCCCGGTTCGACGCTGATTCATTGGATCTGACCATTGCTGGATCGGGAAGCTTCGAAGGCGCCGGAACCGTCGATATGCTGGATATGACCGTAGCCGGATCCGGGAAGGCCGATATGGCCGGGCTCAAGGTCGGCAATGCCGACATATCCGTTGCCGGCTCAGGCGATGCCGAATTCGCCTCGGACGGGAAGGTTGATGCCAGCATCATGGGCTCGGGAACGATCACGGTAAACGGCCGCGCAGACTGCACAGTTAACGCGATGGGGTCAGGCACGCTCAACTGCCGCGATATCCGGACGGCGACGCAGGAACAAACTGCACCTGACGCCCCTTCGAGCCCGACCGCGCCGGATGCTCCAGCAGCACCCGAAACGTAAGTTCATCGACGGCTCACGCTATTTAGGCTAGGCGGCGCGGCGAGAGGATTTCGCCATGCGCCGTCTAGCCTTAATCATTCTGCTGCCTGTGACCCTTGCCTTGCCCGGTTGCCTTGCAAAGACAGTGGTGGATGTTGCCACGCTGCCGGTGAAGGCAGTCGGCAAGGGTGTCGATATGGCCACTACCAGCCAATCTGAAGCCGACGAGAAGCGCGGCCGCGAAATTCGCCGTCGGGAAGCCCGACTTGCCCAGTTGGAACGGGACTACGACAAGCAGCTCGACCGCTGCAAGGATGGCAATCGCCGGGCCTGCGACGATGCGCGCAACAGTTACGCCGAGATGCAGCAGATCATTCCATCGATACCGGTCGAGCCCGAGTGATCAATCGGGCGGAGTGGCGGCACGGCGTAGCCGGTCGTTGATCGCAATTCCCACGCCCACTTCCGGAATTGCCGCGACCGCGATGCGAGGTTTGGCCGACAAGGCTCCCTCGTGAAGGCAGGCATAGAGGCGTGACGCCGCTTCCGTGAGATCACCGTTGTCCGACAACGAGCAATCGCCCGCCAGATCACCGAAGCCGATCAAGAACTCGTCTGGCGCAACTTCTGAAGCCATTAGCCGAACGGGCTTGCCCGGTGCGTAATGGCTCGCAAGCTGCCCCGGCGCTTCGATATTCTTTCCATCTGCCGCCGAGGCCGCGAGAAGTATGGGACCTGGGCGCAAAACGACGACATATCCATCCGCACGAACCGCCGCAATCGTCGATTCCAGGCCCTGCTCGCACACGCCGCCGTCGATCACCGCGTCGATCCTGCCGTCGAGCGATGCGAGAACATGTGCCGTCGAGGTCGGGCTGATGAAACCGCTGCGATTCGCGGATGGCGCGGCGATCGGCAGACCGCTATTCTCGAGCAAGGCGCGCATGACGGCGTGCGAGGGCATGCGTATCGCGACCGTTTCAAGCCCCGCTGTCACGGCCTCGGCAAGACCGGCATCTCGGCGGCGCGGGAGCACAAGGGTGAGCGGTCCCGGCCAGTGCTCTGCCGCCAGCTTCTCCGCTACGTCGGAAAAGTCGGCCAGCTTGCGCGCCAGTTCCAGCGATGCCACATGAACGATGAGCGGATTGAAATCGGGTCGACCTTTTGCGCCATAGATCCGCGACACCGCCTCGTCGTTATCTGCGCGCGCGGCAAGGCCATAGACCGTCTCGGTAGGTACGGCGACGAGACCTCCATCGCGCAATATCTGTGCAGCGCGTGTAATTTCGTGCGCATCGGTCCCTATCGTTTCCGTAACGTATTTGCCGCTCATGCCCGCGCGCTATATCTCGTTCGGCACAAAGCCAAGAGGATTACCCGTGACCTACACCCCCGCCACCCAGGACCAGTTGCTCGCCATCCGCGTAAACGCCGGAATCGCCGATTTGGCGAACAGCGAAAAATTTGCCGCCGCCGAACCGGATATGGTCGAGGCCATCGTGGCCGGCATTGGCGAATTTGCTGCTGGGGAATGGGCGCCCCTCAATCGCATCGGCGATATCGAGGGCGCAAAACTGGAGAACGGTGTGGTCCGCCTTCCTGACGGATTTGCCGAAGCCTATGCGCATTATGTCGAACAGGGCTGGAATGCCATTTCCGGACCCGTCGGGTTCGGCGGACAAGGCCTGCCGTTTACCCTGTCATGCAATGTTCTCGAAAACCTCGGCACGGCAAACATGGCCTTCAACCTGCTTCCAATGCTGAGCGTTGGCGCCATCGAATCGCTCGACCATCATGGCTCTGCGGAACTTCAGGAAAAATACCTTCCCAAACTGGTGAGCGGCGAATGGTCGGGAACTATGAACCTGACCGAGCCTCAGGCTGGTTCGGATGTCGGTGCACTGCGTACGACCGCCAGACCCATCTCGGAGGGAGAGCACGCAGGCAAATATCTGATCAAGGGTCAGAAGATCTACATCACTTGGGGTGAACACGATCTCGCCGAGAATATCATCCACCTCGTGCTCGCCCGGCTGCCCGACGCGCCCGAAGGTACCCGCGGTATTTCGCTGTTCGTGGTGCCGAAGTACCATGTGAAGGAGGACGGGTCGCTCGGATCCCACAATGACCTGCGATGCGTAAGCGTAGAGCACAAGCTCGGCATTAACGCCTCGCCCACCTGCGTTATGAGCTATGGCGACAATGACGAATGCATCGGCGAACTGGTTGGTGCCGAAAATCGCGGGCTGATGGCGATGTTCACCATGATGAACAATGCGCGCATAAATGTCGGCAATCAGGGGGTTCAGATCGGCGAACGGGCGACGCAGCAAGCCTTTGCGTACGCGCAAGAACGCGTGCAATCCGCACGCGCCGGATCGCCCAACAGATCATCAGTGGCCATCATCGATCATCCCGATGTCCGCCGCATGCTGCTACGCATGAAGGCCCTGACTGAAGGCGCGCGTGCGCTGCTGTATTATACGGCGGGACAGGTCGATCGCGGGACGCTGGGCGATGCCGGCGCCCGTATGCGCGGCGAGGTTCTTACCCCGCTGATCAAGGCCTGGGGAACCGATATTGGTATCGAAGTGGCAAGCCTGGGTGTCCAGGTCCATGGCGGCATGGGATTCATCGAGGAAACCGGGGCCGCACAACACTGGCGCGATTCGCGCATTGCGCCGATTTACGAAGGCACGAACGGTATCCAAGCCGCCGATCTCGTCACCCGCAAGCTCGCGCTCGACGATGGCGCTTCCTTGGCGACGCTGACGGCCGACGTTGCCCGAGATGCGCAGGACGAACCGACGCTTGCTGGGCTTGCTGCCGATTGCGACACAGTGGCGAAATGGATGCGCGCTGATGCCAGCGTGGACGATCGCCTAGCCGGGTCGGTTCCCTTCTGCACCATGCTCGCGGTGGCCGTTGCCGGATGGCAATTGCTGCGCCAGCTGCGGGCGATCAAGGCCGGCGCTGCGCCGGAGTTGGCGACCACAAAGGCCGCTAGCGTTCGGTTCTTTCTCGACCGGATCGTGCCCGAGGCACGTGGCCTAACCGCGGCAGCGACCGCAGGCGCCGAATCGCTTTACACGCTGACCGCCGAGCAGTTGGCGGGGTAGGCTATTCCGCCGTCACCCGGCGCGCGTAATCGTCTGCACCGAAGGTAGCTTCCTGTCCCCGCAGTTCGCGCTGCGGGGGCAAACGGTCACCGGTGATCCGGCCGATTGCGCCCTGCCCCTGTGCACCGGGGGCGAAGACACGCCAGATGATTCCGGCGGTGTCGTCGGACACGAGCAGAGACCCATCGCCCGCCCATTCGACCCAGGTCGGACGACCACGCGTCGTCCCATCGTCTTTGAGGAAGCCGGTCAGCACGGGCACGGGCTTACCGGTAGGGTTCCCGCGCTCGTCGAATGCAACATAGACGACGTCATAACCAGACGGCGGCTTGCGGTTCCAGGATCCATGCTGGGCGACGAATGCGCCGCTGCCGAACCTGTCGCCCATCTTTGCGCCTTCTTTACTAAAGACAAAACCGAGGGCAGCCACGTGCGGTCCCAGGGCATATTCGGGGGTACGAACGTAGTTGATATATTCGGGGATCGGATATTTCACGCGGCGATCGAAGTTGTTGCCGTAATAGACCCACGGCCAACCGTAATTCGCACCGATCGGCACATTGGTCAGATAATCCGGCACCAGGTCAGAACCGAGCATGTCGCGTTCGTTGACGGTGGTCCATAGTTCTCCCGACCATGGGCTGAAATCGAGCCCATTGGCATTTCGCAAGCCGCCTGCGAACATGCGCTGGCGGCCAGTCTCAAGGTCGATTTCCCAGATCAACGCACGGCCTTCTTCGACCTCGAGTCCCTTGTCGGCAATGTTCGTATCCGACCCGACAGCCGCGTAGAGGCGGTTGCCGTCGGGATGCAGCGCCAGGTTGCGCATCCAGTGTCCGCCCCCGGGCGCAAGATCGGCGATCTTGCGTGGCTGGCCCGATACACGAGTGGCCCCCAGCTTGTAAGGATAGGCAAGCACGGCGTCGTTGTTGGCGACGTAGAGCGTGCCATCACCCCAGGCCAGACCGGATGGAGAGTTGAGGCCATCCAGCAGTACCTGGCGAATTTCGGCTTTGCCATCGCCGTCCGCATCGCGAAGCAGAACGACCTGGTTCGGCGATTCTCCAGTGGCACCGGCGCGCGACATCAGCAGATTGGCAATCCATCCGGTGATACCGCCGCTCTCTTCGCTCTTCGGGGCGCGGGTCAGCGAAACGAGGATGTCGCCATTTGGCAGCGCCTGCAGGGTACGCGGATGATCCAGCCCTTCCGCAAACCGATTGACTGCAAGCCCTTCCGCAGCAGCGGGAACTTCGTTGGCAGCCCATCCCACCGGCTTGGCGACCGCGACAGTGGGAATGCTTTCCGCATTCGCTTCCTGCAATGTCGGGTCGGTCCCGACGACATCATCGAACGGAACGTCGGCCGTATCGCCGCGTGTGAGGAAATAACCCGCGACGGCAACGACCAGCAGGATGACAACGAGCGCGATGCCCAGTTTCTTGAGAATACTCATGCGCACCGGATAAGCGACCGCGCGCCGCGGAGCAATGGGGCTTGCGAGCAGCCAGTTCGCCGCTACATCGCCCGGCATGTACGATTTTCGCCCCGCTCCCGATACGCCCAAGCCCGAAACCTACCGCCAGCTGCTCGATGCAGCCGATGCGCTGACCGCGGGCGAACCGGACGCGGTGGCCAATATGGCGAATATCGCGGCCTTGTTGTGGGATTTCCTGCCGGATCTGAACTGGTCGGGTTTTTACAGGGTCGTGGACGGGCAATTGGTGCTTGGCCCCTTCATGGGTCGCCCGGCCTGTATCCGCATTCCGCTCGGTCAGGGTGTCTGCGGCATAGCTGCGAGCAAAGGCAAGACTCAGCTCGTAGAAGATGTACACGCCTTTCCCGGGCACATCGCCTGCGATGCGGTAACCAATTCGGAGCTCGTTGTGCCCGTTGCGCGCGATGGCCATGTCATTGCGGTGATCGATCTCGACAGTCCGAAACCGGCCCGCTTTGACTCTGAAGACGCCGCGGGCATCGAGGCCGTCGCCGCCATGTTATCTACGCGGATCTGACAACCCCTGCCCCATCACGGCACACCCGCGAGCGCGCTTTTGCGCGCGGGTTGGCGGCTGCTAACGAATGGCGATCACGAACGGGCTCGAGCCGAGTCGCCCGAAGGAGCACGCATCATGAACGCTCGCGCCGCCATTGTTCTTACTGTCTCCAGTCTGGCGTTGATACCGTTCGGCGCCTTCGCACAGAGCACCATACCCTATGAGGTCGGGCAGTATGAATTCGCACAGCCCTTGCCGGAACTCGATGATGATGTCGTCACGGAAACGGTGACAGAGGACGCAGCGGAAGCCGAACAAGCTGTGCAGAGCAACGCAGCCCCCGTCTTCGTGAGCAATCCGACGATCCAGACGATCGATCCGTCGGATTCAGCCTATGCTGGCAATGAAACCGTCCCGGCGGCTCGCTCCATCCCTGCCCGCGCAGGTGCCGATTTCGTTACCACGCCAACACCGGCAGCAGGGCCCGCTCCCGTGATCTATCGCGATGCGTCCCGTAGCGCGCCGGGGCCTGGTACCAGTCGGACGGAAAATGTCCCGGGGACGACCACTTACAATGCCGCGACCTATCTGCCGGCGGGTGGTCAGGTTGTTGCCTTCGATCGGTTAGCCTGGCTGGATGAATGCCGCGCTCGCCTGGACACGTATGACAATCAAAGCGAGCGCGGAAAGGTTATGGGTGCCTTGATCGGGGGTGTCGCCGGAGGCGTTCTGGGCAACCGCATCGCCGGCGCGGGCCATCGCGCCCCAGGTACGCTCATTGGTGCGGGCGCAGGCGTTGCCGCAGGCATGGCCATCGGCGATGCCATCGACGATCGCAACCGATCGCGCAGCGACAGCTACGGGCAATGTGAAGCCTATCTCGACGATTACATGCGCAGTGTAACCGCCGAAGCGGGAAGCGTTCAGTACGTTCAGCCCGGGCAGTACATGCTGGTGCCGGTTACCGTTTCGGTGCCTCAACGAGTAATTTACCGCGAGCGTACATCGGGCAACTAATCCTTGAGCGCGATGGCGCGTGATGTGCAATGCGCCACAAGTTCGGGCATTTCGAAGCTGTCGGGATCGAATTTCGGCAAGCCAGTCCGGCACTTGTCGCGCACATCTGCCCCAGGGGCGATCCAGTCATCGGTGGACAGGCCGTTAAAATCCACCAGGCCATCAAACGCGACCATGTATTCACGGCCCGATGGCAAGGCCACGATGGTGCTGCCGACCGGTAACGGTTCGCCGCGTTCATCGATTACTCGCAGCAGCACGGACCGATACTCCTCTATGTCCATATCGACCAGAACCACGCCACCGCGCGATGCCTGCATCCTGCGGAATGTGGACCTTGCTACGGCGGCCGAAGGAAGCTTGTCTGGGGCGATATCGAACTGCATCGGTACGAGAGGGGTGATGCGCGTAACCAGCAGCCGCCCGCTGTCGTCCGAACGGCCGACTTCCCGATGCTCATGGGTCACCGTAACGCCCCCCACGTTGCCGGTGCGCACCAGCGCATAGGCATCCGATGCCCTGTCTCGCGCAAAGATTCGCTTGTCGGCGATGACCAGCGATCCTTCCGCTCGCACGCGCGCGGCAACATTCCCCGCCGCATATTCGGCATCCGCTGCCACGCGCGCAAACGGCGCGCGATAGGCAACCGTCCCCGCATACCGCGAACGCTCGCCGACCCTTGCATGTGCGGCATAGCCGAACTCGCCGATTTCGGTATCTGGCCGGAAATAGCTGAGCTGTGCGGCCACGGTCTCCGCCGCCGTGTGCTGCAACGATGCGCTGGCGCTCGTGCGCGGCCCGAACCTCATGTTGAGATTGAGCCCCGCCACAAGTTCACTACGGCCCGCGGACTTGCGAAAGCTGACATCGGCTGCGAGCGTCATCCGGTCGGTCAGTTCATGACGCGCCGCCGCGCGCAGAACGGTTGTTTTCTCCGCCGAAATCAGTTGCGACGGATCGAAAGGCCTCGACAGGCGAGCTACAGAGAACTGAAATCGTGTTGAATCGGCAAGGTCAAAATCCAAAGACCCTATGAATTGTCTGGGGACCGGGCCGTCGCCGGACTGGGCCGCAATGTCGCGATATCCTTTGGTCGGCAGCACTGCCTCTACACGGCCGGAGACACCCCTCCCGACCGATTCGGCACCGAGCTTCAACAGAGCTCCCATTTCACGAGAAGTGCGGCTGTACCGCGCCTCGCCGTAAAGCATGGCCACCGCGCCAATTGTGCCTTGCGCCTGAGCGCCCACATTCCACAGTCCGACGCCCGCTTCGCCGGACATGCCGACGGTGAGTGACCTTGTCAGTCCTCTTCGGACGTAGAACGTTCCGACAAGGTCTCGATAGTCATTGCTACGTGTACCGAATCTTCGTCGGATCCAGCCGGTGGCCGCCCCCCACTGGCTGAGGCCTTTGTCCAGCATTTCCGGGGCGGTATATATTCGCGCTGTCTGGACCGTCTCCTGCCCAAGTTCATCGCGCAAGACGACGGACACTTCGCCACGCCCCGCGGCCATCGGGATGTTGTGGACGCGAAACTCGCCCGCCTCGATCTCCGAAGACTGGAAGCGGCGGTCGTTGACGATAAGATCGACGGATGTCGGTACTGCCACCTGCCCTTGAAATTGTGGCAGCGGATTGGTGATGAGATCTGGCCTGAGCGCGAAATCTGAGCCGATTTGTATGCCGCCAACCCGGAGCGGGCGCTGCACTTCGCTACCTAGGGTGATCACGTCGCCAGCGCTGATCAGAAGAGCCTTTTCGGGCAGGGCAAGTGTCGCCGTTGTGTTGAGGCGAACCAATTTGTCCTCCGAAGCGTCTACGTTCGTGCGATAGGTGAAGGCACTGCCAAGGATGAGATTTCCGTAAGTCACCCGTGGCGCGACATATGCGCCCAAATCGCTTTTGCCACCGGATCGGGTGGCGGTCAGGCTGTAATCGACGATCCCGGCGAGGAGAGGCGACATTTCTCCGGGGTCATAGTTGCGCCGCGCAACATTTACGTCGTTGGGCCCATCGCCTTTTCGATATCTCTTTACCGTGAGCTGCTGGGTAATCCGGTCGAATTCGAACCGGGCTATCTGCATTGTCTTGAGTTTGAGATATCCGCTACTTTCCTCTTCTATAGGTAGGCCAGCAGCCACCGCGGATTCGGCCAGAATGGCAAGCTCACCATCGATCCACTTGAGGTCGACCATGCGTTTTTGCTCAACGCCGTCGACGAAGATCGCACTCAGCCCGGGCCCATCTTTTTCGGCCTCCACGGCACTCTTGAGAGTGAGATCCCTTTCGATCGCAAACGGATCGTTCGCTTGGGCGAACAGGCTGACGGGCGCCATGAAGACGCCCGTCGCAACCAGCCAAGCCGCAGCGAATGATTTAGCTGCAGATAACAGGAACCTGGACACGCTGCGTGTCGCCCTCGATACGCGCCTGAAGGGTTAGCGGTCCTGTGGGACACCCCGCTGGCAGCTTCCATTCGAGCCATGAGCCGCCGTGCACGTAATGGAGCGATGCTCCATCGATTTCGACCGGTGAATTAACCGTGTTGGTAAGGGCCAAACTAACCATACGAGCGGATTGTTGACCGCGATTTGCGACCCGCAACGTATCGCCATTAACGGTCCATTCTAGATCGGCGGGGATTGCCGCCGCGCGGTCCACGAACATCGGAATAGTAAAACGGATACGCGTCATCGCGGTACCGCTTTGCGCCTGCTCGGGATCAGGTAGCTGATCAATCGCTACTCGATAACGGCGTTCACCCTCAGGCGGGAGCGCGCGGCGTTGTACGCGAAAGAACTGCGTATCGCCGGGCTGAATGACCACAATCGCCGGTGAAACGAGTACATCCGTCGTAGGGGCATAGACGTCTTCGCCATCGGATTGTGTCCAGTCGAATGCTCTGACCTGGATACCGATCGGTCGATCCGAAGGATTGATAACCCGGAGCGTCTCCTGCATTTTCTCACCATCCATCTCGAGACGGAGCGGCGCTACCGTTACGCGCGCCGACGGAGCCGATGAGGTAGCGTTGGCCGGCGCTTCCTGGGCGAGCACTCCGCTAGACGGTATGAGCGAAGCAGTAGCCAGTATGGCTGCGAGACGTGTTATCATGATTGGCTATCCGGAGTGGCGACCGGCGGGCCGAAACCCGCCGGACGAGGATCAGAAGGTAACCGTGACGGCAACCGAGTCCGAATAGGTGTCGGCCGCTACGTTGCCTGCAGTCGAAGGAATGCGACCGCCGATAGTGAGCGTCTGCGCGCTGCCAGTACCAGTTCCAGCCGCGATGGCATTGTTGACGGCGAGAAGCGTGCCCGAAGCAGGAACACCGAGATAGAGGCTGTACGGAATCTTGTCCGTGCCCGAGCCGGCCATGTAGCGCTGGCCCGCATTTGCGTTTCCGCCGGCCCCCATAGTTACGTTGAAGTCGGAACCGTCGGTGCATGTGAGTGACATCGAGGTGCTGGTGTCGTGGTTGGCGCCGTTGAGCACGCCCAGTCCAGTCCAGGCCAGTGTAGCGTCGCTTACCTCGCATGATTCGAGGACTTCGGCGGTGACGGTCAGAGTGGCCGAGTTGGTACCGGCAACGGCGGGCGTTGCAGCGACCACACCGGCAGCACTGGCGGCGACCAGAATAATCTTACGCATTTGTTGATCTCCTAAACCCTGTTCCAAGCGGGTGATTCGGAAAATACTTACTGGCGGTATAGATTCCGTTAAGCAGGCCGCGAGGGTTCGGAATGACAGCGCGTCCGAGTGCATCTCTCCATTAAATTGTTGATTCTACGAGTGGAGAAAGGTGCGGCGCAAGAGATGCGCTAGAATTCGACGGTTACTGTGACGCTGTCTTCATAGCGTCCGGTCACAGCAGACCCGTCGAAGGTCAGTTCGCCATAGACGGGAAAAGCGATTGATCCGGTCGAGCCTGAATTGCCGCGAACCTGCCCGGCACGTTGATCGGTCCAGCGACGGGAATAGGCTGGATCGGAGTAGAGATTGTATCGCATGTACGCCCCGCTCGTCGCGTTGCGCATTCTGCGGTTGATGCCTTGGCTGTGCTGGCCACGGTCCATGGAGATCGCAAAATCGAGATTGGCGGTACACTGAACATCGACCGCACCTGTCGATCGAAGGGTACCTCTCGTTCCGATGATCAAGCCAAATGCGACGTCTGTAGTCGTGACGGTGCACCCGTCGACGATTGCCACATTGACCTGGAGATCGGCCGCATTTTCCCGCGCCTCAGCGGGAGTGTGAGCAGCGCCGAGAGCTGCCGCGCCGATCAATATCGGACAAAGGCGAATGGGAAGTGCCATAGCAGGTCAGTAGTGACCCGTATTGCACCATTAGGGTAAACAAAGGGTTTGAGGGCACGTTGGAGTGCTGCCCTGCTAAATGTCTCCGCCCGTAAGTCTCTGACAGATCAGATCTAATTGATCTAGCGTGCGATACCGGATTGTCACGCTTCCGGTGTTTGGTGTGGCATCCGTGGTAATCTTTACCGGCATGCCGAGGAATTCTTCGAGATGCCCCTGCACGGCCGAGATATCCGCATTTCCCTCCGCTGTCTGCTCCGGTCGCGCCTTTTCGCCACTGCCACTCTTACGCGGTTTTCGCGTCAGGGCCTCCATCTGACGGACGGACAGGCCTTCGGAGACAGCCTTTTGAGCCATCTCCGGCGCATCTTCACGTCCGATAAGCGCGCGCGCGTGGCCCATGGAGAGCGAACCTTCTGCCAGAAAGGTAAGCACGGTATCCGGGAGCGCCAGAAGACGTTGAAAGTTGGCGACGTGGCTGCGTGACTTGTCGACCAGCTTGGCAATATCAGCCTGGGTCATGCCCTCGTCTTCCGCGAGCTTCTGATAGGCCCGCGCTTCTTCGACGGGGTTGAGGTCCTCGCGCTGGAGGTTCTCGATGAGGGCGAGAGCCATGACCTCGCGCTGGTCGAGTTCTCGGACGAGTGCCGGGATCTGGTGCAACCGCGCTCTCTGCGCAGCGCGCCAGCGGCGTTCGCCGGCGACGATGCGGTAACGCCCCCTGCCCAGCGGCGATACGATGATCGGCTGAATGACACCGCGCTCGGCGATGGACGACGCGAGCGAATCTAGCGCTTCTTCATCGAAGCGGGTTCTTGGCTGTCCGGGTAGCGGTTCGATGTCGGCCACCGGGATCGAAGCCAGGCCTTCCGACATGGTTGCGCGCCCGGAACTGTCCGGCATCGACGATTGATTACTGTCGTTACTTGATTCCCGCGCCACCAGCGGTTCCTCGCGACGCGTTTCCCCGAGCAGGGCGCCAAGACCTTTGCCGAGCTTCTTCTTGCGGTCGATGGGATGCGCTCCTCGTTCAGCGTTTGTCTGGCTCATGCGGCTTTCCGGTTTTCAGGCAACCGCCCGATAAGCTCACGAGCGAGACCGATATAAGCACGGCTGCCCGGGCAGTTGTGGTCGTAGACGAGAGCCGGCATGCCGTGGCTCGGCGCCTCCGACAGGCGGACATTGCGCGGGATCACGCTCTCGAACACGAGGTTACCGAGGCAATCGCGCACATCGTCGGCGACTTGGTCAGTCAGGCGATTGCGTCGATCGAACATCGTCAGGACGACACCGACGATGCCCAGCGAGGAATTGAAACCCTGCTGAACCCGCTCAACGGTCTGAAGGAGCTGGCTGAGCCCTTCCAAGGCAAAGAATTCGCACTGCAGGGGTACGAGCAGGGTATCGGCAGCACACAGGGCGTTGAGTGTCAAAAGCCCCAGTGACGGGGGGCAATCGATGAAACACACGTCGTAACCGGTGAAACCACCGGGAGTTTGTTGATGAAGTGCATGCGTAAGACGAGCGGTTCGATCGTCGACGGAAACCAGTTCGACTTCGGCGCCGGAAAGGTCCTGGGTGGCCGGGACGATGTCGAGTCCGGGAATTTCGGTCGGTTGGGCGCATTCGGACAATGTCGCCTGTTGAAGAAGGAGATCGTAGCTGGTGTTTTCACGTGCGGAACTGGCGACCCCGAGGCCCGTCGAAGCATTGCCTTGGGGATCGAGATCGATCAGCAGCGTTTTCCACCCGGTTGCCGCCATCGCCGTGGCGATATTGATCGCGGTGGTCGTCTTGCCCACCCCGCCCTTCTGGTTGGCTATGGCGATGGTGATCATTGGTTCTTGCTCCATTGTCCGCGGCCGACGACAATTCCTGCGTCCTGATCGGTGAGAGATTGTTCCACGTGAAACATCTTACCGTGATTCTTCGGCAGGTCTTTTACTTCTTGCGATGCAGACCGCCCCTTCGGCAACACCCAAAAGGTATCCTTTGTGGAGAAGCGTGCGGATAACGCGAGCAACCGATCCAGAGGCGCAAAGGCGCGGGCAGAGATTGTGCCGGCAGGGAACGCCTCTACACTCTCGAGACGAGCGCCTTCTACACGACAGTTCTGCAGGTCGAGTTCGGCAATCATGCGCTCAAGCCATTCCACCCTTCGCTTCCGCGATTCGACAAGTACAACCGACAGTTGAGGGCGCATGACGGCGATGACGAGACCGGGGAACCCCGCGCCACTGCCGAGGTCGAGCCATGATGAGCCCTCCCCGCCCCATTTCAGGAGTTGGGCCGAGTCCGCAATATGCCGCTGCCACACCGTTTCGAGTGTTGCACGTGCAACAAGATTCTGACGCTCGTTCTCCTGTGCCAGTTCAGCCGTGAGTGTTTCGAGCTTATCCATAGCAGCGGCGTCACACAGATCGGACACGTAGTGCTTTGCCTGATCTTCGTCGGTGATCATGCCGCTCTGCTTTCCAGCTTGCGCGCATGAACGAGCAAAGCCGCGATGGCTGCAGGCGTTACGCCGCGAATCCTACCGGCTGCTGCCAGCGATTCCGGCTTCGCCCGTGAGAGCCGCTCTATCATTTCATTCGACAGGCCAGGCACCTGATGAAAAGGAAAGTCGCTGGCCAGAAATTGCGCTTCGTTCGCACGCAAATCGGCCAACTCTGCATCCTGTCGCGAAAGGTACGGGGCATAGAAGGCGTCTTCCGCCATCTCCACGGCTAGGGGATCCGACGCATCAACCTCGCCGGTCCATGCGCGCAGTTCTTCCAGAGTAGCATGACCGCCACCGATCCATTCCGAAACTGGACGGGGACCCAAATCACGTTTCACGTGAAACCCCGCATCTGCCAGAGTTTTCGAATGAAGGGGAGCCTCAAACTGCCGGGAATAGCGCACCCTGCGCTCTTCGCGTCGTTCATACCACTCCGCCCGCTCTGCTCCAACGATGCCACTGGCGATGCCCAAGGGGGTCAGCCGCGTATCCGCATTGCTCGCACGGAGCCGCAAGCGATATTCCGCCCTCGACGTCAGCATACGATATGGCTCGGTAATGCCCTGCAGGGTCAGATCATCCAGCATAACCGCGATGTAAGAATTGGACCGATCCATCTGGACGGCTTCGCCGCCAGTTACACGCGCGGCGGCGTGCATCCCAGCGACCAGACCCTGCGCGGCAGCCTCTTCATAACCGGTCGTCCCGTTAATCTGGCCCGCACAATACAAACCGGGGATCGCGTGTAACTCAAGGGATGACGAGAGAGCGCGCGGATCAATGTGATCGTATTCGACGGCGTAGCCTGGAACCGCCATCTCAACCCTTCCCAGACCATCCATCTCCCGCAGCATAGCCAACTGCACGTCCGCGGGCAGCGAGGTAGAGATGCCGTTGGGATAAACGAGGCTGGTATTCAGCCCCTCCGGTTCGAGGAAAACCTGGTGACCATCCCGATCGGCAAAGCGGTGAATCTTGTCTTCGATCGATGGACAATAGCGGGGGCCCGCAGCGCCGATAGCCCCAGAGAAAAGCGGCGACCGATCGAGATTGGCGCGAATAATCTCATGAGCGCGTTCGTTGGTGCGCGTGATAGCGCAGAAAATCTGCGGATTGACGCGCCGGGTAGAAAGCGCACTCATGGTCCAGACTTCCTCGTCCGAAGCTTGCTCTTCCAGACGCGCCCAGTCGATGGTCCGACCATCCAGCCGGGGCGGTGTGCCAGTCTTTAGCCGGCCCATGGGAAGCGCTGCATCCCGCATCTGTGAAGCGAGCCGGTGCGCTGCGCCCTCCCCGATACGGCCGCCTTCGAACCGCTCTTCCCCTCGATAAAGAACGCCGCCGAGGAACGTGCCTGTGCACAATATTACCGCAGAAGCCTCGAGCCTGTCGCCACTCGCCAGCTCGATCCCGGCAACTCGATCTCCCTCCAACCGGAGTGCGGCTACCTCTCCCTCTACCAGTTCGAGCAACGAGTCCTTGCGAACCACCTGCTGAACGGCCTGGTGAAACAGATACCGATCCGCTTGTACACGGGGGCCCCATACCGCACTGCCCTTGGACCGATTGAGCATGCGATAATGAATCGCCGCAGCATCCGCGGCCCTGCCGATGACTCCGTCAAGAGCATCCACTTCCCGAACCAGATGACCTTTGCCCAAGCCGCCGATAGCCGGGTTGCAACTCATCGACCCGACCTTGTCGATATCAAGCGAGACAAGCGCAACGCGCGCACCTATGCGCGTAGCAGCGCAGGCTGCTTCGACGCCGGCGTGACCGCCACCGACTACAACTACATCGAACTGGTGCATGCAGGCGCTTTACTGAAGGCACGCTTGCGCGTCAAAGGCCCATGTTTCACGTGAAACACTATTTACCGATGCAAAACCGACCAAACAAAGCGTCGAGCATCTCTTCCGTAGAATCCCGACCAACCAGACGATCAAGCGCCCGCCGCGCGGCCCTGAGATTCTCGGCAGCGATCAACAAATCCGAATGTGTATCTACAACCTCCAGGCTCTGCGCCGCAGTCTGGGCCCATTCCCGCTGCCTACGATTGAAGGCGATCTGATCGACAGGAGGTAAAACTTCCCGCGCCTTCTCAACCAACATGTCCGTCAATTCAGACAAGCCAAATCCAGTTACAGCCGAAACTTCCAAGCCTTCCGACTGCCCTGCCCCAAGGTCGGATTTCGCGCTGATCTGGATCGCGCCAGCAGGCAGATCATCCGGAGCGCCGAGCCATAGAACAATGTGCCCATTCGCAACCTCCTTGCGCGCGCGTTCGATGCCCATCTCTTCGATCGCACCTGCGCCGCTATCGCGCATACCGGCTGTATCGACCAAAACGAGGGGAACGCCGCCGATAGAAACCGGGCGTTCAAGGACATCCCTCGTGGTCCCGGCCTCACTCGTCACGATGGCTGCATCGTCGGACAGCAATGCGTTGAATAGAGACGATTTTCCGGCATTGGGAGGTCCGGCAAGTACGACGCGAATGCCGTCCCTCAACCTCTCGGTCGCCGGTCGCTGCGATGTCGCCCGGATTTCGCCAATCAGTTCGTCGAGTTCACGTGAAAAGGATGCAGGAAGCGATACATCATCCTCATCCGCGAAATCGATCACCGCTTCGATTGACGCGGCGAGGCCAAGTACACGGTCCCGCCATCCTTCAATCCGGCGGGACAAATCTCCCCCAGCTGCGAGCAGCGCACCGCGGCGCTGCAATTCGGTTTCAGCTGAAAGTAAATCGGCCAGACCCTCGGCTTCAGCCAGATCGATACGGCCATTGCTGAAGGCGCGGCGGGTGAATTCACCCGGTTCCGCTTCCCGTAACCCGTCGATACTGGACAATGCCGCAAGAAGGGCCGCAACCACCGCCCGCCCCCCGTGGCAATGAATTTCCGCAAGATCCTCACCCGTGGCCGTATTCGGTCCCGCGAACCACATCACCAGCGCCTGATCCAGCGCATCACCCTCGCCATTCCGCAATATCCTCAACCGCGGCGAGCGGGGCGGCGGAAGCCCGCCTGCCATCAGCGACAGAGCTTCCCCTGCCCGAGGACCGCTGATCCGTATAACGCCGATGCCTGCAGGTGGCGCGCCGCTGGACAGCGCGTAAATCGTGTCAGCCATCGGGCGAGTTTACCTCAGTCGCTATCTGTAGGCTTGCTCTGCGACGAAGATCGACCGGCGTTGGCCCCTTCCATGAAACTCTGGAACAGTTTGAAACCGGCCTGACCCATCGGGGCGAGCTGCTTGGCATATTCCTGCAGCTGATCGGTGCTGCTTACGCCCTTCATCGCTTTCGACATCATGTCGACATAAACGGCGTTCGCCTTGCCCACATCGGGAAGACCCATGAAAGTCCGCGCCTCTTCAGGCGTGCAATCGATTTCGACGTGGACCTTCATTGCGTTTCCTCCGTTATGGTATGCGAGATCCTATTTGGGTCCGCACACCGCGTCACGCAAGCACAGACACCAATCAAATCGAGGGAGCCCCCCGCCCATGAGCGAAACCGTCACCGTAACGAGCCTGACCGACAATGAAGAATTCGACGCCTATGTCGCGCGCCCTGCGGACACACCGAAGGCGGCCATCGTCGTGATCCAGGAAATCTTCGGGGTAAACGCCGGCATCCGGCGCAAATGCGACAAGCTGGCAGAAGACGGCTATCTTGCCGTTGCGCCGGATTTGTTCTGGAGGCTCGAGCCGGGCATCGAGCTCGACCCCGATGTCGAACCGGAATTCCAGCGCGCGCTCGACCTGATGGGCAAGTTCAACCAGGATCAGGGCATTCGCGATATAGAGGCGACCATTCATCACATCCGCGAACGCGAAGGTGTGAAAAAGGTCGGTGCCGTCGGCTACTGCCTTGGCGGCCGCTTGGCTTATATGACCGCAGCGCGAACCGATGCGGACGCCACAGTCGGCTATTACGGGGTTGGTATCGACGAGTTGCTGCGCGAGAAGAATGCCATCGCCAATCCGCTGATGCTGCATATTCCGACCGAAGACGGCTTCGTCGACAAGGACACGCAGAAAGCAATGCATGACGGTCTGGACGATCATCCCAAGGTGACGCTCTACGACTATGAAGGGCTGGACCACGGCTTTGCTACCGAATTCGGCAAACGGCGTAGCGAAGATGCCGCGCAGCTGGCCGACAAGCGTACGGCAGAGTTCTTCGCCGAACACCTAGGCTGATGCGCAATCTCGCGCATATGCGCGAATCGTCCGAACTGTTCATGCGGTTTGGCCCGACGTTGGTCGTCGTGCTGCTGACCACCCTGTTCGGTATGGTCGGATCGCTGCGCTGGGGCCTGGTCTTCACGATCCCGTTACTGGTCGTGGCGGTGTATGACTTCTGTCAGCGCCGCCATACCTTGTGGCGGAATTATCCGCTGCTCGCCCATGTGCGCTGGATGATGGAAGACCTGCGCCCCTATGCGCGGGCCTATCTGGTAGAGGGTGACCTCGAAGGGCGGCCCTTCAACCACCAGCAGCGTGCGCTGGTCTATGCGCGATCGAAGGGCCAGCTCGACAGCCACCCGTTCGGCACGGAACTGGACGTATATTCGGACGAATACGAGTGGCTTGCCCATTCGATGACACCGAATGCCGATGTACCCGCGGAATGGCGGGTCGATGTGGGCAGCAGCCAGTGTGACAAACCCTACTCCGCGGCGCTGCTCAACATCTCGGCAATGAGTTTCGGATCGCTGTCGGCCAACGCGATCATGGCCCTGAACAAGGGCGCAGCGGCGGGCAATTTCTACCACGACACGGGCGAAGGCGGCATCTCGCGCTATCACCGTTCGCATGGCGGGGACCTCGTCTGGGAAATCGGCAGTGGCTATTTCGGATGCCGCAAGGACGACGGATCGTTCGATCCGGACCGGTTTGCCGACAATGCGCGCGACGACCAGGTCAAGATGATCGAAATCAAGATCAGCCAAGGCGCGAAGCCGGGTCACGGCGGTGTATTGCCCGGCACCAAGGTAACGGAAGAAATCGCCGAAGCGCGCGGCGTGACCGTTGGCACGGATTGCATCTCGCCCGCGGCGCATTCGACCTTTTCGACACCGATCGGCATGCTGGAGTGGGCCGCAAAACTGCGCGACCTATCCGGAGGCAAGCCGATCGGCATGAAACTGTGTGTCGGCAAGCCGCACGAAGTCTTTGCCGTGATCAAGGCCATGCGGGAAACCGGCATCGTGCTCGATTACATCGTCGTCGATGGCGCAGAAGGCGGCACGGGTGCGGCGCCGGTCGAGTTTTCGAACCGGGTGGGCATGCCTTTGCGCGAAGGGTTGATCCTGGTTCGCAACGCTCTGGTCGGGTCTGGGCTTAAGCCCGAGATAAAGCTGGCGGCGGCGGGAAAGGTGCATTCCGGTGCGGGCATGGCGATGAATTTCGGGCTCGGCGCGGATTTCTGCAATGCCGGCCGCGCCTTCATGTTCGCGCTTGGCTGCGTCCAGTCGCTCAAATGCCATACCGATGCCTGCCCTACCGGCGTCGCCACGCAGGACTCGACCCGGCAACGCGGGCTCGTGCCGATGGAAAAGGCCGAACGCGTAACGCGCTTCCAGCGGCATACGCTGCATTCCTTCCGCGAAATGGTGATCGCCATGGGACTCGATAATCCCTGGCAGATCGCGCCCCATCTGATGTCGGAGCGGATCAACGGGGTGCAGTCCGACAGTTTCGAGCATCTCTATCGATTCCTCGGACCCGGCCAGCTGCTCGACTCTCCGGAATCCACCCCCTATGCCAAAGCCTGGGCAGCCGCGCGTGCGGACACGTTCAGGGAGGTAGCATGAGCGCAGAACTCGGCTTGCAGAAGTGGCACAAGGTCATCGAAGAAGGCAGCGCGCCGGACGCGCTGGCAGCGATCATCCGCGACGACGCGGTATTCCATTCGCCGGTCGTGCATACGCCGCAGGAGGGTCGCCAGATCGTGGTCGCCTATCTAGCGGCGGCCGGGCAGACGCTCGGCAACGACAGTTTCCAATATGTGCGCGAGCTCGTCGATGGCGATAACGCGATGCTCGAGTTCACGACCGAGATGGATGGCATCCATGTGAATGGCATCGACCTCATCCGCTTCGACGAGGATGGCATGATCGCCGACTTCAAGGTGATGGTGCGGCCCCTGAAGGCCGTCAACAAGGTCTGGGAACAGATGGCGGCGATGCTGGAGCGTCAGAAAGGCTGATTTATCAAGATCTTACGCAGCCATGCGCGGCGTCATGATGGTTTCGATCAGACGCGCTATCGTCGCCTGCGAAATTTCGGTCTGCCGCAGTTTCTGCTCGAGTATCCGGGCGTCACCGCCAGATACGGCCAGCCGCTCCATCCGCCAGTTCGGGAAACAGCGCCCGCGCCCTTCCCGGCGCTCCAGCACCTCGAGGCGCTGGTGCCTGCTGTCGGCCTTGAGATCTTCTAGCAAGGCGTCGAGAGACGCGGCAGGGCCTTCGACGAACTGAACGAATGTGTCGTGGGCGTAGACCAGAAAACCGGTCACATCCCGCGTGGGATTGTTACGCGCGGACGTCTCGATAATCTTGAAAACATCGCCCGACTGGAAATCGTCGCTCGCGTATGAAACGTAAATCAGTTGCTGCATAAATCTTCCTTGCAGCAACTGATACGTCCGACGTGTCTAACAGGTCGTTAACCGCAAATGGTTGTATTTACTGGTTCATATTGGCGAAGAAATCTTCGTTGGTCTTGGAATCCTTCATCTTGTCGAGAAGGAATTCCATCGCGTCGATCGTGCCCATCTGCATGAGGATACGGCGCAGGACCCACATCTTGGAGAGCTTGTCCTTCTCGACCAGCAGTTCTTCCTTGCGCGTGCCGGACTTGCCGACGTCGAGAGCGGGGAAGATGCGCTTGTCGGCGACCTTGCGATCGAGCACGATTTCGGAGTTACCCGTGCCCTTGAATTCTTCGAAGATAACCTCGTCCATGCGGCTGCCGGTATCGATCAACGCCGTGGCGATGATGGAAAGCGAGCCGCCCTCCTCGATATTGCGGGCCGCACCGAAGAAGCGCTTGGGCCGCTGCAGGGCGTTCGCATCGACACCGCCTGTCAGCACCTTGCCCGAGCTGGGAACCACGGTGTTGTAGGCACGGCCGAGACGGGTAATCGAATCGAGCAGGATGACGACATCCTTCTTGTGTTCAACCAGGCGCTTGGCCTTTTCGATGACCATTTCCGCGACCTGGACATGGCGATTGGCCGGTTCGTCGAAAGTCGAGGAGATAACCTCGCCGTTGACGCTGCGTTGCATGTCGGTGACTTCTTCCGGGCGCTCGTCGACGAGCAGCACCAGCAGGAAGACTTCCGGATGGTTGTCGGTAATCGCCTTGGCGATGTTCTGCAGCAGCACGGTCTTACCGGTGCGCGGCGGCGCAACGATCAGCGCGCGCTGGCCCTTACCCTGCGGCGAGATGATGTCGATCACCCGCGCGCTCTTGTCCTTCACCGTCGGATCGAGCGTATCGAGCGTCAGCTTTTCTTCGGGATAGAGCGGCGTGAGATTGTCGAAGTTGGTGCGTGTGCGCACATTGGCCGGATCTTCGTAATTGACCGAAGTCAGGCCGGTCAGGGCGAAATAGCGCTCGCCTTCCTGAGGTGCGCGGATCTGGCCTTCGACCGTATCGCCGGTGCGCAGGCCCCATTTGCGGATCTGGTTGGGCGAAACGTATATATCGTCCGGGCCGGCAAGGTAATTCGCTTCGGGCGAACGCAGGAAGCCGAAGCCGTCCTGCAGCACTTCGATCGTGCCGATGCCCATGATTTCTTCATTGTATTCTTCATCGTCCGCCAGTTCGCGCAGGATGCAGAACATGAGATCCTGGCGGCGCATTGTGCCCGCCGCTTCGACGCCCAGTTCTTCGGCCATCGCGACCAGATCTGCCGGAGCTTTTGCTTTGAGGTCTTTAAGATGCATGTGGTTATACTCGGTATTCGGTTGGGATGGCCGGCGGGTCGGTAGGGGCTTGGAGAAAGCAGACCCGGCCTCGTCAGGATGCGAAGCCCGTAGCCGGTTGATGATGCGCAGTTACGCCCGCGTCAGGGGGGCGTCAATTCACAAAGCGACGTACCGAAGCTCAGAACGGTTTGACGACAACCAGCACGACGATGATGGCGAGCGCGATCCCGGGAAATTCACCCCAGATCCGCAATTGCTTTTCCGTCATCGGGCGCTCGCCCGCTGCCATTTTCTTGGATCGTGCGACCATTATGCCGTGGAACGCCGTCAGAAGCACCACAAACAACAATTTGGCGTGAAACCATCCCTGGTCCCATGCACCGATCGACATCGCCAGAAGCAGGCCCAGAACCCAGACAACGATCAGGCTGGGTGTGAGGATAACCTTTCGCAGCAGACCCATCCTTTTCGCCCACAGAGCCGATTCTTCGGATCCGGGCGCCGCTGCATGCAGATAGATCATCTGACGGGGCAGCATGAACAGACCGGCCATCCAGAACACCATGAAAATGATGTGGCCGGCCTTCAGCCAGTAGTAGGTCATGGCGAGGACATCCTGCATTGCCCGAACATGTAATGACCGCTCACGCCCTCGTCACCCCTTGAAACTACGAACCGTCGCAATCAGCCGATCGACATGTTCGATCGGGGTGCGCCGGTCTATCCCGTGACCGAGATTGAAGACATGCGGGCGGTCTGCAAAGGCTTCGAGGATCAACCGGACGCGGTGCTCCAGCCGATCGCTGCCGGCGAGCAGCAGCAGCGGATCGAAATTGCCCTGCACGGGCATGCCGGCGGGTAATTCGCGGGCCGCCCAGTTCGGGTCGATCGTTTCATCCACTCCCACCGCCTGGACCCCGGTTTCGCGGGCGTAGGCCGGCAATTTCTCCCCTGCCCCCTTCGGGAAACCGATCACCGGCGTATCGGGATGGCGTGCACGCAGCGCGGCGACGATCCGCGCATTCGGCGCAATCACCAGCCGCTCGAATTCGTCGGGTGCAAGACTGCCTGACCAGCTGTCGAATAGCTGCACCGCTTCGGCGCCAGCATCGATCTGTCCCGAAAGATATTCGATCGTTTCGCCCACGATCGCATCCAGGATCGCGTCGAGCTTGGCTGGATCGCGATAAGCCATGGCCCGGGCATCGTGCTGGTCGCGGCTGCCCTCGCCCGCCACCATGTAGGTCGCAACCGTCCAGGGGCTGCCTGCAAAACCAAGCATCGTCACATCATCGGGAAGTCGCTGGCGACAGCGCCGGACGGTTTCGTAGATCGGATCGTAGCGCGAACGGTCGCAGGTCAGGGCATCGAGTGCTGCATCGACCAGCGGCGGCGACAGCTTGGGACCCTCGCCCGCCAGAAATTCCAGATGTTGCCCCAGAGCGTGCGGCACGATCAGGATATCGGAAAACAGGATCGCTCCGTCGAAGCCAAACCGGTCGATCGGCTGCAAGCTTATTTCGCAAGCCGCTTCGCTGTCGTAGGCCATGGCGAGAAAGCCGCCCTTTTCCGCCCGCAGCGCGCGGTATTCGGGCAGGTAACGACCAGCCTGGCGCATGAGCCAGAGAGGCACCTGCGCACCGCGCTTGCCGTTAAGCGTATCGAGAAGAAGACCGGGCATCGATGAGTCCAATCCAATAAATAATATTATTTATATAGAGGTTGAAGGAGTCTGTTGGCCCTGTGGATTTCAGGGATAACTGGCCCCTGCCCGATTTCTCCCGCGCTGCAAAGGGCAACCTCTGCAATGCGACTCGCCCGCCGTGTTGAGTCGAGTCAAACTTATCCTCGCTGTCCCCACCCCTGCGCATAAATCGGATTTGCTGTGCGGGAATCGGCCCGTGAAAGACTCGTTTCGTGGAGGGTTTTTCGTCCCGAACTTGTCGCCAGCTTTCTCCCGTGGTTTATGCCACCCGTTCTCCACAGGCTGCAGGACCGCCAAAATCTCCAATCGCGTGCATCTCCATCTGCTGTCAGATTCGACCGGCGAAACGCTCGAAATGCTCGCCAAAGCGGCCCTTGCGCAGTTCGAGGATGCCGATGTCGTACGCCACTTCTGGCCGATGGTCCGCAGCCGGCAGCATCTTGAACGGATCCTGCCCGAGCTCAAGGGCAATCCGGGGCTCGTATTGTTCACGCTCGTCAATCTGGACACTCGCACGCGGCTCGAAGAAGCATGCGGCCAACTGGGTCTGCCGGCTGTCCCGATCCTCGACCGGGTGACGGAGGCGCTGGAGAAGGCGCTCGGCCAGGAAGCGCATGGACGGCCGGGCCGGCAGCACGCCATGGACCAGGCATATTTCAATCGCGTCGAGGCAATCCAGTTCACCATCGCCCATGATGACGGGATCGGCTGGGAGAACTGGGAGGAAGCGGACATTGTCCTGGCGGGCGTCTCGCGCAGTTCGAAGACTCCGACCAGCATCTACCTCGCCAATCGCGGGTACAAGGTCGCCAACATTCCGCTGGTGGTGGAAAGCCCGCCGCCGCCCAAACTCTACGAATTGCAGAACCCGATGGTGGTGGGGCTCACGACCGCGCCCGAGCGGCTCATCCAGATCCGCCGCAACCGGCTGCTTACTCTGAACGAGGAACGGGAAACCGACTATGTCGATAACGAGCGCGTGAAGGACGAATTGAAGTTCGCCCGCCGCATGTTTGCCGATAATGGCTGGGCGGTAATCGATGTAACGCGGCGTTCGATCGAGGAAACTGCCGCCGCGATTATTCGGCTCCACAACGAACGAAAGGCGCGGGGTACGCGCCAGGGAGCAAAGCCCATATGACGAAACTCGGCGGAACCGGCATCGTGCTCGCCTCGAACAGCGCGTCGCGCAAGGCGATGCTCGAAGCGGCGGGCGTCTCGTTTACCGCGCAAGCGGCAGATGTGGACGAGCGCGCGCTCGAAGCGGAGATGGACTATGCCGACCCTGCCGAGATTGCACAGGCGCTGGCCGCGGCGAAGGCAGCCTCGGTTTCCGCAAGCCGGCCGGGCGATCTGGTGCTGGGATCGGATTCGCTGGTCGAGTTTGATGGCAAGCGGTTCGACAAACCCACCAGCCGCGAGAACGCGGCAGACCATCTGCGGTCTTTTTCCGGTGGGGTAATGACATTGCACAGCGCTGCAGCGCTGGCGCGTGATGGCCAGATCCTTTGGGTCGGGTCCGACTTTGCAAGGTTGCATGTACGTGAATTGAGCGACGCGTTCATCGAAACCTATCTCGATGCGGAATGGCCCGCAGTAAGCCAGTGCGTTGGCGTATTCCGTATAGAAGGCCCGGGCGCGCAGCTCTTCGACGGTATCATGGGAGACCAGTTCACCGTGCTGGGGATGCCCCTGCTGCAGGTGCTCGATGCCTTGCGGGAAGAAGGCGCCTTGCTGTCGTGACGCGCCATGCCGAGGTGATCGGCGATCCGATCGCGCAATCCAAATCGCCCGCGATTCACGGTTTCTGGATAGAACGGCTGGGGCTGGACGCCGATTATCGCGCGACACAAGTCGATGCGGGTGGACTTGCGGACTATGTTGCAGACAGGCGCAGGGCCTCGGATTGGTGTGGATGCAATGTCACCATGCCGCACAAGCAGACAATCATGCCACTGCTCGACCGCCTCGAACCACTGGCAAAGCAGGTTGGCGCGGTGAACACCGTCGTAAAAGCGGCTGATGGAAAGCTGGTTGGGCGCAATACCGATGTGGCGGGATTTCTCGAACCCTTGACCGATCGACTTCGCCAGCAGCATTATTTCCGCATGGCGCGAGTAATCGGAACAGGCGGCGCTGCACGGGCGATCGTTTCGGGTCTCGCAAGAGAGGGCTTCACCCTCGTCGTCGCGGGACGGGACCGGGCCAAGGCCGACGCCCTGCTGGAGGAACTGGACCCAAGCGGGGAACACCATGCAGCACAGATCGACCACTTTGCTGCGGCCACGGACTTCGTCTTCGACGACCGCAAGGGCTGCTGCGATCTGGTCGTCAACGCTTCGCCCCTGGGAATGAAAGGCAAGCCGCCGCTGCCCTTCGACTGGAGTCATGCTCCGCCGGGTTCGATTGCTTACGATATCGTCACGGACCCCGTGGATACACCATTTTTGAAATCCGCTCGCGAAGCCGGGTTCGAGACCATCGATGGACTGGCGATGCTGATCGGGCAGGCGGCCGCAGCATTTACGCACTTCTTCGGAATAGAGCCGCCGCGTGAATTCGATGGGGAATTGCGGGAAAGACTCATGGCATGAGCCGCCCCCTCATCATCGGCCTTACCGGCTCAATCGGCATGGGAAAATCGACCGTAGCGGCCATGTTCGAGGCTGCAGGGGTGCCCGTATTCGATGCCGATGCCGAAGTGAGGGCCATGCAGGGACCCGGCGGCGAACTGGTTGCTGCCATTGAGCATGCGTTCCCCGGCACTACGGACGAAAGCGGCGTTTCGCGCGAAACGCTTGGCGCGCTGGTCTTCGGCAATGCCGCAGAATTGGCGCGGCTGGAATCCATCGTCCACCCTGCCGTTGGACAGAAGCGTCAGGCCTTCATGATCGAACATTCGGGAGCGCCGGTCGTCGTCTTCGACATCCCACTCCTGTTCGAAAAAGGTGGCGCCGCTGCAGTAGACCGGGTCGTGGTCGTTTCGGCATCGGCTGAAAAACAGAGGCAACGGGTACTTGCCCGGCCCGGCATGACCGAGGAAAAATTTACCCAGATCCTCGCCATCCAGACTCCCGACAGCGAAAAGCGCGAGCGGGCGGACCATGTGATCGATACCGGCACCAGCCTTGCCGAGACGGAAGATGCAGTTCGCGTGCTGATCGAAGAATTGAAGTCTGCGCCACGGCGGCAAGGCTCGCTGTAACCCCCTTGTAATCTGCGGCCACGGGGCCGATAGAAGTGTGGATGCGTGAGATCGTATTCGATACCGAGACAACCGGCCTGGATCCCAAGACGGGGGACCGAATGGTGGAGATCGGCTGCATCGAGATGGTCAATCTCGTGCCGACGGGCGCAACATATCACGCCTATTTCAATCCCGAACGCGACATGCCGGCAGGCGCCGAAGCCGTTCATGGTCTTTCGGCGGCATTCCTGTCGGACAAACCCCTGTTTCGCGAAGTGGCGCAGGAATTGCTCGACTTCATCGGGGATTCGCCGCTTGTCGCGCATAATGCCGGCTTCGATTTCGGCTTTCTCAATGCGGAACTGGCACTGATCGCCAAGGAACCGGTGTGTACGACGCGCATGGTCGACACGGTGGCTATTGCGCGCAAGCGTCACCTGGGTGCCAAGCTTTCGCTCGATGCGCTGTGCAGCCGCTACGGGATCGATCGCAGCCACCGGGTCAAACACGGCGCGCTGCTCGATGCCGAGTTGCTGGCGCAGGTCTATGTAGAACTGAAGGGCGGCCGCCAGATCGGATTGGAACTGGCAGCTGAGGCGGCGATGGCCGAGATCGCTGGCGAGCAGACTATCGTTGCGGTGCGAAAGGCTCCCGCGGGGCCGCGGCGCGAACCGCGTCCGCATTTCGCCAGCCAGGCGGAACTTGCGCGGCATCGGGAATTCATGGCGGAAATCGAAAACCCTCTCTGGGGCTAGATTCCCGGCAGGTGGAAACCGGCAGACGGGCCGGAGAGTTGGGGTCGCACGGGGGACGATAAAGGAGAAAACGACAAGATGGACATTCGCGTTTCCGGCCACCAGATCGACACTGGCTCCGCCCTGCAGGAACATGTCGACGATCGACTGAACTCCATCGTCGATAAATATTTCAACCGCGCAATTTCATCGCACGTCACCTTCGGCAAGGGGCCGGGTGGCGCCTTCACCTCCGATATCGTGACGCATGTGATGCAGGGCCTCATCCTGAAGGGTCATGCCGAAGCGCATGATGTGCATCAGGCATTCGATGCCGCCGCGAGCAAGATCGAAAAGCAGTTGCGCCGGTACAAGCGCCGGATAAAGGACCGTCACGAACAGGCCGCTCACGCGGTACGCGAAACGGAAGCCGCCTATACGATCCTGGCAGCGCCCGAACCCGACAATGACGAGGAAGTCACATCGGACAGCCCGCCGATCGTCGCCGAAACCAAGGCCATGATACCCGAATGCAGCGTTGCCGATGCGGTCATGCTGCTGGATCTGCAGAACGCCAATGGCCTGTTGTTCAAAAATGCCGGTAGCGGGGCCCACAATATGGTCTATCGCCGGCACGACGGGTCGATCGGCTGGGTCGAGCCGCGCTAGGGGAGAGAGGGAGCAATGACCGGGGCCGCATCCAGCGGGGCACAGCGCCATCACCGGGCGCTGGAAAGCCTCTACGCTTCGGCGCCGGTCAATGCGCTCTTCGCATCCCGCCTCGAAATCACGGGCGAAGGGGCTGCGCGCATCACCTTCAATGTGACCGAAGAGGTCTATCACGCCGCTGGGGCAGCCCACGGCACGATCTATTTCAAGATGCTCGACGATGCCGGATTCTATGCAGCGAACACCTTCGTTTCCGACCGTTTCCTGCTGACGACATCGTTCAATCTCCATTTCACCAAGCCGGTGCGGATCGGCGAAGTGGTCGCGGAAGGCCGCTGGGTGAGCGGGCGCAAGCGGGTATTCGTGGCGGAATCGCGGCTGGTCGACGCCGAAGGCGACGAGATCGGCCGGGGAACCGGGACATTCATGCGCTCGCACATCCCTTTGTCCAGCCTGCCCGGTTATCTGGCCGAAGGTTGACGGCGATGTCCGATGCCCGCCTGCCCGCGCATCTGGAAGTATCTGGCCTCGTACGCACCGTGGAATCGGCGGGCGGCTTTGGAATGGTTATCCAGAAGGGGGAAAAAGACGCGGGCGTCATCCTCGTGTTAACCACGCATAATGGCGCGAATACAATGCTTTGGGAGCGTATGCCGCAGCGTGACGGCTCCCGCGCCTTCATTTGCACCCGTGAGCAAGATACTGAAAACAAAACAGATTTTGATGAATATCTCGCCCGCAGACGCGCTTCAGACCCGGATTGCTGGGTGATCGAGCTGGACGTCGAAAACGCAGAACGCTTCATCGCACAGGGCGCGCATTAACTTGACTTGATTGCAATTGAGACTATTTGGCCGCTCAACTTCGATGCGCAGGCGGCGTAGGACGGCAATGGGGTCGGTACGCATGCACGCAGACGGGGGGTGGTCGGCAGGCCAGTAAACGGATCCGCATTTCAGGACGCAACCAACGCGCCAAGGACCCCGACCTGCGACAGACTGCCAACCGCTTAGTTGTCAGTGACAAATGATTCGCAAGACTACCGGTTTCACCGCGATTATCGCGGCAATTACCCTTACTATTCTTGCCGGAGCCGAAGGTTCCGGGGCCAATGCCCAGGTTGCGGCACATGCAACCGATCAGAATGCTACCGAGGCACAGCTTACCGAAGAAGTGGTGCCCGTCTTCGTAGAGAAGGCCGTAGTGCAGGAACCTCCCGGCGACGCGGAACTGCCAACTGAAAATTCAACCGATTCCAACGCCAGCAGTCTGCGCGAACTGGTTTCGACCATACCCACCGCGGGCCAGCTTTCCGACGAGATGCATTGCCTTGCCGGTGCCGTCTATTTCGAGGCACGCGGCGAACCGCTCGAAGGTCAGCTTGCGGTCGCTCAGGTAATCGTCAACCGCGCCGAAGATCGCCGGTTCCCTTCCAGCTATTGCGGCGTGGTTTACCAGCGTTCGCAATTCTCCTTCGTGAAGGGCGGCCGCATGCCCAAGGTCCGCACCGGCTCGGCCGCGTGGAAACGGGCAAAAGCGATCGCTCGCATTGCCCATCGCGGGTTGTGGGACAGCAAGGCGGGCGACGCGCTGTTCTTCCATGCAAATTACGTGCGACCGCGCTGGAGCCACCGCAAGGTCGCCCTCGCCACCATCGACACGCACGTCTTCTATCGCTGAGCGGCTGTAACGTCTGTTGTGCAGGGGCAGCCCATACAGGGCCCCCTCGCGCAGCCTCAGTCCCGCAGGTCCACCCAGACCGGGGTATGGTCGCTCGACTTTTCCCTGCCGCGATAGGCCTTGTCGACACCTGCGGCCGTCATGCGGTCGGCCAGTTCGGGCGACAGCAAGAGATGATCGATGCGGAAGCCGTGGTCACGCTGCCATGCGCCGGCCTGGTAATCCCAGAAGGTCCACACGCCGCCCCGGGGGTTGAGCGTGTCGATCGCATCGGTCCAGCCATCGGAAAGAAAGCGCGCATAGTGATCGCGTGATTCGGGTTGCATCAGCGCATCGTCCGCCATGGCCCTGACGGACCAGACATCCTTGTCTTCGGGGATGACATTGAAATCGCCGAGGACGACCGCCGGGACTTCGTCGTCCCAGATTTGGCGTGTCCGCTCGCGCAGCTTTTCCATCCAGGCCAGCTTGTAATCGAACTTGGGCCCCGGATGCGGATTGCCATTGGGCAGGTAGAGGTTGCAGATCCGTACCCCGTTCACGTCGGCTTCCAGATAGCGGGCCTGTTCACCCTCCCCTTCTTTCGGGCCGTCGATGCCGAGGCCGCGCTGTATTTCCTTGGGCTCTATACCGTCGGCCAGAATGGCCACGCCGTTGAAGCCCTTTTGGCCATGCCAGATGGCTTTGTAACCGATCGCCTCGAATTCGTCCGCGGGGAAGCCTTCGTCCATCGTCTTGATTTCCTGCAGGCAGGCGACGGTCGGACGGGTTTCCTCAAGCCATTCCTTGAGACGAGGCAGGCGGGCCTTGATACCGTTGATGTTGAAGCTGGCGATACGCATGGCGGACCTGATGCCCGAAACGCCAGCGCGGGTCTAATCTAAATGCCGAAGCTGGAACCGCAGCCACAGCCGGCAGCCGCCTGCGGGTTTTCGACTCGAAACGCGGCTCCGCCCAGCGATTCGACGAAATCGACGGTGCTCCCCGCGACCAGGTCGAGACTGACGGCATCGACTACCAGTTTCACGCCGGCATTCTCGCTGATCGAATCCTCGTCGTCCATGTCTTCGGCGAGCCCGAACCTGTACTGGAAACCCGAACAGCCGCCTCCTTCGACGGACAGACGCAGAATCGCAGGCTTGGCCTGCTTTTCGGCGATTGCCGCAATACGGGCAGCGGCAGCGTCGGTCAGGGTGGGTGCTGGTGTCATGGCCAAGATGTAGGTTGTCCCGAGCCCGGTCTCAAGCGGTACGGATATATTCGCGCATGGCTTCCGCCTCGTGCTGGATTTCGTCCAGACGCGCCTTGACCAGGTCGCCGATCGAAATGAATCCGCACATCGTCTCCCCGTCGACAACAGGCAGATGGCGGATTCGGCGCTTCGTCATGAGTGTCAGCGCATCGAGAACGGTCGCCGATCTTTCGACGGTGATGGCCGGGGCGGTCATTACCTCGCCGATCGGACGCTCCAGGCACGCATCACCTTCGTCGGCCAGACGATAGATCACGTCGCGCTCGGAAAAAATGCCGACGATCTGGCCGCCTTCCATGATGGGGACCGCGCCGATGCGTTTCGATGCAAGGAGCGCGATCGCTTCGCGGACCGGCGCGTCCACAGTCGAGGATATGACGTTCGAACTTGCCCGTCCCTCGATCAGTCGGCTGATTTCCATGCGAGATCTCCTCCGTTGCTGTTCACCTAGAATGCCAGTTTCACAGGCAAAAAGCGAATCGGAAGCAGGCGGGCGTTGAATCGCGGTGCGATGACGGCCATGTGCGGTGGTGATGGTTCAGAAATCTCCCCTCGACGATCCTGAACAGGCTGCGTTTGCCTGGGCGCGTTATCGGCGGATCATGCGGTTTATGTTCCTGCTGACTGTCGGCATCGTCGCCATCGCCCTGGCCCTGCTGTACAAATATGGACACGAGGAAATCTCGATCCATTATTACATCGCATCTGCCCTGGGGATCGGGTTCACCATGCTGCTGACCAGCGCATTGATGGGCCTGGTTTTCCTGTCGTCCGGGACGGGTCACGACGAATCCATCGAAGACCGTCTTCGCGACGACGATTAATCGGCCGGGCGCAGCCGGTATTCTTCGACCGGGACGCCAGCGATCAGATGGCGCTGGATGATCGCCTCGAGCACCTCCGGTCCGCAGGAATGGTACCAGACGTTATCGGGCCAGACGACTGCAATAGGCCCGGCTTCGCAGATCTGCAGGCAATCGGCCTTGGTCCGCTGGACTGTCCCTTTGCGCCCGACAAGGCCAAGATCCTTCAAACGTTTCTTGAGGTAGTTCCAGGCTTCCTTGCCTTCTTCGCGGCGGCAGCATTTCTG
Organism: Qipengyuania pacifica; assembly: GCF_019711555.1. Lineage (NCBI taxonomy): Bacteria > Pseudomonadati > Pseudomonadota > Alphaproteobacteria > Sphingomonadales > Erythrobacteraceae > Qipengyuania > Qipengyuania pacifica. The sequence continues at coordinate 453,786 of NZ_JAIGNQ010000001.1, read as the reverse complement.
CTTTTCCGAAATGGCGCACAGGAAGATCTGACGCTCTGCTGATGCGCCACCGGTTTTCGCCAGCGCCTTTTCGGCCTTGCGCGTGGATTTGGAACTGGCGGTCAAAGGGAGACTGATGGCCTTAACTGCGCTTGCCGGCGATCCGCGCGATTTCCGCCTTCACCAGGTCTTCGACCATGCCAGGCAAATTGTCGTCCAGCCACTGGGCAAGCATCGGTCGCAGCATTTCCCGCACCAGACCTTCCAGCGACGTTTCGCCGGACCGTACGATCTGCGGCTGCTTACCGGGCTTGGCCAGCATCGCCAGAGCAGCGAAATTCTGCCGCATCGCGTCGCGTGTATCGCCGCGAGTCAGCGCGTCCGTATCGGAATCGGCGCTTTCGCCATCATCGCCGGAGGTTGCAGATGCATCGTCGAGCGCGATCTCTTCGGCCAACTCGAGGACTTCGTCCGTTTCGCATTCGTCAGACGGTGATGCGCGTTCTTCGGTACTTCCGGTCGAAGAACGCCGACGGCGCTCGAGGATCATGCCTTCGCGATTGTCGCGTGCGATGACCTTCTTGATCGAGTCCAAAATTTCTTCGACCGACGGTTCACCCTGTTGCTGCATTGTCTGTCAGGCCCCTGTTAACGAATCGGTTCTTCCCGATTCGGTACACGAACGCGATAGCCTGATTCCAGAGTGTTTTCACCATCGGTCGGATAGCTTGCGTCCGGCGCAGGCACGTCCACCGTGCGGGTCGCTTCGGCTTCAGGGTCCGGATCGCGGTCCCAATCCCAGATCTTGCCGCGGACGCGTTCGTAGTTGAGCGCAGGATTATACAGCATTCCTTCGCCCATCAGGTTCAGGTCGCGCGCTTCCGCCCGGCCCATGGCGGCAAGCAGTGAAAAGCCCGCAACATAGGCGTTTCGGCGCGCCGTCACGAGCTGCACGCGCGCGTTCAGCAATTCCTGTTCGGCATTCAGCACGTCGAGAATCTGGCGCGTACCGATCGAATTTTCCGCCTGCACGCCTTCCAGGCTGAGCGATGCGGCATCGACGGCCACCTGGCTGCTATCGATCACCGCCAGCGATGCCTGCCAGCTTGCCCACGCGGCGCGGACCTGCGCGATTACGTCGCGTTCGGTAGCGATGACCTGTTCCAGCGCCGCCGACTCGCGTGCCTGCGCCTGCCTTTGGCGCGCCGCGGGCAAACCGCCCTGGAAGATTGGGATGCTCAGACGGACGCCGGCATTGGATGTTGTTTCGGATTGCGACACGCCGGCCAGATTGCCGCCCAGCGTGCCGAGATAATCGGTGTAATTGCCGCCGGCAAAAACCGACACACGCGGGGTTCGTCCCGATCCCGCCACCTCGCTGTCGAAACCCGCGGCTACGGCGCGTTCCTTGTCGCCGATCAGGTCGGGATTGTTGGCCAGCGCCACATCGACCGCTGTTTCCACGTCAGCGGGGATGCCCGGAAGGTCGGGGGGTGCCTGCAAATCCTGCGGCGCCTCGCCAACCAACCTGATGTATGTTTCGCGGGCGCTGATCAGATTCGACCGCGCGCTTTCCAGATCGCTCTGCGCCAGCGCGAGCCGGGATTGCGACTGCGCCACGTCGGTGCGCGTGAGATCGCCTATTTCGAACCGGTCGCTCGTGGCCCGAAGATTGACGCCCAACACTTCGACCTGATTGGCCGACAGCGACACGATCGCTTCGTTGCGCAAGACGTCCATGTAAGCGGCGACGACCTGGCTGAAGACCGAACTTTCGGTTGCACGCAGATCGGCTTGTCCGGCCGAAACGCGCTCCTTCGCTGCCTTCAGGGAGTTCTTGACGGCGCCACCCGAATAGATCGGTACTTCTAACGTGGGGCCAATCTGGACCACTCGATCGGGTGCGGCGAACTGGACGGCGCTCTGCTTGAGAAATTCGGTGTAGGCGCCCGCCACGCTGACGGTGGGCAGGCCTTGGGCGCGCTGGATCGGTACTTCTTCGTCGGTCGCGCGCTGACCTGCTCTTGCTGCCAGCAGGATCGGGTTGTTTTCGTAAGCGCTGGTCAGCGCTTCCTGCAGTGTGTCTGCCTGCGCAGGGTTGGATGCCGCGAGCGCGAAGGCACTCGCCCCGATGCTCAGAACACTGACAAACCCGGCGCGGCGCATCAAAAGCTCCAGCTTTGTGGCCGGTCGAACGCGCCGAGCCGCGGAATTCCCATTTCGGCGAGTGGAAGCAGGGCCAGCGCCTTGCCGGACTTGCGCCCGGTGGCGAGCCGCGTGACGCCCCGTTCGACCATGCCGGTAACGACACGGCCGCCATCTTCGACCATTTTGGCCAGCGCCGCGGGCACATGCTCGATCGCGCCATCGACCAGGATAAGCGTGTACTTTCCACGCTTGTCGCCATTGGCGGCTTCTTCCGGAGTGATCACGTCGACTTTCCCGGCGAGCGGTGTGACCAGCGCCGGCAGATATCCGCTACCGGCGTCCACGATCAGAACCCGGTCGTCCAATGCCGGCCGCGCTTCTGCCAGCATTGCACCATGAAACAGCGGAGCGGGCAGGAAGCCGCCACCTTCAAGGCGGATGGCTCTATCCATATAGGCCGTAGCCTTCGCGCTTTCGGGTACGAAATCTTCGCGCGGAACGGCCTTCATGCGATCGAGCACGAAAGTCTCGTTCACGCCGCTCGTGCGCAGCTGGCTATCGATCATCGCCTTCCGGGCGGCGGCATAATCGGGGCGGGTAGAGGTCAATGTCATGGTCATTCCGCGAACTGTATTACATCAATAATACGCTTGTGCAAGCATCAGATGCCTTTAGGCGCATGGCCGGTTTGGGCCAAGCGCTTTGACCGATGGCCGGTAACGCGCCTATCGGGGAGCGCAAATCTGCAACATGGGAATTTGCGGCGATGAGCGACATGACTGTCATCAGCGAAAACGACCTTATCGAGAGCGTCGCCGACGCCCTCCAGTATATTTCTTACTACCACCCGATGGATTACATCCGCGCCCTGGGCGATGCGTACGAGGCCGAGAAAGGCCCCGCGGCAAAGGATGCAATCGCGCAGATCCTGACGAACAGCCGCATGTGCGCCGAAGGGCACCGGCCGATCTGCCAGGACACCGGTATCGTCAACGTCTTCGTCAAATGGGGCATGAACTGTCGCCTCGACAGCGAACGCTCCTTGCAGGAAGTCGTCGATGAAGGCGTTCGCCGCGCCTACAATCATCCGGACAACAAGCTGCGCGCGTCGATCCTTGCCGATCCGGCGTTCACGCGTCGCAATACACGCGACAATACGCCGTGCGTGCTCTCGGTTGAGATGGTCCCCGGCAATTCGATCGGCGTCGACGTGGCAGCCAAGGGCGGCGGCAGCGAGAACAAGTCGAAGTTCAAGATGATGAACCCGTCGGACAATATCGTCGACTGGGTGCTGGAACAGATCCCTTCCATGGGCGCGGGCTGGTGTCCTCCGGGCATGCTGGGCATCGGCATCGGCGGCACCGCGGAACATTGCATGAAGCTTGCCAAGCAGAGCCTGATGGATCCTATCGACATGGGCCTGCTCAAGCAGCGTGGAGCCCAGAACGATATCGAGCAGTTGCGCATCGACATATTCGACGCGGTCAACGCGATGGGTGTGGGGGCACAGGGGCTTGGGGGCCTGTCGACCGTGCTCGACGTGAAAATTCTGGACGCGCCGTGCCATGCCGCCGGCAAGCCGGTGGCGATGATACCGAACTGTGCCGCCACGCGGCATGCGCACTTCACGCTGGATGGCTCGGGGCCGGCCTATCTCGAGCCGCCCAGGCTGGACGAATATCCGCAGGTGACATGGAAGCCTGACGCCGCAGCCAAGCGCGTCGATCTCGACGCCCTGAGCCCGGAAGAAGTCGCCAGCTGGGAGCATGGCGACCGCCTTCTCCTGTCGGGCAAGATGCTCACCGGGCGCGATGCGGCGCACAAGCGGATCAAGGACATGCTCGATGCCGGCGAGCCGCTGCCGGTCGATTTCAAGGGCCGCGCCATCTATTACGTCGGCCCCGTCGACCCCGTCATGGGCGAAGTCGTCGGCCCCGCCGGCCCCACCACCGCCACGCGCATGGACAAATTTACTGAAACGATGCTTGACCTGGGCCTCCTCGCCATGATCGGCAAGGCGGAGCGCGGCCATAACGCAGTCGAGGTGATCAGCAGGTTCAAGGTGGCTTATCTGATGGCAACCGGCGGCGCGGCCTACCTCGTCAGCCGCGCCATCAAGGGCGCCAGGGTCGTCGCCTTCGAAGATCTTGGCATGGAAGCGATCTACGAATTCGAGGTCGAGGACATGCCTGTCACCGTAGCGGTCGATGCCGCGGGCAATAATGTTCACACGCTTGCCCCGGCAGAATGGCGTCGCCGGATCGCCGAAGGGGAATTCGAGCCTGCCGAATAGCAGGCCAGTCGACCAACCACACAGGGCTGTCGACCGCGGCTCTGGCAATTGCGGGAGCGAATGGGCACACGTTCAATCGTGTCGACCAATGAGCCCCAGATAAGTCCCGATGACGAGCCGGTACCGGTAAAAGTCGTGTTCGCGTCCATGGTCGGCGTGTGGCTGTGCTATTTCCTGCTCATCACCTTGCGCGGCGCGATCGTCGGCCTCGAATTCCAGGATGAACTCTTGTGGCGCCGTGCCCTCGTCTGTCTGATCGGGGTAGGCGTCACCGCTTTGCTCTGGCTATGCCTGCGCGTCGTCGAGCAGCGATCACTCGGCATCAAGATCGCGGTGGCGCTGATCGCCTCGATGCCGGGGGCGATCATGATCGCGCAGGCCAACCGCTGGGTCTTCGATTCGATCGAGGAGAAGGTCGAGCAGCAGATGGGCAAGGATCGGGGGATCGCTCTCAGGCGCGACGATGCCGGTAATCTCCTGATCGACCTTCCGCGCACGCAAATGAACGAGGATGTCGAGGACGTGCTGCCCCAAAGCGTGTTGATTGCGCCGGCGCCGACGGCGCTCGACCAATGGAAGATGACCTTCGATCTCGCGATCGGGCGCTACTTCCTGCTGCTGGCATGGGCCGCGCTGTTTCTCGCCTTGCTCGCAGGGGCGCAGGCACGCGCTGCCGAACGCCGGGGCGAGCGCTTCCGCAGCGCGGCAAAGGCGGCCGAACTGCGCTCGTTACGATATCAGGTGAATCCGCATTTTCTCTTCAACACCTTCAATTCGCTGTCCGCACTGGTGATGACCGGCAAGGCCGAACGGGCGGAACAGATGATCCAGACAATCTCCCGTTTCTATCGCCACAGTCTGGCCGACGATTCGACCGGCGATGTGACCCTCGAGGACGAGATCGATCTGCAGGAACATTACCTCGAAATCGAATCGGTTCGTTTCCCCGAAAGGTTGCGGGTCAGGGTCGATCTTCCCAGCGAACTTGCAGGCTACAAGGTGCCAGGCATGATCCTGCAGCCCCTCGTTGAAAATTCGGTCAAATACGGCGTTTCGGCTTCCAGCAAGCCCGTGACGATATCGATTACGGCACGCGAAGAATACGGGCGCCTCGTACTGATGGTGAGCGACGACGGTCCGGGAAGCGCGGGCGATAAACATGGATTCGGTATCGGCCTGGCGAATGTGCGGGATCGGATAGAGGCGCGCTTCGGCAACGCCGCTACGATCGTTTCCGGTGCAACGCTGACCGGCTATGAAACCGAACTGAGACTACCGATGGTGAAGCATGGCTGAAAATCCGGTCGAAACGCTGAAGACGCTAATCGTCGATGACGAACCTCTGGCTGTGGAGCGGATGCAGGTCATCTGCGCCAAGATTCCCGCCATTCAGGTCGTCGGCACGGCGAGCGACGGGGCGCAGGCGCTCCGGCTGGTCGATGCCCTCAAGCCCGATCTCATCCTGCTCGACATGACGATGCCTGAAGTGGATGGTATCTCGGTCGCGAAATCATTGGCCAAACAGACGGAGCGTCCGGCCGTGGTTTTCGTGACGGCACATGACAATTACGCAGTCGAAGCCTTCGATCTCGATGCGGTCGATTATGTGCTGAAGCCGGTGAAGCCTGAAAGGCTGGAGCGGGCGGTGTCGCGGGCCGCAGGGCGGCGCGGTGAAGGAAGCAGGTCGGAAAGCGCCTGGCTGGATGAGCTATGGATTCCCCATCGCTCCGAACTCATCCGCATAGCGACCTCGGAAGTCGATCGGATCGATGCCGAGCGCGACTACGTCCGCCTGCATGTCGGTAGTGACGACGCTGCCAGGACCTATCTCCTGCTGCAAACCATCGCGGGGCTGGAAAAGCGGCTCGATCCTGCAAAGTTCATTCGTATCCATCGGTCCACCATCCTTCGCAAAGATCGCATAACGGGCCTGCGTCATGATGGTCTTGGCGTGTGGTCGGTCGAACTGGACGATGGCGAAACCCTGCGTATCGGGCGGACCTATCTGCCAAAGGTCAAGGCAATGGCCGGGCGCTAAGGCTGGCGAAGAGAAGGGATTTGGCAGCACGGTCCGGAATGGCCTAGAACGTCCGTCATGCTGCTTGGCATCCTATTTGTTCTCGGCACCGTGAACTTCGCGGTTCACAAGGCGGTTCTGGAATCGAACCACCCGATGCTCGATACTCTGCCGCAATCCTTCACCGCGAACGGTGGAAAGCTGTCCCTAGTGATAGAGTTCTGCGTGCTGATTGTCGCAATGGCCCTGAGCGATAACGGCTGGCCCGCTGCAGCATGGGTCTATGGCTGTTATAGCGCGCTCAACGCGGTAACGGCATGGCTGCTGCTCAACGGTAGAGTCTGAGCGTCGGGAACTGCGACGTCGGTTCCGCGCTTTCTCGGCATGTCGTCCCATAAAACCTGGCTGGTGGTCAATTCACGCAGTGGCAGCAATGACGATGCTGGCCTGAGGGCTCTCGATCAATCTCTCGCCGCTCACGGTCTTGGCGAAGAAAGAAGGATTGAATTTCCAGCCGATGATCTTCCGACCGCCCGTGAACTCGAAGACGGAAACGTATCGCGTCTGATCGTTTTTACCGGCGATGGCAGTCTCAATGCGGTGATCGAGGCCGCTTCCGGCTGGGATGGGGAAATCCTCGTGTTGCCCGGCGGCACGATGAATCTGCTGAGTGTCAGGCTCCACGGCGAAGAAGCCACCTGCGAAGATGTCCTCGATCGCATTGCGCGAGGCGCTTACCGGGCGATCCGCCCGCTGATGGCATGCTGCGACGCTGGGCGGGCGCATGCCGGGCTGCTTGTCGGGCCGGGCACGGCCTGGGCCGGCGTGCGCGAAGCCATGCGGGATTTCGACGTCGCCAGCCTTGCACAAGGTGCCAGTGATGCCTTGGCCGAAACGACGGGCGGCGCGCGCGTCCGTATGGTCGATCCCGCCATCGGCGATCAGGAAGGCTACCCGCTGATCGAGCTGACCCCCAGCCACCGCGGCATGCAGACCGATGGCTATCCGCTCGAGAACGCAGGCGAATTCCTGCAGCAGAGCTGGGCAGTGTTGCGCCGCCGGTTTCGCGAAGGTCCGCACGAACGCCTTGGCCTGCTCGACCGGCTCGTGATCGAAAACTGTGCGGGCGAACCTTTGAACATCCTTATCGACGGGGAGCCGGCACAGCTGGAATCCCGTGCCGAATTCACGGTGGCTGAATGCCCGGTCGATCTGCTAGCGACTGCGCATGGCTACTGAATTTCGCCGCATATTCCACCTTTCCGATATCCATTTCGGACTTGAGAACAACCGCGCACTCGACTGGGTGAAGCAGGAAATCTCCGATAAATGCCCCGATGCGGTGGCCATAACAGGGGACCTGACGATGCGCGCGCGTCATCGGGAATTTGCTGCGGCAACGCAGTGGATCAATTCATTGGATGCGCCCGTTACCGTCGGCGTGGGCAATCACGACCTGCCTTACTTCAATCTGTTCGAGCGGTTTGCCACACCGTACAAGCGGTTTCGCGGCATGCAGGAAAAGGTCGAGCGAGAGCTGGATCTCGGCTCGCTTGCCATCGTGCCGCTGAAGACTGCGGTTCGCATGCAGCCGCGTCTCAATTGGTCGAAGGGCTGGGTCAGCCCGCGCGCGCTGGAACGGTGCCTGGCAAAGATTGATTCCCTGCCGAAGGGTACGCGCGTTCTGGTTGCCGTCCATCATCCGCTTCGCGAAGTCGGCACGGAGGGGACGGCTCTTACAAAGCATGGTGACCACGCTTTGCGGGAACTGGCGAAGCGTGGCGTCGAGGCAGTCCTGTCGGGCCATGTGCATGACGCGTTCGATATTCTGGAAAACACGCAGGAAGGTGCGGTGCGCATGGTCGGGGCAGGTACCCTGTCCAAGCGGACCCGTTCGACACCGCCCAGTTTCAACGAAATCGAATGGGATGGCAGCACGCTGAAAGTCTGCGTGCGCAATCTCGAGCATATCGAAACCCGCGACATGCAAATCGACGACGTCCCCGAAAATGCCATGCCGCCGCGTCACGAGGGCGAGCCGGTGGCACCCGTGCGGCAGGTCCCGCGCGTCGATCCGCCAGTGCACTGACGCGCATTGCGGACAAAGAAGAAGGGCGGCTCCTTGCGGAACCGCCCCCCTGGTGATCCAAAGATCGAATAAAGCTTAGCGCTTCGAGAACTGGAAGCTGCGGCGTGCCTTGGCACGGCCGTACTTCTTACGCTCGACCACACGGCTGTCGCGGGTGAGGAAGCCAGCAGCCTTGACGGTGCTGCGCAGGGCCGGTTCGTACTTGGTCAGAGCCTGGCTGATGCCATGCTTCACGGCGCCTGCCTGTCCCGAAAGTCCGCCGCCCTTGACGGTGGCGACGACATCGTACTGGCCCTGGCGATCAGTGATCGTGAAAGGCTGGTCGATGATCAGGCGCAGCGTCGGACGTGCAAAGTACACTTCCTGGTCCTTGCCATTGACGATGACCTTGCCGCTGCCGGGCTTGAGCCACACGCGGGCAGTCGCATCCTTACGGCGGCCGGTTGCATACGCACGGCCTTCCTTGTCCAGTTCCTGCTCACGCAGCGGAACGTCGGCAGCTGCCGCGATATCGGAAGCGTCGCCTTCAGGCGCGTCACCGGCGATGTCCTTCAGATCGGCGAGATCCGAAACGGTTTCGTTCTTGGTTTCGTCGGCCATTATGCGACAACCTTGTTCTTGCGGTTCATCGAGGCAACGTCGAGCGTTTCGGGCTTCTGGCCGTCATACGGATGCTCGGTGCCGGCGAATACATGCAGCGCACGCATCTGCGCACGGCCAAGCGGGCCGCGCGGAATCATGCGTTCGACAGCCTTTTCAAGCACGCGCTCGGGGAACTTGCCTTCCAGCACCTTGGCCGGAGTAGTTTCCTTGATGCCGCCCGGGTGACCGGTGTGCTTGTAGTAAACCTTGTCGTTCATCTTCTTGCCGGTGAACTTCACCTTGCCGGCATTGATGACGACAACATGGTCACCGCAATCGACGTGCGGGCTGTAGCTCGGCTTGTGCTTGCCGCGCAGGTGGTTGGCGATGATCGCCGCGACACGACCGACGACGAGACCTTCGGCGTCGATGATGTGCCACTTCTTTTCGACCTCGGCCGGCTTGATCGACCGGGTGGCCTTCGTAAGAGCCTTCATGGCTGGTTTCCGTTCCTAGTGTTCGTGCCCCGCCCCAAAAAGGCGGTGGCGCCAATCGGCGAATCCCCAGTTGTGGACCCGCGAAGCGCGCGCCGAATGGCTGGAGATCGCTCGTTAGTCAAGCAATTCCGCGGTTCTCGAGTGAGGTAAAATAAAACCACAAGTGGATTTAAAGGCTCGAGAGTCCGGAATTCTACCTTGGAACTATACCGCCCCGAGCCACATCCGCGTCGTCCTGGCTACAGGAGAGCAATGCCCAGCCACTATTGGCGGGCATAGTTCGCCGTCAGGTGCGTCTGCCCAACGCATGAACGCCCCATGCGAAGCTCGCCACTAGCAAGGCGCCCACTACCTGATGCGCCACCGCAACCCAGAGGGCGACGCCAGTGAGAACCGTGATGATGCCGAGAATGACCTGCGTTCCCACGACCGCCTGTATCGCGACGGAAGCCATTCGCTCCTCCGGCTTCACTCTTCTCGCCAGGACGATCAGTGCGACAAGCGCGATCCAGGCCCACCAGCGGTGAAGAAAGTGGAGCAGGAAGGGGTCATGCGTGACTGCCCAGAGCGCTCCGTGAGAACTGTCGAATTCTGGAACGAGGCGACCTTGCATCAGCGGCCAGGTGTCCGATGCCAGTCCGGCATTGAGGCCGGCGACCCAGGCCCCGAGAAGTAACTGGACGAACAGGATGGCGCCGACGACGCTGGCCATGCCAGTCCACCGGGATGGTTTCCGCTGGCCGTGAGCGAGTCGTTTGAGGTCGAGCGCAGTCCAGACCAGCCCCCCAAGCGTGAAGAATGCAGTCAGCAAATGGATCGAAAGCCAGAAGTGGCTCACATCGGTCATCGTACCCGCAAGGCCGCTGCGCACCATGAACCAGCCGAACACACCCTGAAGACCGCCTAGGGCCAGCAAAGCAACGAGCCGCCACTTATATCCCGAGGGAATCGCCCGCTTGACCCAGAACCAAGCGAGCGGGAGCGCGAACGCGAGACCGATCAGGCGGCCAAGAAGACGATGGAACCATTCCCAGAAGAATATGAACTTGAACGCCTCCAGATCCATTCCCGCTGGTCCGGTCACGTTCTTGTATTCGCCCGTCGCCTTGTAGAGGTCGAATTCCGTCTGCCACGCGGTTTCCGAAAGCGGCGGGATCGCACCGGTGATCGGCTTCCACTGCGTGATCGACAGCCCGCTTTCGGTCAGGCGCGTAATGCCGCCCACCGCAACCATCAAAACCACCATGGCTGCGACGATGAAGAGCCAGGTGGCCAACGCATTCGGGCGCGCATGCTTGCTAATCTTGGACATGGCTAGCGTCTCTGGTTCCGCCATTCGCGCAGTGCAAGCGCAAATAGGGAAAGTGTTCGCTCGGTTCGTGCAAACGACAGGAAAGATGCCGGGCCCGGACGGTTTCCCTTGAAATAGGATACACCATAACATAACTGCAATGTCATGTTGCAACGCGCAATCTCGCCGATTCGTCGGAGGCTTGACCGTGCCGGGATCTTTCTTTCCGCGGCATGTGCGGTGCATTGCGTGCTCTCGATCCTGCTTGTGTCGGCCTTCGGTATCGGGGGCGAGTTATTCTTTGCGCCCGATGTCCATCGGATCGGCCTCGTCGCTGCAACCCTCATTGCCGGTGTTGCCATTGGCTGGGGCGCGGTGCGGCATCGTGTCGCCGCACCCTTTGTGGTCGCGATGACGGGCCTGACCTTCATGGGCGGTGCGCTTGCCGTTCCGCATGGCATCAAGGAAGCCGTTTTGACGATCATCGGCGTGGCGCTCGTGTCGCTTGGTCACATACTCAATCTGCGTCATGTTCATTCCGCCGCTTGCAAGGATCGCTGCGGGGACTAAGTCGGGCGGCATGATTGCCCTGACCGTAAATGGCGAAACCCGCCGAACTGCCGCTACCACCATCGCCGAACTCGTGCGTGAGCTCGATCTCGATCCCGCAAAGGTCGCGGTCGAACATAACGGCACGATTGCGCCGCGCAGCGAGCTGGGCGGACACACTATTGCCTCAGGCGATAATCTGGAAATCGTGCACTTCGTCGGCGGCGGCCAAGGCGTCGAAGCGCAAAGCGACAGCTGGACCGTAGCAGGGCGCACCTTTACCAGCCGGTTGATCGTCGGAACCGGGAAATACCGCGATTTCGAACAGAACGCCGCCGCGCTGGAAGCCTCGGGCGCCGAAATCGTTACCGTCGCCGTTCGTCGGGTCAATGTCAGCGATCCGAAGGCGCCGATGCTCACGGATTATATCGATCCCAAGAAGGTCACTTATCTCCCCAATACGGCCGGTTGTTTCAACGCCGATGACGCAATCCGTACGTTGCGCCTGGCGCGGGAAGCGGGCGGTTGGGATCTGGTGAAGCTGGAAGTGCTTGGCGAAGCGCGCACCCTTTATCCGAATATGCGCGAAACTCTCACTGCGACCGAGACGCTCGCCAAGGACGGTTTTCTGCCTATGGTCTACTGCGTCGACGATCCTATCGCGGCCAAACAGCTGGAAGATGCCGGTGCAGTTGCGGTCATGCCGCTGGGTGCACCAATCGGATCCGGGCTGGGCATTCAGAACCGCGTGACCATTCGCCTGATCAAGGAAGGCGCAAACGTTCCGGTGCTGGTGGATGCTGGTGTAGGCACTGCCTCTGATGCCGCAGTGGCGATGGAACTTGGCTGTGACGGCGTCCTCATGAACACGGCGATTGCCGAAGCCAAGGATCCCATCCGCATGGCCCGCGCCATGAAACTGGCGGTCGAAGCGGGCCGCGATGCCTATCTTGCCGGGCGCATGGGCACCCGCAAATATGCCGACCCGTCGAGCCCGCTCGCGGGCCTTATCTAACACGAGAAGGGCTGCCCTGCGGAACTTGACCTTTTCAAAGATGAACCCCTTCCTCGTCTTCAAATCGCAGGCATGTGGCACAACAGTTGGCTCGCTGCGGTGAAATTTCGACTGCGCAAACCGCTTGTTAACCATCTTGGGTGAAACTCCTTCTTGTAACAGGGGGAACGCCATCATGGCTGTCACGGGAACCGCATCGCTGACCATTGCCGAAATGCGCGAGTTTGCTGGCTTTACCGCCGCCGAACAGCGCTACATCCGCCGCAGCCTCGATATCGGACTGGGTCGCTGCGACGCGTTCCGCATATGGGGTCGCAACGCAGGTGAAAACGCGGCCATTCGCAGCCAGTATGTCGCCTACCAGGAACTCAAAGCCTTACGGCAATCGATTCCGGAACAGTCGGGTTTCGACAGCATCGAAGGGTTTGTCGGCAAACTGACGCGCGTCGCGGCGTTCGATTTAGCGCAGGAGCGCATAGACAGTTTTTCGGCGTTTCGCTTTCTTTACGAACGGCTGATTTCGGCCGATGCGCGGCCGTGGCTGCCAAGTGCGTTTTGTGCCGCTGCCGCGCTGCCGCAAATCCGGCCGGACCGGCGCAAGATGCTGTTGCAAAGTATCAGCGAAGCCGCGGCGACTGCTCCTGGATGGAGCGACCGCGAACCAAGCTTCTACCCGGAGTTTATCGAAGAAGCCGCTTGAGATCCTCAGAAATCAGGGGCGACCGACAGCGTAGATCACTACGCACCGACCGCCTCTTGCTGCCGAACTGGTTTCGCACCTCACGCGCGATACAGGCGATCCATCCGTTCGCCATAACGTTCCTTGATCTTATGGCGACGGATTTTCATCGAGGGTGTCATTTCTTCGTTCTCGATGGTGAAAGGCTCGTCGGCAAAAGCGAATTGGCGCACCTTCTCCACGACCGATAAATCCTTGTTAACACGGTCCACAGCAGCGCGCACAGCATTACGATATTCAGGCAGTTCTTGAAGTTGCTTGCAATCGAACTGCTTGCCCTGGGCCTGGCACCATTCAAGCGTCCACTCCGCGTCGGGCACAATCAGGCCGACAATGTATGGCTTTCTGTCGCCGGCCACCATTGCCTGACCGATTTCGGGCTGCAACGTCAGCATGCCCTCGACCTTTTGCGGCGCGATATTGTCACCCTTGTCGTTGACGATCATGTCTTTCTTGCGGTCGGTAATGACAATCCGGCCTTTGTCGTCGAGGTGTCCGATATCGCCGGTGTGCAGCCAGCCATTCTGGATCGTCCGCGCAGTTTCGCCTTCGTTCTGCCAGTATCCATGCATGACGAGTTCGCCGCGGCAAAGGATTTCTCCATCCTCTGCGATCTTGATCTCTACTCCGCGCAGAGCCGGGCCGACGGAATGCATGGCAATGCCGGCGGCGGGCCGGTTGCAGCTTATGACAGGCCCTGCTTCGGTTTGCCCATAGCCCTGAAGCATGGTCAGCCCCATCGATTCGAAGAATATCCCGACGTCGGGGTTGAGCGGCGCGCCACCGGACACCATCGCTTTCATGCGACCCCCGAAACGCTTGCGGATTTTGGGTTTCAACAAACGGGCGACCGCGAAATCCTTCAATTGGTCGCCGAATTTCGGATTACCCGCAGCGCGGCGTTCGCCGACCTCGAGAGCTGTGTTCATGAGCTTTTCGGCAAGGCCACCCTGCTTCTGAACCTGCTTGAGTATGCGGGTGCGCAGGACCTCGAACAGGCGCGGAACGACGACCATGATGGTCGGGCGCGTTTCCTCGATATTGCTGGCGAGCTTTTCCAGTCCCTCGGAATAGTAAATCTGGGCACCGACTGCGATGGGCAAGAACTGGCCGCCAGAATGTTCATAGGCGTGGCTCAGTGGCAGGAAGGATAAGAAGCGCTCGTCTTGCTCGATTCCGAAATCCTCCATGAGAATTTCGGCGGCGCCGGCTACATTACACAGGATTGCGCCATGGTGCTGCATGACGCCGCGCGGCGCTCCGCCCGTGCCGCTCGTATAGATAATACACGCGGTGTCGCCGCGCCCAATCCGTGCGATCCTCTCATCTACCGCCCGGCGCGCCGCGCTCGCATCGCCCTCGAGCATGCGATCCCATTTGTGATAGGCGAAGCTCCCGGACTGCTGACGGTGCAGATCGTCTATGCCGATGACATGTTCAGCGACGCCCGTCGCCTGCAAGGCACCGTGGAGCGGCCTCAGCAGTTTTTCGGTCGAGACGATCACCGCCTTGGCACCTGAATTGTCGAGAATATGAACGTGATCGCGTTCTGTGTTGGTGATGTATGTCGGGACGGTGATGCACCCCGCCGCCATGATGGCCAAGTCTGCGATGCACCATTCGGGCCGATTCTCGGCGACGAGACAGATGCGGTCGCCATTCTTCAGGCCCAGTTCCCGCAAGCTTTCCGCCAACAGACAAACTTGCTCGGCTGCTGCGCTCCAGCTTGTCGTTTGCCACACCCCGCCCAATTTTGCGCCGAGAAAAGGCAGATCGCCCTTTTCGTCAGCACGTTTCAGGAAAAGTTCGACAAGATTGTTGGCGGAATCGATATCCGACAGCACGGCAGGCTCCTCAACGCACGTTATTATTTAACAATGTGCCGGGCTTAGGCCCCTGCCATGACATCGGCAAGTTGGTCTGCACCAGTGTCAGGGTGCCTCGATCTGTCCGGCAAGACGCGGGTCACGCGCGGACTGCCACCCGGACGCTCCATATAAGACGGCGCCTCCTTTGACTGGCGCTTCTTGAAGAAACACATCCTTGTGGCCCAGTGATCGGAACGCAGCCTGTGCGCCTTCCAGCCAAGTACCCTTTTCGAGCATAACGCGGTCGCCATAGGCCATGATGAACGGCAGGCCGAGCATCTCCTCTGCCGATAAGCCAAAATCGATCGCGCCGATGATGCTACGTGCCGTCTGGACGGGGATGGTACTGCCGCCCGCAGCGCCGATCGCGAGGAATGGCCTGCCTTGCGGATCCCAAACCACTGTCGGCGACATGGAACTGCGCGGGCGTTTGCCGCCTTCCACGCGATTGGCGACCAACTTGCCGTCAATATCGGGCGAACGGCTGAAATCAGTGAGCTCGTTGTTCAGAAAGAATCCGCCCACCATCAGGCCCGATCCGAATGGCCCTTCCACAGTCGATGTATAGCTGACCATGGTATTGTCGGCATCGACCACAGCGAAATGCGTGGTCCCGTGTTCTTCGGGTTCGTCGCCATCCGCCAATGCGGTCGATGCGCCGGCGGGCACGCCCGCGACGGCTTCGGCAAGCGTGCCGCGCTCGTCGATCAGCGCACTGCGCTTGGCGATGTAATCGGGCGCGAGCAGGCCGGACACGGGTACCGACACGTAATCGGTATCGGCAAGATAAAGTTCGCGGTCCGCATAGGCAAGCCGCTGGGATTCCACGAAGAGGTGCCAGGTGACAGGATTGCGCGGCCCGAGCGCGGAAAGATCGAAACGCTCGAGCTGACCAAGCATCTGCAGCACGGCCACCCCGCCCGATGTCGGCGGCCCCATGGTGCAGACGCGGTACTCGCGATAGCTTCCGCACACGGCGTCGCGCGCTTTCGCGTCGTAAGAGGTGACATCGCCATAGGTCATCGCATCAGCATGCGGCGTATCGCTGGCGACGGTCGTTGCGATCGCGCGGGCCGTGTCTCCCGAATAGAAGGCTGCACGGCCACCCCTGGCGATCGTCTCAAGCGTCTGCGCAAGCTGTTCGTTCTTCACAACGGTGCCCACCGGCAGGGGCTGACCTTCGGCATCGAAGAAAATACTGCGCGCCTGTGCCGAGTGTGCGGAGCGGTTCCTGGCCGACTCGAGCATTCCGTTGAGGCGCGGATTCATTTCGAAACCCTGCCTCGCGAGCTTGATCGCTGGCTCGAACAGGCTGGCCCAGGGCAGCTTTCCGTAGGCGGCATGTGCTTTGGCGGCCAAAGCGATATTGCCTGGTACCCCGACGGATAATCCGCTGCGTACCGATTCGATGAAGGGCGGCAACTGACCGTTTTCATCCAGAAACCAATCGGGCGTGGCGCTGGCAGGCGCAGTCTCGCGTCCATCGAACGTGCCGACCGACCCGTCTGCCGTACCGCGGACCATGAACCCGCCGCCGCCGATGCCCGAACTTTGCGGCTCGACGACGCCCAGTGCCAGCATGACCGCGATTGCCGCGTCGGTTGCGCTGCCGCCACGGGCGAGCATCTCTTCACCCGCTGCCTGAGCGCGTGGGTCGGCGGCCGATACAGCGCCAGCCAGATTGCGAGGCGCGTCTGTAGACGTCGAAGAAAGCGGAGTATTCGTCGTGCAGGCGGCAAGCGCCAGCGCGAGTAGCGATGCGGATAGGGTTCTGGTCATGCGCATGGTGCTATTCGCTTCCGACCGCTTCGGCAATTGAAGCGAAGCCGTCGCGCTGCATCAATTGCTCTATACCCTTCAGAATTCTGCGCGGTAGCCCCGGCCCCTCGAAGACCATCGCGCTGTACAGCTGGACGAGACTGGCGCCGGCGCGAATGCGGGCCCAGGCGTCGGCCGCATCGGCAATGCCGCCGACACCGATGAGCGGCACGGCCCCACCGGTTGCCCGGCGGAAATCGCGCAACCGCTGCTGTGCAAGGTCACGCAAGGGTGCACCGGACAACCCGCCGGTTTCACTAGCCTGGCGCGACTTGAGGATGGGGCGTGAAATGGTTGTGTTGGACACGATCAGAGCGCCCAGCCCCTTGTCGATCGCGATCCGCGAAATAGCGTCGATATCGGCTGGCTCCAGATCCGGCGCCACCTTGAGGAAAATGGGCACGGTGTTCGCGCCGCGCGCATCGATCACGGCGTCCAGCAGGCCGGATAAGGCATCTTCGTCCTGCAGTGCCCGCAGGCCCGGCGTATTGGGGCTCGATATGTTGACCGCGAGATAGGAAGCATACGGCGCCATGGTTCGCGCCATGACTTCGTAATCGGCGATCCGGTCCTCGCTGTCCTTGTTGGCGCCGATATTCACGCCGACGATGCCAAGGCGTCCCGATCGCCTTGCGAGCCGGGTTTCGGCAACATCGGCTCCGCGATTGTTGAAGCCCATCCGGTTGATCACTGCCCGATCTTCCACCAGCCGGAACAGCCGCGGCTTGGGGTTGCCCGCTTGCGGACGGGGCGTGATAGAACCGACTTCGGCAAATCCGAAACCCAGACCCAAAAGCTGGTCGGGTACTTCCGCATCCTTGTCGAATCCCGCAGCCATTCCGAGCGGATTGGGAAACTGCAGCCCTGCCACCTCGACTGCGAGGGGGCCTGTTTTTGGCGGACCGGCCCGGGGCGAAACGGCAAGCGCCCTCACAGTAAGGCGGTGGGCAAGCTCGGGATCAATCTTGAAGAGCAGTGGGCGGGCCAGATCGAATATCATGCCCTGCGCCATGGCGCGGCGCAGATACCATGTCGAGACGCTTCATGACGCTTGGCGGGCGCCGAATCCGAGAAAAAGTGGGCCGCTTCGGGAAGGTCTGTCGCTTGCATACAATCAACTCGCGGAGATTCGATCTAACACATCCTTGCGACCCGAAGGGCTCGGAGCATTTCTGCGACGAGTTCTCGACTTCAAAGGGGTAGCCTTAACGGGCTACCCCCTTTTTTTGTCGCCCGCTTCCATATTTGGTGGCGCTTCGCACAGTGGTGTGATTACGAATTGCGGCCCGTCTGCGTAATAATACGGGGGGGGCGCAAAGTTGGGACTTCGGGGGGAAGGTATTGTCGCGACTGCAAAAAGACGACCCTTCGCACTCGCTCGAATATCTCGATCTGCCGACTGATCTCGCGCCCTATCTGAACGGGATATATGTCTGGCGTACCGCGGAAACCGTGATCGACGATCACATACCGGCCTATTCAGGTCAGATGGTTGTGATCGCACAAGGACGCGGACGGATGCAGTTCGGCTCAACGGATCTGGAAGATGCCGGCGTGGCCAGTTTCCTTGCCCCGATGGGCGAGTCGCGGCGAATCGTGGTTGAGGGCCCGGCGTTCGTATGCGGGCTTTCGCTGAACCATCTGGGCTGGGCTACGCTGACAGGCCTGCCGGTAGACGAACATCAGGATCGCTTTCTCGAACCCGACTATGTTCTGGGCGAACGACTGGGCGACGAACTGACGGCGCTGATACCGCGTTGGCACGCCGGGACGCTGGATGACGCGGGATTGGCGGGCGCCATGTGCGATGTTGCCAGAAAGGCGCTGACACCGTTGCCGAGCAGGCAGATGGCCGTAATTCAAAGAACAGTCGAATGGCTGGCAAGCTCGATCCGTCCGGACATCAATGACCTTTATGCGACGCTGCCCTATTCGAAACGCCAGGCACAACGGCTGGTAGCGCGGTTTTTCGGGCAATCGCCGGTCAGGCTCGCCCGCCGGTTCCGCGCCATTCGCGCGGCAGCCCATATGCTGCGGCCCGACATTCCCGAACCGATCGAAACGGGTATCCAGGCCGCGTTTTACGATCAGGCGCATATGATCAAGGAAATCCGCTACTTTACCGGGCTCACTCCTAAGGGTCTTCAGCAGAATGCAGGATCGTTTGCCAATTATCTGCTCGGCCCTGATGGCCTGACGCCGCTCGATCCGTTCGCCGCGACCGCGCGCACGGAGAATGCGACACCTCGCGATGGGGACGATTGATAACGACTCGCAGCAAGGCGTTTTCCGTTGAAATGGCCAGGCAAGCCTCTTAGCTGACCAATCGGAACGATTTGGTCCGATTTGATATGCGCCTTTCTAACCTTGCCGATTATGCCGTGGTCACGATGAGTGCCGCTGCCCGCCATTGCGGCGGTGCACGCACCAGTGCGGCAGAGCTGGCCGCCGAGACCGGATTGCCGGTTCCGACGGTGCAGAAGCTGGTAAGCAAGCTGTCGGCTGCAGGGCTGCTGCGATCCACGCGCGGTGCCGGCGGCGGGCTGCAATTGGCGCGGCCTGCTGCGGCGATTACCGTTGCCGACATCGTCGAGGCGGTCGAAGGGCCAATCGCACTGACCGCCTGCGTCGAAGGCACGGACTGTTCTGTCGAACATGACTGCACCGTCAAACCTCACTGGCCGGTCGTCAACGAAGCGTTGCGAGGCGCGCTGGCGGCGATTCCGCTGACCCAGCTGGCCCGCACAAGAGAGATTGCATGAGCGAAAATATCGACATTCAGGATCGAGAAGCGAAGGAAGCTGCCGAAAAGGCCGCCGAATACGAACACGGCTGGTCGGCTGAAATCGACACCGAATTCGCCGAGAAGGGCCTTAGTGAAGACACCGTCCGGTTCATCAGCGCCAAGAAGGGCGAGCCGGAATGGATGCTCGACTGGCGGCTGAAAGCGTTTCGTCTGTGGCAGGAAATGGAAGAGCCGGACTGGGCCAAGCTCGGCTATCCGGCGATCGATTACCAGGACGCCTATTACTACGCGGCACCGAAAAAGAAGGAAAAGCTCGCCTCGCTCGACGAGCTAGATCCGGATATCAAGGCGGTTTACGACAAGCTCGGCATACCTGTGGCGGAGCAGGAAGTGCTTGCCGGTGTCGAGGGCGCGCGCAAGGTCGCGGTCGATGCAGTGTTCGACAGCGTGTCTGTCGCCACGACCTTCCGCGAAGAGCTGAAGAAGGCTGGCGTCATCTTCCTGTCGATCAGCGAAGCCATCAAGGAATATCCCGAACTGGTGAAGAAATGGCTGGGCAAGGTCGTGCCTCAGCATGACAATTTCTTCGCGACTCTCAACTGTGCGGTCTTTTCCGATGGCACCTTCGTCTATGTGCCTGAAGGCGTGCGCTGCCCGATGGAACTCAGCACCTATTTCCGCATCAATGCCGAAAATACCGGCCAGTTCGAGCGCACGCTGATAATCGCCGAAAAGGGCAGCTACGTGAGCTATCTCGAAGGCTGCACCGCACCGATGCGGGACGAGAACCAGCTGCATGCTGCCGTGGTCGAACTGGTCGCGCTGGAAGATGCCGAGATCAAGTATTCGACCGTCCAGAACTGGTATCCCGGCAATGCGGAAGGCAAGGGCGGGATCTACAATTTCGTCACCAAGCGCGGCCTCTGCCAGGGCGCGCGGTCCAAGATCAGCTGGACGCAGGTCGAAACCGGCAGCGCAGTGACGTGGAAATATCCCAGCTGCGTTCTCAACGGCGAGGACAGCGTGGGCGAATTCTACTCGGTCGCGGTGACGAACAATTACCAGCAGGCCGACACCGGCACCAAGATGATTCACAACGGCAAGGGCAGCCGTTCGACGATCATCTCCAAGGGCATTTCGGCGGGCAAGTCGAACAACACCTATCGCGGGTTGGTGCGCGTGGCGGCCAATGCCGACGGCGTGCGCAACCGCACCGAATGCGACAGCTTGCTGATCGGCGACCAGTGCGGCGCGCATACCGTTCCCTACATCGAGGTGAAGAACCCCGGCGCGCAGATCGAGCACGAGGCGACCACCAGCAAGATCAGCGACGACCAGCTGTTCTATGCAATGCAGCGCGGCTTGGATGACGAGGAAGCCATGGCGCTGATCGTCAACGGTTTCGCCAAGGACGTGCTGAAAGAACTGCCGATGGAATTTGCAGTCGAAGCGCAAAAGCTGCTGGCGATTTCTCTCGAAGGGAGCGTGGGGTGACCGAACGCAAAACTCTCCAGCTTCGCGATCCCTCAGAGGTCAGCGACGAAGCGCCTGCGATCAAGAAGAAGGGTCGCGGCTGGGAAATCTCCGAAAAGCGGCTCGATGCGCTGCACGACCGCGCCCGCGAAATGCGCCGGCACTCCTCGCCGGCGCACAAGGCGCTGGCGGCCCGTTTCGCAAAGGAAGATTTCGGGAAATACAAGTTTTCGCGCCACACGGTGGTCGGCTCGGCGATCCTCGATTTCGTATCGCATCCACTTGGCCTCGCCATAGCGATCGACGAGGAGGACCAGAACGATGCACTGGCCAAGCGCCGCGACAAGAGCCTTGCCAGCGTCGGCATCGAAGTGCTGCGGATACCAGCAGCAACTATCCTCGAGGACGTGGAAGCTGCGATGCACCCGATCTTCGGTGCCATGAATGCTCGCTACCGCGACAAGGAAACTGCGCGCCGCGCCCATCAATCGAAATACGGACCGACGCCCCGGCGCCCCCGCGCCCCGCGTCGAGACGACAGGAAGTAACATGCTGAAAATAGAAAATCTTCACGCCGAAATCGACGGCAAGACCATTCTCAACGGCCTTTCGCTGGAAGTGCCCGCGGGCGAAGTCCACGCGATCATGGGCCCCAATGGCGCGGGCAAATCCACGCTGGCGTATGTGCTGGGCGGACGCCCGGGTTACGAGGTTACGCAGGGATCGGTAGAATTCAACGGGATCGATCTGCTCGATATGGAGCCGCACGAACGCGCCGCAGCCGGCCTGTTCCTGGGCTTTCAGTACCCGGTCGAGATACCCGGCGTCTCCAACCTCCAATTCCTGCGCGAGGCGCTCAATTCGCAGCGCAAGGCGCGGGGCGAAGAGCCGCTTACGGGTGGTGAATTCCTCAAGCTGGCCAAGGACAAGGCCGCGCTGCTCAAGCTCGACCCGGAAATGCTCAAGCGCCATGTGAATGTCGGCTTCTCGGGCGGCGAAAAGAAGCGCGCAGAGATGGTGCAGATGGGCATTCTCGATCCCAGGTTCGCAGTGCTGGACGAAACCGACAGCGGACTGGATATCGATGCGCTGCGCGTTGTCGGCGACGGCATCAACGCGATCATGCGTTCGCCGGAGAAGGCGGTGCTGCTGATCACCCACTATCAGCGCCTGCTCGATTACGTGACACCGGCCAAGGTGCATATTCTCGCAGGCGGCCGGATCGTCACGACTGGCGGACCCGAACTCGCGCAGAAGCTTGAGGCCGAGGGGTATGAGGCGGTCGCGGCGTGAAGAAAATTGCAATCATACTGATGCTGATGGCCGGCGCCGCGCATGCACAGGACGCAGCGCCATCGGCCGACCCTGTCGATCACCAGATCGTCGTTATCGGCGAGAAGCTGAAGACGTGGAAGGGCGGCGTCACGAAAGAGAATGGGAGGCTCATGTGTCGCACGAAGGAAAGCACGGGCGACAAGCAGCTCGATGCAATCCGATGCGGGGGCATGCTGACCTGCATCAAGCCGCTGGAGCCGCGGATCGACAAGCTGATGTCTTCCGACGCATCCCGCCTGGAAAAGCGCGATAAGTTCAACGCGATGCTGGCCGGGACCAAGCCTTGTCTCGACGAATACGAAGACGCGGCCATCGCCCGACTGGCCGCGGAAAGGACCAAATCGTGACGACGGCAACCCTTCCTACCCGCAAGGACGAAGCCTGGCGCTATTCCGCGGTCGAAAGGCTGCAGGGCGAGGCACTGGACGACTGGCGCGAGATCAAAGTCGAGGCTGGCGATAGCTTTGGCGAGATACTGGTGATTGCCGACGGCGCCAGCAACCCGACGGAATTGCATCGTTGGCGCGTGACCGTCGGCGAAGGCGCGACGTGTGAACTGTTCGCCGTGCTTGCATCGGCCGAATACGCCCGCCTCGAAATCGAGGTGACCTTGAACAAGGGCGCGCATTTCGAATTCGGCGGGATTACCGTTGGCGGGCGCGACACGGTGCGCGAATTCGTCACGCGTACCACCCATGCCCAGCCCGAAGCGACCAGCAACCAGACCGTGCGCAGTGTGCACTGGGGACATGGCACCGGGAATTTCCTTGGCAATATCGATGTGGCTCGCGATGCGCAGAAGACCGATGCAGCGCAGGATTTCAAAGGGTTACTGCTGGAAAAGGGCGCCAGTGTGAACGCCGTGCCGCAGCTCGAAATCTTTGCCGACGATGTGAAGTGCGCGCATGGCGCCAGTGTCGGCCAGCTCGATGAAACGGCACGCTTCTATATGGCGGCGCGGGGGCTTTCGCCCGATGTGGCTCGCCGTCTGCTGGTGCAGGCCTTTCTTGGCGATGCGCTGGTGTCGCTGGAGGATGAGGCGAAGCGCGAGGAGTTGATGAAAGTCGCGCTCGACAAGGTGGACAAGTACTTGTGAGCGATACAGCCGTCCTTTCCCGCAAGGCCGATTTCCCGGGACTCGTCACGGCCGATGGCGAGCCTTGGCACTATCTCGATACGGCGGCGTCTGCGCAAAAGCCGCAGGTGGTGGTTGATGCAATGAGCCGCGCGCTCGGCGTCGACTATGCCACGGTGCATCGCGGCGTGTACGGGCGCAGCGCGCAGATGACGCTTGGTTACGAATCTGCCCGGCGGCGGGTTGCGGAGTTCATCGGCGCGAAAAGCGAGAACGAAGTGGTCTTCGTGCGCGGTGCGACAGAAGCGATCAACCTTGTCGCTGCGAGCTGGGGCATGGTGAATATCGGCGAGGGTGACCGGATCGTGTTGTCCACGCTCGAGCATCATTCCAACATCGTACCCTGGCAGATGGTGGCGGAGCGTACGGGGGCGCAGATCGATGTCTGTCCGCTGACGGAAGACGGGCAGATCGACCTCGGTGCGCTCGAAGCGATCCTCACGCCGCGAACCAAGCTGGTTTCGCTGGCGCATGTTTCCAACGTCCTTGGCAGCGTGCTCGATGCGCGGGCCGCGGCGGATCTCGCGCATTCGGTCGGTGCGAAGCTGATGCTGGACGGATGTCAGGCGGCGCCGCGCATGACGCTCGACATGGCCGCAATCGATTGTGATTTCTACGCTTTTTCCGGACACAAAATCTACGGACCCACCGGAATCGGCGTGCTGTGGGCGCGCGAAGAGATACTGGATGGCATGCCCCCGTGGCAGGGCGGCGGGGCGATGATCGACCGCGTGACCTTCGAAAAGACCACTTACGCCCCGCCTCCGCAGCGGTTCGAGGCCGGCACGCCGATGATCACGGAAGCGATCGCGCTGCACGCGGCGATCGAATACATCGATGATATGGGTGTCGATCAAGCGTATGATCACGAGCGTCGGCTCGCCCGAACACTGCGTGAAGCACTGTCTGCACACAATTCGATCCGTCTGTTCGGGCCGGAAGAGAGCGCCGGCATCGTCAGCTTTGCGATGGAGGGGGTTCACCCGCACGATCTGGGCACCATATTGGACGAAGAACATGTCGCGATCCGGGCCGGACATCACTGTGCGCAGCCGCTGATGGACCATCTCGGCGTCCCCGCCACCGCCCGCGCAAGCTTCGGGCTGTATTCCGACGAAAGCGACATTGCTGCCCTGCTGCGCGGCATCGAACGTACCCAGAGGATCTTCGGATGAGCGAAGAAACGAATACCGATACTGATTTCATCGCGGCCCCCCTGCCGGGTGATGTGGCGCCTGCCGACAATGCAGGCGGCAAGCCCCCGCGTGCGCGGGTGGAGGATGCCGTCGATACGGAAGAATCCCCGCGCGAGACGATGGAACGCAAGCGCGATTATCTGGAGGGGTTCCTGCAGAAAAAGCCGGAGAACGTGCCCGCAGGCGCGCCCGGCGGCGATCTGTACGAGGCCGTGATCTCCGCGCTCAAGGAAATCTACGATCCGGAAATCCCGGTGAACATCTACGATCTGGGGCTGATCTACGGCGTCGAGGTCGATGACGAAAGCGACGTGACCGTCACCATGACGCTGACCACGCCGCATTGCCCGGTGGCCGAAACCATGCCGGGCGAAGTCGAACTGCGCGCTGCCAGCGTGCCGGGCGTCCGCGATGCCGAAGTCAATCTGGTCTGGGATCCGCCCTGGGGCCCGGACAAGATGACCGACGAGGCGCGGCTGGAGTTAGGAATGCTATGAGCGACACCGAAACGAAAACCCGCCCCGCACCGAAGGCCGCCGTGATCCTGACCGCCGCCGCCGAGCAGCGCGTTGCCGATCTGATGGCCAAGGCCCCGGAAGATGCGATCGGCGTGAAGCTGTCGACCCCGCGCCGCGGCTGCTCGGGTCTGGCCTATTCGGTCGACTACGTCAGCGAGGAAACCAAATTCGACGAGAAGATCGAGACCCCCGGCGGTGTGTTCTACATCGACGGCGCCAGCGTCCTCTATCTGATCGGGAGCACGATGGACTGGGTGGAAGACGATTTCACCGCCGGCTTCGTGTTCGAAAATCCCAATGCCAAGGGCGCTTGCGGCTGCGGCGAAAGCTTCATGGTCTGATGACCGGGTAAATCGCTACCGGCGTCTGCGGCCGGAGCGCGGCGTTCCAGCCTTGCGCAGTTCGGCCCTTACCGCCTGAGCGCCCGCACACAGGCGGCGCGGTCCACATCGATGCCGTCGCTTGCCCGCCGGGCATCGACATAGGTGGCGCTTGGCTCTCCGCGCGGTTGAAGTGGGTAGAGATAGACGTCGAGCACGCAGGCATCGCCGGCAAACTGCAGTTTCCTCGCGTCGCCTTCCTTCACATTGAGCTGCGGTGCGCCGAAGAGATTGGCGAGCGCGGTTTCATTCTTCCCGATGACATTTTCCAGCCCTGGCATGTTCATGATGCGCGGGGCGCGGAAGGCCTGCGTCGTCGGCGCGGGGCGTACCTGCTGCGGCGGCGTGCCGGCAGACGGGCGCGACGGGCCGGGGCCAGAGGGTGAGGGCGTGCTGACGCAGGCACCGAGAAGGGGGAGCAGGAGAAGGGCAGATTTACGCATTCGGAACTCTCTGTCGGGCGCGGTGGACCATGTGGGTCGCGGCGGCAGCGCCTATTATCGGGGCGAGCAGGTTGATGAAAGGGACAGCGAGAAGCGCGACCACGACACCGCCGAGCAGGAAGCGGTTCACGCCGCCCATGGGGGCGCTTTCGGCTGGATTGCTGCGATGCCTGATCCATACCATGTCGCGCAATTCGCGCCCGATCAGGAAGGCGTTCACCGCCCAGAACACGGCGGCGGCGCCGATCCCGGTGAAAAGCAGCAGCGCGGCGACCGGCAAAGCCGCGGCATTGGCCAGCACGGTGCGCACCAGCGAGCGCAGCGCATTGCCGACGTCTTCGGTGAAAGGGATGTCGCGTACGCCATGCGCGGCGTGCGGATAATGTTTCGCCTCCACCGCGCGTACGACGTCTTCGGCGAAAAACTGTAGGACGAACAGCGCGACCACGCGAAACAGGAACCAACCCGCGATGATCATGCCGGCTGCAGCGACAAGGGCACCGAATGCGGATGTATCGGCCTGGGTGAAACTGTCGATCGCCCGTTCCACACCGACATAAAGCGCCGCGCCGCCGGCCAGAAAAATGCCGAGCGTTATCAAGGCGGTCTTGAGCAGGACGCCGAGGATCGCCCGGTCGCCGAGCTGGCGTAGCGACAGGGCGAGGGCGGCAGGCAGCGAATTCATGCGAGGCGGGGGATGCGCGCGCCGCCGTTCCAAGTCAACGCCGCCCTTGGCGCGCGGGCGACGAACCGCTAACGGCGCCCGACATACCGAAATCCCTCCCGGAGTATCCATGACCGAACCCCGCTACGACGTGATCGCCATCGGCAATGCCATCGTCGACGTAATGTCACCCTGCACCGAAGAACTGATCGACGAGCTCGATCTGAACAAGGGCGGGATGACGCTGGTGGACGAAGACGGCGCGCAGCGGCTTTACGAAGCGATGGGCCCGGCGCGGGAAATTTCGGGCGGTTCGGCAGCGAACACGCTGGCAGGCATGAGCGCGCTGGGTGCCCAGTGCGCCTTCGTGGGCCAGGTGGCCAAGGACCAGCTGGGCGATGTGTTCACGCACGACATCCGCGCCGTCGGCATCGATTTCGACACGCCATCGCGCGACGGCCAGCCCTCGACCGCACGCTGCCTGATCTTCGTGACGCCCGATGGCGAGCGGACGATGAACACCTTCCTCGGCGCCAGCCAGTTCCTGCCGCCAGCCGCGCTCGACGACGAGCTCATCGCCAGTGCGGGCATTCTCTATCTCGAAGGCTATCTGTGGGACCCGGAAGAGCCGCGCAGCGCAATGCGCCGTGCGATCGAGGTTGCGCGCAAGGCCGGCCGCAAGGTCGCCTTCACTGCGTCGGAAAGCTTCGTGATCGATCGCCATGGCGATGATTTCCGCAAGATGATCGAGGAAGGGCTGATCGACATCATGTTCGTCAACGAAACCGAACTGGCGACGCTGACGGGCGAAAGCGAGTTCGAAGCAGGCCTCGCCGCGCTCGACGGCAAGATCCCGGTGCTGGTCGCGACCCGCAGCGCCAAGGGCGCCGTCGGTATCGCCAATGGCCAGCGCGCCGAAGTGAACGCCGAGCCGGTCGAGAAAGTGATCGACACCACCGGTGCAGGCGACCTTTTTGCGGCAGGCTTCCTGACTGGCCATGCCCGCGGCGAAAGCCTCGAGACCTGCCTGCGCATGGGCTCGATCTGCGCCGCCGAAATCATCTCGCACTACGGCGCGCGGCCGGAAGTGGATCTGAAAGCGCTGATGGCCGAGAAGCTGGGCTGACCACTCAAATTTCCAGACGGTTCGCTTCAGGCGAGATCGTTAAGAGCCTCGAAGCAGAGTTTCGCTCTTCGGGTGCAAAGGCGCGCAACATCCAGGAAGAGATTCTGCACGTTATCTAAAATCGACAATTCTTATCTAGTATCTCGCTCGGCATCGATCGCTATTGAACGGTCGTCGTCATTACGTGCCAGATCCTTTCTGCCGGACTTCCAGTAGGCATCGGCTCGGAGGCGGAGAGCGAAATAGTCGTCCGGATCTACGTTCAAGGCTTGGGTCAAGTAATCGATTGAGCGCGAATACTCCTTGTCATGAAAGGCAAGGAGTGCGCGGCCATGAAGCACAATTGGCCATGCTTCGCCGTCTTTGTTTATGGTAGCGAAGTCCTTTTCTGCCTTCTCGCGCTCGCCTAGCCACACATATGTGATGCCGCGATTTGCCAAGGCGTAGGCATTATCGGGAGACCGTTCGTGCAGTGTCGTGAAATCTCGGACCGCCTCTTCCAATCGACCGTGATCGAGGTAGAGCAGGCCGCGATCTAGATAGGCTGCGTCGTTGTCCGGACGCAAGGCGAGAGACGCATCGAAATCCGCGAGAGAACGCGAAAAATCCTTCGTGCGTTGATAAACGAGAGCGCGATTGTAGAGCGCGTATGAGTTGCTTGGATCAAGGGCAAGTGCATCAGAATAATCTCGTAGCGCGAGAGTATCGTTGCCAAGCCGGTGGTTTATCGCCCCACGGTCTGCGAGCAGGTTCGCTCGCTGGTCAAGGTCGAGATCGCTTTCAGCAAGTAACGCACTGCAAGTCGCCAGAATTTCGATCAGCTCATCTCGGCTATTACCATCGTCGCAATGCGGAGTTGCGTTTTCGCGACCCGCGCCGAATGCGGCCGCAAGAAGTCCTGCACCTAATATACCGTTCCAGATCATGGACGCCCAGTAGCGCTTCGGGTGCTCTGTTCTGGAGAACCTACTTACAAAACCGCGTAGCAGGAGTTCGATTTCGCCTTTGCGCCAACTCCATACAACCGTGCAAAGAGCATAGCTGCCCATCGCGCCGAAAAGTGCCTGAGCGAACAAGGGCGAACGTGCAAACTGCGCTGCCCACGGGGTGAAAACGAACGCCCCAATGCCGGCAAGCCCGACCAAAGCCGTAAGGCAGAGAAGAAGATGTCTGAGGGACTTCCAACTCAAATCTTCAGGTGGAAGAGTGATATCGCGTGGGGTTAACCCATGAGCGAAATACCGCCAGACATACGCCGCCGGCCCAAGCGAAATTATGGCGAGTGCAAGAACAATCCAGATTTGTGGCGGCACCTGGTCGAACATCTGGTCGAACTGCGTTACCCCTGCTCCCGCCGCACTTCGCGTTGACCAATATCGCGTCGGCAGAAGCCGTCGGCAAAGTCGATGGCGTCTACCGCGGCATAGGCTCTGGCCTGCGCTTCGGTGGCGCTGGAGCCGCGGGCGGTTACGTTGAGGACGCGGCCTCCGCTGCTGGTCAGCGTATCGCCATCCAGCTTCGTGCCTGCATGGAAGACCCTGGCGCCATTGGCCTCGGCCTCGCCAAGATCGATCCGGCCGCCCTTCTTCGGCGTATCGGGATAACCTTCCGCAGCCATGACCACCGTCAGCGCGAAATCATCGGACAGTTCGGGCGCGTCGATTTCGGCCAGCCGCCCCTGTGCACAGGCCAGCATCAGTTCGACGAGGTCGCTTTCCAGCCGCATCATCAGCACCTGGCATTCGGGATCGCCGAAGCGCGCATTGTACTCGATCAGTTGGGGGCCGTCCTTCGTCAGCATCAGGCCGGCGTAGAGCACGCCGGAATAGGGCGTGCCTTCGGCCGCCATGGTACGCACGGTCGGCTCTACGATCTCGCGCATGACCTGCGCCTGCAGGGCATCGGTCAGGACGGGGGCGGGGGAATAGGCGCCCATGCCGCCGGTATTGGGGCCGGTATCGCCTTCGCCCACGCGCTTGTGATCCTGCGCAGTGCCGATGGGGACGATGGCCGTGCCGTCGGTCAGCGCGAAGAAGCTGGCTTCCTCGCCGGTAAGGAACTGTTCGATCACGACTTCGCTGCCGGCGCTGCCGAACCTGCCATCGAACATTTCGCCCAGCGCTTCCTGCGCCTGTTCGTATGTTTCGGCGATGACCACGCCCTTGCCTGCGGCGAGACCGTCAGCCTTGAGCACGAAGGGCGGCTTGAACCGCTTGAGCGCGCCCCATGCCGCCTCCAGCGAGGTGCAGCGTTCATACCGCGCGGTGGGGATGCCGGCGCGCTGGCACAATTCCTTGGTGAAGCCCTTGCTCCCTTCGAGCTGGGCGGCCAGTTTCGAGGGGCCGAAGGTATCGATCCCCGCTGCACGCAGCGAATCGGCCAGCCCGTCGACCAGTGGCGCTTCGGGGCCGATCACGACGAGGCCGATGGCATTGTCCTTCGCAAAGGCAATAACGGCATTGTGATCGGTCGCATCGACGGATGTGCATTCGGCAAGCTGTGCTATGCCCGGGTTGCCGGGCGCCGCCCACAACTTGTCGCACAGCGGCGATTGCGCCAGTTTCCAGCCAAGAGCATGTTCGCGCCCGCCACTGCCGAGCAAAAGGATATTCATGACCGCCGATTTCCCGTCAGATTCAGATGATGCGAGCTTGGTAGCGAAGCCCTACGCAGGCGACAACGCCGAGCCGCTGACGGTGAGCGAAATATCGCAGGCGCTGAAGCGAACGGTGGAAGACCGGTTCGGCTTCGTGCGGCTGCGCGGCGAATTGTCGGGCGTGAAGCGGGCCGCGAGCGGTCATATGTACTGCGCGCTCAAGGACGAGAACGCGGTGCTCGACGGGGTGATGTGGCGCGGCAATGCGGGGCGCCTGCCGTTCCGCCCGGAAGACGGGCTGGAAGTTGTGGCGATGGGCAAGATCACGACCTATCCGGGGCGCTCGAAATACCAGATCGTGATCGAACGGATGGAACTGGCCGGCGAAGGGGCGCTGCTGGCGCTGCTGGAAAAGACCAAGGCAAGGCTCGAGACGGAAGGGCTGTTCGATCCCGCGCGCAAACGGCCGCTGCCCTATCTGCCGCGAACCATCGGGGTGGTTACATCGCCCACGGGGGCGGTGATCCGCGATATCCTCCACCGGCTGGCAGACCGTTTCCCGAGCCGCGTGATCGTGTGGCCGGTGCTGGTGCAGGGCCAAGGCGCGGCAGAGCAGGTGGCAGGCGCGGTGCGCGGGTTTTCCGCCCTGCCCCAGGGTCATGCCGATCGGCCCGACCTCGTCATCGTGGCGCGCGGAGGCGGTTCGATCGAGGATCTGTGGAGCTTCAACGAGGAAGTGGTGGTGCGCGCCATCGCCGATTGCCCGATCCCCACGATCAGCGCGGTCGGACATGAAACCGACACCACTCTGGCAGACTATGCGGCGGACCGCCGCGCGCCGACGCCCACCGCGGCAGCCGAAATGGCAGTGCCGGTGCGCGCGGAACTGGCTGCGGCGCTGGCGGATTTCGAGGCGCGCAAGAAGCGGGCGATCCTGCGTCCGGTGCAGCTTGGCCGGGAGCGGCTCCAAGCACGGGCCGACCGTTTGCCAAAGCGGGAGGCGCTGTTAGAGCCGCATGCGCAAAGGCTCGACGATCTGGCCGAGAGGCTGCGACGGGGCCTGCGCGACCGTGCGGCCCAGGGGCGGGAGAGGCTGTCCAACCTTCGCCTTGCGCCTGCTGTGCTGGAACGCAACCTGCGCGAGGCACAGCGTGCGCTGGCGGGACAGAAGCTGGCGCCTGCGCTGGTCGAACGTCCGCTGGCCGAACGGCGCGAGCGGCTGGCGGCGTTGGGGCGGCTGGCGGAGCAACTGCATCCCGACCGCCCGCTGGCGCGCGGCTATGTCCGGGTCACCGATGCGGAGGGCAGGACCATCACCGACAGAGCGGGCGCGGCAGGGGAAGCGGCGCTGACGCTGAAGTTCCGCGACGGCGATCTCGACGTGTCGACCGGTGGAGCGGCAGCGCCCACCGCGCCGCGCCGCAAGCCGACGAGGTCCGGAACTGCCCACAAGCAGGAAGATTTGTTCGGTTAAGGTGGACCTGCTAGGATTCGCGCCATGTTGATGAACAAGAATTCTTCGCCCTCGGATGGCGAGGCCAAGCTGCAGTACGGGCCTTCGGGCTTTCGGGTGCTGCGCCCGGGAAGCCACGTCATCTGCGCGATGAGCGGGGTGCCGATCGCGCTCGACGAATTGCGCTACTGGTCGGTCGAGTATCAGGAGCCCTATGCCAGTGCGCAGCTCGCCACGGAGCGGCTGGCGCCGTGAGTTACGCGAGGGTCGCGCCGCTTCTTCTGCTTGCGACCGCCTGTGTGCCATCGGCAGGGCCGGAGCGGGCGGCATCGCCCGAAGTGGTGCAGCCGGTGCGCGCCGCGCCCGTGCCTGCGCCTTCCCCGACGCCCACGCCCTCGCGGCCCGCCGTGTTTACCTTCGATGGCGAACTGGAACAGGGCGGCTGGATGCGCGGGACCGTGCCCGGTGGGACCAGGGAAGCCATGCTGGGCGAGGAAACGCTGACCTTCGACGACGAGGGGCGATTCTTCGCCGCCTTCGATCGCGATGCGCCGGCAGCGATGACGCTGACAGCGCGGCTGGCCAATGGGCGCATGATCGAAAGCCCCCTTACGATTGCGCCGCGGGCATGGAATATCGAGCATATAAATGCAGCGCGCACGCCCGGCGGCGCGTCGGCCGCTTTCATGAAGATCCGCCAGCCTGAACTGGACGCGATCTGGGATGCGCGGTTGAAGGACACGGACAGCACCGGCTGGACGCAGGATTTCATCTGGCCGGTGACGGGGCGTATTTCTGGCCGGTTCGGCTCGCAGCGGGTATATCGCGGCGAACCGGGCAGCTATCATTCCGGCATCGATATCGCGCCCGGCAATGGCGTACCTTACGTCGCCCCGGCAGACGGTGTCGTGGTGCTGGCGGTGGAAGGGTACAGCCTGGAAGGCAATCTGCTGATTATCGATCACGGACAGGGGCTCAACAGCGCGTTCCTGCACTCCTCGCGCCTCTATGTGAAGGAAGGCGATCGCGTCAGGCAGGGGCAGCATATCGGCGATGTCGGTTCGTCGGGCCGCGCCACCGGGCCGCACCTGCACTGGAGCCTGAAATGGCGCAATGCCAGGCTGGATCCGCTGCTGTTCACCGGACCGATGCGCTGAGCGCGTGACGCGCACAACGGCGCAATCAGGAGAGCACCTTTCCCATGCGCCCGACGCGTCTTGTCCTGGCTGCCCTGCTGACTGCGGCCATCGTGCCCGGAACCTGGCTTCGTACAGCTGAGCCCCCGCAGGATTTCCAGCGGCTCGCCACCATCGAGCCGATCGACGTGACGCAATCGCAGCGCGGTCCCTTCACTTTGATGGCCGGGTGGGAAATGACAGGCGACAGGGCGCAGTTCGGCGGATTTTCGGCGCTGGTCGTACTGGACAAGGAGCGCTTCCTGGCCGGGAGCGACACCGGCCAGAAGTTGATATTTGGCCGTCCCGACCGCAGCGATCTGCCAGGAATTCTGAGTTCGTTCGACGATGCGAATGACGGCCCGAAAGAGAGCCGCGATCTGGAATCGCTGGCCATCGATCCGAGCTCTGGCATCCTGTGGGGGGGATACGAGTTCCGCGAAGCCATCGTGCGTTTCGATGCCGACCATCGCCGAAATGCCGAAGTCCGGCCACCACAGATGCGCAATTGGGAAAGCAATGGCGGCGCCGAATCGCTGGCGCGCTTGAGCGATGGCCGCTTTCTGGTGATCGAGGAGAGTGCGCAGCGCTGGATGGGGCGTCAGCACGAAGCGCTGATATTTGCGACCGACCCGATCGAGGACAAGCGCCCGCAAAGCGTACTGATCGACATTCCGCAAAGTTACAGCCTGGTCGATGCCACCCCGATCGGTGGCGGCCGGGCACTGATCCTGCTGCGCCGTCTCGCCTGGTCCATTCCACCGGGGTTCGAGACGGCGATTGTCGAGATCGATATCGACCGGCGCAACCCCGATGGATCCATACCCACGCGCCTGCTCGCCGAATTCGGGAATGCGATTCCGCGTGACAATTACGAGGGCATTGCCGTCACTACGGACGTCGACGGCCAATTCGTCTGGCTGATTTCCGACGACAATTTCATGGCGATCCAGCGCACACTGCTGCTCAAGCTACGCTGGGACAGACGCGAAAAAGCGCGCGAGTAGTCCCGCGCGCCTTTCGTTCTTTCAAGCTGCTGCGCCGGGGCGCAACGCCATGCCTTAAGAGGCGGCGGCAGCTTTCTTCAGCTCGCGCTTCACCTTGAGCGCGTTGGCCGAAAGCTTGTCGTCATTGGTCTTGAGCAGCCAATTATCGAGACCGCCATTATGTTCAACCGAACGCAGGCCCTGTGTCGACACGCGGAACTTGAAGCTGCGATCGAGCTTTTCGCTCATCAGCGTCACGTTCTGAAGGTTGGGCAGGAAGACCCGCTTGGTCTTATTGTTGGCGTGGCTCACATTGTGACCGACCTGGCGGCCCTTGCCGGTGAGTTCGCAAATGCGCGACATGATAAGTCTCTTCGTTCGAATGGACGGGCGAGTTCCCTTGGCCGCTCGGCGCGGTTGCGGGGCTCATTAATCCCGGAAAGCGGCGCGCATAGCTGCGAGGGTGCGAATCGTCAAGCACGTTGCGCCTCAAGTGCACGCGAGCTAGCGCAGTTCCGCTATGGCTTCCTGGACCCTTCCGCAACCCATGCACCGTGCGCTCACCCTCGCCGAAGACGCTGCCCGGGTCGGCGAAGTGCCTGTGGGCGCCGTGATCGTGCGCGGCGGGACGATCGTGGCAGAAGCCCATAACGCCCCACGCGAACACCATGATCCGACAGCCCATGCCGAGATTCAGGCGATTCGCCTTGCGGCCAGGAAGCTTGGGGAAGAGCGTCTCACAGATTGCGAATTGTGGGTCACGCTGGAGCCTTGCGCGATGTGCGCTGGCGCGATCGTCCATGCGCGGATCGGCAAGCTCTATTATGCCGCGAGCGATCCCAAGGGCGGGGCGGTCGAACATGGCGCGCGGGTGTTCGACCAGCCGCAATGCCTCCACAAGCCCGAGATATATTCGGGCATGGGGGAGACAAAGGCGGCACAAATCCTGCGGGAGTTCTTCAGACAACGACGGTGAGCATCAGGAAATGTTCGCTCGGCCGGTAATTCAGAACGCGCTCTAGCCTGTAGTGCGCATCAAAGCCCTCGCCAGATTTTGGCCGGAGTCTCGTCTCGCGCACCGAATCTCTGGCGGTCGCAGGCGGTGGGCATGAAGCGTTTGTCGTAGCACAGGCGCAATTCCTCCAGCCATCCGCGGCTGTTCAGCAGCACGCCAACTGCGTCTGGTTTCCAGCCATGATTTGCATCGACGAACCGCGTGCGGATTATACCGGCGGTCAGATCGTCCTCGCGGCTCACGCGATCGAAGTCGGGAAAGCGCAGGCCCTGCCACAAGATGCGGGTGACCTTGAAATAGGTTGCCGGTCGCTGCGCCATGCAGGAGCCGTGCTTGGCCCATTGACGCGCTATCAACGCGGCTGAGGGTGAAAGGCACATATTGGCGGCCATCTCGCGCGCAAGCGGCTGACGCCGCGCCGTGCACCACTGTGGCCAGTTGCGTCCGCTGTTCGGCCACAATCCATGAACCACGAGGCCGAACAGGCCGTCCCGCCCGTTGCATTGACGCGCATGTTGCGGGCGCCCCTTACGCGGCTTGCAGAATTCCGGGCTCCAGCTCAGTGCCAGTGTGTATCCCGTTATCGGCAAAGGGCGTGGGCGTGCTTCGCGTTCGATACGGGGAACCGCCACCGTGCGTGGCGGGCTGCACTGGTAATGCTGGGCCGCAAGGGGGGCCGCCTGATACGCGAGGCCAGCCATTGCGAAGGCGGCCAGCATCCTTGGGCGGGTTGACGAGAGCATGAGTTCGGCGGGGCTTCGCTCGAAGCGTCAGCGGCCAGGCTAGGGCTGCCCGTCGCCACCCTTCTTTTCAGCAAACCATGCTTTGGCGTCCGGCTGAAACAGGAACCAGAGAGCGACGATCGTCATGATCGTGCTGATCAGACCCCACGCCACGCTGGAATCGAAAACGGATGCGGCCGCAGTGGCGGTTGTCAGGACGGACCAGGCCGTCAGCAGAAGGAGCAGCCATTTGGCCAGTTCGATGCGCAAGATCGAGATCATGAACCATAGCGCCAGGCTGATCGCCGTTCCGAACAATAGGCCGCCGATCAGCACTCCGGTGCTCAGGCCCTCGACACCCTGGGCAGCGAGTTCTGCATTGGTCTGGGCGGCGATGGTGTCGTAATTGAAGACAAAACCCAGCAGGCTGACGGCGATCGACCCGAGATAGAGCCAGTCGAATTTTCTGATGGAGCCCGGTTTCATGAATTCCCCTCTCGCAAATGTCGGAGACAGGAATATCCGAAATTACAGCGGCGTAAAGTCGAGGCCGATATCCGCAGCGGGCGCGCTTTGCGTGAGCCGACCGACGGAAACGTAATCGACCCCTGTCGCAGCCTTGGCGTGAATGGTGTCGAGATCGATCCCGCCGCTCGCCTCGGTCGGGACCCTACCAGCCACAAGCGCGACAGCTTCACGCAGTACTGCAGGCCCCATGTTGTCCAGCAGCAGCCGCGTGGCGCCCGCCTGCAGCGCCGGTTCGATCTGGTCGATCCGGTCGACTTCGCAAATGATTTCCTGCACCCCTGCCGCGACCGCACGCTGCACCGCTTCGGCGACCGATCCTGCGACAAGGACGTGGTTGTCCTTGATCATCGCGGCGTCCCACAGACCCATCCGGTGGTTCGACCCGCCGCCCATGCGCACGGCGTATTTCTCGAGCTGGCGCAGACCGGGAATGGTCTTGCGCGTATCCAGCAATGTGCAGCCCGGATTGTCCATCGCGCGAACATATCGGGCAACCATCGTGGCGATGCCGGAAAGGTGCTGAACGGTGTTGAGCGCGCTGCGTTCGGCGGTCAGCATCGCGCGAGCATTGCCTTCGAACCGCATGAGATCGGTGTTCGCAGGTACGCTCGCGCCCTCTTCGACGAGAATCTCGACCGTCATGTCAGGATCAAGAGCGCGAAAAAATGCTTCGGCGATGGGCAGACCGGCCACATGGATGGCATCCCGCGTATCCATGACGCCTGCAAAGCCTGCATCGGCAGGGATTACGCTTTCGCTGGTCACATCGCGCCCACCACCCGGCAGGCCCCTACCGAGATCCTCGGCAAGGGTTTCGTTCACGAACCGGGTGAGGTCGAAGCCCTCTAGCTCGAAAGCCATCAGTGGACGAAACGCGCCACGACGTCGCGGTAGCTACGGCTCACCTTCACCTCCGCCCCGGAGTCCAGGACGAGGAAGCATTCACCATTGGTGTGCGGCTTTACCTGGCGCACCTGATCGAGATTGACGATGGTCGAACGGTGGACGCGCTGGAACTTGCGCGGGTCGAGCCGACGTTCGAGATCCTTCATCGTTTCCCGCAGGATCAGCGAATTGTCGCCCGTGTAGATGCACATGTAATCGCCGGCGGCTTCGATATGTTCGATCGTGCCGACTTCCACACGGAATATCTGGCCGCGGTCCTTCACATTGATGAGCTTTTCGAACCGGCTTGCCGCTTCGGTATCCTCGCCAGCGAGATTTTCGGCTGCTTCGGGTGCCACTTCGGACAGAACGTTCTTGAGCTTTTCAGCCTCTTCGGTCGATTTCTTTTCCGCCAGACGCTGGCGCACACGCTCGACCGTATCGGCCAGCTTGTCCTCGTCCACCGGCTTCATCAGGTAGTTGACCGCATTCGCCTCGAAGGCGCGAATGGCATGTTCCTGGAAAGCGGTAACGAACACGAACAGCGGCGGATCGATTTCCATGACGCCCTGCACCACGGAGAAACCGTCGAAACCGGGCATCTGAATATCGAGGAAGACCAGATCGGGCTTCTGCGTCTTGATCGCGCGGATCGCCTCGCGGCCGTTCTGGCAGGTGTCGATGATTTCGACATCCTCAAACGGTTCGAGGCGAAGCTGGAGACCCTGGATGGCGAGCTTCTCGTCGTCGACGAGTATGGTGCGGATGGTCATGTCGTCTGGGGTGCTTTCGGGGGTAGGTGTGGGGGTATAACGGCCGTGGGGGGCGTGGGTTTCTGCGAAAACGCGGCCTGCTGGGCGGCTGCTGATTGCCCTTGGCTTAACGCATCTTCCGAATCGGGTTCGAACGGCAGCTCGACGAGCACCGAAA
The DNA here is from genome assembly GCF_019711555.1 of Qipengyuania pacifica. Taxonomy (NCBI): domain Bacteria; kingdom Pseudomonadati; phylum Pseudomonadota; class Alphaproteobacteria; order Sphingomonadales; family Erythrobacteraceae; genus Qipengyuania; species Qipengyuania pacifica. The sequence goes on along the minus strand of NZ_JAIGNQ010000001.1, from coordinate 415,595 downwards.
AGCCGCCGCTTTCCGGTGAGCGGATTTCGAACCTGTGCTCCTCACCGTACGCTTGCGCCAGCCGGTCGCGAATATTTGCAAGTCCCACCCCGGTCGAATCGCGGCGGGCATGGGTTGGCCGGACAGCAGGCAGGCCCTCTTCCGTGCCGTTCATGGTCATGCCGGGCCCGGTGTCAGAGACGGTCACGCGCAGGCGCGGGCCGACGATCTGCGCAACGATGGCGATCTCTGCGCCTTCTTCTTGCGGGCTGACGCCGTATTTTATCGCATTCTCCACCAGAGGCTGGAGCAGCATGGCGGGCAATTGCGCTCCTGCCGCCTCGGGTTCGATCCGGAACGTGGAGCGCAGGCGTTCTTCGAACCGCATCTGCTCGATACCGAGATAAAGCTTCAGCGTTTCCACTTCCTGCGCCACCGAAACCTTGCCGCCCGGCTGAGTGACCAGCGTGTGCCGCAGGAAGCTGGACAGCCGGGTGAGCATGGCGTTGGCGGTCTCGCTCTGCTTGAGAAGAACCAGCGTACTGATCGAATTGAGCGTGTTGAAGAGGAAGTGCGGATTGAGCTGATAGCGCAGCATCGCAAGCTGCGCGCTGGTTGCCTGCGCTTCCAGCCGTTCGAGCCGGTCGGCCTGTTCTTCGATCTGAAGGAAGAAATTGATCGCGAAATACAATGCGGACCAGGCGCCGAGCAGGGTGAGGTCGATGAAGTAGATGCCGACGAACAGGCTGACGAAATTGCCGCTGCCCGTGGCACCGCCCGCCACATTGAGTACCCAGCTGTCGATGAAAGCGTGCAAGGCGACGGCGAAGGCCAGCACGACTGCCGTCGCGCTCCAGGTGATGACCGGCCGCTGTTTTATCAGCTTGCTGTAGATGACCGCCAGGATCAGGCTGATCGAGAACCCGGTAATGCTGGATATCAGGATGATGACCAGGCGGTCGGGCGACTGGCCGTTCGCCAGGGTAGACATTGCGCGCAGCATGGCTGCACCGCCCCAGCCTGCCAGCTGGAGGTTCCAGAACGCCTGGTTCTTGTTTGCGAAGAACGGCGTGGGGCGAATGGGCAAGACTGCCATTGGAACGCCCCTCTAGCGCAATTGCGACGAATTGCACCAGCCGCTACACTCACCGTAACAGGCAAAACGAGAGAGAGACGCGATGGGCATTCAGGAAAACATCGAACATTCGGCCGCCGAACGGGCAAAATTCCGCGAGATGAAGGAAGGCACGGCCGAAGACTGGGCGATCATCGGCGGCGAATACCGCGCTTTTGCCAAGGGACTGCCGGACCGTGTGCTGGACCATCTCAAGCTTCTCAATGGCGATTTCGGCGGCTTTCCCGTCTGCCGGCTCGAGCATTCGCTGCAGACCGCCACGCGCGCGTACCGTGACGGGCGCGACGAACAATATGTAGTGATGGCCCTGCTGCACGACATCGGCGATACGCTCGGCAGCTACAATCATCCCGAAGTCGCCGCTTCCATCATCAAGCCGTTCGTCACTGACGAAATCCACTGGATATGCCAGAACCACGGCGCATTTCAGGGATATTATTACTTCCATTTCCTCGGGATGGATCAGAACGCGCGTGACAAGTTTGCCGAGCATCCGCATTTCGAAGCGTGCCGCGAATTCTGCGAGAAATACGATCAGGCCGCCTTCGATCCCGATTATGAAAGCGAACCGCTCGAGTTCTTCGAACCCATGGTGCGCCGGGTAATGGCACGCCCCTTGGCTTCCATGTACGCCAAGGCAATGGAGGAAGAGGGCTAAGCCACTATCCGGCCGCCGATTTCAGCGCTTCCGCCAGCCGTTCGGGCGGCACCAGACCTTCGATCACTTCGTCGCCAGCGATCCAGCTGGGCGTGCCGCTGAACTGCATGGACCGGGCAAACGCCATGTTCCGGTCCAGCTCTGCCGTGGCTTCATCGGACTGGGCGAATGCCTTTGCCGCGGCTTGATCCAGTCCGGCAATCTGCGCTGCGCGAGCAATCGTCGCGTCGCTGGGCGGTCCCTGTTCGAACATGGCGTGATAGAATGCGGCGTATTTACCCTGCTTCGCGGCGGCCAGTGCCATGCGCGCAGCCGCTTCACTGCCTTCGAAGATGGGCCATTCGCGCACGACGACCTTCAGTTCCGGATCCGCAGCGATCAGCTCGTCCGTTCCCGCGATCGACTGACGGCAATAGGTGCAGCCGTAATCGGTGAACTTGACCAGGACGTGCGAGCCTTCGGGATTGCCGAGCACCGCGCCAGGGAAGGGCTGCTTGACCCCGTCAGGCGCCTGAGCAAGACGATCTTTCGCCTGTTCGCGCTGGTACGCCTCGGCCATGTCCGGCAGGATCTGAGGGTTCGACAGCAGATAGCTGCGTGTCTGATTGTGACCCAGGCCCGATAGCGACCAGAGGCCTGCACCGGCGAAACCGCACACCAGCGCTACCAGCGCCGTCAGCAGATGATTTTTCATGACGTTCCTTCGTTTCGTCAGCCGGGCGCACAGTTGCGTTTGCGTTGCATTTCGCACTGCCGCTCGAGCAGGGCGCGTGCCTGCATCCCGATATCCTGTGACCGGATCCAGTCCGGGCTGCCGTGGTCCAGTCCGCTTTCCGCTGCCTGCGCGCTGCGTATGGCCAGCCCGTATTCACCGTTCATTACCTGCTGCTCTGCGGATGCAAGGCGGGCCCGTGCGGTATCGCCGCGCGCTGCATAGACGACGCCGAGCTGATACCAGGCGAAGGGATTGCGACGATCCCGCCCAACGGCGGCTCGCAACACACGCTCGGCCTCTTCGTAATTGCTCTTGTCTTCGGTAGCGATCAACGCATGACCGAACAGGCTGGCGATCAGCGGTTCGGAATTGGTCAAATCGGTCGCCCGGCGCAGCGGTTCGAGCGATTCGCGAGGGCGGCCCGATTCAAGCAAGACCTGCCCCTTGAGTTCGAGGAAATACGGGTCGTCGGGATCTTTCGCCAGCAGCTTGTCCGCCGTCTCGAGCGCGAGATCGACGCGGGCATTCTGGTGGTAGGCATAGGCGCGGGCGTAGAGCGCGGGTATCGTCTGGTCGGTTTCGGGATAATCGCGCAGTGTCGCCGACGGCTTCGATATGTAACCGATGAGCTTGGCCTTCACCCGTTCGAAATTCGCCTGGTTGCGGGCGTTCGCGGGACGCTGCCATGCGGGGTCTTTTTCATACACGCCGCGCAATGCCGAAATACGGTCACCCGAAAGCGGGTGCGTGCGATAGAAACCTGCCTCATCGCTCTGGCTGTAGCCATAACGGTATTCCTGATTGAGCAGCTTGCCGAAGAAATCGAGCGAACCCTGTCCGGAAATACCCGCGTTGGACAGATATTCAGCCCCGGCAAAATCGGCAGACGATTCCTGGGTCCGGCTGAATGAAAGGAACTTGCCCATCGCCGCCTGCTGCCCGGCCATCATGATGCCCATGGCCGCATCGCCAGCACCTACCAGCGCAGCGCCAAGGCCGGCCAAGAGCGAAAGCACCGTGATCTTGGTGGCCGACGCCATACCTTCCCCATAACGAAGGATATGCCCACCGGTGATATGGCCCAGTTCGTGCGCAATCACGCCCTGAACTTCTTCGGCCGTATCGGCGGCGTCGATCAGACCAGAATGGATGTAGACCGCCTGACCACCCGCCACGAAGGCGTTAATCGACGGATCGTTGATTAGAATTATATCGACATTGTCGGGCTGCAGTCCGGCCGCTTCGATTAGTGGAGCCGATATTTCATCAAGAAATGCTTCGGTTTCTGCATCGCGCAGAATGGACTGGGCAGCAACCGGCTGTGCCGCGAGCATGGCGGCAGCAAGCATGGCGAGCAGGCGGGCAAAGAGGCGCATTGGCGGCGAGCCTAAGGGCTTTCGGCCTGAACCGGAACTGAAACCTTGCTCACCCGGCGGGCGAATTCGACCACGGCATCATCCATATCGCGCGAATTGCGCCACGGGCTGGCGAAGGAAATGAGCGGGGCATTGTGGTCGAAGCTGCCGTAAAATCGAGTTTCCACTGGCGCTCCCGCATCTCTCAGGGCTTTTGCCAGAGCGCGGGTATTGCGCGGTTTTACCAGCGTGTCGCGCTCCCCATGTACAAGCAGCATAGGCGGCGCGTTGTGGCGCGCGTGATTGACCGGCTGGCTCTCGGGTCCGGCGCCTACCGAACCAAATGCGTCCCGACTCGAATCCTTGTCGAATGGGTAAAAATCATAGGGCCCGGCCAGGCCGACCACGCCGCGCGGTATCACTCTGATGCGGGAGAGCCACTTTTCCTCCAAAGCCGCCTGAACCACATTGTATGCGCCTGCCGAATGTCCGGCCAAGATCACGCGGTTCGGATCACCGCCGAATTGCGGCGCGATCCGAGCCGTTTGGCCGATGGCGGTTACGGTATCTTCCAGCATGGCGGGATAGCGTCCGTCCTTGCCCAGCCGGTAACCGGCCAGCGCAACAACGAAGCCTTCCGGAGCCAGAGCGCGCGCGATGAACGTGTAATCATCCGGATCGCCCCAGCTCCAGCTGCCACCATGAACAAAAATGATGATCGGTAAGGGTTGGTCACGGTCGGCTTTCGCAGGCGCGTAAATTCGCAGCTTCTGGTCTCGGTGCGGGCCATATTGGGTGTTCGAAACCAGCGTAACGCCCCGGCCGCCACCTGTGAGCCGGTCGATGCCATTCAACACTGCGGGACCGTTCGTGCGTATGGCCAACAACAGCAGGCCGCCGGCCAGCAACAGGAACAGAACGATGCCGAGACCGATCTTCATCGCGCGCTTCATGCCTTCCACTTTTTCGTTGCTTCTACCGTGTCGACGATCGCCTTTGCCTCTCCGTCGCCAAGGAGGCCGATGGAGGCGAGGAATTCGTGACCAGTATCATAGCCATCGCCCAGCCATAACGGTATTTGGGCCGCTTCGAGATTTGCGGTAGCCGTCAGTTCCTCCGCGCTCATCGCATCGCCAACCTTTCGGATGAAGATTGCGCGAACCCGCCCGGGATGGTCGACCGCAATCTGGGCAAATGCGGTCAGATCGCCCTGGCTGTCATCCCCGATCAACGCGAATTTTATCTCGGGATAGGTTTCAATAATGGCTTCTATGGCGGCGCGCTTGTGTGCACCGTGGCTGGCAGATCCGAAGGTAGCACGATTGAGGCCCCAGTCGCGCAGCGCAATAGGCCCCAATGGCAGGCCCCGACCGCGAATATAGGTCACCAGATAGCTGAACAGGTTCCACGGGCTCGAGGAAACATAGAAGAACGGCCGATGAGTCGCAGGCTGCGTCTCGCCGGCATGACCTTCTCCGCTGGTAAGCGCTTCTCCACCGCCCAACGCGTTGTAGAACACGTCGGCGCCGGGAACGAGAATGCGTTCTTCCGGCATTTGAATCAGGATCCTACGCCAGTTACGCAGTACTGCGCGAAAATCGCCGGTGATGCCGGTTTCGACGATTGTGTCGTCTATGTCCGAAATAACTGCCAGACCGGTATCGACCCCTGGCGCGAGGACATGCGCATCGACGCATTGTTCTTCCTCGCCCGCTCGCCAGTGAAAAACGACCGTTTCCCACACAGGGTGCGTATCGTAATCCCAGCACGGTTCGAGCGGGATATCGAAATTGATGAAGCCTTCGCTGTCCGTTCGCCCCAGATGGCGTTGAGCCTTTCCGCCGGGAAGGGCGATTTCCAGTTCGACAGGTAGATCGGGGACTTCATGGCTGACGAACTGGCTCAGCATGGTCTTCGCTGCGCGCCACTTGCTGCGCTGTTCGAACTTGCCGACGCGCGAACGCAAGGCCCTGGCCGAAATGCGCAGCCGTTCACGGTTTCTATAGCCGAAATAGGGCTGAATGCGGACGGGCGCAGTAGGGAAAAACGGCATCGCCCCCGCGCTAGCCAATCGAGCGCGAGGGCGACAAGCGAATTGTAGCAGCGTTGTCCTAGGCGAGCAGCTTGCGCGCGGCGCGTTCCACCAGTGGCACGTCGTCAGGTATTTCCCCAACGATTTCCAACGCACCGGCAGCGGTGCGGCGGATCATGACCAATGCGAATTCCGCGCCGTCCTCGTCGAGATCGGCGAGGGAAAGCGGTTCCAGGGCGCGAAGCTTCTTCGCGAGGGCAGGGCGAACGGTTTTCTTGTCCGCGACCGCTTTGCCCTGCTCTTCCTTACGCGCATCGCGTTCGGCATTGACGATCCCTTTGAGGCCGCCCTCCGCTTCGCGCAGGAACATTGCGAGCTTGCCGCGTTCCACGCCGATACGGTGGGCATGCATCAGCACGGCGGCGTATTCGGTCAGGCGAGTCTTGTCGTAATCGGCACCGAAAACCAGCTTGACGATCGGCGTCATCGGCGCACGATCCTGGACGGTCAGGCCGTTGTCGATAAGGAGTTCGTTGAAATCTCCGGGAGCGCTCTGCGCTTCAAGGCTGAAGTCGTAAGCCCGTGCGACCGCCAAATAAAGTGTCTTGCGGCTGCGATCCTCGGTGTTCTGCGCAGCCTGTGCCATTTCGCGCGCCGCTGCGAGACAATCGTAGAGGCCCTCAGGCGTAACGTCCTCCGAGATGGCATCTGGCGCAGCCGCCACTTCTTCGACGTCCTCTGGTGGAATATCGGTGAGTTGCGGTTCTTCGGCAGGCGCTTTGTAGGGCTCGGGAATGCGCGGCGGAGGGGCGAAGCCTTCACCTTCATAAGCCTGCGGAACGACAGGCGCGGGTTCCTGATGTGAAAGGTCGACGCTCTTCTTTGTCCGGCCACCGCGGCTGACCAGCGAGATCAGACTGCTCGACGTCTCATCGTCGGCCAGCGGATCGACCACGGCGTCGACGTCCTCGTCGCCCTCTTCCTCGTCGTCCCAATCCGGCAAGCCATAATCTGCGGCGGTCTTGATAGGATGATCGAAATCGTCTTCGTATTCCGGCTCGCCCATGTCGTCCGGAACGTAGTTGCCGATCGGATTGCCCAATGCATCGACACGCGTTGCGGGCTGATCGGCGACGCTCCGTTCTGCGAATCGGTCTTCATCATCATCTGCCGCGCCGAAAGAAGGTTGCGGCAAGGCATTGTGCGCAGGGCTGTCGGTCATGGTGTCGTGTCCGAGTTCAAGTATGCTGTCGGAGTGTTGCGCGTCCATGCCCGCCGTGAGCATTTCGGCCGTCTCGACCATGGTATCAAGATCGCTTTCGCCATCATCTACCGGGCCGAGAGCCTGGTCTATCGCCAGAAGCAGCTCGTCGGCGGTCTGCTGGTCGGCCATTTCCTTCCAGTTAATCACGCCATAGATGAAATCGATCGTCTCGTTATCGCTCGAGTACGGGAGCAGAATACCGCGATAGAGTACGTTCGCGCCCCGTTCGTTGGAGAATTCCGCTTCGAATCCGATCGGTGCCTGATTGGCGATGATCTGCATGTAATGATCGGTAATGCGGCTCAGCACCGATCGACTGGGCACGGCAGACAGACGGGAAAGCGTGCTGTCCTGACCGGACTCGACCGTCAGTTCGGAGCCGACGAACGCAACCTTCGGATCGTCGATATCGTCCGACAGGTCGAGCAGAACCGAATAGGGCCCGAAGTCGTCGAGCATGTCGGGTTCGAGGTCGGAAATGTGTGGGAAGTTGAGATCGCCGAGAAGCGTCGCCCAGTGATTATAGGCGCGAACCTGCATGCGGCGTTCGTCCTGGCCGACCGGCGATGGCGGCGGATCGAGATCGGTGTCGTCCTCCTCGACGTAGTCGTCGTCGAAGTCCTCCTCTCGATCACGGAAGCCGAAAAAGCCGCCCAGCCTGTCCATCACTGCATTAGCCCCCGAAGAGTTCTGCCCAATCGAAGGCGGTATGAAGCGTGTGCGGTAAAGATCGGGTTAAAGAAATTAACCATGAGGCTGCGCCAAAAGCGGCGTTAGAGCATGTAGCGCATCCGGATGGTCAGGTTACGGTCCTGCGCACCGATATCGATTGCGGCATCGGAAAAGCGCGGCGGACCCATCCGGACCTTGGCATCGCGCGAAAAGCCGAACCCTTCCTTCGGCATCATCCCCAGGGCGCGATCGGCCTTGCCGTTCGAATTCTCGTCATGGAGCAAGGCTATGGCATACTGCCCTGGGTTCACGCCGGAAAATGTGAAGGTGACGCTGCCTTCTCTAGCTTGCGCCGTTGCACCATATGCGCCCGGCACGCCCCGGCAGCGCGGAAACGTCGCTTCGTCCGCGGTCATGCAGGCACGGACGATACCTTTGGAATTACGCAGATCGGTAACCGTGACCGTCACGGTGGCCCCTTCCTGCGCTGGCGCAGTTGAAGCGACGAGCAACGGTGCGAAGACCAGTGAAATCAATGCAGGGACAGGATTCACGCGTTCGGACTTAGTCCGCGATCCGTGCCGCAAAGCCGATCCCAGATGCGAAAATAGAGGCCGTAATTGCATTTGTACTCTTCGTGATGACGCTGATGGTGGCTCGCCGTTATCAACCAGCCTCCCAACCTGGAATGAACCAGCCACTTTGGGAACATCTCCCATCCCATGTGATTGGTGACGCCCATTACCGTCATCACGAGCAAAACCACGCCAAGCATGGCCACGTGGATGGGGATCAGGAAGACAAGCGCCGGGATCACCACCGCGCCGGTCAGCGCTTCCCACGGATGGAAGCTCATCGCTGCCCAGGCCGTAGGCGGGCGGCTGGCATGGTGTACGGCGTGCATGGTACGAAACCACAGTGGCCGATGCATCAGGCGATGGGTCCAGTAAAACCAGCTGTCATGAGCCAGTAGGTACAGCATCGGTGCGACGGGCAAATACCACAGTGGGTAAGCGTCCCACTCTGTGTAGATCCGCGTCCAACCGAGCGCCTGCCACCCCCAGGCAACCACACCTGCCGGTATCCCGTAGATCGCGGCGGAGGCGAGCGACCAGCCGATCTCCTTGCGGATCTGCGTCCCCAATTTGGCGTGATAGCCGGGCCGGACGCGGTTGGTTACAAAAGCGAATAATCCGCTCGCGGCGAGGTAACGGACCGCAACGATAGCGGTCATCGCGAGTACCGAAAGGATTATGGCGCCGAGCATCTTGCCTTGATGGTAGGCGGCAATGCACCTTCCGGAAACAACGAAAAGCTATTCCGGTGTGCCCCAAGGTGCACATTGTGGGTCGAGTGCAACGGTCGCGCGGCGTAGCGCGGCACGGGCAAGCCGTTCGACCTCGACCTTTCGGCGCGCCGCGGCAAGCGGGTGTAGCGGAGCAGGCCGCAGGATTTCGCCATCGTAACCGTCTGCCACGATGATCCCGCAGCAATCCGGACGGTAGCCTTCGCCCTCCAGAGGACTACGATCCAAGCCCGGCGGTACCCCCCAATAGAAGCGATCGCAGAAATCGAGATAATCGGGCCATTTCCCGTCGCCCAGCAGATCTGCGCGCTGGACCTTGATCTCGACAATTATGACGCGGCCCTTGGAATCCACGCCCATCAGATCCGCTCTCCGCCCATTTCTGAGCGGCATTTCCGACAGGCACCAGATGTCATTACGCGCAAAGAGCCGCGCAATGCCCCTTGCGACCACTCCCGCCTTTTGCGCTTCCATTATCGAGTCCATCATGCGCCGTGATTGGAACAGATCGCGAACGCGCGCAAGATCGAATTGTTGCGCAAATATCTGGCCGCTTATCGCACAGTCAGCAGCCCAACGTGGTAAACAAGCTGTTAAACAGGCCAGCAGCGTTCTACCCAATGGATGACCAAAGCACGTTTGGGCACAATTGGAATGAGATGAAGCCGATTTTCGCCTTTTCTGCCGCCATCACGGCGATCACGTTTTGCACACCTGCCGAGGCGCGCCAAACCGAAGCCGTGTTGCACATCAGCGCAGTGGTAGAGGAAAGCTGCAGCGCGAGCGCCGATCCATTGGACTTTGTTCTCGATACTACCGCTAACGCAAGTGCACATGGGCAAGCGTCAATCGACCTGTCGTGTTCGGGGCCAACCGCATTTGAAATAGCCCTGGATACGGGGCAAAACGGCGCGCGGCGCATGTTGGATTCAGCGAGCGGGCAGACGCTCGCTTACGAAATCTATTCCGATGCAGCACGCAGTGTGCGGTGGGGCAACGCCTCGGGCGTCGATACAGTTGCAGGTGCGGCAGACGCGAATGGCAAAGCCACGCTAACCGCGTATGGTTCAACATTCGCGAATGTTGAACGCGTGGCGGCCGGAACCTATTCCGACGCAGTTGTTGTCACCGTCAATTTTTGAAAATCAGCGATCGTAGGCCAGATCGACGATCGCTGAACGCGAAGCATGAAATTCGCGCCACAGCGTGAGCGCCGCTGCGGTCGTGTCCTGGCCACGCGCGGTCAATGACAGCAAGGCACGCAGCCCTGGCTGCATGATCGCTGCCAGATCATCGATACCGCGGGCAATCGTCTCGAAGCGCCAGCCGCTTAGTTCGGCAGCGCGAAGCGGCAGTTTGGCGACCTGCTCTGATTCGGCTTCGCGACCTAGCTGAGCCAGATTGGCCACTGCCGCGGCAGCCTCGTGCACCGCTTCCCACTGCCCACAAAGCCTGCCCAGTTCCGGCAGTTCGTGCGGGATGCAGCTTTCCGGAGGGAGCATCATGGCATGTACCAGGTCGAATTCGTGCGACAATGCGTTCATGGCTTTGAAGAGTACAAACCCCGTCTTGCCAAATCGCTAACGACGCCGCTGCGAATCCAACCGTCTTTTTATGACTGGCGAGCCGCCCCGCGCTTTGCTAAGCGCCCCGCTCGCCATAAGGTGAACAAAGCACCCGTAGCTCAGCTGGATAGAGCGCTGCCCTCCGAAGGCAGAGGCCACAGGTTCGAATCCTGTCGGGTGCGCCATGTGCCCAGCCGTGCATGCTGATTACCATTTTGGTGAATGTGGTACCGGCAAGCTCAACGCATTCGACACCACCCTTGCCTCACCGGATGAGGAACCGTAGCGCTTCCTCCGCCTTTACAGGAGGCGGTTGTGAACTCTACCGCTTGGCGGAAGAGCGAAAAAAGGGGCGTTTGGCATGCTGGTGCGCGGATTGTTTGCAGACAAGGGCCTGGAGAGAAATCTCGGCTTCTGGATACCGTTCGCTCTTACAGTTGTTCTCGCTCTTCTGGGTGCGTTGATTTCCAAGGGGTTTTACTGGGGCTTCGTCGTTATTGTCCCCCTCCTGCTCATAGCGCTATGGGATATGGTCCAGACTAGCCATTCACTGAGGCGAAACTATCCACTGAGCGCCCGTTTTCGCTGGCTGTTCGAAGATCTCCGCCCCTTTCTGCGTAGTTACATCGTCGAAGGCCCGCTGGATGGCCGCCCGTTCGACCGCGTCGCCCGCTCGCTTGTTTATGCACGTGCGAAGCATCAGGAGGATGCCCATCCCTTCGGGACCGAACTGGACGTCTACTCGGAAGAATACGAGGCGCTGTGCCATTCCATCAATCCGAACCCCAAAGCGCCAAAGCGGACGCGGGTTACGGTAGGGACGGAACAGTGCAGCAAGCCTTATGAAGCGGCCCGTCTCAACATCAGCGCGATGAGCTTCGGCGCGCTTGGCAACCACGCGATCGAGGCGCTCAACATGGGCGCGAAGATCGGCGACTTCTATCACGATACCGGCGAAGGCGGGCTCTCACCCTATCACCTCAAACATGGCGGCGACATCGTCTGGGAATTGGGTTCCGGCTATTTCGGTGCCCGCAGCGACGACGGTAATTTCGATCCGGAAAGCTTCCGCGACAAAGCACAGCACGATCAGGTGAAGATGACCGAGATCAAGTTGAGCCAAGGAGCCAAGCCTGGCCATGGCGGATTGCTGCCGGCTGCCAAGGTTACCGAGGAGATCGCCAAGACGCGCCAGGTGCCGGCCAATGAGGATTGCCTGTCACCTCCTGGTCATTCGGCATTTTCGACACCGAGGGAAATGCTCGAATTCGCAGCAAAAATGCGCGAGCTTTCCGGCGGCAAGCCAGTCGGCATCAAGCTTTGTGTAGGCATGCCCCACGAGGTTTTCGCCATTTGCAAGGCGATGCTCGACAGCGGTATTTATATCGACTTCATCGTCGTGGATGGCGGGGGTGGCGGGACCGGGGCGGCGCCCCTTGAGCTGTCCGACCACGTGGGGCTGCCACTGCGTATTGGGCTCCATTACGTCAACAATGCGCTGATCGGCACTGGCCTTAAAGACGAGATCAAGCTGGCTGCATCAGAAAAAGTGTTTTCCGGTTCCGCCATTGCCATGAACGCAGCGCTCGGCGCCAACTGGTGCAATGCGGCGCGGGCTTTCATGTTTTCGCTCGGCTGCGTCCAGTCGCTGCGGTGCCATACAGGGACCTGCCCAACGGGTGTTGCAACAAGTTCACCGGCACGCCAACGGGGGCTCGTCATTCCTGAAAAGGCGCAGCGCGTAGCCAACTTCCAGTCGAAGACGCTCGACAGCCTGCACGATATCGTTGTTGCGTGCGGCCTGGACTCACCGGACGAATTCACGCCGCAGCACTTGCGTCAATGGAAGAACAATGCCGAGATGATTCCGTGGTCGCAGATCGTGCATGAGGTTGAGCCAGGCAAGCTGTTACATGAGCCGGAAGATACCGCTTTCGCTGAATATTGGCGGATGGCCGATCCCGATACGTTCAAACCGGCCACATGATATTTCCCTTGTCGACGAACTCTCCCTCGCCGACCCCGACCGCATCGCCGTTGCCCGAAGCCGGCGAGGCCTCGTGGCACTGGCTGACCGATCTGACGCACTATCTTGATCCGACCCACCTGTGGGGCGCGGTTGGGCTCGGGATCGTGTTCATTGCCATCGGCATGATGTTAAGCTGGATCGTGCGCCGAACGCTCAAGACGGTCATCGATCATGATCCGAACGAGCGGATCGACCGGATGACAGTCAGCTTCATTCAGCATCTCGGAACCTTCATCATGTGGATCGTTCTCGCGCTGATCTTTTCGCATGTCGTTCCGTCTCTCAACAAGGTGACGACTTCGCTGCTGGCAGGCGTCAGTATCGTTTCGGTTGTCGTCGGGTTTGCTGCGCAATCGACGCTGGGCAACCTCGTGTCCGGTATCAGTCTCGTTATCTACAAGCCCTTCAGACGGGGCGACCGCTTGCAGCTGACCACGCCTACCGGGGTAGAGACCGGTATAGTGGAGGACCTGTCGCTCGGTTACACCGTGCTGCGAACCTTCGACAATCGGCGGATCGTATTGTCAAACGGAACGATCGCCAACCAGATCATGATCAACCTGTCCTCCGTCGATCCCCGGGTGATGCTCTCACCGACGATTTCCATCGGTTACGATTCCGATATCGAGAGGGCGCGGGCTATCGTGTTGGAACTGGCGCAGGGGCATGACGATGTCGTCGAGGTTGTGGGCTGCCCGGTGGTCAATCTCGGCGGATCCAGCGTGGACCTGTCCCTGCGGGCCTGGTGTGCTGATTCCTCGACAGCCAAAGCGGTTGAATATGACCTGCTGGAACAAATCAAGAAGCGCTTTGACGAGGTGGGTATAGAAATTCCCTATGCGTATCAGAATGTTATAGTGAGTGGGGCAATCTCAGCACGAGCAGGGGGTGAAAGCGCGTGGCCTTCCGGTGGCCCGATAAAACGATAAGCCTGTTTGGAATAAGCGTCACTTGGCGCGAATGTCCACGATCGACGAATTGGAGAGGTATCGATGTGTGAACTGTTTGCGATGAGTGCATCTGTACCGCACACGGTCTACTACGAACTTGATCTCTTTGCGGCCGAAGGTGGCGAGAAGCATCGCAATCGCGATGGATGGGGTATCCTTTTTGCCCAGGATCGCGATGCCTATCTGTTCCGCGAGCCCAACCCTGCCGCCACCAGCGAACTGTCGCGGATGGTCGTTCGCCACGAGAGGCCTTCCAAGCATTTGATAGCGCACGTGCGCAGAGCGTCGTCGGGAAAGCCCGCATTGGCCAATACGCATCCGTTCGATCGAGTTGTGGAGGGCAAGCGCCATGCCTTTGCGCATAATGGAGATTTGCCGGGCATCGAGGAGCTCGAAGAAGCTCGCAGATGGATCCCTCACCGCATTGGCGACACGGATTCCGAATTGGCGTTCCTCATGCTTCTCGACCGGTTGCGCACGGCAGGCTCGATCACAGCGGAGGCGCGGTTGGACGTATTTGCGCGCTTTGCGTCGGAAATGCGCGAACTGGGAAGCTCCAACTTCCTATTTTTCGATGGCGAGCAGCTGTTCGTTCATGCGGACCGACGCCGCTTCGAGACAGAGCACGGATTGACCGACCCGCGCGAGCCTGGCCTGAACATTCGCTATTTCGACGTTAAAAACCTTGGTGACAGCTGGAATGCCACGGGGGCGAAGATCGACGAAATATCGGGACCGCTCTACCTTTTCGCATCGGTGCCCCTGGATCCCCAAGGCTGGGAACCTCTGCAACGCGGAACAGCTATTGTTCTGAAAGACGGGAAGATCGTTTCGCAGCGTGTGAGTTGAAGCCGCGCGCGTAAAGCAACCCGGACAGCCAATCTTCCGAGGGAATGAACATGTCGAAAAATGTGGCGCAGATCGTGGTAGACGCACTGGAAAAAGCAGGTGCGAAGCGGGTTTACGGAATTCCTGGCGATACGATCAATCATTTCACCACCGCCGTGGCCAAGAGCGACCTACGCTGGATCGGTGTCCGTCATGAGGAAGCCGGCGCTTTTGCCGCTGGCGGGGAATCCTACATGACAGGAGAGCTGTCGGTTTGCGCCGGCACATGCGGTCCTGGCTCGCTACATTTCGTCAACGGCATTTACGAAAGCCATCGCAACGGGGCGCCGGTCGTGCTGATCGCGTCGGACGTTGCGCGCACCGAAAGCGGCTTTAACTTCCCGCAGGAAGTCGACCAGAAGAAGATCTACGAGCAGCATTCGCATTTTTGCGAATATATCTCTCATCCTTCGCAGGCGCGCCGCATCGTCACCAAGGCGGCGCAGGCTGCGCTCACGAAAAAGGGTGTGGCTGTCGTAATCGTCAATGGCGACATGTTTACCGAAACCGATGATGATGCAATGGACTGGCAGGTCCACCGCCCGCATCCCGTTTGCCGTCCGAATGATACCGAAATGGCCGAACTGGCTGCGCTGGTGGATGGCGCGGCCAAGGTATCCGTCTATGCTGGGATCGGCGCGCGCGATGCACGCGAGGAAATCATGGCCTTCTGTAAAAAGGTGAAGGCGCCCATGGTGCACACGACGCGGGCGAAAGAATTCCTCGAACCCGACAATCCATACAATGTCGGTGTAAACGGCATTCTCGGTAACAAGGCGGGCGTGGAAGCGTTGGAAGACGCGGATCTTGTGATCACGCTCGGCTGCGACTTTGCCTATACTCAATACTATCCAGACGCCAAAAAGATCGCCCAGATCGATATCGATCCCACGCATCTTGGGCGAAGATCCGCCATCCATCTCGGCCTTGTCGGAGACGCGAAGACGACGATGGCGGCCTTGGTGCCGCTGGTCGCGGAAAAATCTGATGCGAGCCACCTGGAAGCGCAGCTCACACAGTGGCACGAAGACCTGCAAGGCTACGAAAAGGAAGGCGAGGAAAGCGATCCTTCTCTGATCCATCCGCAATTCGTGGCCAACATGCTCGACGATAAGGCCGCAGACGACGCGATCATCGTTTCGGATGCCGGCACGTCGATGGTTTGGATGCTGCGGCATGTGAGGGCCAACGGCAAGAGACGCTTTCTCAACACGCTGCTCCACGGCACGATGGCAAGCGGTATGCCGCAGGCGATGGGCGCCAAACTCGCCTATCCCGACCGTCAGGTCATCGCGATGTGCGGTGACGGCAGCTTGACCATGCTGATGGGCGATCTGCTAACCCTTGTGCAGGAAGACGTCGCCCTGAAGCTTCTGGTGTTTCACAACAATTCCTTCGGCTTCGTCGAAATGGAACAGCGCGTCGAAGGATTGGTCGATCATTTTACCGGCCTACACAATCCCGACTTCGCCAAATTGGCCGAAGCCTGCGGATTTGCTGGGTGGCACGTCGAGACGGCGGACGCCCTAGCGCCAGCGATGGACGCATGGTTGCGCCACGATGGGCCAGCCCTGCTGGATGTGAAGGTCAACCAGATGGAACTGGTCATGCCGCCAAAAATCGAAGCCTCGCAGGTCGCCGGAACGGCCCTGTTCGGGGTTAAGGCTGTACTTGACGGCAGGGCGCGGGAAGTGGTCGATCTGCTCAGGAACAATTTCTTGCGATGAACGCCCCAGCCGCTAACTTGGCGGCGACATTTAACGCGAGCATGCCTCGCACAGGACGGGAAAAACAATGATCCGCAACGTGAAATACTCGATACTTGCCCTGCCGCTGGTTTTTGCTCTCTCAGCTTGTGGCAGCCCACAGGCACAGCAGGAAGAGCAGACCGAAGCGTCGACGCTGGACCAACCGGGTTTTGAAGATAGGTCGGCAACTTCGTCAGAAGCGCAATCCGAAGCGCTAACGCTTGCTCAACGCCTTGCGTCCGACAATCTGGACAGGGCCCAGGCAGCTGTTGCCCTGGAAGACCTTGATCGTCTGATCAACGACAACATCGTCGAATTTCCTGAAGATATGCGTGCAGGGCTGACCGAAGATGTTCAGTCGGCCCGTTCCGCTCTTGAAAGCGACGACATGGGCGGCGTGCAGGACGCGGCAATCTCTATACAGAACAGGCTTTCTGCAGCGAGTTGAGTTCGAACATCGGATGCTAGCGTGGACGTGACGCATCGATAGTCAGCCTGGGTCAGACCTCCCGGCTGCTGAATACAAGGTGGCTTTCCGGGGGCGATGAGTGGGGACGGGATCCAAGTTCTGGATTAAGCTAGGGGCGATTGGCCTGTTCGCGTGTTTGGGTGCAGCGTCGGCCATGGCCTCCAGCACCCTGCAGCAGAGCTTTCTCCAGCCCATGGGCCCGGTCGCCGAGGAGCAGTTTTCGCATCTGTTGCGTGTGGTGGGGATTACGATGATCGTGATCCTTCCGGTGCTGGTCGGCGTGCCCCTCATACTCTGGCGCTATCGTTACACAAAGCCACGCGGCGACTACACACCTGAGTGGGAGTTTTCGAAGAAGCTGGAATATGCCCTGTGGGGTGTGCCTGTTCTGGTCGTCATCGTCCTCGCTAGTTGGCTGTGGTATTCCACCGCAAAGCTCGATCCCTATAAAACCCTCGGCCCAGAGCCGCTGCAAGTTCAAGCCGTCGGGCTCGACTGGAAATGGCTCTTTATCTATCCCGAAGAAGGGGTCGCGACAGTCGGTGAACTGGCGGTTCCCGTCGGGCGGCCAGTAGAAATTACGCTGACGACAGACACGGTCATGCAAAGCTTTCTGATCGCTCCGCTTGCCGGACAGATCTACGCCATGCCGGGGATGACGACGAAGCTGAATTTTTCCGCCACTCGGGCAGGCGCGGCAGAGGGCGAAAACACCCAGTTCAACGGTAGCGGTTTCGGCCGTCAGAAATTTACTGTCCGCGCACTTGCCCCGTCGGATTATGCGGTATGGGTTGCCGAAGGGGCGAGGGGGCCGACACTCGACGAACGCAGCTACGCTACCCTGCGCCGACAGTCCGTTCTGGCCGACGCGCGAACGGATCTGGGCCTCGAAAAGAGTGCGGAGCCGATCATGATGACGCTGGGGCAGGAGGATGCGTTCCAGCAGATTATTGCCAAATATCACGGTCCCGGCGGAGCGTCTTCCGACGGACGTTGGGGGGGCACCGGCTTACCGCAAGCCGGCATGGCGGGGGCGGACAAGTGAGCCAGCAAACAAGCCCGATCGTCGGCAATCTCGACTGGAGCGTAACGCCCTACACCGATCTTTTGCGAGATGTGAACAGCAGCACGATCGTGGGCGCAGGGGCCGCCAGCGTGCTGGTCTTGGTGGCGCTCTTCGGGATTGTATTGCTGACCTGGATGCGCTGGTGGGGGCCGCTTTACCGCAACTGGCTGACCTCCGCCGATGCCAAGAAGATCGGCATCATGTACATCGCGCTCGCGCTAATCATGATGGCACGCGGCATCATCGAAGGCTTTGTGATGCGGGCGCATCAGACCACGGCGCTCGGTACTCTGACCAAACAGGAAGGCGGCCTCGTCGCGCCCGACCATTTCGCGCAACTGTTCAGCACGCACGGCACGATCATGATTTTCTTCGTCGCCATGCCACTGCTGATCGGCCTCATCAATTTCGTGCTGCCGCAGCAGCTGGGCGCGCGCGACATGGCCTTCCCCGTGCTCAATCAGGTGAGCCTCGGGCTGACCGCTACCGGGGCGGCACTGGTCATGATCTCGCTGCTGGTCGGCAAGTTCGGTACGGGCGGCTGGACGATGTATCCGCCCTATACCGGCATCGATTTCAGCCCCGGTGAGGGCGTCGACTATTGGCTGTGGGCGATCCTGATCTCGGGCATGGGATCGACACTGACCGGCATGAATTTCGCCGTAACCATCTTCAAGAGCCGCGCGCCGGGCATGCATTTCATGCGCATGCCGCTGTTCTGCTGGACCAGCCTGTGCGTCGCGATCATGCTGATCTACGCGATGCCCGCACTCACCGTGTCGAGTGCGATGCTGGCGCTGGATCGCTATGCCGACTTCCACTTCTTCACCAATGATGCCGGTGGCAACATGATGAATTACGCCAACATCTTCTGGATGTTCGGCCACCCGGAAGTCTACATCCTGATCCTTCCTGCCTTCGGTGTCTTCTCGGAAATCAGCTCGACCTATTCGGGCAAGCGGCTTTACGGTTACACCTCGCTGGTAATTGCCAGCATGAGTATAGCGGTGATCAGCTTCACAGTCTGGCTCCACCACTTCTTCACCATGGGGCAGAGCGCGGGCGTCAACATCGCCTTCGGCATCGCGACAATGATCATCGGCATTCCGACAGGTGTGAAGATATATGACTGGATGGCGACGATGTGGCGCGGGCGTATCCGGGTGACGGCGCCGATCGTGTATCTGACCGGCTTCTTCCTGCTGTTCGTCATCGGCGGGCTGTCGGGCATCATTCTGGCCAACCCATCGATCGACTATCAGGTTCACAACTCGACATTCCTCGTCGCGCACTTCCACAATGTCATCATTCCCGGCGTGCTCTACGGCATGCTGGCAGGCATCCATTACTGGTTTCCAAAGGCTTTCGGCTTTCGGCTCAGCGAGAGGTGGGGGCGTCGCACAGCCTTCCTGTTCGTCGGTGGTTTCGTCTTCACCTTCATGCCGCTCTACGTATTGGGCCTGATGGGCATGCCGCGCCGCTCGCCGACGTTCCAGAACCCGGACTTCATGCCGTGGATGTATATTGCCGCCTTCGGTGGCGTTCTTATGCTTTGTGCTCTGGCCAGCCTCGCCTGGACTTTCTGGACCAGCTATCGCAACCGCGACGCTCTGGCGGTACCGGGGGGCGATCCGTGGAACGGCTCGACGCTCGAATGGTCGACCCCCGCGCCAGTGCCGGAGTGGACATTCCCGCGCATCCCGCATGTCACCGCGCGCGACGACTGGGGCGAATGCAAGCGCGCTGGCGATCCCTGGAGAGCCCCCGACGAGTATCGCGATATCGAGATGCCCGCCAATACGGCGCACGGCCTGCTGATAGCAGGCGCCTCCTTCGGCCTCGGCTTTGCGATGGTGTGGCACATCTGGTGGCTGGCAGTACTGAGCTTTCTGGCGATCCCCGCCATCGTAGCCTTACGGGCCATGCGCGTGATCGAGCCCAGGATCGTCAAAGCAGCAGAGGTCGAGCTAGCGGACCGGCGGTTCCGCCAGCAAGTGGCCAGCTTCGCACCCGCAACTCGCGCCGATGAGGAAACCGAACGCAATCGCGGGGTCCCCGACCTTTCGGAGTTTGCCGGATGAGTGAAACCAGTCTCTATCCCGGGCTGAACCTAGGCGACGGGCACGGGGAAGCGCACGATCAGGCCGAAACCACGGTGTTCGGTTTTTGGGTATTCCTGATGAGCGACCTCATCATCTTCGGTATCCTGTTCGCCTCATATGCCTCCTACCTCGATCCCATCGGAATGGCCGGGGGACCCGGCCCGCAGGACCTGTTCGATATCAAGAGCGTCGCGATCCAGACGGCCTTCCTCCTCGTCGGCGGTGCCGCCTACGGGGGCGTCTCGCTCGCTGTGAAATACGACCAGGGCCGCGGCAAAGTGGCTGCATGGTTATTGCTGTGCGCTGCGCTCGGCGCTGGCTTCCTGTTTTTCGAGGTGAAGGATTTCATCACGCAGGCCGGGAAGGGCGGCACGCCGCAGGTCAGCGGCTGGCTCAGTTCCTACTGGACGCTGGTAGGCCTGCACGGCGTCCATGTTCTGTCGGGCATCTTGTGGATATTCGCGATGATCGCGCAGATTGCGACACGCGGTCTCGACGATGTGGTGAAGGTGCGCCTGTCGATGCTGGGTGTGTTCTGGCATTTCCTCGATCTCATCTGGGTCGGGATCTTTTCCCTCGTATTCCTGGTGCCGCTCGCATGACCAAGCCCAACACCGGAGAGCTCGACCCGCAGGACAGTGCGGGTAGCGAAATCAGAAGCTATGCCATCGGCTTCACGGCCAGCTTGCTGCTGACGGTGGGGGCGTTTGCTGCCGCAATGTCGAATCTTCCTCTGCGATGGAAGATCGCCTGTATCTGTGCTGCGGCTATCTTGCAGATCGTAGTACACATGCGAAATTTCCTCCACCTCAGCTTCTCCGGCGGGCAATCGAGAGAAGACCTGCTGCTGGTGCTGTTTTCGGCCACCCTGCTGGTCATCATGGCTGGCGGAACCTGGTACATCATGTCGGACCTCAGCGGCCGAATGCACGACACGGGTGCGGCGATGCATGAAGCGCAACCGCGTTGACCGCGTCAGGCACTTGAAGCAAGCAGTGGCCCATCGCCCTGCACCCCCGGCGCAGTCACATTTCCTCTTTCAGTCCAGACCGGATCAAGAACCAGTTCGGGAAATAGGCTGAGGCAAACCCGGCCAACATGGCCATCTGCATGGCGGCCCAGAAGACCGGACTTCCCGCATCGACTTTGTCACCGACAAATGCGGGAAACAGGATGAAGTGGACAAGGCCCATCAAGCCGTACATCCCGACCTGCCAGCTTGTGAGCGACAGCACATCGGCTTTTGCAGCCGCCATTACGCTCTCGCCAACCGACAGGTCGCGCATCGGGGCGATCGCAAAATACTGAAACACGATGCCCGTCAGCAAGGCGGAGACATAGTCCATCGTCCAGACAGCGAAGATTTCCCTAGAGAATACCGTGCCTAACCCGAAATAGGCCAGCACGCCCGGGACGTAGTGCGCAAGGTTTTCGCAAATCAGGTCGGCAAGAGTACACCCGGCGCCGCAATGCAGCGTGCCTTTGGCTACTTTCGCGGCAAAGGGCGCATCGTCTGCGTGCGGCCCGGCATAGCTTCGATAAAACCAGATCAGTAAAGGGCCGGAAAAAAGCGCACATAAAGGCCAGACATAGCGCATCACGGCCATCTGCGGCGGATGACGCACCATTTCCCAGACCATGTAGATCGCGCAAGTCACACCCAGCAGCAAGAGGCTGCTGGCAATCGCCTCCGCCCATGGGGGGATCAAGCGCTCATCCTCACACTGATCGAGACGTATTCCTCTTTACGTCAAGCCGCCTCAATCCGTACTGGGATCGACTTCGAGGCCGGCGTCTTCGAAATCTGGTCATGATGCGTGATCGGAACCAGCACGTTGCATTCGGGGTAATAGCCCGCGATCGTACCGCGCGGCAGCTTGTAGGCGACGAGCTTCAGCCCACCCAAATGCCTCTCGATGTCATCGCCGTCGTAATCGGCGACAAGGCGAACGCTATCCCCGTCGGAAAGACCGGCTTCGGCGATATCATCAGGGTTCATCAAGACGACATCACGCGTGCCTTCGATGCCACGGAAACGGTCGGAATAGCCGTAAATTGTCGTATTGAATTGATCGTTCGAGCGCATCGTGAGCAGCCGATAACGGCCCGGCTTGTCCTTGAAACCGAGAGAATCGAGTTGTGGCGGCGTAGTGATGACCGCCTTGCCGCTGTCGGTCTTCCAGATCCGCTCGGCGGCTGGATTCCCGCGCCAGAAGCCGCCCGGCTGGAACATCCGCTTGTTGAAGTCGCGAAAGTCGTCGGGGTAGGTCGCTTCGATCAGGTCGCGCACCAGCGAATAATCGGCCGTCCACGCGTCCCATTTCAGCTTGGGGTTTGGATCCAATGTGGCCTTGGCGATGCCGGCAACGATTTCCAGCTCGCTTTTCAGATGTGGTGAGGCGGCCGGACGGTGCCCGATCGATCCGTTGATCATCGAGAAACTGTCTTCGCTGGTAACGGCCTGGTTGCCGGTCGCCTGCTCGTCCATCTCGGATCGGCCGAGGCAGGGCAGGATATAGGCGGACTTTCCCGGAAAGAGATGGCTGCGGTTGAGCTTGGTCGATACCATCACGGTAATGTCCTGGCTGGACCAGCCTTCTTCCATGCGCTTCTGATCGGGAACGGCGCGAACGAGATTACCCCCGAGCGAAACGAACCCCCGCACACGGCCTTCGATCAGGCCCTGCACGGCGTCGACGATATGCATCCCGTCCTTGCTCGGCGGATTGAAATCGAACAGCTCCTTCAGCCTGTCGAGCGGGACCAGATGCGCCTTCTCGGCAATTCCGACGGTGCGCTGGCCTTGCACATTGGAATGGCCCCGCACCGGGCAACACCCCGTACCGGGCCGCCCGATATTGCCCTTCAGCAGAAGCAGATTGACCATCATTGCGATGTTGAGCGCGCCATGCGTGTGCTGGGTGAACCCCATGCCATAGACGCCGATCGTCTTTTCGGAGTCGATATATACCTGAGCCGCATCGCGCAGAGCCGCCTCGGTGAGACCGCTCGCCTGTTCGATATCCGCCCAATTCGTGTCGCGGCAGCAGGCGATGAATTCGTCGAAGCCGGTCGTGTGCTGCTTGATGAAGTCATGGTCGATGACTTCATGCGTTTCCGCGGCCTGTGCCTCATCGTCGGCCTCGACCACGACCTTGCACAGGCCGAGGATCGCCGCGACGTCTCCACCGGACTTGAGCTGGTGGTACTGGTCCGAGATGATGGTTTCCTTGCCCGTCATCATGGCCAGAGGGTTCTGCGGGTCGACGAAGGAAACGAGCCCCTGTTCGATCACAGGGTTGAACGTGACGATCTTGCCGCCGCGATCCTTCAGATCCTTCAGATTGTGCAGGAAGCGCGGGCTGTTGGTGCCCGGGTTCTGGCCAAAATAGAAATAGCAGTCGGTTTCGGCCAGATCGTCGAAGGTAACGGTGCCGACCGGAGACCCGATCACCTTGGTGAGCCCGACCGAAGTCGTCTCGTGGCACATGTTCGAACTTTGCGGCAGATTGTTGTTGCCGTACGCGCGCGCCAACAGGGCGTAGAGATAGGAAGCCTCCAGCCCCGCATGGCCGGAAGCGTAAAACACCACGTCGTCACGCGGCAGGTCGCGTAGTGTCGCGCCGATCTGGGCGAAGGCATCGTCCCAGTTGATTGGGACATACCGATCCGACGCGGCATCGTATTTCATCGGGTGGGTCAGGCGGCCGGATTTCTCCAGCTCGTGATCCGACCATTCGCGCAATTCGGTCACTGTATGGCCGTCGGCAGAAAAGAAGTCGGGCGTGCAGCGATCCTTGGTCAGCTCCCACAAGGTCGCCTTCGCGCCGTTCTCGCAGAACTCGAACGCCGAATAATTGGCCGGTTTGGGCCAGGCGCACGATACGCACATCACGCCCTTGGGCTTGTTCAACCGCCTCAATCCGTCGAGCGCGCCGGGTGACGCCCAGGTTTCGCCATAGATGCTCGCGATACCTTTCATCGAGCCCCAGCCGCCGGCAGGGCCGGGCGAATGAGGAAGATCGTCGGTAGATTTTGCGGTATCGTCGGCCATCTGGTTCTCCTTCCCCGCGCTTCGCCTGCACTAGGGTCGGACGGGCGAGGCTTCCGGGTTCATGATAAACGCGGTGAGAGGGAAATTTCTCCCGGACATCCATCACTTGCAAACAATGGCGTTGCCAAGGCAAGTTGGCAACCGGCCGCTGATGTGTGAGCACTCTGGAAGCTTGCGGCACTCACTCTTAAGGA
Organism: Qipengyuania pacifica; assembly: GCF_019711555.1. Taxonomy (NCBI): domain Bacteria; kingdom Pseudomonadati; phylum Pseudomonadota; class Alphaproteobacteria; order Sphingomonadales; family Erythrobacteraceae; genus Qipengyuania; species Qipengyuania pacifica. Next base: position 391,414 of record NZ_JAIGNQ010000001.1, on the reverse strand, counting down.
ACACCGTTCGTGATATATCAGCAGCGCCGCATTCTCGGAGCCGCTCTGGCGGGAGGACACAGCCAACGGTTCGGTTCGGACAAGCGAGCTGCGATGTGGCAAGGACGGAGGCTGCTCGATCACACGATTTCCGCCCTCACCGCCGTTACTGCAGAAGTGGCGGTATGCGGTGGTGCAAATCAGATAATTTCAGCGAATATCGACGTGTTGGCGGACTGGCCCGAGCCCGGTCTGGGACCGCTTGGCGGGCTTTGCGCTGCGCTGATTCATGCGCGTGACAACGGCTTTGACGCCGTGTTGAGCGCACCAGTCGATGCGCATCCCATTCCTGACGGTTTGCTTGGTCTTCTTTCTGGCCAAGGCCCCGCAGTGTTGCTCGATCACTGGCTGTTCGGCCTTTGGCCGAGTGAACTTGCCGGAGCGCTGGACGATCATCTGCGTTCCGGCAAGCGCTCGGTCCTTTCATGGACCAAGGCCTGCGGTGCACGCTATGTCGACTATCGCGGCCAGCCTCCGGTAAACATCAACACGCCGCCAATGTTGGCCGCGCTGGAAAAGGGAACCGCACTTGGACTTGCAGCCGAGGTTCACGCGCTGCGAAAGCTCGATTTCAAGACGCAGAGCGTGGAGGATGCGGCGCGCATCGTACCGGTGGAAACCCCGATAGCGATAGAATTCAACGGCGTCGGCTTTGCCGTAATGATGGCAACCCCGACCGATCTGGAAGATTTTGTGGCAGGTTTCGCGATGGCCGAAGGATTGGCGCGTCCCGGCGAGATTGACGCGATCGACTTGCACGAAACGGGCGGAGGCTGGGTCGCTCGCGCCAACCTTCCGGCGTCCAGCCTCCCACGCATCATGGAAAGGGCACGGACGCGGGTGTCCGAAAGCAGCTGTGGCATATGCGGAATCGATTCCGTCGCTGCCGCGCTTGCTCCGATCGAGCCGGTCCAGGCAAAGCCGGTGGCCGACCCCGCAGCGATCCACAAGGCGCTATCCTCCATGCGTTCCCACCAGCGGCTGGGGGAAGCGACGGGCGCCGCGCATGCCGCGGCCTTCTGTTCTTTCGATGGCCAGATCTTGCTGCTGCGCGAAGATGTCGGTCGGCATAATGCGCTCGACAAGCTGATCGGCGGGTTGGGCCGCAAAGGGCTGAACCATGAAGAGGGTTTCGTCCTTCTGTCGGCGCGGTGCAGCCAGGAACTGGTTGAAAAGACCGTGCGTGCCGGCATCCCGATGCTGGTCACGATAAGCGCCCCGTCCAGCCTCGCGATTGCGCGCGCGCGCGAAGGACGACTGACCCTGCTGGCGCTGGCCCGCAATGACAGCGCGCTGGTCGTCAACGACCCTCACCGCCTGCTTTGATCCCGTCAGCCAAAAAGCAGGGTGGTTGACCGTCAGAATCTGATCGCGCGCACGACCTGCCCGGAAGAGCATGGTCCGTCATTGGGCGAGCGGCGGATGAGCCAGTCGCTCGACGCTAGCGGCGCCTGCGCTCCGCTTTCCTGATTGTCCGCGGGCAGAAGGCCCTCTTCGGTGGCCCGTGCACGCACGAAGGCTTCGCGAGAACCGTTCGGCGGCAGATCCGCGGCAAGGATTTGCGGCATAAAACGCACTTCGTCTGCTCCGTTACCCCCCTGCATCGCGGCCAGCAGCGGGACAAGGAACAGCCGCGCCGTCACCATCGCCGAAGTCGGATTGCCGGGCAGGCCGAGGACGGGCTTGTCGCCGCACATGCCGAACCAGACAGGCTTGCCCGGCTTGATTGCAATCCTGGCGAAATGTTCGTGCAGCCCGATCCCTGCAAACATGGGCCGTGCAAGATCGTGATCGCCGACAGAGGCACCGCCTATGATGACCACGCAATCGGCGATGTCGAGGGCCCGCCGCGCCAACCCGGACAAGACATCAAGATCGTCACGACCACGCATCCGCTCCGCGAGCGTCGCGCCGCAGGACATCGCGAGCGCACCCACTCCGTAACTGCCGGATTCGGGCAGGCCATGGGGCGACAGATGTGCCGAGCCCGGCTGTTCCAGCTCGTCTCCGGTTGCAACGACGGCCACCTTGGGCCGGCGGGTGACTTCGATCCCGGCGATGTCGGCCCCGGCCAAGGCAACCATCGCGCGGGGCGTCAATCGCTGGCCGACCTCCAGCACGGTCGCGCCCTTCGCAAAATCGCCGGCGCGTTTTCGGATGTGGCGCGCCGGTCCGAACCCTTCGCGAAACCGGACCCGATCTCCATTCCGCTCGGCATATTCCTGCATCACGACGCAGTCGGCACCTGTGGGCACATAGGCTCCGGTAAATATACGCACGGCTTCGCCAGAGGACATGTCCCCCCCGAAAGGGGCACCGGCTGCCGCTTCTCCGACGAGGTTCAGCCAGTCACCCGCCCGTGCCTCGGCCATGCGAACGGCATAACCATCCATGGCCGACACATCGGCTCTTGGGGCGTCGATAGCCGCAACGACCCGTTTCGCGAGGGTCCGCCCTTCGGCCGCGTCCAGGCCAATCGCTTCGCCAGGCAATGATTGCACTGCGCCGATCAGGCGGGCCAAGGCCTCGTCGTAGCTGATCATCGGTAGTGCGACGCGATCGTCGGGGTGGCGCGGGCGCACTGCTCTCGCGTGGAATTGCTGGCTTGACGGTTCATCTGCAGCCGAGCCTAAGACTGGCCAGCGGGCTTGGCCAGATGATTCTGGCGGGGCAACCGGCCCGTCCATGACTGCCCGGATTACCACTAGACCATTACAATTTTCGGAAAATACCCTAGGTAGCGCCGAAGGGCGCGATTTAGGTACAAGGCTCATGGACCGGCTAATCTACAATTTTGACAGCCTGCCCCTGCGGCAGACCGCGATGCCGGCTCCCAGGCCGCATGGAAGGTCCGGCGCCTATCGTGTTTACACGCCGCGTATCGGCGTCATCTACAATCCGCGCAGCCATCGCAACAAAGGCCAGGACCTTGCCTGCACCGCCTCGGGCAATATCACCGTCGTTCAGCCGCGTGCGCGCGAAGATATCGCTCATGCGCTGGCCGACTTCGCGCGCGATGGTATCGATTTCCTCGTGATAAGCGGCGGCGACGGAACTGTCCGCGACGTGCTGACCATGGGGCAGACGGTTTTCGGCGATCGCTGGCCGGCCATTGCCGTCCTGCCCAAAGGCAAGACCAATGCGTTGAATGTGGATCTGGGTGCTCCGGTCGACTGGACCCTGGAAGGGGCGATAGCAGCCTATTCGTCCGGGCGCCGGATAGTGCGGCGGCCGCTTGCGATCAGCCGCGAGGGTGATGACGGTCCGGCCATGCTTGGCTTTATCATCGGGGCTGGTGCCTTCACACACGGTGTCGATGCCGGGCAGGATGCGCATTCGCTCGGCTTCTTCAACAGCCTTGCCGTCGGTGCGGCGAGCGTCTGGGGCATTCTTCAGGCCCTGTTCGGTACCGATCGCAACAAATGGCGCCGCGGCACCGAAATGCGACTCCATTATCTGCCTTCTGGCAAACCGGTGCCTCATTCCGGATATGGTGACGTTAACCGTCGCAGCGTCTTCCTGGCGTCTACGCTGACGCGCATGCCGATGGGGATTCATCTCTTCGGAAAGCCCCGTCCCGGTCTCAAGCTGGCTTTGCTCGATCATTCCAGGCGGCGTCTGCTCGCCAGCATGCCTGCGATCCTGATGGGCTGGCGGCCCGGTTGGCTGGCGGACGCCGGGCTTCACCAGCTCGATGCCGAGGGTCTGGCGCTGGACGTCGGCGAGCGGGTCATTCTCGATGGCGAGGCCTTCCCTCCCGGCCGTTACCGGATCGAACAGGGGCCCGAACTTACCTTCGTCAGCGTGTGAACGGCGATCTTTCGCAGCGGATCGGCGCATCGCTCGATCGATCGGTACGCGATGAGGTCGCCGCCTTTGCGAAGCGCCTCGGCGAAGAGGCCGGGGCGCTCGCGGTCCTTTTTTACGGCTCCAACCTGAGAACCGGATCGCTCGAGGGCGTACTCGATTTCTACATCCTGCTGCCCGCTCCCCAGCGGGAGCGGATCTGGCCGCGCGTGAGCTATCGCGAGTGGGATCATGCGGGCGAGCGTTTGCGGGCGAAGATCGCGACGATGTCGCTCAGGCAATTCGCAAATGCCGCCAAGGGCCTCTCGCGCGACACCACGATCTGGGCGCGGTTCGTGCAGCCGTCGGCGCTTGTCTGGCAGGCAAACGAGGAGGCGCGAGCCGAGGTTACGCAGGCGTTATGCGCTGCGGCGGTTACCGCAGGCAGGCTTGCCGCCGTGGTTGGTCCGGCGCGCGGAACGGCGGACGATTACTGGCGTGCCCTGTTTCGCGCGACGTACAAGGCCGAGTTCCGGGTAGAGAAGCCGGGGCGCGAAAATTCCATCCTGGAGGTCAATGCGGAGCATTTCGACGGGCTTCTGCCGATCGCATGGAGTGCGGGAGGCATGCGATTCAAACGTATGAACGGACTGTTCGAGCCCCTGCCGAACAGTGCCGAACGCCGCCGTGTCTTGAAATGGTGGAGCAGACGCGCCCGGCTGGGCAAGCCGCTCAACCTGTTGCGCCTCGCCAAGGCTACGACGACTTTCGACGGCGCAGCCGATTATGCCGCCTGGAAGCTCCAGCGGCATACCGGCATTGCGCTGGAGGTCACACCGTTCAGGGCCCGGCATCCCCTGCTCGCCGCGCCCGGGGCGCTGGTCGAGCTGTGGCGCAAGCGCCGCGCCTAGCGGTAGCGCATCCGGATCGAGATCGATTCGACGCCCGAGCCGACGTTGAAGGCCGTCTTCTTGTAGCTCGGCTTGCCGAGATTGAAGATGTTGATGCTCGGGTTGTTCGACATGGCCCCGCCATCCTTGAAGATGTCGGTGCTGCCATTGCCGTTCACGTCGTGGCGTACGGCGATCCCGTAAACGCCGGGCTTGGGAACCGGCATGCAGAAGGTCATCGTGCCGGCTTTTGCGGGCGCTTCCATGCGGTAGATCCACTTGCCCTTTTCGAGCCAGTCTTCCTTCGTCCCGCGATAGCTCTGCACGCGAATGATGCCGCCGCTTTCCTTGATGTCGGTAATCGTGACGCGCACCGCGGGCCCCTTGCCGCTGGCGCATTTCGCTGGATCATGGCTGATCGTCTGGCGATATTGCGCGTCGGCCGGTGCCGGTGCAGCCAGTGCCGTCAGGGCGAGCGCAGCGATGCCGGTGGTGGCGATGAGGTTGCGATTCATAAAAAAGATCCGTCTTCAACTGTGTGCGAGCCGGTGCATTGGCTACCGGGCATGAGGGATCCTCGACCCCCCGATATATCGCGCGTTCTAACAGATTGCGCTGAATTGCGGCTGAATTTTCGGCGCAAGCATCGTTCATGCTACCCCGTTTCGGCAGAAGCGGGATTGCGCATTGCGTGCGAGCGGTGTGGAAAAGGCCATCACCCTTGCTTGTTAACACTCGTTTCGCGCGCGTAGGGCGAGCCAAGGCTCACACGCGACCAAGGCAAAAGCGCCCGCATGACCACCCCGTTGATTTCCCCTTCGATCCTTTCCGCCGATTTTGCCGCGCTGGGCGAGGAAGTGCGCGCCATCGACAAGGCGGGTGCAGACTGGATTCACGTCGATGTGATGGACGGGCATTTCGTGCCCAACATCACCATCGGCCCGGCTGTCGTGAAGGCGCTGCGTCCGCATACGGACAAGCCCTTCGACGTCCATCTGATGATTTCGCCGATCGATCCCTATATCGATGCCTTCGCCGAAGCGGGGGCCGATTTCATTACCGTCCATCCCGAAGCGGGCCCGCATATCCATCGCACGCTGCAGGCAATTCGCGCCGCCGGTGCTAGGCCCGGCGTCGTGCTCAATCCGGGCACACCGGCCAAGATGCTCGACTACCTCATCGACGAGGTCGATCTCGTACTGGTGATGAGCGTCAATCCCGGGTTCGGCGGGCAGAGCTTTATCCATTCGCAGCTCAAGAAGGTCGAAGCGATCAGGAAGATGATCGACCGGACCGGCCGCGCGATCCACCTCGAGGTGGACGGCGGGGTTAATGCCGAAACGGCGCGGCTCTGCGTCGATGCGGGGGCCGATGTTCTTGTTGCAGGTTCGGCCACCTTCAAGGGCGGGCCGGACCGTTACGCTGCCAATATCGCGGCATTGAAGGGACAATCATGACAGACAGCGCGCGCACTCTCCTGCGCGAGGATCGGCGCGCTCTGGACAATGGCGATGCCCCTGCATTGCCCTTATCCGATATGGACGAACCCCTGGTGGAAAAGACGGTGCCCGAACGGCCCGAGACGGTCCCGCTCGAATCCGCGCGGACCCTTGTTCTGGCAGACTTCCAGCCGCCCCGCACCGGCCCGGTGGATGGCATGGTGCGCTGGGCCTATCGCCTGGGCGTGCCCGGTTCCGTTCTGGCCGCACCGCTGCGCAAGCCTGCGGCGCCGCGCCTGCTGGCGACGGTCGTCAGCCCGCTTCAGGGCGACCGCGCAGCGGGTGTGGCGCTGAGGGCCGGACAATTCCTGGTTCATGGGCTGAAGGTTCCGGTCGGCAAGGTCGATTTCTCCAGCAACGCCCAGCTTACCCCGCCCGTCCAGCGCGCGGTGCAGGGATTTACCTGGTTGCGCGACCTTGGCGCCTGCGCTCCGCGGGAAGATTGCGCCGCGATCGGGCAGGACTTGCTTGCGCGCTGGCTGAAGGCCAATCCGGTGCCCGCCAAAGGCCCGGCATGGACGGTCGAGCATGCCGGTCTGAGGCTGATGGCATGGCTGGTCGGGGCGCCGCTGATTCTGTCGGGCGATGCCCGTCTGCGTTCGCGCGCGCTCGAATCGATGGAGGCGACCGCGCGCTTCCTCGACCGTGAAGTGGCCCGTGCGGAAGATCGACTGGGGCAGGTCGCAGGCTGGTGCGCCATCGTTGCCGCCGGGTTGCTGCTGCCCGATGGCCGCCCGCGCCGCCTGTTCGGCGAAGCGGGCCTGCTGCGCGCGCTGGGGGAGCTGGTGAGCGAGGACGGCGGCGTGCTGTCGCGCAGCCCACTGGCGCAAATGGAAGCGATCGCGCTGCTGGTTGACCTGCGGGCATGTTACGAAGCTGTCGACCGCGACGCACCGCCGGCACTGGAAACGATGCTTGGCCTGCTGGTGCCCCCCTTGCTGACGCTGCGGATGAGCGATCGCGCACTGGGTAGCTGGCAGGGCGCAGGTGCAACTTCTGGCCAGCAGGTCGATGCATTGATCCGCGCCAGCGGCGTGCGCACGCGCCCGATCAAGGACAGCCGGTACTGGGGCTATCAGCGCGCCGATGCGGGCAGGGCGGTGCTGGTGTTCGATGCCGCGCCGCCGCCGCGGGCGCGGCATGCACGGCACGGCTGCGCTTCCACCCTGGCATTTGAATTTTCGCACGGCGAACAGCGCATCATCGTCAATTGCGGCGGATCCGAACTTGCCGGAGGGCAGGTGCCGGTGCGGATCGAGCAGGGCCTGCGCGGCACGGCCGCCCATTCGACGCTGGTGCTCGACGATGCCAATTCCACCGCCGTGCTGATCAAGGGGCAGATCGGCAAGGGCGTAGAGGAAGTGGATATTGCCCGTAACGTGGTGAAGCAGAAGGGACGCGATGCCGTGCGCCTCGAGGCTTCGCACAATGGCTATGCTGCGCGATATGGCCTGATCCACCGGCGTACGCTGCTGCTGGGCGCGGACGGTTCCGGCCTGTCGGGTGAAGACGTTCTTGAACCATCGGGCCGCCAGGGCAAGCGCGGCAAGATCGCCTTTGCGATCCGGTTCCACCTGGGTCACGGCATCGATGCCGGGCTGTCGGACGACATGCGCGGCGCAGGGCTTGCCCTGCCGGACGGAAGCTACTGGCAATTCCGGCTCGGAGGCGATAGCGGCGAGGCGCAAATCGCGATCGAGGACAGCCTCTGGGTCGACGGGCAAGGCCGCCCGCGGGCCACGAAGCAGCTTGTCGTCGAAGGACTGACATCGCGCAGCGGGGGTCGCTTCCCCTGGCTGCTCAAACGCATGGGATAGAAATTCATGACCGACGTGGCGATCAAGCGGGCACTGCTTTCGGTGTCCGACAAGACCGGCTTGGTGGATCTGGGCAAGGCGCTCGCGGCGAAAAATGTGGAACTGGTTTCGACCGGCGGTACCGCCAGGGCCCTGCGCGATGCGGGTCTCGAGGTGCGGGACGTTTCCGATCTGACCGGTTTTCCCGAGATGATGGATGGGCGCGTGAAGACGCTGCACCCGATGGTCCATGGCGGATTGCTGGCGGTACGCGACAATTCCGAGCATGCCGCAGCCATGAAAGAGCACGAAATCGGTGCCATCGATCTCGTCGTGGTCAATCTCTATCCCTTCGAAGCCACAGTCGCGAAGGGTGCGGAGCGGGACGAAATCATCGAGAATATCGATATCGGCGGACCGTCCATGGTGCGCAGCGCCGCCAAGAACCACCAGTTCGTCACGATCGTCACCGATCCCGCCGATTACGATACGCTTGTGGGCGAACTCGAAGCGTCCGGGGCGACGTCGCTGGATTTCCGCCGCAAATGCGCGGCCAAGGCCTTTGCCGCGACTGCCGCTTATGATTCGATGATCAGCCAGTGGTTCGCCTTTGCCGATCAGCAGCAGCTCTTCCCCGATTTCCTGGCCGTCAACGGCCGCGCGCCGGTGGAACTGCGGTATGGCGAAAACCCGCATCAGAAAGCAGCGCTCTATACGCCCGCCGGTCCGCATGGCCACGGTATCGCGCAGGCGGAGCAGCTGCAGGGCAAGGAACTCAGCTACAACAATTACAACGATGCCGATGCCGCGCTGGAGCTTTGCGCCGAATTCGCCGGCGGCGAACCTGCCGTGATCATCGTCAAGCACGCGAACCCCTGCGGCGTGGCGCAGGGGTCCAGCCTCCTCGAGGCATGGAACGAAGCGCTCGCCTGCGACAGCGTTTCGGCCTTTGGCGGGATCGTTGCGGTCAATACCGAACTGGATGGGCCGACTGCCGAAGCGATCTGCGAAATCTTCACCGAAGTCGTGATCGCGCCATCGGTAAGCGAAGAAGCGCAGGCTGTCTTTGCCAGGAAAAAGAATCTGCGCCTTCTTGTCACGGGCGATCTGCCCGATCCGCGGCGCGGCGGTCTGCTGGTCAAGCCGATCACGGGCGGCCTCCTGGTGCAGACGCGGGACAATGGCGCGATCAGCGAGGCCGATCTGAAAGTCGTGACCGAGCGGCAGCCGACGCAGCAGGAACTGAAGGACTGCCTGTTCGCCTGGACCGTGGCCCGCCACGTGAAATCCAACGCGATCGTCTATGCTAAGGACGGCGCCACCGCCGGTATCGGCGCAGGCCAGATGAACCGCCGCGATTCCAGCCGTATCGCGGCCATGAAGGCTGCGGAAGCTGCAGAGAAATACGGCTGGGACAAGTCACGCACGGTCGGTAGCGCGGTGGCGTCGGATGCGTTCTTCCCTTTCGCAGACGGTCTGCTGGCCGCCGCCGAGGCGGGGGCCACCGCGATCATCCAGCCGGGTGGTTCCATCCGTGACGACGAGGTGGTTGCCGCAGCCGACGAGCATGGCCTCGCCATGGTCTTTACCGGGATGCGCCACTTCCGGCACTGAGCCGGCCCGTTCGATAAACGAAGCTGAATATACGACGACGGACGCATTAAGCGCGTTGCAATGGCAGCGTGTGTAACCATGTGGGACACGTTGACGAAAGAACCCCCCATGAGCCTCTTTACTCCCGACCTCTATCGCAATTTCGGCATCGGCTTCGGCGCCGGCGCCGTTGCCATCCTGCTTGTGAACAGCGGAGAAATCCTCTCCGCCGTGCCGCAACTGATCGCAGCGATACTTTGATGCGTATGCGGGCGACATTCGCCGGTCTTGCGCTGGCGCTGGCGGCTTCCGCCTGCCAGCAACCGGCCATTGCCGCCGAAGCGACGGTCAATGCGCCGCAGGCGGAGCGTGTTGCCAAGGAAAGCGGGTTGAAGACCGCGATCTTCGCAGGAGGCTGCTTCTGGGGCGTGGAGGCAGTGTTCAGCCATGTGAAGGGCGTGAAAAGCGCCGTTTCGGGCTATCATGGTGGTACGGAACGCCAGGCCAGTTACGATCTGGTGTCCAGCGGCATTACCGATCACGCCGAAGCGGTGAAGATCACCTACGACCCCAAGGTGATCCGTTACGATCAGTTGCTGCGCATCTTCTTCTCGGTCGTTGCCGACCCGACGCAGCTCAATCGCCAGGGTCCGGATACCGGTGCCCAGTATCGCAGCGCCATCGTGCCGATGTCGGCCGAACAGAATGCCGTCGCCAAGGCCTATATCGCGCAGTTGAAAGGCGCGGGCCTGTGGTCGAAGCCGATCGTCACCAAGATCGAGCGCGCGCAGGCTTTCTACCCGGCAGAAACCTATCATCAGGACTTCATGGTTCGAAATCCGCGCAACGGGTATATCGTGCGCTGGGATGCACCCAAGGTGAAGGCACTGAAAGCCATGTACCCCGGGGTCTATTCCGCGAGCTTCCAGCGCGACTAGCTTGCGCCGGGGCGCGCCGCGCCCTACCTTTTGGCGCATGGCTGGACATGTACATTCCCACAAGGAACACGAAGGCGACGCTCTGATCGACGCCGCCCGCACGACGCTGACAGGCAGCGGGGAACAATGGACCGGCATGCGCCAGTCCGTCTTCGAAGAACTGGCCCAGCACGACAAACCGGCCAGCGCTTACGACATTGCCGATAATCTATCGCGCTCGCGCGGAAAGCGGGTGGCGCCCAACAGCGTCTACCGCATCCTCGACCTGTTCGTACGGACCAATCTGGCCAACCGGATCGAAAGCGCCAACGCCTATCTCGTGAACACCCATCCCGGCTGCAGGCACGATTGCATCTTCCTGATCTGCGACGATTGCGGAAAAGCCACGCATATCGACGACGACCGGGTGACCGGCGCCCTGCGCGATGCGGGCAAGGATGCAGGGTTTACCGATGTGCGCCCCGTGGTCGAGCTGCGCGGTCTGTGCGACGATTGCGCCGGCTGACATGTGGCGGCGCGCTGGTCGCCACTAGCGACCAGCCGTTTGTCGACAGCCGCGTGATGTGGGTGTAGAGCGACGTGTTATGACAAGTCGCCCGAAGACGCCGTTGCTCGATACGGTCAATACCCCAGACGATCTCCGCAAGCTCGGCAAGGACCAGTTGCGGCAACTCTCCGACGAATTACGTGCCGAAATGATCGACGCCGTCGGCCAGACCGGTGGCCATCTGGGGTCGGGTCTGGGCGTGGTCGAACTGACCACGGCGATCCACTATGTTTTCAATACGCCGGAAGACAAGCTGGTCTGGGACGTCGGGCACCAGTGCTATCCGCACAAGATCCTGACCGGGCGCCGCGACCGTATCCGCACCCTGCGCCAGGGCGGCGGGCTCAGCGGCTTCACCAAGCGCGCGGAAAGCGAATACGACCCGTTCGGTGCTGCGCACAGCTCGACCTCGATTTCGGCTGCGCTGGGCTTTGCCATGGCCAACAAGATGCAGAACCGCCCGGGGCGCGGCATCGCCGTGATCGGTGACGGCGCGATGAGCGCCGGCATGGCCTATGAAGCGATGAACAATGCCGAACAGGCAGGCAACCGGCTGGTCGTGATCCTCAACGACAACGACATGTCGATCGCTCCGCCGGTAGGCGGCCTGTCCGCCTATCTCGCGCGCATGGTGTCCAGCAGCGAATATCTCGGTCTGCGCTCGATGGCATCGCGCATCGCACGCAAGATGGGCCGAAGGGTCTGGGGCGGTCTCGAGAAGGCGGAAGAATACGCCCGCGGCATGGTGACCGGCGGGACGATGTTCGAGGAACTTGGGTTCTACTACGTCGGCCCGATCGACGGGCACAATCTCGATCATCTCATCCCGGTGCTGGAAAACGTGCGGGACAGCGAACAGGGCCCGGTCCTGATCCATGTCGTGACTACGAAGGGCAAGGGCTATGCCCCCGCCGAAAACAGCGCCGACAAGTACCACGGCGTCGCCAAGTTCGACGTCGTCACCGGCGAACAGAAGAAATCGACGGGCGGCCCGCCCGCCTATCAGAACGTCTTCGGCGAAACGCTGGCCAAGCTGGCGAACGACGATCCGCGCATCTGTGCGATCACCGCTGCCATGCCCAGCGGAACGGGCGTCGATAAATTCGCCAAGGCGCATCCGGACAAGGCCTTCGATGTCGGCATTGCCGAACAGCATGGCGTGACCTTCGCGGCTGGTCTCGCAGCCGAGGGAATGCGACCCTTCGCGGCTATCTATTCCACCTTCCTGCAGCGCGCCTACGATCAGGTCGTGCATGACGTGGCCATCCAGAACCTGCCCGTACGCTTCGCCATCGACCGCGCCGGGCTGGTCGGTGCCGATGGCTGCACCCACGCGGGAAGCTTCGATGTAACCTATCTCGCCACCCTGCCCAATTTCGTGGTCATGGCCGCCGCCGACGAGGCGGAACTGGCCCACATGACCTACACGGCGGCCGAGTATGACGATGGCCCGATCGCCTTCCGTTACCCGCGCGGTAGCGGTACGGGCGTGGCAATTCCGGACCAGCTGGAAAAGCTCGAAATCGGCAAGGGCCGTGTGGTGCGTGAAGGCACCAAGGTCGCCATCCTTTCGCTCGGTGCCCGGCTGGAAGAAGCCAAGAAGGCCGCCGATCAGCTCGAGGCCAAGGGCCTTTCGACCACGGTGGCCGATATGCGCTTTGCCAAGCCACTGGATACCGCGCTGATCGAGAAGCTGATGCGCAGCCACGAGGTTGTGGTGACGGTAGAGGAAGGCGCCATCGGCGGCCTCGGCGCGCATGTGCTGACCTTTGCCAGCGACGAAGGTCTGACCGACGCGGGGCTCAAGGTGCGCACCATGCGTCTGCCTGACATTTTCCAGGACCAGGACGATCCTGACAAGCAGTATGACGAGGCAGGCCTCAACGCGCCGCACATCGTCGATACGGTGCTTAACGCGCTACGTCACAACAGCGCCGGCGTGGAAGAGGCTCGGGCTTGAGTTAGCGCATCGTGGGGGCGTTGCTTGGCATTCCTGAATGGCTCGCAGTCACATTGTTGGTCATTTTTGGGCTCAGCATCGCTATGCTGTATGGGTTTTGGAGCATTCGAAGGGCGCATCGACGCGTCGCAGCCACCCGTCCCAACCCGACTAGGCAACAGTTTATTGCATTGATGGAAGAGGATTGTTCTCCGGAAGTATCGGACTTCCTTTGGAGAAAAGCAGTATACTACGTCGAGCCGAGACTTACTCCGCACCCTGATGACGATCTCATGCTGGATCTGAAAATCGACGACGATGACATAGCGATGGACTGGCCACGAGACTGGGCAGAACAGCGCGGATTTCACGACAGCAATCTGCCGGACTGGCCAATGGAGTGGCCCGCCACCATTCGCAACTTTGGGCGATGGCTCGATATTGGGCCCCAATAGCTCTCATCACCCCGGGGTTGATGCGGGGTGGTGCTTCTTCCGGCGCTGCGCTCAAGGGCAGTCTGATCCCGGCTCGGGGGCCGGGGTGACGAAGCGGATGGGTGGTGGCATGGAAGTGAGCGAAAGGACCTTCCGCCCATGACCCTGCTCAACACCCACACCGCCGATCATGTCACCACGCTTACCCTCAACCGTCCCGAGACGATGAATCCTCTCGGTGCCAAGGGCGACGGGGATGCCTTCGCGGCGGCCTGCGATGCGATCAATGCGGACATGGATGTTCGCTGCGTGATCCTGACCGGGGCGGGGCGGGCCTTCAGTGCGGGCGGCGACATCAAGGCGATGAAGGAGCGGACAGGCACCTTCGGCGGAACTGCGCCGGAGATTTCGGACGGTTATCGTAACAACATCCACAAGGTGCTGCGCGCGCTCTACGGGCTGCGCGTCCCGCTGATCGCGGCGGTGAACGGGCCAGCGATCGGGCTGGGCTGCGATCTCGCCTGTCTTGCGGACATGCGCATCGCTTCCGACAGAGCGAAGTTCGGCGTTACCTTTCTCAAGCTCGGCATCATTCCCGGCGATGGCGGCACCTGGATCCTGCCGCGTATCATTGGTGAGGCGCGCGCGGCCGAGCTGTTCTACACCGGTGACGTGATCGATGCGCCTACAGCGCTCGACTGGGGCCTCGTCAGCCGCGTCGTCGAGGGGGAAGCACTGATGGATGAGGCTCGCGCGTTGGCTGCCAGGGTGGCTGCCATGCCGCCCCACGCACTGCGGCAGGCCAAGAACCTGATGCGGCAGGGCCGATCCATCAGTTACGATACGGCGCTCGAGATGGCGGCCAATACGCAGGCGCTCATGCACCTGACCGACGATCACATGGAAGGCATCGACGCCCTGCTGGAAAAACGCCGACCGCGGTTCGAAGGGCGTTAGTCAGCCCACCCACCGCCATATACCGGCGGGCATGCCATTGGCGTGAATATGGCCATAGGTGGCCCCGAGCCAGATGAGCAGGCCCCCGATCCAGGCGACCGCGCCCGCGTGCACGAGCTTGCCGAAGCGCGGCCAGTAGCTGGTCCGGCTTTGCCAGTCGTCCCACGCATCGCCCATCAGCGCCCGCTTCTTGCGGTCCTGCATGTGGGCGCCCGCGAGCGCCAGAAAGCCGATCGCGCCGGCCATGATCCACTGTCGCGGCGTCGGGCTGACCAGAACATGGGCAGCGGCCCACAGGGCGAAGCTCCACATCATCGGATGCCGCGTAACGTGGAAAACGCCGTGCACGGGCAAGGCGGCATTCCGGGTTGCCCGCGGATCGGGAAGGGCCGGATTGCGCACGAAGCTGCCCGCCAGCAAAACCGACGCGACCAGCATGATTATCGTGACGACGATCCAGATCGCATCGCTCATGCCATCCCACAGCGGCGTTCCACCCGGGCCCACGCTGCGAAACGCCGTCGCTGCCCAGATGAATGTGGCAAGCGCGACCAGCGAATACAGAATGCGAAAGCCATTCTCTCCCAGCGTGCCGACCAGCGACGCGCGAAGCGGATGGGAAAGGGCGAAGTGACTGCCAACGAATGCCACCGACGCGGCCAGCAGGGAAACGAGTGCAGGATCCATCATGACGCACCTTATGTTTACGGCGTCAACATAACTACCATGTCCTCCCGGCTTTGCAAGCGCCGCGTGCTTTCCGGATTAGTCGGCCTTTTCGATGCCGAGCAATTGCACCTTGAACAGCAGGGTCGCACCGCCGGGTATCGGGCCCTTGCCGGATGCACCATAGGCAAGGTCTGCCGGTGCTGCGATCTCGATCGTATCGCCTACACCCATCTCGGGGATCGCCATCTGCCACGCCTTGACCAGCCGATTGAGGGGGAAGGTTGCCGGTTCGGCCCGGTCGAACGAACTGTCGAAGGTCGTGCCGTCGATGAAAGTGCCCGCATAGTGCACGGTCACGGTGTCCTCGACACTCGGCTTTTCGTCGCTTCCCGCATAGTCGACATAGCGCCAGCGCAGGCCGCCGGGCATCACGCGCCAGCCACCTGCTGCATCCAGCTTGGTGAGATAGGCTTGCTGCGCGTTCATCCAGCCGATGTCCTGCGACCGGTCGACCGGAGGCGTATCCTGGGCATACAGCGCGTGAAAGCTCACGGCCGCCGCAGCGGCGCCCAATGCGAGCAGGGTGGTGCGCATTTCCTTCATGGCGTTACCAGTCGTATCCCTTGGGCAGGTCGTTCGTATCGAGGTCGCGATAACGATCGCGCAAACGGCTCTGATGGTTTTCGAGCGGTTGCTCGACGCCATCGATGAATACCTTCACCGGTGTCGATCCGACCTCGAGCGGGTCGCCGTCCCAGACCACCAGATCGCCGGCCGCACCCTGCGCCAGCGTACCGGCACGTCCATCGATGCCGAGGATACGCGCAGGCACCGAGGTGATCGCAGCCAGCGCCTGTCCCCAGGAAAGGCCCGCCGCACCCGGTACGCGGCCAAGCGCAACGAGATTGCCCGCATACTGGTTGAGGTTGCGCGGGTTTTCCATGGCGCTGGCGTTGATCGCCACCGTCACGCCGGCTTGCACCATGCGCCCGATATTGCTCTGGGTCGAAGCCAGTTCCTCGAAATTTTCGGGCAGATCGTCCAGCCCGTCGGCGATGACGGGAACGCCCGCCACGGCGATGTCCTGCGCGACAAGCCATCCTTCGCTCGCACCCACGAGCGCCATGTCGAGCCGCGGGAACTCCTTCTTGAGCGCGAGCACGCTGCGGATGTCCGAAGCGCGCTCGACCGCAACCAGCAGCAGTTGTTCTCCGCGCACCACCGGCACCAGCGCCGACGCGTCGAACCGGGTCAGCAACACGTCTCCGGCACGCTCGGCATATTCGCCCGACAGACGCGGATCGACCGGCACATCGTCGCCGAAATCGGTTTCGGGACGCGCCGACGACCGGCCCGGAATGCGTGCGTCCTCTCCCAACTTCATCGCCTCGCGCAGCGCATTGCGGAACAGGACGTGCGCAGCAACGCGGCTGCCACCTGCGATCCGGCCGCCCTGCTCACCCAGCGCCACCATCTGGAAGGCACGCGGGCGCATTACGGCGTCGGGATCGGCGCCAAGATCGATGATCGCGCCCTGGCCAGCGAAGATGGAGGCCGAGGGCGATGTCGTGGTCGCGGCGCGGGTCACACCGGCAGCACGGTGGACGAGGATGTGCTGCGAGTTGGGATTGACCGCCGGCGCCACATCGAGCGCGGCGCTGAAGGGCGAGTTGCGGGCAGAACTGTCGTTCGATTCTCCGACACCGCCGACATCAAGCAGACCCAGCGTGGTGATCGCCGCAACGATACCCGGGGTAACCCAGGCACCCTGTCCGTCGATCGCGGTCGCGCCGCCCGAGGCAGGCATTCCGGACGCGGGCCCGGCATAGACCACGCGGCCGCCGCGAACGAGCACGGCGCCATTTTCGACGGGCTCGCTTCCATCGCCGGTCGCAACCGTGACCCCGGTGATGGCGACATCCTGCGCGCTGGCCGAATGACCGACGAATGCGCCGACGAGGCCAAGAGCGATGCCCACGGCACCGAGGGGAGAGAGACGTTTGCTGGCCTTGCTCATTTCACGTCTCCTTCGCCCGGCTGGCCGAGTTCGAAATCGCTCACCGGTCGGCGTTTGCGATCCATGGCATCATACATCAGCGCCCCGTCGATCCAGACCTTCTCAGGCCTTGTGTAAACCGACAGCGGATCGCCGTTCCACAGCACGACGTCGGCCATCTTCCCGGGCTCGAGACTGCCGGTCATGTCGCCGATTCCCATGGCCTTGGCTGCATTATAGGTGAACCAGCCCACCACTTCGGCATCGGGAATATCGATGCCGATGCGACGCCCGGCGGCCTGCGCCTTGGCGGCTTCCTGATTGAGCCGCTGAATGCCGTTCGCATCGTCGGAGTGGATGACGACGCAGGCACCTTCGCGCTGCAGGAAGGCGGCATTTTCCAAGATGCCGTCATAGGCTTCCATCTTGAAGCCATACCAGTCGGCCCAGACGGCGCTGCACACGTCGTTCTCGCGCAGGAGATCGCCGATCTTGTAGGCTTCGACCGCGTGGTGGAAGGCCGTGACCTTATAGCCCATTTCCTTGGCCATATCCATGACCAGGGCCATCTCGTCGGCACGGTAGCAGTGATTGTGGACCAGGATCTCGCCGTCGAGAACGCCCTTCAGCGTTTCCTTGCCGAGATCGCGCTTTTCGCCGTCATAGGCCTGCGCATCGAGCCACATCTGCCGGTTGACCGCGAAATTGCCCATCCGCGTTGAAGGCATCCGACCCTTGCTGCCGTAGACCCGCTTGGGGTTTTCGCCGCAAGCCATCTTCATGCCGTAGGGCGCGCCGGGGAATTTCATGCCCTGCACTGTGCGGGCGGAAACGTTCTTGAGGGTGACCGAGCGCCCGCCGGTCAGATTGGCCGATCCGGGCAGGATCTGCAGCGCAGTCACGCCCCCGTTCGCAAGCGCGCGGGTAAAGCCGGGGTCCTGCGGCCAGACCGAATGTTCGGCCCAGACTTCGGGCGTCATCGGGGCGGTCGCTTCATTGCCGTCGGAATGGGCTTCGACGCTGGGGGTGGGATAGTCGCCCAGATGCGAATGGATGTCGATCACGCCGGGGGTTACGAACTTGCCGCTGCCGTCGACGACATCGTATCCCGTCGTGGAAAGAGATGCATCGCCCACGGCGGCAACCTTGCCGTCGCGGAACAGGACCGTGCCATTGTCGATCCGACCGCCGCGACCGTCGTAGATCGTGGCGCCGACCAGTGCGGTCGGGCGTCCGGGATAGGGTTTATACGTGGAAGGGAACGGCGCATTGCCATCCTTGCCGACGGGTGCGGTCCAGTCGCGCGACGAAGCCGATGCGGTGTCGCCGCCGCCGGTCGTTGAACATCCCGCCACAACGAATGCTGCGGCACAGGCAAGCAAGGCAAATCTAGTCATGAAACCCCCAAATCAGTCGGGCCGGAGCATTGCTGCCCCGGCCCGTGCGGTCAATTACATTCGTCGGTGCTAGCTGGTGTTTTGCCGATTGACGCCGCGCCCCGGTCAGACACGCGGGCGGGTTTCGGGATGGATCCCGGCACCCTGCGGTTCGCCCGGACCTTCGGCCTGGCCGAGCAGGTCGTCGCCTTCGACGTCGTCCTTAAGCGAATCGAGGTGCATCAGCTTTTTCACGAAGGGGCTGATGAGCATCACGACGATGCCGATGGCGATCGCGTACCAACCCACCGTCGAATAGACCCCGAGTACGACCTGCTTGCCGGACTCTTCGCCAACGCCCTCGGCGCCGGTCGCGGCAGCGATCAGGCCAGCCGCGAAGTTACCGGTGGCGGATGCAAAGAACCAGGTCCCCATGATCAGCGAGGCCATGTGTGCCGGGCTGAGGCGGTTCATCGCCGAAAGGCCAACCGGGCTGAGGCAGAGTTCGCCGGTCGTGTGCAGCAGGTAGATCAGGAAGATCAGGATCACCGGGGTCGGAACGCCGACACCCACCGCCTGTGCGCCCCAGACGAGAACCAGGAAGCCCAGCCCGACCTGAACGACGCCCAGACCGAACTTCATCGGCGTGGACGGCTCCCAGCCACGTCGCCCGAGCCATAGCCACAATCCGGCAAACACAGGCGCGAGCAGAACGATGTAGATCGCATTCAGCGACTGGAACATCGCAGCGGTCGGCTCGAAGCCCACGATGGAGCGGTCGACATGACGGTCGGTGAACAGGTTGAGGCTCGAGCCTGCCTGTTCGAACAGCGCCCAGAAGACGATCGATACGAATATCAGGAACATTGCGGCGAAAATGCGGTCGCGTTCTTCGGCAGGCAGCTTGGCCACTGCAATCCACAGCACATAGGTTACCAAGCCCAGGCCGAAGACGGCCAGAACCCAGCCGACCAGTTCCTGATACTGGATCGCCAGCCAGCAAAGGCCGACCATGGCGAGGCCGACGGCATAAATTCCGATTTCACGGCCACCTTTGAGTGCTGCGGGATCTTTCGGTTCACCGCGGCCCAGCAGGAGCGGCTTGCCCCAGATGAATACCACCAGGCCAAGCAGCATACCTACGCCGGCGGCGCCGAAGCCGTAGGACCAGCCATAATCCGGGTGCATACCGAGATAGCCGCACAGCAGCGATCCCAGGGCCGCGCCCATGTTAATGCCCATGTAGAAAATCGTGTAGGCCGGATCGCGGCGGATGTCGGTGCGCGGGTAGAGCTGCCCGACCATCACAGAGATATTGGCTTTCAGGAAACCGGAGCCCACGATGATCAGCGCCAGCGCCAGCCAGAACACGTTCATGATCGCGGAACCTTGTCCGCCATCGCCTTCGAACGCCATGAAGAAGTGGCCGAAAGTAAGGAGAACGGCGCCGAACAGCACCGCCTTGCGCTGACCGAGATAACGGTCGGCCAGGTATCCGCCGACCACCGGCGCGATATAGACCAGCGCGGTATAAGCGCCGTAGATGATCGATGCTTCGCTATCGCTGAACAGCCAGTGCTGAACGAGATAGAAGATCAGCAGAGCGCGCATGCCGTAATAGGAAAAACGCTCCCACATTTCGGCAAAGAACAGGACGAAAAGCCCTTTGGGGTGGCCGAAGAACGTCCCTGCCGAATCCCCATCTGGCAATGCTTGCGTGGCCATATTTGGCAAACCTCATCAATTGTATCGGAAGCCATGCGACCCACAGCCTCCTCCCCGAAGAAGCGCGCACACTAACGGTTCGCGCGCCCATGTGAAGCATTAGTTACACAAGTGACCGTCTTGCGGCTGTCTGAACGCTGCGCTGCCGGGAACCTTGCGCGACGCGGTGTATTATGGCACTGAAGCAGTCTGTCGCGGGGAAATGACGATGAAGAACCAGTCGAAGCCGGTCTACCTCAAGCTGCGCGACATGATCGCAGCGGCGATTATCGATGGCCGGTATGCGGAAGGCGACATGCTTCCTTCGGTGCGTGCGCTGGCGGCGGAACAGGGCGCCAATCCGCTCACGGTGGCCAAGGCTTACCAGCAATTCCAGAACGATGGCCTCGTCGAGGTGCAGCGCGGCGTCGGCATGTATGTCGTGCCCGGCGCAGCCGGCCGCCTGCGCAAGAGCGAGCGCGAGGCCTTCCTGCGCGAGGAATGGCCCGAAATCAGGGCGCGCATGGACCGGCTGGGCGTATCGGCCCGCGAACTGCTTGCCGAAGCATGAGAAACACACGAAATTCTGCCGGGCCGGCTTGCGGGTTGACCCGGCTTCTGCCACAGTCGTAAGGCTGGAATCGCGCAATAAACTGCGGGTTTCCAAGGGTCGCGTTGGAACCAGAAATTTGCGGCCGGAGAGGCCGGGAGCACACCTATGATCCGATCCGAACTCCTCACCGCGCTGGCGCAGGACAATCCAGAATTGCGCGCAGAAGAGGTCGAGCAGGTGGTCGATATCTTTTTCGAAGAAATCGCCCAGCGTCTCGCCGAAGGCGGTCGGGTGGAACTGCGCGGCTTCGGCGCCTTTTCCACGCGCGAACGCGAAGCGCGCAAGGGCCGCAACCCCCGCACCGGCGAAACGGTCGACGTTCCTGCCAAGAGCGTGCCTTACTTCAAACCGGGCAAGGACATGCGCAAACGCCTCAACCAGGAATGAACTGTTCGCCCATGTGCGAACCGTGATTGCCCGCCCGCCCGGCAGCGACTAGGGCGATGCGCTGCAAGCGGGTGTGGCGGAATGGTAGACGCCGGGGACTTAAAATCCCCTGAGCTTTGCTCGTGCGGGTTCGAGTCCCGCCACCCGTACCAGCCGCGTGCGGCATCCGTCCCGCCACTGTACCCGCTTTATCTCCGCATTAACCCCTAACCCCTTATTAGCGCGGTTCGAAGGGGTGTTCGTGCAGTGTTGCCGCAGCAGCCAGTACGCGGCTGTGTGCAATCGGGAAGCAAGGGACGATGGATTACACCAACGGACTCGACACGGGCGAACAGGCGCCTTCCGACACCGCCGATCAGCGCGGCGCACCGCGTTTCGTGTCGCTCATCCGCGCCGCGAAGCTCGTTTGCGGCCAGGGCGAATTCGTCTGCGTAATCCGCGACGTGTCGTCGACCGGTGTGTCGATCCGGACCTTCCATGCCCTGCCGACGGACAAGGCGGTCGCGCTCGAACTCCAGAACGGCGAAACCTACGAACTCGAACTGGTCCGCAGCGACGGCTTCGATGCCAGCTATCGGTTCGCCGCGCCGGTTGCCGTCGATCGCCTGATTCGCGAAAACTGGAGTTATCCCAAACGCGCCCTGCGGCTTAACATCATGCTGCCGCTGACGGTCACCAGCCTTGCCGGACGGACGGAGGCGTTCACCGTCAACCTGTCGCAGCAGGGCTCGCGCATCGAATGCGACCACGTGTTCGCCATCGATCAGCGGCTGACGATCGGCTGCGAACAAATGCCCGATGTGCGCTGCAAAGTGCGCTGGCGCAGGGATGCCAACTACGGCCTGGTGTTCGAAGACACCTTCTCCCTGCGCGAATTCGCCATGCTCGCCGTCAGGGTCCAGTGCCCGATCCTGGTGCAGGACACGATGTAATCCGAACCTCGGCCGAACGGCCTAGGCAGGTTTGAAGTCCATCGCTGCGCCATTGATGCAGTGGCGCTTGCCCGTCGGCTTGGGACCGTCATCGAATATGTGCCCAAGATGGCCGCCGCAGTCGGCGCAGTGGACCTCGGTCCGCGGATAACCGATCTTGTAATCGGTGGTGGTGCCGACCGCGCCCTTGTCCAGCGCCTGCCAGAAACTGGGCCAGCCGGTTTTCGAATCATATTTCGTCTTGGAACTGTAGACCCCGTTGCCGCATCCCGCGCACACGAATGTGCCGGCCCGCTTCTCGTCATTGAGCGGCGAGGAATAGGGCCGTTCGGTCGCCGCTTCGCGCAGCACCGCAAATTCCTGTTTCGTCAGCTTCTTGCGCCATTGCGCCTCGGAAAGCTTGACCGGGAAATTCTTGGCTTCCGCCCGGCCGGAGCCGCAGGCGGCCAGTGTGGCAAAGCTGACGGACGCGCCGACCCACTCGAGCAGGCGGCGACGGTTGAGGGTATGCTGAGTCATGGTGTCTCGGTTCATGGCATGGGGAATAGCACCCCACGCCTGAACCTACGCTTGAAACGGGTGAAAGGTTACACAGCCTCAGAAATCGGTGATTTCGACCTCGAGCTTGCGGAAGCCGTGGACGAAGTTCGCTTTGACCCGCTCGATGTCCCCGGCAAGATGCACCCGCATGCGCCGTTTGTGCAGTTCTTCGAGCAAGATGCGCAGCTGTAGTTCGGCCAGCCGGGCTCCCACGCAGCGGTGAATGCCATAACCGAAAGCGATGTGGCGGCGGGCGTTTTCGCGGGTCAGGTCCAGCTTGTCGGGGTTTTCGAACACTTCCTCGTCGCGATTGGCCGATAGATACCACAGCACGACCTTGTCCCCGGCCTTGATCTGCTGGCCGAATACCTCAGTGTCTTCCACGCAGGTGCGGCGCATATGGGCCAGCGGGGTCTGCATGCGCAGCATTTCCTGCACGGCATTGGGAATGATCGAAGGATCCTGCTCGAACAGCTTGCGCTGCTCGGGATTCTTGTCCAGCTGATAGACGAAACCGCTCATCGAATTGCGCGTGGTGTCGTTGCCGCCAACGATCAGCAGGATCAGATTGCCCATGAATTCCTGCGGGCTCATCTGGTTCATGGCTTCGGAATGGATCATCATGGAAATCAGATCGTCGCCCGGTTCCTTGTCGTGCGTGCGCTCGATCCATAGCGACTGGAAATAGGCCGCCATTTCCTGAAGTATGCCCCAGCGCACCTCGTCCAGCTCGCGTACGGTGGCCAGTTCCGTGTCGCCCGACCAGTCGGACCAGAACGTCAGCAGGCGGCGGTCCTCCCAGGGGAACCCGAACAGGATCGCCAGCATGCCGGTGGTCAGTTCGATGCTGACGGTGTCGACCCAGTCGAACACCTCGCCGCGGGGTAGGGAATCCAGCAGTTCGCCGGTGCGCTGGCGAATCTCGCCTTCCATCTCGGCCATGCCGCTGGGCGTGAACTTGGGCGCAACGGTGCGCCGCTGGCCGGTGTGCTGGGGCCGGTCCATGGCAATGAACATCGGCAGTTCGCGGCGTTCGTCCAGCCCGCGCTCGGCAAGCTGCTCATCGGTCAGTCGCTCGAGGATAGTGATCCCGCCATGCTCCCAGCTTGAAGAGAACGTATCGGGCAGGGCCTCGATATGCTGGATCGCCTTGTGACCGACCACGGCCCAGTACGGGCCGAAGGGGCTGTCATCGATATAGTGCAGGGGCCCGGCTTCGCGCATTTCGCGGAAGATCGGATGCCACGCATTCTCGGCATAGATATCGCTGCGGCTGACATCCCATTTGTGGGGATGATGCAGCTTGTCTTCGGGGTGTTCCGCGAAATGCTGTTTCAGCGCCTGATGGGCACTGGGCGATGTGCGGCACTGGGGGCGTTCGATTGCAGCGGTTGCCATGTGTCTCTCCTCTCGAGAGGGGGCGATTCTTTACGTTCGGCCTCCCTCTTTCCCGCCATCCTGCCCTAACTGACACGTGTGTCAATAGTGCGTTGCAAATCGCCACCGATCTTTCGGTCAGCTTCGCCGGTCATGGTCTCGCGATTGCCGGTATCACGCCGATCGCGCCCTGCCGAACCGCGGCTTTCGCGCCCGTCCGCCCTTGCCCGATTTCATCACGCGCCGCCGGAAGATCATCGCGCCGAACCTCACGAACAGGATCACGCACAGCGCCTGCCAGGCCAGGGCCAGCATATGCGGCCACAAGGCTTCCGACTGCGCGGCGCGGGCCAGCATCGCGAAAGGCGAGGATAGCGGGAACATCGCGGCGCCGATCTCCAGGGGCGATCCAGGGCTGGTGATCGCGGAAGCGGCCAGGAAGAACACCAGCAATTGCGCCATGGTGACAGGCATCGACATGGTCTGCACTTCGCGCACGGTCGCCGCCATTCCGCCGATCGTCAGGAACAGCGACCCCAGCAGCAGATAGCCCATTGCGAAATAGACGATCCCGAAGGCGATGAAGAGCGGCCAGCCCAGCGCCGGTTCGGGCAATTGCGGCAGGGCATTACCGGCCAGCAAGGCTATCGCCCCGCCCGCTACGGCCCACACGGCGATTCCCACGAAGCTGACGCCCAGCATGGCGACCAGTTTGCCCAGAAACACGGCGTCCATCGGAATGGCCGCTGCGAGGACCTCGATGACCTTGTTCGCCTTTTCCTCGACCAGATTGGACAGCACCATTCCGGCCAGCAGCATCATCAGCAGGAAAAGCAGCAATTGCCCAGCCTGCGCCGTTCGGATGCGGTCGGTGCGTTGCGCAGCGACACTGGTCTCGACCGGGTTCTCCCGGACTGCTGGGAAGGATGCGACAGTTCCCGTCCGCGCCTCCGCAGCGATCAGGGCGATCGGGCCGCGCCAGAAATCGATGCTGTCCTGCGGGCCGGTCAGTTGCGGTTCCCCGGGTGTACCACTGACGACGGCGATGTAGTTCCTGCCTTTTTCGCGCAGGATTGCCTCGGGCCTTTCGGCGCTGCTGGCAATGCCCAGTTCGGGCAGCGCCATACCGATTTGCGGCGCCAGCCGGGCTCTGGCCTCGACCATCGCCTGCGCATCGGGTTCGCTCATGGCAACGGCCACCAGCCTGGTGTTTGCATCGCGCTGCACCTGGCCGCCGATCCCGCCTGCCATCGCACCGATGATGATCGGGAACAGGGGGCCGAGCAGGAAAAAGAAGAATGCCCGGCTGAACAGGATGGCATGGAAGTCGCGCCGGGCAACGACGCGGGCCGCTTCGAACAGCGACAGGCGCGTGGTATCGCTCATTGCCCGGTTCCTTCACCGCTGCCCTCGCGCAGCGCGCGGGCCGCTGCTTCGCCGGCTATCTCGACGAAGGCATCGTGCAGGCCGGCGCGCTCGATCGACAGTGACAGGATTCCGGCTTCTCCCTCGATCAGGGGTTTCAGCAAAGCCTCAATTCCGCTCTCTGGTACGGGGAAATACCAGAAATGGCTGCCGCTGGCCTTCACGTCGTGGCGGGTATCTGCAGGAAGGGCGCTGCACCAGACGCCAGCGCCGGTGCGCGTCTCCAGCCGGACCTGCGCAGGGATGCGGTCGCGCGCCACATCCACCGATCCGGCATAGGGCACCTTGCCTCCGGCAATGATCGCCACTTCATCGCACAGTCGTTCGGCGTGGTGGATGACGTGAGTGGAAAAGATGACTGTCGTTCCGCCCAGGGCCAGCTCGCGAATCATCGTTTCCAGCTTGCCCTGGTTGATCGCGTCGAGCCCGCTGAACGGTTCGTCCAGCACCACCAGCTTCGGGCGATGCACCAGCGTGCCGAGCAATTGTACAGTCTGCGCCATGCCCTTCGACAATTGGCGGATCTGCCGGTCGATCGCATGGCCCATGCCGTGCCCCTCCAGCAATTCACGTCCGCGCGCCTTGCCTTCGGCCAGCGGCAGCCCGCGCAGTGCGCCCATGAACGCGATCGCATCGTCGCATTTCATTGCGGGATACAGGCCGCGTTCCTCGGGCAGGTAGCCGATCAGCTTGGCAACTTCGTGCGGACGGTCGTTGCCGAACACGCGGCGCACGCCTTCGTCGGGGTCTATGATGCCCAGCAACATCCGCAGTGTCGTCGTCTTGCCTGCGCCGTTGGGGCCCAGAATGCCGTAGATCGCGCCTTCGGGCACGGAAATATCCACCCCGTCGACAGCCAGCGTGTCGTCGAAGCGCTTGACCAGTCCGCGCGCCTCGATAGCGAGCAGTCGATGGCCGTCGGCCGGGGGTCGCGTCATGGTGCCTGTCTCGGTAAGCATGGGCGCATCGATAGTGGCTGGCAGTGAACGGGAGCACACGCAAGCGTGGTTAACGCGGAATTGCAGGATGATTTGCGCAAGGAGGCGCAGCGGCTGGGCTTTGTCGCCTGCGGCTTCACCTCGGCTGCGCCCGATCCGCAGCGTGCCGCGCGCCTCGAAGAATATCTGGGCGAAGGCCGTCACGGATCGATGGAATGGATGGAAGCGCGCAAGGCCCAGCGCGCCTCGCCGCAGGGGCTATGGCCCGAAGCGAGAAGCGTGATCGCACTCGGCATGAGCTATGCGCCCGATATCGATCCGCTGGCGCTGGAATCGCAGCCTGAAAAGGCGCGTGTCTCGGTTTATGCGCAGGGGCGCGATTATCACGTTGTCGTGAAAAAGACGCTCAAGGCCCTGGCGCGCTGGCTCATCGAACGTGCGCCCGAAAGCGAACTCAAGGTTTTCGTCGATACGGCGCCGGTGATGGAAAAGCCGCTCGGCGAAGCGGCCGGGATCGGGTGGCAGGGCAAGCATACGAACGTGGTCAGCCGCAACCACGGTTCGTGGCTGTTTCTCGGCGCGATCTACTCGACCCTGGACTTCGCGACCGATACCCCGGGCCTCGACCTGTGCGGCTCCTGCCGCGCCTGTCAGGATGCCTGCCCGACCGATGCCTTCCCCAGCCCCTACAAGTTGGACGCGCGTCGCTGCATTTCCTACCTGACCATCGAGCATAAGGGCGAGGTTGAGGAAGATCTCCGCCCCCTCCTCGGCAACCGCATCTACGGCTGTGATGACTGCCTGGCTGTCTGCCCCTGGAACAAGTTCGCCGATGTCGCGCACCGCCATCTGAAGCTCGCCCCGCGCCAGGAACTGGCCGCGCCCGACCTCGCAACCTTCCTGCAGTTAGACGATGCCGGCTTCCGCCAGTTCTTCTCCGGTTCGCCCATCAAGCGCATCGGCCGCAACCGCTTCGTGCGCAACTGTCTCTACGCTGCCGGCAACAGCGGTTCCGCCGGTCTGGCGCCGCTCGTGCGCGGTCTGTGTTCGGATGAAAATCCCGTCGTCGCCGATGCCGCCCGGTGGGCGCTTGCGCGGATCAGCGCAGCTCCTTGAGCTGAACAGTCGCGTCCGCAAGCAGCTCCGGCTCGATCTCTGCGCGGTCCATCACCAGCTTGCGACCCTGGACGTAATCCTTGGTGTTGTTGACGCAATCGAGCGCCACGACCCGCCCCTCGCGCAAATAGACCACGCTGAATTTCTTGTCCGCCGGATCGCCGCGCAGAACCGCCCGGTCATGATCGATGGAGATCCCGACAGTCTGCAGTCGCAGGTCGTACTGGTTCGACCAGAACCATGGGACTGCATCGTAATCCTGCTTGTCGCCCATGATCGCCTTCGCAGCGACGGTGGCCATGTCATTGGCATTCTGTACTGACTCGAGGCGGATGACCTTGTTGTTGGCGTAGGGATTGGCATGCGCGGCACAGTCACCAATGGCGTAGATGTCGTCCAGCGTCGTACGGCAGAACGTATCGACATCGACGCCGCTCGATCCTGCCGCTCCTGCAGCGATCAGGGCCCCGACGGAGGGAACGATGCCGATACCGGCGATGATGACGTCGCAGGCGATCTTCTCGCCGCTATCGGTCAGAACAGCGCTGACCCGGCCATCTGCCCCTTCGATTGCCTCGACCCCGGTGGACAGCCGCAAGTCGACACCCTGTTCGCGGTGATAGGCGGCATAGAAATCCGAAAGTTCGGGGCCCGCGACTCGCGCGAGGACCCGTTCCTGCATTTCCACCACGGTAACTTCGCAGCCCAGCTTGCGCAGCACCGCCGCCGCTTCGAGCCCGATATAGCCAGCGCCGACGATGACTGCCCGTTTTGCACCTCCGGCCAGTTCTTCCTTCAGCGTATCGACATCGCGCCGCGTTCGGACATAATGGATACCGGCCAGATCGCTGCCCGGGCAAGACAACCGTCGGGCATCGCCACCGGCAGCCCAGATCAGCTTGCGATAGGTAATCCGGGTATCGTCCGACAGAACCAGTTCGCGCGCAATCGGATCGACTTCGTTGACGTTCCTGCCGAGACGAAGCTCGACATTCTTGTCTGCCCAGAATTTTTCGGGCCGGATCTGGATCCGTTCGAACGGCTTATCGCCCGCGAGATATTCCTTCGACAGCGGCGGTCGTTCGTACGGTGGATTGCGGTCGCGGCTGACCATGAGGATGGTATCCTCATGACCGTTCTGCCGCAGGGCGATGGCTGCCTGCGCACCGCCGTGCCCCGATCCCACGATGACGACATCGAAATGTTCCATTGCCGCGCTGGCTGGCGCGAAAACGCCAGCCGGTCAAGCTCAGTCCTATCGAGCCAGCAGGTTGCGAGCCATACTGGCCACCTGCGCTAGCGTGGCCGGAGCGACTTCACCCTGGGCCTGCGCGCGCCCGACCATGGTGCGGAACTGGCGGATTGCGGCGGCATGTTCTTCCGCCCAGATGGCAACGGTACCGACCGGATCCTTCTTCGCATCCT
This sequence comes from Qipengyuania pacifica, assembly GCF_019711555.1. NCBI lineage: Bacteria > Pseudomonadati > Pseudomonadota > Alphaproteobacteria > Sphingomonadales > Erythrobacteraceae > Qipengyuania > Qipengyuania pacifica. The sequence continues at coordinate 362,498 of NZ_JAIGNQ010000001.1, read as the reverse complement.
TGCGCCGCGAGAGCCGGCGCAGGAACTCGAGCCGCATCTGCTGGAAGTCGCGCGAAAGGCCGGCGACAAGCAGACGTTCCCATACATCGGAGGGGTTCATCATGGCCGACGTGCTCTGCGCCCAGTCGAGGCCAATGCGTTCGCCCAGATCGGTGAACGCAGCGGTGAGTTCCCGCACGTCGATCTCGCCACTGCGCGAGAGAGAAGCCAGACCAACCGCGCCGTCCAGTTCATAGAGGTGGGTGACGCGAGCGGCGAGCTTGTCAGGAGCGCCCATGTCGACGAATTCCGCGCGCAGCTTGTTGGACTGCCTGATCGATGCGTCGGTCAGCAATTCTTCCGATCCCGTCATAAGGCGCTTCACGCGGTCCTGAAGGCTGGTGATCAGTTCGCCCGGAGGAATGGTGCTGGCGCCGACCCGGATGAGATCGGCCATCTGGCTGCGAAGCGCGCCGGCCATATGGCGGAAAAGGTAGATGCGAACATCTTCGGGCATGGCAGCCGTTTCAAGCTCCGCCCACAGTTCACTCGCGCCGAAGAGCCTGTCTGCCACGATGAACGCCGCGGTCACGTTAGCCAGGCCGACACCTTCTTCTTCCGACAATTCGAAAGGATGCACGAAGCCCATGCGATTGACGAAGCGGTTGGCCAGCGCAGTTGCGATGATTTCACGCCGCAGCTGGTGCCCTTCGATCTGCGCCTTGAACTTCTTGCGCATCGCGGATGGGAAGTAGTCGAGCAGCAGATCGGCTACGCTCGGATCGTCTGGGAGGCTGCTCTGTTCGATGGCCTCCTGCAGCACCAGTTTGGTCGAGGAGAGCAACACAGCCAGTTCAGGCCGGGTCAGGCCCATGCCTTCCGACGTTCTGCGCCCCAGAGCCTCGCTCGATGCGAGACCTTCCGTCTGGCGGTCCAGCGCCCCGCGATCTTCCAGGGCCTCGATCAGGCGCAGCTGGGGCGGTACCGCGCCAGCGCCGCCCTGTTCGGCGATTGAAAGCGCCAGCGCTTGCAGGCGGTTATCCTCCAGCACGATCTCGGCGACCTCGTCGGTCATCGATTCGAGCAGCGCCACACGCTTGGGTTCGCTCAGCTTGCCCGACCGCTTGGCCGCGGCCAGTGCGATCTTGATATTGACCTCGTTATCGGAGCAATCGACCCCGGCCGAGTTATCGATGAAATCGGTGTTGCAGCGCCCGCCATGCAGCGAAAATTCGATGCGGGCTGCTTGGGTAATGCCCAGATTGGCGCCTTCTCCGATGACCTTGGCTTTCACATCGGCCGCATCCACGCGCAGGGCGTCGTTTGCAGGATCGCCTACCTGGACGTTATTTTCTTGGCTGGCCTTGATGTATGTGCCGATGCCGCCGAACCAAATGAGGTCCACTGGCGCTTTGAGAATGGCGGAAATCAGGGCTTCCGGTTCGATCGCCGATTGGTCGATACCCAGCTTAGCCTGCATCACCTTGGACAGCTTGATGCTCTTGGTATCGCGCGGGAAGACCCCGCCACCTTTGGAAATCAGGCTGCTATCGTAATCTTCCCAGCTTGAGCGCGGGAGAGCGAACAGGCGCTGACGTTCCTTCCAGCTTGCTGCCGGGTCCGGGTCCGGATCGAGAAAAATGTGGCGATGGTCGAATGCTGCGACAAGCTTGATGGCCTTGGACAGCAGCATGCCATTGCCGAACACGTCGCCCGACATGTCGCCGCAACCGACAACCTCGATGCTTTCGTTTTGCACATCGATGCCCATCTCGCGGAAGTGGCGCTGTACACTGACCCACGCGCCGCGGGCGGTGATACCCATGGCCTTGTGGTCGTATCCTTTCGAGCCGCCGCTGGCGAAAGCGTCGTCGAGCCAAAAATCCCTCGATTCGGCAATCGCATTTGCGATGTCCGAAAAGGTTGCCGTGCCCTTGTCGGCGGCGACAACGAAATATGGATCCTCGCCATCGGTAATGACCACGTGTTCGGGATGAACGACCTTGTCGTCGACGATGTTGTCGGTGACCGACAGCAATGTGCGAATAAAGGTTTCGTAGCTGCCGCGACCCTCGGCCGCCCAGGCTCCGCGATCGATGGCCGGGTTCGGGAGCTGCTTCGGATAGAAACCGCCCTTGGCGCCGGTCGGAACGATCACCGCGTTCTTCACACGCTGGGCTTTCATCAACCCGAGAATTTCCGTGCGGAAGTCGTCGCGCCGGTCAGACCAGCGCAACCCGCCGCGGGCAACCGGCCCGCTGCGCAGGTGGATGCCTTCCACCCGACGGGAATAGACGAAGATTTCGCGATAGGGGACCGGCTTGGGCAGGTTCGGGACCTTTGCCGAATCGATCTTGAAGGCGAGCGCTTCATGCGCAGCCGGTGCGAATGCGTTGGTTCGCAGGATCGCATCGATCAGCGAGTTGTACAGGCGCAGCAGACGGTCGTCATTGATCGCCTTGACCTTGGACAGGCCCCGCTTGATCGCCGCCCGCGCTTCCGCGATCGCTTCGTCGCGAGCATTGCCGAATTCGGGATCGTGACGTGCGGTGAACAGGGCCACCAGCGCACGCGTCACGTCGGGCGCAGCTGCAAGCGCATCGACCACGGTGTAGATCGTGAAGCTCATCCCGACCTGGCGCAGATAGCGATAGAAGGCGCGCAGCCAGTTCGCTTCGCGAGCCGACAGTCCCGCTTCGGGGACCAGGCGGTTGAACGGATCGTTTTCCGCCTCGGCATTCAGTACTGCAGCGATGGCTTCCTCGATTGCCGAGGAACGGTCGATCAGCGCCTTGGGATCGGCGCCCGGTTTCAGATCGAGCAGGAAATCGTGGATCGTGCCAAGACGGCCCTCGTCCAGCACGGTGGGCATTTCGGACTGAACGTAAAATCCGAAATCCTCCAGCGCAGGAACGCCTTCCGACAGTGGCAGGCTGCCTTCGGATTGATACAGTTTCAGGCGCAGCGTGCCCTTGTCTTCAGCCTCGCCGAAGCACAACCGGGCGCCGCGCACGATTTCCTCGCTTTCAACGCTGGCCCCCAGGTCATGCAGGCGAGCAATATCGAGCGCGGCTTCGTGCGGACCGAAGCGGCCGCGGAAACCAGTGGGAAAATGTTCGGCGAAACGCAGGGCAAGGCCAGCCGCGCGCGTCGGATCCTCGAGCGCGCCGAGTTCGGCTTCCACAGCCTCGCTCCAACCGCGCAGGAGGGTCTGCATCTGCTCTTCGAGCTTCGCTTCGTCGGGCGCTTCTATGCCGTCACGGATGTCGAACACGAAGCGGATCGTGGCGAGATTTCCGCCTTCCACCTCGAGGCTCCAGTCGAGCAGACGCGCCGCGGCGGCCTCTTCCAGCAGAGCCTGGATTTCGAGGCGAACCTGTGTGGCCACCATGTCGCGTGGCAACCAGACGAAGGCGAAAAGGTGACGGGCCAGCGGGGCCTCGACCAGAGCGAGACGCGGGCGCGGCCGATCGACGAGGCTCATCATCGTCGTCGCGACACGTTCGACATCCTCTTCGGAGAACCCGATGAGGAGATCGTGAGGAAGCGTGGTCAGGGCATGAACCAGCGCCTTGCCGGCATGCCCTGTTTCGTCGAAGCCATGGCGTTCGCGCAGCGCATCGAGCTGACGGCGCAGGCGTGGAACGCTGCGGGGCGGTGCGGCCAGTGCGGCGCTTGTCCAAACCCCTGCGTGAACCGAAAGGGCCACGACCTTGCCGCCTTCTTCGACCGGCACGATAAACAGATCCAGCGGCACGCGGCGGTGCACATTGCTCAGGTGATTGGCCTTGATGATAAGCAGCTTGCGCCCATCCTTGCCCTTGTCGAACCAGTCGAACGCGCGCTCGAACGATGCCTGGGCCAGCAATTCTTTCGCGCTCTTGCGGCAAATACCGCGAGCATCCTGCTGGCTGCCATCGCGCATCTGGATGACATGGCCGAGCTGGGTCAGCATCCCCGAATTCAACCATTCGAGAAGCTCTGCACCTTCTTCATCGCTCTCGCGGATGCGTGCGGCGTCTGCGGACATGGCCTCCTGCACGTCGGCCCAGTCGGTGACGGCAGCCCGGACGTCGGCGAGCGTTTCCTTGAGGCTTTCCTGGAGCTGGCGGCGGGTCTTGGCATCGACGCGCGCGGCTTCGATGTAGATCATCGATTCCCAATAGGCATCTTCCGGATCGCCGTCGGGAATGCCGGTAAGCAATCCCTTTTTGTCCCGTTCGACGGGAATGACGGGATGGACGAGCCGGTCGATCGACAGGCCAAGCGCCGCGATGGAGGCGGCCACCGAATCCACGAGGAAGGGCATGTCGTCATTGACGATGGCAATGCGCGTCAGGCGACGCTCGTCGCTCACGCTTTCGATCGCCATGGAAGATCGGCCCAGAGTCCGGTCCGCTGCCAGCGCACCCACGAATGCGGCGGCATCGGCAAGGCGCGCCTTTTCGAAAGGGGTATCGCCGCTCAACAGCGAAAGCCGCATCCTTTCGGTAATGGCGTTTTGAAGCTTTCCGGGAAGTGCTGCAGTCTTCGAACCCATGAGGGGCCTCTCTCCTTGCGGCGCATGATCATTTCGGCGCCGGGAAATATCCGAGTCGTGCGCGCCACGACCTGCGCGCCGCGCCTAGGCCGGTTGGAAACGGCTATCAAGGTGGCACAACGCAAATTTCGCAAACGTATGCGAGCATTACGCCGAACTGCCCCGCCGTTACGGCATGCCTAACTTCCGAGCGCGTCCATTGCGAGCTCGAGCGAACGGTTGCGCGCTTGCGGATCGTACATGCTACCGCCGAATATAATCTCGTCGGCCCCTGTACGGTCGATAAAGGCGCGAACCGTGTCGGCCGCCTGTTGCGGAGTTCCGGTCGCACTCGCCTGGCCGATATGGGCCAGCATCGCCTGGGCCTGCGAAGGAAGGCTGCCACGATAATCGCGGACGGGCGGCGGAAGCTTGCCCGGTTTGCCCGTGCGCAGCGATACGAACGCCTGCAATTGCGAACTGGCGAGGTAATCCGCCTCGTCCTGCGTATCGGCGACGAACAGGTTCATCGCAGCCATGACATGCGGTTTTTCCCATGCTTCGGACGGCTGAAAATCGCGCCGATAAAGCTCGAGCGCCCCATCGAGATGATCCGGGGCAAAATGGCTGGCAAAAGCATAAGGCATGCCCAGCTTCGCGGCGAGTTGCGCGCCGAACAGGCTCGATCCCAGCATCCAGAATTCGGGTTTCGCGCCTAGTCCGGGGGTGGGGTGAATTGTCGTTTCGCCCGCCATGAACGCCATGAGCTCCACCACGTCCTGCGGAAACATTTCGGCAGCCCGGTGGAGATCCTTCCGCAACGCGCGCTGCAGCTCGGGCCCGGCGCCCGGGGCGCGGCCGAGACCTAAATCAATACGGCCCGGAAACAATGCATCGAGCGTTCCGAACTGTTCGGCGATCTGGAAAGGCGTGTGATTGGGCAGCATGATGCCGCCCGATCCGATACGGATGGTCGACGTCGCATTGCCGATATGCGCGAGAACCACGGATGTCGCCCCGCCCGCGATGCCTTCCATGGCGTGGTGTTCGGCCACCCAGAAACGCTTGCAACCCACTTTTTCCGCCGTTCTGGCAAGCGTCGTGGCGGCGTCGAACGCCTCTCCCAATGTGCCGCCCTGGCGGACCGGGACGAGGTCGAGAATGGAAAAATCGGTCACGGTTTCAATTGCTCCAGATAGGCTCGGGCACGCGTGGCTTCATCGCTCTCGGGCGCAACCAGGAGGACGGAATCGAAACTGCGGCGGGCCTCTTCTTCCCTGCCCGATAGCGCGGCGATCACGCCTGCTTCCAGGCCAACCGCGGGGTCCTGCGGGGCAAGCGTTGCGGCTTGAGCAATCTGCTCCTGCGCCTCTCCCAAGCGTTCGAGGCGGCGCGAGAGGGTAGCCGAAAGCAGCCAGGCGCGGGCATTGGCCGGATCGCTGGTTCGCGCTTCTGCCAGGGCTTTCGCCGCTTCATCGTTACGACCCAATGCAACCAGCGCCCGTGCACGGTCGACCGAAACGCTGGCAGAAAGTACGGTATCGCCTGCCTCTGCAGCATAGCTGACTGCCCGACCGAACGCGAGTTCGCCAATGGCCGGTTTGCCCTGAGCCATGGCAGCATTGCCAGACATGGCCGAAAGCCTTGCCTGATAGGCCGGTGCGCCGTCAGGAACTTCCCCGGCAGCCAGATCGAAGGCCTGCTGCGCCCCTTCAAAGTCGTCCAGTCTTACAAGCGCCAGACCCAGGCAATGAGCCGACTGGGCGAGCTCAAGCTGGGTTTCGGCGGTTTCGCGCCATTTCTGCGCCATGTCGCTGGCCGCCTCGGCATCTTCGGCCGCCATCGTCACGCATTCAGCAAGCTTTCCGCTAGCCGCATGGGCGGTCGCGGGCGCATTTTCCGCATTTGTCTGGCGCGCTCGTTCGCGCGTTTCGTCCGGAATGTCGGGAAATGTGGTGCTGGTGGGTGCAGGGCCGACCTGCATGAGCAGCAAGGCAAGGGCAGAGGCAATCATGAAGGGCCTTTCGAAAGCGCTTCGACCGTTTGCAATATCAGGGCGATGTCCTGATCGCGCGACAGCCGGTGATCGCCGTCCTTTATCAAGGTGACCTGTATGTCGTCCGAACGGAGCGCTTCGGCAAGGCGCGTGCTGATATCCCACGGCACATCGTCATCTCTCTGCCCGTGGATCAGCCGAACGGGCGCTTCGATGGGTATTTCGCTGCCCAGCAGCAATTGCGACTGTCCATCGGCGAAGAAGCCCGGATGCGTCGGCGTCGGTTCGGGGCCATAGGGATTGTCGTCATAGACGGTCTCGCCTGCTGCGAGCTTGTCCTTGTCCGTATCGGAACGGCCCCATTCGGTGAAATCGGGTGCAGGAGCAATTCCGACCAAGCCTGCCAGCCTGTCGCTCAGTTCCATGCCGGCGAGCAGCATCAGCCAGCCGCCCATCGACGATCCGACGATCACGACCTGTCCTTCGATTTTCGCGTCGATCAGCGCTAGGACCTCCTCTCTCCACCTCGACAGGGTTCCGTCAGCAAAGCTGCCACCGCTCTGACCGCATCCGGAATAATCGAACAGCAGGCAGGCCCGGCCCTGCCGACGGGCCCAGTCGAACATGGCGGTGGCCTTGCCGCCTGCCATGTCGGACATGTAGCCGGGCAGGAAGACCAGAGCGGGGCCGGTCCCACGGATATGGCGATAGGCGATGCGTCGCCCGTCGGGCATGGTGAACTGCTTGGTGTCGAACATGGCGGGCGATGTCGGCCCGCAACCTGGCGATTGCAAGTCTTTCAGAAGAACTCGAATTCCTCGACGTCCGGGTCGTCGGCACACATGATCTTCAGCGCTTCGAACTCATCATCGGTAATGGCAGGCGGGTAAGCCGTTCTTCCGCCCGCCGCGTCACGATAGGCTTTCGCGCGCTCGTTCGACGAGGGATGGCTGGCTATCCAGCCGAGCAGGGCAGGAGAGTTATCCTCGTCGCCATGCTCTTTGGCCATACGCTCGAAGAAACTGGCTGCGCCCAAAGGCGATATGTCGCTCTGCGCCATGCGTACTCGCGCATAATCGTCGGCTTCGCGTTCGGCATCGCGCGAATAGCCCATCGACGCCAGCCCGACCGCCCCATTGGTGAGCCCCGAATCCGCGCCTGCGAGCAGAACAGACAGACCGAACTGCCTCAGCAGCGCCGTCATGACATGCCGTTCGCGTACATGGCCGACTTCGTGGGCCAAGACGCCCGCAAGTTCCTCTGGAGATTCGGCCTGCTGGACCAGGCCATCGAAGAGCAGTACCTGCCCCCCTGGCAATGCTATCGCATTGACCATGTCCATGTTCGCAATCCCGGCTCGGACCTTCTCTCTTGCCGGATCGACTTTCCCCAACAGTTTGGCGAGGGCGGCATCACCCTCTGGCGTATGGCATATCCGACCGCCGAAATCGCCGACCATCGCCTCGCCGATGTTGCGCTCCCAGCTGGCCGGAATGCGCGGGCCGAGCCAGTCTGGTGCAGTCATGAACAAAGCCACGGCGGCCACGCTCACAACAGTGAAAATCGCGGCGGCTTTGCCAAGACCAAGCTTGTCTACCCACGCCCCGTATTCGCTCTTCCCCGGAAGCTGCGAGGCGAGGCCGGGCGGTAGGTCGTTTGGCAGAACCAAACGAAAATCGGGGACGCTCTCGCGGCGATAGAGGGTGCGGTCCGTACGTGTATCGCCAAACCGCAGATCGGCTGCGTTCAGATCGACCCGGGAGCTACTTGCCTGAAGCGACAGGCCGCCCCGACCATCCCACCGCAGCACCCCCGAATGCCGCAGCGCATTCGTGCCGTCGTACCATTCAGCAGGAACTTCGAAGGCATCATCCATCGGTTCAGATCGCGCCCATGTCGAAAGCGTCGAGCAGGCCTTCGCCATGCTTGGCGGTCCTGGTTTGCGACTGGGTCAGCTCGTCGAGGAGAATTTCTCCGCCCGCCTCGAGATGCGTCATGAAGAACTTCCAGTGGCGATAGGATAGGAAAACGAAGCCCAGGCCCAGCGTGAAAACAACTAGCAGTGCATCGCCGATCAGCAGCTTGACCCAATCCATGGTCGATGCCTCGAAACTGAAATGAAGCGAGCGCCACCGTGTCGCCCCCACCACTTCGCGATAGAATTTCGCATAGAACGCAACCGCGATCAGGCCGAGGCCGAGATAGAAGAACAGGACGATGCCGATGACCCCGACTATGCCGCCGATGGCCCTCCCATTCTCGCCGCCGATTCCGTAACCGGCAAGCATGCCCATGCCGCCCATGATCAGCATTCCGACGAACATCACGAACGGTGCCAGATAAAACAGCAGGAAACGCGCGAAGACCCCGCCCGCTTCCGCGTCGGCCTCGAAGGCGAACGGACCGAAGCTCATCTTGCTCCAGCGCTCGTTCCAGAGGCTTGTCATCGACCAGGGGATGAGCAGTCCGAGCGGAAGCCAGCCGACCATCGTCTTCCACATGTAGGACAGGCCAAAAAGGAAACCGCCGCTGTCGCTGCCGCCACGTATGCTGCGCCAGCGGGTCCGCGACAGGCGATAACGAAGTGCGCGGAAGCGGGCGACCCCGCCCAGATAGAAAATCGATACGAGGGCGATTGCCCCGAGTCCGGCGCCGATGGCTTCGTATCCGCGAGCGATCAGTGCCTGTGCCACGAAGCTCAACCCGAAATAGGGCAGGCCGAACAGCAGGATGACCATCACGAAGCCGAGAAATAGTTCCATGCCGGTGCCGGCCCATTCAAGGTGTTCATCGACGAAGCGCGTCCGCGACCACAGATAACGGCGTTCGCGCGCAGTCGCCCAGAACCGGTAAATGCCCAGCGTCACGATGGTCAGCAGAAGGTTGGGCAGCGCGATCCGCGCGAAATCCTTCCAATTACCTTCGAAAACGAAGGCGCTGTCACTGCCTTCCAAGTCCTGCGACCCCTGCATAATCAATGACCTCCGATCCCCGCCGCGTGGTCGGGGATCGGAGAGCCAGTGTCAATCGGCGCGCGGTTCTTCTTCACGCAGGAAGATTTCCTCGATCGTCATGTCGAAGATGTCGGCAATACGAAAGGCCAGCGGCAGGGATGGGTCGTAGCGTCCGGTTTCGATGGCGTTGACGCTTTGGCGCGACACTTCCAGTCGCGCCGCGAGATCCTGCTGGCTCCAGTCCCGCTCGGCGCGCAGGACCTTGAGGCGGTTCTTCATGCGTCGCGCACCTTTTGCCAAAGCTGTGCGAAGCCCAGGCCGATGGCCCAGACTGGCAAGACCCACCACGCCCAGACATGCGGCACCAGTTCGAACATTTCCAGGAAGCCCCAGAAGATGCCCAGCGCCAGCACAAGGCCAAGTGCAATCAGCGCAGCCATGATCGTGCGGTGCCGGAGATACTCATCCTGCTCTTCGGCAAGGTAGCGGGCCATCGCCCAGATCACGCCGAAAGTGGGCAGGGTGGGCAATAGCGAGATTGCGAACACGACCGGACGGGACAATTCGTAGTTGTCCCACAGGGTGACCGCGATGCCCAGTCCGAGCGCATAGCCGAAGCTGCTGACCAGCACACGACGATTATAGTCCACCATCGCCTTGCTCGCACAGCCGGCTGTGCGCTGCCGCGCGATCGGAATCAGCAGGCCGGTGGCCAGTGCAAGCAGGATGAAGCCTGTCGGCCCGTTAATTGCATCGGTGAGCTTGAGAGTGCCAACTATCCCTATGGCGACCAGATAGAGCACAACCCAGAGATAGGGAGAACGGCCCCGAGGCCGATCACCCGATGCCGCGCTCAAGACACGCTCTCGCACGAGCGGCCGCCGACCTTACGCATGTGGGTCAGGGCAATGACGGCAAGGCCGATGGTGACGGTCAATGCGATACCGTCAGACACTTCGAGATGCACCATCAACATGGCGGCTGCAATGATCAGCGAACCATAGGCAAGGGCTATCCGGCGAACTTTCATGGTTGTGGTCTCCAGAACTGTGGGATTTCGAACGAATTGGAATCGGGCGGACCCGGTCACTGTTTCAGCGCGCACACCCCGCAATCGGTATTGCCTTTACGACGGTTGAGTACCGCAAGCAGGGGGAGCGTGAATATGGCGAGGAAGGTCGACCAGTCCGGCAGTATGTCGAAGATATTGAGCAAGGCGATACACAAGACCGCGGCAGCCCAAACTAGATTGCGCACTCTGGGATTCATGACAACTCTCCTTTTCATCGTGTAAAGGCTATTTGTCACCATCCTAGGGGCATGTCAAGCAAAGTTGACAAAGTGACGCGTGACCTTTCCGCGCGTGGTTTTTGGCTTGTCATGACATGGCCATGAGGCGCAGGCAGACGCGAGACGAGGAGATTTCATGACTGCCACTGAGCCCCCCGCTTCGCCGAAGCTTCCCGCACTTGACCGCCGCAGCCTCTTAAAGGCCGGCTTGCTGGGTTCCGGCATGCTTGCTGCCCCCCTTTCTGCAAGCCAGCCGGGACGCGGCTTTACGCATGGTGTGGCCAGCGGCGAGCCTGGACCTGATCGCGTATTGTTGTGGACCCGTTTCCAAGCCGATCAGGATACGCCGCTGGAGTTCGAGGTCAGCGATTCGGTTGATTTCACCCGCAAGATTGCCGGTGGCTCAATCACCGCGAGGGCAGAGAACGACTGGTGCTGCAAGACCTTTGCCGAAGGCCTCGAGCCGGCAGAGTCGTATTATTTCCGGTTCATTGCGCCGGACGGCAGCATTTCCGACATCGGCCGCACCCGCACACTGCCCGAGGGGCCAGCCGATCGTTTTCGCATGGCTGTGTTCTCCTGCGCGAACATCGGCTTTGGCTGGTTCAACGCCTATGCCCATGCCGCGGCAGACGGCAACTTCGACTGTGTGCTGCACCTTGGCGACTATTTTTACGAGTACGCCCCGGGTACGTATCCCTCGACCGACGAAACCGTTTCCGGCCGCAGCGTGTGGCCCTCCCACGAACTCGTCGCGCTGGCCGATTACCGGGAACGGTACGCGGCGTATCGGCAGGATCCGGACCTGCGGCGATTGCACCAGCTTTTCCCCATGATCGCGGTCTGGGACGACCACGAAAGCGCCAACGATTCCTGGGAAGGGGGGGCAGAAAACCATCAACCCGACAGCGAGGGCGAATGGTCGGTTCGCAAGGCGGCAGCGATGAAGGCCTATCGCGAATGGATGCCGGTATCCGACGAGCCATGGGCAGAATACGAGGTTGGCGACCTCGCAACGCTCTATCGCCTCGAAACGCGGCTCACGGCACGCGCCAAGCAATTCAGTCTTGGTGACGTGCTGCGAGGTGGCAGCTCGCCGGAGGAAGCCAAGGCGGCACTCATTGCTTTTCGTGATGGCGACTACAGGGATCCTGCGCGCGAACTGCTCGGTTCTGCTCAGCAGGGTTGGTTGGCGGAAGGCTTCAGCCGCTCGAAGGCTGCCGGCAAGACTTGGCAGGTCCTTGTCCAACAGGTCTTGATGGGCAACCTCATCTCTTCTCCATCTCTGGCTGCTGCGCTTCCCAAGGATGCGCCCGACTACATTCGCCAAAGGGTGCTCGCCGGCGCCATGGCCGGGGCAGAAGGCGTACCCTTCAGTATGGATGCATGGGATGGGTATCCCGCCGCGCGTCGGCGGGTGTTCGAAGCGGCACTGTCAGCGGATGCGAACCTTATCAGCCTTGCCGGCGACACCCATAACGCCTGGGCCTTCGATCTCGATCTCGAGGGAACACCGGTCGGTGTGGAGTTCGGGGGCCAGTCTGTAACCTCTCCCGGTTTCGAAGGTTATCTTCCGCAAGTCCCGCCCGATGTTCTGGCCCGGGATGCAGTTGCAACCAATGCACAGCTGCAATGGATGGATTCGTCGCGCCGCGGATATATGGCCGTCGAACTTACACCCGGCAGCGCCACGAGCGAATACCGCTTCCTTGGCAGCGTCCGCGAAAAGGGCGCGGGCGTGGTAGCAACAAAGCGGATGACGACCCTCGCAGGCAGCCGCAAGCTGGATATGGGTTGAGATATCAGCTCGACGGAGTTATCTGAGGGGCATGACGCCCATGCGCATCACGACCACGACAACTACCACTACCACCCTGGGCAACCGGGGGTGGTCGGTCGCGGCTTGAGCGATCCACCGCCGCCCGGTTTCGGGTGGTTGGCGTTTCTTCCCGAAATCGGAATTCTTCGCAAACGCCGCTTCAAGGCTGCGCCTCCTTGTGCCATGGGCGCGGCAATTAACGGCGAAGAGCCCTAGGACGAGACGATGACGGAACTTCTCAAGATTAGCCTGCCCGATGGTTCGGTGCGTGAAATGGAGCCCGGTTCCACGCCTGCCGACGTAGCGGCCGCGATCGGGCCGGGACTTGCGAAGGCAGCCATTGCCGCCCGCGTCGATGGCGAATTGCGCGACATCAATCGTCCATTCGAGAGCGATTCCGAACTGGCTCTCGTCACGGCCCGCGACGAGGATGACGCGCTTGAACTTGCGCGCCATGATTTTGCCCATGTGCTGGCAGAAGCGGTGCAGGCCCTGTGGCCCGGCACGCAGATCACTTTCGGTCCATCGACGGATGACGGCTTTTACTACGATGTGAAGGCGCCCGCGGACCGTGACCCGTTCAGCATGGACGATCTTCCCGCGATCGAGGAAAAGATGCGCGAGATCATCAAGGCGGACAAACCCCTGCGCCGGGAAGTCTGGAGCCGCCAGCAATTGATCGACAAGTGGGAGGCCGAGGGCGAGGCCTTCAAGGCGGAATGGGCGCGGGAACTGCCGGAAAACGAAGAACTCACGGTTTACTGGTCGGGGGAAGACTGGCTCGACATGTGTCGCGGTCCTCACCTTGCCAGCACGGGCAAGCTCGACCCGCAGGCCTTCAAGCTCATGCGTGTCGCCGGAGCATACTGGCGCGGCGACCAGAGGAATGCGCAGCTCACACGTATCTACGGCACCGGCTGGCTCAACAAGAAGCAGCTCAACGCTCATCTGACGCGGCTGGAGGAAGCGGCCAAGCGCGATCACCGCAAACTGGGCCGCGAGATGGACCTTTTCCACTTGCAGGAAGAGGCGCACGGCAGCGTCTTCTGGCATCCCAACGGCTATCGCATCTGGCGCCAGCTCGAAGCCTATATGCGTCGCAAGATGGATAAGGCGGGCTATCGCGAGATCAAGACGCCTCAGGTGATGGACGCGCGCCAGTGGGAACAGTCCGGCCACTGGGGCAAGTACCGCGAAAACATGTTCGTTATTCCAGACGAAGTGCCCAATACCGAGGAAGACGGTCCGGTCATCTCCGGTGAAGCCGACTGGATGGCATTGAAGCCCATGAACTGCCCGGCCCATGTGCTCGTGTTCAAGCAAGGCATCACCTCTTACCGCGACCTGCCGATCCGGCTGGGCGAGATGGGCTGTTGCCACCGCAACGAGCCGCATGGCGCGCTCCACGGTCTGATGCGCGTGCGACAGTTCACGCAGGATGATGCGCATATCTTCTGTACGGAAGGCCAGGTTGTAGAGGAGGTGCAGGCCTTCCTTGCGCTGGCGGATACGGTCTATCGCGATTTCGGGTTCAGCTATGACATCAAGCTTGCGCTGCGCCCGGAACAGCGGTTCGGCTCGGATGCGGATTGGGACAAGGCCGAACAGGAACTGCGCGACGCGCTGACAGCAAACGGCCTCGAATGGGAAGAATTGCCCGGCGAAGGGGCGTTCTATGCTCCCAAGCTCGAATGGCACCTGACCGACGCGATCGGTCGCACATGGCAGGTCGGCACGATCCAGTCCGACCGCGTCCTGCCCGACCGTCTCGACGCGAGCTTTGTCGGAGAGGATGGGGAGAAGCATCGCCCCGTCATGCTGCACCGCGCGATCTTTGGTTCGTACGAGCGCTTCATCGGCATTCTGATCGAGCATTTCGCCGGTCGCCTGCCCGTTTGGCTCGCCCCGACGCAGGCGGTGGTCGCTACCATCGTGTCCGATGCGGACGATTACGCCAAGGAAGCCGTCGGAAAGCTGGAAGCCGCGGGGATCCGGGTCGACAGCGATCTGCGCAACGAAAAGATCAACTACAAGGTGCGCGAGCATAGCCTCGCGAAAGTTCCGCACCTGTTGGTTGTCGGCAAGCGCGAGGCGGAGGAAGGCACCGTCGCGGTCCGCACGCTGGGCGAGAAGGACCAGCGCGTGATGAGCCTCGAGGAAGCCATCGACATGCTGCGCACCGAGGCGACGCCGCCCGATCTGCGATAATCGTCAGAAAGGGCGGGGTACATGGATGTAATCGCCGGCTACAGTATCGCAGCCGTACTCGCTGCGCTGGCTGCAGCTTTCGGATCGGCTTTCGTTCGCGGCCTTACCGGTTTCGGCATGGCGATACTGATCGTCCCGATCCTGGCGCTCGCCCTCTCGCCGGTCCACGCGGTGCTGGTGACCAATTTCCTTTCGGTTTTCATCGGTGTTTCCGAAATCAGGCGGCTACTGCGCGAGGCGGAAAGATCCGCCTGGTTTATCATCGCAATGGTCGCGGTGACCACGCCCGTTGGGCTTTACGCGCTGAGCCTGACCACCCCCGCGATCGCACGGGTCGTGATTGCCTTCATCGCTCTTTCGGCGTTCGTGGCCATACTCCTTCCGCGGCGTAGGGTCGCGCATCACCACCCGGCGACAACGGGCGGCGTGGGGCTGCTTAGCGGGCTGATGACAGGATACGCCGGAATGCCCGGCCCGCCGGTCGTTCCCTATTACGTCGGGCGCGATATACCTCGCGAAACGGCCAAGGCATCGATGCTGCTGATCTTTACCTGCGCATCCAGTGTCGGTCTGGCGAGCGGTGCCGCGATCGGTGTCCTGGAGTGGAAGCTGGCCCTGCTCGCGGCGCTTCTGTTTCCGGCGGTGCTGCTCGGAAACTGGCTGGGCAACAAAGCATCGGGCCGTATTGGCGACCGTAGCTGGCGCATATGCGTGGGCATGGTGCTCGGTGGCGCAGCCGCGGCTGCGCTATGGAAGGCGATCGTCTGACCGCTCAGAAGGGGAGGATAGGTCCGGCGAGTGCCAGAGCAAGACCGCAGCCGCTGACGATCACGGCACGCGCGATATTCGCCACCGGAAACGGGGCGAAATGTGTGCGGGCGAGTGCGATTGCATGGGCCATTGCCGCATTCTGGGCCTGAACCCCTAACGAAGTATTAAGGCCGCCACCCGGCCGATGGCATTTGCTGGCTTGCACAATGGAAACCGCCTCCGCCGGCAAGCACGGCATCACCGGCAAGTCCGATTGTCGCGCGGTCGGGAAACAGCTCAGCGATAGCCGCAACGCCCTCCGCATCATGCGGGCTCCCGAACGTCGGCACGACGACGAGATAGCTGGTAATGGCGAAATTTGCATAGCTTGCCGGCTCGACGTGGTCGCCGCTGGTTACGAGGCCGGGCGAAGGGATATCCTTTACCGTGACCCTGGCATCCTCGGCACGCTGCTTGGCATCGGCATAGATTGCGGCGTTGGGATCGTTTTTGCCCATCGCGCGGGGTAGGCAGAGCGTATTGGCAGCCACGAAGCGGGCAAGATTGTCGACATGCCCGTCGGTGTGATCGTTGATCAGTCCATCGCCCAGCCAGAGAACACGGTCGAAGCCGAGGTCGCGCCGCAATCGATCTTCGATTTCGTCCTTTGTAAGCTGCGGATTTCGGTTGGGGTTGAGCAGGCATTGTTCGGTCGTTACGACCAGCCCCGTACCGTCTCCGTCGATCGCACCGCCTTCCAGGATCCAGTCCGCGACCTCGAGCGGCAAGCCGGCATCCCTAGCCAGTTCTGCGCCGACCGTCTGATCGCCTTCCATTAGATATTTGCCGCCCCAGCCGTTGAAGCCGAAGCGCTGCGCACAACGCTCGCCATTCTCATGGCACAGCACGAGCGGACCGGTATCGCGCAGCCAGATGTCGCCATAGGCACGCTTTTCCAGAACGACGCTACCGGTTACCAGCTGGCGCGCGCGCGCTTCATTGGCGCCGTCCTTTACCAGCAGGCGGACCTCCTGACCGCTTTCGGCAACGGCATTCGCAAAAGCAGCGATCTGCTCTTGGGCGCGTGGAAGCGTGTCGGGCCATTCCTTCGCATCATGAGGAAAGCCGATCCACAGCCAGTCCTGCGGCGCCCATTCGGGCGGCATCCGAAAGGTCATGGATCGGTTCCTGCTTATGGGGCTTCAGGCTTGCCGCAGAGCGCGCCATCGACGGCGCAATCTTCGTCGCGCGTCGCCTTGAACTCGTCACCCTCGACCCAGTTCGGCCAGCTGGTCGAATCGCCAAGCATCCTGCCGATGCGATAGAACAGGCGCAGGTCGGCCATTACGCCCGACCAGTCCCAGTTCGGATCGTATTCGTCCTTGGGCCCGTGATAACGGTTGTCGCGATAATCGGCCTGGACGGCTGCGCCCGCTTCCTTGCCCCCGTCGACGAGATCTTCGCCGCCGTCGAGGTAGAGCATTGGCACGCCTCGCTTCGCGAACGCGAAGTGGTCCGAGCGGTAGTAATAGCCCGCTTCGGGGTTCGGATTGGGCGTCGTTACCCGGTCATCGCTCATCAGCGCCTTGTCTAGGAACAGGTCGAGCTGCGATTTGCCCGGCCCAACGACGGTCACATCCTTCGCCGGACCGGCCACCAGGAACGCATCCATGTTGATACCGCCGACCGTCTTGTTGAGCGGGAAGACCGGGTTTGCAGCGTAATAATCGGCACCGAGCAAGCCGGATTCCTCGGCAGTGACCGCCAGGAACACGAGACTGCGTTTGGTCGGCCCCGCTTTCGCGTGCGCTTCGGCCAAAGCTACGAGAGCAGCAGTGCCGGTGGCGTTATCGACTGCTCCGTTGCAGATGTCGTCGCCATCGGGTGCCGGCGTGCAGCGGCCCAGGTGATCCCAGTGTGCCGTGTGCATCACATATTCGTCGGGACGCTCGCTACCGGGAAGAATGCCGATCACGTTCTTGGATGCGAATGTACGAATGTCGTTGCGGAAGCTCGTCGATGCCTTGAGGCCGAGTGGGACCGCCTTGAAATCGTCCTTGCGCGCAGCAGCCATCAGATCGTCGAGATCCTGACCCGCAGCGGCGAGAATTTCACGGGCCTTCTCCTTCTGCACCCAGCCGTTCAGCTTTGTCATCGGAGGAGGATTGTCGCCGCGGTCGGCGTATGCCTGAGGGCCCGACCAGCTGCTTTCGACGACGTTCCAGCCATAGGCGGCAGGTTCGGTGTCGTGGATGATGATAGCGGCCGCCGCGCCCTGCCTTCCGGCTTCTTCGTATTTGTACGTCCAGCGACCGTAATAGGTCATCGCCTTCCCGTTGAAGGGGCCGTCCAGGGTTTCGGCGCCGAAGTCCGGATCATTGACGAGAATGACCGCGGTCTTACCCTTCATGTCCAGGCCTTCGTAATCGTTCCAGCCCTTTTCCGGTGCGTTGATGCCGTAGCCCACGAATACCAGCTCGCTGTCATCGAGTTTGGTTTCCACGTCTTCGCGATATGTCGCACCGACCCAGTCGGTGGCGTAATTGAGCTTGATATCGCCATTGTCGCCGCCTGAAATTGTAAGCGGTGCGAAATCCTTGCCGGTAATCTCGACCAGGGGCACATCCTGCACCCAGCTGCCATTGTTGCCAGGTTCGAGGCCAGCTTTTCCAAATTCCTCGATGAGATAGGCGATCGTCTTTTCTTCGCCAGCCGTGCCGGGGGCGCGCCCTTCGAATTCGTCGGAAGAAAGCCGCTCGGTCACGCGCTTCATCGTTTCTTCGGACAGGGTCCCGTCGGCCACATCGGGCAGATCGAGCGCGGCATCGGGGCTTTCCACGTCCTGGCCCATCGAACAGGCCGACAGAATGAGCGCGGCGGCCGCACCGATCGTAAAGCGTTTCATGGGAGAATTTCCTCTCTTCGCATCTCGCATTCGGCGCGCTTCTTGTCAGCATGGCGGCGTAAGGGCAAGCTTGCGCCGTGCGTCGCGGGGAGGCAGGGGACAGGCGATGGCTGTCGACTGGACCTCAGCGCTGGACCGCGCCCTTGCCCATGCACCATTCCTCGCGCGCGCGCTCGAGCGTCGGCCCGAACTGGCCGAGTTGCTGGCCCAGGGGGATGGCGAGGCGGCCCTGCGCGCTGCCAAGCGAGTAAGGGAAGGCAGTGCGGCAAGCGCGCTGCGCGACGAACGGCTCGGCCTGGCCCTGGTGCTTGCGATCGGCGATCTGGCCGGGGCGTTCGACCTCGACAAGGTCATGCGGGAATTGTCGACCTTTGCGGATCGAGCGCTTGATCGGGCGCTGAACACCGCCATGAACAGTCGTGTTCCGGACGCCGAACCGTCGGGAATGATAGGGTTGGCGCTCGGCAAGCACGGGGCTGGCGAGCTTAACTATTCCTCCGACATCGACCCCATCCTGCTTTACGATCCCGAGAAGCTGCCACGGCGCGAACGCGACGAGCCGGGAGAGGCGGCCCAGCGGTACGCCCGCGAAGTCGTGCGATTGCTGTCAGATGTGACGAGCGAGGGGTACGTTTTCCGGGTCGATCTGCGCCTGCGCCCCGCATCGGAAGTGAGCCCGCTTGCCATTCCGCTGAACGCCGCCATCACCCATTACGAAAGCTCGGCACTGGCGTGGGAGCGGGCGGCTTTCATTCGCGCACGCGCCTGTGCCGGCGACATTGCAGCCGGCGAAGAGTTTCTCGATCATATCAGGCCATTCGTCTGGCGCAGGAGCCTTGATTTCGGTGCGATCGATGAAGTCCGCCGGCTGACCCACCGCATTCGCGATCAGCACAGCGGTCCCAGCGTTCCGGAGCCCGGCTACAATTTGAAGCTGGGTCGCGGCGGCATCCGCGAGATCGAGTTCTTCGCCCAGACCCATCAGCTGATCCACGGTGGACGCGACCCCTCCCTCAGATCGCGAGGCACGCGGGCGGCACTGGATGCGCTGGCTGCCACCGGCCGGATCGGCGAGGAAGACGCGAGGGCGCTCGGCGAAAGTTACGACGGCCTGCGAACGATCGAGCACCGCCTGCAGATGGTCGGCGACAAACAGACGCATTCGCTTCCCGCAGGTGATGCGCTGGACAATGTGGCGCAGCTGCATGGTCTGGCTGACGGCGCAGCGCTGGTGAAGCATGTGCAGGATCTTGCGCGACCGGTCGCCGAGCGTTTCGACGCACTTCTCGATGAGGACAGGATTTCCGTACCGGCTAGCGCGCCGCACGTTCTGGCAGGCGATGCGGCCGAAGGCGATGTGCCAGCAGAATTGGTCGATCGGATCGCGGGTTGGACCGACGGGAAATATCAGGCGCTGCGCAGCACCGCGGCTCTCGGCGCTTTCGAAGCCATCCGTCCGGATCTGATCGCGTCGATTTCCGGATCGCCAGATCCCGATGCAGCCGTCGTGCGCTGGGAGGGTCTTATCTCCCGATTGCCGAGCGCCATAAACCTGTTCCGCCTGCTCGAGGCGCGGCCAGGATTGTTCGCCCTGCTTGCCGATTGTCTCACGCTGGCGCCGCCTCTGGCGGACGAACTTGCCCGGCGACCGAACCTGCTCGATGCCCTGATCGACCGGACAGCTCTCGATCTGCCGGGCAGTGTGAATGACATCGTCGCCCGGATGGGAAGGCGCGAGCGTGGGGATGATTACGAAACGCGGCTCGACCGGCTGCGCGTCGTCACCAGCGAGACGCGGTTTGCGCTGGGGGTCCAGCTGATCGAAACGGCGCATGACCCGCTGGATATCGCCGCGGGCCTGTCGCGCACGGCGGAAGCAGCCCTTCAGGTTGCAGTCGATGCGGCCGAAAGCGAGTTTGCGTTAAAGCACGGACGCATCGCTGGCAGCGAACTGGTGGTGGTGGGCCTCGGGCGGCTGGGGGGTGGTGCGCTGACGCACGCTTCGGATCTCGACATCATCTATCTTTTTACAGGTACGCACGAGGGCGAATCCGATGGGGAGCGGCCGCTTGGCGCAACGCTGTATTTCAACCGGCTTGCCCAGCGAGTCACGGCAGCGCTCAGTGTCCCGACTGCGCAGGGCGCGCTCTACGAGGTGGACACCCGGCTGCGCCCCCAGGGCAATCAGGGGCCATTGGCGGTAAGCGTGGAGAGTTTTGCGCGGTATCAGCGCGAGGATGCCTGGACGTGGGAACACATGGCGCTGACGCGTGCCCGGGTGCTCGTCGGTAGCGACGCTGCCCGCCAGCAGGTCGGTGACGTCGTGACGTCCATTCTTCGCGGCGAACGGGCCGGTGATGCCCTGCGTGACGATGCCCTGAAAATGCGCACTGAAATGGCGGCCCACAAGCAGGCGCGCGGGTCGCTTGACGCCAAGCTGTTACGGGGCGGCCTGGTCGATATCGAGTTTCTCGTCCACCTCCTCCAGCTGCGGCATCGCGAAGCACTGACGCCGCATCTGGACGAGGCGATAAGCCAGTTGATCGAGACGGGCCGCTTACCCGGGACGATCGCCGAAGCGCACAGTCTGATGACACGCCTGCTGGTGGGGACGCGTCTGCTCGCGCCCGATCTCGAAAAGCCCAAGTCTGCGGCAGCCGCCTTGCTCGCCCGGCAGAGCGGGTGCGAGGATTATGACGAGCTGATACAGCGTCTACATGAGGCACGCCGTGATGTCGCGGCGGCGTGGCGGAACATATACGGTGAAACCCTGGAGATAGACGAATGACGACGACCTACGGCGAAGGCGATGCCTTTCCCGAATTCGAGATGGAAACGCCGGACGGCGGTACCGTCACCAAGGCTGACCTGTCCGGCAAAAAGGCAGTGATCTTCTTCTATCCGAAGGACAACACACCGGGCTGCACCACCGAAGCCAAGGATTTTTCCGCTCTCAAGGCGGCATTCGACAAGGCGGACGTATCCCTCCTCGGGGTCAGCAAGGATTCGGCCAAGAAGCATCAGAACTTCATCGCCAAACATGATCTGGCCGTCGATCTTGCGACCGATGCGGCAGACGGCGGGCTGTCGGACGAGTTGGGTGTCTGGACCGAGAAACAGATGTACGGGAAGACCTATATGGGCATGGTCCGGTCGACCTTTCTTATCGGTGGAGACGGCCGGATCCTGCGCGTTTGGCCAAAGGTGAAGGTCAAGGGGCACGCCGAAGAGGTGCTGGAGGCTGCAACCAAGGCATGACGGGACCGCGCCGATCCGTCGCCAGTGCCATTCGCGATGCGCTGCTCACGGGCGAGGCGAAGGCCAAGGTCTTCGCCGCCCGCCAGGTGGCGCGCGACTGGCGGCTCGGACGGCTGGATTTCGTGTTCGAGGTTACAATGCCGGATCGTCCGGAATGGCCTGATCGTCTGGAACTTCTGGCACCGGGCGCCATGCCCCGTCGTGGGAAGATGGGGTCGGAACGCAATCGTGCCGCCTTGTGGCACGCGCTCGCCCATATCGAATTCGTCGCTATCGATCTCGCGCTGGATATGGCCGGCCGCTTCGGTGAAGCGATGGGTCCCGACTTCGTTTCGGACTTCCTCGAAGTTGCTGCCGACGAGGCGATGCATTTCGCGCTGCTGTCCCGAAAACTTGATTCGCTGGGGTGGTCCTACGGGGCGTTGCCTGCGCACGACGGGCTGTGGAGCGCGGCTCAGGACACCGCTCACGATGTTGCGGCGAGGCTGGCGATCGTTCCCATGGTGCTCGAGGCGCGCGGTCTGGACGTCACACCGGCCACATTGGCAAGGGTTCGCGCGCAAGGTGATGAAAACGGGGCGAAAATTCTCGAACGAATCCTTGACGATGAAATTCGTCACGTTGCCGCAGGGTCAAAGCACTTTCATGCGATCTGCGAAATGCGCGCGCAGAACCCGCAGAAAACATGGCAAAATCTGGTCGGAATGCATTTCGCGGGTGGTTTGAAGCCGCCGTTTAACGACTCAGCGCGTTTCGCAGGCGGCCTGCCGCGCGACTATTACGCGGGTATTGCCTGATTAACCTTTTCACCGATAACTCGAACTCACGAGACGCCGGGGGGTTCCGGCAGTGACTTAAAAGGTGGGTTCGACACGGGACGTCGGGTTCACTCAGGATCGAAAGGCGCGCAAAGCGCCAGATGGACGGGTTAGCATGATCACCAAGCGCAATACGCTTGCTCTCGCAGTAGTGGCCAGTTTCGGCATCGCAGCAGCTCCGGCTCAGGCGCAGGAAACCAACACCGCTGCTGCAGTCGGTGCGATCGACATGAGCAAGGTGGCTGCTCCTACCCAGACCGGCGAAGATGCCCAGTTCAAGCAGCTGTTCGCACAATGGGACAATCTGGATCGCGCTACTCCGGCAGCGACCAGCGTTTCGGTTCCCTCGCGCATGCCGCTCGATAACACCAAGCTGACCAGCGATTACGGAATGCGCACCCACCCGGTTCTGGGCGGACGTCGCAATCACAAGGGCGTCGATCTGGCCGCACCCGTCGGCACACCGATCTATGCTACCGCCGATGGCTATGTCAGCAAGGCCGAATGGTTCTCCAGCTACGGCAAATATGTTTCGATCGAACACGGTGCGAACCTGCAGACCTGCTTCGCACATATGTCGGATATCGCTGTAAAGGCCGGCACCCGCATCAAGAAGGGCGACATCATCGGCTATGTCGGCTCGACCGGTCGTTCGACCGGCCCTCACCTTCACTATGAAGTCCGCGTCGACGGCCAGGCCGTGAACCCGGTTCCCTACATGGTCGAATCGGAAGCCCAGCGTGCATTCGCTCTGGCGACGGGCACGGGTGGCCAGGGCGACGGCGACGACAACTGATTTTCGGGCCTTCGGGCTTCGCAAAAGGGCGGCGGGAGCGATCCTGCCGCCTTTTTTCTTGCCCGTGCGGATGGGTTAGGTAGGTTTCTTCTCGAAACTGGAAGAGTCCCCTCGTCGAGAAGGGGGCCACCGGAGAGGAGAAAGCAAGCCAATGCACCCCATCGCCCATGCGCAGACGCGCCCGGACCATCCCGCCATCATCATGGCCCCCAGCGGCGAGACCGTAACATTCGGCCAGATGGACAATTACGCCAATCGCTTTGCGCAACTGCTGCGGTCGCGGGGCTTGCAGCGCGGCGATCACTTTGCCGTGTTGATGGAGAATAACTCCCACTATCTGCAGGTCGTCTGGGGTTCGCAGCGTGCGGGCACGATGATGGTGCCGATTTCCACCCGGCTGACCGCGCCCGAGATCTGCTATATTCTGAAGGATGCGAACGCCAAATTCCTGCTGACGACCCGCAGGTTCGCCGATGTGATCGAGGGCATCCGCGGCGATTGCGCCGATCTGCCGCTGCTGATTGTCGGCGGCGAAGGCGATGAGGATTACGATGCGGCCCTTGCAGCGCAGCCCGCGGAGCCGATCGCGGATCAGGCGCCGGGCCAGTACATGCTCTATTCCTCCGGCACGACCGGAAGGCCCAAGGGGGTGAAGCCTGCGCCGCCAGTGGATGAGGACATCCAGGGCGTCAATCCGCTGGTCGGGCTGGCAGTCATGGGGGCGGGCATGCCGGCAGACGGCAGCATGGTCTATCTCTCCCCCGCGCCGCTCTATCATGCCGCGCCGCTTGGCTGGTGCACGACCGCGCAGCGCCTGGGCGGCACCGTGGTGGTGATGGAGAAATTCGATCCCGAACTCGCGCTCGCCACGATCGAGCAATACCGCGTGACCGACAGCCAGTGGGTGCCCACGCATTTCGTCCGGATGCTCAAGCTCGATCCCGAACTTCGCACCCGCTACGACCTGTCCAGCCACAAGCGCGCACTCCACGCCGCCGCGCCGTGCCCCGTTCCGATCAAGCGCGAGATGATCGAATGGTGGGGCCCGATCATCAACGAATATTACGCCGGGTCGGAAGGGATCGGCATGACGCTGATCAAGGCCGAGGACTGGCTGGACCATCCCGGCAGCGTGGGCAAGGCGATCCATGGCACGCTGCATGTCTGCAATCCCGATGGCGAGGAAGTACCGGCCGGGCAGGATGGGCTGCTGTTCTTCGAGAACGAGAATATCCCGACCTATCACAACGATCCCGACAAGACGCGCGAGGCGATGCATCCAAAGGGCTGGATGACGCTGGGCGACATCGGGCATCTCGATCCTGACGGCTATCTCTACCTGACCGACCGCAAGAGCCACATGATCATTTCGGGCGGGGTGAACATCTATCCGCAGGAGATCGAGAACCTGCTCGTCACCCATGACAAGGTGATGGATGCCGCGGTGATCGGCGCGCCCTGTCCCGATTTCGGCGAGAAGGTGGTGGCGGTGATTCAGCCGATGGACATGGAGGCCGCGGGCGACGCGCTGGAGGCGGAACTGCGCGATTTTCTGGCGCCCAGCCTGTCCAAGATCAAGATGCCCAAACAGTTCGACTTCCGCCCGCAACTGCCGCGCGAGGCGAACGGCAAGCTCTACAAGCGCGAGTTGCGCGATGAATATCTCGCCAAGGCGGAGATCGAGACGGAGCAGGCCTGATGGCCACGCAGGAAAGGAGGCCCCGGCTGGACCCGGCTACCGCCCGCCAGGTCATCGACCCGTCCAGCTATGCCGAGTGGGACGGACTGCTCGATACCTTCGACCGCCTCCGCGCCGAAACACCCGTCGCCTGGGTCGAGCCAGAGGACGGCGGCGTCCATCCGCCGTTCTGGCTGGTCACCCGCTATGACGACGTCATGCGCATGTCGAAGGACAATGCCACCTTCCTCAACAACCCGCATACCGTGGTCTTCAGCCTGACCGAGGGCATCGAATTCGCCAAGGCGTTCAGCGGCGGGAGCGAGCATATGGTTGCCAGCCTGGTGACCTTCGATGCGCCGATCCACATGAAATACCGCAAGCTGACGCAGGAATGGTTCATGCCCAAGAACCTGCGCACGGTCGAAGACGAGATTCGTGCCATCGCGCACGCAGCGGTCGACCGCCTGCTGGCAGGCGGCGGGGAAGCCGACTTCGTCAAGACGGTGGCCGCGCCCTATCCGCTGCATGTGGTGATGCAGATCCTCGGCGTGCCGGAGGAAGACGAGCCGCGCATGCTGATGCTGACCCAGCAGATGTTCGGCGGCAGCGACGAGGATCTCAACCAGTCCGGCATGAAGGACCTGCCGCCCGAGGCGATTACGCAACTGGTGGCAGGCGCGGTCAAGGACTTCGAAGCCTATTTCGCCAAGCTCACGGCAGAACGCCGGGCCAGCCCAACCGCGGATGTTGCCAGCACCATCGCCAATGCGGTGATCGACGGCGAGCCGCTGAACGACCGCGACATGATGGGCTATTACATCATCCTGGCCGCCGCGGGGCACGATACGACCAGTGCCAGTACGGCAGGCGCCATGCTCGCCCTGGCGCGCGATCCGGAGCAATGGGCCCGGGTGCGCGCCGATCGCAGCCTGCTGCCGGGTATCGTCGAAGAGGCGATCCGCTGGACCACGCCGGTCCAGCATTTCATGCGCACTGCCGCCGAGGATACCGAGGTCGGCGGCCAGCCCATCGCCAAAGGCGACTGGCTGATGATGAACTATGTCGCCGCCAATCACGACCCGGCGCATTTCGAGAACCCGCGCCGCTTCGATGCCGCGCGCAGCCCCAACCGGCACCTCGCCTTCGGGGCGGGCGCACACCAGTGCCTCGGCCTCCACCTCGCCCGGCTGGAAATGCGCATCCTGTTCGAGACGCTGCTCGACCGGATCGAGACGGTCGAACTGGCAGGCGAACCGGCGCGCAGCAGATCGACCTTCGTCGGCGGGCTGAAGACCCTGCCGCTGCGCTTCACCCCGGCCTGATTCGCCCGGCAGCTGTTCCGCTTCGCGCCGCGATGGGCCGAGACATGGACCGGGTGTTACACAGTCCAGGGGCAAAAACCTGTCGGTTTACGCAAGATCGCGTCAGCTTGCGCGGAAAGGCGTTGGCTTGCGCAGAAACGGCGTCAGCTTGTGCGAACCGGATGTCGGCTTGCGCAGGCGAAATGTCGGCTTGCGACGCGTACGTGTAAACTTGCGGCCTGGCAGACTGGGCGCGGCCGCGGGTGATGGACGGTAGGAAAGAGCCGCCGCGAAGCTAGCAGGCCAAGCGCTTGTAGGAAATCCACCACCTTCTTGCGGTACGCTGCATCCGCGCCGCGAATTTGCTATCGCTGAGCGAGCCCGGTTGCTACGCCTAAAGCACCGTAAAAAGGACAGAAACGAGCATCGCCATCAGGGGGACAGGGGGATGACCATCTTCGAGCCGCATAACCTGCCCTTCGCCGTCGCGCTGGCGGTGATGCTGGCGCTGGCGGCGATCCAGTTGGTAGGTCTTGGCGATGTCTTTGGCGGGGCGGATGTGGACGCCGATATCGATGGCGATGCCGCGATTTCTTCCGGGCCGATAGATGGCATTTTCACCCTCCTCGGTATCGGGCGGGTCCCCCTAACAATCTGGCTCGCACTTTTTCTGCTGCTGTTCGCCGGTATCGGCGTAGGTGGTCAGGCGCTGGCCGACAGCCTGCTCGGAGCGCCGCTGGACCGCTGGCTCGCTGCAGTCATGGCGGGCATTGCCGCATCACCCGTTACCGGAGTTCTGGCGCGACCGCTCGGGGCAATCTTGCCGCGCGATGAGACGACTGCAGTCTCTCTCGATGCATTGTTGGGTCGGCGAGCACGGATCACCGATGGAACTGCGCGCAGCGGATCGCCCGCCCGCGCGCAGGTTCGCGATCACTACGGCCATCCGCATCACGTCATGGTCGAACCGCACGAAACGGCCAGTGAGATGCACGCCGGGGACGAAGTATTGCTGGTTCGCCGCGAAGGCGGCAGTTTTTACGCGACAGCGCTGGCCGAGCGCCGCCTGTCGCCCGATTGATTTCTTCAAGGAGGGGTAATTGAATAATCTTGTAGAACTGGCGGTACCGGTTGGTGCGGTCGTCGTATTCATTCTGGTCGTCGGGCTGACAATTGCACGGCTGTACCGCCGCGCTTCGAAAGAAGTCGCTTTCGTGCGCACGGGCGTGGGCGGGGAAAAAGTCGTGATGAACGGCGGCGCGCTGGTGCTGCCGGTGTTCCACGAAACGATGCCGGTCAACATGAACACCGTGGTGCTGGCCGTGGTACGGCGCGACACCGAAGCGCTCATTACGCTGGACCGCCTTCGTATCGACGTGAAGGCTGAATTCTATGTCCGCGTGCGGCCCGATGCAGGCGCGATCGCCATGGCCGCGCAGACGCTGGGACAGCGCACCATGGTGCCCGAGGCGCTGAAGGATCTGGTCGAAGGCAAGTTCGTCGACGCCCTGCGCTCTGTCGCCGCCGGCATGACCATGAACGAATTGCACGAGCAGCGCGCCGACTTCGTCCAGAAGGTGCAACAGGCGAGTTCCAACGATCTCGCCATGAACGGGCTCGAACTGGAATCGGTTTCGCTAACCGGGCTGGACCAGACCAGCATCGAACATTTCAACGCCAACAACGCCTTCGACGCGGAAGGCCTGACCAAGCTGACCGAGCAGATCGAAGCGCGCAAGAAACTGCGCAACGATATCGAGCAGGACACCCGCGTCCAGATGGAAACCAAGAACCTCGAGGCGAGCCAGCGCTCGTTCGAGATCAGCCGCGATCAGGAATATGCGCGGCTGGAGCAGGAGCGTGAAGTCGAGGTCCGGCGCGCGGCGCAATCGGCCGAGATCGCCCGCGAACAGGCCGAACGCAACCGCGAGGCGGATGCTGCGCGGATCGAAGCGAAGAAGCAGGTCGATGCCCAGCAGATCGAAGCCGACCGGCTTGTCGAGGAAGCGCGGATCGACCAGCAGCGCGCGCTCGAGATCGCGCGACAGGAGCAGCAGATCGCCGTTCAGAACAAGAGCCGCGAGGAAAGCCAGGCCAAGGCCGACGCCGACGAGGCCCGCGCCAAGGCGGTGGCCGCGGAAGAACAGGTCGCTACCTCACGCGAAAGCGAGATCGCCGAGCGCCAGAAGAAGATCGAACTGATCGAAGCGTCGAAGCAGGCCGAACGCGACGCCATCAAGATCCGCGTCGATGCCGAAGCCGAAAAGGATGCTGCATCCAACCGCGCCGAGGCCGCCCGCCGCGAAGCGGAAGGCGAGGCCGAGGCCGAAAAGCTGCGCGCCGAAGCCGCCCGCGTGCGTTTCGAGGTCGAAGCTGCCGGTCAAAGGGCGATCAACGAGGCGGCCAACCTCCTGTCGTCCGACCAGATCAGCCTGCAGACCAAGCTGGCGCTGCTGAACGTGCTGCCCGAAGTCATCCGCGAAAGCGCAAAGCCTATGGAAGCGATCGATTCGATCAAGATCGTTCAGGTGGACGGGCTGACCAACGGCAATGGCAAGAGCGGGACGTCGACCACCGGAAACGGTTCGGGCAACCTTGCAAGCGATGCGGTGAGCGCAGCGCTTGCCTATCGGGCGCAGGCGCCCGTGCTAGACGGCCTGATGAAGGAACTGGGCCTCGACGGTTCGTCCTTGGACAATCTCGTGAAGGGTCCCGCAGCAGCCGAAACGTCGCTTCGTCTCGCCGAAGTGCAGGATGAACCGGCAGAAGAGACGACTAAGCCGCAGGGCAAGGCGAAGCCGGAGAAGGCTTCCGCCAAGGACGACGCCGAGGTTGAGTAAAAAAGCCAGCTAGAAGGGAGCAAGGGGGCGCCGCGGCGCCCCCTTCTTTGCCCTTTTACTCGCTCAGCAACCGCTCCGCCATCGCGCGTACTTCCGCGCCCATGTCTTCGCGTTCCATGGCGAGGGCCAGGGTTGCTTCGACGAAGCCGGTCTTGCTGCCGCAGTCGAAGCGGCGGCCGGCGAAGGTCGCGGCGTGGAAGGGCTGGTTGCCGATCATCCGGGCCATGGCGTCGGTCAACTGGATTTCACCGCCCGCGCCCTTTTCCTGGTCTTCCAGCAGGCGCATGACTTCGGGCTGGAGGATGTACCGGCCCGAAACGATCTTGTTGCTCGGCGCTTCGGCCACCGGGGGCTTTTCGACGAGACCGGTGACTTCGGTCAGCGTCTCGCTCTTCACCTCGCCGGGCGCGATGACGCCGTAGCTGGAGACGGCTTCCTGCGGCACTTCCAGCACCGAGATGAGGTTGCCGCCGACTTCGTTATAGGCATCGACCATCTGTTTCATGCAGCCGGTCCCGCCGCCCTTCTGCGCCACCATAAGCTCGTCCGGCAGCAGGATGGCGAAGGGTTCGTCGCCCACGATGGCGCGGGCGCACCAGATGGCATGGCCGAGGCCGAGCGGCACCTGCTGGCGCACGGTTATGATGTCGCCCGGCGTCGCCCGGGTCGGCTCCAGCACCGAGAGGTCCTTGCCGCGTTCGCGCATCGTGTGTTCGAGTTCGTAGGCGATGTCGAAATGTTCGACGATCGCGGTCTTCCCGCGGCCGGTAACGAAGATGATCTGTTCGATCCCCGCCTCGCGCGCTTCGTCCACCGCATACTGGATCAGCGGGCGGTCGACGATGGGCAGCAGTTCCTTGGGGATCGCCTTGGTCGCGGGGAGGAAGCGCGTGCCCAGCCCGGCGACGGGAAAGACGGCTTTCTTGATCGGCTTGTGCTGGTTCATGGCTGCAGGGGGTAAGTCGCCAGCGGTATCGGGTCAATCGACATAGGTTATGCGGCATGCGCGCTCCTGGCCCGCTGCCGTGATGCGACAGCGGCGTGACGCTTGCCAGCGGCGCTGCCTTCTCTAAGGAAGCGGCATGGACAAACTGATCATTCGCGGCGGCAATCGCCTTTCCGGTACCATCCCGATTTCGGGCGCGAAGAATGCCGCGCTCACCCTGATTCCCTGCGCGCTGCTGACCGAAGAGCCGGTGACGCTGCGCAATCTGCCGCGGCTGGCGGATATCGACGGGTTCCAGCACCTGATGGGCCAGTTCGGCGTGGCGCACACGATCCAGGGCCAGCGACCGGAAGATTTCGGTCGCGTGGTCACGCTGGAAGCGACGCGGCTGACCGGCACCGTCGCGCCATACGAACTGGTGCGCAAGATGCGCGCCTCCATCCTCGTGCTCGGCCCGATGCTGGCGCGCATGGGCGAGGCGACCGTGTCGCTGCCCGGCGGCTGCGCGATCGGCAACCGTCCGATCGATCTGCATCTGAAGGCGCTGGAGGCCTTCGGCGCGCATATCGAACTGGCGCAGGGTTACGTGAAGGCGAGCGCCCCCGACGGCGGCCTGCCCGGCGGCGATTTCGATTTCCCCATCGTGTCGGTCGGCGCGACGGAAAATGCGCTGATGGCGGCGGTGCTGTGCAACGGCACCAGCAGGCTGATCAATGCCGCGCGCGAACCGGAAATCGTCGATCTGTGCCGGTTGCTCACCGCCATGGGTGCGGAGATCGAAGGTATCGGCACGTCCGAACTGACGATTCACGGCGCCAAGCGGCTGCACGGTGCGACCTATCGCGTGATGCCGGACCGGATCGAGGCAGGCTCCTATGCCTGCGCTGCGGCGATCACCGGCGGCGACGTGCGGCTGGAAGGCGCGGAAGCGGAAGACATGGGCTCCACCCTCCACGCGCTGCGCAATATCGGCGTCGAGATCGAGAGCGACAAGAAGGGGATCGATGTGCGCGCCAGTGGGCCGCTGAAGGCGCACAACCTCACCACCGCGCCATTCCCCGGCCTTGCCACCGACATGCAGGCGCAGCTGATGAGCCTGCTGACCCGGGCCGAAGGCACCAGCGTGCTGAAGGAAACGATTTTCGAAAACCGCTTCATGCATGTGCCCGAACTGGCGCGCATGGGGGCGGACATCGAAACCGAAGGCCGCACGGCAATCGTGCGCGGGCCGGTCGACCTCACCGGCGCCGAAGTCATGGCGACCGATCTGCGCGCCTCGATGAGCCTGGTCATCGCGGGGCTTGCTGCAGAAGGCGAGACCACGGTGCGGCGGCTCTACCACCTCGACCGCGGTTACGAGCGGCTGGAAGAGAAGCTCCAGCTTGTCGGCGCGGATATCGAACGGGTTGGCGACGATTGAGGCAGCGGGTGCGGACCTTTCCGCGATGACGGGCGTTGGGTCAGCAACAAAGGAGTTTTGTCATGCTACTCAAGCTTTTGACCCTCGGCGGGCTCGGATATGCCGGCTATCGCTATTACGAAAAGAACAAATCGCAGCCGGCCTTTTCCGGCAACCAGGGCAACGCCTCGGTGCGCGACGCTGGTCCGGAATCCATGCGCGACAGTTCGGGCCGCAAATGGACGCAGGCTGACGAGGAAAGCGACCAGAGCTTCCCCGCCAGCGATCCGCCGGCCAATTACTGACCCGTTTGCTCCAGTTGGAGAGGACGAGAGTCCTAAGGGGCGGTTGGAGCGATCCAGCCGCCCCTTTCATGTGTAACCAGCCAGATGCGAATTGCCCCGGCAAGGCCCGGCGGCGTCGCGGCGCGGATCCGCTCGGCATCGATCTGGGCGACCAGCGCGTTGATCGACTGGTTGCGCGCGGCAGCCGCTGCGGTCAGCATCTCCCAGAACATGGGCTCGAGACTGATCGACGTGCGGTGGCCGTCGATCCGGACGGAGTATTTTTTCGGCGGATGGTACGGGGGCATTTCCATAAGCGGCGGCCCCTTACATCGCCGGGGCCGGGCCCGATACGATTTTTTTGGGGTGTGCGGTGAACCGTGCCGCGCCTAGGTTTCAGGCATGGCTGACGGCTATGACGAACTCACCGACAAGGAAAAGCAGACCCTGCGCCTGATGGTGCGCGGGCACGATGCGAAATCCGCGGCGAGCGAACTGGCGCTGTCGGTCCATACGATCAACGAACGCCTGCGCGCCGCGCGCCGCAAGCTGGAAGTCACCAGCAGCCGCGAGGCGGCCCGGCTGGTGCTGGAACGCGAAGGGGTGGCCCCCGAAAAACCTGTATCCAGAGATTTGGGGGATGCGGGGGCCCGGCAAAGCGATGACGATGGCGGGGCAACGGCAGGCATGCCCGCCCGCCGTCCGATCCTTGCAGGAGTCATCATCATGCTTACCCTTGCCGCAGCCGCATTGTTTCTCGTCCCCGCGGTCGTCCAGAACGACACATCTACAGGGACAACCCAATCGTCACCCAGCGATGCCGAGGTCGAAAGCGCCGCGCGGGCCTGGCTTGCGTTGCTCGATGCGGGCGACTGGGAGGCGAGCTTTGCCGCCACAGCATCCTCGTTTCGCAAAGCCAACACGCTGAAGCTCTGGAGCGATACGGCGGAAAAGGTCCAGTCCGGCCTCGGGAAGACGCTGTCGCGCGAATATATCGGGCAGGACGATGTGCCGTCGCCGCAGGGCATCACCATCGTGAAGTTCCACACGGATTTTGCCAATCGCACAGGCGTGGTCGAAACGATCTCGCTGGTGCGCGAGGATGGCGCGTGGAAAGTCGCAGGCATTTACGTGTCGTGATGGGAGAGGGCGGATGCCTTGCGCGATCCGCCCTCCCGCCGATCAATACATGTGCTGGCCACCGTTGATGCTCATGGTCGAACCAGTGACGAATTCGGCATGGTCGGAACATAGGAAGCTGACGCCGCGGGCGATTTCGCTCGCTTTGCCGAGCCGGCCGACGGGGATCTTGGCGACGATCTTTTCCAACACCGGTTCGGGCACGGCGGCGACCATGTCGGTGTCGATATAGCCCGGGGCGATGGCGTTGACGGTGATGCCGAAACGCGCGCCTTCCTGCGCCAGTGCTTTGGTGAAGCCGTGGATGCCGCTCTTCGCGGCGGCATAATTGACCTGGCCATACTGGCCCGCCTGCCCGTTGATCGAACCGATGTTGACGATCCGGCCCCAGCCGCGTTCCTTCATGCCCGAAAAGGTCGCCTTGGCGAGATTGAAACAGCCGCCCAGATTGGTTCGCATCACGGCGTCCCAGTCTTCGTAGCTCATTTTTAGCAGCGTGCCGTCACGGGTGATGCCGGCATTGTTGACGACGACGTCGATCGGGCCGTGTTCTTCCGCCACCTTGCCGCAGGCATCCTGCACCGCGTCGAAATCGCCGACGTCGAACTTGATCGTCGCAATGCCGGTTTCATCGGTGAATTTGCGCGCCGCATCGTCATTGCCCGCATAATTGGCGATGACGGTGAATTCGCGCTCGTCGCGCAGGCGTTCGCAGATGGCGCGGCCGATTCCGCGCGTGCCCCCGGTAACGATGGCCACACGTGTCATGATCTTTCTCCCAAGCTTTCCGTAGCGTTGCCACGACTTAAGCGAGGGATGCACGACGCGCCAAGTCCTTTCGCCCAGACGGGCGAGGATGCAGACGTATTTTCCGGTAGTGCCTAGAAGTTGACGCGGGTGCCGACGTAAACGGCCTGATCGTCTTCGACCCCATCGGTCAGCGGGGCAAGGCGGTTGTTATCCTTCGACAGGCGAACGCCAGCCGTCACGTTGACGTTGCCGATCACGCGATAGGATGTGCTGAGATCCACGCTCTGGCCGGGCAGGCCGTCGGGCGTGCGCAGCGAACGGGTGCCGCTGTCTTCCCGGTTGATCGCGACGCGCGAATTGAAGCGACTCGGCTTGTCGGCCTTTTCGCTCTTGTCGGGTGCAAAGGCGGCCAGATCGGGCATGCCCATGTCGCGCAGGCCGACCGAAACGGTCTTGGGCTGCGTGGGCTGCGAGAAGCTCTGGTAACCGCGGGCGACGCCGAGGTTGTAACTGGTCGGGTTGACCGCAAGAACGCGTTCGCGGTTACCGGCGGTGCCGACCGAATCGATGCCGCTGCGGATCGAAATCGCGCGGGCCGTTGCATCGTCCACCCGGACGGCCACGGTGACGGTGCGGTCCTTGCTCAGTCCCGGCTTGCTGGCCGGGGTGAAGCGAAGACCCTTTTCCCCCATCACGGCAGCGACGCGCGCAGCAAGCTGCGGATCGATCTTGGCCGGGGTGAAGGGCAGGTAGGCGATGTCTTCGGGAAGTTCCGCGGCAGCGCTGGTCTGAACGACGGCAAGGCCGGCAGCGGGAATGGAAAGGGCCAGACCGGCAGCAACCAGCGCCGCGGGTACGAACCGCGCCTTGCTCTGGTTTTTGACCGAATGTGCCACCGAATTTCTTTTCCTATGTTGCTGCACCAGTAAGCCAGAAATCCGCTGAACGGTCCCTGACTCCTGCATTAAAGGCGCAGGCGATTCCCTCTACTCCGGCAAACATCCTACCACTCGCCCATGCCTTGGCCAGCTTTTCCACAAACCCTGGTGGTAATTGACAGAAAGTGTTGCCCAGTTTCCACAAGCACGCGAACCCTAACTTGTTCCCGGGCAATGAATTAAGGCCATATTCACGCGCTGGAGACTGTGTGGGCCGCTGGCCCGTTTGCCTTGCTCCGAGGCGTGCAGGCATTATAGAGCCAAGAAACCTGCAGGATACCAAGGACCGACATGAGCGCTTTCGCAAACATCCGCCGCCCCGCAACCTTCGCCGTTGCGATCGCAGCCACGTTTGGCCTCGCGGCATGCGGTGGCGGGCGCGAACGGCCGCGGGCCGACGTCGCAGCCTCACAGGTCACCACCATCGGCGTGAACTCCTATCTCTGGCGCGCCGCGCTCGATGCGGTCAGCTTCGCACCGCTGCTGCAGTCCGACAGCAATGGCGGCGTGATCGTGACCGACTGGTACGCCAACCCCAGCAATCCGGGCGAACGGGTGAAGATGACCGTCACCATCCTCGATTCGGATCTGCGTGCCGATGCCCTGCGCGTTGCAGCAAGCCGCCAGGTCAATCAGGGCGGGACATGGGTCGATGCGCCGGTGCAGGCCGCAACCGTGCAGAAGCTGGAAGACGTCATCCTGACGAAGGCCCGCGAACTGCGCCGCGAAGCGATGGGCTGACCTGAGCAGGCATTGGCGGGCGCTGGCCTGAAAAGCGCCTTCCAATAGCCGGCAAAATCCGTAAACGCGGCTGCCTATGAGCAGCGATACCCGTTTCGATCCGGCCAGCGCCGATGCGCGCTGGCAAAATGCGTGGGACCAGGCGCAGACCTTCCGCGCCGACAGCAATTCCGCCAAGCCCAAGAGCTACGTGCTCGAGATGTTCCCCTATCCTTCAGGGCGCATCCACATCGGCCACGTGCGCAATTACACGATGGGCGACGTGCTGGCGCGCTACAAGAAGGCGGTCGGGCACGAAGTACTGCACCCGATGGGCTGGGACGCCTTTGGCATGCCGGCCGAAAACGCGGCGATGGAAAAGGGCGTCCACCCGGGCGGCTGGACCCGCGCCAACATCGAACACATGAAAGCGCAGCTGAAGCGGCTGGGCTTCGCGCTCGACTGGAGCCGCGAGCTGGCCACCTGCGAGCCGGATTATTACGGCCACGAGCAGGCGCTGTTCATCGACCTCTACGAAGCGGGCCTCGTCTATCGCAAGGAGAGCGAGGTCAACTGGGACCCGGTCGAAATGACCGTTCTGGCCAATGAACAGGTGATCGACGGCAAGGGCTGGCGCAGCGGCGCCGAGGTCGAGAAGCGCAAGCTGGCGCAGTGGTTCCTCAAGATCACCGACTTTGCCGAAGAACTGCTCGAAGGGTTGGACGGCCTCGAAAACTGGCCCGACAAGGTCCGGCTGATGCAGGAAAACTGGATCGGGAAGTCCAAGGGGCTGGAATTCAGCTTCGACCTGTCGAACGGCGAGAGACTGCCGGTCTATACGACGCGGCCCGACACGATCTTCGGCGCCAGTTTCGTCGCCGTTGCGGCCGATCATCCTGTGGCGCAGTCGCTGGACAGCGACGAGGCACGCGAATTCATCGCCCTGTGCAAGAAGGGCGGCACGACTGCCGCCGAACTGGAAACCGCGGAAAAGCTCGGTTTCGACACGGGTATCACCGCGAAGCATCCGTTCACCGGCGCGGACCTGCCGGTCTATATCGCGAACTTCGTGCTGATGGATTACGGCACGGGCGCGATCATGGCGGTGCCGGGCCACGACCAGCGCGACTTCGAATTCGCGACCAAATACGGCCTGCCGATCCCGCGCGTGGTCGCTGCCAGCGTCGAAGATGCCGGCAAGCCCTTCGCGGGCGAGGCCGAGGCGGGGGAAGGCGTGCTCGTCAACTCCGACTTCCTCGACGGGATGGCGGTCGAAGATGCCAAGCGCGAAATCATCGCCCGGATAGAACAGCAGGGCCGCGGTCAGGGCAAGACCGTATGGCGCCTGCGCGACTGGGGCGTATCGCGCCAGCGGTACTGGGGCACGCCGATCCCCTTCATCCATTGCGACACATGCGGCGTGGTGCCCGCGCCTAAGGACAGCCTGCCGATCACCCTGCCCGAGGATGTCGATTTCCAGACGCCGGGCAACCCGCTGCTGCGCCATCCGACATGGAAGCATGTCGACTGCCCCAAATGCGGCGGTAAGGCGGAGCGCGAAACGGACACGCTCGACACTTTCGTCGATTCGTCGTGGTATTTCCTGCGCTTTGCCAGCCAGCCCGCGGACAAGCCCTTCGACAAGGACGAGATCGCCAAGTGGCTGCCGGTCGAACAGTATATCGGCGGCATCGAACATGCGATCCTGCACCTGCTCTACGCCCGCTTCTGGACCCGCGCGCTGGCCCACATGGGACAGATCGATGTGAAGGAACCCTTCGCTTCGCTGTTCACGCAGGGCATGGTCACGCACGAGACCTACAGCCGCAAGACGGGCGGCAAGACCGTCTATTATGCGCCCGACGAGATCAGCCGCGAAGCCGAACGCGCGTTGCTGAAGGACGATGGCGGCGAGGTCGAGATCGGCCGTGTCATCAAGATGTCGAAGTCGAAGAAGAACGTGGTCGACCCCGACACCATCGTCGACACCTATGGCGCAGATGCCGTGCGCTGGTTCATGCTGTCCGACAGCCCCCCCGAACGCGACCTGCCATGGTCCGAAGCCGGGATCGAAGGCTGCAGCCGTTTCGTCCATCGCCTATGGCGCCTGTTCGGTGCGTTCGATGCAGGTGTTCAGGGCACCGATCAAACGCTTGATCGACATGTGCACAAGACCGTTCAGGCGGTCGCGGGCGATATCGAATCGCTCGGCTTCAACAAGGCGGTGGCGCGGATTTACGAACTGACCGGCGCGGTGGAAAAGGCACAGCCTTCTGCCAGCCGCTCGGCCGCGATCCGCACGCTGGTCCAGCTTGTCGCACCCATGATGCCCCATCTGGCCGAAGAAGCCTGGGCTTCGCTGGGCGAAACCGGGCTGGTCGCCGATGCGGATTGGCCGACGGTCGATCCAACGCTTCTGGTCGACGATGAAGTCACCATCGCCGTTCAGCACAAGGGCAAACTGCGCGATACGCTGACCGCACCCAAGGGTGCTTCGAAGGAAGATCTCGAAGCCATGGCCCTTGCCAGCGAGAAGGTCCAGCGCTCGCTCGACGGGGCAGAAGTGCGCAAGGTCATTGTGGTCCCCGACAGATTGGTGAATATCGTCACCTGATGCGTATCCTCCTCGCCAGCCTCGCCCTCGCCACACTGTCGGCCTGCGGCCTTTCGCCCATGTATGCGGGCGGCGGCAGCGGTGCGGTGGCGCAATCGCTCGCCGCGATCGAAGTGGCGCCGATCGAAGGGCGCGCGGGCTGGCTGGTGCGCAGTGCTCTGGAAGAACGCTTTGCCGCAGCGGGTAATCCCGCGCCGCGCTACCGGATCGATATCCGCCTGGACGACCGGCTCGAAGGGTTGGCGATCCTGCGCGACGATACGATCAGCCGCGAACGCCGCACTTTGCGCGCACGCTATCAGCTGACCGACCTTTCGACGGGCGAGATCGTCCTCGATGCGACCGACGGGTCGGATGCCGGCATCGACGTGGTGTCGAGCGAATATGCCGTCATCGCCGCCGAACAGACGGCGCTTGAAAATCTCTCGCAGGACCTTGCCCAGCGGATCGTGACGCGCGTCGCGCTGGCGCTTCGCAAGCAGCGGTGAAGCTGACGAACCGCGATTTCGCGGCGAAGGGGCGTTCGGCCGCGCAGGGCTGTTCGATTTTCTTCTTTTGCGGCCAGGATGAAGCCGGGGCGACAGCTGCGGCCAACGACCTAGTCACGTGGCTTCCCGAACCGGGCGAGCGGCTGGAGATGTCCGGCGGCGAGGTGAAGAACGATCCGGCCAAGCTGGGCGATGAAGCGCGCACCAATTCGCTCTTCGGCGACAAGCGTCACATCTGGATTCGCGCCAGCGGAGACGAGGCGGCAGAGGCGCTGAAAGTGTTGATCGAAACCAGCGATGCGGGGGCGGGCGAGGCCTGTCCGGTGATTGTCGTGGCCACGTCCGCCACCGACAAGTCGCGCACCGCCAAGCTGCTCGAAAAGCGCCGGGATGCGCTGGTGGCCATGTTCTATCCACCAGATCTGCCCTCCGTCACCCGCAGCGTGCGCGCATTGGCGGATGGGGCGGGCGTGCGGCTGGGCGGCGATCTGGCGGAACGGATCGCGCGCGCCGCCAATCTCGACATCCGACTGGCCAAGAGCGAAGTCGACAAGCTGGCTCTTTATCTGGATGCCAGCGCGCAAAGTCCGCAGACGGCCACCGCGGACGATCTCGATGCCATCGGCGCATCGAGCGAAGACGATGGTTTTGCCTCGCTCGTCAATGTCGTGATGGGGGGGCAGGCCGCCAAGCTCGGGATCGAACTGGGGCGGATGAAGCAGCTCGGCCTCAATCCGGTGGGCGTGCTGCTGGCCTTTGAGCGGCGTGCGGCGCAGCTGGCGCGGATCGCCGCAGCACTCGGCTCGCGCGGGTTTGGCGATCTGGATCGGGGCGAAGAGGCGCGGCTCGGCATCTTCTTCAAGGAAAAGCGCGAGATCGGGCAGCAACTGGCGCTGTGGCGGCACGGCGACAAGCTGGACCGGCTGACCCGGCGGCTCGTCTCCCTGCACCGCGAGTTGCTGACCAACAGCCAGGCGGCCGAACTGCTGCTGGCGCAGGGCCTGGCGGACATCGCCAGGGTGGCGACAGCGCGGACCCGCTAAGCGGCAGGTATCAGTTTTCGGGGACCGAGAACGTGCCTGTCACGCGGCCGCCCGACTGGCCCTGGCCGGTGACCGAGGACGATCCGCTGGCACGGCCATCAACGCTGGATACGCCGGTCGCCAGATCGATGACCAGCCGTCCGCCGTTCAGCGTATCGCCGCCGCGATTGAGGCGGACATTGCCCGCCATGGTGATGATCCGGCGGTTGAAATCATAGACCGCGGTATCGCCGCGCGCGCGCTCGTTCCCGCGGGTCACCTGGACGCCGCCTGTAGCCATGATGCGCTGGATTTTCAGCGAACCGGCATCGGTATAATTGACGATGGTGCGCGCCGCATCGAGATTGAGGCCAGCCTGCGTGATCTTCACATTGCCCGACAGGACGACGCGGTTCTGACGGTCCTGCAGTTCGATGCGGTCGGCCGCATAGCTGACCGGCGCATTGGAATTATGCCCGGCAATCGCCTGCGCCGAAAGCTGGATGCCAGCAAAGGCGGCCGCCGCGACGGCAAAAGACCCGATGCCCCAGCGGGCGATGGTGGGGAGCAACGGCTTCATCAGGGCATCCTCAGCTTTCCGGGTTCCATGCGCAAGCGCGCATTGCCTGTCAGGGTAATGGTGCGTGCCGACAGATCGGCGTTCAGGCGGTCGGCGCTGAAGGTACCGGCAGGTATGGCGCCGTCGACCCCGCCCGAACCGACGAGTTGCTTGTTCGCAAGATCGAGCGATACGCCGCGCGCGACCATGCGGTAACCGTCGGCGGCCGTCAGGCGCAACGGCCCGCGTACTGCGACGATTTCGTTATCGATACTGTATTGCCCGCCCTGCGCGACCAGCCTTGCGGGACCTTCGTCGAGCAGCAGACGCGCCACGACATCGTTCATGCGCACGATGCCTTCGGCGCTGGAGCGCTGGACCGCATCGCCCGCTGTCAGAGAGAAGGGACGGTTCTTGTTGTCGGCACCGCGATAAAGCGCATTGTCGACGCGCAGCCGCTCGTTGATGACGGCCACCTTGTTCCGATCGAGCAGGAAGCTGACTTCACCGCGCGGACTGAGCGGTGTGATCACCATCAGCGCTGCCAGCACCCCGACGCCCATGGGCAGAGCGCGCGACAGGAAAGCAACCATGCGATCGTGCGAGCCACCGGGCTCGGCCCAGTGCTGGCGCTCGCTGCGGCGCGCTTTCGCTTCCTGCGTTTCTATCCTGCGGTGCCGCGATACCATGGGTTATGCCTGACCGGCCTATCCTTACATATGGCTGAAGATGTCGTGGTCGGCCCAGCCTGCCACGTCCAGCCGCGCGCGTGTGGGAAGGAAATCGAAGCAGGCCTGTGCCATCTCGGTGCGCCCTTCGCGTTCCAGCCGACGGTCGAGTTCTTCCTTCATCCGGTGAAGATAGCGAACATCGCTTGCGGCGTATTCACGCTGCGCATCGTTCAGCACCGGGCCGCCCCAGTCGCTCGACTGCTGGGCCTTGGAGATGTTTTCGCCGAGCAGTTCCTCGACCAGCATCTTCAGTCCATGGCGGTCGGTATAGGTACGGATGAGCTTGCTGGCGATCTTGGTGCAGTAGCAGGGCGTCGCCATGACGCCGAGGTAATGCTCGATCGCGGCCAGGTCGAAGCGGGCGTAATGAAAGAGCTTCAGACGGGCCGGATCGGCCAGCACGGCTTTCAGGTTCGGCGCATCGTAACTGCTGTCGGGGCCGAACCGGACAAGGTGCTCGTCGCCCTTGCCGTCGCTGATCTGGACGACGCAAAGCCGGTCGCGGATCGTGACCAGACCCATGGTTTCGGTATCGACGGCAACGGGGCCGTCGGCGAGTACGCCTGCGGGGAGGTCTTCTTCGTGGAAATGCACTGCCATGTGCGCGGCCTTAGGCCGATTGGGGATTGGTGGGAAGGGGTGCTGGCGAGCAAAGGCGGATCGGCCTAGTCCCGCTGTCATGGCAGGCGAACCGATCCCCGAAAGCTGGCAACCCCTACTTGAACCGGTCCTGGCGACCGCAGAGGCCCGGCAACTGGGTGGGTTTCTGGTTGCTGAAGAACAGGCGGGCAAACAGATCTACCCGCCCCGCGGCTGCCGGTTGAAAGCGCTCGAACTGACGCCGCTGGACGAGGTGAAGGTCGTGATCCTGGGGCAGGATCCCTATCATGGTCCGGGTCAGGCCATGGGGCTGTGCTTTTCCGTCCCCGAAGGGGTGAAGATCCCGCCGAGCCTTGTAAACATCTACAAGGAACTGGAAGCGGACCTTGGTGTGGCGCGCGCCGATCATGGCGATCTGAGCAATTGGGCGCGGCAGGGCGTGCTGCTGCTTAATAACACCCTGACGGTCGAGGCGGCCAAGGCCGGCAGCCACGCCAAGCGAGGATGGGACGCCATCACCGACGCCTGCGTTGCAGCAGTTGCGGCCCGCGATGAACCGAGCGTGTTCATTCTCTGGGGCAGCCATGCGCAGGCGAAGGCAAAGCGGATCGCCGGCCTGCGCGAAGGGCCGCACTGCGTGATCGAGAGCCCGCACCCCAGCCCTCTATCGGCGCATCGCGGGTTTTTCGGCTCGAAGCCGTTCAGCAGGACCAATGCCTTTCTTTCAGACCATGGCCGCGAGGCGATCGACTGGGCGTTGTAATCGCTTGCCAGTCGCCGGCACCTGTAGGATGATCGGTGGGATGGCAGGGGGAACGATGAAGCAAGCGATATTCAGGGCGAGCACTGCGCTGGCGGTGCTGGGCATGGCGATACCTGCGGGGGCGCAGACCGACAGGGCGCCCGCCGTGCAGACCGAACCCGCTGCGCAGATGGATGCTGCCAAGGCAGCCGCGCTGGCCGAAGCCATGCGCGCCAGCGAATTATGGATCGAAGGTCAGCGCCGATACCGCAACATTCCTGCGATCTCCGCCGCTGTGGCTTTGGGCGACCGGACGGTGTGGGCGAAGGGGTTCGGCGCGACCGATCGCGGGCAGGACAAGCCCGCTACACCCGAGACGATCTATTCGATCTGCTCGATATCCAAACTGTTCACTGCCGTCGCGCTGATGCAGCAATGGGAACAGGGCAAGGTCGCGCTCGACGCGCCGATTACGCAATATCTGCCGTGGGCGAGGCTGGCCGACGATCCGCGTGAAAGCGTGCCGATCACCTTGCGCGGGGCGTTGACCCATTCGGCAGGCCTGCCGCGCGAAGCGGACTTTCCCTACTGGACCGGGCCCGATTTTACCTTTCCCTCGCAGGAGCAGGTTCGCGCGACCATCGGCAGCCAGTCCCCGCTCTATCCTGCATCGACAACCTGGCAATATTCGAACCTCGACCTGACGCTGGTCGGCGAGACGGTCGAAGCGGTGAGCGGCCGACCCTATGCGGACTATGTGACCGCGAACATCCTCGAGCCTCTCGGCCTCAGCGATACGCGTCCGGGTATTCCGGCGGAACTCTACGGCAAGCAGATGGCCGTGGGCTGGGGCGCTCTGGAGGCGGATGGCACACGTCCGGAACTGAAGCTGTTCGATCCGGCGGGCATTGCGCCTGCGGCAGGCTTCAGCGCCAGCGTGGCAGACCTCGCCAAATTCGCCAGCTGGACGTTCCGCCTTGCCCGGACGGGGCAGCGCGAAGTCCTGCGGCCCTCGACCCTGCGCGAGATGGAACGGGTGCATTACGTGTCGCCCGATTGGGAGACCAACTGGGGCCTCGGCTTTGCCGTGCGCAATATCGGCGGCACCACCGTGGTCGGGCATGGCGGCAGTTGCCCCGGCTATCGCAGCATGCTGATGCTGGCGCCGGCCGAAGAGATGGGCGTGGCCATCGCCATGAATGCGATGGACGATCCCGGGCGCCTCGCCGAAGGGATCGCGGCGCTGATCAAGGCGCGCGGCGAAGCCAAGCCGTTCGATGCGGTCGAAGGTGTCGACCTCGCTGAATTCGCGGGCGTCTATGACGGGCAGCCGTGGTCGGGCGAATTCATGTTCGTGCCATGGGCCGGCGGGCTCACCTGGATCGACCCCGATGCCGGGGCACCGGCGGACAAGATGTCGCGCCTGAAACCCCTGGGCGGCGATCGCTTTCGGGTCATCTCGCCCAGCGGCGAAGAGCGCGAGGAGGTGGTCTTCGAACGCGACCGTGCAGGCAGGATCCACACGGTCCGGCAGCATTCGAATACCAGCCGCCGGCTCAGGCCGCTGTAGCTCAGAAAATCGTGTAACCGCCGTCGATTACTACCGAATCGCCGGTGTGGAACCGGCTGGCATCGCTGGCGAAATAGACGGCGATGCCGGCAAAGTCCTCACCTTCGCCCCAGCGCCGCATGGGTACGCGGCCGATGGCCTTTTCGTTGAAGGCATCCCAGTTCTGCAGGCGTTCGGTCATGTCGGTGGCGATCCAGCCGGGCAGCACGGCATTGGCGCGAATGCCGTGCCGGGCAAGCTCCACCGCCGTGCCGCGCACCATCGCCAGCACGCCGGCCTTGGTAGCGGCATAGGCCTGGTTCTGCGGGGCGCCGTGGATCGCCGATACGCTGGATGTCACCAGCAACGAACCGCCCTTGTCACCCCGTTCCGCGCGTTCGACCATGTGCCGCGATGCTTCGCGCAGCGTCCAGAATACCGCGTCGAGATTGACCGTGGTCACCTTGCGCCATTGCTCGGTCGTCTGCTCAATCAGCGGGGCGCTGCCGCCCACGCCCGCATTGGCGATGCAGGTGTCGATCCGGCCCATCCGCGAAAGGCTTTCCGCCATCGCGTCCACCACGGCGGCCTCGTCCGACACGTCGACCGACAGCGCTTCTATCCGCGTGCCATAGGCTTTCAGCTGTTCGAGGGCGGCGGCGTTCTTGTCCGCCTTGCGGCCCCAGATGACGACATCCGCGCCCGCCCCGGCAAGCCCTTCGGCCATGCCCAGCCCGATACCGCCATTGCCGCCGGTCACCACCGCCACCTTGCCGGTCAGATCGAAGGGGGTGAAGGCCATGGCTGTCGCTCCTGTCAGCGGGGTAGTTCGCTCGCCCCCATCAGGGCGAGATCGACGGCGCGCGCGCACTGGCGCCCTTCGCGGATCGCCCACACGACGAGGCTCTGCCCGCGCCGCATGTCGCCGCAGGAAAACACATTCGCTTCGCTGGTGAGATACCATTCGGTATCCGCCGCCACATTTCCGCGGCCGTCCAGATCCACGCCTGCCCGGTCGAGCAGCCCGCGGCGCTTCGGCCCGGTAAAGCCCATGGCCAGCAGGATGAGATCGGCC
Organism: Qipengyuania pacifica; assembly: GCF_019711555.1. Taxonomy (NCBI): domain Bacteria; kingdom Pseudomonadati; phylum Pseudomonadota; class Alphaproteobacteria; order Sphingomonadales; family Erythrobacteraceae; genus Qipengyuania; species Qipengyuania pacifica. Next base: position 317,827 of record NZ_JAIGNQ010000001.1, on the reverse strand, counting down.
TTCAGCGTGAATGTGCTGCCTTCCACTTCCTGCATCCTGCCGTCTTTCCATTCGACGCGCACGCATTCGAGCCCGGCGACATCGCCGTTTTCTTCGGTGACACGCTTGGTCAGGACGGCCCAGTCGCGATCGACCCCCTCTTCGTGGCTGGACGACGTGCGCAGCTTCAGCGGCCAGTCGGGCCAGGTCAGCGCCTTGTCTTCCTTCTCGGGCGGCTTGGGCATGATTTCCAGCTGGGTGACGCTGGCGGCGCCCTGCCTGTTGCTGGTGCCCACGCAATCGCTGCCGGTATCGCCGCCGCCGATCACGATCACGTGCTTGCCGGTCGCGGTGAGCGAGCCGCGCGGGGCGGCGCGCACTTCCTCGTCGCCTGCGTTGCGCTTGTTCTGCTGGGTCAGGAATTCCATCGCCAGCCGCACGCCGTTCAGTTCCGATCCGGGAATGTCCAGCATGCGCGCTTCTTCCGCGCCGCCCGCCAGCACGACCGCGTCGAAATTTTCCTGCAGCGCCTGGAAGCTGACTTCCACGCCCACTTCGCTGGAAGTGCGGAACTGGACGCCCTCGGCCTCCATCTGCACCGCCCGGCGGTTTATCAGGTGCTTTTCCATCTTGAAGTCGGGAATGCCGTAGCGAAGCAGCCCGCCGATGCGGTCGGACTTCTCGAACACGGTCACGGCATGGCCGGCGCGCGCCAGTTGCTGCGCGCAGGCAAGCCCTGCCGGACCGCTGCCGATTACCGCCACCGATTTGCCGGTGCGCTTTTCGGGCACTTCAGGTTTGACCCAGCCTTCCTGGAACCCGCGGTCGATGATCGCGCATTCGATCGACTTGATGGTTACCGGGCTGTCGACGATGTTGAGCGTGCAGGCCGCCTCGCACGGGGCGGGGCAGACGCGGCCGGTGAATTCGGGGAAGTTGTTGGTGGAATGCAGCACTTCCAGCGCATTCTTCCAGTCGTCCTCGTAGACCAGATGGTTCCAGTCCGGGATGATGTTGTTCACCGGGCAGCCGTTATGACAATAGGGGATGCCGCAGTTCATGCAGCGCGCCGCCTGGTTCCGCAGTTGTTTCTCCGACAGCGGAACGACGAACTCCTTGTAGTGCGTCAGCCGTTCTTCGGGATCGCGATAGGTGCGATCCTCGCGGTCGAATTCGAGGAAACCTGTTTCCTTGCCCATTCAATCAAACCCTAAACTAAATTCGCAATCCCCGCGAAAGCAGGGACCCAAGGCCGCGCCGCACCCGTACCGGCTGGATGCCGGCCTGCGCGGGAATGGCGAGGTATGCGTGGTCATTCCGCGGCTTCCATCGCGGCCTGTTCGCGTTCTTCCTCGAGCGCCTTCAGCGCCCGGGCATAGTCGCGCGGCATCACCTTGCGGAAATTCTTGAGCTCGTTCGCCCAGTCATCCAGCAAGGCCTTGGCGCGGGCCGATCCGGTGTGCAGCAGATGGCGTTCGACCAGCACCTTCACCCGCTCCGCGTCGTGGTAGAGCGGATCGCCCATGCCGAAATTCTCGACCGAAACGCCGCGCTGCTGCGGCCTGCCCCAGCTCTTGTCGGCCCCGTCGCCATCGCCCGGCTGGACATCCAGCACATCGACCTGCGCCAGATTGCACAGCTTTTCGAACCGGCGCTCCGGATCGTAGACATAGGCTATGCCGCCGCTCATCCCGGCGGCGAAGTTGCGGCCGGTGGGGCCCAGCACGCAGACCACGCCGCCGGTCATATATTCGCAGCCATGGTCGCCCGTGCCTTCGACGACGGCGACCGCGCCTGAATTGCGCACGGCAAAGCGTTCGCCCGCCACGCCGTGGAAATAGGCTTCGCCGGCAATCGCGCCGTACAGCACCGTATTGCCTACGATGATGTTTTCGCCCGGCGCGCGTGGGGCCTCTTCGGGCTGGCGAACGATGATGCGCCCGCCCGACAGGCCCTTGCCGACATAATCGTTGGCATCGCCGGTCAGGCTAACGGTCACGCCGTGGGCCAGCCACGCACCGAAGCTTTGTCCGGCAACGCCGGTAAAGTCGATCCGGATGGTGTCGGGCTGCAGGCCCGAATGGCCATGCACCTCCGCAATCCGGCCCGACAGCATGGCGCCGACGGTGCGGTTCACATTGCGGATCGTGCGGGTAAGCTGGACGGCCTGCCCGCTTTCGATGGCGGGCGTGCAGGCCTTGATCAGTTCCACATCCATTGCCGCGGCAAGGCCGTGATCCTGCGTTTCGGTATGGTGGAGAGACTGGCCCTCTTCCAGCGGCACCGCGTGGAGAATGCGCTTCAGGTCGACGCCATGCGCCTTCCAGTGGCGTTCCACCCGGCGCATGTCGAGCCTGTCGACCCGGCCGATCATTTCTTCGATCGTGCGGAAGCCCATTTCGGCCATGATGGCGCGCAGTTCTTCCGCCACGAAGAAGAAGTAATTGATGACGTGTTCGGGCGTACCGGTGAACCGCTTGCGCAGCACCGGGTCCTGTGTTGCCACGCCGACCGGGCAGGTGTTGAGATGGCACTTGCGCATCATGATGCAGCCGGCGGCGATCAGCGGGGCGGTGGCGAAACCGAATTCATCCGCGCCCAGCAGTGCACCGATGGCCACGTCCCGGCCCGTACGCAGGCCGCCATCGACCTGCACCGCGATGCGGCTGCGCAGATCGTTGAGCAGCAGCGTCTGCTGCGTTTCGGCAAGGCCGATTTCCCATGGGGATCCGGCATGCGTGAGCGACGTCAGCGGGCTCGCCCCGGTGCCGCCTTCGTATCCCGAAATGGTGATATGGTCGGCCTTGGACTTCGATACGCCCGCGGCGACCGTGCCGACTCCGACTTCGGATACCAGCTTGACCGAAATACGGCTCTTGGGCTGGACGTTCTTCAGGTCGTGGATCAGCTGGGCAAGATCTTCGATCGAATAGATATCGTGATGCGGCGGGGGCGAAATCAGGCCCACACCCGGCGTCGCATGACGCACCGCGCCGATGCGCTTGTCCACCTTGTGTCCGGGCAACTGCCCACCTTCGCCGGGCTTTGCACCCTGCGCCATCTTGATCTGGATATCGTCGGAATTGACCAGATATTCGGTGGTCACGCCGAACCGGCCGCTGGCGACCTGCTTGATCCGGCTGCGCATCGAATCGCCATTGTCCATCGGGCGGAAGCGTTCCGGTTCCTCGCCGCCTTCGCCCGTGTTCGAACGTCCGCCCAGCCGGTTCATAGCGATGGCCAGCGTCGAATGCGCTTCGTGGCTGATCGAACCGAAGCTCATCGCGCCCGTGCTGAAACGCTTGACGATCTCGACCGCCGGTTCGACCTCATCGATGTCGATGGGCTGTTCGGCAGGCTTCAGTTCCATCAGTCCACGGATCGTCAGCAGCCGTTCGGACTGCTCGTTGATCGCCGCTGCGAACTCCTGGTAATTCTTCGGATCGTTGCCGCGTACCGCGTGCTGCAATTGCGCGACCGATTGCGGCGTCCAGGCATGCGCTTCGCCGCGCAGGCGATATTGGTAGATACCGCCGACATCCAGCATACCCTTGTAGAGCGGGCTGTCGCCATAAGCCTGCGCGTGGCGCAGCACGGCTTCTTCGGCCACTTCTTTCAAGCCGATGCCTTCGATCGTGGTGGCGGTGCCGTTGAAATAGGCATCGACGAATTCGGAATTCAGCCCGACTGCATCGAAGATCTGCGCCCCGCAATAGGACTGGTAGGTCGAGATGCCCATCTTGGACATGACCTTCATGATCCCCTTGCCGACAGCTTTGACGTAATTCTGGCGGACCTGATCCGCGTCGAGTTCGGGGAACCGCTTTTCGCGCAGCATCTCGAGCGTTTCGAACGCCAGATAGGGGTTGATGCCTTCCGCGCCGTAACCTGCCAGCGCGCAGAAATGGTGCACTTCGCGCGCTTCGCCGGTCTCGATGACCAGACCGGTCTGCATGCGCAGTCCCTGCCGCACCAACTGGTGATGCACTGCCGACGTCGCGAGCAGTGCGGGCATGGGAATACGGTCGGGGCCCTGCCCGCGATCCGACAGGATCAGGATGTTGGCATCGCCCAGTACGGCCTCGGTCGCAGCCCAGCACATTTCCTTCAGCGCCATGGCAAGCCCGTCGGCGCCCGTGCTTGCATCCCAGGTGATATCGATCGTGGCGGTCCGGAACGCGCCGTCCAGCGCGACTTCCACCGAACGGACCTTGGCCAGGCCTTCGTTGGTCAGGATCGGCTGGCTTACTTCCAGGCGCTTGTGCGTGCCGGCGTCGCGGCCCAGCAAATTCGGGCGCGGGCCGATCATCGACAGCAGGCTCATCACCAGCTCCTCGCGGATCGGATCGATCGGCGGGTTGGTGACCTGGGCGAAGTTCTGCTTGAAATAATCGTACAGCAGGCGGCTGCGGTCCGACAGCACGGCGATCGGGGTGTCGGTCCCCATCGAACCGATCGGGTCCTCGCCGCCGCGCGCCATGGGTTCCAGGAAGCGACCGATGTCTTCCTGCGTGTACCCGAATGCCTGCTGGCATTCGAGCAGGCTGGTGTCGGTGCTCGCGATCTCGCTCAGATCCGGCTCGATGTGATCGAGATCCTTGAGCTTGTACTGTGCCGCTTCCAGCCATTCCTCGTAAGGTTCGGCATTGGAGAGCTGGGTCTTGAGCTCCTCGTCCTCGACGATACGCCCTTCTTCCAGATCGATCAGCAGCATGCGTCCCGGCTGGAGACGCCACTTGCGCGTGATGTCCTCGTCCCTGAACGGCAGCACGCCGCTTTCCGATGCGAGGACGACGAGATCGTCCTTGGTCGTGCACCAGCGTGCGGGGCGCAGGCCGTTGCGATCGAGACAGGCGCCGATCTGGCGGCCATCGGTAAAGCACACGGCAGCCGGGCCATCCCATGGCTCCATCAGGGCGGCATGGTATTCGTAGAAAGCGCGGCGCGCGGGATCCATCAGCGGGTTCTTCGCCCAGGCTTCCGGCATCAGCATCATCATCGAATGGGCCAGGCTGTATCCGCCCGTCACCAGCAGCTCGAGCGCATTGTCGAGGCAGGCGGTGTCGGATTGCCCGTGCGGGATCAGCGGCCACATCTTGTCGAGATCTGCGCCGAGCAGTTCGCTTTCCATCGTCCGGCGGCGCGCTTCCATCCAGTTCACGTTGCCGCGAACGGTGTTTATCTCGCCATTATGGGCCATGAATCTGTAGGGATGCGCCAGGCGCCAGCTCGGGAAGGTATTCGTCGAGAAGCGCTGGTGGACGAGGCCGAGTGCCGAAACGCAGTCCGGATCGCGCAGGTCGTCGTAGAAACTGCCCACCTGATTTGCCAGCAGCAGGCCCTTATAAACGACCGTGCGGCTGGAAAAGCTGGGGATATAGGCTTGGCTAAGCCCTTCTATTTCATGCTTTTCTTCCAGTGTCTTCAGCGGATTGAGCGTCTGCTTGCGGATCACCACCAGCTTGCGTTCGAAGGCGTCCTGGTCGGGGCAATTGGGGCCGCGCGCGATCACGCACTGGCGGATGCGCGGCATCGATTCGATCACGGCCTCGCCCAGTCCGTCGAGCGTTGTCGGAACGTCGCGCCAGCCGATCACACGCTGGCCTTCCTTTTCGGCGAAGCGTTCGAGCTGTTCGGTGACAAAATCAAACGCTTGATCCGCAGGTGGTAGGAAGCACATCGCGACCGCGTAATCGCCCGGTGCGGGCAGTTCCTTGCCTTCGCTCTGCGCCCATTTGCGGAACAGCGGATCGGGAATCTGCAGCAGAATCCCTGCGCCGTCGCCCAGCAACGGGTCCGCGCCTACCGCGCCGCGGTGGTCCAGATTTGCAAGTATTTCAAGCGCTTGCGTGACGATGGCGTGGCTCTTCTCGCCCTTGATATGGGCGACCATGCCGACGCCGCAGGCATCGTGCTCGTTACGCGGATCGTAAAGACCCGTAGCGTGGGGCGGCGTGCGTCCCATTGGCGAAGCGTCCTCCTTCATGCCCACCGACCGCCCGCCCAAAGCACGGATCGGTCAGGAACAGGATCAATCGGCACCGCGCGCGATGCCTGCAAAATTGCGCGAAGGGACCTAATGCCGACAGGAACGGTTTTTTGCAACTGCGAGCAGCGTAGCAAAATTTCACGGGCTGCAAGATTTACACTTTAACGGGCGTCAGGCGCTGAAAAGCGCGTACCCGGCTGGCTCTATTGCGACTTGGTCGCCCTGTTGAGCTTTTCAAGCGCGCTGCGCAGTTCCGCCTCCGGATCGCCGGTCTCGTCCTGGCGAGGCCGCAAAGGTGTTTCATTCTCGGCCTCGCGGCGGAGAAAGGCAATGACCGGATCGGTATTCTCGCCCTGGCGCGCCGCCACGGGGCCTGCCTTGCATGCTTCCAGAGCGCGTTCAAGCCGCGCCGTCAGCGCATCCAGCGAGAGGTCGCCAACCGCCTCCGCCATGACTTGAGGAGCGGGATGGGGTGTGTCGAAGGAAATCTCTTCCGTGTCGCCAACGGGTTGCCCACCGTCGGGTTCGTGGTCCCCGGAACCGCGCGCTTCGTCGTCGATCGGTTCAGCAACTTCAGAGGGGGAAGCGTCGACTTTGGAAGAATAGTCCGTTGGCTCGTCGATAGGAGGCGCGGCAACCTCGGCTTCATCTGCCTGAAAAGTCGCAATCCCTTCTTCATGCATATCTTCGCGCGGATTGAACGGGCGGCGCGGCGCGTCTTCGGTGGCGGCGACAGGAAGCGGTTCTTCCTCCTCGCGAAGCCAGGTGGGGTCGACGTCGTTTTCTTCATCGTCGTCGAGTACGGCGTCGTTTATCGCCGCGACACGCATGGCCAGTACGACACCTATCAGCAGGCCAAGCAAAGCCGCCATTACGGACAGAACAATCCTGCTCGACGCGGCGCTCAGCACGCCATCCAGCGAAAGTCGTTCGGCCAGTGCCTGATGGATGCTCTCGGGCATTACAAACAGGCCAAGCCCCATCAGCAACGCAAACCACAAGCCGACGCCCCATTTGAACGCGGGGTGTTTGCTGACTGGTGCAGTGCGGGTTGCGTCGGTCATCGGTCGGTCTCAACTCACCATGGGCGGCTCAGGCGGCCGCGGACGGGGCACGTCCTAGCAGTTCTTGGTAAACGGCACGATAACGATCGATGTTCCTGCTCCAGTCGTGCTTTGCAGCGACATGCATGCGACCGGCCTCGCGCATGGCGGGCCAACGCTCCTTGGCATCGACAAATCCAGCCAAGGCGGTCGCGATGGCCTGGGGGTCGTCGGGCGGAAAAAGGAGACCGCTGACGCCGTCTTCGATCAGTTCGCGATGCCCGCCGACATCGCTCGCGGCAACGATCCGCTGCTGTGCCATTGCCTCCAGCGGTTTCAGCGGGGTGACCAGATCGGTAAGCCGCGATTTTTTGCGTGGGTAGGCAAGCACATCGATCAGCGAATAATACCGTTCGACCTCGTCATGAGGGACCCTGCCGGTAAATACGATAGCCTCGCCCACACCCGAGGCGGCAGCTTGCGCACGCAGTGCCGCATCCATCGGGCCGCCACCGACCAGCAGCAATTGTGCGTTCGGATGATGATTGCGTAGCGCAGGCATGGCGGCGATGAGATCGTCCAGCCCTTCGTAATCGTAGAAGCTGCCGATGAAGCCTATGACCGGCCCGGACCCGATCCCGATACTGGCTGCAAGCGTTTCGTCGCGCGCAGGGGGATGTCCGAACAGCGTAAGGTCGACCCCATTGGGCGAGAGCACGATCTTGTTGCCATCGTGACTGCGGGAGACCAGATCGTCACGAAGGCCGTTGCAGATAGTGAAGACGGCGTCGGCCTTTGCGACCACGCGATTTTCCAGCGCGCGGGTCAGGCGGTATTTTATCGAGCCTTCGCTGCCGGTTCCGTTGCCGATTGCCGCATCTTCCCAGAAAGCGCGTATTTCGTAAACGAAAGGCATGCCCAGACGGCGTGCGGCGCGTAAGCCGGCCATCCCGCATAAGGCGGGCGAATGGGCATGGATGATATCGGGCCGCCATTCCTTTGCCACGCGTTCGATCCCTGCGCGCAAGGCTTCGATTTCCTGCCATTCACGGATGATCGGGGGGCTGGATAATTTCGTTGCGGTGCGATGGAAGGTCAGCCCGTCGACGGTTTCGACCGGCGGCCCTTGGGCCAGGTGGCGGTTGCCCGTGATACCGCAAACCTCGATCCCGGCGCTCTGCGAACTCTTGAGTATGGCGCGCGTGCGAAAGGTATAACCGCTGTGCAGCGGCAATGAATGGTCGAGAATGTGCAGAACACGGGTCATAAGATCGGTTCCTGTGACACATCACGCTTAACGACGCGTCAACTGCATTGCATTAGAGGCGCACTGGAAAGACCTGCACGTGATCGATTATTTCGCCCTTGCCCTTGCCCACGCGCTTCTCGTCATTGCGCTTTTGCGCATACTTGCGCGCGGTGAGCTCGACCGAGAGGAGGCATTGGGCGATGTGCTCGACGAGCCCCAGGCGCAGTCAAAGCAAAAGCGACCGGGTGGCACCCGCCAACGCAAGAAGCGCGGCGATGCTTGATGTAGCGCTGTTCCTGACCGTCATGGCCATGTTCCTGCTCGGTCTCAGGCGTCCGTTCATCTGGGTGCTGGCCTATCTCTATATCGATATTCTCGCGCCGCAGAAAATCGGGTGGACGCTAACGCCGATGCTGCCGATCTCGCTGATCGCATTCTTGCTGGCGTTTGCGGGATGGGCATTTGCGGACCCCAAGTCCGACACGAAGTTTACGCTGCGCCAGGGCATCATGTGCGCATTGCTCGCCTACTGCTTCATGACCCTGCAATGGGCCGATTTCCCGATCGAGGCCCATGAGAAGTGGGACTGGGTATGGAAGGCGCTGGTCTTTGCCATCTTCCTGCCGGTCACGCTGATAACCCGCCTGCGGATCGAGGCTGCGGCGCTGGTGCTGGTGCTGACCGCAGGGGCGATCATCATTTCGGCAGGCATGAAGACGGCGCTCGGCGGTGGCGGGTACGAAAATCTCTATCTGTTCGTGAACGACAATTCGAACATCTACGAAAGTTCGACCCTGGCAACGGTTTCCATTGCGCTGATCCCGATCATCTTGTGGTTTACTAGGCATGGTACGATCTTCCCGCCCGACTGGCGCGTGAAGACCTTTGCCGGGTTGCTCATTTTCGCCTGCCTGCTGATTCCGATCGGCACCGAAGCGAGGACCGGCCTGCTCTGCATCGGCGTGCTCGGCATCCTGATGCTGCGCGATGTCAGGAACCGGCTGATGTATGTAATGGCCGCCGGCGCGCTGGGGGTTGCCGCGCTGCCCTTTCTTCCCGCCAGCTATTACGAACGCATGGCAACGCTGGGTTCGGTCGAATCCGACGAATCGGCTTCGACCCGTATGCAGGTCTGGATGTGGACGCTGGATTATGTGTCCGAACATCCGCTGGGCGGCGGGTTCGACGCCTATCGCGGTAACAAGTTCACGTACCGCATGCCGGTAACGCGCGAGGAAGGCGGTGCCCTGGTCACCGAAATACAGGATGTGACGGATGCAGGGCGCGCCTATCACTCCTCCTTCTTCGAGATGCTGGGCGAACAGGGCTGGCCGGGTCTGATCATGTGGCTCAGCCTGCATGCACTGGGCCTCCTGCAAATGGAGCGGATCCGCAGGAAGTGGCGGGACCGGACAAACCCTGCAGAACAGTGGCAGGGCCCGCTGGCAAGCGCATTGCAGTTTTCCAACATCGTCTATCTTGTCGGTGCAACCTTCCAGGGGATCGCCTATCAGCCGGTGTTCCTCATGCTCATCGGCTTGCAGATCGCTTTGTGGACCTATTGCCGAAAACGCGATTCGGCGCGTGAAGCAGCCGAGCACAAGGCGCGCCGCGACGCTCGTCGCGCGGCTGCTTCGGCCAAGCCCGCCATTCCGTAACGGCACACTTCGCGCGGTTGCGCACCCCCTTTGCATGCGCCATGAGTCGCGCCGCATCGTGCGGTAGAGTCGCGCGAAACCAAGCGTTCTGAGTAGAGGAGAGGCGAGTATGAGCCCGCAAGAACTGGCAGAGAAGGTTGGACAGCAGATCGGCACCAGCGAATGGGTCGAAATGAGTCAGGACCGCATTAACAAGTTTGCCGATGCGACCGGCGATCACCAGTTCATCCACATCGATGAAGAAAAGGCCAAGATGACGCCCTTTGGCGGGACCATCGCGCATGGCTTCCTCACATTGTCGATGATCCCCTATCTCGGCGCCAAGTCCGACATGCCCAAGATCGACGGCGTGAAGATGGGTGTGAATTATGGCGGTAACAAAACGCGCTTCATCTCGCCCGTTCGCAGCGGCAAGCGCATTCGCGGCCACTGGAAGCTGGTGGAAATGATCGAAAAGCGTCCCGGACAGTGGCAGCAGACCAGCGAGATCACCATGGAGATCGAGGGTGAGGAAAAGCCGGCTCTGATCTGCGAGTGGATCACCCAGATTTTCGTCTGATTCCCCCCTCCTCCCCGGTGAGGATCAGGTACATTTAGCAATCCAAGGAAATACCCATGCGTGACGCAGTCATCGTCTCCACCGCCCGCACCGCAATCGGCCGCGCTTACAAGGGCGGGTTCAACGACACCAAGGGGGCCACGCTCGGCGCTTATTCGCTGAAGCCCGCAATCGAACGCGCCGGCATCGAGCCCGGCGAAGTCGACGACGTATTGTGGGGCAGCGCGCTCCAGCAGGGCACGCAGGCCGGCAATCTTGCTCGCCAGGTGGCCCTTCGCGCCGGTTGCCCGATCGGCACCAGCGGCATGACCATCGACCGTCAGTGTTCAAGCGGCCTGATGAGCATCGCCACGGCGGCAAAGCAGATCATCACCGACCGCATGGATGTGGTTGCCGCCGGTGGTCAGGAGAGCATCAGTCTCGTCCAGACCAAGGAAATGCGCGTGATGCCGGATCCGGAACTGATGCAGATGCATGGCGCAATCTACATGCCCATGCTGCAGACTGCCGAGACGGTCGCGCAGCGGTATGGCATCAGCCGCGAGGCGCAGGACGAATATGCGCTGTCGAGCCAGCAGCGCACTGCCGCCGCACAGGAAGCAGGCCTGTTCGACGATGAAATCGTCCCCGTCACCACTACGCACAAGGTGCAGGACAAGGAAACGGGCGAGATCTCCGACGTCGAGATCACCATTGCCAAGGACGAAGGCAATCGTCCCTCTACCACGCTGGAGGGCCTGCAATCGCTCAAGCCCGTAATGGGCGAAGGCACCACGATCACGGCAGGCAACGCCTCGCAGCTGTCGGACGGTTCGTCGGCCAGCGTGTTGATGGAAGCCAAGGTTGCAGAAAAGAAAGGCCTGACACCGCTGGGCCGCTATGTCGGCATGGCGGTTGCGGGCACGGAACCCGATGAAATGGGTATCGGCCCGGTCTTCGCCATTCCCAAGCTGCTCGAGCGGTTCGATCTCAAGGTCGACGATATCGGCATCTGGGAACTGAACGAAGCGTTCGCAGTGCAGGTGCTTTACTGCCGCGACAAGCTTGGCATCCCCGGGGATCTGCTCAACGTCAATGGCGGTTCCATCTCGATCGGCCACCCCTATGGTATGACCGGTGCGCGTTGCACCGGGCATGTATTGCTCGAAGGCAAGCGTCGCGGCGCCAAATACGGCGTCGTCACCATGTGCGTCGGCGGCGGTATGGGTGCAGCCGGCCTGTTCGAGATCTTCTAAGGAGAATTTTCGATGACCGAGCGCTGGCCAGAACTCGATTTCGCGGCCCAGCGCCCGGTCATCGAAAGCTTACATGCCTATCTTCAGGTGATAGGCAAACTGCCGACGCGCAGTTTGCCCTGTTGCAACCACAGCTGGCATCTCGCCTTGCGCGTGGTCCCTCGCGGGTTCCGAAGCTACCCTGTCTTCGCGCAGAATGGCGAAGCAGAGGTAATGGTGGACTGCCACCGTTCGACCGTCTGGGTCGAAACATCGGCAGGCTCTGCCGAAAGCTTCGCAATTACCGGCCAGAGCGTTGCGGAATTCCATGACCAGCTGACTCAACTCCTTCGCGAGGCAGGAGTGGAAACCGACATATCCGGAGCCCCGAACGAAGTCGAAGATGCCGTTCCCTTTGCGCAGGATACGCGCGGCAGGGTGTGGAACCAACAGGCGATTGCGAAGATACATCGCGCCTTTTCCGATGCCAACCGGGTCTTCGAGCAATTCCGGACGGGCTTTGTCGGAAAATCCAGCCCCAGCCACCTATTCTGGGGTAGCTTCGATCTGGCAGTCACCCGTTTTTCCGGGCGGGAAGCGCCCGTGCATCCAGGCGGGTTTTCCAATCTTCCCGACGACGTGACGCGGGAGGCATACAGCCACGAAGTGGCAAGTGCCGGATTCTGGCTTGGCGGCGGGGGCGTCGAGGAAGCTGCATTCTATGCCTATGGCTATCCTTCGCCAGAAGGACTGGAGGACGCGAAGGTGGGACCGCAAGCCGCCTATTGGCACGAACAGCTTGGTGAATGGGTGTTGCCCTATGCCCGCGTGCGCGCGTCGGGTGATCCGGACGCGATGCTGATGGAATTTCTCGAAACGAGTTATACCGCAGTGGCTGAGCTTGCGAATTGGGACCGGGCCGCGCTGGAAATTCCATTCGGTGCATACGGAAAGCCTTATGATGTGGCACATCATCGCGCCGATTGAGTTGTCCCAAGGGGCATTGGTGGCGTAGCCTCATAATCATGGGTGTGATGGAGATCATCGGCATAGCGGGGAGCGTGAGCCTGCTGGCGGGATGGCGGCTCTATCTGTGCATCTTTGCAACGGGCCTTGCCATGCGGATGAATGCGCTACCCTTGCCCGAGCATCTTGCCAGTCTCGACGTCTTGGCGAACCCATGGGTTATGTGCATTGCCGCGCTGGCGGCAATTGTGGAATTCCTTGCCGACAAGGTGATGTGGCTCGATACTGCCTGGGATGCCGTTCACACCATTGTCCGGCCGATCGGCGGGGCGCTGCTGGCGCTGGCAATCATCGATCCGTCCGATCCCGGTACGCAGGTAATCGCTTTTCTGCTCGGTGGCGGCGCGAGCCTCGCTGCCCATGCAGGTAAAGCCGGCGCCCGCGGAATGGTCAACGCCAGTCCCGAGCCAGTCAGCAATGTCGCCGTATCGACAGCGGAAGATGTGGCGACGGTCGGACTTTTGTATGTCGCTTATGAATTCCCGCTGCTGGCCGGCGGGATCGCACTGTTTCTGCTGGCCCTGACCATCACGCTACTCGTGATTATCCGGCGGGCCATTGGCAAGGTGCTGGCGCGGCGCAGACCGCCGCCGCCAGCGTAATCTGCCTCAGCCGTGCGTGGCGATGAATTCCTCTACCACCGGAGCGATCTTCCCGCGCCATTTACTGCCGTTGAAAATGCCGTAGTGGCCCGCGCCTTCCGCCATGTAATAACGCTTTTTCCTGTCCGGCAATTTAGGCGTCAGGTCGAGCGCGGCCTTCGTCTGGCCGAGACCTGAAATATCGTCACGCTCGCCTTCGATCGCGAGCAGAGCGGTCTCTGTAATGTCGGCAAGATCGACGGGTTTGTCGCGATGGACGAAAGTCCCGTTGGGGAGCGAATGCGTCTGGAACACTTCCTCCACCGTCTGGAGATAGAATTCCGCGGTCATGTCGCAAACGCTGCGATATTCGTCGTAGAAATCCTTGGTGGCCTGAGCGCTTTCGTCGTCACCCACGGTGAGGTGTTTGAACATCTCGTAATGGCTCATCATGTGATTGCCGAGGTTCATGCTCATGAACCCGGCAAGCTGCATGAAGCCGGGATAGACGCGTCTTCCGGCCCCGCGATACTGCATCGGTACGGTGGCGATAACGCTGTGGCGGAACCATTCGATCGGACGTTCCATGGCGAGATCGTTGACGCTTGTCGGTGAACACCGCGTGTCAATCGGCCCGCCCATCATCGTAAGCGTCTTGGGGGTGCAGGGATGCTTGTCGGCGTTCATGATCGCAGTCGCAGCGAACACCGGTACCGATGGCTGGCACACAGCCATTACGTTTGCACCGGGCCCTATGTGTTCGAGATAGGCGATGACGTAATCGATGTAATCATCCAGATCGAATTCGCCTTCGTGCAGCGGCACGGTCTTGGCATCCGCCCAGTCGGTTACGAAAACGCGATAGTTTTCCAGCATCCGTTCGACCGTGCCGCGTAGAAGAGTCGCGTAGTGCCCGCTCATCGGCGCGACTACCAGAAGGCGCGGAGCATCTTCGGGCAGATCTTCGCGATAGAACTCTTTCAGATCGCCGAACGGCATGTTGACGACCGTTGATTCGATGACCGCATGGGATTCGCCGCCCGCGTCAACGGCTTCGATGTTCCATGCCGGCTTGCCATAAGTGGCGGTGGCGTGCGCGAACACTTCGAGTGCGCTCGCCGCGATAGGGCCGATATTCATGTAGCCCATGGGGCCTACGTAATTCAAAGGATTGGCTGGATTGTTCAGCATTTCCACCCCGATCGAGGCGAAAGTGCTGGCCGAATTGAGCCAACTGCGCTGAAGTTCATGGGCGTGGTAAAGCAATGCGTATCCCCTGCTGACCCGGCCTTTTTTTCTTGTCTCGTACCGGACGAAAGACAGCTATCCTGCCTTTCCGGCATCTCTTGTGCAATGCACAAATTACCAAATTGTGCCTTCGCGCATGCAGCAGTGTGGATTTTCCGCGTCCGCCCACCTAACTGAATGCCATGGGATCCAAGGACGATACCGAAACCGAGGGCCGCGGACGTTTTTCGCGTAAGCGGACGGCCAAGAACAATCCGCGCGAACGCTCTCTTCGCCCCTTGAGGATGGTTTATCGTGCCGGCGCCAATTATCCCGGCCATGTCGCTTTGGCTCTGGTTGCTCTGTGCATTACCGCCGCCGCGACGCTCGCCATTCCGGCAGGCTTCAAGCTGGTGATTGATCGCGGCTTTGCCGATGGTGCCGATCCGGGCAGCGTAGCGCGCTGGTTTCAGTATCTTCTCATGATCGTGGGCGTTTTGGCCATTGGCACGGCCATGCGGTTCTATTTCGTGAGCTGGCTGGGTGAACGCGTTGTCGCCGACATTCGGCTGCGTGTGCAGGAAAATCTGCTGCGACTGGCGCCGGGTTTCTATGAAGAGAACAGCCCGAAAGAAATCTCCAGCCGGATGACCAGCGATACGGCGCTGATCGAGCAAGTGGTGGGCACAACCGTATCGGTTGCGCTTCGTAATCTTCTCATGGCGATCGGCGGGACGGCCTATCTGTTCTGGCTGGTGCCGGGGCTCACCATGGGGCTGCTCCTGCTCATCCCCGCAATCATTATTCCCATAACCATATTCGGACGGCGGCTGCGCAAGGTGTCGCGCACCAGCCAGGATCGGGTGGCCGATATCGGCGCGATGGTCACCGAAGTGCTCTCGGCCATGAAGATCGTTCAAGGTTTCAACCAGGAAGGCCGCGAGCACGGTCGGTTCCAGGAGGCGGTCGAGCGTACCTTCTCCGTCGCGAGGCGCCGGGTCATGATCCGCGCAGCCATGACTGCTGTCGTCATCCTGCTGGTGTTCGGCGGAATTACCCTGCTGGTCTGGCGGGGCGCGCAGGCTGTAAGCGAAGGAACGATCACAGGCGGGACGATTGCTGCTTTCGTCTTGACGGCAGGCCTCGTCGCCGGCGCCATCGGAGCGCTTACCGAGGTATACGGGGACTTGTTACGCGGTGCAGGCGCGGCAAGCCGCCTGTCCGAATTGCTCGATGAAAAGCCTGTGATTACCGCTCCTGCCCGTCCGCAGGAACTACCCGTTCCCCCGCGGGGTGGGCTATCCTTCCGCAATGTGACTTTTCGTTACCCCACGCGGCTGGAAGCTCCGGCAATCACCGATTTCAGTCTCGAGGTTGAGCCAGGAGAGACAGTTGCCATCGTCGGGCCTTCGGGTGCAGGCAAGTCGACGATTTTTCAGCTGGCCGAGCGGTTCTACGATCCGCAGGCAGGGTCCATCCGCCTCGACGGGATCCCGCTAACGGGCGCCGACCCCGCCGAAGTGCGGCGTCGTATCGCCTATGTACCCCAGGAAGGGGTTCTCTTCAGCGCCAATGCACGCGATAATCTGCGCTATGGAAATTGGGACGCAAGCGAGGAAGATATCTGGGCAGCGGCGCGCGCTGCCAATGCGTCCGGCTTCCTGCAGAAGCTTCCGCAGGGCCTTGATACCTATCTCGGGGAAAGCGGTACTCAGCTGTCTGGCGGTCAGCGTCAACGCATAGCCATTGCCCGCGCTTTGCTGCGCGACGCACCCATACTGCTGCTTGACGAGGCGACCAGTGCGCTGGATGCGGAAAGCGAACGCCTGGTGCAGGATGCGCTGGAACATCTGATGGAAGATCGCACCACGCTGGTTATTGCGCATCGCCTTTCCACTGTTCGCGCGGCAGACCGTATCGTGGTGATGGAAGATGGCCGGATCGTCGAACAGGGAACGCACCAGCAGCTTTCCTCGAAAGGCGGTCTCTATGCGCGGCTGGCTTCGCTCCAATTCGGGCTCGAAAGCGCCTGATCCTTCTGCGGACTGCCCGTGCGCTCCGATGAACCGCTTCGCCGCTACGACCAAACGTGTTAGATCGCGAGGCCTGAGGCCCGTTCGGGCCGGTCGTATTGAATCTCGGGAGAATGCAGAAATGATCCGTACCATGCTTGCCGCTGGCGCGAGTGCGCTTGCGTTGACGCTGGCCGCACCTGTTGCCGCACAGGACGAAACCGATACGCCCCTACCCACGATGAGCTTCGGCGAATGGGGTTTCGATCCCGCCTATATCTCGCAGGACATCGAGCCGGGCGACGACTTTTTCGCCTATGCGAACCAGAAGTGGCTCGAGGCCAATCCGCTCCCTGCGGAATTCAGCCGTTTCGGCGCGTTCAATCTGCTTCGTGAAAAGTCGACGAGCGATGTTCAGACGCTGGTAAACGAGCTTCTCAAGAAAGACGCTTCCACTCTCTCGGCCGATGAGAAGCGCATTGTCGATGCGTACAATGCCTACCTCGATACGAACAGCATCGAGGCCGCGGGTCTTACCAACATCAAGCCCTATCTGGACGCGATTGACGGCGCGGAAACCCCGGCAGCGCTCGCCTCGCTCTGGGCAACGCCTGGCTATGCTTCGCCCCTGGGCGGTTATGTTTCTGTCGATGCGAAAGAACCGAGCCGGTACTCTGTCTATCTGGGGTCGGGCGGCCTGGGTCTGCCGGATCGCGATTATTATCTCGACGATAGCGAGAAGGGTCGCAACATCCAGGCCAAGTATCGCGAATATCTGGCGTTTCTGCTGGGCGAAGCAGGCTATGCGGATGCTGCCGGCATGGCCCAGAAGGTATATGATTTCGAAGACACCATCGCCCGCACCGTAAGCTGGGACCGCGCAACGCGGCGCAACCGGGACCTCACCTACACAGCTCTGACTCATGCCCAGGTGGACGAACTCGCCAATGGCTTCCCGCTCGAGACCATGCTGCAGAAGATGGGGCTTGGGCAGACCGATCGTTTCATCGTGAGCGACATGCCGCCGAGCGCCGAACGCGCGGCGGAACTCGGGCTGGACGAAGCGACGCTGGCGAAGATCGGCGGAGGCACTCCGGCGATGACAAC
This sequence comes from Qipengyuania pacifica, assembly GCF_019711555.1. Lineage (NCBI taxonomy): Bacteria > Pseudomonadati > Pseudomonadota > Alphaproteobacteria > Sphingomonadales > Erythrobacteraceae > Qipengyuania > Qipengyuania pacifica. Next base: position 300,183 of record NZ_JAIGNQ010000001.1, on the reverse strand, counting down.
GCTCATCATGAATACGCCTGTCGATGTATTGCAGGCGTGGACGACCAAGGAGATGCTGGAAAACAACGCGGCGATCCTGCCCAAGCGGTTCGACGATGCCGATTTCGCTTTTTACGGAACTCTGCTGCAGGGCACGCCCGAACAGCGCCCGCGCTGGAAGCGCTCGATCGCGGCTACCGAAGGCATGCTCGGCGAACTCGTCGGCAAGTCCTATGTGGAACGCTATTTCCCCGCAGAGAACAAGGCCGCAATGATCGACCTGGTCAGCAATCTGCGCAAGGCGCTCGCCGAAAGCATCGATGAAATCGACTGGATGAGCGATGCGACCAAGCGCGAAGCTATGGCCAAGCTCGACAGCTTCGATCCAAAGATCGGCTATCGCGATAATCTCGAGACCTATCCGGATCTCGCTATCACAGCCGGCAATCCGGTTGCGAACAGCATGGCGGCCGCCGAATGGGGCTGGCAGGACATGGTCTCCAAGCTCGGCCAGCCGATCGACCGGACCGAATGGTTCATGCTGCCGCAGACGGTGAATGCCTATTACAACTCGACCAAGAACGAGATCGTGTTTCCCGCTGCCATCCTGCAGCAGCCCTTCTTCGGCATAAGTGCCGATGATGCAGTGAATTACGGCGGCATCGGCGCTGTAATCGGCCACGAAATGGGCCACGGCTTCGACGATCAGGGTTCCAAATCGGACGCAACCGGCATGCTTCGCAACTGGTGGACCGACGCTGACCGCCAGGCTTTCGACAAGCTCGGAAACGCAGTAGTCGCGCAATACGACCAGTTCTGCCCGCTCGATGACGGCGAAACCTGCGTGAACGGACGGCTCACGCTTGGCGAAAATATCGGCGACCTTGGCGGACTGAGCCTTGCCTACCGCGCCTACAAGCTATCGCTCAACGGCAAGGAAGACGAAGTCATCGACGGCCTCACCGGCGATCAGCGTTTCTTCCTGGGCTGGGCGCAGGTCTGGCGCTCGCAGCAGCGCGAGGACGCCGCTCGTCAGCGTCTGCGTACCGACCCGCACAGTCCCGAAGAATACCGGGTCAACGGCGTCGTGCGCAATATGGATGAATGGTACGAAGCTTTCGGCGTGACGCCGGATGATGAACTCTATCTTCCCCCGGAAGAGCGCGTCCGTATCTGGTAAAGCCCGGTTTGCCGGTAATCTGCCATGGGGCGGAGCGGGTCGCTTGACTTGCTCCGCCCTTTCTTCATGGACGCATGCGCATGAATGATTATCTCACCGCGATCTTCCTCGGCATCGTCGAAGGACTGACCGAATTCATCCCGGTATCCTCGACCGGACATCTCATTCTCGCTACCGAATTGTCGGGCGCCGATCCGAGCGAATGGGCGATGTTCAATGTGGTGATCCAGCTCGGCGCCATTCTGGCGGTGGTGTATCAGTATTGGGGCACGTTCTGGTCTGCCGGGATGGGCGTTCTGCGGCGCGAGCGGGAAGGTCTCATGTTCGCCCGCAACATTCTGCTCGGCTTTCTGCCCAGCGCCGTTATCGGCTTCACGCTTTACGAAAATTTCGAGGCCATGCTCGGCAATCCCGGCATCGTCCCCTGGGCGCTGATCGCTGGCGGTATAGCCATCATCGTGATCGAACGGCTCGCCAAACCGCGTGAGGACGGTCAGGGTGTTGCCGATCTGTCTTTGACAAAGGTTCTGGCGGTCGGTTTCGCCCAGTGTCTGGCCATGGTGCCGGGCGTCAGTCGTTCGGGCGCAACCATCATGGGCGCGCTGGCCATGGGCATCAACCGCAAGACCGCAGCGGAGTTTTCATTCTTCCTCGCCGTGCCAACGATGGTTGGCGCGACCACCTTGGAAATGGCGACCAAATACGATCAGTTGATGGCGGGGGCGACGCGCGTCGGCTGGGACGAAATCGCGATCGGCTTCGTCGTAAGCTTTATCGTCGCGCTCTTCGTGATCCGAGCCTTCGTCGCTTTCGTCAGCCGGAACGGTTTCACGCCCTTTGGCTGGTACCGCATCGTCGCTGGCACAGCGGCGCTGCTGTGGCTCGGCATCGTGTAGCAGGTGTTGCAATATTGCGGCACCAATGTTTCCATTCGGCAGATTTGGCGGAACCTTTGCCCGCCTGCGCGTTTTTCCAATTCGTATGAAACGCAAATGTAAGTAGGCACCGATGGGTTTGTTGATCCTGATTGTCGTGGGCGCTCTTCTGGGATGGTTGGCAACAATCATCCTTCGTATCGAGGATGGTCGCGGCATTTTGGCCAATGCACTGATCGGCGTGCTCGGCTCGCTGGTAACCGGTCTTATCGCCGGAAACGGGGCGATTTTCGGCACGGTAAGTGGGACAGCCCTACTGTGGGCCGTGCTTGGATCGGTTGTCGCCATCGGGTTGTTCAATCTCGTACGACAGCGCGCTTACAGCTAAACCGGTCCCCCGATATCTTGGGGTTTCCCGACGCGTCCCGGTCTTTTGCCGAGGCGCGTTTCTTGCTTTGCTCAATACGTTCGACCGTGAATGGAAAAAGACGGGAACTCGCATCTGTCCGGCCCGTTCATCACATTCTCGCCGCATTTCGTTTACGGCGTTAACACGGCGTCGCCATTGCGGCGCGATACAAGGTCAAGGGGAATACACATGAAATTCACCAAAGCTTCGCTCGTCGTTTCGGTTGCCGCTCTTAGCCTCGTCCTCGCCGCTTGCGACGGCCCGAACGAAAACGCCATGGAAGATGCCGGCGAACAGCAGGCAGAAGCCGTCAACGAACGTGTTGATGCCATGGAAGACGCTGGCACCATCAGCGACGCACAGTCGGACGCTATCACCGACCAGGCAGAAGATAAGGCAGATGCCATGGAAGAGCAGGGCGAAGCCATGGATGATGCCCAGGGCATGTAAGCTCTGAGTTATTCTAACGATAACGGCCCCGGAGCGATCCGGGGCCGTTCTTGTTTAAACAGGCTTTGCGCCGGACCCACGACCGCCGCGCAGAGTGTATTCCAAAGTCCCCCGGTTTACCACGTAGTCGACGTCGATCACCGCCGTATTGGCGTAGGTGAAACCGGGCCCCAGGTTCCGATAGAGCTTATCGAAATCGCGCTCTACTGTCTGGCGGTAGAGATCCTCGAAGCTTTCGATGACGAAATATGTCGGCTGCAAATCGCTAATGACATAATCGGTGCGCATTACACGATCCACGTTCAGCATGATGCGGTTGGGGCTTTCCGCCTCGATTGCGTAGACCACCTCGGTCGGGCCCGACAGAATGCCGGCGCCATAGGCCTTGATGCCGTCTTTTTCCTCGATCAGCCCGAATTCCACCGTATACCAGTAAAGCGAGCCCAGTGCCTTGAGGCGATTGTGCCGCATGGCTTTCCAACCCGCGCGGCCATATTCCTGCATATAGTCGGCATAGACCGGATCGGTCAGCATCGGGACATGCCCGAATACGTCGTGGAAGACGTCGGGCTCCTGGATGTAATCGAAGGTTTCGCGCGTGCGGATGAAATTGCCCGCAGGAAACCGGCGGTTGGCCAGATGCCAGAAGAACACATGATCAGGGATGAGCATCGGCACGGGAACAACGCTCCACCCGGTCAAGGCGGTCAGGTCTTCCGAAAGCTTGCCGAATTCCGGCACACCGCCGCGATTGAGATTGAGCTTCTGTAGCCCCGCCATGAAAGCGCTCGCTGCCCGCCCCGGCAACACGCCCATCTGGCGCTCGAACAGATCGTTCCAGATTGCATCGTCATCGCTATCGTACTGCGTCTGCTGGGGCTCGAGCCAGTCGTCGCCGACATGATCCGGCTTCTTCAACGGTGCGGTGAATACCTCTGCCGGAAGGTCGGGTAGCCGGTTAAAGTCCTGTTCGGTTTCTTCGAATGTAGCCATATTGTTGCTGTTGATACTAGCATTGCGTTCACCATTCAAATCCGGCGCGGGAAAACCATGAAAAAGAGCGATTACGAAGCCGAGTTGACGCCGATGAAGGCCGAACTTGTCGGGATGGCACGCTGGGCGCGCGCGACAGGGCAGCGGGTCGTGGTCCTTTTCGAAGGGCGGGATACGGCAGGGAAGGGCGGCGCTATCCGCGCCGTGTCCGAACCACTGAACCCGCGCCAATGCCACATCGTAGCGCTGCCGAAGCCCACGGATACGCAGCAGACCCAGTGGTATTTTCAGCGTTATGTCGAACATCTTCCCAGTGCCGGAGAAATCGTGCTGTTCGACCGCAGCTGGTACAACCGGGCCGGGGTGGAAAAGGTGATGGGCTATGCCGAGGAAAGGCAGGTCGGCGCTTTCCTTTCACAGGCGCCGATATTCGAAAAGCAGTTGGTCGATGATGGGATACTGTTGTTCAAATATTGGCTGACCACCGATCAGGCCCGGCAGGAGGAGCGGCTGCGAGAACGGCTTGATGATCCGTTGAAACGCTGGAAGCTGTCTCCAGTCGATCTGGCAGCACGGGACAAGTACGAGGCCTATACCGAGGCGCGCGAAACCATGCTGTCCGCCACGCATACGGAATGGGCCCCGTGGACATTAGTGGATTTCAACGATCAGAAGCGTGGTCGGTTGACGCTGGTGCGCGATCTGCTCGATCGGCTTCCCGATACGAATGTGCCGCCCGAAGATATAGAACTGCCCGAACTCGGGCATGAACCGCACGCGGAACGTTACACGCTGCTTCAACCTATCGCAGACTATCCGCTGAACTAAACCAGGCTGGCAGAAGCTTTCGTCACCTGACGCCCGTCGGTTGCGAACGCACCCATTTCGATTGCCTCTCCCCTACCCCGCATGACGAGGTGCAGGGGCTCGCCCGCTATTGCGGGGCTCACGCCACGAAAGGAGAAGCTCGCCAGACGGTTTTCGCCGAAACTTCCTGCAGCACATTGCAGCAGCAAGCTCGCAATCAGCGGCCCGTGGACGACCAATCCACGATAGCGCTCTACATCGCGCGCATAGGGTGCGTCGTAATGGATGCGATGGGTGTTGAAGGTGAGGGCGGAAAAACGGAACAGCAGCCGCTCGTCGGGAGTGGCGATGTGGTGAGCCTCCCATGCGGAAGGATCGAAGGTTTCGCCTGTCGGCTCCGGTGGAACCAGAGGCGCCGCGCTATCCTGCGCCTCCAGGTAGACGAGCGTTTGTCGTTCGGTCACTGCCAGTTGCCCGTCGGCGCCGGTCTCGTGGTCGATGTCGACGAAAACCATGTCGCCCCGGCTTCCCGACTTGGCTTCGATGGAAACCACGCGGCTCACGCGATCTATGGCCGAGCCTATGGATATGGGGGCGTGAAACCGGATGGCACTCGATGCCCACATGCGCCTTGGCAAAGGAACTGGCGGGAGGAAGCTGGCCGGACTGTCCTCGCGCGAAGGGTGGCCATCGGCGCCAAGTTGGCCTGTTCGCGCTTCGGGCGTACACAGGCAGAGGTGAATGCCCTGCGGCATCGCATCGCCCGAGGGTGCGTTGCGGTCGAAGGTTGCGCACCAGCGCGCGGCAAGCGAGGGGTCGAGCTGGTCGGCACTGCGCTGCTCGCGCCCGATCCAGTCCGACCACTCAGTCGTCATGCGGCGCGCTCGAATACCGCAGCCATGCCCTGACCGCCACCGATGCACATGGTTTCAAGTCCATAGCGGGCTTTGCGGCGTTGCATCTCGTGCGCCATGTCCGCGAGGATGCGGATGCCGGTCGCGCCGATCGGATGGCCAAGCGATATGCCGGAACCGTTGACGTTGACGATCTCGCGTCGGCTGTCGTCCTCGCTGAAGCCCCAGCCCTTCATCACGGCGAGCGCCTGAGGGGCAAATGCCTCGTTGAGTTCTATCAGATCGATATCGTCCCAGCCGAGGCCTTTCCTGGCAAACAACCGTTCGACAGCCGGGACCGGCCCGATTCCCATGCGGCTGGGATCGCAGCCGGCCGCGCTCCACGAATGGAACCAGAGAATGGGTTCGAGGCCTAGTTCCTCGACCTTGTCTTCGGCGACGACGAGGCAGGCAGCCGCCGCATCGTTCTGCTGGCTGGCGTTGCCGGCCGTCACGATGGCATCCGGGTCGCGCTTCACATCGATGGCGCGCAGGGCTCCGAGCGTTTCGATGGTTGCGTCGGAGCGGAAGCCCTCGTCCCTGGCGAAGACGAGCGGATCGCCCTTGCGCTGCGGGATTTCCACCGGGACCAGCTGGTCTTCGAACTTGCCTTCATCCCATGCGCGGGCCGCGTTCTGATGGCTGCGCGCAGCGAAGGCATCGGCCTCTTCGCGCGTAATGCCGTAATCCTTGGCGAGGTTTTCCGCCGTTTCGATCATGCCGGTGATGATGCCGTACCGTTCGATCGGCTGGCTCATCAGGCGGCCACGGGTCAGGCGATCCCACAGTTGCAGGTCGCCGAGGCGGGAGCCGTGACGGGCCTTGGTCGTGTAATGTTCGACATTCGACATGCTTTCGACACCGCCGGCCAGCACGCAATCGGCGACGCCGGTTTGCACCATCATGGCGGCCGTTGCGACGGCTTGAAGGCCCGACCCGCAGCGGCGGTCCAGCTGGAAGCCGGGGACTTCTTCCGGATAGCCTGCCGCCAGCCAGCTCCAGTGGCCGATGGCCGGCGCTTCGCCGCTGCCATAGCCCTGACTGAACACGACATCGTCGACGCGCGTAGGATCGATCCCGCTGCGTTCCACCAAAGCCTTGATGATGATGGCGCCAAGCTGCCCCGCCTCGAGCGGAGCGAGAGTGCCGAGAAAGCGCCCGACCGGGGTCCTGAGCGGCTTGCAGATGGCTACGCGGCGGTTAGTCGTCATGGGTCAGTCCTTGTCAGAAAGGCGGGCGATGCCCCGGTCGACGAGATCGCCGATGGCGCCGGAGGGGAGGCCGAGGCGGTCGGCCAGGACTTCCTCGGTGTGCTGGCCCAAGTAGGGAGCGGCCCGGGGCAATCCTGCATCGAGGGTGGGGATGTTGGCGAAGCTGCGGGTTGCAGGGTATTCGAAGCCGCTGGGGTTGGCCGGGGAGGGGCCGAAAAGAGGATTTTCCGTCACCAGTTCCGCATCGTTGGCGGCTTCGTGCATGGTGCGATAGCGCTCGAACGTGGTGCCGTGCTGCGTCAGACGGTCCGACAATGCATGCCAATCATACGTTTGACTGCGGGTGCCGAACAGTTCGAACAGTCGGTGCCGGTGTTCGAAACGCGGCCGATCACCGTCGGCGAAGCGCACGTTCAGTTCGTTTTCGAGTTCGGCGATCTCATCGGCGAGATCGAAAGCCGCGACGAGGCCGTCCCATTGCTTGGCCGTCAGCGCGGCGACCATGAAGCGCACGCCATCGCGGCTGCGGAAATCGCGCCCGAATGCGCCCCAGATGGCATTGCCGAGCCGTTCGCGGTCGCCGCCGCGATAGAGCATTTCGGCCATGGCGCCGCTATTGGCCATGGTGCCGATGGCGACATCGCCGAGCGGCACGCGGATTTCGCTGCCCTCGCCGCTGGCGTCGCGGTGGCGCAGCCCCGCGAGCAGAGCGAAAGCGCAATAGGCGCCGGTGACGAAGTCCCAGGCGGGTAGCACCTGGTTGACCGGCGGCGCGGTGGCCGGGTCCCAGTCTTCCGGGCCGCACATGAGCGGATAGCCGCTGGCGGCGTTGACGGTGAAGTCCATCGCCTGCCGGCCATCGTGCCAGCCCATGATGCGCACGCTGACCAGATCCGGACGCCTGGCAGCGATGGCGCCATGCGAAAGGAAGCTCTTTTCCGGCAGGTTGGTGATCAGATTGCCGGTCTTCGCCGACAGTTCGACCAGCAGTTCCCGCCCTTCGTCGCTGCGCAAGTCGAGCGCGACGGATTTCTTCGCCCGGTTGAGATTTTCCCAGCTGAGCGAACGGCCTTCCTTCGTCAGCATGTAACGATCGTAATCGAGACCGCCCGCCTTGTGATCGACGCGGATGACTTCCGCCCCCATCTGCGCGCAGTACAGACCCGCCGTCGGCGAGGCGACGAAGCTCGACGCCTCGATGATGCTCAGACCCGATAGAAGGTCGTACATTCCCTAAAGGCCAGCGGCGTAATCGCGCAGCATGTGCTTGGCGATCTGCAGCTGGAGGATCTGCGTCGTGCCTTCGTAGATGCGATAGATGCGGGCATCGCGGAAGAAGCGTTCCGCGTCATATTCGGCAAGATAGCCGGCCCCGCCGTAGACCTGCACGACGCGATCGACCACGCGACCGCACATTTCGGAGGCGAAGACCTTGAAGGCGGCGGCATGCTTGACCGTGTTTTCGCCCCGGTCGACCCGCGCGGTAACATCGGCCATCATCGCTTCGGCGGCGTAGATTTCGGTCCAGCTTTCGCTGAGCATCTGCTGGATCAGCTGGAAATTGGCGATCGGTTCGCCGAAGGCCTGCCGCTCGCTGGCATATTTGATCGCGCTGTCGAGCGCGCGGCGGGCGTAGCCCGTGCTGGCCGCGCCGACCGAGATGCGGCCATTGTCGAGGCTCATCATGGCAAAGCGGAAGCCTTGCCCGGTCTCGCCGCCCAGAAGCGCATGGCCCGGCACATGCACATCGTCGAGCATGACATCGGAGATATGGCTGCCGGCCTGACCCATCTTGTGATCCGGGCTGCCGGTCGACACGCCGGGCGTGTCCATGGGCACGATGAAGGCGGAGACATGCGCGTTCTTGGGCAGCGCGTCCTTTTCCGTGCGGGCCATGATGAGGCCGACATCGGCATGCGGCGCATTGGTGATGTACCGCTTGGTGCCGTTGAGGATCCAGCCATTGCCATCGGGATCGGGCCGGGCGGTGGTCGCCATGGCGGCGCTGTCGCTGCCGGAACCGGGTTCGGTCAGGCCGAAGCAGGCAATCGCGCCATTGGCGATCCGGGGCCACCATTCGGCCTTCTGCGCATCGGTCCCGCCGTTCTTGATCGCCGAATTGAACATGCCGACATTGATCGAGAAGATCGACCGGTAGGCAGGCGCGGCATATGCCATGGTCTTCACGACCTTGGCATATTGGGTGCAGTTCAGGCCCGCGCCGCCATATTCTTCCGGCACGGTGAGGCCGAACAGGCCCATATCCTTCATTTCGGTGATGATTTCGTCGGGAATGCGGTCATCGGCGATGACCTGCTTTTCTGCCGGGAGCAGCCGTTCGCGAACGTAGCGTTCGAGCTGTTCGAGGAACTGGTCGAAGATGTCGGCATCCATGCCGGGATTGACGGTTTCGGTCATTCGGTAGCTCCATTTTCCGGACCGCCGGTTGCGCGCGTATCCGCGCCAGCGGGCATGGCATCTTCTGCGTCGGCAGCGAGTGTCCCGTCGCCTGCGGAGGGAACCGCGTCATCCGGCAGGCGCCGCTGTTCGATCATTTCGGCAGCGTCGTCGAGCGCTTCGGCTTCGCTTTGCGAGACCGCTTCGACCGGCTGATCATCATCGTAGCCCGAACAGGCGGACAGCGCAGTCAGCGCGGCGAGAAGGGGGACGAGTCGTTTCATTGGCGCGGAAGCTAGGCGCTATCGAACGCCGCGCAAAGGACGCTACGGCGCGGCTGGACGCGGGCGAGCCGGCTGGCCCGCCCGCATGCCAATCAGTTGCTGGAGTCTTCGGACATGGCATCCATGGCTGCGGCAGCGGTATCGGCTGCGCTGTCACCAGCTTCCTGGATCTGGACTTCTTCGCTGGGCGAGGTCACCTGCGGCGCGGGTTCGGTATTGGCGGCCGGATCGGCGACCGGCGTTTCCTCGATCCCGGTCAGAGCTTCGTCGGCGGGCATTTCGACGGTGTCTGCTTCGACTTCGGTCGAGGCATCTTCGGTGCTGCCGCAGGCAGCAAGGGCGATGGTTGCGGCGGCCGTCAGGGCGATACGGAATTTCATGATAAAGTCTCCTTCGTGGAATCTGGCTGGCGGTAAAGCGCAAGCGCGGCATGCGGGGCAAGGGGAAAATTGCCCGCCAGCGGTTGCGCTTGCCCCCGCGTCTGCCATCAGGCCCCGATGAGCGGGATCGCAGGCGCATATCAATCCTTGAAAGATGTCTTCGGCTTCGACGGATTTCGCGGTCGGCAGGAGGATGTCGTCACGCGCATCCTGGCTGGCGCATCGACGCTGGCGGTGATGCCGACCGGCGCGGGGAAATCGCTGACCTACCAGCTGCCCGCCGTGATGCTGCCGGGCACCTGCGTGGTGATCAGCCCGCTGATCGCGCTGATGCACGATCAGCTTCGCAGCGCGCGCGCCAATGGCATCCGCGCGGCCACGCTGACCAGCGCCGATGCCGACTGGCGCGAAACGCAGGATGCCTTCCGGGCCGGCGAGCTGGATCTTTTGTATGTCGCGCCGGAACGGGCGAGCCAGCCGGCCTTTCGCGAATTCCTGAGTTCTGCGCCGCTGTGCCTGTTCGCGATTGACGAGGCCCACTGCGTATCCGAATGGGGCCACGATTTCCGTCCCGATTACCGGATGCTGCGCGGCCTGATGGACGCTTTTCCGCAGGTGCCGCGGCTGGCGCTGACCGCGACGGCGGATCGCCAGACGCGCGCCGATGTCATGGCGCAGCTCGGCATAGCGGAGGACGGGCTGGTACTGGCGGGGTTCGACCGGCCCAATATCCGTTATGCGATCCGCCATCGCGATAACCCGGTGCGGCAGCTGACCAATCTGATGGAAAGCGAGCCGGGGCCGGGGATCGTCTATGCCCAGACCCGGCGCAAGGTCGAGGATCTGGCGGACAAGCTGGCAGCGGCGACCGGGCGGGCCGTGCGGCCCTATCACGCAGGGCTGGATGCTGAGGTGCGCGCGGCGAACCAGAGCGCCTTCGTTGCCAGCGAGGACATGGTGATCGTGGCCACGGTCGCCTTCGGCATGGGGATCGACAAACCGGACGTGCGCTTCGTCGCCCATGTCGGCGTGCCCAAGTCCATCGAAGGCTATTACCAGGAAACGGGCCGTGCCGGCCGCGACGGCGATCCCAGTCAGGCGGTCATGTTCTGGGGGGCGGGGGATTTCGCCACCGCACGCCAGCGGCTGGCCGAGGTGGACGAGGCGCGCCGGGCGGCAGAGCGGACGCGGCTCGATGCGTTGGCGGGACTGGTGGAGACGGCCGAATGCCGCAGGGCCGTGCTGCTGCGGCATTTCGGCGAACACCCGCCGGCAAGCTGCGGCAATTGCGACAATTGCCTGGAGCAGCCCGATGTCACCGATGCGACCGAACTGGCGCGCAAGCTGCTGTCGGCGGTCTATCGTACCGGGCAGAGCTTCGGCATGGGGCATCTGCAGAAGGTACTGACCGGAAGCGAGGACGAGCGGGTGCGCCAGCGCGGCCACGACCGGCTGAGCGTGTTCGGCATCGTCGAACCGGCAGAAGCCGTCTTGCTGCAGCCGCTGTCCCGGGCCTTGCAGGCGCGCGGTGATCTGGTGGCCAACGAGCATGGCGGACTGGCGCTGGGCGGATCGGCCCGTGCCATCCTGAAGGGGGAAAGCGCGGTACAGATCGTGGTCCCGCCCAAGCGCAGGCGCAGGCGCGGGCGACGCGGCGACATGACGCCCAACCCGGTCGGGGATCCCCTGTTCGAGGCCCTGCGCGCCCTGCGCAAGGAACTGGCCGAGGATGCGCAGGTGCCGCCCTATGTCATCTTCCACGATTCAACCCTGCGCGAGATGGCGGCGGCACGACCGGCCACGCTCGACCAGCTTGGCCGGTTGCCGGGCATCGGCGCCAAGAAGCTGGAAGCCTATGGCGACCGCTTTCTGCGCGCGATCGAGCGCCATTGACGGGATCCGATTGACGAAATTCGCTGCCTGATATAAATATGATATCATAATTATATCGAAGGAGTGATTCGTCATGTCGGTGGAATTCAAGGGGATGAATACGAGCACCGAGCGAGCGGGGTCGAGCTTCAGCGGCTATCCCATGCTGCTGTTCATTCTCGCCCTGCTGGTGCTGGTTGTCTGGAACGTGGCGGGAAACATCCCGCCGGACGGTGCGGCCAAGGCCGTGAAGCTGACCTTTTTCGGGCTGATCATCTTCCCGCTGCTGGTGCTGGCATTTCTGGCAGCCGGGTTCTTCATGATCCAGCCCAACCAGGCGACCGTGATTACCCTGTTCGGCGAATATCGCGGGACCGAACGGCGCGAAGGGCTGCGCTGGGTGTGGCCCTGGATGATGAAGAACAAGATGTCCGTTCGCGCGCACAACATCCATTCCGAACGGGTGAAGATCAACGATCTGCGCGGCAATCCCATCGAGATCGCCTGCAACGTGGTGTGGCGGGTGGCCGATACCGCGCAGGCGAGTTTCGACGTCGACGATTACAAGGAATTCGTGAACATCCAGATCGAGGCGGGCCTGCGCACGGTCGGTTCGCGCCATCCCTATGACGATTTCGAAAACGAGGAAGTCACGCTGCGCGGCAGCGCCGATGTCATCAATCGCGAACTGCTGGAGGAGCTGAACGACCGGCTGAAAGTCGCCGGCATACTGGTGGACGAGGCGGGGCTTACGCATCTTGCCTATGCCAGCGAAATCGCCAGCGCCATGCTGAAACGCCAGCAGGCCGATGCGATCATCGCCGCGCGGGCCAAGATCGTGCTGGGCGCGGTGGGCATGGTGGAAGATGCCCTGATCAAGCTGTCGCAGGACAATATCGTCGAGATGGACGATGAACGCCGCGCCGCCATGGTCAGCAACCTCATGGTCGTGCTGTGCGGCGAAAAGGAAGCGCATCCCGTGGTGAACGCGGGCACGCTGTACCAGTAGGCGGACCGGGCGGAACGCTGTCATGAAGAAGAAGGCCTTTGCCCTGCGTCTCGACCCGGCAGTCCATGCCGCGGTCGAGCGCCTGGCCGCGGCCGAACTGCGCAGCGCGAATGCCCAGATCGAGATGCTGCTGCGCGAAGCGCTGGAGAAGCGCGGCATCAATGTCGGCGTCAGCAAGGCGCCGAGGCGCGGACGACCGGCGAAGGAGGACTGACATGGACGACGGCAGACCCTGGTTCGCGCAGAAGCGGTATGGGTATGGCGCGGGCCTGCCCATCGCCTGGCAGGGCTGGGCCGTGCTGGGGGCATGGTCGCTGGCCCTGCTGACCGGCATCGGGCTGGCCGCATGGGACGAGGACGTGGGCCTGATCGCGGGCCTTGCATTGATAGTTCCCGCAACCGCCGCGCTGATCTATGCAAGCGCGATCAAGACCCGCGGCGGATGGCGCTGGCGGTGGGGCGGCGACGAGTGACGCCGTTACCTAAGGGGGGTAACTTATCTCGATGTTAACCATCAAATCCTATGTCGGGACGATGATGTCTCCCTTTGTCTCGCCCGCTTCGCGTCTGCCACGCTGGCTCCTGGCCGCAGTCGGCGTTGCCGCGGTGGGGGCAATTCCGCTTGCTGCCCTGCTTGCCCAGGGCGGCGGCGCGAGCAGTTTTACCGTGCTCGAAACGGGCCGCGGATACGGATCGCTGCAGGAAGCGGTCGACGCGATCGGCGACCGCGAAGGCACCGTGATCATCGCCCCCGGCAACTGGAGCGAATGCGCGGTACAGAGCGAAGGCGTGGTCCATTTCCGTGCCGCCGAAGCGGGCAAGGCCCTGCTGGGCGGGCAGGCCTGCGAAGGCAAGGCGGCGCTGGTCCTGCGCGGCCGCGGGGCGACCGTCGACGGCCTGGTCTTCGCCGATCTGGCGGTGGACGACGGCAATGGTGCCGGTATCCGGCTGGAGCAAGGCCCGCTGCGCGTTTCGCAAAGCTGGTTCCGCGACAGCCAGCAGGGCATCCTCACCGCGAACGGCGTCGACAGCGAACTGGTGGTCGACAAATCGACCTTCACCCGCCTCGGCACATGCGAGAATTCGGCCGGATGTGCGCATTCGATCTATGCCGGCGATTACGGCACGGTCACGGTGACCCGCAGCCGGTTCGAACAGGGCACGGGCGGCCACTATCTCAAATCGCGCGCATCGCGCACCGTGGTGGAAGATTCCAGCTTCGACGATTCGCAGGGCCGCGCGACCAACTATCTCATCGACCTGCCCAATGGCGGCACCGGTTCGATCCGCGGCAACTGGTTCGTGCAGGGGCGCGACAAGGAAAACTGGTCGACCATGATCGCCGTGGGCGCGGAAGGTGCGAATTACAGTTCGAACGGTCTCGTCATTGCGGGCAACGAAGCGCGGCTGGTGCCGGGCCTGTCGCGCAACCCGGCCTTCGTGGCGGACTGGACGGGCGACGATATCGTCATGAGGGACAACCAGCTCGGCAGCGGCATCAGGGCGTTCGAGAAACGCTGATACTGCGCGCCCGCGCCGCTGGTCAGAGGAGATGTCCCGACCGGTCGCGCTTGGTGGCGAGGTAATCGGTATTGTGCGGATTGTCCGGCAGGGCATGCGGCACGCGCTCTGCGACATGGACGCCCTCTGCCTCCAGCGCGCGGACCTTGGCCGGATTGTTCGTCATCAGGCGGATCGTGTCGATCCCCAGCAGATCGAGCATGCGGGCCGCAGTGGGAAAATCGCGCGCTTCGTCCGGCAGGCCCAGCCGCGTGTTGGCATCGACCGTATCGAAGCCCTGGTCCTGGAGCCGATAGGCACGCAGCTTGTTGATGATGCCGATGCCGCGCCCTTCCTGACGCATGTACAGCAGCACACCCCAGCCGCCCCTGCCGGCCTCTGCGGCCATGGCATGCAGGGCCGCATCGAGCTGCGGGCCGCAATCGCATTTGAGACTGCCGAGGATGTCGCCCGTCAGGCATTCGGAATGCAGGCGCACCAGCGGCGTGCGGTCCGCCGACTGTTCGCCGATGACGAGTGCGATATGCTCGCGCGTGTCGTCGGGACTGCGAAACGCGACGATGCGCGCATCTTCCGCCGCCGCCACCGGCAGGCGGGCCCGCGTCGCGATCTGCAGGCGCGATGCGTCGGCGAATGCCGCCACATCGCCTGCCGAAAGCGATACGGCTTCACCCGCGCCCTGCGGATCGACCAGGAAGGCGGGAAGCACGCCGGCCATGCGGGCCAGTTCCAGCGCCGCCCTGGCCTGCGTTTCCCAGCCGAGCGGGAGGGCCTTGAACGGACCCTTGAGCGGGTTCTGCATGTCGAGCGCGGGATCGGCGACGGCAAGGGCCGCCGGCAGATCGAAGGCCTGCGCCCCGCGCATCAGCACCGGCTGGCGCGGCGCCGCCGCTTCGCGCTGGTTGGCCAGCTTCAGCGTGGTCGCACGCGTGGCGGAGATCAGCATCGCCTCGCCCGTCATCTCGCCAAAGGCCGTTTCGACGGGCTGCAACAGCGGTGCGCCCTCGATCGCCAGCGGCCAGCCATGGCGCAGCGCATCGACGGCCTGCGCAGCGCGGCGCGAAGGCGAGCCTGCGCTCAGAGCGCGAACTCCGTCACCAGCGGAACATGGTCGGACGGTTTTTCCCAGTCGCGGGCATATTCGTGGACCGAGTGGCCGACAGCCTGTTTCGCCAGTTCGGGGCTCGCCCACATATGGTCGAGCCGGCGCCCGCGATCGTTCGTCTTCCAGTCTTTCGAGCGATAGCTCCACCAGCTGTAATAGCGATCGGGCGCCTTGATGTGTTCACGGCCGATATCGGACCAGCCGTGCGCATCCATGAAGCGCTGCAGGCTTTCGACCTCGACCGGCGTATGACTGACCACCTTGAGCAATTGCTTGTGGTTCCACACATCGCTTTCGAGCGGGGCGATGTTGAAATCGCCGACGATCAGCGTGGGCCGGTCGATCGCGTCGGCCCAGCGGGTCATGCGTTCGAGAAAGTCGAGCTTCTGGCCGAACTTGTGGTTTACCTCCCGGTCGGGCTCGTCGCCGCCGGCAGGAACATAGACGTTTTCCACGATCATGCCCTGATGTTCAGGCAACTCCACCCCGACATGACGGGCTTCGCCATTGTCCTGCCAGTCGTAACGGGAAAATTCCCTGAGCGGCGTCTTCGATACGGTTGCCACGCCGTGATAGCCTTTCTGACCGTGCACCGCGAAATGTTCGTACCCCAAGGCGCGAAAGGCTTCGTAGGGGAACTGGTGTTCCTGACACTTGATCTCCTGCAGGCACAGGACGTCGGGCGCCTGCTCCTCGATGAAGCGGGCGACGATCGGCATCCGCAGACGAACCGAATTGATGTTCCAAGTAGCAACAGTGACCATGCGCAGCGAGGTAGGCGAGCGCCCCTTTTCCCGCAAGCGTCACACTTTTGTCTTGTGGGTCACTGATATACGACCTCACGAGTTTCATTCCGGAGATACTGCATGATGTTCCGTTCGTTCTGTCTGGCGACCTGCGCCGCCACGCTGGCCCTGGGTGGCTGTACCGCGACAGTCGCGCGGGATGCGCCGCAGACGGCCGCCGCCCCAGTGGCGTCGAGCGAACAGCGGGCCAGGAACGTCATCCTGTTCATCGGCGACGGCATGGGGATCTCTACGGTTACCGCGGCACGGATCTACGCCGGGCAGAAGCAGGGGCAGACGGGCGAGGAATATGTCCTGCCGTTCGAGAATTTCGATCATCTCGCGCTCGTAAAAACCTATAACAGCAATGCGCAGGTCCCCGACAGCGCCGGGACGGCCAGCGCCATGAACACGGGCGTGAAAACAAATATCGGCATGCTCGGCTATGGCCCCGGGGCAACCCTTGGCGACTGCGCATCCGGCAAGGGGAATGAAGTGCCCCTGGTAAGCGAAGAGGCACACGACAAGGGCAAGGCGCTCGGCATCGTCAGCACGGCCCGCATCACCCACGCCACCCCCGCAGCAGTCTATGCGCGCAGTGTCAGCCGGAACTGGGAAGGCGATTCGGAAATTCCCGCAGACCAGCGCGGCTTCGGCTGCAAGGATATCGCCCGCCAACTCGTCGAGACGCCATTCGACGTCGCGCTCGGAGGCGGGAGCGCGGCTTTCTTCGGTGAGGGCAAGGGGGGCCGCAGGCTCGATGCAGGCGCAGATCTTCCCGGAGAGTGGACGGCGAAGACCGGCGGAACCTTCGTCACGAGCATGGACGAAATGACCGCCGCACCTGCAGGAAAGCCGCTGCTGGGTCTTTTCTCACCCAGCCACATGACGTTCACGGCGGACCGCACGCCCGAAAGCACAGAGCCCACATTGACCGACATGACGGCCGCGGCCGTGGGTCGGCTGCGCGGCGATCCGCAAGGATATTACCTGATGGTCGAAAGCGGGCGGATCGATCACGGTCACCATGCGGGCCAGGCCGGTTACGCGCTGGAAGAGGCCGTGGAATTCGCCCGCGCCATCCAGTGGGCGATCGACAACACCGATCCCGAAGAAACGCTGATCCTGGTGACGGCGGATCACAGCCACGTGTTCACCATGGCGGGCTATCCCCGCCGGGGGAACGACATTCTCGGCCTGGTCGTGCCGCCCGCCGGTGGCGGGGAGGATGGCGATACGGGCGAAGGACCCTCGCTCGCGGCCGATGGGAAGCCCTATACGACGCTGGGCTATGGCAACGGCCCCGGGGCGATAAAGCCCGGTGGTCGCGAAATGCCGGAAACCGGCGTGGCCGCGCATCAGCAGGCAGCCATTCCCACCGGTTCGGAAACCCATGGCGGCGAGGATGTGGCGCTCTATGCTAATGGCCCGGGGGCGCAGAACGTGGGCGGGGTGATGGAGCAGAACCTGATCTACGATGTGATTCGCAAGGCCTTCGGCTGGGCCGACTGATCGGTGGTTCGTTTACGGGGGACGCAAAAAACCCCCGCGCCGGGGGCATTGGCACGGGGGTTTCCTGTGAGCGTTCGTCACGCTTGGAACAAGATGAACTAGATGGAAGGGGTCAACAGGGGGGAAACCCGCTTCGCGTCATCTCGTGATTTGAAATCTAGGCGCGCCCCGCTTGCTGTTCAATGAACGCATAGGGGCGGGATGTCGCATAGATGACACCTTTCGCCGCTGATCCGTTTAACCCGGACGACGGGATGATTGGCGCGGGTCACGGAAGGTGAACGCGCTGTCGGCTACCGACACCCCGTAACGCTGGTTCGACAGTCTGACGGTCGTACGGTGATTCTGCGAATCGAGCGCGACCCAGTGGGTCAGCTTCAGCCCGCCTGGCGCAGACGCATCGCGGGAAAAGATCAGGGTGATCACGCCGTATTCGGGGCGATTGGTATCGCGCACCTCGACACTGACGACGTCGGGATGACTGGTAGGAACCAGCTTGCCGTATTTCTTCACGTCGCGACTCGGGTCGAGCAGCGCACCCAGAGGCGAATTGCTGACCGGCCAGCGCTGGACCTGATTGACCTCGTAATCGACCATGTACATCGACTTGCCGTTCGATACGACGAGCATGGGCACGCCCTTTTCGTATTCGAACCGGATCTTGCCGGGGCGCTTCAGCGTCATGACGCCGCGCACGGATTGGCCCGCACGGTCGGTCTGGACGAAATCGGCCTTCATGGTGGATATGCCGCGCAGGGCAGCGACCGCTTTGTCGAGGTCGCCTGCCGCGGCTTGTGCCGGGGCAGGGGCCAGGATGGCGGACGCGGGAAGCGCCGCAGCCAGCGATAATGCCAGCGCGGCGCCGATCGATTTGTTCTTTTTAGAAGACAAGGTGCTCATGCTCCTGCGTTTAGATTTGGAGCATTGAACCATCACTGAACCCGGCTCGTTCCCGCGGTTCAGCTTGGCGCGCATTACTTGATCTTGGCTTCCTTGAACTCGACGTGCTTGCGCGCGACGGGATCGTACTTGCGGAAGGTGAACTTTTCCGTGTGGTTACGCGGGTTCTTCTTGGTCACGTAATAGAAGCCCGTGCCCTCGGTCGAGACGAGCTTGATCTTGACGGTTGCGGGCTTCGCCATGGCGTGTTCCTAAAGATCTTTCTGATGAGCCTGCCCAAAGCGGGCGAAAGGCCGAAATAATTATGGCGGCGCGTGCAGCACCGCCGTCCGGCGCGCCCATTGGGTGATTCACGGGTAAAAGTCAAGCGTCGTGGCTTGCCGGCTACCAGTCTACCTTGCCCCTGTTCGCCTTCACCGTCCCGCGAACCTTCTTCGCCTTGAGGCGCTTGACCTTGCCGACCCGGTTGACGCGGCTCTTGGCGCGTTTGCGCGGCGGGGTGAGCGCCTCTGACAGCAAACCGAGAAGCCGTTCGCGTGCCGCTTCGCGATTCTGGTCCTGCGTGCGGTATTCGTTGGCGGTCAGGACTATTTCGCCGCCTTTGGTCATTTTGCTGCCCGCAATGTCCTTGAGCCGTTCGAACGCTTCGGGCGGCATGCCCAGCTGGAAAACGTCGACACGCAGCTGGACCGCGGTCGCAACCTTGTTGACGTTCTGTCCGCCCGGACCGGAGGAGGCGATGAACTTCTCCTCCGCGATTTCGATAGCCTTGTCCGCTATGCGTCCCATTCAGTCCTGGCCATCGACGAAGCCGAGCGCGGTAAAGTCGCGCGGCAACGGAGCCGTTGCGGCGATCGGCGGCTTGCCATCGCGCGGCACGCCGATCGCTGCGGCGTGAAGCATGGTGCGCGGTGCGCCCTTGCCATTACCGTATACCGGATCGCCGAGCAGCGACATGCCGAGGCCAGCCTGGCAATGTACGCGAATCTGGTGCGTGCGCCCCGTTTCGGGCCGGAATTCGAGCAGCGCGTGGCCATCGATTTCGGCGAGAACGCGCCAGTGGGTGATCGAGGGTTTGCCCTTCTTCGCCGCGATCATGCGCCAGCCTTTTTCGGCACTGCTGATCTTGGACAGAGACAGTTCGATCGTGCCTTCGCTGGTCGATGGGACACCTGCCAGTACGCCGAGGTAACGCTTTTCGACGAGCCGATCCTCGAAAGCCTTGGCGAATCGTTTCAGCGCCTTGGGATTGCGGGCCAGCAGCAGGCAGCCGCTGGTGTCCGTATCGATCCGGTGAACCGGCATGGGCGGGCGCTGAAAGCCGAGCTTGAGCTGTTCGAAATGGTCTTCAAGACTTGCCCCGCCACGACGCGGACGTTCGATGGGGAGGCCGGCGGGCTTGTCGATTACCAGCGCTTCGCCGTCTTCGAACAGGATCGGAATATTGGTCATGTCTTGAGTTTCGCGTCCATCATCAGGCGCAGCGCATTGCCTAGGAAGAAGCCGTTTTCCAAGTCTTCTATATGTAATTCGGCTTCGCGCGCCTTGCCTTCGTCCAGCAGGGTCTGCCGGAAAACGCCGGGTAACAGGCCGAGATGGGCGGGCGGTGTCAGCAAGACCCCGTCTTCGCCGCGAACGAAAATGCTGGTGACGCAGCCTTCGGTAAGCAGCCCGTCCTCGCGCACGAACAAGGCTTCCTGCACGCCGTGGGCGCGGGCTACGCGCTGCCCTTCCTCGTAAAAACCGCGGTCCGTGGTCTTGTGTCGAAGGCGCCAGTCGCCGGGATCGACCGGGAGGGGAAGGACGATCGCCTGTGCCGGTTCCGGCCAGGCTTCAGGAACGTCGTGCGCTTCCAGCGAAATCGCACCCGATCGCGCCGCCAGCAGGCGGACCCTGCTGGGTTTCTCGAGCACGAAGCAGAGTGCGTGCATCTGGTTGCGGGCTTCGTGACGGTCGAAGGAAAATCCCAGCTCTGCCGCGCTGGCCTTCATCCGCATGAGGTGCGCCTCGAGCAGGGGGATGCCCTTGTCCGGGGTGAACCGCATGGTTTCGACCAGATCGAACTGTGCGGCGCGGTGTTCGGGCGAGGACGTGCGCGCGAAGGCACCCTTGAGCAAGGCCTCGCGCCATTCGGTGCGCGGTTCGCTGTCGGCGACGATCGCACCGCCCACGCCCAGCACGGCCTTGCCCCGGCCATTTTCGATCTCGGTCAGGCGGAGAGTGCGAATGGCCACATTGAACGCCGCATCGCCATCTGCGCCGATACGACCGATCGCGCCGCAATAGGGCCCGCGCGGATCGCGTTCGACCGCGTCGATCAACTCCATGGCGCGGATCTTGGGCGCCCCGGTGATCGAACCGCAGGGGAACAGGGCACGGACCAGATCGACGGCGCTCCGGCCTTCATCCAGGCGTGCCCGAATGACGCTGACCATCTGGTGGACGGTGGGGTAGGTTTCGATTGCGAAGGGTTCGTCCACATGCACGCTGCCCGCTTGGGCAACGCGGGACAGATCGTTGCGCATGAGGTCCACGATCATCAGGTTCTCGGCCCGGTCCTTGACCGACCCGGCCAGCTCGGCCGCCATCGCCGCGTCCGCTGCCGTATCGCCGCCGCGCGGGCGCGTGCCCTTCATCGGCTTGGCCTTCGCTTCGCGTCCCTTGAGCGAAATGAAAAGTTCGGGGCTCAGGCTCAGCAGCCAGTGCGATCCGTCGAAGATCACGCCGCCGTAGCCGGCCTGCGCTGCCGGGCGCAGCGCGGCGTAAAGGCCGACGGGATCGCCCGTGAAATTGCCGGCGAGCGGAAAGGTGAGGTTCGCCTGGTAGATATCGCCCGCCCGGATCGCTTCCTGCAGCGTGGCGAACGCCCTCTCGTAGCCGCCCGGTGAAAGCTGCGGATCGAGCGGCCCCACGCTGCCGGGACCCTGCGCGTGGGCGGCCAGCCAATCGGGCATGTCGGCGGCGGCAATGCGGGTGGGCGCGTCGAACAGGCCAAGCCAGACAAGCGGGCCGACCGCCCCGCTGCGTGCATGGGCCAGCAGACGCAGCCTGTCTTCCAGCGCCAGCCCGGCCTCGTAGGCGATGAAACCGGCCAGCTCGCCGCCGGACCTGCGCGCTTGTTCCGCTGCGGAAAGGACGTCGGCAACCTGGTCGGGCCGATGGGCAACGAAGACCTGGCGCGGGTTTTCGAACAGCAAGGCATCTGCCGCACCGTGTTCGCGCGCATCGTCGAGCAGGACAAAGGGATGCCTCTCCGCCATCGGTGCCAGCCTTTACCCTATGCGCTGCGCCTGTCGAGGGATTGCTTGACCGCGCCCACAAGCCTTTGCCACATCACCCGGGACTAAACAGTGTCGGGAGTACGGGCGGGTGAGCGAGATTTTCATTGGTCTGGGGGCGAATGGGGAACGGCAGGTCCTGCGGCTGGACCAGGCCAATCGCCACGGCCTGATCGCGGGCGCCACCGGTACCGGCAAGACGGTAACCCTGCAGGGGCTCGCCGAAAGCTTCTCTGCCGCGGGCGTTCCGGTATTCGTCGCCGATGTGAAGGGCGATCTTGCAGGCATATCGATGGCCGGATCGCCCCAGTTCAAGAATGCGGACAAGCTGGAAAGCCGGGCCAGGGAACTGGGCATGGACGACTATGCCTATGCCGACAATGCCGCGGTGTTCTGGGATCTGTACGGCGAACAGGGGTTTCCCATCCGCACGACGATTTCGGAAATGGGACCGCTGCTATTGTCCCGCCTGCTCGATCTGAACGATACGCAGGAAGGCGTTCTCAACATCATCTTCCGCTATGCCGACGACAACGGGCTGCTGCTGCTCGATCTGGGCGATCTGCAGGCGATGCTGGCCTATGCTTACGAGAACGCAAGCGAGCTGTCGGGCAGTTATGGCAACGTCACCCGGCCGAGCGTGGGCGCCATCCAGCGCCAGTTGCTGAGCTTCGAAAGCCAGGGCGCCGATCTGTTCTTCGGCGAGCCAGCCCTCGAGATCGACGATTTTTTGAAGGTCGACGATCGGGGCCGCGGCATGATCAACGTGCTGGCCGCGGACAAGCTGATGCGCGGGCCAAAGCTATATGCGACCTTCCTGCTCTGGCTGCTGGCCGAACTGTTCGAAAGCCTGCCCGAAGTGGGCGATCCGGAAAAGCCCAGGCTGGTCTTCTTCTTCGACGAGGCCCATCTGCTGTTCGACGAGGCGCCCGAAGCGCTGGAAGACAAGGTCGAACAGGTCGTGCGCCTTATCCGGTCGAAAGGCGTGGGGGTCTATTTCGTCACCCAGAACCCGATCGACATTCCCGAAAAGATCGCCGGGCAATTGGGCAACCGGGTTCAGCATGCCCTGCGCGCTTTCACTCCGCGCGACAAACGCGCGATAAGGGCGGCGGCAGAAACCTTCCGCATCAATCCCGACCTCGATGTGGAACAGGCGATAACGGAACTGAAAGTGGGCGAGGCGCTGGTGTCCACGCTGGATGAAGACGGTGCGCCCGGCGTGGTGCAGCGGACCCTGGTCAAGCCGCCCTATTCGCGGCTCGGTCCCGTGACGGAAAAAGAACGCAAGATCGTCAATTCGGTCAGCGATCTCGATGGGAAATATGACGACGCTGTCGATCGCGAAAGCGCGGAGGAAGTGCTCGCTGCGAAAGCTGCGGATGCGGCTGCCACGGCTGCGGAGGTGGAAGAGGCCGGCCGCAAGGAGGTGGGCAAGCGGAGCCGCAAATCGACCTCGCTCTGGGGCCGTGCGGGCAAGGCCGCTGCAACCGCTGCCGCCGGTTCTCTCAGCTCGATTGCCGTGGCGACGGTCCTTGGCAAGAAATCCAGCGCCGACCCGCTGCGCACTGGGGCCACCGCCTTCGTGCGCAACATCATCGGCGGATTGATGCGCTAGACCGGAATTCGAAACTCTGCGCGCAGGCCGCCTTCCGGCCGGTTCGCCAGCACCAGCGCGCCGCCGTGCTGTTCGGCCACGGCCCGCGCCAGCGTAAGACCCAGCCCCGCCCCGCCGGTCTCGCGATTGCGACTGGCTTCGCCGCGGGTGAACGGTTCGAGCATGTCCTGAATGCGGTCGGCAGGAATACCCGGCCCGTCGTCGTCGACGCGCAGGACGGCGTGGCCGTCTTCGCGCAGAATGGTGACGCGCGCCGTTCCTGCATAACGCAGCGCATTGGTGATCAGATTGCGCAGCCCGCGCTTCAGCCAGGTCAGGTGCACCGGGGCGACCACGCGGCCTTCCGTATCCAGCGTCACCGGACGCCCCATGTCCTCGAATTCCTCGACCACCGATTCGGCCAGTGCGCCCAGTTCGGTTCTTTCCGGCTCCGCGCTGGTGCGTCCGATCCGGGCGAGCGAAAGGATCTCGTCGAGCGTGTTGGTGATATCCTCGATGCTGTCCGCCATCTTCGCGCGAGCGGCTTCGTCCTCGACGCTTTCGATACGGACTCGCAATGCCGCCAGCGGAGTCTTGAGATCGTGGCCGATGGCGCCGAGCATGACGTCCTTCTCGTCGAGCATCGAGCCGATCCGCGCCTGCATCGCATTATGCGCTTCGATCAGGCGGCGGATATCCTGCGGGCCCGATACGGCCAGCGGCTCCTCCGCCATACCGGCGCCGCCGAACCGCCGCGTGCGCTCGGCCAGCGTGTCGAGCGGGCGGGTGATCCGCCGCAGGACGAAATAGAGCAGCCCCACAAGTACCAGAAACAGTATCACCGTCTGCATGGCGAGGGTGCGGACGATGGCGCGGTCGCGCTGGGGCAGCGGCAGGCGGGCCACCTGCCACGTGTCGCTCCCTGCCTGCCTCAGCCCCACGACGAGAAGGTCATGCGGTGTCGCCTCGGCTCTGGCCTTCAGCCGTGGGCGGCGTTCTGCGGCAGCGCCCACCAGTTCGTCATCCAGCAAAGGGCGCTCGAAGACGACGAGTTCTTCGACATCGACCCCTTGCGCGGCCAGAATATCCGCCAGTTCGGCTTCGCGCTCGGCTTGGCGCGCCTGACCGGGGACCAGCGGCGATTGGCCGGCCTCGCGGTACCGGATATTGCGCGGAAGCCGGATGCGGCGCTCTCCTTCGCTGGCCGGTGAAAGCGGGCGAGCCAGGCGCCGCGGTCCCCGCCTCTCGCCGCGTTCGGACGGCGCGCGCTCGGCCCGGCGGGCTCCGGCGAGCAACTGGAAGGCCGCTGCGTTCATGATGGCGAGCTCGCGCCGTTCCGACGCGGCGCGATAGAGCATCACCGCCGAAATGCCCTGCGCGATCAGCAGCGCGGCCGCCATCGACAGCATCACCTGGCCAAGCAGGCTCTGCGTAAACCGGCGCATCAGCCCTCGTCCGCGCGGCGCAGGCGCGCGACATCGGTGGCGAACCGGTATCCGCCGCCCCGGACCGTCTGGATAAAACGCGGGTCGCGGCTGTCGGCTTCGATTTTTCGCCTGAGCCGGCTGATCTGATTGTCGACCGCACGGTCGAACAGATGCGCCTCGCGGCCCTGCACCATGTCGAGCAGCCGGTCGCGGTCGAGCACCTGCCGCGGATGGTCGCAAAAGGCGCGCAGCATGCGGAATTCGGCTGTGGAGAGCGGCACCAGCGCGCCGTCCGGATCGGTCAGCCGATGCTTGAGCGGATCGAGCTGCCAGCCTTCGAATTCATACAGGAGTTCGTCATCGGTCGCAGGCGCTGCGGGCCGCTCGGCACGGCGCAGTACGGAACGGATCCGGGCGACAAGTTCGCGCGGCTCGAACGGCTTGGTCACATAATCGTCGGCGCCGATTTCCAGGCCGATGATCCGGTCCATCGCTTCGCCTTTGGCGGTAAGCAGAATGGTCGGCAGGCGCCGGCTTTCGACCAGATGGCGGCACAGCGACAGCCCGTCCTCGCCCGGCATCATGATATCGAGCAGAACCAGATCGGGCGTCGCCTGCGCCAGCTTCGTGCGGGCCGCGGCGGCGCTTTCGGCCTCCTGCACCACGAACCCCTGGCGAGTGAGATACTCGGCCAGGGGCTCGCGCAGGGTCGGCTCGTCGTCGACCAGCAGAAGGGTGGTAGGCGCGGGTTCGGTCATGATCGGTCCTCGCCCGCGATTACCTGTGGTTTGGGCCTGCTAGCAAGCGGCTTACTGGTTCTGCCGTGCTTCGCGCTTTGCTTTCCATTCGGCGCGCATGGCATCCCGGGCGGCCTTTCGTTCGTCCTGCGTGACCACACCGTCGCCATTGGCGTCCATCTTGGCAAAGCGTGCTTCGATCGCTGCATCGAACTCGGCGCGTGTGATCGAACCGTCGCCATTGGTGTCGGCCATACGCATCATCATGCCGCCGCCGCGCATGCCGTGGCCACCGCGCATTCCGCGCTTGCCCTTGCCTGCACGGTCGCCGCGCGCTTCGCGCTTGGCGGCCATTTCCTCAGCGGAGACGCCGCCCGAACCATCGGTATCCAGCTTGGCGAAGCGCTCCGCCATGCGGTCGCCGCGGCGTTCGCTGCGGGCTTCACGTCGCTGTTCGCGGCGCTGCTGGCGGGCTTCCTGTGCGGCCTGCATTTCGGCCTGCGAGATTTCGCCATCGCCATTGGTGTCCATCTTGGCGAACATCTGCTGACGGCGCACTTCGCGGTCTTCGGCGTTGATGACGCCATCGCTATTGGCATCCATCCGGGCGAACATCTTGTCGCTGCGGGCCTTCATGTCGGCAAGGGTGAGATCGCCGCCGCGATCCTGCTGCTGGGCAATGGCGGCGGTGCCGGTCAGCGCCAGCGTGGCGGCCGAAAAGGCGAGAAAGGTCTTGCTGTTCATTTCATATCTCCAAAACTCTGGAGAGCTGCGGCGGACCTGGGACCGGAGGGGAGGGGGAATGTCTGAAGCCCGCCGCAGCTCGTGTGCCCTGTCTAGGCCTGCAATGTCGCAGGATTATGCCGGATCGGGGCCGAATTGTATCGGTTTGTCGCACGCGGACCGTGCCGTTCACCGCAGGGAAAGTCGGCGGGGGCGGAAAAGTCAGCGGGGGCGGTGCTGGGTGCCTTCGCCTGCCGTGATGAAGATGGCTGTCGCTTCCTGAACGATATCGGCGATGTGCCACACGCCGGGCGGGTTGATGACATATTCGCCGGGGCGCAGCGTCACGCTCTCGCGCCGGCCGTCGGGAAATTCCTGCGTCAGTTCCATTTCCCCGGCAGTGCAGATCACCACTTCTTCGCCTGCCGGGTGCATTTCCCAGCCCGGCCAGTCTTCGGTGAAGGTATACTGGCTGACCAGCCGCCCTTCGCGCCCGTCCGCCCCGTGCCGTTCGCCATAGGCGCCGTACCATTCCATCCCGTCGAACGGCGGCTGGGGCACGGCGGTTGCGCCGAGCCCCAGATGGATGAAACGCTCGTCGAGACGGGGCAGCTGGGTCATGTCAGCTCATCTTGTCCATCAGGAAGGCATTCAGCTTGTTGCCGTCCGGATCGCGAAAATAGGCGGCGTAGAACACCATCCCGTTTTCATCGGGTTCGCCGCGCGGGCCGGGTTCGCCCTCGCTGCTGCCGCCATTGGCCAGCGCGATGTCGTACAGCCGCTTTACCTGATCGCGATCCTTGGCCTCGATTGCCACCATCGTCCCGTTGCCGACCGTCGCTTCCTTGCCGTCGAACGGCTTGGTCGCGGCGATACCGGGCGCCCCTTCGGGTTTGCCCCAGGCGATGAAGGTCCCGAAATCCATCATCCGCCCCACCCCCATTTCGGCGGCGAGGGGATCGTAGAACCGGGCTGCGCGCTCGAGGTCGTTGGTCCCGAGAGTGACGTATCCGATCATGGCAATGCTCCTTGAAAACGACTCGCGACCAAGAGAACATTATGTGAACATTTCCTACATCACAAGGGGGCGCATTCCGCTTCCAACCATTCGAGATCCGCGCCATCCAGTTGCGGCGCCACGATGTCGCGAACCTTGGCGTGGTAGTCGTTCCACCAGCCGATTTCGGCGGGCGAGAGCAGGTCCTTGTCCACCAGCCTGCGGTCGAGCGGAACGAAGGTCAGCGTCTCGAAACCGAGATAGTCGCCTTCGCTCTCGATGCCGGCTGGCACGACGAGAACCAGGTTCTCGATCCGGATGCCGTAGGCCCCGGCCTTGTAATAGCCGGGCTCGTTCGACAGGATCATGCCTTCGCGCAGTTCGGTTTCCGTGCCGGGGAATGCGCCGCCGGGCTTGGAGATACGCTGCGGGCCTTCATGGACCGACAGGTAACTGCCCACGCCGTGGCCGGTGCCGTGGCCGTAATCGACCCCGCCGTTCCACAGATGCATCCGCGCCAGCGCGTCGAGCGCGCCGCCGCTCGTACGGTCGGGGAATTTCTGCATGTCGAGCTGGATGTGGCCCTTCAGCACGCGAGTGTTGCGCTCGACCATTTCGGCACTCGGCTCGCCCGGTCCGACCCAAACCGTACGGGTGATGTCGGTGGTTCCGTCCAGATACTGGCCGCCCGAATCGACCAGATAGATCGAAGATGGCGGGATCGGGATATTGCTGTCTTCGTCGACCTTGTAGTGCGGCAGGGCAGCATGCGGCCCCGCAGCGCTGATGGTGTCGAAGCTGGCGTCTTTCAGCACGCCGCCGGCCTCGCGGAATTCGCGCAGCTTGGCGGCGGCGGTCAGTTCGTCCACCCCGCCTTTGGGTGCCTCGATCGAAATCCAGCGCAGGAACCGCGAAACGGCCGCGCCGTCGCGCGCCTGGGCATCGCGGTGGCCCTGCTGTTCGGCAGGGTTCTTGATCGCCTTGGGCAGAACGGTCGGATCGGCATCGCGCACGACCTTCGCGCCGCCTGCCGCCAGGGCGTGGAAGATGCCCGCCACCGCATGGTTGGGGTCGACCGCGACGGTCTTGCCCTTGAGCGCTTCGAGAGCGGGCTGGAATTCGTCGCGATTGCGCACGGTCACGGCGTTGCCCAGATGCTTGGTCAGTTCGGGCGTGACCTTGTCGGGCGCGATGAACAGTTCCGCCGTGCCGTCTGCATGGGCCAGCACATAGGACAGCGAAACCGGCGTGTTGTCGACGTCGGTGCCGCGCATGTTGAGCAGCCAGGCCACCGAATCCAGCGCACTGATGACGGTCGCATCATAGCCTTCGTTCTTCAGCCAGTCGGCGATCTCGGCGCGCTTGTCGGCGCTCGACCGGCCGGCATGCTCGTCGGCATGCGGCACGGCTGCCGCAAGCGAAGCTTCGGGACGGTCGTCCCAGATCGCATCGATCGGATTACCGTCGACCGGCACCAGTTCGATGCCCTTCTTGGCAAACAGCTTTTCCGCTTCTTCTGCCCAGCCGATGCCGTGCAGCCAGGCATCGTAACCGATCTTCGCGCCTTGCGGTGCATGGGCGGCAATCCATTTGGCGGGCGATGTGGCGGGCACATCCTCGTAATCGTACAGCTTGCCGTCCACCTGCTCGCGCACCTGCACGGTGTATCGGCCATCGGTGAACATGGCCGCCGCGTCTTTCAGCACCGCCGCGCTGCCCGCGCTGCCGCCGAAGCCGGTCAGCCATTTCAGGCGCTGCGCGTAAGAGCCGACATATTCGCTCATATGTTCATCGGAAATCGGGATCACGAAACCATCCAGGCCGCGGCGGCCCAGTTCCTTGCGTAATCCATCGAGGCGAGCTTCGTATGTCTGCATCAGCATGAGGCGAAAAATATCCTTTCATCGGGGCCGGTGGCGCGCTGGCCGACTCGGCGCTTGCGGCCAGACGGGCAGCCGCATAATCACCCTGCCATCATAGTCATCCGCGGCGCGCCTTTCCACCTTTGCGCCGCGCAAGGGGGGACAGGTCATGGCTTTCAAGCGATACACCGCATGCCTATCTGCCGCGACGCTGGCACTCGCCGCGCCGCTTTATGCGCAAAACACCGAAGGAACACATGTGACACAGCCGACTTCCCCGCCCACAGCCGAGAAGCGCGATCACAGCTATTCGCATCACGGGATCACCATCGCCGATCCCTATTACTGGCTCAAGGACCAGTCCTATCCGACCGTGGACGACACGGACATTCTCGATCACCTCAAGGCGGAAAACGCCTGGTTCGAAGCGCGGATGAAACCGCAGCAGGCGCTGGTCGACGAATTGTTCGAAGAAATGAAGGGCCGGATCAAGGAAGACGATTCCACCGTGCCGCAGAAGGATGGCGACTGGCTCTACTGGTCCGAATTCGAAGAAGGCGCGGAATACCGCAAATATTATCGCAAACCTGTCGCGGGCGGCGATGCTCAGCTGATTCTCGATGAAAACGCGCTGGCCGATGGTCATGAATATTTCCGGCTGGGTGCCTTCTCCGTGTCCAAGAACGGGCGCTATCTCGCCTATTCGGCCGATACCAATGGCTCGGAACGCTTCACCGCGCGGATCAAGGATCTCCAGACCGGCGAATTGCTGCCCGACGAAATTCCCGGCACGCTCTCGGGCCTCGTCTGGGTGAAGGGCGATACCGCCCTCGTCTACGGCCTCGCCGACGACAACTGGCGGGTTCACGATGCCACATTGCACGTACTCGGCACACCGGTGAGCGACGATGTGGAACTCTACCGCGAAACCGCGGACGAAGGGTTCCGGGTCGGCACCGGTCTCTCCGCTCAGGAAGACTGGCTGGTCATCGCCACCGGCGACAACGAGACGAGCGAAGTGCGCCTCGTGCCTGCCGACGATCCCACGGCCGAACCGATCCTCATCAAGGCACGGCAGAAGGGCGTCGAATATGATGTCGACGTGCGTGACGGGACACTGTGGGTCCACACGAATGACGATCACGTCAATTTCAGGCTGGCTACCGCAACGCTGGATGCGCCGGGCGAATGGACCACGCTGATCCCCGGATCGGATGAATTCTACCTCACCGATTTCGATCTGTTCAAGAATTTCTACGTCACTGAAGGGCGGTTGCGCGGGCTCGATCAGATCCAGCTGCGCGATTATGCCGATCCGAATCTGGTCAAGCCGATCGCCTTCACCGAAGCGAGCTTCAATGCGGGCCTCAGCAATAATCCCGAATACGATCAGAACACGCTGCGCCTTGCCTATGAAAGCATGGTCACGCCCGATTCCGTGTTCGATTACCACGTCGACAGCGGCGAACTGGAACTGCTCAAGCAGCAGGAAATCCCCAGCGGATACGATGTCGATCTCTACACGACAGAGCGCGTGGAAATCCCCGCGCGTGACGGCACGATGGTCCCGGTCAGCATCGTGATGCGCAAGGACCGCCCGAAGACCGGCCCGCTGCATCTCTATGCTTATGGCGCCTACGGCTATGCCGTGCCGCCCGGCTTTTCGACCACGCGCCTCAGCCTGATCGATCGCGGCTATGCCTATGCCATCGCGCATATCCGCGGGGGCGACGATCTCGGCCGCAAATGGTATCTGCAGGGCAAGCTCAACGAACGGACCAATACCTTCAACGACTTCGTCGATGTGGCGAAGGGGCTGGTGGACAAGGGCTATACCGAAAAGGGCAAGATCAGCATTTCGGGCGGTTCGGCCGGCGGCGAACTGATGGGCGCGGTGGTCAATACCGATCCCGATCTGTGGGGCGCCGTGGTGGCGCATGTTCCCTTTGTCGATGTGCTCAACACCATGCTGGACAAGGATCTGCCGCTGACGCCAGGTGAATGGCCCGAATGGGGCAATCCGATCCTGTCCAAGCAGGCCTTCGCCTATATCCTCAGCTACTCGCCTTACGATCAGGTCGTGGCGCAGGACTATCCGCCCATGCTGGTGACCGCCGGTCTCAACGACCCGCGCGTGACCTATTGGGAACCTGCGAAATGGGTGGCCAAGCTGCGCGAGGTCAAGACCGACGATAACGAACTGCTGCTCAAGACCAATATGGGCGCGGGCCATGGTGGCAAGTCGGGCCGGTTCGAATCCATTCGCGAGGCGGCCGAAGAGGTGGCCTTCATACTGTGGCAGCAGGGCAGCGCGGACCGTTCGGCTGCCGAACAGGCCAAATAATACGTATGATCCGCACCTTTTTGGCCGCACCGGAGCACATCGACGAACTCGGTCACGTCAATAATGCCGTCTGGGTGCAGTGGATCCAGGACATCGCCACCGCCCATTGGGATGCGGCTGCACGCCCGGAAGATCGCGCCGCGTTCTTTTGGGTCGTGACCCGCCATGAAATCGATTACCGTGGAAATATCGATGCGGGTCAAAGCGTTACGGGTGAAACCTGGATCGAAGGCCCCGCCCGCGGCGCCACGTCGCTGCGCCGCGTCGATTTCCGCAATGCCGCTGGAAAGGTCATCGTCAGCGCGGCCACCACCTGGGCCATGCTCGACCGCAAGACCAATCGCCTGGTCCGGGTCCGGCCCGAAGTGCTCGCCCCCTTCACGGCCTAAGCCACGGCGCTCGCCCCCCCGTCCGCCTGCGGCACGAACCATTCCAGCGCATCGCGCCCCGTGCGGTTGCGGCCTGCACATTTGGCGTCGTACAGAAGCTGGTCGGCTCTGGTGTAAAGGCTCCAGAAGTCGAGATCCGGGTCGTCGGCCACGGCCGTGAAATCGAGCAGACCCATGCTTGCCGTGATCGGCCGGTCCAGCCCGTCCATAGTCGCCAGCGTACGCGCCGTGATGGCCCGCCTGCGTGCCTCGGCCCGCTCTGCCGCGTCCTTGCCCCGCAGCATCAGGAGGAATTCCTCACCGCCGATGCGGAAGGCGATCAGATCCTTGTCGTCGCTCGCCCGCAGCGCCGCAGCCACGCACACCAGCACGCTATCCCCATACGGATGCCCGAATATGTCGTTAATGGGCTTGAAGTGGTCGATGTCGATGACGGCAATCGTGTGAAAGCCCGCCGCAACGAGCGATTCAAAGCGCGTGTCGAGCGAACGCCGGTTTCGCAGCCCGGTCAGCTCATCCCGTTCACTCAGCTTCTCGAGCGAGCGCGCCTCGTCTCGCGCCTGGTCACGCTCATGCTTGATCGAAATGAAGCGGTCGGCCACGCCAAGCGCAGTGGCGACGACTTCGAACAACAGGGCGAAATTCTGCGGCCAGGTTTCGTCGAATGTCCCGATCTGCGGCAGCAGCGTGACCGAGGCGAACTGGATGACGACTATCGCACTGAACGGCGCAAAACCGAGAATGAGATAGGACGCCATACGGCTTCCGCTTTGCCTGGCGCGCCATAGGACGGCAAAATACGTCGCCAGTATCGCGAGATAGGCGCCAAAATAGAAATGATCGATCCACGCGCCGAACCACTCGGGATAAAATGTAGTCGTCAGCCCGCTTGCAAGCGCCAGGGATGCGAGGGAGAGCAGAATCGCACGGGCCCGCTGGGAAACGAAGTCGGTCTCGATAAAATTGCTCGCAAAGAGCAAGGTAGCAGCGACCATTACGTCGAGACTGAGATAGGTGATGTCGAGTTCGCTGGCGAAGTTGATTGCAGTCACCAGGGGAATGAGGCCCGAAACCGCGGCCGTCTGCACAGCGGCCATGGCACAGAAGAGTGCATGCCACAGCGGAAACGGTTCGCGCAGCGCCCGGAAGTAGCCGAAGTCGAATACGATCGGGGCCAATAGCAAACCGCAGATCAGGGCGGCCAGCAAATGTGCGAGGCCGGCGACCGGCGGGACCGATGGTTCGGCAAGCAAAGCCGCTTCGGCCAGTGCTTCCGGCCACTGGCTGCCGTCCAAGGTGAATATCACCGCGATGGGCTGACCGTCGAATTCAGGCAGATCGATCATCGAGCGCAGGCTGGAAGCCCCAAGCCAGGTATCGCCGAAGCCGTAAGTGCGACTGCGGCTTTCGCCATTCTCGTCGATCAGCGTAGCGGTAAGCTTCTCAAATTCGTGTCGATCGAATTCGGCATGGCGTATCGTCGCAGGATCGGCGGCACGGCCGCGTAGATCGATACGGATGAGTTGCCGCGCAGCGTCCCAATCGCTGATCGACCCATCGCAGGTCCACGCATCTGCGCGCTGCGCCACATCGTTCAGCCGAAGAGTGTCGTCACCGGAAATCCAACAGACGGATTGTTGTTCGAAACCCGGGGCCGCAACGGCGGAAGCGGGCACAGCGAACTGGCCCGCAAAGATTGCGAGCAGAACCAGCCGCACGAAAAGCAGCACATCAAATGATGAAGCCCGTCCCACGCGCCCGCGGTAGGGCGAAGGGTTTAAAGGACGATTAAGGAATTAGCCGCGAAGCGCGTTTTAACGAAGCAGGTCCGCCACCGGTCGATAATCATACCCGAGTTCGCTTGCGACGGCCTCGTACGTGACTTCGCCCTTGTGGACGTTGAGACCTTCGGCAAGATGCGGGTCGGCGGCGAGCGCGTCTTTCCATCCCATCCGGGCGATGCGTAGCGCATGCGGCAGGGTGACATTGTTCAGCGCATAGGTGCTGGTGCGGGCAACGGCCCCGGGCATATTCGCGACGCAGTAATGAACCACGTCGTCCACGACATATGTCGGATCGGCATGAGTGGTTGCACGGCTGGTTTCGAAACAGCCCCCTTGGTCGATCGCGACATCGACCAGCACGGCGCCCTTCTGCATGTCTTTCAGCGTTTCGCGCGTAACCAGCTTGGGCGCTGCCGCACCGGGGATGAGAACTGCCCCGATCACGAGATCGGCAGTGGTGACCGCGTCATAGAGGTTGGCGGCGTTGGAAAAACGCGTGCTGGCGCGCGCTTCGAAATGGGTGCCCACCTTTTCCAGAACTTCGGGATCGCGGTCGAGAATGGTGACATCAGCACCGAGGCCCACTGCCATTTGCGCTGCATTGAAGCCGACCACGCCGCCACCGATGACCACGACCTTGCCAGGCATGACGCCAGGTACGCCGCCGAGCAGAACACCGCGACCGCCATGAGCCTTTTCCAGTGCAGTTGCACCGGCCTGCACGCTCATGCGGCCTGCCACCTGGCTCATGGGCTTGAGGAGAGGCAACTGGCCGCGCGGGCCGGTGACCGTTTCATAGGCAATGGCAGTGACGCCGCTGTCCAGCAGATCCTTCGTCTGATCCGGGTCGGGTGCCAGATGGAGGTAGGTATAGAGGATCTGTCCTTCGCGCAGCTTCTTGCGCTCGACCGCCTGCGGTTCCTTGACCTTCACCACCATTTCGCACTCAGCGAAAATAGGATCGGGGCCGTCGACGATCTTCGCGCCCGCCGCCACATATTGCTCGTCGGTTGCGTCTATGCCGCAGCCGGCCTCGGTTTCGATCCACACCTCGTGACCCTGCATGACGAGCTCTTTCACGCTCTCCGGCGTCAGGCCGACGCGATATTCGTGGTTCTTGATTTCCTTGGGGCTGCCGATGAGCATTGGGGGGAACTCCTTATCTGCGGCAGCCCGTTACAACTGCAACCATGTGGGGGCAAGCCCGAGAGCCGATCTCAGGATGCGGGCGCCGTGGACCAAACAGCGGTCACCGAGTTTCCTTCTCCCGAAACCTGCGTGTCGAAATAACGCGCGGAATCGCCAAGTGCCTGGGTGACAGCCGTCAGAGCGTTTTGGCTGCCGGTCAGGGCTATGCGAACGCCCGTGCGCCGGGCCGCCCATCCGAGCAACGCCACGCGTCCGGCATTGTTCGTGTCGAGTCCGTCTTCGCCAATATTAACGGTGGGTAGCGGCACCAGTGGGGGACGAAGTTCGACCGTCCAGCCCGGCGTAGTCTGTTCGAGCCGTCGTTCAAGTTCGCGATATCCCGACAGGTCGAGCCCTTCGAGCGGCTGAGCAATTGCCTGTGCGCGTTGGTTCTCGCGGTCCAGCAATACGTCCTTGCGCTCGACCCCGGCAATCAGGGCGAGGCTTTGGGCCAGTACGGCAATCTGTCTTTCGCTCGCTTCGGCAGCCTCGCGCGCTCTTGCCTGGGCAAGGGCTGCCTGTTCGGCAGCGCCCGGGTCGGTGCCGACCTGAAACTGATCGATATTCACCACGACGGAACGGCCAAGACGTTCTTCCAGTCGCTTGGCCACTTCCGTATCTGCGTTGGAATTGAAGTCCGGGGTAAAGACGCTGGCCGACACGGTCAAAGGTTCGGAATCCCAGTTCACGATCGGCTGTTCGACCCTTGCCCTGTCGGTAAAGGCAGATGCGACCTCCTGATTGACAATGCGCTGGCCGTTGGCCTCCCAAGCGATGGTCCGTAGAGAGAAAGCGAGAGGGATCGCCAGCACTACGAAGACCATGGCGATCCCGAGCGACTGGAGACGGGACTGGCGATGGCTGAGGTCGGACTGGAAGCCGTAGAGCCGAGCCATGACGGCGGCGGTCAGTCCGATGGTCACGAGGTTGGTTACGAACAGACCCAGCGCGCCTGCAAATACAGGCCAGTTGAAGGTTGCCAGACCGAAGCCCACCACTGCGATCGGTGGCATCAGGGCCGTAGCAATGGCGACCCCGACGATCGTGCCTTCGCGCCCGCGGATCACCGCATAGGAACCTGCGAGGGCGGAAAATAGCGCAACCAGCAGGTCGAACAGGTTTGGCCTGGTGCGGGCCGCGATTTCTTCCGTCACCGTTTGCAGCGGCGAAAGAAACACAATCACCGCGCAAAACAGTATGGCAAACAGGGATCCTGCAATCAGGGCCTTACCGCAGCGGCGCAACCAGTCCGCATCGCCGGTTGCAAGAGAAAACCCCGTTCCGATAATCGGGCTCATCAAAGGCGACAGCAGCATGGCCCCGATGACGACGGCCGGCGAAGAAAGCAGGAGGCCGAGGATCGCGATCCCCGCGCTCATCGCGATCATGAAGATATAGCGGCTGGTCAGGAGCGATTCGCCCCGCACCCTCTCGATCGTCGCGACATGATCCAGGTCGGCGATAACCCCTTCATTCCACCACAGGCGCATTTCCGCGATGGCGCGCAGAATGGTGAGACGACTGATCGGCCGTCGCTTGGCATAGTCTGGACCCGGCTTTTCGTCGTCGGACCAGTCGTCGGCGGAGTTTTCTTTCGTAGGTGCCATTGGATCGGGACTTAGCGAGCCATCCAGCGCAAGTCCCGCCCAAATTTCGAAACTTTTCAGCTTCTAAAGCGGATTTCCGTCCTGGTCGCGGAAGATCTCGCGCCGCCCCACATGGTTGGCCGGCCCTACCAGCCCTTCGCCTTCCATACGCTCGATCCATTTGGCAGCGGTGTTGTAACCGACCCCCATCTGGCGCTGAAGCCAGCTGCCAGACGCTTTCTGGTTCTCGATAACAATCTGACAGGCCTGGCGATATTTCCGTTCTTCCGGATTATCCGAGGCGGTGAATTCGTCTTCGAAATTGAAGCCGCCATCTTCCGGCTCTTCGGTAACCGCGTCGACATAGTCGGGCTTGCCCTGTCCACGCCAGTGATCGGCCACACGTTCAACTTCCTCGTCGGACACGAAGGGGCCATGCACGCGGATCATCGCGCCGGTATTGGGTTTATACAGCATGTCGCCCTTGCCGAGCAGCTGTTCGGCCCCCTGTTCCCCAAGGATGGTGCGGCTGTCGATACGGCTCGTCACCTTGAAGCTGATGCGGGTCGGGAGGTTGGCCTTGATGACGCCGGTGATGACATCGACCGAAGGGCGCTGTGTCGCCATGATCAGATGGATGCCGGCGGCACGCGATTTCTGGCTCAGGCGCTGGATCAGGACTTCGATTTCCTTGCCAACAGTGACCATGAGGTCGGCCAGTTCGTCGACAATGAGTACGATTAGGGGCAGGGGCTCGTAATTGAGCTGCTCTTCCTCGTACAATTCTTCACCCGTTTCGGGATCGAAGCCCGTCTGCACGCGGCGACCCAGTGGCGAACCTTTCTCGATCGCCTTCTTCACCTTTTCATTGAAGCCCGCGATGTTGCGTGAATTCACGCTGCTCATCATGCGGTAGCGCTTCTCCATTTCCTCGACCGCCCATTTCAGCGCCCGGACCGATTTGTGGGGCTCGGTAACCACAGGGCTCAGGAGATGCGGAATGTCGTCGTAAGTCTTGAGCTCCAGCACCTTGGGATCGATGAGGATCAGTCGGCACTCGTCAGGCGTGAAGCGATAGAGCAGTGAAAGCAGGATCGCGTTGAGGCCGACCGACTTACCCGAACCGGTGGTACCGGCCACCAACAGGTGAGGCATGGCAGCAAGGTCTACGACGATCGGTTCGCCTGCAATGTCCTTGCCCAGAATCATGGGCAGGCTGCCGTGATGGTCGATGAAGGCGGCCGAATTGGCGAGCTGCTTGTAACTGACCATCTGCCGGTCCGCGTTGGGCAGTTCGATCCCGATCACCGTCTTGCCCGGAATGGGAGAGACGCGCGCGGAAATTGCCGACATGTTGCGGGCGATGTCTTCTGCAAGGCCGACCACGCGGCTGGCCTTGATACCCGGTGCCGGCTCCAGTTCGTACATGGTGACCACGGGTCCGGCGCGCACTGCGGTGATCTCACCCTTGACGTTGAAATCGTCGAGCACGTTTTCCAGCAGGCGCGCATTGCGTTCCAGCGCCATCTTGTCGAGCTTCGGCGCAGCATTTTCGGGCGCATCATCGAGCAGATCGTGGCTCGGCAATTCGTAATTGGCGAACATGTCGCGCTGCTTGGGTTTGGCGGCAACAGGCTGAGCAGGCATCGGCGCGGGATCGGCGATTTCGGGCGCGCGGCGCGGTTCGCGCAATGGCAGATCCTCGTCATCCTCAAGGCTTTCCATCGGCTTGGCACGGGGCTGCTTCTTGGGTGTCAACGGCAGGTCGAATTCAGGCAAGTGTGCCTTGCGTTTGACGAAATCAGGCAAGGTCAGGAATTGCGCCCAGTCGATCGCGAAGACCCGGGTGACGAGCGCCACCCCGCCGCCGAGCGTGACAAGAGCGAGCAGCAGCACGATCCAGCCTGAAAAGTCGCCTCCGAAGCGATCTGCGACAGCTTCGATCCCCAGGCCACCCAACTGACCGAACAAACCCCCAAGCCCGGCCGGCAGGCTGCCGGTCGCCGGCTCGAACGCCAGCGCCAGCACCGTGCCAAGCAAGGCGATGGCGGCAAGCAGCATGGCGAAGGGACCCCACCAGCGACCGGGGGTGCTATCTTCGTCGTCCCGTTCCACCCCGGTCCACAGCCGGCGGGCTGAAATATAGAGCAGCGGCAAAAGCAGCGCCGCCGGAAGCCCCAGGTAGTTAAGCGCGCGTTCGCTGGCCCAGGCGCCGGTTGCCCCCATCCAGTTGCGGATGTCGTCGCCGCCCGCTGCAGTGGAGGGACTCGGATCGGTCTGCGTATAGCTAGCGAGCGCCAAGGTCAGGAAAACAAGGATCGCGAACAGCAAGCCCGCGCCTGCCATATGTGTAGCGCGGCGAAAGGAGCGGCGGAAGGCCGCGCGCCAATCGGGTGCTGCGCCTGCGCGCGTAGCCATTTCGTATCCCCTGATCCGTCGAGAGAGTGCAGTATGAGTCCTCCCGGACAGGGAGGTCAAGCGACGTTCGTCGAACCGAGTCCGTCGATGGCGCCCCAGCGGGACCACCCCAACTCGCGGGCGCGCTCATGGGTCATTCCGCCAAGAGCGATCACCGGCACGGGCGATTGCCGGGCCAGCGCGTGAAACGCATCGATACCGAGTGTCTTGGCACCTGGATGCGAAGCTGTGGCAAACACCGGCGAGAGGAAGATGCCTTCCGCTCCCGCTGCGACCGCCGCCGCCAGTTCGTCCGCGTTATGAGCAGTGGCAAGGAAGAGGCCATCTCTTGTCCTGGTTGCAGACCCGTAGTGGCCGTCCGCGCCCCAATTCTCATCACCGGACAGGATAACCGTGTGTCCACATTGATGAGCGATCGCTGCAAGCTCGTCGAACCGCGCACGCCGCGTGTCGGGATCGAGGTGATAGTGGCGAAAGACGAAGCCCGAACCAGTTGGCAGGCTTCGAAGCGCCGTCTCAATTCCAGTGTCGTTTCGCCGATCGCTCAGCAACCACAACAACGGGAGGATGGGCCGATCGGCTCCGGGATGATGCTGGCGTCGTGTCACACACACGCTATAGCGCGACGCGATGGAAAAGGCAGACACCCCGCTACGGCAAGTACAGGCGAATATTGCCAAGGCTTGCACAATCGCCCGCCGCGAACCCGGCGATGTTACGCTTGTTGCGGTCAGCAAGACCCATCCGGCCGAGGCGATCGAACCATTGCTTGTGCAAGGGCAGCGCCATTTCGGAGAGAACCGCGTTCAGGAAGCGCAGGACAAGTGGCCCGCACTGCGCGAAGTCTACCCTGCAGCCCAGTTGCACCTCATCGGCCAGCTTCAGTCGAACAAGGCCGATGACGCGGTGGCTTTGTTCGATGTCATCCACTCGCTCGATCGGCCAAGCCTGGTAAAGGCGCTTGCGAAGGCCATGGATAAGCTGGATCGGCGCATTCCGTGCTTCGTGCAGGTCGATGTGGGCGTTGAGGAACAGAAGGGCGGGTGCCCGGTGGCCGATGTGCCCGGACTGATAGAGCAGGCTCGCGCGGCCGATATTCCGGTGGCGGGGCTCATGTGCATTCCGCCTTTCGAGATCGAGCCTGCGCCATTCTTCGCATTCCTTGATCGGCTAGCCAGCGATCACGGTCTCGACGGTCGTAGCATGGGCATGAGCGGGGATTACGAAACGGCAGTAAAGCTCGGCGCTACGCATGTGCGCGTGGGTACTGCGCTATTTGGCGAACGCGCGTCGCCCCTGTAGTGATCTGCTGCCCGCACGCTCAGGCGTTCTCCAGCCGATCTTGCGTGGCGTCACTTGCGGCCTCCATGAGCCGCGCCTCGATACGGTTCATGCGGTCGCCGCGCTCCAGCTTTCCGCCGGTAAGGTCGGTGACGTAAAACGT
Organism: Qipengyuania pacifica; assembly: GCF_019711555.1. NCBI lineage: Bacteria > Pseudomonadati > Pseudomonadota > Alphaproteobacteria > Sphingomonadales > Erythrobacteraceae > Qipengyuania > Qipengyuania pacifica. The sequence continues at coordinate 259,847 of NZ_JAIGNQ010000001.1, read as the reverse complement.
ATCGGCAGCCCGCTCCCCGTAATTGGTAATATGGGCGGAATGGACCACCAGTCGGCTTTCGAACAGCGCACGGGCCAAACGGTTGAGCAATGCTGGCCGATCGCGGGCGTTGACCTCGACCACGGTGAACTTGTTCGATGCCTTGTTGTCGAACAGGACCCGCGGCGCGACATCGAAAGCACGCGCACGGCTGTGCGCCAACGGACGCTGTGCCAGTCGTGGCGCCAGATCGACCTTGTTCGCCAGCGCATCGGCGATGCTGCTTTTCAGCCGTTCCAGCTGGCCTTCTTCGGCAAAGGGTTCACCGTGGGGATCCTGCACGAGGAAATTGTCGAGCGCCCAGCCCATCCGCGTGGTGTGGATGCGGGCATCGATGATGTTTCCGCCTGCGAGATGGATGCCGCCGGCAATTCTATAGAACATGCCCGGATGGTCGGCCGCGATCACCGTGACCAGCGTCGCCCCGCGCGCTTCGTAATATTCGCAGTGAATGGAAAGCTGATGCTCCCGTTCGCGCGCGGCAGCGTAGTGCACCAGGTTCAGCGCGATGATATCGATCGGTTCGGCGATCCAGTATGCGTCGCCCATGGTCTGGGCCAGATCTGCGACGAGATGGCCCTTTTCCCCGAGAACGTCTGCCACCTCCGCCTGCTTGTGCGCGATTGTCTGTTCGCGACCATGCCGCATGTGCCCCAGCCGCAAGCGCTCGCTCGATATGTCGTAGAGTTCGCCCAGCAACTGGCCCTTCCAACTGTTCCAAGTCCCTGGGCCGACCGCGCGTATATCGACCGCGGTGAGTATTGCGAGATGGCGTAGCCTTTCCTGGCTTTGCACCTGGCCGACGAAATCTTCTATCGTTTTGGGGTCGGTAAGATCGCGCTTCTGCGCCGTGTGGCTCATCAGCAGGTGATTGAGAACCAGCCAGGCCACCATCTCTGTTTCGCTCTCGCTCAGGCCGAAACGCGGGCACAGATCTCGCGCAACTTCCGCCCCGAGCACGGAATGGTCGCCCCCGCGGCCCTTGGCGATATCGTGTAGCAACGCGGCGACATAGGCGACGCGGCGCGAATTCACCTTGTGGATCAGACGTGCGGCGCGTGGATGATCATCCGTTAGTTCGCCCTTTTCGATACGGTTCAACAGTCCGATCGCACGGATCGTATGTTCGTCCACCGTATAGTGGTGGTACATATCGAACTGCATCTGCGCGTTGACCTTGCCGAAATCCGGCACGAATTTCCCGAAAACGCCAGCTTCGTTCATCCAGCGAAGCACCATTTCGGGATCGTTGCGCCCGCACAATAGGTCGAGAAACAGCGCGTTGGACCGTTCGTCGTTGCGGATCGCATGGTCGATGAGGCCCGTTTCACGGTTTGCCTGGCGCATGGTGTCGGGGTGGATTTCCAGTTCTTCGGATTCGGCCAGCTGGAATATCTCGATCAGTCGTACGGGGTCCTTGCGAAACCAGTCCTCCGACGGTGCGGCGATCTTGCCCCCGTAAACGCGGTAACCCTTCAGTTGCCGTGCCTTCTGTTTCCACCCAGCGAAGAAGCCGCGGCGCGCCGTTCTGGCCTCGAACTGCTCGTCGATATGGGCCAGGAAGATTCCGGTCAGCGAGCCGACCCGTTTGGCCTGCAGGAAGTAGAGTTGCATGAACCGCTCTACCGCGCTCTTGCCCGGGCGTTCGGCGAATTTCATCCTTTCCGCGATACGCCGCTGCAGGTCGAAGGTCAGGCGGTCTTCTGCACGGCCCGTCAGCACATGCATGTGGCTGCGTACGGCGAGGAGGAAGTTCTCCGCGCGCCGGAAACTGCGATATTCGGCCGGGGTGAACAGGCCGATCTCGACCAGTTCCGACGCCGTGCGCACGCGATGGATGAACTTGCCGATCCAGTACAGCGCATGCAGATCGCGCAGCCCGCCTTTGCCATCCTTCACATTGGGTTCGACGACGTATCTGCTGTCACCCATGCGTTTGTGACGCGCGTTGCGTTCGGCCAGCTTCTCGGTTACGAAGGTGCGTTCATTGCCCCGCACCACCTCGGCTGTATAGCGGCGCGAACCCTCGTCGTAGAGCTCCTGATCGCCCCAGACATACCGCCCTTCGAGGAGGGCTGTGCGAATGGTGAGGTCGCTCTTCGACAGCCGGATCGCTTCGTCCAGCGTGCGGGTCGAATGGCCTACTTTGAGACCCAGATCCCACAGCATATAGAGCATCGCTTCGACGACCTGCTCGCACCATGCCGTTTTCTTGCCGCCAACGAGGAACGCGATGTCGACGTCGGAATGCGGCGACATTTCCGACCGACCGTATCCGCCAACAGCCATGATCGCCAACCGCTCCGCCTTGGAACGATTGGCGCTGGGATAGAGATGGGCGGTCGCGTGATCGTGGATCACGCGGATCAGTTGATCGATCATGAATGCGAAACCGCCCGCATTCTCATGCCCGGCGGACGGTTTCTCTTCCAGGCGGCGCTCGAGCTCGGCCCGGCCTTTGTCGAGCGCAGCCTTGAGCAGTTTCACGACATGCGGACGGGCTTTGTTGCCGTGCTCCCCCACCAGCGCGTCGATTTCGGAAGCAAGGGCGCGCCGGTCGATTATCGCACGCTGTCGGGGGACACGCAGGGCATTCAAGCGGCGAGGTGCTCCTTTGCAAAATTCGCCTTCACGGTACGCTTGTCGACCTTCTGGGTGCCGAGGCGAGGCAATTGCTCATCGCTCTTCCAGATGACCGAAGGCACCTTGAACGCAGCAATATGCTCGCGCAGGAATTCCTGCAGATCTTCGACCGAGAGATCCTTGCCGTCGTGGGTGTAGTAGACGGCAGCGGGAATCTCGCCGAAGCGTTCGTCGGGAAGGCCAAAGACCGAACATTCGGCGACTGCCGGATGCGCATAGATCGCTTCTTCCACTTCAATGCAGCTGATATTTTCGCCGCCACGAATGATGATGTCTTTCTTGCGGTCGACGATGAACAGGTAATCGTCCTCGTCGAGATAGCCAAGGTCGCCCGTGCGGAAATACCCGTCTGCGGAAAAAGCCGCCTTGGTCGCTTCCTCGTTCTTCCAGTAGCCGAGGAAGTTGCACACCGAGCGGATCGAAACCTCGCCAACCTTTCCGCGCTCCATGGGTTTGCCGTCGTCGTCGAGAATGGCCATGTCGACCAATGGCCGCGAAGGCATGCCGGTGCTGTTGGGTTTGGCGAGATAATTTTCGTTCAGATTACCTGCGCCCACGCCATTGGTTTCGGTCAGGCCGTAACCCAGCGCGGGAAAGCCGTCTTTGAACGCGTCCTTGATCTTCTTCACATGTTCGATCGGGCGCGCTGCGCCGCCGCCAGCGAAGGTCTTGCATTGCGACAGATCGTATTTTTCACGATCCGGATGCACGGCGATCTCGTAACTCATCAGGGGAACGCCAACGAAATAGGTGATCTGTTCGTCTGCCAGCAGGCGCAGGGCCTCGGTTGCATCCCATTTTGGCATCAGCACCAGCTTGCGCCCCATCGCGAAGCTCTGGAGGAACAGCGGCACTTCGCCAGTGACGTGGAACAGCGGCACGGCGACCAGTGCGGAAGGCTGGACGGTTGGGGCATCACCCTTTTCCGTGAGAAGCTGCAGGATCATCGCGGTCTGGCAGACATAGTTCATGGTGCCGGAAACGACGCCGAGATGATCCGAATACGCCCCCTTCGGGCGCCCGGTCGAACCGGATGTATAGAGGATGGTGGCAAGGTCATCCGGGCCGATCTGGCCGAGCATGGCCATGGCCGTGCTGCCTGCCGCCCATACCGGGGCCAGACCTTCAGAAGGCTTGCCGTGATCGAAGACCACGAGCTTCGAGGCATGCTTGACGCCATCGAGCCGGGCCGCACGCGGGGGATCGGCGAGGACCAGCTTGCATTCGCAAAGGTCGATTCCGTAAGCGAGTTCTTCCCCGGTCCACCAGCCATTGAGCAGTGTCGCGCAGCCACCTGCCATGAGAATGCCCATGTAGGCGATGATCCAGTTCGTCGAATTGCGGGCCGCAAGACCAACGCGGTCACCCTTTTCAATTCCATGCAGCGTGGCAAGACCGTGGGCGACATGGCTGGCAGCGTGCCATATCTCGCCGAAGGTCATACGGATGTCGCCATCGACGATGAACGTATCGTCTTTCTTTTCGTTACAGAAATGGGCGAAGTAATGGACGACGCTGGGAGGTGCGTTCTTGAACGCGGGCATCTGCACGCCGCGGCGTGTCACTTCTGTCAGTTCGAACATCTGGCCGGGCGCGGTGACGGCATCGGTGATGCGATGGATGTCCTTGTCGAGTTCTGTCGGCATCGGTCGTAAAATATCCTCTCCAAACGGCGCAGAACCTCCGGTTCGAGGCACGCGCAATAACTGCGGCTCGACGCAGGCTTCCCCCCAAACCCCTGCTATGCCAAAAGCCGCCCCGATGGGTCGCCGGTCGCGGCCTTGGATTCACCTCTAAGGGGATAAGCACTTGCTGTCACTACTGGCTGCATCGGGCGCGGCAGAACCGATCTACTGGGAAAATCTGGGCTTGCGGCCCTATCTTTTCGAGATCGGCGGTTTCCAATTGCGATTCTACTCGCTCGCCTACCTCTTCGGCATATTGCTGGCCTACTGGCACCTGTCGAAAATGATCAAGGCACCGGGATCGCCCATGGCCCAACGCCACGCGGACGACCTCTTTTTCTATTGTACACTTGGGGTCATCCTCGGCGGCCGGCTCGGTTATGCCGCATTCTACAAGCCGGAACTGTTCGGCGGTGTGGAACTGTTCAAGCTGTGGGAAGGGGGAATGAGCTTCCATGGTGGGGTTATCGGGGTGCTCATTGCAATCAGCTGGGTCGCATGGCGCAACGGACTGAACTGGCTGCGCATCTGCGATTACATCTCGGTGAATGTGCCCTTCGCCTACATGCTTGGCCGGCTGGCGAACTTCATCAACGGCGAATTGTATGGCCGCCCGGTAGAGAGCGATTTTCCTTTCGCCATGGTTTTCCCAACCGATCCGGATCAGCTCGCCCGCCATCCAAGCCAGCTATATCAGGCCGGATTCGAAGGGCTATTGCTCGGTGTGTTGCTTTTCGCGTTGTTCTGGAAAACGCGTGCCCGTTATCGGGCCGGACTGCTGGTTGGCGTGTTCACCATCGGCATGGGTCTCGGCCGGTTCCTCATGGAATTTTTCCGCGAGCCGGACGCCTACCTCGCTTATGTCGTCGTGGAAACGGGCCTCTCCCGCGGGCAGTGGCTCAGTCTTCCGATGATCGCGGTAGGTATCGTCGTTGTGATCTATGCGATGATGAAGCCGCCCGTTGGCGGCCCGGCCAGGGCTAAACCGTAGTCCACATGAGGGACCGAGCAGAAACGGATCTGGCGCGCACCTTTCGCCGCCTGATCGACCAGCACGGGCCGATGCCCGTGCTGCGCTATATGGGTGAAAGCAACGCGCGTTATTATACGACGCGCGATCCGTTGGGCGCTGCTGGCGATTTCACCACTGCGCCGGAAATCAGCCAGATGTTCGGCGAAATGGCTGGGCTGTGGCTCGCGGACATTTGGGTGCGGGCGGGGCGACCGGCAAATCCGATCTATGTCGAACTTGGCCCAGGCCGTGGGACGTTAGCCAAGGATGCGCTGCGTGCCATGGCCAGTCAGGGGCTGCGCCCGGACGTGCATCTGGTCGAGGGTTCCGAGGCCTTGCGCAAAGTGCAGGGCGGTGTGCTGGCGGGAGCCCAATTTCACGATACGATCGATAGCGTCCCGGATGGTCGCCCCCTTCTTTTGCTGGCGAACGAATTCCTGGACGCCTTGCCCATCCGGCAACTGGTAATGACCGAAAAGGGCTGGCGCGAACGTATGGTCGGCATCGAAGGGGGAGAGTTCGCCTTCGTGTCTGGACCCAATTCGATGGACGACGCTGTCCCGGAAGCCCAACGCGCAGCACCCGCGGGGACTGTGATCGAAACCTGCCCCGGAGCAGCAGCCCTGGTCGAGGCCGTCGCTCGCCGGATAGACGTGCAGAGCGGCGCCGCGCTGTTCATCGATTACGGGCACGTCGATGCCCGCAGCGGATCCACCTTGCAGGCGGTAAAATCGCATGAAAAGCTCGACGTGTTCGACGCGCCGGGAGAAATGGATCTCACGGCGCATGTCGATTTCGCCACACTAGATACTATTGCTCGCCGCGAGGGGCTGGCCAGTTCGCTGACGACCCAGGGTGCTTGGCTCGGCGCGATGGGCATCGCATTGCGAGCAAAGGCACTTGCAAAGGCATCCCCCTCTCGCGCCGATGAAATTGAAGTTGCGGTCGAACGGCTGGTGCAGCCGGGCGCGATGGGCGAACTGTTCAAATGTCTCGCGATTACGGCGCGCGACTGGCCGCGCGGTGCGGCTTTCCCCGAAGGCGAGCGGCGCAAGCCCGAAGCGACTTAGGAGCCGCCGAGTCCCACACGCCGGGCCAGCCTCATTGCTGCTTCGCCGAACGACAGTTTGTCATCGTCGCGATCGACAGACAAGTTCGCTGCCCGCATTGCCTCCACATCTATCGCCCCGACCAAGGGCCTGAGCACCTCCAGCAGGCGGGCGTCCCGGCTTGCCTGAGGCGAGACGAGGAGGATGGCGTCGTAGTTCGGCAGTGCGCCTTCGGGATCATCCAGAATGACCAGATCGTCGGCAGCGATGCGTCCGTCCGAGGTGTAAGCACCAATCACGTCGGCCTCCCCTGATCGCAGCGCGTTGTACATGAACGTGGGTGAGAAGGTGCGCTGGTCTGCGAAACGCAGGCCATACGCATTGCGCACTGAGACCCATTCGGGCCGCTCGAAAAACTCAGGGTCACCGCCAATCGTCAGGCTTTGCGCGCGGACCGCGAGATCGCCGATGGATCGAACTCCGCCTTGTGCAGCCTTTGCGCGTGGCATTGCGAGGCCATAAGCGTTTTCGAAACCAAGCCTTCCTACTACATTCGTACCGCTGGTGCGCTGTTCCCAATCCACGATTTCGGCGAGCATCGCGTCGCGGTCGGGATTGTCGCTGCGTTGCATCTCGTTGGCCCAGATCGTTCCTGTGTAATCGACCATGATGTCGATGGCGCCGGTCGAAACGGCGCGATGCGCGACCGCCGAACCCAGGCCATCCCTATAAGCGACCGTATATCCGTTCGCTTCCAGCCGCTGACCGATAAGACGAGCAAGAACATATTGTTCTGAGAAGCTCTTTGCCCCGATCACGATACGATCGTCGTCGCCGTTGCCGAAGAAAACGGACAGCGCTGCCAGAATGCCCAGAAGGACCGCTGCCAGTCCTCCCAGGCTTAGGACCCGGCGCCTTGTGCGAAGCCCCTTCTCAATGGTCCCGAGAAGCGCATCGGCGACCATCGCCAAGCCGGCGCTAGCGATACAGCCTGCGAGCACCAGCACCCAATTCTGTGTCTGCAATCCGGCAAATATAAGATCGCCGAGGCTCGGTTGGCCGATCGTGGTGGACAGTGTCGCAGCGCCAATGGTCCAGACGGCCGCGGTACGGATGCCCGCCATGATGTAAGGGGACGACAGTGGCGCTTCGACCAGTCGCAAGCGCTGCCAGAAGGTCATTCCTACACCGTCAGCAGCTTCGATTACCCCTGGGTCGAGATTGGTCTGAGCTGTCACAGCGTTGCGAAGGATTGGCAGGAGAGCGTAGAGCGAAAGGGCAAGAAATGCGGGCAGGAAGCCGAGCGTTGGCAAGCCTTCGCCGAATATCGCGCGAAGGTTCAGCAGGATCGGGAAAAACAGGGCGAGCAGGGCAAGCGCGGGAATGGTCTGAACCAAGCTGGCGAAACTAAGCGTGATCCGCGCGATCGGTGGCGAGCGGCTTGCCCAGATCGCCATCGGCAGTGCGACCGCGATACCCAACACGATCGCCGCGGCCGAAAGCAGGACATGAGCCGCAAGCTTGTCGCCCAGGCCGAGAAGGGCCGTCCAGATATCGCTCATCGGGTGAGCTCAGCCAGCCGGTCCGCTTGCGTGCGCGGCACGGCGACGAGACTTTGTGCGATCTCGCCGCCTCCCCCGTGGAGCAGGGACTGCGGGGTTTCATCGGCAACGATGGCTCCTGCTTCCATCACAAGAACCCGATCGGCCAGTAGCAGTGCTTCGGCCATGTCGTGGGTGACCATCACCGTGGTCAAATTCAACTCGCGATGCAAGCTTCGCACACGCTCACCCAAGGCATCGCGGGTGACCGGGTCGAGCGCACCGAACGGCTCGTCCATCAGCAGGAGCTGCGGCTCGTTCGCCAGCGCGCGGGCCACACCGACCCGTTGGCGCTGCCCGCCGGACAGTTCGTTCGGCATGCGCGTGGCCATGGAGCGTTCGAGATCCACCAGGTCGAGCAGTTCCGCGATCCGTTCGCGCGTCAACTTCTGACCGCTGATGCGCGGGCCGATCGCGATATTCTCGCCCACGCTCATGTGGGGAAACAGCCCGACCGACTGGAAAACATAGCCGATCCGCCGTCGCAGTGCGGCAAGCGGCAGGCTTTCTACCGGATCGCCATCAATCAATACCGTGCCGGAGCTCGGATCGACCAATCGGTTGACCGTCTTGAGCAAGGTGGACTTGCCCGATCCGGATGCCCCGACAAGCGCAACGAATTCGCGCCGGGCGACGGCGGCCGAGATGCCCGCTACCGCCTGGGTACGTTCATAGCTTTTACAGACGTCGCGAAATTCGAGCAGCGGTTGCGTCTGCTGGTTCACTCCGCCTGTTCCGATCCTTCGCCGGGCGGGGCGTATTCGACGCGCGTAAGTTCGATCTCGGTGTCGCCGCTTCTTGCGCGCATGGTATCCCCGTTCATTCGCTCAGGCCTCCAGCAGCGCTCCGCTCCGTTCTCGCTGTCGGGTGTGAAGCAAAGGAGCTTGTCTCCCTCGTCCTTCGAATACGTCCAACTGCCGGTCTGCCACGGATCGCCATTGCGCAGATCGCGATAAGTGCCGTCGGGATCGATCTCGGTAACATAGCGTGCCCCGTCTTCCGCGATCGCCCGCCAGGCAGTGGAACTGAATGCTTCGGGGACAGTCCGGGAGGAAGATGGTTCGGCCGTTGCGACAGTTTCGAGCCCGTCCGCCCCGATAGTTCCGCCCGCCGTGTTCCCGGTCGGAGAACAGGCGGCCAGCGCTAGCGCAGCAAGCCCCGACGCAAATAGAAATCGCATATGTTCCGCTCCCCTTTGTATCCGCGTGTGGGAAAGCACAGCAATTGGGCTGGTGCAAGGCAGCTGGGATCAGTTCCCTATCGACTGCCGCGGGAATGCGATACGCACGCGTAGTCCGCCGTCGGCAAATTCGCGCTCGAACGACCCCTTGAGCTGCCCTTCAACCGCCATCCTCAACAGGCGCGAACCGAACCCTTCGCGTTCCTGCTCGTCCGGAACCTGATAGCTCGGGGCGCTCTCTTCCCAGATCACGCAAATGTCGTCGCTATCGTCGTTATCGCCTTCGACGGTGACAGTCACCTTTCCTTCCTCGCTGGAAAGGGCGCCATATTTTGCAGAGTTCGTAGCGAGCTCGTGGAAAATCAGGGCGAGTGGCGTGGCGGCGCGTTCGCCGACGGCAACGCCGGGGCCGACGATGCTGAAACGTGCGTTTCCAGCGGTATCGTAAGGTGCCAGCAAATCGGACAGAAGCCCGGACAGCGTGCCGCCCTTGTGCCCATGGCCCGGGCGGACATAATCGTGGGCTGCCCCCAGGGCGCGAATGGTTTCACTCAATTCAGATGCGAACTCCGTAACCTCCGGCTTGCCGCGCGAACGGATTGCCACGAGGCCCGAAATGACGGCGAAGATGTTCTTGATACGATGCGAAAGTTCATTCGCCAGCAAGTCGCGGGCTTCGGCCATACGGCGCTGGCGGTCGACGTCGATGACTGTTCCGAACCAACGCGGTTTTCCCGTTCCCGCAGACGTTCGAACGGCTCTCGAGAGCATCCAGCGATAATCGCCATCTGCAAGTTTCAGGCGCCATTCGTATTCAAAGGGTTCCCCGCTCTTCAGCGATGTCCGAAAGGCGTCGATCGCAGTTTCCCAGTCTTCAGGGTGAATGGCAGTCTGCCAGTCATCCAAACTTTGCGGCTGGGAAAGACCAGTCAGTTCATCCCACTGCACATTGACGTAATCGAAATTACCCGATGCATCAGCCGACCAAGCAATCCCGGGAACGCTGTCGATCATCCGCTTGAGATCGCTTTCCCGCTCGTTGACAGCTTCCTTTGCCGCATCGCCCAGGCGCTGCTGGGATATGCGCCGCATGGTAGCCTTCGCCAGAACCGACAGCGTGTTTTGCTGAAGCTGGGACAGCCCGTCTTCGTGAGGCTCGCTATCGATGAGGCAAAGAGCGCCCAGGGCCGCGCCTTCGGCAGAGATCAGCGGCTGGCCGGCGTAAAAGCGGATATGCGGCTCACCCGTGACGAGCGGATTGTCCGCAAAGCGAGTGTCTTCCTTCGCGTCGCGAATGACCATAGGTTCCGTGCCCAGCATGGCATGCGCGCAGAAACTGGTCGAGCGCGGCGTTTCGCGCGCGTCTATTCCCGTTCGAGCGAGGAACATCTGACGGCCCTCTTCGACCATGGTGACCATAACCATGGGTACATCGCAAACCTTCGCTGCAAGATCGACGATCTCCTGCAGTTCGGGATCGTCGATCATCGCGTCCGTACCGTGCGCAGCAAGGATCGCGAGGCGCCGTTCCTCGTCGCAATAGGCTTCCGAAGGGGGTTTGCCTTCGGGCCAAAGGATGTTTTCCTTACGGTACATGCTCTCGTCCAGAGGCGCTTTAGACTCAAATTTAAACGAATACCTAACGCAAAAAGCAAGTTCGCAGCTTCAGTCTGCCGTGCAGTCCAATCGGTTTGCTCCGCAGCCTTGGCTCGGCTATCGGCCCTGACGACAGTTACTTTCGCGAGCCCTTGAGGAGAGACGATGCGCGCGACCCCCCAGTTCGATTTCCAGCTCGGCGAAAGTGTCGAGATGATCCGCGAGGCTACGGCCCGCTTCGCAGACGAGCAGATTGCCCCGCTCGCCGAAAAAATCGATCGCGAGGACTGGTTTCCGCGCGACGAGCTCTGGAAACAGATGGGCGAACTCGGTTTGCATGGCATTACCGTATCTCAGGAGGACGGCGGCCTAGGGCTCGGCTATCTGGAACATGTCGTCGCCGTGGAAGAAGTGAGCCGCGCCAGTGCCTCGCTCGGCCTTTCCTACGGCGCCCATTCCAATCTGTGCGTCAACCAGATCCGGCGGTGGGGTAACGAAGAGCAGAAGGCCAAATATCTCCCGGGCCTGATCAGCGGCGAACATGTCGGCTCGCTCGCCATGTCCGAAGCCAGCGCCGGGTCCGACGTCGTTTCGATGAAACTGAAAGCGGAGGCGGTCGATGGCGGCTACGTGCTCAACGGCACCAAGTTCTGGATTACCAACGCGCCTTTCGCCGATACTCTGGTAGTCTATGCCAAGACAGATGGCAGCGCGGGCAGCCGCGGTATCACCGCCTTCCTGATAGAAAAGGACGACCCAGGCTTTTCGATCGGGCAGAAGATCGAAAAGGTCGGCATGCGTGGCTCCCCCACCTCGGAATTGGTTTTCGACAACTGCCGCATTTCCGAAGATCGGGTGATGGGGCCGGTTAACGGCGGTGTCGGGGTTCTGATGAGTGGGCTCGATTATGAACGCGTGGTGCTTGCCGGATTGCAGCTCGGTATCATGCAGGCATGCCTCGATACGGTCATTCCCTATCTGCGTGAAAGAACGCAATTCGGCAAACCCATCGGCAGCTTCCAGCTTATGCAGGCCAAGGTGGCCGACATGTATGTCGCACTGCAATCGGCTCGAGCCTACACCTATGCGGTGGCCAAGGCCTGCGACAGTGAACAGACGACCCGTTTTGATGCGGCAGGGGCCATCCTTCTCGCGTCGGAGAACGCGTTCCGCGTCGCGGCAGAATCTGTTCAGGCGCTGGGCGGGGCTGGTTATACGCTCGATTGGCCGGTGGAACGGTATATGCGGGATGCGAAACTGCTCGATATCGGCGCTGGAACGAATGAAATCCGTCGGATGTTGATCGGCCGTGAACTGATCGGGGCATGACTTATGAGCGACACCGTCCTTACGGCTCTACAATATTACGGTGCGGGGGCGGCGCTGGTGGCGGCTTTCGTCGTGTCTTTGAACATCAGTACACGCGTGACTGGCTGGGCGTTCGTTTTATTCGTCACCAGTTCGATCGCCTTGGTTGCGTGGGGATTCCTGAAACAGGATGCAGAAGGAATCGGCTGGCAGAATATCGGTCTGCTCATCATCAACATCGTCGGCGTCTATCGCTATCTGATTGCAGCGGGCGGTAACGATGATGGATCCCAAGCAAGCCGCGGTTGATGTGCCGGACCTGCTGGGCGAATGCCCGTGCGGCAATTCAGCCTGCGCATTCTGCGGGCGTTGCCGATCACCCGCGTATTCTCGCGGTAACAGCGTCCCGGGAAAATTGCCGCCGCGCACCGGCGGACTGATCCTCGATTTCCAGCAACCCGAAGAACTGACTCGGCAACATGGCGAATTTGCCCTGCCGTGGATCGGCCCGCTCGCCCGCATGGCCGAAGCGCCCCAGAAGGAAACCGCATGACCGCCCCCGTTCTTATGTCCACTCTCGATCGCGAAGCTCCCGAGGCCAAGGCGCGTTTTACACACAATGCGTCGCTCGCAGCAGACTTGCGGGCCAGCGTTGCCGCCGCTGCGCTGGGCGGTTCGGAAGGTAGCCGGGAACGGCATGTCGGGCGGGGCAAACTTCTCCCGCGCGAGCGCGTGGAGCGCCTGCTCGATCCCGGCAGTTCCTTCCTCGAAATCGGCCAGCTTGCCGCCAATGGCATGTATGGCAAGGACGAGATCAATGGCGCGGGCCTCATTGCCGGGATCGGGCGTGTCTCCGGCCGTCAGGTGATGATCGTGAGCAACGATGCCACCGTTAAGGGCGGTACCTATTACCCGATGACGGTGAAGAAGCACTTGCGTGCGCAGGAGATCGCGCAGGAAAACCGCCTGCCCTGTATCTATCTGGTCGACAGCGGCGGGGCGAACCTTCCCCACCAGGCCGAGGTCTTTCCCGACCGCGACCATTTCGGTCGCATCTTCTTCAATCAGGCGAACATGTCGGCGCTCGGCATTCCGCAGATTGCCTGCGTGATGGGATCGTGCACTGCCGGTGGAGCCTATGTGCCCGCCATGTCCGACGAGACGGTAATCGTGCGCAATCAGGGCACGATCTTTCTCGCCGGGCCACCGCTGGTGAAGGCGGCCACGGGCGAGGAAATCAGCGCCGAGGATCTCGGCGGCGGCGACCTGCATGCGAAGAAATCCGGCGTGGTCGATCATCTGGCGGAAAATGACGAACACGCGCTCACGATCGTGCGCGATATCGTGAGCCACCTCGGCGACAACTACGCTCATGCAAAGGATGTCGAGCTGAAAGAGCCCCGCGCACCGAAATTCGACGCCGAGGATCTTTATGCGCTGGTCCCGGAAGATGTGCGCGCGCCTTACGACGTTCACGAAGTTATCGCGCGGCTTGTCGACGGCAGCGAATTCCACGAATTCAAGGCGCACTACGGCAGCACACTGGTCTGCGGCTTCGCCCACATCTGGGGCATGCCGGTAGCCATTTTGGCGAACAATGGCGTGCTATTCTCCGAAAGCGCGCAGAAGGGCGCGCACTTCATCGAACTTGCCTGCCAGCGGCGCATTCCGCTCCTGTTTCTGCAGAACATCTCCGGCTTCATGGTTGGCGGCAAATACGAGGCCGAAGGCATCGCCAAACATGGCGCGAAGCTGGTGACGGCTGTCGCGACCGCCAGTGTGCCCAAAGTGACTGTGGTCATCGGCGGCAGCTTCGGCGCCGGCAACTATGGCATGTGCGGGCGCGCCTACTCCCCCCGGTTCCTCTTTACCTGGCCCAACGCGCGGATCAGCGTGATGGGGGGCGAACAGGCGGCATCGGTTCTGGCCACGGTGCACCGCGATGCCGACAGCTGGACGGCGGAACAGGCGGAAGAATTCAAGGCCCCGATCCGGCAAAAGTACGAAGACGAGGGGAACCCCTACTATGCCACTGCGCGGCTTTGGGACGACGGGGTCATCGATCCGGTGCAGACGCGCGACGTGCTTGGCCTCGCTTTTGCTGCAGCACTCGAAGCGCCGATCCCCGAACGCACGCAATTCGGGGTCTTCAGGATGTAGCGCCGCGGAACCGCATGGCTCTCACGCGCATTGCGGTTAGTAATTATGGGGATTGGGCGGGTATCTAGGAGAGATATCCATGTCGGGCCAGGAAATTACCCTTGCCGTCGTTATTGCTGCAGCAGTTGTCATCCTGTTGCTCGTCTGGCTCTTCATGCGTCAGCGTCGCACGCAGGCGCTGCGCGATGCCTTCGGCGAGGAATATGATCGCACGGTAGAGGCGCGAGGAAAGCGGAGCGCTGCCGAAGACGATCTGATCGAACGCAGGGAACGGGTAGCGAAACTCCAGATACGCCCGCTCACTGCTTCCGAGCGTGACAGCTATGCTAACGACTGGAATGAAACCAAGGCGTTGTTCGTCGATAGCCCGGTAGAGGCGGTGAGCCGAGCCGATCGCCTTCTGACCGATGTTATGAACACCCGCGGTTACCCGATGGGCGATTTCGAAAACCGCCACGCCGATCTGACCGTCGATCATGGTGAGGTCGCCAAACACTACTTCGCCGGCCACGAAATCGCTGCCCGTTCGAGCGACGCAACGACCGAAGAACTCCGCAGGGCTATCAACCACTACGAAGCGCTATTCGCGGATATGACCAGCGAAATCGCCGACGAGACCGGCGCTTCTGGCAAAAGAGAAATCGATGGGGCCGACCGCCGGGAGGCTCCCACGAAGCCGGCGGCTTTCAGCACCACGACGCGCCGCCCCGGCGACTGAACTCCCGTTTCGACCCGCTCTGGATTCCTGACAGCTCGGCACTCGCTTTCGCCGCGTCTTGGTCTATGGGCGGGTTCAGGGAGAGACCATGCCTACTGATCCAAACCGTCGGCCAGCGCTGTCGAGCCGAATGGTACAGCGCATCCTGCTGGGCCTTTACCGCTGGAAGGGATGGAAAATCGAAGGCCGCAGGCCCGATTGCGAAAAGTTCATAATTCTAGGCGCGCCCCATACTTCGAATTGGGACTTCGTTTTCTTTCTTGGCGCGGCAAACCAACTCGGCATCAAGCCAAGCTTCATGGGCAAGACCAGTCTGTTCAAATGGCCGATGACCAACTTCATGCTCGACATGGGCGGTGTGCCGGTCGACCGGACGAAGCGCGGAAAATATGTCGACCAGGTTGCGGCCGCCTTCGCGTCTGCCAATGAACTGGCGCTTGTGATCGCGCCGGAAGGCTCCCGCACCTTCAAGGGTGGCTGGCGAACGGGCTTCTACCATATCGCCATGGCGGCGGATGTACCCATCGTTCCTGCATGGGTTAACAATAAGACGATGCGCGGAGGTATGGGAGAGGCGATGATGCCAACCGGCGACTATCGGGCCGATCTTGCGCATCTTGCTGCATTCTACCGCGAGAAACGTCCTGATTGTGACCGCTTCGTCGCTCTTGAAAAGAGCGCGCAGACGCTGGGGGAGATGAAGGGTGATAGCTGAAGCGCTGCTGGCCAATGCGGCCATATTGCTCGGACTGGCCATGATCCTATGGGTGGTCGCGGTACAGATCGACGATGTCAGCTTCGTCGATGCTTATTGGGGTGGGGGGATGGCTGTGATGGCTGCGGTCAGCTGGTTACGGCTGTTCGACCCGGGCCCTCTCGCCAGCTTGCTGATGGCGATGACGGTAATCTGGGGAATGCGGCTATGCATCCATCTGCTTATCCGCTGGCGGCGTGAAGGCGAGGATAAACGCTATGCGCGCATACTCAGGAAAGATCGGGAGAAGGGCCGCTTCGCCTCAGCCGCGCTGACAAAGATATTCCTGAGCCAGTCGGTCCTGCTGTTTCTTGTTTCGAGCCCCGCGCAATATGGGATCCTGGAAGCCAGCAGCTTGACGCCGATCAGTGGCCTCGCGCTTTTCGGACTTGGCCTGTGGGCGATCGGCATAGCGTTCGAATGGCTTGGCGATTGGCAACTCGCGCGCTTCAAGGCTGACCCCGAGAACAAGGGCAAGGTCATGGATCGCGGGCTTTGGCGATACACCCGCCATCCCAATTATTTTGGTGATGCCTGTGTCTGGTGGGGCATCTGGATTGCAGCTGCCAGTGCAGGGTGGTGGGTGGCCGCTGTCACCGTGGTCGGCCCCCTGTTCCTTACATTCACGCTGACGAAATGGTCCGGCGCTCCACTCCTCGAACGCGGCATGAAAGCCTCGCGCCCGGGTTATGACGAATACAAGGCCCGTACGTCGGCGTTTTTCCCGCTCCCTCCGAGAAAAAGATCGTCGCGTTCGCGGGAAGGGGTTTAACCGCCGCGCCACCCGTCCTAATTGAACTGGCAGGACGAGACGGGAGCGCCTTGCCGTGAGTGACGACGACATCCAAGAGCTGCGGAGCCGCTTTGCGCGCGAGGCGATGCGTCTGATGGAGCGCCGCGGCGAGGAAGTAACCCGTACCAAGCTGGCCGCCGAACTGGGTGTCGCACGCGCCAGGCTCGATGCCGTATTTCCCGAAGAAGGCGATCTGCTGGAAGCGGTGACCGGCGAATGGTTCGCCCCCAAACTGGCCGTCATGGACGAAGTCATGGCTTCGGGTCTGCCGCCGCGGCGCAAGATGTATGAATTTATCGCGCGCCGATTCCTGCTGCTGCGACAGAATTATCGCGACGATCCGGCGACCTTCAATCTCTATGTCGAAATGGGTGAACGATATTTCGAATATGCGCGCAGCTATATCGATCTCGCCGATCACTATCTGTGCGAGCTGATTGCGGAGGCACAGGCGGAAGGGTATTTGCAGGGTCTCGAGGTCGATACCGCCTTGTCGCTCATCAACCAGATGGTGAACTGCTATCTTCAGCCCTACATGATCGCGATGATCGACGAACGGCTGAGCGAGGAAAAGCTGGCGCTGATCGTCGGTGCGATCTTCGATGGATTAAACGCGAAGGATGGCGGCGCTGGCGGTACTCAGGATATCCGCGCGGCCTGATCCGGCTGGTTCGTGGCCGCGGGCGAATTACCGCCTTCACGCTGCTCTGCGAAAATGCCCCAAGCGGCGAGGAACAATCCGCACACCAGCGGGCCGACGACGATGCCCGACAGACCCATCGATGCGATCCCGCCAAGTGTAGTCACCAGCACCAGCCAGTCGGGGATACCCGTGTCGCGGCCCACCAGGATCGGACGCAATACGTTGTCGGCCATGCCGATGATCGCCACGCCTGAGATGATAACTACCACGCCCTGCCATACTGCTCCCGTCGCCAGCAGATAGATCGCTGCCGGAGCCCAGACGATGGCCGGTCCGACGGCCGGCAGCAGCGAAGCGATCGCCATGATCACGCCCAGCAGCAGGACCGATGGAATGCCCACTATCCAGAAGGTAATGGCCCCAAGCGCCCCCTGCACCAGTCCGACGACTACCGACCCCTTGATGGTGGCGCGAACGATCGTCAGGAAACGCAGCGCCAATCTGTCGGCAATGATCCTGTCCATCGGCATCGAAGCAAGGATTGCCTCCCCGATCGTGCGCCCGTCGCGTAACAGGAAGAAACCGACGTAAAGGGCAATTCCGAAGCTCAACACAAAGCCGACGACACTACCGCCTATCGCCAACGCCTGTGCGGCGATAATACCCAGAGAGGCCTGGATGAAGGTCTGCGCGCGTTCCTGTATATCGCCCAGATCGCCGAACCCTGCGCTATCGAGCGAAGATTGAATGTTGGCAGGCAAGGCTCCAAACACGCGCTCGAAATACATCGCTACATCGATCTGGCCATCCTGGAAGGCGAGGAACAGCCCCGCTGCCTCGTCGATCACCGCGCTGCCGATCCACAGTGCCGGCAACACCACTGCAAACAGAATGACGAGCATGCTGGCGAGCGCCGCCTGCGTCGTTTTCAGCGGGCGCTTTGCCAGAAACCAGCGGTAAAGCGGCTGGAACAGGATCGCGGCAAGCGCGGCCCACAACATCGGTTGGAGAAAGGGCAGTACGATCGCCAGCAATGCCAGCGATACGAGCGCGAGGAACAGCAGGAATCCGCCCTGTTCGACCTGCCTTGTTTTCGGATGATCGTGCAAGGTGTTCAGCGCCCTGCCATTGGGGCGGTCGCAAACGGCGACAAAGCCGCTGCAGAAAGGTTGGGGCTGGTCCTGAACATGTCGTGTGGTCCGGCTTCGCCGAACTCGATCCTCCCGGTAGTTGCGCTTTAGATAAGCGCGGCGAAGGATCGGCGCAAATGTGAAATTCGCTATATTAGCTCGCAGCTGACCGCTCAAGCATGGCTGCCAGTTTCCGCAGCGTCTGGACCGAAATATCGAACGCCTGAAGCTTCGCCATGTAACCTGCCACTACCGCCGGGTCGTCGGCCAGTTCATCGCCCAGTATTTCGAGGGTGTCCGCGACCTTTGCAACATTGGCCGCGGTCAGCGCGGTCGAGATGAGGGGCGTGGCAGATCTTGCAATCGGCGCGTGGGTCAGTTCGGCTTTGGTCTGCGCCACGGCGCGGTCTACGTCGGTCTGGGTGTTCTGGCCGGAGGGCAGCCAATCGGCGACTTTTGCCCGGCCGTGGAACTGCAGTCCGACCCTGCTGGCCTGCAGCCAGACGATCTGCGCTTCGAGCGAGATATCTCCGCGGATGAGCCGGCATGGCGTTCCTGGGGGGGGCAGGGCCGCGCCTTCCACCAGGGCGCCGCCGGATGAGATGTTGCGAACCTTCACCGTGCATACGCTGCCGCCCGCCGCCAACTTGGCCATGACGAACAGATTGGTCCGCGCTTCGGCACGCATGCAGTTCATATGCGGCGAAAGCGTTTCGTATGCTGCCGAGATCATAGTTAACTCCCTCGCTCCCTATTGACTTGGCGGAGCGAATTTTCGCTTTCCGGCGGGATCAGCGTTAACGCTTAGTCATGCTTTGCCCCGGCGGGAAAGCGTAAGGCCCGCCGCTCTTGCGAGCGACGGGCCTTGCTTCTCGTTACCTGGGTTCAGGAGGTTAGCGGAGCAACGAGAGGACGTTCTGCTGGCTCTGATTGGCCTGTGCGAGCATGGCGCTCGAGGCCTGGCTCAGGATCTGCGACTTGGCGAGCGCGGTCGTTTCAGCCGAATAATCGGTGTCTTCGATGCGCGAACGAGCGTCGGAGAGGTTGGTCACGTTGCTGGACAAATTGTTCACCGCTGATTCCAGCTGATTTTGCGAAGCGCCGAGGCTGGCGCGTGTGGTGGCCACAAGATCAATTGCATCGTCGAACTTTGTCAAGTAGTCATCGGTACCTGCAGTTCCCGCATCGGCGGTGGCGATATCCACTGCCAATGCTGTTGCGATGTCATCTCCCGTCGCATTCAATTCGGTGAAACTCAGAGTTACGGTGTCAACTGCGTTTGCTCCTGCTTGGATGTTCACATCGCCAGCTCCGCTACCAAAAAGTGTCTTTCCGTTGAACTCGGTGTTTGCGAGAACGCTGGTGATCTGTTCGTTGAGAGCAGTCATCTCGCTTTTCATGTTTGTGATATCGTCGGTGTCATAGGTACCGTTCTTCGACTGAACTGTAAGTTCACGCATCCGCTGCAACATATTGGTAACTTCAGTCAGCGCGCCTTCCGCGGTCTGCGCCATTGAAATCCCATCGTTCGCGTTGCGGATGCCTTGGTTCATGCCGCGGATCTGCGAGGTCATCGACGTTGAGATAGCGAGGCCAGCAGCGTCGTCCTTTGCGCTGTTAATGCGCTTGCCAGTCGAGAGGCGTTCCATTGCGGTGCCAAGTGCTTTGCCAGCCTGGGTCGCGGAGTTTGCGGCTTTCATCGCGCCGATATTGGTGTTGATCACGTTCATGGCTAAATTCCCTTTGGTCTACGATCTCTTGTCTACGATCACTGCCCCCCATCAGGATGCGGCAGCCGAGAACCAGACCGGCAGGAATTCAACCGGCTTAAGGGTCAAATTTTTCAAGGTCTTAACGAACGTTAACCATAATACGTGTTTTCACTAGGCCTAAAATTATCCAAAAGTTGGACGTCCAGGCCGCAAATCCCCCTTCGTCGCTAAGACTTGCCAAGTGGGGGCACTGATGGACGGGATTACGAAAACCCAAAATTTTTCGAAAATACATGGGACGATCGATGCACGGATGGCGGGAATTGCCTCGTCCTTGTTCATGGATCGACCTGTGACGTTGGCCGATCAGGGCGATCGTTCGTCGGACTGCGGTGGACGGACCATCCGTTTGGCGCGTGGGGACGCATCGGGGTTCGAACTGTCGGGCGCCGGTGGTACGATCACCTACAGCGATCCCATCGCCGAAAGTAGCATCGCCGCTCTGGTGGCAATGACATATGCCGGTGAAGGTCCTGTTGCTGCGGATCCCGCATCGCTTTCCATCATCGCACTGGCGGATCGTCTCGCACGCACGAACATCCCGGTGCTGATCAACGGGCCCACGGGTACGGGCAAGGAAGTGCTGTCGAATTTCATCCATCGCCGTAGCCCGCGCGCCGCCAAGCCCTTCATCGCTGTCAACTGCGCCGCCATTCCCGAAACCATGTTGGAAGCGATGCTGTTCGGCCATGAAAAGGGCTCGTTCACAGGCGCCAATGCCGCGGGCGAAGGCTTTTTCCGCGCTGCCGACGGCGGCACCCTGCTGCTCGACGAAATCGCCGAAATGCCGTTGTCGCTTCAGGCGAAGCTGCTGCGTGCCCTTCAGGAAGGCGAAGTCGTCCCGATCGGTGCGACCCGGCCGATCAAGGTTGATGTGCGCATCATTGCCTGCGCCAACCGCGACCTCCCGCATGAAGTTCAGGAAGGCCGTTTTCGTGCCGACCTTTATTATCGCCTCAACGTGTTTCCCATCGAAATGCTGGCGCTTCGCGAACGTCGTGCTGATATCGCTCCGCTGGCATTCGCCATGCTGCTGCGCCATGTCGGCAAGGGCGAACGCATGCCCTGGATCAGCAATGCAGCGCTTGCCGCGCTGGCCAATTATCCATGGCCAGGCAATGTCCGCGAACTCGAAAACGTCATGCGCCGGGCACTCTTGCTGTCGCAGGGCCATGCGGAAATCGGTATCGAGCATATCGTCTTCGACATGACTGCGCGCGCCGTCGAAAAGCCGGTCGAAGCACCGGTTGCCGCTGAACCTGAAGCATCGGCAAAACTGTCGAAAATTGTCCAGATCTCCGAAGCGCGCGCCATCATGGAAGCGCTGGAATCGGTCGGCGGTCACCGCGCCAATGCCGCCCGCGCTCTGGGCATAAGCGAACGCACGCTGCGCTATCGCCTCGCGTCCTTCCGTGATGCCGGTATTGCCGTGGGAGCAGGTCGATGAACCCCGTAGGAGGCATTGGCGGTGGCGGATCGCTGGAGCAGATTATTGCGCTGCGTCAGCAGATCATCGATCGCTCCAAAGTCCTGCAGGACGTTCATCAGCCCAAGTCTGCCGGACCGGCCGAAGCGACGGGCGGGGCGCCCAGTTTTGGCGATTCACTCCGCACAGCGCTGGATAACGTCAATTCGGTCCAGGCAGAATCCGGCCGCATGACCGCCGCATATGAACGCGGCGAGGAAACCGATATCGCCAAGGTGATGCTGGCCCGGCAGGAAGCCGGGGTCGCCTTCGAAGCAACTCTCCAGGTCCGCAACAAGCTGCTTGCCGCGTACCAGGAAACCATGCGGATGGGAATCTAATCCATGAACGGTCTGGTACCTGCCGAGAGCCAAGGCTCCGGCATGCTGACTCCGCTCACAGCCGGGGGTGGCTCGTTTGGCGACCGCCTTCGCGCCTTCACCGCGCAGCCTGCCGTCAAGCGGGCGCTGCCCTGGTTCGGCGGAATGGCCGGTCTGGGTCTGCTGGCACTGACGTGGGCGACGTTGTCGCCCGCGCCGCAGCGTGTCTTGTATTCCTCCCTTGCCGATTCCGAACGCGCGAGCGTCGTAGAGACGCTCGACAAGGCCGGGATCGATTATACGATCGATAATGGCACCGGTGCGCTGACGGTCGGCGAAGACGACGTCTATCGCGCGCGGATGCTGGTGGCGTCCGATGGATCGCTCGCATCTCCACAAAGCGGTACCGACCTTATCGAAAGCCTCCCGATGGGGGCCAGTCGTACGCTGGAAGGTGATCGTCTGCGCGCGGCGCAGGAACGCGAACTGACCATGACCATCGCGGAAATCGACGGCGTCGAAGCGGTCCGCGTCCATATCGCCAAGGCCGAACGTTCGGTGTTCGTGCGCGAAGATGTCGCACCTTCCGCATCGGTGATGGTCCGTCTGGCGCGCGGTCGCCAGCTTACCGACGGACAGGTCACGGCTATCACCAATCTCGTGGCTGCATCCGTACCCGGCCTTGGGATCGATGCGGTCAAGGTCGTGGACCAGCACGGCAAATTGCTGACTCAGGCTCGCGATCCGAACAGCGGCCGGCTCGATCTGCAGGCGCAGATGGAAGCAAAGCTTAATGCGCAGGTGGATCACCTGCTTGCACCGATGTTCGGCAGCGATGCCTTTACCTCCCAGGTTCAGGTTGAGCTGGACATGAACGAGGTCACCTCCGCGCGCGAAAGCTACGACAAGGATGGCACCGTACGTCGCGAAACCACGCAGCAGTCGCAGAGCGGCAACGCACCTGCCGGCGGAATTCCCGGTGTGCTGGCGAATACGCCTCCTGCTGAAGGGGAAGCACGGCAAGGTGCGCCACAAGATACACAGGGCGCCCAGACTGCTGGCGGCGTGGGCGAAAGCAGCGCGACCCGGGTCTATGAAATGGGCCGCGAGGTTTCGGTCTCCAATCTCTCGCCTGGTTCGATCAAATATCTCTCGGTCGCCGTCGCAATCGATCAGGCCGCCTTGGCCAAGGCAAGCGCCGCGGACATCAATAAGGTCAAGGAACTCGTGACGGCAGCCGTCGGCGCGCGTCAGGATCGCGGCGATCAGGTTACCGTGGTGATGCGTCCCTTCGAAAAGGTCGAAGGGGATGAACTGCCCTTCTACGAAACGAGCTGGTTCGGCATGGCCGTGCGCAACGGCGTCGCCATTCTCGCCGTGCTGCTCGTCCTGCTTTTGGCCGTGCGGCCTGCGATCAATGCGCTGCGCAGCAATGCCAAGGATGGCGGCACGCTCGACCCGCAGGGCGCCGGTGGCGAGGTTGCCGCTCTGGGCGGCCCCGGCATGGGCGTCGTTACGCCCTATGACCGGGAAGCTCTCGACGGGCAGATCGAACTCGCCCAGCGCATCGCGCGCGAGAATCCCGATGATGCCGTTCTGGCATTACGTCGCCTGCTCGCCGAAGATATGCGCCAGGGAGCATCGGCATGACGGCGCCTGCACAGCATCTGCTCGGCGGCACGGACAAAGCGGCGATCATGGTGATGCTGCTGGCCGAAGAAGACGCGTCGCGAATTCTTAGCCAGCTGACCCCTGACGAACTGCGCCAGCTTGCGGGCACGATGTGCGGCATAGGCGAAGTCGAGCCGCAGGCGATCTCCGACGCCATCGCCGGCTTTTCGCGCTCGACCGAGCATAGCGGCATTTCCGGACATGGCCGGGTCGACAATGTCCGCCGGTTGCTGAACGGCGCCGTCGGCGAAGTGAAGACCGATAATCTCATGCGTCAGGTGGCACCGGAAGCGGAAGAGGAAGGCTTGCCTGCCCTTGGCCTCCTGCGGTGGCTCGATCCAAAGATCATCGGTGAAATCCTCGCCGACGAACACCCGCAGGCGATTGCCGTTTTGCTGCTGCAGCTCGATACCGATGTGGCCGCTGCCGCTCTGGCCGCGCTGCCCGAAGATCTACATACGCCGGTGCTGCACCGCGTCGCGCGTCTCGGCCCGGTGTCGCGCCAGGCGATCGAAATTCTCGAACACACGCTCAATGCCAAGATCGAGAAGCTGCATGGCACGATCCCGCTCACCATGGGCGGTATTCGTCACGCGGCGGACATCATCAACCGTTCGCATCGCAGCATCGAGAAGAACGTCATGCCGAAGATCGGCAAGATCGACAAACAGCTCGCCAAGGAACTCGAGAACGAAATGTTCAAGTTCGAGCACCTATTCGTGCTCGATATGAAGATGACCGGCGTGCTGCTGCGCGAAATCGAAAGCGATACGCTTATTCTCGCACTCAAGGGCCTGGAAGAGGAACAGCGCGAACAGTTCTTCGGCGCCATGTCCTCGCGTGCGGCAGACGGTTTGCGCGATGAAATCGAAGCGCGTGGCCGGGTCAAGAAAACCGAGGTCGAAGCCGCGCAGAAGGACATCGTCACCATCGCCAAGCGCCTGATCGCCGACGGCGAACTCATCATGGGCGAAGGCGACGAAGACTATGTCTAGGATCGCCTACGCCGCCCTCGGCCGGCCGGGCAGTTTCGCCCGCGACGGACGCTATGCGAAGCCGCAGGTTCCCGAAGAACCGGTCGAGACCGAAGACGTGGCCGAAAAGGCCTATCGCGCTGGCTATGAAGATGGCCAGCTGTCCGCCCGTGCCGATTTCGATGCCCAGCTGACTGCCGAACGGGCGGCGCGATCGGCCATCGAACTCGCCTTCGCCCGCTTCGATGCGGAAAGCGAGCGTCAGCTGCGCGACCGTTTGCTCGTGACCGTCCACGCGCTGTGCGAGGAAGCGGTACTGCCCCTCGCCCTCGACAGCGAAGGCCTGGCCCGGCGGGTCGAAGCGGCGGCCGCCATGCTTCAGCGCAAGCACGACCAGCGGATCGTCCATCTCCATCCCGAAGATCTCGAACTCGTCAAAGCCAGTGTCCCGGCGAGCCTGGAACTGGTTGCCGACGGCAGCGTCGAGCGGGGCGGATTGCGCGTCGAGACCGACGATGGCGGGGTCGAGGACGGACCGCAGCAATGGCGCCGCGCGCTCGCCGAAATCTTCGATTCATGCACGCGCTGATCGATCGCACATTCTCGGCCGTCGCCTCGGCCTCGCTCGATCTGGCCCCGCGCCGGTTCGGGCGGGTGGTCGCCTGCGATGGCGGTCTGATCGAGGTCTCCGGCCTTGGCGTACCCATCGGCACGATCTGCGCGATCGCGCAGGGGGAATCGTCCGAACATCGCGCCGAAACCATCGGCTTTCGCAACGGGCACACCATGATGATGATGCTCGGCGATACGGTTCTGCTGCGTCCCGGTGCGATCGTTCGTCCCGAAGGGCGACCGGGCATGCTCAGCGTCGGGCAGGAATTTCTCGGCCGTGCGGTCGATGGATCGGGCGAACCGATCGATGGCGGCGGCCCGGTCATGGCCACCACCAGCTGGCCGGCGGGCGGTTACCGCGTCGGCGCGCTCGACCGGTCGCGGGTGACCCAGGTGTTCGACAGCGGCATCCGCTCACTGAACGCGCTGACCACCTTCGGCGTGGGCCAGCGCATCGGTATCATGGCCGGATCCGGCGTCGGCAAATCGGTGCTGATGGACATGATCGTCGACAATGCGCAGGCCGACGCCGTCGTCGTGGGGCTGATCGGCGAACGGGCGCGCGAAGTCTCCGATTTCGTGACCCGGCACATGGCGGGCGAACGCGCGGCGAAGACTGCCATCGTCGCGGTTCCGGCGGATCACGCGGCCAATTTGCGACTGCGCGGCGCCATGCTCGCGACATCCATCGCCGAACATCTTCGCTCGCAAGGCAAACGCGTTCTCCTGATCCTCGACAGTCTGACCCGCGTTGCTCATGCGGCGCGCGAGATCGGTATCCTGCTGGGCGAACCCGGCGCAGCGCGCGGGTATCCGCCCTCGGCCCTGTCCGCCATTACCAAACTCATCGAACGCGCCGGCAATTCGGAAGAATCCGGCGGGGCCATCACCGGCATTTACACCGTGCTCGCCGATGGCGACGACCAGAACGATCCGGTCGTCGATACCGCCCGGGCGATCCTCGATGGTCACATCGTGCTTTCGCGGGAAATCGCCCAGCGCGGCCAGTATCCGGCAGTCGACGTCGGCGCCTCGCTCAGCCGCGTGATGAACGATATCGTTCCGCCCGAACATGCCGTGAATGCGCGGCGCTTCCGCGCGCTGAGTGCGACGTATGAGGCCAATCGCGATCTCGTGATGATGGGGGCATATCGGCAAGGGTCCGATCCACTGCTCGACGAAGCCATCGCCCTTCATCCGCACATGAGCCGGTTCCTGTCTCAGGGCCATGGCGAATGCGTGGATATCGCCGCCGCATCCGAACAATTGACGCAGCTCGTCAGCCGTGACGCCTGAACGCCGCAAGCTGAGGCGCGCCGAGCTCATCCAGCGTATCCGGTCGGTGGAGCGCATGCAGTCTGTCGCGGCCGCCAGCGAAGCGGAGGCCACCCGCGCGCGCCTGTTCGGCGTGGCAGAACGCACCCGCAGTCTCGCCGCGCACTATGCCCAGCGCGAAGGTGACATCGTCGGCGCCGATCTGCGCAGCGGCAAGGCCATGGGCGACCAGTTGCAGCGCCTTACCGAACTGAGCGAAAAACAGGCGGAAGAAGCTGAACTTCAGTCGCAGGCCAAGCGCGAAGTGCTCGCCCAGTCCGACATGCGTCTGCGCAAGGCTAAGGAAAGCAGGCGGGATCTGGTGCGCCAGATCGTT
This sequence comes from Qipengyuania pacifica, assembly GCF_019711555.1. Lineage (NCBI taxonomy): Bacteria > Pseudomonadati > Pseudomonadota > Alphaproteobacteria > Sphingomonadales > Erythrobacteraceae > Qipengyuania > Qipengyuania pacifica. The sequence continues at coordinate 233,071 of NZ_JAIGNQ010000001.1, read as the reverse complement.
GCCAGCCTGGAAAAGGGGTAGCAGAGCGAGAGTTTGGCACGCTTCTTGATAGACTGTCCGTGAACCTAACACGGACTTGCCATGAACATCTCGTTTGCCCATTCGAAAACGCCCGACACCCAATCCGTCGCCGCCGGTCTGGATGGCGAAAGTGGGCGTAAAAACGGTGCTTCGCAGGGCGTAGACGGCTTCGCCGACCTGCTGAACCAGCTCGCATCGGTCTTGCCGGTCCTGCCGGCCGGACTCGGTACGGCAGAGAGCGGCACCGAAGAGCGGCAGGACGGTGAATTGCCGACCGGCAATATCTTGCCGCTTTTGCCGGTCGATCCGGTTGCCGATGCCGATGTCGAACTTGCCCTGGTGGCTTCGCCCCTCATGTCTCTTGTGCCTCCGGCAGCCCAGGCGCCGGTTGTCGCAGGCTCGTCCGACGCGTCGCTCGCGGCAGGCAAACCGATCAATAACGCTTCGGGCATTGCCCCTCTGGCCATCGCTGCCGAACTCGTCGCTACCGGTGCCGAGGCATCGCCTTCCGAAAGTTCCGAGCCAACATCCTTCGTCGTGCGTATCGCTGCGGCCGACAAGCCTGTAGATGCCAAGGCGGCCGATCTGTTCGTCACCGCGCCCGAGGGCAAGGCGCAGTCCGCTTCGCCTGTTCCTGCCACGAACGACCGCCTTTCCCAGGCAGTCGCGGCTGGCACGGCACAGGCCACTCCAGTCGATGCGAAAGCCGCAACGGCTTCTGCCACGACCAGCCAGCCAGCCGTCCAGCCTGCCCTCGATCCCGCCAGCGGCGACAGCAAGCAGGATGGTGACCGTCCCGCCAGCGACAGGCAGGCTCCCGCCAGCCAGACCAGCACGGCCGATCTCGCCAAGGTATCGCCGCAGCTCGTCTCGGCCCGTTTCGAAGATACGATGGTTGCCGCCCGGGCCGGCACTGTCACGCCGCGTACGGTGACCACCGATCAGTTCGCTCAGGTCGAACGCGTCGTCGAACATCTCACCGCAGCCCGCCAGATGGATCTGTCCAAACCGGCAGCCATCGCCGTGGCCCACAAGGAATTCGGCGCTCTGACCGTGACCTTCGATCAGTCCGGCGGCAAGATGAACGTCGAGATCGCAGCCGAAAATCAGGAAAGCCAGCGCGCGCTGGCGGCGGCGATGGCCAGCGATCGCGGAATGCCCCGCCAGCAGGATATGGGCGGTCATTCCCAATCCGCGCAGAACCAGAACAATCACGCCGCTGCGGACCGTCATGGCGGCAACGGCAATTCCAGCGCGGCATCCGGTCAGGGCAATGCGGGGGACAATGGCCGTTCGCAGCAATTCGACCAGCGTGGCCGCCACGATGAACGTGCCCGGCCGGGCACCCAGACGCCTGCCAGAAACTCCGGCGACGACGCTCTCTACGCCTGATCTGTCAGCATTCCATTCAACAGGATTACCCCATGTCGAACGATAAAACTTCTGAAGAAACCGTGAAAAAGAAAAAGGGCGGTAAGCTCAAGCTGGTGCTTTTCTCGCTCGTTCTGCTGGGTGCAGGCGGCGGCGGCACTTATGCCGCATTCGCCAGCGGCATGCTCGGTGCGCACGGGGCGAAGGAAGAAGATCGCAATCCCAAGCTGGTGCTCAAGGGAGAAGAAGATCCCTATCCCTTCGTCGCAGAAGGCGGCGAGAAGGAAGCGGCGCCCGCCATTCACGGCGGCGGCGGGGGTAAATACCGCACGGCCTATTACAATTTTTCCGACGAGTTCACGTCCAACCTGGCGAACGGAACTGCGCTGATCCAGGTCAGCCTCGCTGCATCGACCCATTACGATGGGCGCGTGATGATGTGGCTGAACGAGCATGAAACCGCTCTGCGGTCGCGCATTCTGGCCGAGCTTGCAGCAACCAGCGAAGAAGATCTCGCCAGCATCCGCGGCAAGGAAGAACTGCAGAAGCGTCTGACCAAGGCGATCAACGAAACGCTTGAAGAACGCGAAGGCTTCGGCGGCGTCGACAGCGTCTATTTCCGATCCTTCATCGTCCAATGATCACGACCGGTATCCCCGAGGCTGTGGCCCGAGCAGCATGTCACTGCGACGAGCTGCTCAGCCGCGCGGCAACTCCGCCCGAACTCGATATCGAGTTCGCCCGGTTTGCGCGCGGCATCGCTCAGCAGTCGCAGCATCAGCTGTCCCAACTGTGCGATGATCGCGGGCTTGCCGTGGACATTGCGGACGCCGAACTGCTGCCTGTTGGCGAATGGTTTGCAAAGGTCGGGGCGGCTCATCGCCACAGCTTCTATTCGATCGGGCAGGAAAGCCGCGGAATCCTGATTTCGGTCCGGATCGGCGAACTGGTTGGCCAGTTCGAACGGATCCTCGGCGGCACGGGCGAAGTGGACGAAAAATGCACCGTCCTGCCCGCCTCTGCCAACCGTTTCGCACAGCAGTTCGAAGACCGCATGGCCGAAGTCATTCAGGCAGCCAGCGATCGGCGCGGCATCGCGGCAAGCGCGAATGGCGAAGAAGTCGAACAGGTTGCACCTTATGCATCGGGTGATCGCGTCTGGACGGTAACGCTCACCATCACGTCTGCCAAAAGCGCGCGACCGTGGAAGGTCCGGCTTGCGGCGTGCAACTCGACGATCGCCGAAATCGTCGGCACGCGCGCCGTCTCGCCGGCTACCGGCCGGACGATCGGTGCACGCGGTCTCAACGGGTCGGCCATTGCCGAAGTCGATCTTCCGCTGCGCGCCGTACTGGTCGACGTTCCGATGTCGATCGCGCGGCTCGCCAGCCTTGAACCCGGCTCGGTCATCCCGGTCGCGGTCAACCGCAACGTCCCGCTGATGACCGGAAATCTCACCATCGCGCATGGCTGTGTCGGCGAACTCGACGACCGTGTCGCCCTCGAACTTACCCAAACATTCCTCTCGGAGTAGAACCCATGGTTTCGCACGCAGACGGCTTCGGCCTCATTCAGGACATCGACGTCCGCCTCACCGTTGAACTCGGCCGCAAATCCATGCGCCTGCGCGACGTGCTGGCTCTGGGCGAATCCAGCGTCATCGAACTCGACCGCCTGACCGACGAACCGCTCGACATGTTCGTCAATGGCAAGCTGATTGCGCGCGGCGAAGTCGTCGCGCAGGGCAGTCGCTTCGCCATCCGCGTTCTCGAAATCGTCGGCGCCAGCTCCAGCGAACCCGCGATCGACCGCCGCACTCCGCCGCTGACGGTCACGCCGACCGGTGCAGGCGAGCACGCCTGATGTTCTGGTACGTCCTCAAGCTCCTGATCCTGCTGCCGCTGATTGGCGCAATGATCTGGGGCAGCCTCAAGCTCGCCAAGAAGATGCAGGGCCAGTTCGGTGCCCCCGCTGGCGGCAGCAAGGCGGTTCGCATCGTGGAAACCACCATGCTTTCGCCCACCCTGCGTCTGGCCGTGATCGAATTTCATGGTCGCGAGATCCTCGTGTCAACGTCGCGCAACGGCCTCACCCGCCTGGCCGAAGCGCCGGCGCGTCCGCAGGCAGAGGAAACCGTTCAGTGATCGCCCGTTTCGCCAGGCTGACAGCCTTTCTGACTGCTCTCGCCTATCCGGCGTTGGTGCATGCGCAGGCCTCGGACACCGCGGTTTCGGGCGCACTCGACCGCGCCTTCGGCCAGATGGCAGGTGCTGGCGGCGAACCGCTGAGCCTGTCGCTCCAGCTGCTGCTGGTGATGGGCCTGTTGACGATCCTGCCAGCGCTTCTTCTGATGATGACGAGTTTCACGCGCATCATCGTGGTGCTGGCGATCCTGCGTCAGGCACTCGGTCTGCAGCAGTCGCCGCCCAACCAGGTGCTGATCGGTATCAGCCTGTTCCTGTCCATGTTCATCATGGCGCCGACTCTGGAAAACGTGAACCAGAACGCCATCGCCCCCTATTCGGCGGGTGAAATCGGCGCAGAGGTCGCGATCGAGCGGGCAGGCGACCAGTTTCACGCCTTCATGATCCGCCAGACGCGCGAATACGATCTTCAGATGTTTGCCGATATCGCCGATGCCGGTCAGTTCGCCAGCCCGCAGGACGTACCCTTCTCGATCCTGCTGCCCGCCTTCGTGACCAGCGAACTCAAGACCGCATTCCAGATCGGGTTCATGCTGTTCCTGCCGTTTCTCGTCATCGACCTCGTCGTCTCAAGCGTGCTGATGAGCCTCGGTATGATGATGATGAGCCCGATGATCGTTTCGCTACCCTTCAAGCTGCTGCTGTTCGTCCTCGTCGACGGGTGGGCACTGCTGATGGGTTCGCTCGCCTCAAGTTTCGGATAATATCATGGACGAAAGCGCCATCCTTCTTTCCATGGCCGACCGGATGCTGTGGATCGCCGCCCTCGTTGCGGCGCCGATCCTGATCGCCAGTCTCGCCATCGGTCTCGTCATCGGCCTCGTGCAGGCCGCGACCTCGGTCAACGAACAGACGCTGACCTTCGTGCCGAAACTCGGCGCGGTGGCCTTCGTGCTCGTTATTCTGGGGGCGTCGATGATGTCGGTCGTGGCCGATTTCACGCAGGACATCTTCACCGAAATCGCGCGGATCGGCGACTGAGACTGACGCGGTGAACGGGCTCGATCTCGGCATTGGTGCGCTGGAGCAGGACATGTGGCGGGTCGTCTTTCTGATGACCCGGCTCGGTGCGGCCCTGCTTGCAGCCCCGTTCTTCGGGGCGACATCGGTACCCATGGCGGTGCGCATATCGATCACCGGCGCGCTTGCCATATTCGTGTCGATATGGATGCCCGCCATCGCCACGCCGCCGGCACTGCTCTCGCTCGACGGCGTTCTCACCATCGCCGGCGAGGTCATCGTCGGCCTGGCTCTGGGCTTCGTGTTGCAGCTCGCCTTCGCCGCGCCGACCGTTGCCGCCGAACTGATCGGTGGCGGAATGGGGATGAGCATGGCGGTGTCACAGGATGCGATGGGTGGGGGGACGACCACGTCCTTCGGTCAGTATTTCATGATCGTCCTGACGCTGATCTTCCTCGCGACCGGCGCGCATCTTCACTGGATCGCGCTGGTGACGGAAAGCTACAATGCGTTCCCACCCGGACAGACCTGGCTCGGCGCCGAACGGTTCGGCGCCATCGCCGGTTTCGCCAGTTTCATGTTCGAAACCGCCTTGCGGATTGCGCTGCCGGTAACGCTCATCCTGCTGCTGGTGCAGGTGCTCACCGGTATCCTCAGCCGTTCGGCCCCCTCGCTCAACCTCTTCGCGTTGGGATTGCCCGCAGGTGTCCTTGCCGGAATGGCCGCTCTGATCATTTCCGCCCCGCTCATCTACGACCAGTTCACCGGCCTTGTCGGCGACGCGCTGGACCAGACCGAAAGCGTGATTGCGCGATGAGCGAGGAGACCGCCGGCGAAAAAACTTACGCGCCTACTGAAAAGCGGCTCGTCGACGCCGCCAAGAAGGGGGACGTGCTCCGTTCCAAGGACGCCGGCACCGCCGCCGTCATGCTGCTCGGCGGCGCCTGGCTGGCCATCGCTGGCCCATGGCTACTGGAAGGCCTCTCACAGCTCGCCCGCGAAGCCTTCATGTTCGATATGCGCGATGTTAATTATTTCAGCGTCGACGCGCTCCTGCGCCAGAGCCTGCTCCTTGCTCTCCCCGCTATTCTCACACTAGCCGTGCCGGTCATTCTCGTGACTCTCCTGTCCCAGCTTGCATTCGGGCGGGGACGCTGGGTGGTCGACAATCTCAAGGCGAAGGGGCAGCGTATCAATCCCCTGTCCGGCCTGAAACGCATGTTCGGCCCGCAAGGTCTCATCGAAATGGGCAAGGGCCTGCTCAAGATCGCTCTTCTTGGGAGCATCGCCGCCTGGTGGTGGTGGACCAGCATGGAGACGGTCGTCGGTCTGGGGCGAGGCAACTTATCCGCGCAATTGTCCGCGGCCTGGCATGCCATCATCTCGCTGATCTTCGCGCTGGCTGCCGGGCTCGTGGTAATCGCGTTCGTCGATCTTCCGATCCAGTGGATGCGCCAGCAAAAGCGCCTCAAGATGAGCCATCAGGAAATGCGGGACGAAAACAAGGAATCCGAAGGCTCGCCCGAAATGAAGGCCGCCCGGCGCCAGCGTCAGCGTGACATCGCGACCGGCTCCGTAGCTGGCGCGATGCGAGAAGCGCAGTTCGTCATCACCAATCCGACCCATTTCGCCGTTGCCATGACATACGATCCGCTAAAGGCATCCGCACCGATCGTTCTGGCCAAGGGGCGCGGCGACAAGGCGATGGCGATGAAAGAACTGGCTCGCGAGCTTGATCTCCCGACACTCGAGATCCCGCAGCTTGCGCGTTCGGTCTATTATACGACCCGCGAACGGCAGATCATTTGCGAAGATCTGTACGGCGCGGTCGCATCGGTCCTTGCATATGTGTTCTCTTTGAAACGCGGCGAAACGCCGCCGCTGCCTGCCGTCGACGTGCCTGCAGCCTTGTGTTTTGACGCGGATGGTCGTTTGACGGTTAATCCGCAAGCCGAAGCGTCGTTATCATAGCGATGAGTATCTCAGCTTCCTCTATCGCCTCCTCTCTCGGGATCGGCAGCGGCGTCGACATGACCGGCCTGGCGGTGCAGCTGGCTGAAGCGCAGTTCGCAGGTCGCAACCAGCGGCTGACAACCCAGTCCGAGACGCTCGAACGGCGCATCTCGCTCGCCGGTTCCATCCGCAGCAGTTTCTCGACCTTCGCTACGGCATTGGGAGAGCGTTTGCGCACTGGCGACCTTGCACCTTTGCCGACCATCTCGAACCCCGCCGTTGCAGCAGTGTCGAGCCCGCTGGGCTCGATCGGGAAGGGTAGCTATTCGCTTGAAGTCACGAAACTTGCCAGTGGGCAGGTTCTGACCGGAGGCTCGTACGCGAGCGCGCAGGATACTGTCGGTGCCGGTACGCTGACGATCCGTTTCGGCGAAACGAACTCCGCCTCGTTCGCCGAGAATGCCGGCAAAGCTCCGCTTACGCTGGACATCGCTGCCGGTGCGACTTTGGCCGATGTCGCGCAATCCATAAACGGCAAGAATGCCGGTCTCAGCGCCTATGTCGCCCAGACAGCTACGGGTGCGCAACTTGTCATAAAGGGTGCTGACGGGGCGAAGAACGGTTTCGTCATCGAAGCGACGGAGGATGCTGCCAGCCCCGGCTTATCGGCAATGGCATGGCAGCCTGGGAGCGATCCTGCACGATTGGTAAAGACTTCGGCCGATGCCGAGTTCACACTCGATGGGATCGCGCGCACGAGCTCGTCCAATAAGATAGACGGTATTGCGCCCGGTTTGTCGCTGGCGCTGACAGGTACCAATGTTGGTGCGCCAGCGGTCATCAACTTCAACAACCCCTCCAGCGCGCTGTCGTCTGTGATGCAAGACATCACCGGTGCTCTCAACGAAATTTCCGGTGAACTTCGCAGCGCCACCGATCCGAAGACGGGCGAACTTGCGCGGGATACCGGCGCGCGAGCGCTGAGGACCCAGCTGGCCGCGCTCGGGTCCACGGTGATCATGCCCAACGCCCCCGAAGGATCGCCACGGACCCTAGCCGAGCTTGGCCTTGCAATTCAGCGAGACGGTAGCTTCACATTCGACAGTTCCAAACTGACTGCTGCCATGGCCCGCGACCCCGCAGGCGTGGCCGCGATGTTCACCACTGGCCTAAATGGCGTTTATTCGACCATCGATCGGATGGCCCGGTCAAACAGCGTTTCCAGCAACCCGGGGACACTGGCGGGATCCGTCGCGCGCTATCAATCGCAGTCGCAACAGATCAACCGTGATCTGGAAAAGCTCGCCGACCAGCAGGAAGCCTTACGAGCCAACATGGTCGCGCGCTTCGCAAAGGCGGACAGCCGCATCGCCGCATCGAATTCGACGCTTACCTTCCTTCAGTCGCAAATCGACGTATGGAACTCTCAGCGGGATTGAGATGCTTAGCCGGTCCAAACCCAATGAAGCCTATCGTCAGGCGAGTTTCGATGCCCGTCTTCTTGGCAGCTCGAAAGAGGATCTCGTCATCTTCTGCCTCGAAGATTTCATCGAGAACCTCGGGCGGCTCGAAATGGCGGATAGCCGCTTCGATGCAGCCGGGCGAAGCCAGGCCATTACCCGCTGTGTCACTGCTTTGACCGCTCTGGAACTCGGCATCGACCGAACGGCCGAACTGGGAGCCAGCCTCGCGCATCTTTACGGATCTGCCAAAGGCGTCTTGCTCAATTCGATCCGGCAGACCGATGTCCCTGCCATCACGGCCATCAAGGACGATTTCAACGAAATCGCTGCTGCGTTTCGCGGCGCAATGCACAGATAGACTGACCTGGGCATAGGTATTTTCACCTATCCGCTTGGCAATCGGGTATGAACCATAATCCAGCAAAAGTACCCCTACACCAATCGGGGGCTGTTATGGATATCGCTGACTTTACCTTTTACGTCATCGACCAAAACCTGCAGAGGCGAAATGCTCTGGCGCGCCTGTTGAGCAAATATGCGCGCGCTGTTCCGCTGGACAATGTCTCGGAAGTTGGTTCTGTGAGCGCCGGTAAACCCTGCTTTCTCGTTTATGACGAGGAAAGGCAGCTGCAGGCGTGTCTGAGCGAAAAGAACGTCCAGGAGGCACTGGCTGCGGTTCTGGCCTATTCCGAAAAGCCCGAGCTCGAGAGAGTATTCGAAATACTTGATCAGGGCGCGGGCGGATATTTCGATTACGATGGCGGGGAGGCAGATCCCACCCAATCGATCACGCGTCTGCTGCGTCGGAACGCAAAGTTCGAAGGTATGCGACGCCGCCGCCAGGCCGCAGCTCAGAGGCTGCAGGCCCTGAGCCAACGTGAACAGGAAGTGCTTCGTGCCGTTTCCGAAGGTCAGTCGAACAAGGCTATCGCACGGCACCTGTCGGTCAGCCCCAGAACGATCGAAGTTCACCGGCGCAATATGATTGCCAAGCTCGACGTACCATGTTCGATTTCGGCGGTCCGGCTCGCTCTCGAAGCCGAACTCTGACCTAATCCGGCCTCGTCATTCAGGCCGGATATTCTCGATCGACGCGCCTCCCAGAAGGAGAAGTGCGCGCGCACAAGCTGCGACGAGCGCGATTGCCGGATCGTCTCCGAAGAAGTTGCCTTCTTCTATTTCTCCGGAAAAAGAAACCAGCGCCGAAGATGGGCCACTGGCCGCACGGGTAACAAGAATTCCGCAATATGGTCCCACGAGTTCCATCGCCGCGCAAACAAACGCGCGCGCATTGCACAGTTCTGCCAGACGTTCTTCAGTGACGGGTTGATCGAATAGCGCCGCGTATTTCGCCGGCGCTATTAAACGCAATTCAGCGAAAGCTTTAAGCGCAGCATGGGGATCATGCAAACGGCCTTCAACGCAATCATCGACAAATTGCTGAACACTAATTTCCCACGGCGACATTCGCCCATAGCTCCACTTTGTCTGGGGGATCATTGAAAATTTCAATAGATCAAATTGAGTGCGCCAACATACGTCAATGCACTTAAGTTCCCCAAGCTTTGGAGCCGGTGTCTACTTATGGCACGGAAATAAAGCTTCTAAATGGATTCGCGCGCCGTCAAACCGATGCGCAGTTTTTCAAGCGCATTTGCCTTGAGTTGATGGACCCGCGGAACACTCACATCGAGGATTGCTGCGATCTCGGTCAGATTGAGTTCTTCGAGGAAGTGCAATTGAATAACCAATTGCAGACGCTCGGGAAGAGCCGCAATCGCGTGGGCCAAAGCGGCCTTGTCGGCAGCTTCCAACAGCACCGCTTCGGCGGTGGGTTCTTCACTGGTGAAGGCAGGATTGCTATCGGAATAACTGCTCTCCAGATCGACTACGCGAGTGGCAATCTGGTTTCGGGCCTTGTGGTACTCCTCGAGTGAAATTCCCATGGCATGAGCCATTTCATCGGCGCTCGGATCGCGGCCAAGCGTACGCCGCAAATCGTCGGCGGTGCCGTCCATTTTGCGCCTGGTGGCCGCCGCGCCGCGCACGTGATGGGATTGCGACCGCAGGAGATCGATCATGGCGCCGCGAACCCGCATTTTAGCGTAGGCCGCAAATCCGTCCTCGCTCGGCCGTTCGTGTCGCTGCGCGCATTCGGTCAGCGCGATCATCCCGGCCTGCAGCAGGTCGTCCACGTCCAGCGACCCGCCGCAGCTGCCTTCGTAGAACCATGCCAGTCTGTGAACCATCGGCAGGAATTTCTCGATCCGTTCGTTTATCTCGCTCGCATAGGCGCGCTGCGCATTGAAATTGGCGTGGTCGTATTTCATGCTGCGAGGGCCTCCATTTCATGGCCAAGTTGTGCAGGTTGGGCCGGTGCTTCATCGCCAATCACGGCGATCACTTCGATCGGCTGCGCGGCGGGGAGTTCGTTGATAGATAGAACGATGCATTGCGGCGCGCGCAGCCGTAGTAGGGCCGAAAGCGCACGGCGCGCACGAGGTTGGACGATCAGTGCGGGACGCGTAGCCGCAGGATCGCGTTGCGAAAGGATCGCCGCAATCCGTTCGCCGATCGACCGGGCAAGATCCGGTTCGATCACGATTTCGCCCGATGCCGGATCCTGCAGTCCGCTTACCACCATATCCTCAAGCGCTGCCGCCAGCGTGAGCACCGGCAGCTTTGCGTCGGGAGGGCAGATTTCGGCTACGATCATGGCGCCCAGATCTGCGCGAACGATATCGATCAAGCGATCATGATCGGCTGTTTGCTGGGCGGCGAGCGAGATGCTGGAGAAAACACGCAGGCCGTGACGCAGCGAGATGCCGTCTGCCAGCAGCGCTTTCAGCAGGCGCGTCACGGCGGCGAGCGACAGTGGCTGCGGCGTAATGGTCTCGATCAGTTGTCCATGCCGCGCACGCAGATGATCGATAAGGTCGCGTACCTGGTCCGGCCCGAGAAGATCCTGCGCGCGTGCGGCAAGCAATTGGTGGATCTGCGTGGCGATCACGCTTTCCGGATCGACCGCGAGGTATCCTTCGGCAACAGCCAGGTCCCGCGCACCAGGGTCGATCCACAGGGCAGGGCAACCGAAACTCGGATCGATTGTGGATTCACCCGAAACGGCCTGCGAATGCATGACTTCTCCCGTGTCGATGGCCAGCATGTGGCCGGGCTTGATCTTGCCACCGCCGATGGTCGCGCCGCCCAGAGTGATGCGATAGCTGTCGGGCTCGACCTCGAAGCTGTCCTCGATCCGGAACTGGGGAACGATGAAGCCGAAATTCTGGCACATCTGCTTGCGCAGGCCTGTGAGCCGCGCGACCAGTGTGGCGCCGCGCTTCTGATCCGTCATGCTGATAAGCCCGTAACCCAGCTGGATGGTGACCAGCGTCTGGTCGGTCACGTCCTCGATCCCGATATGTCCCGGATCGGGCGTGGCGACCGGTTCCGGAATGTTCTGTGCGGCATGCTGGCGCTTGCGCAGAGTATGCCATAAGCCGAACGTGCCAGCAGAAAGTGGCAGTATGATCGATTGCGGCATGGCCGGAATACAGCCGATTGCGAGCAGAATGCAGGCAACCGGTAGCCATATTCTTGGGTCAGCCAACTGGCCGCCGATCTGTCCGGTCAAATCGCGAGCATCTGAAACGCGCGTGACGATAACCGCCGCGGCAATGGAAAGCAGGAGCGCGGGCACCGAAGCTACCAGAGCGTCGCCAACGGCCAGCGTGACATAGAACTCGGCCGCTTCACCAGCCGAGAGCCCATGCGTCGAAATACCCAGCACGAGACCGGCGATGACGTTGATCAGCAGGATCAGCAATGCGGCAACCGCATCGCCCTTCACGAATTTGCTGGCACCGTCCATTGACCCGTAGAAATCGGCTTCGGTGGCGATTTCGCGGCGGCGAGCCTTGGCTTCGTCGGCGGTGAGCAGACCTGCAGCCAGATCGGCGTCGATCGCCATCTGTTTGCCGGGTAGCGCATCGAGGGTGAAGCGTGCCGAAACTTCCGATACGCGGCCCGCGCCCTTGGTGACGACCATCAGGTTGATGATCATCAGGATCAGGAACACGAAGATGCCGACGGCGAAGTTGCCGCCGATAAGGAACGCCCCAAACGCTTCGATTACCTTGCCCGCTGCTGCGCCACCTTCGTGGCCATTCAGCAGCACGATACGGGTAGACGCCACGTTGAGTGCCAGCCGTAGAAGCGTGGCAAACAGCAGGACCGAAGGGAAAGACGAGAAATCGAGCGGCTTTTGCGCGTTCATCGCCGCCATGAGGACCGAAACCGAGAGCGCGATGTTCATGACGAAGAACACGTCGAGGAGCATCGCCGGGATCGGCATGACCATCAGCAGAATGATCGTGAGGATCCCGACGGGCAGAGCCAGGCCGGGATTAAGGAACTGACGCGCGCTCACAGGCCGAATGCCCTGAATTTGCTATATGCGGCTGCTACCTGCTCGGTAGCCCGTCCGCCTCCCGAACTTACATCACCGAATGTCGCGCGGAGGGTATCCGCCATCGATGCTCGCCGCCCGCCGTCGGGAAGGGAGGGGACGGCAAAACCGCTTCGCGATGCACCAGGCTGGCGCATCGGTGACTGGGCGGCAAACCGTGCAAAATCGTAACCGGCCGGCTCTCCGTTGCGGGGAATGGATGTATCGCCATAGGCGCCGGCAACCTTTTCCTGCATGACCGCCATGACCTCTCCTACCGAGCGGGGCGTACCGCCGGAAAAGAAGATCGATTTATTGGCGTGCGCAGCCTGTGGCAGCAGAGCAACCGCCGATTGAGAAGGGTTGCTTCCTAGGGCACCGAGGAACTGTTGCGCGCCGCCAAGGCCCAGAAAGTGAGCAAGATAGAGTTCGGCCGGTTGAGGTTCGCGCCCCAGCGTGGTGCGTAAACCTTCTGCATTTTCGCGCGTGAGCTCGGCCGCCATGAGCGAGGAAGTGTCGGCATCGTAGCGAAGCGAGAGGAGATGATTGCGAGTTGCCGCATCGGTCACACGTCCGCCCGGCCCGATGGCCGCATCCGCCCAGTCCATTCCGTGTTTGGCACCGTGCCGGTCAAGCGTCCGCAGCCAGGTTGAATCGATGAACTGGTACAGACCGGTCGCACTCGAAGTCTGTGCCTTGGCGCTAGGGTCCAGCCCAGATTCAAGCCTCGCCTGCGCCAGGAGGTAATCGAAATCGACCCCCGTACGCGTCGCAGCGCGGGCGATAGCGCCCTGCACTTCGGCGGTCTGGACTGGATTAATGGTAGGCACGCTTCCTCCGGGAACTGGTTCCCCGGAAGTTCAGCAAGATGCGTGCCAAAAAGTCCTGCGTCTGGCTAATGCCCTATCAGGCGAGCGCCATGCTCGTGCCCTTGCGCGGTAAGGCTGCATAGGGAGCATTGTTGCCGGTCAACGCGCCCAGACGGTTCTGCACATTGCTGGCAATGAGGTTACGCAAGCGCCGATTGATCTCGTTCAGGCGCCGAACCGCGTCGAGTACGCCGAGGCATTCTTCGTCCAGGCTGGCCTTCTCGACGGCTTCCAATTTTACGCACAGGTCCATCTTGCCGCTTGTGCATGTAACAATGCGATCGAGGTCGAGAGCGGCAAGAGCCTGCCGCTCACCCTGCAAAAGTGCGAGCATCTGTTGCAGGGTTGCGAGCGTTTCCTGTTTGGCGGTCATTTCCCAATCTTTCCGTACATGCCCGCGGCGATGATTGCGTCGGCGATCTTGGTGGGGATCAGTGGGTAGGTGCCAGTTTCGAGTGCCTTGCGGATCTCTGAAACGCGATCGCTATCGATCGGAGCTTCACCACTTGTGGAGAGGCGCGATGTGGCAACGGCTGCTTCTGCTTCGCGCGAAGAGCCAGCCGTTTTCTGCACGGCGGAGACCTTCGCGGTTGGCTCCACGGCCTTGCTTGGCCGCACCAACGCTCCTGAGAATTCCGGCAATCCGACAATACGCATCGTTTCGCTCCATAAGCTGGTTACCCAACAGAACGGCTCTTGATGCGATGGTTTAACTCCCCGGCAATGAATTTTGCCGATTACGGCAAATCAATGCCGACCTGGCCTGGGCGAAGGACGAGGGCGCGCAGCGTTTCCGTCCGCTGGTCGGAAGCGCGGACCTTGATCCACTGGCCTTCTGCACCGTCCTCAACGGCGGCACCCTGGCGAGTCAGCGTAAAGCCCTTTCCGCGGACCAGAATGCTCACGTTTTCACCGCGTTTGATGATCGCTTCGCCAAATTGCTGCGGCATCCGGTTGGCATTGGAAAAGCCCGCATCCACGGCAACATAGATACGCCATCCCGCACCCGGACACACGACCTGAACAGATCGCTGATCGCGTCCGAACCACTGCATATCAAGGGGGGAGTCGCAGTTCGCCAGCCTGAGGCGCCGGTCCACTGGCAATTTGGCACCGCCCGGTTGACCGACTTCGGCGCCGGTAAAGTCCGCGACGGCACGATCGATGATCGTCAGGTCCATCGGCGATGCTGCTGCTGCGCTTGTCGCCAAAAGCGCGGTCAGGGCGGCTGCGAAGAAGGGTTTACGCATGGTTGTTACTCACTCCGGTTCACGGGGCCGCACGGTTATCGGGCCGTATCACCCTTGGGCGGAGCAAGGTTCGTGCCATTCCTTCATTGTTGTCGGAGATAATCGACTGTAATCACGACATCGTCTGTCGCGTTCGGCGTGGCTATCAAACGTGCAGGAACGCCCGCGCTGTCGGCCTCGGCCAGCAGCCGTTCCGCCTCGGACAAGGCTTCGGCCCGTTTTTCCTGAGTATATCCCACAGAGATCGTCGCCATCTGCCTCTGGTCCGTGGTCGAAGCGATGAGCCATTCTCGAACGGACTCGCCCTGTTCCGGCCGATGCACTGCCAATGCAGACGAGGATGCAGGAGGCTGCCTTTCTTCCTTCGCCTGGCTTTGCGTTGCGGGTTTCTTGCCAACGGCCTGCGCGGTAATCAGAAAGAGGATTAGCGCGAGGTCTGCTATGACGGTTTGCCAACCGGATGCGGCGCGCGCAATCATGCCAATGCCTTGGCATGCTCGGCGAAAGTCACTGCCACCCCGCTTTTACGAATGCCGTGTTCCAGCCACTCCAGAACTTCGTCGCGGTCCAGTTCTTCACGTCGCGATTTGCGTGCAATGGCGTTGCCCAGTGGCGAGAAAAGGAAATTGGCCGCTATCAGCCCATACAGCGTGGTCACTACGGCCATTGAAATTGCGCCGACGATACCGGTCTGTTCTGACGCGAATCCCTGTGCATGGCCTAAAGCGATCAATGTGCCGGCGAGTCCAAGAATAGGGGCCAGTTCCGCCGCGTTGTCGAAGACGCGTATTGCAGTCTGAGCGGTGGCCACCCGTATTTCCTTGAATTTGTGATGTTCGCCATGCAGCGACTGGATCGATCGCTGGCTGATTATAAGATCCGACAGGCTGTCGAATTCGTTGTCTCCGAAATGCTGCGGCTCGGCGCGCAGAAAGCCATCGTCGGCAATTTCGCGTATCTGGACGGAGAGCGCTGCCTTGGCCTGAGTTGCGTTGAACGGCGTTTCGAACAGTCCGCGCAGAGCGCCGATAGCTACACGGCTATCTGCCACCCCGCACCGAAGCAGGGTCGCAATGATCGTGCCGACGAGAACTATGGCGATAGAGGCCGGGTCGAGCCAGGTTTCCAGCATGGGGTAGCTACTCCTTGCAGACAAGAACGGCCTTATTTCGCGCAGATTTACGGGGAGGACGAACTTTGCCGCTCCCCGGCAAAAGCTTGCCGCAATCTGCCGATATGGCCCTGTGTTGCCTCAATTTTGGATTTTGGCACGCCCCTTGCTGAACACCGTCCGTAATCTTTTGCGGAGGCTCGTATGAGCGAAGGACTGTTTGGCATTCATGGAGCGGCGCTGGAAATCCGGTCGCAGCGCATGGGTGTGCTCGGCTCGAATATCGCGAACGCAGCGACGCCCGGCTACAAAGCGCGCGACGTCGATTTCGCTTCTGCGCTTCAGGCGCGCCTCGGCGGTGCCGAAGCTGAGCAGGCGACGGGTCGCTCGATCCAGTATCGCGTCCCGACCATGGCAACGCTCGACGGTAACACGGTCGAAATGGCCACCGAACAGGCCGCGTTTGCTGAAAACGCCGTTGCCTACTCGGCAACCCTCAACTTTCTGCGTGGTCGGGTGGAAACCGTGACCCGCGCTATCAGAGGCGAATAACGATGGCCGGACCGACATCCTTCTTCGAGGTGGGCCACCGTGCCATGTCGGCGCAGCTCGTGCGCATGAACACAGCTGCTTCCAACCTTGCCAATGCCGGCTCGGTCGCAGGTAGCGAAGCAGAAGCGTACCGCCCGATGCGTACCGTGTTCGAACAGGAACTCGATCGCGCAAGCGGCCTGTCCTCTGTCCGTGTGGGCGGAGTGGTGCGCGAAGATGTCGCACCTATTCGTCGCCACGACCCGGGTCACCCGCTGGCCGACGAGAATGGCGATGTCTGGGAAACTCCGGTCGATGAAAACGCCGAAATGGTCGAGATGCTCGAAGCGTCCCGTCAGTACCGCAACATGGTCGAAGCTCTGTCGACCGCCAAGCAGCTCATGCTGGAAACGATGAGGATGAAATGATCAATTCCGTCACCAACACCACGCCCGGGACAAGTTCCGTCGGCCAGGTTCAGGGCCGCGGCATGGACTCGCTCGGGCAGGGGGATTTCCTCAAGCTGCTGACAGTCCAGATGCAGCAGCAGGATCCGTTCGATCCGGTCGATAACAAGGAAATGCTGGCACAGATGGCGCAGTTCTCTTCGCTTGCCGGTGTCGCTGAAACCAATGCCTCTCTCGAGCGGATCGCGGACAAGCTCGACCTGCTCATCAAGTCCAACCAGTCGCCGTCCGACGCCTGATCCAGGAGATAATCCATGTCCTTCTATACTTCGCTCAACGGCATGAAAAATGCGCAGACCTCGCTCGGGGTCATCGCGCACAATATTTCGAACTCGGAAACCTATGGTTTCAAACGTAGCCGTACGGAATTCTCCGAAATCGTCGCTGGTTCGGCGCTGACCAATCCGCGCATGATCCAGGGTATCGGCGCGTCGGTGAAATCGATCACGCAGAACTTCGCGCTTGGTCCGGTGGAACAGACCGGCTCGGCTCTCGATCTCGCGATCACGGGCGACGGCTTCTTCACGACCCGTTCGGCTACCGAAGGATCGACGCTGTACACGCGAGCCGGATCGTTCACGCTCAATGGAAACGGCAACATCGTGAGCAACAGCGGCAACCGCCTCCAGCTGTTCCCGGTCGATGCCAACGGCCAGGTCACTGGCAATACGCTGGCCGATGCCAATCTCCCCCCACAGAACGCCGCCGGTTCGGAATTCGTCGGGGTTACGATCGACGATGTCGGCGTGGTGTCGGCATCTTATGCTGACGGTTCGGTCGAACCAGTCGGTGCCGTCGCACTTGCCACTTTTATCGCTCCCACTGGACTGAAAAAGGTCGGTGACGCGAACTGGGAAGGCACAGGCCTTTCCGGTCAGGCTGCCTACGGGTCGCCGGGAACCGGAGCGTATGGCTCGCTCTTGTCGGGCGCTCTTGAACGCTCGAACGTCGATATCGCGGAAGAACTTGTCGGGCTGATTACCGCCCAGCGCAATTTCCAGGCGAACGCCAAGGCAATCGATACTGCCACCCAGATCTCGCAGACCGTCATCAACCTGCGGACCTGATCGCCATGGACCGCCTTATCCACACCGCGCTTTCGGGCATGCGGGCATCGATGGACAGCCAGCGCGTCATCGCGAGCAACATGGCCAATGCCAATACGCTCGGTTTCCGTGCGGAACTGCTCGATCAGCGCGCCGTCACGATCGAAGGCCAGCCCCTCGAAGCCCGCGCGATGCAGGTCGCACGGGTGCGCGGTGCGGATATGGTCGCTGGCGAAATCATCGAAACTGGCCGCGATCTCGATATTGCGATGGCGACCGATGCCCTCATGGCAGTGCAGGCTGAGGATGGCACCGAAGCCTACACCCGCCGCGGTGACATGTCGATTTCGGCCACCGGCCTACTGGTCAATGGCGAAGGCCGTCCGGTGCTTGGCGATAACGGGCCGATCACCATTCCGCCGGTCGGAATTCCGGGCATTGCACCGGATGGTACGGTAACCATCGCGGATCCGGCAACGCCCGATCAGCCGCCGGCCGAAGTCGGCCGGATCAAGCTGGCAGCGTGGCAAGGCTCGCCGATCAGCAAGGGGCTCGACGGGCTTTTTCGTGTCGAAGGCGGCGGAATACTGCCGACCGACGAAGCGGCGACCGTTCAGGTCGGGGCGCTCGAACAATCCAACGTTAAAACCACCGAAGTGCTGGTGGAAATGATCGATGCGCAACGGCTTTTCGCCATGCGCAGCAAGGTCATCGCGACGGCACGTGAAATCGACGAAAGCGGCGCGCAGCTCATGCGCCTCGGCTAACCAGACAAGAGGATAGTCAATCATGCCCACTTCAGCTCTGCAGGTCGCCCGCACCGGGCTCGAGGCTCAGGATGCGCGCATGCGCGTCATTTCGAACAACCTCGCCAACGTCGGGACCACCGGCTTTAAGCGCGACCGTGCCAACTTTGCTACCCTCGCCTATCAGGATGCCCGCGTTGCCGGCCAGCGTTCGTCGGGCGAAACGGCTTATGCAACCGGACTCAACCTCGGTACCGGCGTGGCGGTCCAGTCCACCAGCCAGATCATGACGCAGGGTGCCCTTAATACGACAGGCAATGCTTTCGACCTTGCTCTCGATGGCGATGGTTATTTCCAGATCGAAATGCCCGGCGGCCGCATCAGCTATACCCGAGCCGGGAATTTCACGCTTTCCGCCGAAGGGCAGCTGGTGACCCAGCAGGGGTATGCGGTCCAGCCAGCCATTACGGTGCCCGAGGGCGCTACTGCGATCGCAGTTTCACCTGACGGTATCGTCTCCGCGACGTTGCCGGGAGAAGCCGAGCCGGCCGAACTGGGCCAGATCCAGGTTGCCCGCTTCACCAATCCTTCGGGCCTTCAGGCCATCGGCGACAACTTCCTGGTCGAAACCGCAGCCAGCGGAGCCGCCGAACTGGCGCCGGGCGGTGAGAACGGCCGCGGCAACGTCCGACAGGGCATGCTGGAATCTTCGAATGTCAACATCGTCGAGGAACTCGTCGAGATGATCGAATGTCAGCGTGCCTACGAGATCAGCTCGAAAATGGTGTCCGCCGTGGACGAAATGCTCCGCAACGCCAATCAGACCCTTTGAGTATCTTCACCATGAAATCCGCACTCTGTCTCGTTCCACTCACTCTCGCCCTTGCTGGTTGCGGTGGCGGTTCTGCCCGGCCCGAAGGCTTTGCAGTCGCACTGCCGCCAGCGCCGCAGGTCGAGCATGATCGCCACCGGGATGGCGCCATTTATCAAGCCAGTCATGGCTATGCGCCTCTGTACTATGGCAATCGCGCGGCGCGGGTGGGCGACATCGTCACCATTGCATTGGTCGAACGGACGCAGACGTCGAAATCCACCAGCGGGTCGACCAAGCGCGACGGCAGCCTCGGACTTTCGCTCCCCAGCTGGACCGGAATCGATAGCAGCGACCTTAATGCTTCGGGTGGCGGGTCGTTCAAAGGGGCAGGCGATGCTTCTCAGGCGAGTTCGATCCGGGCCGATCTTACCGTTTCGATCGTGGAAGTACGCCCGAACGGGACGGCACTGGTACGTGGGGAAAAGGTCATGCAACTCAGCCAGGGCGAAGAGTGGGTCCAGCTTTCGGGCATCATCCGGCTGGCTGATATCGATCAGGATAACCGCATTCCATCGATCCGCGTGGCAGATGCCCGCATTTCCTATTCGGGTGCCGGATCCGTGCAGCGCGCTAGCCGCGAAGGCTGGCTGTCGCGGTTCTTCGGCGTGATCTCGCCCTTCTGAGGATGTCGAACATGATCCGCCCCCTTATCCTTCTGTTCGCGGCTCTGGTTTCCGCGCTCCCGGTTCCGGCTATGGCCGAACGCGTGCGCGACCTTGGGCAATTCCAGTCGGTGCGCTCCAACCAACTGACCGGTTACGGCATAGTTGTTGGCCTGGACGGTTCGGGCGATGACAATTTCGCCTACGCGACGCAGGCCATGCGCGGCGTGTCGGGTCGTCTCGGGCTGCAATTGCCGCCCGGCGTCAATCCAGCTCTCAAAAATGCGGCCGCCGTCATCATAACCGCTGATCTGCCTGCGTTTGCAAAACCTGGTCAGCGCATCGACGTCACCGTTTCGACCATGGGTAGGGCCAAGTCTCTGCGCGGTGGTGCGCTGGTGATGACGCCGCTTTATGGTGCGGATGGCCAGATATATGCTATGGCACAGGGCAATCTTGCCGTTGGCGGCCTGGGCGTTTCCGGCAAGGACGGCTCGAAGCTGACCGTCAACGTACCCACTGTCGGCCGCATTGCCGACGGCGCGACTGTCGAACAGGCAGTGGCCAGCAACTTCGACTTTTCCGAAGTGCTGCGCTGGAACCTCTACAATGCCGACTTCCTGACCATCTCGCGCGTTCGCGATGCGATCAACGGCGCTTACCCCGGCATGGCGCAGGTCGAAGACGGCGTGACGCTGGCTCTGATGTTGCCGCCGGGCGCAAATACTCGTGCGGAAATCATGGCGCAGATCGAAATGCTCGATGTGGACCCGGCCGAACGCGCTGCGAAAGTCGTAATCAACAGTCGCACTGGCACGATCGTGATCTCCAGCGCCGTACGGTTGGCCCCGGCCGCGATCAGCCACGGAAGCCTGGTGGTCCGGATCGACGAGGATCCTGTGGTGGTCCAGCCCGCACCGTTCTCGCGCGGTCAGACCGCCCTTGAACCCAGCAGCACCATCACGGCGAGCCAGAAAGAGAGCGTCGTCTCGCGCGTCGGCCCGGGTGCATCACTGGCCGAGGTCGTGGATGCACTCAACGCTTTGGGTGCGAGCCCCGCCGATCTGGTCGCGATCCTGGAAGGTCTCAAGCAGGCGGGTTCGCTGACAGCAGAACTGGTGATCATATGACGAGCTTTCCGATAAATGTGGCCGGCGCCAGACCGCTTTCCGAGCGCGAGGCGGCCCCGCTGAACAAGGAGTTGCGGGACGCTGCACAGCAGTTCGAGGCAATCCTGCTTCGCCAGATGCTTTCGAGCGCGCGCAGCACCGATTTCGGGGGCAACGATCTGTTCGGCGGCGAGGGCGAAGGCACATTCCGTGAAATGCGCGATGCGCGCTTTGCCGAGCTGACCGCGCAGACCGGCCAGCTTGGCTTTGCCAGTGCCATCGAGAAGCAGCTTGCCCGCTTTCTTCCGAAAGGTGAAAACTGATGGCTTCTGACCTTCTTTCGATCGCCGTCAGCGGTGCCCGTGCAGCGCGCGGCGCACTCGACGTCACTGCGCAGAACATCGCCAATGCTTCGAGCGATGGCTATGTTCGCCGCAGTTTGCGGATTGAGGAGGTCTCTGCATCCGGTGGAGCAGGCCGGATTGGCGACATTTCGCTGTCAGGTTCGCGCATTGCGGAAATTCGCCGCAATGCGGATTCCTTTTTGCAGGGCGAAGTTCGCCGCACATCCGGTGATCTGCAACGCGCGAACACCGAACTGAAGGGTTTGCGCAATATGGAAAGCGCGCTCGAACAGTCGGGCGTCTTTTCCTCCATCGTAGAATTCGAAGCAGCGTTGCAGCAGCTTGCAGGCGATCCGGTCGACCCATCGCGGCGAGCTGCGGTCATCGGCGAAGCGACGACGCTCGCAAGCAAGTTCAACATCACGGCGTCCAGTTTCGACGCAGTGGGCGAGGGCCTGCGGTTCGAAGCCGACGCGCAGGTATCCGAAGCCAACGTCATCGGCGGCGAACTGGCTCGCGTGAACCTGCGCCTGACGCGCGCGGGTGCGGGCAGCAGCGATCGGGCAGCCTTGCTCGACCAGCGCGATCAGTTGCTGGAACGGCTGTCGGGCTTCACTTCCATTACCACGAACTTCGAAAGCGACGGGACAGTTGCCGTCGCGCTCGGAGCCAATCCGACCCAAAGCTTTGTCCAAGGAGGCACGTCGCAGACCCTGTCGTCTGCAGTGGCTGCCGATGGAACGCTCAGCTTCGCTGTCAACGGCCAGCCGGTCAGTCCGGGGTCGGGAAGTCTTGCTGGCGCCTCGCTCGCGCTGACCGAACTGGCATCGGTCCGCGGCCGTCTCGACACGATCGCGGCCAGCCTCGCGGATACGGTGAACAATGCCCAGGCGGCTGGTGTGGCGCTCGACGGTACGCAAGGTCAGCCAATCTTCTCCGGCACGACGGCAGGCACGCTGACGGTCGTCATGACGCAAGGTCAGGGCCTCGCGACCGCACCGACCGGTGCTGGCGCGGGAAGCCGCGACGATTCCAATCTCAATGCCCTTCGCCAATCGCTGGCAAGCCTGAACCCTGCACAGCAACTCAACGGGCTCCTTTTCGATGTGTCCAGCAAGGTGGCTGGTCGCACGGTCACGCAGGGCGCGCTGGATACAATTGCGTCCTCTGCGCGCATCTCGCTCGAGCAGCAATCAGGTGTGGACCTCGATACCGAGGCCGCCAATCTGATCCGTTTCCAGCAGGCATTCCAGGCTTCGGGACGCGCGATGCAGGCGGCGAGCGACATATTCGACACTCTACTGGGGATCGGCCGATGATCAATCTCAGCACCGGCGCGTTTTACGAACGTAGTAGTCGTCAGATCGGCGGCTTGCGGGCTCGCGCGGAAACGCTTCAGCAGCAGATCGGTACGGGGGAGCGGCTCGAACGCTCGTCGGACGATCCCGTGGCTGCAGCGCGGCTGCGCATGCTGAGCCGTACGGAGCGCATCGCCAATGTCGATACGCGCAACTCGCAGCTCGCCGAAGCAGACCTCTCGCTTGCGGATCAAACGCTTGATTCGGTCGTCGATATAGTTGTTCGGGTCCGCGAACTGGCCGTTCGGGCCAATTCCAGCACGCTGAACGACGAGCAACGCTCGGCGATCTCCACCGAAGTTGCCAGCCTGCGCGAAAATCTCGTCGTGCTCGCCAACAGCCGGAATATTTCCGGCCATGCCCTCTTCGGCGGCCAGACTGCCGGTAACGCCTATGTCGATAACGGCACCGGCGTCCAGTTTGTTGGTACGCCCGACATTACCCCGCTCGAGATCGGCGAGGGGCAGTCGGTCGAACCCGGCCTTGCCGGACCTGAAATATTCGAGTTCACGACGGCGAATGGCCCGACCGATCTGTTTGCGGTGCTGGGCAATCTGGCCGCGGCTCTCGCGACCGGCGGGCAGACGGCCATGGATGCCAGCTCTGCGGCGCTGGAAGAATTGGACATCGGGCTTGAAAAGGTAACGACCGCGCAGACCGTCGTCGGCTCACGGCTCAACTGGATCGACCTGATGTCGGATCGGCGCGAAAACAACGCAGAGCGTATTGCCGAAGAACGCGCGGACGTGGGCGGCGCGGATATCGCGGTAACCATGACGCGGCTCCAGGAAACCCTGACCATTCTGGAAGCGAGCCAGGCGAGTTTCGTTCGCCTCGCCAACCTATCCCTATTCTCGATGCTGCGCTGATCGCGGCCCTATCTGACAGGAATTCAAAGTGTTTGCGGCAATCGGCATAGTCATCCTGCTGGTCATGGTCTTCGGCGGCTTCGCGCTGACGGGCGGTGCGCTGGGTCCCGTCATGGAAGCCGTGCCTCACGAAATGCTGATCATCGGCGGCGCCGCGATCGGCGCGCTGGTCGCCGGCAATTCCATGGACGGGCTGAAGGCCATCGGCAGGTCCATGAAGGTCATCTTCAAGGGGCCGCAGCATACCAAGCAGGACCATATCGATGCCATCGCGCTGACCGCGCAGTGCATGAAGCTGCTCAAGAACGAAGGCCCCGTGGCGCTGGAAAGCCATGTCGAAAACCCGCAAGATTCGACGATCTTCAGCGCCTATCCGAACCTGCTCAAGAACGAGCCGCTGATCGGACTGATCTGCGACACGCTCACCCTGCTGGTCGTATCGTCCGGCACGCTGGAAACCCATGCGGTGGAAGAAGTCATGGACAATGCCATGAAGACGCATTTCCACGAGCTTCACGAACCCCAGCACACGCTGCAGTCGCTGGCCGACGCACTTCCTGCACTCGGGATCGTTGCCGCCGTCCTGGGCGTGGTGAAAACCATGGGTTCGATCGACAAGCCACCGGAAATCCTGGGCGGCATGATCGGATCGGCTCTCGTGGGTACGTTCCTCGGGGTTCTCCTGGCCTATGGCATCGTCGGCCCACTCGCTGGACGCCTGAAGCAGGTGCTGGAGCAGGACGAACAGATTTTCCACGCGGTCAAGCAGGTGATCATCGCCTCGCTCTACGGCCATCCGCAGCCGCTGGTGGTGGAAAGCGCCCGTTCGGGCCTGGGCCATACGGTCCGGCCGGGGCTGACCGAACTGCTCGACGCGCTGCGGGGCCGGTAAGATGGCCAGCACCCCGGCGGGTCGCAACGACCCGGTCCCCATTATCGTCAAGAAGGTAACCGTGGTCGCCGCCGGCCATCACGGCGGCGCCTGGAAAGTCGCCTATGCCGACTTCGTTACCGCGATGATGGCCTTCTTCCTGCTGCTTTGGCTGTTGGGTGCAACGACAGAGGATCAGCGCAAGGGACTGGCAGATTATTTCACGCCCACTCTCGTCAAGACCAAGGAACAGAGCGCAGGCGCCGATGGCGTGCTGGGCGGATCGTCGCTGGTCGATGTGGATAACTATCCGCATGCTGCGGGTCAGACCGGCACCAAGACGCTCACCGTCCCGCGCGATGCGACGGGCGGCCCGAAAGAAGGCGCTGCGACGATCAAGCGCATTCGCGAACGGGTTTCGGAAGCGATCGCCGAGGAAGAGCGGCTGAAAAGACTGATGCGGCAGGTACGCATGATCGATACCACAACCGGGATCAGGATCGATTTGGTCGACGACGCCAATTTCTCGATGTTTTCGCTCGGCACGACTGTCCTGACCTCAGATGCGCGCGCTTTGCTGGATGTGGTGGCCGAGGCAATCTCGCCCGAAGGTGGCAAGATAACCGTGCGCGGCCATACCGACGCACTGCGCTATCGCGACCCGAGCCGGGTGAACAACTGGTCGCTGTCCGCCGGACGGGCCGAAGCCACGCGGCAGACGCTGATCCGCGAAGGAATAGCGTTCAACAGGTTCCGCCGGATCGAAGGCGTCGCCGATACCGAACCGCTGATCGCAGACGACCCCGCGGATCCAAGAAATCGCCGGATCTCGATCTCTCTCGAGAGGTGAGATCCGGCAGAGGGACTGGCTTTATCGGCAATCGGCGGGTTGTCGCAAAACTTGCCCCCCGTCCCGTTCAGACTTCCGACCAGTCCGGTGTTTCATCCTCGCGCTTCCATTCGAAAGACGCGTCGATCCCCGCCTCGAAAGTTTTTTCCGTGACAGTGGAGACCGTTCGATAGTCCACTCGCGCCGAACCCGGACGCAGGGTGAGCAAGGTATATCCCTTTGCATCCTGATTGCAGTAGATCGTGTCCGGATTAGCCTGCTCGATATACCGCCCGATGCCCGGCAAGATGGATCCGTAAGAGGGACTGGTGATCGCGGTGCAGCCGGTTTCCAGGCCAACTATCTCACCGTCAGCGCCGCGCAGGCGGTTCGCCCAACCCGCGTGGCTGTCGCCTGCGAGGACAATCGGCCTGGAGCCTGCATCCCGAAACGTCGCATAGAGCCGCTCGCGTGCGGCAGGGTAGCCATCCCAGCTGTCGAGATTGAACGGCACGCCCTTGCGATAGCCCACCTGCGCCGCCGCGATGCGATCGTTAAGTCCGCTCGGCAGGCTGGCAATCAGGTCGGCATATTGATCGGGGCCCATTTCTGCCTCCAGATCGGGACCGGCGACGCGGCCCATCACCACCTGGTTTCCGACCACCTGCCATGGCTTGCCTGCCGCGACCGAAGTGGACAGAATATTCCGTAGCCAGTCGCGCTGCTCGTCCCCGATCAGTTGACGCGTCTCGTCCGCCAGCGTCTCGGCGAAGGCGGCATAAGCGTTTGCATCATCCGGATCGCCTGCGAATTCGAGTTGCTCGCTGCGAACCAGCAGGCGTGTTTCCAGCATGGCGAGCGTTGCCAGATCGCCGAATTCGAAGCTGCGATAGATCGCTTCCTTCGCCCGCGCTGCCGAAGGATCGCGGATCGGCATCCATTCGAAATAGGCCTGCATCGCTACCGCCTTGCGGCCAGCCCAGTCGCCTTCGGTTTCAGGCTGGTGGTTCTGCGCGCCGTGCAACCAGCCATCATTGGTGATTTCGTGATCGTCCCAAACACAGATGAAAGCCGCACGCGCGTGCGCGGCCTGCATGTCCGGGTCGGACTTCGCCTGCGCATGGCGCAAGCGATAGTCTGCCAGCGTCACGATTTCATGCGGCGGATCGGGAAGCCGATTTAGGCGTCGGCCAATATCGGCGCCGTAACCGGCATCGCCATATTCGTATATATAGTCGCCAAGATGAATGACCGCGTCGAGCCGCTCGGCACGAGCCATGTCGGCAAAGGCGTTGAAATAGCCGCCGGGGTACAACTGGCAGGAAGCGACCGCAAAGACGAGTTGGTCCACCGGACCCACAGGCAGGGTGCGGAAGCGACCGGAGGGTGACTGCGCGCCGTCGGCGGCATGGAAGGCATACCGGTATTCCCGGCCCGGTTCGAGACCGTCGACCTCCACCTTGGCCGTACGATCGGCAACCAAGCGTGCAATCGTCTCGCCTTCGCGGACGACCGGCCCGCCTTCGGTTTCACGGACTTTCCAGCGCAAGGGAACATCGCCTGGGCCATCGACACTGGCGCGGGTCCAGATCACTGCCCCGTCCGCAGCGGGGTCGCCGCTGGCGACCCCGTGATCGAAACGAACAGGCCCGGTTGCCTGAGCCGATACGCCGACGGGTAGCGCGGCGGCTCCCGACGCGCCGAGCAGACCGAGAACCGTGCGCCGGTCGAGCCCCCCGCTCACCGCCCGATCCGCGCAGTCAGCTGAACACCGTAGAAGCGCGGCTCGGCAGGAATGAAGGTCGGCCGCCCGAAGGCCCCGCCGGTATTGCCGGCATCGAGCAGATAGCGCTCGTTCGTGGCATTGCGGATGAAGCCAGCGACTTCGAACCTATCATCGGCAAAGGAGACACCGGCGCGCGCATTCAGGAGAGTGACGGCTTCCTGCGAGATACGCAGGCTGTTCGGCACTTCGAAGAAAATGCGGCTACGGTGCGTAACCGACGGCGTTGCGAAGATCCGTACACCGGGCGCGACGGGGTAATCGACGGTGAAACCGCCGGCAGCCTGCCATTCGGGCTGGAGGCGGAAACGATCGCCCGCGACCGTTCCGTTGATCGGATCGTCGTCGATCCCGCCATCGATGTAGCCGACATTGGCGAAGACGCTCAGCCAGCTGGTGGGCCGTATGTTGATCTCCGCCTCGACACCAAGGTTGCTGGCCGAGCCGACGCTTTCCGTGACCGTGGTGCCGAGCGGCAGGCCAGAAGGATCGTTCGGGTCCGAGATCGTGCGCGTGGTCTGGAAATTGCTGTAATCCTGATAATAAACACCCAGCGAGCCAGAGACGGCGCGCGAACCGAACTTGATCCCACCTTCGTAGTTCCACACCACTTCCTGCGGGATGACATTGATGTTGGGCAGAACTTCGGTCCCGGCACGGCGTGCGCCAAGCGATACGACCGGGGAGCGGCGGCCCTTCGAAACCGTTGCGAAGACATTGAGGTCGGGCGTTATCCGGTAGAGCGCATTGAACCGCGGCAGCACGGTGGAAAAACTGTCTTCGGCTTCGAACGTGCGGCCACCGGTATCGATCTGGCCAGGGATGAGCGGCGCGCCCGTCAGTACCGAATTGGGCACGGACGTAACGAAGCCCGAACGGCGCTGCTCGATCAGCAGGCGGGCGCCTGCGGTCAGTTCGAGCGAGGTGGTGGGAATGAAGGTCGCATCGGCGAAGAGTGAATAGCTCTGATTGTTGCCCTGGTTTTCGAACACGGAACTGTAGGGGATTGCGGTGGCGGCACCGCCGGTAGCGAGCTGGGTAACCTGTGCGGCGGCCACACTGCCGTCGGCGGCGACGCAGGGGATACCCGGAATGACCGGAGCCAGTCCCAGCGACGTGGTGAGGCACTGCAGGAAAGTGCCCTCCTCGGTCGAGAATGGCACGCGCTGGAGATTGTCCTCGGTGAAGAAATTCCAGCCGAAGGCTGCGCGCCATCGCGGATCGACATAGGTGAAGCGGCCTTCATGGCTGACCTGATGCCCCTTTGCGATCTCCGCAAATTCCAGGAACGGTGCCGGGCCGCCATCGGCGTCGAACACCTCATGGCTGTCGAATTCGCGATAGCCGTTGACGGTGGTGAAGGTCAGGCTGTCACCGATGAGGTATTCCGCCGTCAGATTCGCATCGTAGACTTCACGGTCGAGGCCGAGCTGGCTGTCACCCAGGGCGGCTTCCGAATAGGGGGACCCGCCCAGGAAGGCGCGACCGAACGGATCCGCGGGCCCGTCGGGAGTGGCAAAAGTATCCGAGATAAACGGCGTGCCTCCGTGCCTTTGCCGGTCGAATGTGCCGATGAGGTCGACCGTCAAACGGTCGTTGGGCGTGAAGCGGAGCGAACCGCGCGCACCGAACTGGTCTTGCGCGTAAAGATCCTCTTCCTGCGAGCGGGCCAGGATTTCGACATAGCCATCGCGGGTGCGCCATTCGAAGGCGATGCGGCCTGCGACGACATCGGATCCGGCATTTACGAAGCCCGAAACCAGCGTCTGGTCGAAATTGCCGTAACCGCCGGTCAGTTCGGCCGAGTAGCCGGCGCGAGGCCGTGCGGAAACGAGGCTGATCGCGCCCACGGCAGATGCGGTGCCGAACAGCGTCGCCTGCGGGCCCTTGATCACTTCTACACGATCGAGATCGTAGATCGCCTGATAGGAACCACGCGAGCGCGAGATATCGACCCCGTTGTAATATAGCGTGACGCGGGGTCCCTGCTGGGCGGATCCGCTGTCGGATGTGATCCCGCGGATCACGATGCCCGGATTATTGGCGCTCTGTTCCTGAATGTTGAGCCCGGGAATATAGTTCGACAGTTCGTCGAGATCGGTGACGCCGAGTTGCGCGATCGCATCGCCGGTGAGCGCGGAAATGGTAATCGGCACGTCGAGTGCGCGCTGTTCGATAAGCTGTGCCGTAACGATGATCTGGTTATCGGCGGGCGCGACATCCTCGTCGTCCGGTTGCGCCGGTGCCTGGGCCTGAAGGGCCTGAAAGGGAATGGCCGATGCTGCGCAAAACAGTGCGGCGTGGGAAAGCGATTTGATGTTCATGTAGCCCCTCGTTCTCGGTGTGAGGGGCCTTTCCCAGAGCTAGGTGAAAAGCTCGCGACGGTTTTCTTTCAAACCGGAGACTGCGACGCGATTGGGGCGAAATACCTGCTTTTGTGGAGGGTGGGCACGGGTGGGGGCTGGCCCGATCCGATTGCGCAGGAACATGCATCGGCGAATTTCCGCCACGAACCGATGCGTCGGCAACGGTTCGGAAATTACCGCCCGGGAATTCTCCGCATAGAAAGGGCCGGGATAGGCAATGACGCTTTTCCCGGCCCTTTTTGAGGCGACTTCATTGCTGTCGCATGCCCTGGCTGTGTTGAGCTCAGGTCATCAAACGTCCAGATTTGCCACGTTGAGGGCATTGTTCTGGATGAATTCGCGGCGCGGTTCGACGACGTCGCCCATCAGGCGGGTGAAGATTTCATCGGTTACGTCGGCATCCTCGACCTTCACCTGCAGTAGCGCACGGTTGTCGGGGTCGAGGGTGGTTTCCCACAATTGCTCGGCATTCATCTCGCCAAGACCCTTGTAGCGCTGGATCTTCTGCCCCTTGCGCCCGGCGACCATCACCGCGTCGAGCAGCTGGGTCGGCAGGGTGATCGCGTCGTCGGTCAGGATCGGCGCATCGTCATCCGCCTCGTTCGCTTCGCCATCGTCGGGCTCTGTTTCCGCGCTGCTGCGCACGAGACGCAAGGGCGACGCGTAAACATCGGCGAAATCCTGCGCGATCTTGTGCAGTTTGCGTGCCTCGGCACTTTCGAGAAATGCCGGGTCGATTTCGTGCACGTCCGTCACACCGCGCCAGACGCGGCTGAGGCGGACCTTGCCGTCTTCGCCCGTCTCGGCCTTCCAGCGAGCATCGGGATCGCCCATCTGGAGGTGGGCGGCAGCATGATCGAGAGCAGCAGATCGATCTCCGGTAGGGTCGAGCGCGCCGGCCAGAGCCATCGCCTCGATCAGCTCCGAATTGTATTTGCGAGGCACGAAACCGAGCATGTTGCGCATGCGCAGACCGTGGTCGACCAGCGCCTGCAATTCGCCGCCGCCGCGAACCGGCCCGCCCTGCGCTTCAAGCACCCGCCCGTCGAGCCCCTGTGCGATCAGGTAACGGTCGTAGGCCGGCTGATCCTTCAGATAGACTTCGCTCTTGCCTCGCGACACCTTGTACAGCGGAGGCTGAGCGATGAAGAGGTGCCCGGCCTTGACGATCTCGGGCATCTGGCGATGGAAGAAGGTCAGCAGGAGCGTGCGGATATGGGCGCCGTCGACGTCGGCGTCGGTCATGATCACGATCTTGTGATAGCGCAGCTTTTCGAGATTGAATTCGTCGCGCAGGCCGGTGCCCATCGCCTGGATCAGCGTGCCGACTTCCTTGGACGAGATGATCCGGTCGAAGCGGGCACGTTCCACATTGAGGATCTTGCCCTTGAGCGGAAGGATGGCCTGCGTCTTGCGGTCGCGACCCTGCTTGGCCGACCCGCCTGCCGAATCGCCCTCGACCAGAAAGAGTTCGCAGTTTTCGGGATTGCGGTCCTGACAATCGGCGAGTTTGCCGGGCAGCGAAGCGATGCTCATGGCGCCCTTGCGGCTCATCTCGCGTGCCCTGCGGGCAGCTTCACGCGCAGCGGCCGCGTCGATGACCTTCTGGATGATCTGCTTGGCGTCGTTCGGGTTCTCTTCGAGCCACTCCGTCATCTTTTCGCCCATGAGCGATTCGAGTGGCTGGCGAACTTCCGAAGACACCAGCTTGTCCTTGGTCTGGGACCCGAACTTGGGGTCCGGCAGCTTGACCGATACGATTGCGGTCAGCCCTTCGCGCATGTCTTCGCCGGACAGGCTGACCTTTTCCTTCTTCATCAACCCGCTGGCGGTGGCGTAATTGTTGAGCGTGCGCGTCAGCGCGGTGCGGAAGGCCGCAAGGTGGGTCCCCCCGTCACGTTGCGGAATGTTATTGGTGAAGCACAGGACGTTTTCGTAATAGCTGTCGTTCCATTCCAGCGCGACATCGATGCCGATACCGTCTTTCTCAGCGCTTACCGAAATGGGTTCGGCGACCAGCGCCTGCTTGTTGCGGTCGAGATATTTGACGAATGCCGCAATGCCGCCTTCGTAGAACAGATTGTGTTCGAGCGGTTCTTCGTGCCGCTTGTCGCGCAGGAGAATTCGCACGCCCGAATTGAGAAAGGCGAGCTCGCGATAGCGGTGCTCCAGCTTTTCGAAATCGAATTCGATGACGTTCTTGAAGGTGTCTTCCGACGCCTTGAAGGTTACGCGGGTGCCCTTCTTGAAGCCGTCTTCGTCGGGATTCTGTTCGACCTTGGGAGCATCGCCCACGACACGCAGGCTTTCGACCGCGTCACCATGTTCGAAACGCATCCAGTGTTCCTTGCCGTCGCGCCAGATGGTGAGTTCGAGCCATTCGGACAGCGCATTGACGACCGACACGCCGACACCGTGAAGCCCGCCCGAAACCTTGTAGGCGTTGTCGTCACTGGTGTTTTCGAACTTTCCGCCGGCATGCAGCTGAGTCATGATGACCTCTGCCGCTGACACGCCTTCTTCCTTGTGCATGTCCACCGGAATGCCGCGACCGTTATCTTCTACCGACACGCTGCCATCGGCGTTGAGTTCGATCAGGACGAGGTCGCAATGCCCGGCAAGCGCCTCGTCGATCGCATTGTCCGACACTTCGAACACCATGTGGTGGAGGCCCGACCCATCGTCGGTGTCGCCGATGTACATGCCAGGCCGTTTGCGCACTGCATCGAGGCCTTTGAGGACCTTGATCGAATCTGCGCCGTAACCGTTTTTCTTCGGCGCTTCGGCGCCCGTGTATTCAGGGGTATCGTCCATATCGATCATATAGGCTTTCGAGGCCGAAATTCCAAAGTTTCAGCGTCGATTTTACCCACAGATTGCCGTCTGTCCGGCAGGAGCGGCAACTGGTTGATTTCAGGCGGTCGAAGGCGCATCTCGCCAGCCATGCTTTCAGTGCTCGATATCTTCCGAATTGGGATTGGTCCTTCGTCCTCGCATACGGTGGGTCCGATGCGGATCGCCCGCACCTTCGCGAGGGCGCTGGCAAAATCGGACAAGCTCCAGCGGACGGCCCGTGTCACGATCGAACTGCAGGGTTCTCTGGCGCTTACGGGCGTTGGGCACGGGACGGTCGATGCCAGCATTCTGGGTCTGATGGGGTTCGCACCCGACAAGACATGTCCTGACGAGGCGGCTGCGGCGCTTGCAAAGGTTCGCGCCAGCAAACGGCTCGATCTCGGCGGGGGGCGTGAAATCGCCTTCGACCCCGCGGGGGACATCGATCTGGCCGGGCACATCATTCCCGACCTGCACCCCAACGGAATGAAGCTTACCGCCTTCGATGCCGATGGCGGGAAGCTGTCCGAGCGGACATATTACTCGACCGGCGGAGGTTTCGTCGCATCCGAAGCTCAGCTAAAGCGCAAGCCCAAGGGCGACCGCATCAATACCGGCACCCAGGTTCCGCACGATTTCGGTTCGGCAGCAGAGCTTCTGGCGGCGTGCGACACGGCGGACGTCTCGATCGCGGATCTGATCCTCACCAACGAAGACGCTTTCCGACCGCGTGATAAAACGCTCGAGGGTATCGACCGGATTGCAAAGGCCATGGATCAGTGCATCGACCGTGGCCTCACCCAGCGCGGGATCTTGCCGGGTGGCCTGAAGGTCGAACGGCGTGCGCCGGACCTGTGGGACAAGCTTTCCGCGAACCCCCAGTCGAACGAGCGTGAACAATTGTTCGACTGGCTCAATTGTTATGCCATGGCCGTAAACGAGGAAAACGCCGCGGGCGGGCGCGTGGTCACCGCGCCGACCAATGGCGCGGCGGGCATCATTCCTGCTGTGATCCGGTTCTATTGCGTCGCAAACGACGAACAGCCGTGCACGGATAGTCGGCGCATTTTCCTCCTTACGGCAGGGGCAATCGGCCTGCTTTACAAGCAGCGCGCGAGTATTTCCGGTGCCGAGATGGGCTGTCAGGGCGAAGTTGGCGTCGCCTGTTCCATGGCGGCGGGCGGACTCGCGGCCCTGTGGGGCGCATCGCCGGTGCAGGTGGCCTCGGCAGCAGAGATCGGCATGGAGCATAACCTCGGCCTGACCTGCGACCCTGTCGGCGGGCTGGTGCAGGTGCCGTGTATCGAGCGTAATGCCATTGGCGCAGTGAAGGCGGTCAACGCCGCGCGACTGGCCCTTCATCGAACGGGGGCGGAAAGCCTCGTGTCGCTGGATCAGGTAATTGAAACCATGAGGCAGACCGGGCTCGACATGAGTAATAAATACAAGGAGACGAGCCAGGGCGGGCTTGCGGTCAACGTGATCGAATGCTGATGCTTTTTGCCGTGGTGCTGGTGGTGTCGGGCGCTCTTGTCGTCGGCGCTGCATGGGGCATCTACGGCAAGCTGCCCGAACGCCTCGAAGGCTTTCTCGTGGCGCTGGCCGGGGGCGCGCTGCTGCTTTCGGTGACGACCGAACTCATCCAGCCCTCGATCGAGAAGTCCAGCGTATTTCACGCCATGCTCGGCGTTGGCGCCGGCGCAGTCGTCTTCGCCATCTGCGATTATCTGATCGACGAAAAATGGGGTTCCAACGGAGGAGGAGGGTTGCTGGCGGCCATTACCCTCGACGGTATTCCGGAAAACCTTGCCTTGGGCGTCGCGCTCATCGGTGCGGGGGGACTGGAGATTGCCGCCCTGGCCGGATCGATCCTGCTGTCGAACTTGCCCGAGGCGGCAGGCGGCGCACGCTCGATGGCGCAGGACGGGCGGTCGAAGGGTAAGATCATGTTGCTGTGGGCAGGCACTGCCGTCCTGCTGTCTCTTGCCGCGATAGTCGGCAATCTGGCGCTGACCGGCGTGGGAGAAGGTGCACTGGCGCTTATACGCTGCTTTGCTGCCGGTGCAGTGGTCGCCAGCCTTGCCACCGAAGTTTTCCCGCAGGCCTTTCGGGAGGACCGGCACTGGGCCGGCATCGCTACTGCACTGGGGGTGATCCTGGCATTTTCGCTCGGCAGTCTATCGGGCGGCTAGACAGACGCGCGGTCAGCGATAAGGGTGCGGGTATGGGAGATACACAGATCGCCGCCAAGCTTGCCGAACCATTTGGCAGCTATTCGCAAATCATCGCCGACAATGCTGCTGAGTTGGGCGAAAAAATCGCCATTCGGGACGATGATGCCGAGATCACCTGGGCGCAGCTCGGCGAGAAGGTAGAGCGGATCGCTGCACGGCTGTTGGAAGAAGGGCTGGAGCGCGGGCAATCGGTAGCGATCCTTGGGTATTCGTCCATACCCTACGCGCTCGTATTTTTTGCGGCTGTGCGGGCGGGCGGAGTGGCGGCTCCACTGACTACCAGCGCCAGTCCCGATCAGCTGGCCGGAATGGCGAAGGATTCCGGCGCTACCCATATCTTCATGGATCGCGCGAAGCTGAACGAGTTGGGCGACGGCTGCTTTGCGGACATGACGCGTATCGTG
Source organism: Qipengyuania pacifica (assembly GCF_019711555.1). Taxonomy (NCBI): domain Bacteria; kingdom Pseudomonadati; phylum Pseudomonadota; class Alphaproteobacteria; order Sphingomonadales; family Erythrobacteraceae; genus Qipengyuania; species Qipengyuania pacifica. Next base: position 198,154 of record NZ_JAIGNQ010000001.1, on the reverse strand, counting down.
CTGGACGAGGACCTCGACACGTGGATGGCACCCGAAGGCGCCAAGGCCGCTTCGTTCGATCCTGAACCTGCCGATGCCTTCAACATTATCTATTCGAGCGGGACCACCGGCGTTCCCAAGGGTATCGTCCATTCTCACCAGATGCGGTGGCGCCAATTCGCTTCAACGGCATCGAGCTGGCTGGAAAACGGAATGCGGGTGTGCACCTTCGCATCCACGCCGCTCTATTCGAACACTACGATGGTTGCGTTTCTGCCACCCCTGCTCGCTGGCGGCACCGTACGGGTAACGCGCAAGTTCGACGCGCTGCGATGGCTTCAGCTCGCAGAGCAAGACGGCACGACTGCCACCATGCTGGTGCCGGTACAGTACCGCCGCCTGATGCAGGAGCCACGCTTCGACGAATTCGACCTCTCTTCGCTACAGCTCAAATACTGCACCTCTGCGCCGTTCCCGGCCGAACTGAAGCGGGAAGTGCTCGATCGGATGCCGGGAGCGTTGGTGGAAATCTATTCTATGACCGAAGGCGGCGTCGTGTGTCTTCTGGAAGCCCACAAATTTCCCGACAAGCTTCATACTGTCGGTCGCCCCGCTCCGGGCAGCGAACTCAAGGTGCTCGACGATGAGGATAAGCCCGTAGCACCTGGCGAGGCGGGAAATCTCATCGGCAGAAGCCAGACGATGATGACGGGATACAAAAACCAGCCCGCGAAAACACAGGAAGGGTACTGGACCGACCCTGAGACTGGCGAACTGTGGCAGCGCATGGGCGATATCGGGCGGATGGATGCCGAAGGTTTTGTTGAATTGGTGGGCCGCGCAAAGGACATGATCATTTCCGGCGGGTTCAATATCTTTCCCGTCGACCTGGAGGATGAACTGGCCAAGGAGGCCGATGTCGTCGAAGCGGCCGTCATCGGCGTACCCAGCGAACGCTGGGGCGAGACGCCGGTTGGCTTCATCACGCTGAAGGAAAGCGCCCGCGACTGCGACACGATTCGCGATGCGGTCAATTCCCGGTTGGGAAAAACGCAGCGGCTGGCTCAGCTCCATGTTATCGATGAAATGCCGCGCAGCCACATCGGGAAACTTCTCAAGACGGAACTTCGTGAGGAAGCAGTGCGGCGCGGTTTGCCCGCGTGACGCTCGCGGTGGCTGCGGCTTTCGAGACGCGGCGCCAACTTCTTGGGGGGAGGGAGAGGAATGTCGGCGGCCGCGTCTCTACTCGCTGCCATATCGCCTCGCAGACCCGGCAGGCATGGTGCCGACCGCTCTTGGCGAGGAAGGCCAGAAACGCGGCTGCTTGGACTGCCGTCGTATCTGTAATTCGTCCGAAACGGCTCCTCATGGGTCACCGTCTGGCTGTGAGGGTTGTAATAATCTTTCACGTCTTTGAACTAAAGTGTGAAAACTTGGATTGGTGTTGCGTTTTGCGCAACCCATCTCGGCCACGTCCCATGATTATTTCTGGGGGCGCCGAAGACGTGAGAAACCAATAAGTTGCATGGAAGTGCACATTTGCCGGGGGATCGCCGCAGCAGGGTGATCAACGGCGTCTGTCCCCGACCAGCCTCTTGTTGGCCATGGGGACAATTTCCCGAGCGTAAGAGCCAATGCTGGACAGCGGGCGTGCCCTGCCTTTAACGGACCGCATGCAGCCAGAGCACCTCCCCGATTCCATACTCATTGTCGATTTCGGCAGCCAGGTCACCCAGCTTATCGCACGCCGCGTGCGCGAGGCGGGGGTCTATTCCGAGATCGCGCCGTTCACGCAGGCCGAGGAAGCCTTTCATCGCCTGCAACCCAAGGGGATCATCCTTTCCGGTTCGCCTGCGAGCGTGTGCGACGAAGACAGCCCGCGCGCACCGCAGATCCTGTTCGATAGCGGACTGCCGATTCTTGGCATCTGCTACGGCCAGCAGGTGATGAGCCAGCAACTTGGCGGCGAAGTGCGTCCCGGCCACGAAACCGGCGATGGTGGCGAGTTCGGCCGAGCCTATCTGACCGTTACCGAGGAGTGCGCGCTTTTCGACGGGCTATGGAAGAACGGCGAACGTCATCAGGTCTGGATGAGCCATGGTGACAAGGTCACGCGTTTTGCACCCGGTTTCAAAATCGTCGCGACAAGCGATGGGGCACCGTTTGCGGTCATCGCCGACGAAGAGCGCAAATATTACGGCACGCAGTTCCACCCCGAGGTGGTGCATACCCCTGACGGCGGGAAGCTATTGGCCAATTTCGTGCGCCATGTCTGCGGCCTCGCCGGCGACTGGACGATGGCCGAATTCCGCAAGACCAAGATCGAAGAAATTCGCGCGCAGGTTGGTGATGGCAAGGTTATCTGCGGCTTGTCTGGCGGCGTCGATTCCGCGGTTGCCGCAGTGCTCATTCATGAGGCGATTGGCGATCAACTGACCTGCGTCTTCGTCGACCACGGGCTGATGCGCATGAACGAGGCCGAGCAGGTCGTGACCCTGTTCCGCGACCATTACAATATCCCGCTCGTCCATGTGAATGCCGAAGAGATGTTCCTGGGTGGGCTGGAAGGCCAGACCGACCCGGAAAAGAAGCGCAAGTTCATCGGCGGGGCCTTCATCGATCTGTTCGAAGCCGAAGCGAAGAAGATCGGCGGAGCGGATTTCCTTGCGCAGGGAACGCTCTATCCAGACGTGATCGAAAGCGTCAGCTTCACCGGCGGGCCGAGTGTCACGATCAAAAGCCATCACAATGTCGGCGGCTTGCCCGAACGCATGAACATGAAGCTGGTCGAACCCTTGCGCGAACTGTTCAAGGACGAAGTGCGGGAACTGGGCCGCGAGCTGGGGCTGCCGGAGATTTTCGTCGGCCGCCATCCGTTCCCCGGGCCCGGCCTCGCCATCCGCATTCCCGGTGAAGTCACCAAGGAACGCTGCGACATTCTACGCAAAGCGGATGCGATCTACCTTGAAGAAATCCGCAACGCCGGGCTTTACGACGCGATCTGGCAAGCCTTTGCGGTGCTGCTGCCCGTCAAGACCGTAGGCGTAATGGGGGACGGCCGCACCTATGACAGTGTGTGCGGCTTGCGCGCCGTAACCAGCACCGACGGGATGACGGCCGACATCTATCCCTTCGATGCCAGCTTCCTCAGCCGCGTTGCAACGCGCATCATCAACGAGGTGCAGGGCATCAACCGAGTGGTCTACGACTATACCAGCAAGCCGCCGGGTACGATCGAATGGGAGTGAATTGGAACTCCCGCTAGGGTCCGATCCCCGCACGGACGTCATACGGCGGCTTCAGGCGCTGCTTGTCCAACGGTTCGGACGTATCGAACGCGCGGCCGCCGCGTGGCGGCAACCGGAATGGGTACTGGTCCAGGGTGTGATCGGTGCGCAGACGAAATCGGAGATTTCGAACGCTGCCACTGATCGCCTGTTAAAGCGGTTCAAGAGCTGGGAAAAGGTTGCGACCGCTGCGCTGGACGAGTTGCAAGCCGAACTCACGAAGCAGACTTATCCCGGCGTCGCAGCCGAACGGCTGAAGGCCAGCCTGTCGGCGATTGTAGCCTCGCGCGGCAAGGTCGATCTTTCGCATCTTGGTGAAATGAAAACTCACGAAGCCATGAACTGGCTGGAGCAGCTACCCGGTGTGGGGCGCAAGATCGCTGCCGGGGTCATGAATGCATCCACACTTGACCGGCGCGCCATCGTTCTCGACGGTCATCACAAGCGTATCCTTCAGCGAATGGGCCTTGTCCCGCCGAAAGCAAACACGGAACGCGCCTTCGACGCGATCATGCCTGTAATGCCGGAAGAATGGTCCGGCGCTGACTATGATGAACACCACTTGCTGATGAAGAAGCTGGGCCAGTCATGGTGCCGACCGTCGATGCCGGATTGCGCCACCTGTCCGGCTCTGGCCCTGTGCAAGACCGGCCTGGCAAACACATGATTGCTGCATTGTCCCGCTTGCTGCAGAAAGGCAGTCGATGAAGCGCCTGGCCTCGATCCTGTTATGGTCCGCGATTGCGGCAGCGTTCATCGGACCGGGCACGGTCACGGCTGCCGCCAGCGCCGGTGCCGATGCCGGTACGGCGCTGCTATGGGCAGTGGTGTTCTCCGGCATTGCCACATTTACTCTTCAGGAATTCGCTGGCCGGCTGAGCGTAGCTACGGGCGATGATCTGGCGACTATCCTGCGGCGTCGGTACCCCACCGGTTTTGCACGCATCGCCACCCTTATCCTGATTGGTGGTGCAATCCTGCTGGGGTGCGCTGCCTATGAAGCTGGCAATATACTGGGCGGGGCAGCGGGCGCGATGCTGGCGTTACCTTGGTCCAAGGAAGCTGTTACGCTCATCCTGGCCGCGATCGCTGCGGCCCTCCTGCTTTCGGGATCGCCGCAAGGCGTGGCCCGGACGATGGCGATTTTCGTCGCGCTCATGGGCGCGGGATTTCTCGCCGTGGCGATCTCGCTGGCTCCCCCGCTTGCGTCGCTCTTTGTCGGACTTGTGCCCACACCGGGCTTCGGCGACGACAGTGTCGCATTGCTTGGGGTACTTGCCTTGGTCGGCACCACGGTGGTGCCGTACAATCTCTTTCTCGGCGCTGCTTTGGCCCGGGGGCAGGGGTTGAACGAAATGCGCTTCGGACTGGGCGTGGCCGTCGGCCTCGGCCTGCTGATTACCGCTGGCATTCTCGTGGTGGGGACGTCGCTCACCGGCGAATTTTCTTTCGATGCACTGGGCGACGTTCTGGCAGTTGAACTTGGCGGTTGGGCGCGGACCGGTTTCGGGATCGGCCTGCTCGCTGCTGGCGTCTCGTCGGCAGTGACTGCACCGCTGGCCGCCGCGCTGACGGCGCGGGGCCTGTTCGGCGCGCCAGACGACGCCCGGTGGCAGGCATCCGGATGGCGTTTTCGTTCAGTGTGGCTGGTCATCCTGATCATCGGCGTGGGGTTCGGGCTGGCCGACATCCGGCCGACACCCGCAATCCTAGCCGCGCAGGCGTTCAACGGCGTGTTGCTACCGCTGGTCGCTCTATTCCTGCTTGCAGCGATGAACGATGGGGCTTTGTTAGGCGAGAACGCCAACGGACCTGTGGCCAATGCGTTCGGCCTGCTTGTCGTCGGGGTTGCCACTATGCTGGGACTGACCGCGCTTGTGCGCGCAGCCGGTACCGCCTTCGGCTTCGAATTGCCCGAGCCGGGCCTGATGCTCCCGGCCTTTGCTGTGGTCGGCGTATTCGTAGCGAGGGCGGTTATCCGGGCGGCGGGCCAAAAAGCGTTACGCGAGGCCTGACCGGGCGATCAACCTTCGGTGTCGACCTTTTTGTAAGGGACGAACTCGTCGAGCAGCAGGATTCCTGACAGAAAGCCATTGACCCGATCGACCAGCTTCACCTGATCGGTACGGCACAGGCTCGATCCGCTGAACCGGTCGATGACCATGATGTCGCGATCATCGATACTGTCGGGATTGCGCGTATAATTGACCCATACGGTGTCGCCATCGCGATAGGTCAGGGCCGTGCCGTCGATCTGGCTGAGATTGCGACTGCCCAAGGTGCGGATACAGCTTTGCGGCTCGCCTGCAACGCGACCGTCAAGCAGCTTGGCCAGCTTCTCTTCGCCGCGTGTCATCTGGGCGTTTTCATCCGCCAGAACGGGCGAGGAGAGCATTCCGAAAGCGGCAGTGGCTAAGGCGATGTGCTTGAACATGTCGAATCTCCTGAAGGATGTTCGGATACTAGACCCTCGTGACTGAACCTTCGATGAGTCGAACGCCTGGCGGGGTCAGGCCGTTCCGCCCACGGTAATGCCATCGATAAGCAGGGTGGGTTGCCCAACGCCGGCGGGCACGCTCTGGCCTCCCTTGCCGCAGACGCCGATGCCTTCATCGAGAGCCATATCGTTGCCGATACCGCGCACCTTGGTCAGCACAGTCGGCCCGTCACCGATCAGGGTGGCACCCTTTATCGGGGCAATCACTTTGCCCTTTTCGACCTTATAGGCTTCCGTACAGGCGAAGACGAACTTGCCGGATACAATATCGACCTGTCCGCCGCCGAAGCTGGTTGCGTAAATTCCGTCGTCCATACGGCTCAGAAGTTCTTCTGGATTGTCCGTTCCGCTTTGCATGAAGGTATTGGTCATACGCGGCATGGGCGCGTGTTCGTAGGACTGGCGGCGCCCATTACCGGTCGCCTCCACGCCCATCAGCCGTGCGTTGAGCCGGTCCTGCATGTAGCCTTTGAGAATGCCATCCTCGATCAGGACGGTTTCGCGTGTGGGGGTTCCTTCATCATCGATGCTGAGTGAACCCCGGCGGTTTGCGATGCTGCCATCGTCGATGACGGTGACGCCGGGCGCCGCCACGCGTTCGCCGATGCGGCCGGAAAAGGCGCTCGTGCCCTTGCGGTTGAAATCTCCTTCGAGGCCATGTCCAACAGCTTCATGCAGCAGCACACCCGGCCAGCCGGGGCCGAGCAATACAGTCTTCTCGCCCGCAGGGGCCTCGATGCTCTCCAGATTTACCAGCGCTTGGCGCACAGCTTCATCGACCGCGTTCATCCACCGGCCTTCATCGAACAGCGTATCGTAGAGATAACGTCCGCCGAAGCCGAAACTGCCGGTTTCGCGGCGCCCGTTCGCTTCGGCAACGATGCTGACGTTTAGTCGCACGAGGGGGCGAATATCGCGCGCCGTGAAACCATCGGCGCGGATGATGTCGATCGCGCTCCAGCTGGCCGACATGCCCGCAGTAACTTGCGCTACGCGCGGATCCTCAGCCCGTGCAACAGCGTCGATCTTCTCGAGCAAGGCCACCTTCTCGGCGAACGGCACCAGATCCAGCGGGCTGGCATCGGTGTAAAGATGGCGATTGGTTCGTTCCGGCGGGGCGGAATGCGGAGATTTGGTCGCGTCCAGCAATTGCAGCGTCTCGCCTGCGCGGGCGATCGCTGCGGCGCTGATTTCGTTCGCATGGGCAAAGCCGGTTGTCTCGCCGGAAACGCCGCGCAGGCCGAACCCCGAATCTCGACTGTAATCAGCGGTCTTCAGCCGACCATCGTCGAAGGCGAAGCTCTCGGTCGCCATGAACTGGAGATAAAGCTCACCATCGTCGCAAGGCGCCAGCAGCCGTGCTGTCAGTGCCTTGGCTTCCTCGGGGTCGAGCTGGTTGTAAAGAAGGGCGTGGGGATCGTTCGCTGGCGTCATACCATCCTATGTAGGGATGGCTGCAGCCAAAGGCGAGGGGCCACTGCCAGCCTCACGGGTGCCCGGGATCGGCGCCTTCGGATATGTCCATCAACTGCGACTGATCGACGCCGTCTGCTGGTCCGCCGATCAGCACGAAGCGCCGGTCGCAATAGCCGCAATCGACATAACCATGCTCGTCGATCTCGAGATAGACTTTCGGGTGACCGAGTGCGGCGGGCTTGTAATTCACGCCGGTACGGATGTCGGTTGCGCCATCGCACCACACGCGCCGCGTGGTGACCTTGGACAATTCGGGAGGAGGCAGGCTCATGAACAATGCCGATAATATGTGCATCGCGCCTACGCAAGCATTCGCCGCTTGTCGCATTGGCGCGCTGCACCTAGGTCGGCTGCATGACTACTCCCCCAGCGATACGCATCGACGACCTCGTCAAGGAATATGCACCTGCCGGCCCGGGCGAAAAGCCCAAACTTGCGCTGAAGGGGGTAAGCTTCGATGTCCCGCAAGGCGGCATTTTCGGATTGCTGGGTCCTAATGGCGCAGGCAAATCCACCCTTATCAATATTCTCGCAGGTTTGGTCAGGAAGACCCGCGGCAGCGCCGAAATCTGGGGCTTCGATATCGGCGATAACCCGCGCAATGCGAAGCGATCCATCGGGATCGTTCCGCAGGAGATCGTCTTCGATCCCTTTTTCACGCCTTTCGAAGTGCTGGAAAACCAGGGGGGCTTTTACGGTATTCCCAAATCGGAGCGGCGCAGCGAGGAACTGCTGAAAGCGGTGCATCTTTGGGACAAGCGCGATGCCTATGCACGCACGCTATCTGGCGGGATGAAGCGCAGGCTTCTGATCGCAAAGGCGATGGTTCATTCGCCTCCGATCCTCGTGCTCGACGAACCGACTGCGGGAGTCGACGTCGAATTGCGCCGCCAGCTCTGGGAATTGGTGACCGATCTCAACCGGCAAGGTGTGACGGTCGTTCTGACTACGCACTATCTCGAAGAAGCTGAGCAGCTTTGCGATCGCATCGCGATCATCAACCATGGTGAACTGATCGCCGAAAAACCGACGAGAGAACTGGTGGGAATGGCGCGGGAAAAAGTCGTGTCAATCACGGTGGACAAGGATTTGGGCGGTCCGATCATGGAAGAGGCTTTCACCAAAGCCGAAGTAATCGAACCGCGCAGGCTGGAAATCACTTACGATCGCGACAAGGCGAGCGCTGGGCAGGTGCTGGCCCTGGTCCAGTCGCATGGCTACGCAATCGAAGATGTCACCACGCGCGAGGCAGATCTGGAAGACGTCTTTGTCCAGTTGACCGGCGCGGGGTGATAACAACCGCTACATAAAGGCGCGGGGCCCCAGGCCAGCATCCTTTACCCGCTGAAGTTCCCAGTGATGTGGCTCGATCTCTTCCATCGGTGCCTTGCAATTACGGCAGCGCCCTACCTGCTGGCCTGCTGCGCGCTTTACATTCGTGCGATCTACGCTGTGCTTTCCGACAGCGCAGGCAATACGTCCCAGTCCCATTTGCGACCCTCTGCGTCCCTTGTGATATTCCCCTATCGATTCGTGCCTTAAGGCGGCCGTGACGCTGCGTTAACCGTGCTGCGCCGAATCGTGGCTGGCATGCTGCGAGTTTGAAATATCCGCGGCGAATTGAGCAGTTTCACTGTATTTCGCCGAAGTCTGTTTTTCTTGCCGCCCGCATTCTGGCCAGCCATGACGTTGTGATGACAGCAATTCCTCATGACGTCCTGGTGATCGGTTCAGGCGCTGCCGGCCTGACTGCGGCACTGGCCCTGGCCGAAACGAAAAAGGTGCTCGTTCTGGCGAAGGGGCGGCTCGACAGCGGTTCGACTGCTTGGGCGCAAGGGGGGATCGCCGCCGTTCTCGATGCGGGCGATACGTTCGAAAACCACGTTCGCGATACTATGATCGCTGGCGCGGGCCTCAATAATCGCGAAACGGTGGAATTTGTGATCGAGCGGGCACCCGCCTCGATCGACCGGTTGAGCGAACTGGGTGTTCCTTTCAATCGCGAAGCGGGCGATCTTCATCTTACTCGGGAAGGCGGGCACTCGCATCGCCGCATCGTCCACGTAAACGACGCGACGGGGTGGGCCGTGCAGGCGGCATTGCTCAAGGCGGCGGAGGAAAATCCGAACATTACCCTGCTGCCCGGCCAAAGCTGCGTGGACCTGATTACAGGACGCAATCAGGTCGACTATTCCGGTTCGGGTCGGGTGTGGGGTGCCTATGCGCTCGATGAGGAAACCGGCGAGGTCGTGTCACATGTCGCCCGCGCAACGGTGCTGGCGGCAGGCGGCGCAGGGCGCGTCTATCTGTTCAGTACGGCTCCACGGGGCGCGACTGGCGATGGTATCGCCATGGCCTGGCGGGCAGGCGCGCGCGTTTCCAACATGGAGATGATGCAGTTCCACCCGACGTGCCTCTACAATCTCGACGTCAAGAATTTCCTGATTACCGAAGCCGTGCGCGGTGAAGGCGGGCGCTTGCTGAACCCGATCACGGGCGAGCGGTACATGAAGAAATATGACCCTGAGCGGATGGAGCTTGCCCCGCGCGATATCGTGGCGCGGGCCAACGACGATCAGATCAAACGTCACGGCCTCGATTACGTCCATCTCGACATCAGCCACGAGCCGCCCGAGTTCGTGATGGAGCATTTCCCCACCATCCACGAAAAGCTGCTCGGGCTGGGGATCGACATGACCAAGGGACCGATCCCCGTCGTCCCGGCTCAGCATTATACCTGCGGCGGCGTTAAGATCGGGCTCGATGCCAAGACCGATCTGCCGGGTTTGTGGGCGGCTGGCGAATGCACGGAAAGCGGGCTGCACGGCGCCAATCGGCTTGCGTCGAATTCGCTGCTCGAATGTTTCGTGTTCGGCGAGGCGGCGGCCAAGGACATTCTCGAATGCTGGGACAAGCTCGACGACCCGCCGGAAATCCTCTCCTGGGATGAAAGCCGGGTAACCGATTCCGACGAGGAAGTGGTGATCAAGCAGAACTGGACGGAAATTCGCCGGTTCATGTGGAACTACGTCGGCATCGTACGTACCACCAAGCGGCTCGAGCGCGCCGCGCACCGCATTCGCCTCCTGCGCGACGAGGTCGAAGATTATTACGGACATTTCCGTGTGACGACCGATCTCATCGAACTGAGAAATCTGCTCGAATGCGCGGACCTCATCGTGAGCAGCGCATTGAAGCGGCACGAAAGCCGCGGGCTTCACTTTATTCTCGATTATCCCGAAACCAACCCGATCGGGCGCGACACGGTACTGGTCCCATAGGGCGATGCCCTAGTCGGCAAGGCCCCGGTCTGGGCGCATGGGAGGAAACCCCCGTCCGAATTGGTCGACGGGTATCTCGTCCCGCGCATGCTGCAACGTGCCGAGCATGAAATATTTTACCGTGGCCTCGCCGATCGGGCGGGCAAACCCGATCCCGATTTCTTCGCCTTCCGCCCACCTGACTTCGCCTTCAACCGCCACCCCTTCGAGCAGGGTAACCGTCACGGCTTCGCCGACCTCCGCATTGACGCGGGTTCCGGTGATCTTGCAGCCTTCGCGTGAAAGGTTGAGCATTCTGCCGCGCGCAGCAACGCCGTTGATGGAAACCATCACGTCGTCGTCGGTCTTGGAGCGATTGCCCCTACGCTTTTCCATCCCGGTGCCCCCGCGGATTGAGATCCCGCATTAGCAGAGCCAGACAGTTCGCGCCTTGTATTGTAGGAAGGCGACATAAGCGAAATAAAGGTGTCATTCTACCGTGACCCAAGCGCCGTATCATGCGGCTTATGGCATGCGCTCATTATTCTTATGTCGCACACTTCCGATGGACAACGCGTTGCTTTTCAGTTGAACCTGCGATTCTGTGAACCACGGGAGAGGCGCGTGCCAAAGGCGACAGCGAACGGGATCGAAATTCACTACGAGGAAACCGGCAATCCGGCCGATCCAGCGATGCTGCTGATCATGGGGTTCGGCGCGCAGCTCACCCTGTGGCCCGACGAACTGGTGGAAAGACTCGCCAGTCACGGCTTCCGGGTAATCCGATATGACAATCGCGACATCGGCCTCAGCCAGAAATTCGATGGGGTAAAGGCACCCGGCCTGATCAAGCTGACCTTGATGTCCAAGATCGGCCTCACGCCCAAGGTTCCCTATACCCTGGCAGACATGGCTGACGATGGCGCCGGTCTGCTGGACGCGCTCGGAATCGACAAGGCGCATATCGTCGGTGCGAGCATGGGCGGAATGATCGCGCAGCATCTTGTGCATCGCCATGCGGACAGGTGTCTTTCACTGACATCCGTTTTTTCGACCAGCGGCAATCCCAAACTGCCGCCCGCCAGGCCGGAGGCGATGAAGGCGCTGGTGACCCGTCCCGACAGCACGGACGAAGACGTGCTTGTCGATCACGGGGTGATGCTGGCGCGAACCATCGGATCGCCCGGCTACCCGACGGCGGAAGACCGCCTGCGCGATCGCACGCGCGCCAGCATTCGCCGCAGCTTCTACCCTGAAGGGCCTATGCGCCATCTCTCGGCCATCGTGGCGGATGGGGACCGGCGGCCTATGCTGAGGGATATCGCCGTGCCCACCCTCGTGCTACATGGCGAAGACGATCCGCTTGTGCCGTGCGAAGGCGGCAGGGACACCGCAGCCTGCATTCCGGGCGCGAAGCTGAAGACCATTCGCGGATGGGGCCATGACCTGCCTCTGGAACTGGTCGATGAGGTGGCCGATGCCATCGCCGGCCACGCCAAATCTGCGACAGGCTGACACACTTCCTCGCAAGCAAGCGCAGGTGATGGTCCTAAGGAACCTCACAGCGAGCGGGACAGCGTTGGGTTGAAAAATTGCGCGCCGGGATTCGAATGATTCTCAACCCGGCACGATGATTTTTGCCCGCAAAATTTTTTTCCCGGATTCATTTTCGGGCTTGCGTGCTCGCCAAGTCCAGCTTGATCCACGCGTCGCGGCGTTGCACCTGGATAAAGCACTTCGCCAACAGGCCGCCGACCTTCTTAAAAGTTCATTTACGGTCTTGCACACGAGTCCCGTCTGATTCAGTATCTAGTAGTCGGGATACCGGGGGTACCCACAAGACCTAGCTATCGGCGGTTTGCTCCCCATATAGGGAGAAGCCGCTTTCAAGCCGGGGCTGTGGGGAAAAGCGGGATAAGTTTTTACCCTCGAACCGCACAAAATTGCTAGGTGGGAAGACAGTCCCGCCGACTCGAACACAAGCGGAACATGCGCAGCCCGGTCATGGGCGGGCGGTACACTCAAACGGCGGGGCAGACGATGGATTTCAAGAGCGGGAACGACACGGCGATGGCACTGGATCTGGATACGCACGACACTGTCGACGAGCCCACCACCAAGAAGAAGGCGGTCGCCATGGACAAGTCCGACAACGGTAGCGAGCAGCTGGTTCAGGAAGCCGCGGGCGAAGCTCTTGCCGGCGCGGTTGCGGCCGTTGCTGCGCAGGCGACCAAGGAAGACAGCAAGAAGGTTCTCGATCGCCGTTTCGACGTGCAGATCGATGAAAGCCGCGATGCGCTGCTGACCGAATTCGGCAAGGAAACCCTGACCGACCGCTATCTGCTTCCGGGTGAGAAATATCAGGATCTGTTCGCCCGTGTCGCGGACTATTTCGCCGACGATGGCGATCATGCGCAGCGGCTCTACAACTACATTTCGAACCTGTGGTTCATGCCCGCAACGCCCGTGCTGTCGAATGGCGGCACCACGCGCGGCCTGCCGATCAGCTGCTACCTCAATTCGGTGTCAGACAGCCTCGACGGTATCGTCAACACATGGAACGAAAACGTCTGGCTCGCCTCTAAAGGCGGCGGCATCGGCACTTACTGGGGGAATGTTCGCGGTATCGGCGAACCTGTCGGCCTCAACGGCAAGACCAGCGGCATCATTCCCTTCGTGCGTGTAATGGATTCGCTGACTCTCGCGATCAGCCAGGGTAGCCTGCGCCGCGGTTCGGCCGCTTGCTACATCGATGTCACTCACCCCGAGATCGAGGAATTCCTCGAAATCCGCAAACCCAGCGGGGACTTCAACCGCAAGGCGCTGAACCTGCATCACGGTGTGCTCGTAACCGATGCCTTCATGGAAGCGGTGCGCAATGGTGAGGAATTCGACCTCGTATCTCCGCGCGACGGATCGGTCCGCAAGACCGTGGATGCCCGCAGCCTGTTCCAGAAGCTGGTCGAAACCCGTCTCGCCACGGGCGAACCCTATATCGTCTTCTCCGACACGGTGAACCGGATGATGCCCAAGCATCACCGCGAACTGGGCCTCAAGGTTTCGACGTCGAACCTGTGTGCCGAAATCACCCTGCCGACCGGCATCGACCATCTCGGCAATGATCGTACTGCGGTGTGCTGCCTGTCCTCGCTCAACCTCGAAAAGTGGGACGAGTGGAACGGTGACAAGCAGTTCATCGAAGACGTCATGCGTTTCCTCGACAACGTCCTGCAGGACTATATCGATCGCGCACCGGACGAGATGGCCCGCGCCAAATATTCCGCCATGCGCGAACGCAGCGTCGGCATGGGCGTGATGGGCTTCCACTCTTTCCTGCAGAGCAAGGGCATCGGTTTCGAAAGCCCGATGGCGAAGGTCTGGAACCTCAAGATGTTCAAACACATCAGCGCCAAGGCGGAAGAAGCCTCGCTGGTGCTCGCCCAGGAACGCGGACCGTGCCCGGATGCGGCCGAAACCGGTGCGATGGAACGCTTCAGCTGCAAGATGGCGATTGCGCCGACCGCGTCGATTTCCATCATTTGCGGCGGCACCAGCGCCTGCATCGAACCGATCCCGGCCAACATCTACACGCACAAGACGCTGTCCGGCTCTTTCATCGTCAAGAATCCCTATCTGGAAAAGATTCTCGACAAGAAGAGCAAGAACTCGACCAATATCTGGAACTCGATCCTGGAACGTGGCGGCAGTGTCCAGCACCTCGATTTCCTGACGGCGGAGGAAAAGGCCGCGTTCAAGACCAGCTTCGAAATCGATCAGCGCTGGCTGCTCGAATTCGCGGCCGATCGCGCACCCTATATCGATCAGGCGCAATCGCTGAACCTGTTCATCCCCGCCGATGTCGACAAGTGGGACCTGATGATGCTGCACTTCCAGGCATGGGAAAAGGGCATCAAATCGCTCTATTACCTGCGGTCTAAGAGCGTGCAGCGCGCCGGCTTTGCTGGCGGCGTGGAAGCCGACAACACGGCCGATGCCGCCAAGTACGAACTGGCTGCCGGCGGCGAACAGACCGATTACGAGGAATGCCTCGCCTGCCAGTAAGGTGATGGACTGACCAGATCTGCGGCCCTGCGAGTGTTCGGCACTTGCGGGGCCGTTTCTTCTTCGGAACCTATTCGCGCGCTCAAGCGCTCCTTTCAGGGTTCGAGGAGATTTCGATGGCAGCGCGCGCATATTGGCAGGGACAGATCAGGCTGGCGCTGGTTTCGATACCGGTCGAAATCTATTCCGCCACCAAGTCGGGTGCGCGCATCAGCTTCAATCAGATCCACGAGCCCAGCGGCAAACGTATTTCCTATGAGAAGGTGGTGCCCGGCATCGGCCCGGTCGATCGCGATGAAATCATCAAGGGCTACGAAGTTTCCAAGGGTAATTACGTCCTCTTGGACGATGAAGAGATCGAAGCGGTCAAGATAGAAAGCAAGCGCACGCTTGAACTCGTCCAGTTCGTCGATGCGTGCGAGATCGACCCGCTCTATTTCGAGAAACCTTATTATGTCGTCCCGAATGATGAACTCGCCGAAGAAGCCTTCATCGTCCTGCGCGAAGCCTTGCGAAAATCGAAGAAGGTGGCACTGGGTCAGCTATCCGTGCGCGGCAGCGAAAAACTGGTCGCTATCAAGCCATGCGGCAAGGGTCTGCTTCTCGAAACGCTCCGCTATGCCAACGAAGTCCGGCAGGGACAGTCCTTCTTCGATGACATCGGCAATGCGAAGCCGAAGAAGGAACTGCTCGACCTCGCCAATACGCTGATCGAACAGAAAAGCGCGCCTTTCGATGCAGGCGAATTCGAAGATCACTACGTCGAGGCGCTCCGCAAGCTGATCGACAAGAAGGCAAAATCGAAAAGCAAAAAGGCCATCATCGAAGATGTCGACGAGCCCGAAGCCGCCGATGGCTCCAATGTGATCGACCTGATGGCGGCACTCAAGAAGTCTGTCGGGAAGGAACAGCCCAAGAAGACGACGCGCCGCAAGAAGTCGGCCTGATCGATGGCCGCGCGCACGAATCCGCTGGCGGAATATAATGCCAGGCGCGATTTCAAGGCGACGCCCGAACCGGCCGGCCAGCGGAAGGGCGGAAAAGGGGGCAACCTCTTCATCGTTCAAAAGCACGACGCGACACGGCTTCACTGGGATTTTCGGCTCGAAGTCGATGGAGTCCTGAAAAGCTGGGCAGTTACCAAGGGGCCATCGCCAGACCCCGATGTCAAACGGCTGGCCGTCAGGACCGAAGATCATCCCATGTCCTACGCCGAGTTTGAAGGCGTGATCCCCAAAGGCGAATATGGCGGCGGAACCGTCATGCTGTGGGATCGGGGTCAATGGCAGCCTGTCGAGGGCAAGACTGCTAAGGATCTCGACAAGGGGCACCTTCACTTCACCCTCGACGGCGAGCGTATGAAGGGCGAATGGCTGTTGATTAGGCTGAAGAAAAAGCCCGGCGAGAAGCGCGAGAACTGGTTATTGCGCAAATTGCAGGACGATCAAACCGAAGATGGTGACGCGCTCGTCCAGCGCGAACTGACCAGCGTTCTGACCGGGCGTGCAATGGCGGAAATTGCGGCAGACAAGAACGGCGAATATCCGCTGGCGGGCAAGAAGGACGATGCCTTCCTGGCGCAGATGGAAAAAGCGTCTTCGCATAATGCGCGAAAGGCCAATCCGAAGAAGGGCAAGTCGGCGCCGATACCGAAATATCGCAAGCCACAGCTTGCAACGCTCGTCGATGATGTCCCGGCCGGAAATGGCTGGATGCACGAAATCAAGTTCGACGGCTATCGCGCGTTGATTGCTGCAAAGGGCAAGACTGTTCGCGTTTACACGCGCAACGGGAAGGACTGGACCGACAAGTTCGGCCCTCTGGTTGACACTATCGCCGCACTCGATTTGCCGGCCTGCCTTATCGACGGCGAAATCGTCGCCCATGATGCCAAGGGCAATCCCGATTTTTCCAGCCTGCAGAAAGTGCTGAAGCGCGGCAAGGGAGCGCAGACCGCAGCGGACAGTCTCGCTCTCTATGCCTTCGATCTGCTTTCTCTGGACGGCGAGGATCTGACCGGCCTGCCCAACATAGAGCGCAAGGAACGGCTCGAAGCGCTGCTCGATACGGCGGAACCGCCGATCCATGTCGCGCAGCATGTCCTGGGGGCAGGTGAAAAGCTCTACCGGACCATGTGCAATGCCGGGCAGGAAGGCATCATTTCAAAGACCGTCGAAGGCTCCTATTCCGGGCGTCGCAGCAAGTCCTGGGTCAAAGTGAAATGCACGCGGCGGCAGGAATTCGTCGTGGTCGGGTGGAAGAAGTCTTCGGCCAAGGGGCGCCCCTTCGCCTCGCTGCTGCTCGCTCAGAGCGAGGGTGGCGAACTCGTTTACAAGGGAAATGTCGGTACGGGCTTTTCCGCAGACGATCTCGATGATCTGGCCGCGAAACTGAAACGGATCGAACGCAAGACCAGCCCCGTCGAAACAGACAAGGCGAGCGCGCGCGGCGTTACCTGGGTCACGCCCAAGCTGGTCGCCGAGATCGCCTTTGCCGAATTCACTGCGGACGGGAATGTCCGGCACGGCAGCTTTCTTGGCCTGCGCAGCGACAAGAATGCCGCCAGCGTCGAACCCGAACAGGCGAAAGCCTCTCCCGCGCCTGCCGCGAAGGTGGAAATTTCCAGCCGCGATCGGGTCGTCTTTCCGGATAGCGGCCAGACCAAGGGGCAATTGGCCGATTACTATGCGACAGTTGCATCGATCATGCTGCCCTTCGCTGCCAATCGGCCCATCAGCCTCGTGCGATGTCCGCAGGGCCGCGCCAAGAAATGCTTCTTCCAGAAACACGATAGCGGCAGTTTCGGCGATGGAGTGCATCACGTTGCCATCCGCGAAAAGGACGGCGGCCACGAAGACTATCTCTACATCGACGATCCCCAGGGGCTGCTCCAGTGCGTGCAGATGGGGACCATCGAATTCCACGGCTGGGCCGCACGGTCGGGCGATGTGGAGGCTCCAGACCGGATGATCTTCGACCTCGATCCGGACGAGGGTCTCGGTTTCGACGAGGTCAAGCAGGCCGCACGCGACATTCGCGACCGGCTGGCCGATCTGGGGCTAACCAGTTTCGCCATGCTGTCGGGCGGGAAAGGCGTGCATGTGGTGGTTCCGCTGACCACCGGGCACGACTGGGATCAGCACAAGGATTTCGCGCGCCGCTTTGCAGAAGCGCTCAGCCTTGCAGAGCCCGATCGCTTCATCGCCACGATGAGCAAGGCGAAGCGCAAGGGGAAGATATTCATCGACTGGCTGCGCAACCAGCGCGGATCGACCGCGATCCTGCCCTATTCCGCCCGCGCCCGGTCCGGTGCACCGGTGGCCATCCCGCTCGCTTGGAACGAGCTCAAGGGGATGAAGGACGCCCACCCCTATTCCATCGACGATGCGAAGAAACTGCTCGATCGTGCCCAGTCGAAATCGCTGCATGGCTGGGGCTTTGCCGACCAGCGCCTGCCGGACGTCTGACCCTGCAGCGAACGCCTATGTTTCGACCATCGTGCGGTTCCGCCCGTCCGCCTTGGCGCGGTAGAGAGCTGCATCCGCCGCGGACAGCATGCGGGCCAGATTGGGCGCCTCGGGCCCCTGATGCAGCGCGATCCCGATGCTGGAAGTGCAGGTGGCGGTCGACGTTGCGCCATGGTCTTCGATCTCGATCCGTTCGATCGCGACGCGCAGTTCTTCGGCAATGGCCTGGGCCCGGCCCGCGTCGTCGGCGCGCAGCAGGAAGATGAATTCTTCCCCGCCGAAGCGCGCGGCGAGCCCGCCGTGGCGGCTGGCGGCGTGGCGCAGCACTTCTGCCACCGCCCGCAGGCACGCATCCCCGGCCTGATGGCCCCACCGGTCGTTGAACGCCTTGAAATGATCGAGGTCGAGCATGAATAGCGCCGGGCCCGCCTGTCCCGCCGTGGCGGGCATGGAGTAATGTTCGGCAAAGGCCTGCTCCGCCCGGCGGCGATTGGCGAGGCCGGTCAGCGGGTCTTCCATCGACAGTTCGGTCAGCCGGGCGTTGCTCCCTTCCAGCGTCGCCGCGCGGCTGCCCGCCTCCAGCGTCAGCAGCAGATTGCGCCGCTCGAGCCAGTGGACGCGGTGGGCGATGATCGTCGCGGTTGCGGCGGTGACGATGGTGATCGCCGCGAAGGCGCTCGTCTTCACGATGTCGTGCTGGCTCATGTAGAGAAAGCCGCCGACCGCCAGCACGTAAAGCAGGATGAAGGCGACCAGCGCCGGCCCGCGGAACGGCAGCACCGGCAGCGCCAGCGCGAGCAGGGTCACCACACCCAGCGCCAGCAGCGCATCGCCGGGCGAGGGGACGAACAGGCTGGCGAACGCCATGCTCAGCCCGAATGCGATCAGCGCCAGCGCGATCATCACCTTCTGCAGCCCCACCAGCCGCCGCGGCAGAAGCAGGGCGATCCCGCTCAAGGGAAGGACCAGGCCGAGCCGCACGGCCGCCACCTGTCCCAGGTTCTGCGGCGCCACCAGCAGGTCCGTCGCCAGCGACAGCACGGCCACCACCATGATCACCACCAGCAGGAACCGCCCTTCGCGGTAATGCGTGTCGGCCAGGGCGTCCTTCAACGCGGCGCGCAGGCGATCGTCCCACGCAGACGGTGGGTTGTCGCCGGCAAGCGCGGCATGCGCTGCCTTGCCAAGGTTGAAATCGTGCGCCCGGTTCATTGTTGATTACGTACTTACCCGAATACCGCCTGCGCGCAATGATTTGGCTCGATTTTGGACCCGTCCCATAAGAAAGCCCCGCTCCGGCAAAAACCGGGCGGGGCTTCATCCGATCCGCTGACGGGATCGCTATGTCGCGGGATCAGGCGCGTTCTGCGGCCTTGGTCCCCAGACCTGCGGGAATGCGTGCGCTTTCCTTCAGGTAGATGCGGTTGTCGTCGATCTTCTCGACATCGTCCATCGACAGGAAGTGGTGGATGTCATCGCTGCTGTCCGACTTGGTCAGCTTGATGGCATCGCCTTCGACTTCATCGACCGTGCCGACATGGATGCCCTTACAATCGGCGACCTCCATGTGTTCCTTGATGCGTAGCTTCTCAAACATTGAAAACCCTTTTATTTTGTGTGACTTACACTAAACCAACGGGTGGCAGCGCATAAAAGGTCCACGGTCCGTCCGGCGTGAGGCACGCTCTGTTGGATCGCCTGTCCAGACCGCCCGTTTCTGAACGATCGGCGCCGCGATGCATTGGGAAGGGGAAGCATCAAGGAGACATTTCGATGAACGACGACCGGCTATGGGAATTCGAACGCACGCTATGGACCGGCGGGGCCGACGCTTATGAAACGCAGGTGGCAGAGGATGTGGTGATGTCGCTCCCGGCTGCCCCTTTCCTTTACGATCGCCGCGCCGCGGTGGAGGCGGTGAAGAACACTCCGCGCTGGGACGAGGTCGAATTTGCCGACACTCGGGTGGAACGCCATCAGGAAGGGCTGATCGTGATCGCCTATCGCGCCAGGGCGAAGGGCGGCGAACGCACTTACGATGCGCTATGCACCAGCACTTTGCTGCGCCTCGATCATGAAGAATGGGTGGTCATCCAGCACCAGCAGACCCCGCTGGGCGTCGAAGTGGCCGATCCCAACGGCTGAGCCCGCACCGCGCTGTCCGCAGTCCCTGAATACCCCCCAAAAAATTGGCGCCCCACCCCTCGCAGGAAGGGCAGGGCGCCGGGGGCTGCGGACATCGCCCGCAAAAGGGGAAAACCGAACGATGTCGCTATCCCCGTGATTGTCCTGCCGACCGGTGGCTCCGGAGACAGGACCGTCTGATTATCTAACCGGCCTCAAGCCCGCAGGTTCCTGCGATTCGTCACACCTGCAAGAGAATTCATGGCCAGCTTATCCCCGCCGAATCGACAAGGCTTGCCTTCGAATCCGCTCTCTGATTCACTATATGAGTCGTTCACGCGAATACGGAGACCCACAAGATGTCGTTGCTCGAAGCCCGCAAGACCTACAAGCCCTTCGAGTACCCCTGGGCCTACGAGTTCTGGAAACGCCAGCAGCAGGTGCACTGGCTGCCCGAAGAAGTGCCCCTGGGCGAGGATTGCCGCGACTGGGCGCAGAAGCTTTCCGATCACGAACGCAACCTGCTCACGCAGATTTTCCGCTTCTTCACGCAGGCCGATGTCGAAGTGCAGGATTGCTATCACGACAAATACGGTCGCGTGTTCAAGCCCACCGAAATCAAGATGATGCTGACCGCCTTCTCCAACATGGAAACGGTCCACATCGCCGCCTATTCGCACCTGCTCGACACCATCGGCATGCCTGAAAGCGAATACGGCATGTTCCTCGAATACGAGGAAATGAAGGACAAGCACGACTACCTTCAGGAATTCGGCGTCGACACGGATGAAGATATCGCCCGCACGCTCGCCATGTTCGGCGGCTTTACCGAAGGGCTGCAGCTCTTCGCCAGCTTCGCGATGCTGATGAACTTCCCGCGCTTCAACAAGATGAAGGGCATGGGCCAGATCGTCAGCTGGTCGGTCCGCGATGAAAGCCTGCACTGCGAAGGCATCACCCGCCTGTTCCACGAATTCGTGCGCGAGCGGGACTGCCTGACCAAGGCGGTCAAGGAAGACATCATGGACATGTGCCAGAAGACGGTGCGCCTGGAGGACAACTTCATCGATCTCGCCTTTGAAGACGGCCCCGTGCCCGGCATGACGGCGAAGGAAATCAAACGCTACATCCGCTACATTGCGGACTGGCGCCTCAGCCAGCTCAACCTCCAGCCGATCTACATGATCGAAGATCACCCGCTGCCCTGGCTCGCCCCGCTGCTGAACGGCGTGGAACACGCCAACTTCTTCGAAACCCGCGCAACGGAATATTCGAAGGGCGCGACCAAGGGCGATTGGAACACGGTGTGGTCCAGCTTCGACAAGCGCAAGAAAGCCAAGGCTGCGAACGAACAGGAAGCCGAAGCCGACGACGGCCCGGGCCTGTTCGGCGAAGACGCCGGGGTGCAGGCAGCGGAGTGATGTAAGTTGGATGACGTAGAACCGGGGGCGTTTGATCCAAACAAATTCGCGGCAGAAGTCGTGATCCAAGCTGTTGATGCGGCGGTGGGGAAGGTCGGTGGCTCTTCCGCCGTCAAAAAGCTGCGGCGGTTGTATCAGCAGGTTTCGGATGCATACGCGCCGTATTTGGAGAAAACATATCGGCGAGTAAGCACGATCAGGACTTTCCTGAAGCCTTCAGAGTCAATCGATCTCTTAAGCGCCTATGTTCCCGTAGATCTCGAATGCGATCCAGAGCAAGTAGCTGCTTCAGAACTTTTGGACCGTGTCCATCACGGAAAGTCTTTCGTTATCAATGGATTGGCTGGTCGAGGCAAAAGCGTCCTAATGCGCTTTCTCGCGGTATCCATGTATCATTCGCCCCGCGGTAAACTGCCACTATTCCTCGAACTCCGGAACCTAAACAGCCTTACTACAAAAGACCTGCTCCAATACATTCATGCGCAGTACAAAAGCGATAGCGACCTTCGTTTTGATGACTTCGTTCACGCTCTCCATCAAGGTTACTTCGTCTTGCTTCTCGACGGATTCGACGAGATTTCACCAAATGATCGTGATTCAATTGAGCGCCAAATTCTGGAATTGGTCGACGAACACCCGGAATGCTCCATCGTAGTTTCAGGAAGATATGACGATCGCTTTTATTCATGGGAGAGATTTTCTTCTTTCAAATTGTTACCGATGACACGCCAACAGACACGGGATCTGATCGAAAAGGCTGAATACGACGAACGCGTAAAGCGAAATTTCTTAAAGCGGTTGACTGAGGAGTTTTTCGAGAAGCACGAAAGCTTTCTAAACACTCCTCTTCTTGCAATAATGCTTATGCGCACTTTCGAAGAATATGCAGAGATCCCGCATAGTCTTCACGAATTTTACCGAAACGCTTTTGACACTTTAGTACGTCGGCATGATGCGATGAAAAGTCAGTTTCTCAGAAAAACTCATTCTGGCTGTACCGCTGAAGAATTTAAGCGCATTTTTTCAAGCTTCTGCGTATTAACTTACTCAAAATCCGCGTTTTCGTTCTATCGCGGGGATGCGATTGAATATTTGAGTTCGGCGATAAGGCAACAAGAAATAAATGCTGAGCCTGAGAAGGTTCTCGACGACCTTATTGAGTCGGTGTGCTTATTGCACGAAGAGGGCTTTGAGATATCTTTTGTTCACCGGTCATTTCAAGAATATTTCTGTGCTTTATTTGTTGCCTCGGCGCCAAGCGGTTTCGTTGAGAGATACTTAGAAACCGCGAATGTCAGAGTTCACGACGACGTTCTTCCAATGCTGATTGGGATTAATCAGGATCGAGTAGAGGATGAATGGGCGAATGAATTTGTTTCCGATGTGTTGAGGAAATATCCGAAACGGGACGTGAGCAGGCACTGCAGATTCGTTGCAGATCGACTGCCGAAATGGGGCGTGGAGATCATGGGAAACTCTACCTTCGTAACGATCTTAGAGCATTCCAAACTTGATCGTTGTGCGCTCATAATAAGGCAATTCTATCCCGCTGTTTTTTCTAAACATCAAAATGTTCGTGCACGTACGAGGCAAGATTTTGATGATCTTGAAAAGGCTTACCTAAAAGAGCTCGTTCGATTAGAAGAAAGCGGAGTTGAGGCCTTAAAAGGACTTAGTGTTGTACTTGCGGATCACAACACCAAAGAAGGGCCGGAGCTTTTCGCTTTTGAAGTTGATGATCGATTCTGCGACTTTTTTGACATAGTCTATGATGGCAATCTGGAAAGCTGGCTCAGAAGCTTTGAGGCTATCCAAAAAAACCAGGCAAGCCGGAAGCGTAGCGGAGAAGCGTTCATAGACGATTTGTTCGCGTAATTTGCCACGCCTGAGGTGCCGCTCGATTACGTGCGGCTCGCTCGACAGGAAGGCAGGAGGTGGCAGCACGCTGGGCAGGGCAAAGATATAGGCGGAGGTCGCCAGCGCGATCGGCAGGATCAGCGGGCCCATCGAAAACCACGTTGCATGTCAGCCCGGTCGCCGTTTGCCAAACCGCGCTGGGCGAACGGCGGGCCTGCGCCGCGTGCGGTCGAAGCGGACGTTCCGGGACATGCCGTTTGGTAGCCCAGCCCCGGATATTGGCGCCAGCACGCAGATTTCCCAAGGCCTGGCCGAAATGTCCTAGTAAAACGGTAATTTGGCTCAATCCGGCCCCCTACTGTCGCAAGCGCTGAAACCGCACTCCCGCCCATTGCTTGATTGGGTGCAGCTCGGATTTACCGCGCTGCATTTTCCAAAGGAATTTTCCATGGACAATAACGAAAAGAAACCCGGCCAACCCCAGCAGGGCGGCAAGGGTTCGAACGACGACAGCAAGCAGCCGCAGCAGCAGGGCGACAAGTCCAGGCAGGCCGGCGGCGACAAGTCGGACGATAAGTCGCGCCAGAACAAATAGGCGCACTCACAGCGCTACTGACCCGGCGCAATGCAGCGGCCGCTCCTCACGGGGCGGCCGCTGTCGTTTGGGGTGGGCCCAACCAGTCCCCCTCCCGCTCGCGGGGAGCCTGAGGCGTTCCCCAGGAACAGCGGTTGGGAGTGGGCACGCAGCCACGACAACCCAAGCCCCCCACACATCCATTTTCCTACACGCGCGAAATCTGCTCCATCACGCCGGATGAAAACATATCCTCCCAAGCAGCCCCGCGCCCTTCCGCCCCGGCGGCGGCGCATTCCCGCCTTTCATCCGGTGCCGCTCAGCCCGCGCAGCGATGGCTGGACGCATGAACGCCAGGCGCAGTTCATCGGCGTCCTGGCCGAAACCCGCTCCGTCCTTGCCGCCTGTCGCCGTATCTGCATGGGCCGCGAAAGCGCCTATCGCCTGCGCAAGCGGCCCGGCGCGGCGGGCTTTGCCGCGGCGTGGGATGCGGCGCTGGGCAAGCCGCACGAGCCCGTGGATCTCTCGTCTGCCAAGTCCACAGGGCTCGATGCGGGAACGCGTTTTCAGTCGGGCCGCCTGCAGGTGGTCATGGACGCCGGCAAATTCGTGGGAATCCGCCGCAAACCGGACCATTCGGCCCATCTCCAGCATCTCGCACGGCTCGACCGCGCCTGTGCCCACATCGACTGGAAGTGAGGAAAGTCACACTTTCTAAAACCCAAATGGGCGGTCCACGAAAGGCCACACTCGCGCGGCCCGCCGCCGGTTTGCCCGGCTATCTACCAGCCCCAGGCAGGCGGGGGCGGGCTTACCGGATCGCTGGCGTCGAATTCCACGCGGAACAGGCGGGTCGGGTCGTTGGCGCGGGTGAGCTGATAGGCGAAAGCCGCATCGCTCGCGCTCGCCGGGTCCACCTCGACGCGCCAGACATTGGTCAGCGACACGTCCAGCCCCTCGCGGGTGAACAGCGCGATGCTTTCGGCGTCCACGGGGAAGTCCTGCGCCCCCGCGCTGCCCGCCGCGTCGCTGGCGCCGCCATAGAACGTCACCGCATCCGCCGCGCCATCGGCATGGCGGTGAGCGTGCTTGAGGGTGAAGCGCGTGTCGGCGCCCGAGCCTGTGCGGGTGAGGATCCAGGTGCGGCTGCGGTTCCATCCGCCGTGGGCATCCTCGTCCGCCACGTGGAAGGCGATGGCGATCCTCTCGTCGCTGCAGTCGGCCCAATGCGCGATCATGGGCTTGCCCGCCCAGTCGGCATCGCGCGCATCCTGTGTGGCGAGGCTGCCCGCATAGGCCTTGCCGCAATGGCTCGACAGGGCATTCCAATAGGCCTCCTGCGGGCTGGCGGGCGCATCGGGCACGCTCGCACAGGCGGCGAGCAGGGAGGGAAGGGCGAGCGCGGCTGTCGCGGACAAGGGGATCTGCATGGCCGCGACCCTAGCCGCGGATGGCGCGCATGCAAAAGGGGCGGCGGGATAATCCCACCGCCCCCGTGCGGCCGGCTCTCGGAACTAGGAGGGGTTTGTCCGATGCGGCCTGAAAGGTTGCGAAGCTTAGGCTTCCGGTTCGTCCACCTCGGCATCGGCCGCAACGTCGGCTTCGGTGTCGGTCACCGGCGTATCGGCTTCGACGCTGGCGTCCGCATCGACATCGGCTTCGGTGTCGAGAGTGTCATCGACCGTGTCGGTGGTCGTGTCGACGGTATCGGTGGTCGTGTCCATGGTGTGGTCCATCGTATGGTCCATGGTGTCCGTGGTCGAATCGACCGTGCTGTCCATGCTGTCGATGGCTTCTTCGGTGGTCTGGACCGGCGGCGTCGTCTGGACGGTGGCGCTGGTGGTCGCATCGACATCGCCCGTTGCGGGCGAAACGATCTGGGCGCTGGCGGCGGTGGCGCCGGTCGTGGCGAGAAGGGCGGCTGCAAGAACTGTAAGCTTGGTCATAAATCTGGTCCCGTGGATTAGGATAGGAACCTCAATTACGGTTGCCGCAGACCCCGGCTCCCGCGGTTGCGCCGAAATGTGGCGGAATCTTGGCAGGGCGAGCCGGTTCATCTGCCGTTTAGCCCGCGTTCCCCTTTCGCCCCCGTTTTACAGGGCCGCTATTCCTTTGCCTCCGCCGCCTCGCGCCGCTAATCGCCACGCGATGACCCAGACACCCGACATCCACGCCAAGGCCGAAACCCTGATCGAGGCGCTGCCTTATTTCCAGCGCTATGCGGGCCGCAGCTTCGTCGTGAAATATGGCGGCAATGCCATGGGCGACGAACGCGCCGCGCGCGAATTCGCCGAAGACGTGGTGCTGCTCAAGGCAGTCGGTATCAATCCCGTCGTCGTCCACGGCGGCGGACCGCAGATCGGTGCCATGCTGGAAAAGCTGGGCGTGGAAACACGCTTCGTGGATGGACTGCGCGTCACCGACAAGCAGACCGCGGACGTTGCCGAAATGGTTCTGTCCGGCGCGATCAACAAGGCCATCGTGGGCTCCATCGCCCGCGCCGGCGGCAAGGCGATCGGCATTTCGGGCAAGGATGGCGGCCTCGTCACTGCCACCAAGCTGCAACGGACACACCGCGATCCTGACAGCAATATCGAAAAAGTGCTCGACCTCGGCTTCGTCGGCGAACCGTCGCGGGTCGATACCACGATCATCGAAACCGCAAACGGGGCGGGCATGATCCCGGTCGTCGCGCCGATCGGTGTCGGCGAAGATGGGCATACCTACAACATCAATGCCGATACCATGGCGGGCGCACTGGCTGCTGCCCTCGGCGCGGCAAGGCTGCTGTTGCTGACCGATGTTTCCGGGGTTCTCGACAAGCAGGGCAATCTGCTCACCGATCTTACCCCCGCCGACATCGCGGATCTGCGCGCCGACGGGACCATATCGGGTGGCATGATCCCGAAGCTGGAGACCTGCGTCCAGGCCGTCGAATCCGGCTGCGAGGCGGCAGTTGTGCTGGATGGCCGCGTGCCGCACGCCATGCTGCTCGAATTCTTCACCGCCCGCGGCGCCGGTACACTGGTCGCGAAAGGTCGGTAACCCGCTCGTCGGGGGTGGCGCGCTCCGTATTGCTCTTGTAGGACGCGCAACACGGCACAATTCCACGGGAACGCTCGACGAAATGCAGGCACTCAGCACCGTTTACCAGATCATCGCGATGCTCACCAACATCCTGGTGATGCTGATCATCATCCAGTTCATCATCGGGCTCTTGTTCGCCTTCAACGTGGTGAACCGATCGAACGATTTCCTCGCCAGCTTCTACATGGCGATCAACCGGTTCCTCGAACCGGTCTTGCGGCCGATCCGGAACATTCTTCCCAATACCGGCGCGATCGACTTCTCGCCGCTCGTCCTGATCATCCTGCTGAACGTCGTCCTGATCGTTCTCGGAAATGTGATCCACGGCTGATGACTGCAGAGGTTATCGACGGGAAAGCCTTCGCCGCGCAATTGCGCGAACGTGTCGGCGTCCAGGCTGCTAAGTTCGAAGAGCAGGCGGGCCGCAAGGCGGGGCTCGCCGTGGTGTTGGTGGGGGAAGACCCGGCAAGCCAGGTCTATGTGCGCAGCAAGCACAAGGCGACCGTTGCGGCCAACATGGAAAGCTTCGAACATCGTCTGCCCGCGGACACATCCGACGCCGACCTGCTCGCACTGGTCGAGCGGCTGAATACCGATCCAGCGGTCGACGGGATACTCGTCCAACTGCCCTTGCCCGGCCATCTCGATGAACAGGCAGTCATTGCCGCTATCAGCCCGGACAAGGACGTCGACGGGTTTCATGTCATCAATGCCGGCCGGCTGGCTGTTGGGCAGACCGGGTTCGTGCCCTGTACACCACTGGGCTGCATGATGCTGCTTGCCGATCGGCTGGGCGACCTGTCCGGCCTCGAAGCAGTGGTGATCGGGCGCTCGAACATCGTCGGCAAGCCCATGGCGCAATTGCTGCTCGATGCGAATGCTACCGTGACCATCGCCCATAGCCGGACCAAGGATCTGCCCGGCGTGGTTCGCCGCGCGGACATCGTTGTCGCTGCCGTCGGTAGACCCGAGATGGTCAAGGGCGACTGGCTCAAGGACGGGGCGACAATTATCGATGTCGGCATCAATCGACTTCCGCCAGAGCCCGGATCTGATAAAGGCCGGCTGGTGGGCGATGTCGATTATGCGGCGGCACGGAATGTCGCATCCGCAATTACCCCCGTCCCGGGAGGAGTGGGGCCGATGACCATTGCAGTGCTGCTGCGCAACACGCTGGTTGCCGCTCATCGCAATGAAGGGCTGGACCTCCCGGAAGGCGCATTGTGAGAATTGCCGCGGTCCTGCTTGCTCTGGGTGTTGCCGGCTGCGCCGGAGGTTCCGGAGATTACTATTCGCGGTTGTTGAAGCCGGTCGCCAATCCCTCAAGGGTTGTCGCCGCCGAACTCGCTTTTGCAAGAGCGGCGCAGGACAAGGGGCAGTGGACCGCGTTTCGCGATTATGCACATGACGAAGCCGTCATGTTCGTGCCGGAACCCGTTATTGCTCGTGACTGGCTTAAGGGGCGTGATAACCCCGCACAGGCGGTGAAGTGGCAGCCTCACCACGTATGGTCGAGTTGTGATGGATCACTGGCAGTGACACGCGGCGCGTGGCAACGCGCCGATGGTACCACCGGCTATTTCACGACTGTCTGGCAACGCCGTGCCGACGGTGAATATCGCTGGAAACTGGATCAGGGCGATACGCTCGAAACGCCGCTGGAAGCGCCCGAATTCGTGCGCACGGATATCGCCGATTGTCCCGACAGGGGCATGGCGGCGGAACTGCGCAATCAGGCCGAGCAGTCACGCCCGGCAGGAGGCGGCACCTATTTCGATCAGGTAAGTGGCGACAGCAGCCTGTTTCTTACCTTCGTCGTATCGCCCGATCTGTCACGCCACTGGAAGCTGATGTTGTACAAGGACGGTTCGATGATCGATGCCATGGCCGGTAGCGTCAGCGCGCCGCGGGACGAATGACATGACAGCATTGTTCTTCTCTGCCTTCATCACGCTCTTCGTCGTGATCGATCCTCCGGGCTGCGCCCCGATCTATGCCGGATTGACCAAGGGCGCGACCGCTGCCGAGCGCCGGAATATGGCCATCCGCGCGAGTGGTATCGCCTTGGTGATTCTGCTGGTCTTTGCGCTCTTCGGCGAAGATCTCCTCGGGGCTCTGCATATCGAGCTCGACAGCTTTCGTATTGCAGGTGGACTGATGCTGTTCTGGATCGCCTTCGAGATGGTCTTTGAAAAACGCACGCAGCGGCGCGAGGATCGGGCTCAGAAAGTTGCCGCGACGCCCGAAGTAGAAGACGTTTCGGTCTTTCCCATGGCGATACCCATGCTGGCCGGACCAGGCGCCATTGCCGCCATCATGCTGTTGATGAACGAAGCGCGCGGCTTGCAGCAGGATCTGGTCGTACTGGCTGCGCTTGCCGCAGTTCTGGCCATTACCATGATCGCGCTGATGGCCGCCGGACCGATCATGCGGTTGTTCGGTGACAAGGTGGAGGCGGCGATTACCCGCGTGCTGGGCGTGCTGCTATCGGCCCTGGCAGCGCAATATGTCATTGACGGCTTGCGCAACAGCTTCAGCATCTGAAGCGCTATTGCAAGGTGACGATTTCGTCTCCGTCATCGCGCAGGGCGAAGAACTGCATGAGCTGGATCATCAACTCGCAGCGCTGAGCGAGGTTGGGAGCTTCGAGAAGCGCCTGTTTGCTGGCCGCGTCGAACGGTGCGATCTGGGCTACGCCGTTGATCAATGTTTCGTCGTCGAGCCGCTCGACCGAATCCCAGTCCACCGAATAACCCTGCATGTCCGCAAAACGCCGAGCTTCGAATTCGAAACCGGCCCGTTCGACGCTGGACAGGACTTCGTCCTCGGCATCGTCGATTATTTCCGCCTCGATCTGACGGAAGCTGGTCCGAACATCCAGTTCGCGCACAAGGCGAAACCGCGTCTCACCATCGAGAACGATGTTATAACGACCGTCCTCCAGCGCTTCGACATCGCCGATCCGCCCCAGACAGCCGATATCGTAAAGCGGGGCGCCATCTTTCGACTGCTGCGGCTGGATCATCCCGATCAGGCGATCTTTAGCAAGCGCACTCCCGACAAGATCGCGATAGCGCGGCTCGAAGATGTGAAGCGGCAATTGCAGGCCGGGAAACAGGATAGCGCCTGGCAGCGGAAAAATGGGGATGCGGATGATCGACCCCCTATCCAAAAAGGATCTTGGAAAGGCGGCGCCGGGTGGCGACTACCCAGGGATCCTCCAGCCCGACCGCTTCAAAAATCTGCAGCAGCTTTGTTCTGGAAGCGCCATCGTTCCATTCCCGGTCGGCTTCGAACATGGCAAGCAGCTCATCAGCCGCCGCATCGCGATGGCCTGCTGCAAAGGCTGCCTCTGCGTAATCAAAGCGGGCTTGCATGTCCCCGCCTGCCGCGGCTTCCTTCAGGGCTGTAAGTTCACCTTCGTCAACTCTGTTGCCCGCCAGTTCCAGCGCGCTCCTGGCCTGCTCGATCTGCGGATCGGTAGCGATCGCAGGATTGGTCTCGGCCGCCGATAACGCCGCCTGAGCCTGTTCCACATGTCCTGCCTGGACCAGCGAACGAACGAGGCCCGCATGGGCTGCCGCATTGTCGGGAGCCATCTGCAGAACCTGGTCGAAAATACCGGCTGCCCGCTCGGCATCTCCATCGGCCAGGATCTGTTCGGCCATCGTGACGAATTGGGAAACGTCCTGCTCCGGCTTGGCGTCCTGCGCGGCACCCGCTTCTATCGGCAATTGCGACAGGATCTGATCCAGCGTCTGCTTCATCTGCGTTTCGCTACGTGCATTGGTCAGGTCGGCGACCGGCTGCCCCTGAAACAGCGCGTACACGGTCGGTATGGACTGCACCTGGAACTGGGCGGCGATGAACTTTTCTTCATCGACATCGATTTTCTTCAGCACCACGCCCTTGTCGGCATACTCACCGGCAACCTTTTCGAGCATCGGAGCCAAGGCCTTGCATGGCCCACACCATTCAGCGTGAAAATCGAGGATCACGAGCTTGGTCATCGACGGTTCGACGACTTCGGTCTTGAAGCGTTCGACCGCCTTCTGCTCATCCATGCTCAGGCCCATGCTCGCCACGTAAGTCCACCTTTCAACTGAAAACCTATCCGCCCCATGTGGGCATTGCGGAGCAAATGTGAAGAAGGAGATGCCACCCTGCAAGCTGCGTAAAAAATCTGCAAATTTCGGCTTGCGGGACTCGTGGACCGCTGCTAGTTGGCCGCCTCCCCACCGGGCCATACGGTTTCGGTAGCGCCAGTGAGCGGGCGTAGCTCAGGGGTAGAGCACAACCTTGCCAAGGTTGGGGTCGGGCGTTCGAATCGCCTCGCCCGCTCCATTTTCTCCGGATATTCGAGACATAACTCATGCGCGTGCGCGTTTGATGCAGTGCTATGCCGGCGGTGGTGAGCCGCCGACGTTACGTTCGCGCACTTCAATCTGGATCAGGCTGGACGTGTGGGACGATCATCGTGGACTACGGTGGTCGTAGCCTCGGCCTTTCCTTCTGCTCGCGCCGCTTTGATTTCGGCATCATGAGCACGGTCCCGTTCTCGCCATACGCCGACCTGGCCACGAACCTGACCATAAGCAAAAACCATGAGCAACCCGCCGATCACGGCCAGGTTCTTAAGTGCCATTGCCGCCTGTGCCTGATCGGTTACCCGTTCGTGGAAGAACAAAGTGGCCAGTGCCGTGAAAACAATCAATGCGACGCTGGCGATACGGGTCATGAAGCCGCTTGCCAGAACCAGGCCGGCAACGATCTCGAACACGCCGACGGCGAGCGCCAAGCTGCCGGGGAAGGGCGATTCCGCTTCCATGTAGGCTGCCGTGCCTGCCGGATCCATAACCTTGCCGAGCCCGGCGAAGACGAACAGTGCGCCGAGCAGTATGCGCCCGATGAGCGCCGCGATGGTAGCCATTGATGCTTCTCCCCTTGGATATGGTTTGAAAGCACCTGAGGGTATGTGGTTCCCTACTCTTCTACCGCAAAGGTTAGTGCGGCGTGCTCCCGCAGGCGTTCGACCAGTGCTTCGCCCAGGAATGCCCCCGGCGTGCCCACACCCCCTTTGGCGTCGCTCGTAAGCAGTGCGATCCCGGTTTCGGCGAGCATGCGGCTGGTTGAACCATAGCCGGGATCGTATCGGCCTTTCACGCCATAGTGCAGGCGCTGGCCATCCGGCCATTCGCCGATGAACACGATGTCGTAATGACCGTTTTCGCGTTCTTCCTTGCTCGGTCCCTCACCGGGTTTGGGTGGCTTGGCGCCGAACGGGTTCTTGAGCATGTCTACCACAGCATTGGCAGCGGCCTTGCCCGCTTCGCCAGGACTGGTGAGCATCATTTCGTCGTAACGAAAATCTTTGCCATAGGGGTGGCCGAGTAGGAAGTTGGTGCGGTGGACGTTCTTGGTATTGATCGTCGCCATGATGAAGGGAGCGGCCCATTTGCCCAGATCGTCTTCGTAATGAGGGATCATTCCGCCGGGCTGGTCAGGGCCATCGAAGTCCGGCGTCAGGCCGAAGGGATTATTGAGTACCTTGATGATGCCCGGGTTTCTTGCGGCGGCCTTCATTGTCGCAGTCAGGCTGGCTGCGGTTCCGCCGGAAAAGGTGCCTTGCATGCTGCGTACGCGGCCGCGAACGCGCGGCGCAGGCGAGCCATGGCGGGAGATACCTTCCTTTTGTAGCATGAGAACACCCAGGTCGAAGGGTATGGAATCGAAGCCGGACGAGAAGGTAATCCTCGAACCGGATTTCCCGGCCGCTACATGATGAAGGTCGATCTGCTCCCGCATCCAGGCCGGTTCGCCGCAGAGATCGGCGTAATCCGTGCCCGTTGCCACACAGGCTGCCACCAGTGCGTCGCCATATAACTGATAAGGGCCAACGGTCGTCAGGATGACCTTGGCCCTTTTGCACATCGCTTCGAGACTGGTTCTGTCATCGGCGTCGGCAACGACCAGCGGGATGGTTTCAGGTGCCCCGATCTCGTCGCGGACAGCCTCCAGCTTGCTCAAGCTGCGGCCGGCCATCGCCCATTTGGGGCCATCGACGGTCGAGCCGTATTCGCGCAAGAAATGCTCTGCAACCAGGCGTCCCGTATAGCCCGTGGCGCCATAGACGATGATGTCGAATTCACGATCTGCCATAACACTTCTCTCCTCGGCCGGCATGATTGCGCGTGCCCGAAGGGAGAGTCAAAGACGCAGCGTCAGGGCCGCTTTGCCTAAAGCCGAGGCAGCGTCACCCCGCGCTGGCCCATGTATTTGCCGGCACGATCCTTATAGCTCGTTTCGCAGCGTTCATTCCCTTTAAGGAACAGGAATTGGCACGCCCCTTCGTTCGCGTAGATTTTTGCTGGCAGGGGCGTGGTGTTCGAGAACTCCAGGGTCACATGGCCTTCCCAGCCCGGTTCCAGCGGTGTCACGTTCACGATGATCCCGCACCGGGCATAGGTGCTCTTGCCGAGACAGATGACGAGAACATCCTCCGGTACGCGGAAATATTCGACCGTCCGGGCGAGCGCGAAACTGTTGGGCGGGATCACGCAGATGTCGGTTTCGCGATCGACGAAGCTGTTGCTCGCGAAATCCTTGGGATCGACCACCGCAGAATCGACGTTGGTGAAAATCTTGAATTCGGGAGCAACGCGCGCATCGTAGCCGTAGCTCGAGAGGCCGTAACTGATCACGCCTTCGCGACGCTGCGCTTCGACGAAAGGCTCGATCATGCCTTCGTTCTGCGCTTTGTCTCGGATCCACTTATCGGAAAGAATCGCCATACGGGGACGATTCCCCAGCCGCCGCCATTGGGCAAGCGGCCGGGGCGATTTATCCGCCTTTAGCTGGCAAGAAGGGTAGCGTTTCCGCCCGCCGCCGTCGTGTCAACGCACACCACGCGTTCCGTCGCGAAGCGCTGGACGTAATGCGGGCCACCGGCCTTCGGACCCGTACCGGACAGTCCTTCGCCGCCGAAGGGCTGACTTTCGACGACCGCGCCGATCTGGTTGCGGTTCACATAGAAATTGCCGACCTTGACCCGCGCTTCGACAAAGGCACGGGTCTCGTCGTTGCGGCTGTGAAGACCCATAGTTAGGCCGAAACCGGTGGAATTGATGTCTTCGATCACCCGCTCGAGATCGGCCGCACGGTATCGAACGACGTGGAGAATCGGACCGAAATTTTCTCGCTTGAGGTCGAGGATCGAATCCATCTCGATGATCGTGGGGGCCACGAAGCAGCCGGCGTTGGCACCGCGATGCAGGCGGCGACGCCACACCGGGCGGCCACCCTTCTTGCGGCGAGCGATATGACGTTCGAGCGAAGACTTCGCATCCGGATCGATTACTGGGCCGACATCGGTCGCCAGATGTTCCGGATTGCCGATCGTCAGAGCTTCGAAACCGCCGCGGATCATACGCAGCATTTCGTCGTACACATCGTCTTGAATGTACAGAACACGCAGTGCCGAACAGCGCTGTCCAGCGCTTTGGAAGGCCGATGCGACGACATCGCGCGTGACCTGTTCGGGCAAGGCCGTGGAATCGACGATCATGGCATTCTGACCGCCAGTTTCGGCAATCAACGTCGCGATAGGCCCATCACGCGACGCGAGGCTGCGATTGATGGCCTGTGCCGTCTGGGTCGAGCCGGTAAAGGCAACGCCCGCAATGCGTGCATCCGACGTTATCATCTCGCCGACCTCGCCCGCTCCGGGGAGCAGCTGGAACGCTTCCTCAGGGATGCCGGCCTCGTGACAAAGGCGCACGGCCAGTGCGGCAATCAAGGGGGTCTGTTCGGCAGGCTTGGCGACGACAGTGTTGCCTGCTGCCAGCGCAGCCGCAGGTGTGCCGATGAAGATGGCGAGCGGGAAGTTCCATGGACTGATGCAGGAAAAAACGCCGCGACCATGCAGGCTCAGCCGGTTTTCTTCGCCGGTGGGTCCGGGAAGAATAATGGGGCGAGTGAACTGACGCCGCGCTTCGTTGGCGTAAAACCGCAGGAAGTCGACTGCTTCGCGCAGTTCCAGAACGGCATCCATCAGTGTCTTGCCGGCTTCACGCTGACACAGGCTGAGGAAATCGTCGGTGTGCTCTTCGAACAGGTCTGCTGCAGCTTCGAGCAGGACGGCGCGCTTTTCGCCGCCGAGCCGGTCCCACCCCGGCTGGATCGCCTGGGCACGCGTGATTGCCTCTTCCACTTCGAAGTCGAGCGTGTCGCGCCGTGTGCCGACTTCCGCAGTCAGATCGTGCGGCTTGTTGATAGGCGCGATTTCCGCTTCGGAACCCGACTTGAACGTGGGCTCGGCAACCCAGTGCTTGTTTTCGAGTTCGGCCAACCGTTCCTGCAAAGGCTCGAGTACGAGAGGATCGGACAGGTCGATCCCTGCCGAATTGCGACGGTCCGCGAAGATGTCGGCTGGCAGGGGGATGGTCGGATTACGGTATGGTTCGAGTGCCGCCATGTCGGCTACGGGATCGGTGGCCAAGTCGCTTGCCGGCACTTCTGCATCCGCCATACGGTTGACGAACGAGCTGTTGGCGCCGTTTTCGAGCAATCGCCGTACGAGATAGGCGAGCAGGTCCTTGTGCGTGCCGGTAGGCGCGTAAATACGTACGCTCGTGCGCTTGTTGCCTTCCATCTGCGCCAATGCACCGTACACATCCTCGCCCATGCCATGCAGGCGCTGGAATTCGAGGGGCTTTTCGCCTGCAAGCGCCTTGATTGCGCCGATGGTGTAGGCGTTATGCGTTGCAAACGCCGGATACATTGCATCGTCGGCCGCGAGCATTTTTTCCGCACAGGCAAGGTAGCTGACATCCGTGCCCAGTTTGCGGGTAAACACCGGAAAATCCTTGAAGCCGCCAACATGGCTAAGCTTGATCTCAGTGTCCCAATAAGCCCCCTTCACGAGCCGGACGAAGAACTTGCGGTCATGCTTTCGAGCGAGGCGGGCAACCCAGTCGACCATCGGAACGCCGCGTTTCTGATAGGCTTGAATGGCGAGGCCGAAACCTTCCCAACGGCTGCCGTCCGGCCGGGTGAAGAGACTGTCATCACGTGCCAAGGCTTCGATGAGATCCATCGAAAGTTCGAGCCGGTCGGCTTCTTCTGCGTCGATCGTGAAATGGATGTTCGCATCGCGTGCGGCCGTGGCGAGATCGCGTACGATCGGCAGCAAA
Organism: Qipengyuania pacifica; assembly: GCF_019711555.1. NCBI lineage: Bacteria > Pseudomonadati > Pseudomonadota > Alphaproteobacteria > Sphingomonadales > Erythrobacteraceae > Qipengyuania > Qipengyuania pacifica. The sequence continues at coordinate 161,872 of NZ_JAIGNQ010000001.1, read as the reverse complement.
TCGGCAATCGCGAGATCTGCGTGGAGGAAGGTGTACTTCGGGTGCAGTGCCGAAAGCTTGACCGATATACCAGGCGAAGTGCGGACATCTCCTGTCGCTTCGCGGACCAGCCGGTCGATCGCCTTGTGGTAATTGACGCGATAGCGTTCGGCATCGTCGTAGGTCATCGCCGCTTCACCAAGCATGTCGAAGCTGTGCGTCAGGCCCTTTGCACGTTCTGGCTTGGCACGCTTGAGCGCTTCGTCGATCGTGCGACCATAGACAAACTGCCCGCCCAGAATGCGCATGGCTTGCAAGGTGGCCGTGCGGATCACGGGTTCGCCAAGCCGATTGACCGCACGCTTGAGCGTCTTGCCCATCCCCTTCTGCGCTTCTTCGGGGCGCTCGAGAACCTCTCCCGTCAGCATCAGCGAGAATGTAGCTGCGTTAACGAAGGTGGACGAACTTTCGCCCATATGCTCCGCCCAATCGATGTGACCTATCTTGTCCCGGATCAATGCATCGGCCGTCGCCGCATCCGGCACACGCAGCAGAGCTTCGGCGAGGCACATCAGCGCTACGCCTTCTTCCGTCGCCAGACCATATTGCTGCAGGAATGCATCGATCCCACTGGCTTTGCGCTTGCGCGCGTCCTCGATCAGCCGGATGGCTATCTGCGCTGCTTCCGCGTGTTTGGCGCTTGCGCCGGATGCCTGTGCCATGCGTTCCGCGACACAGGTATTTTCTTCCGCTCGGTAAGCTTCGCGAACGGACTGGCGGGAGATGGGGGACAGGCGGACAGGATCGTGCAGGGCCATACGACTCCGAAAGGAAAGGAGGATTAAAGCAAGCCCCTTGGACCTGCCGTGTTTCCCTTACAAGCTTTGTGAAACGTCCTTGTTCCGTAGCGGCTTATGAGGTTTGGGCCGCAAACCAGTCTGCAACCGCCTGCTGGGCGGCAACGGGCAGATGGAGACCGAGTTTGCTGCGTCTCCACAATACGTCTTGCGCCGTACGAGCGTATTCGGCGTCCACAAGGTATTGCAATTCGGCCTCATAGAGATTTCCGCCCATGTGCGCTCCAAGCTCCCCAAGTGAGCCGGCCGAGCCGATGACGGCTTCAATCCGCGTACCGTAGGCGCGTGCAAGGCGAAGGAGCATTTCCGGCGGTAGCCATTCATAGCGTTCGCTAATGCGCCACAGGAAGGCTGCAAAATCGCCATCCGGCATGTCTCCGCCTGGTAGCGGGGCGTCAGCGGTCCAGGCTTTTCCGGGCAGGGCCAGCACTCTCCCAAGCTTTTCCAGCGCATGTTCTGCAAGCTTGCGGTACGTTGTGATCTTGCCGCCGTATACCGAGAGGATCGGTGCGCCGCCTTCGTTATCGAGTTCGAAGACATAATCACGGGTTACAGTGGAGTTGCTGGCGGCATGATCTTCGTAGAGCGGACGTACGCCAGAGTAGGACGACACAATCTCGTCTTCCGTAATCGCACTGGAAAAATATCGCGAAGCCGCCTCGATTAGATACGCGATTTCCTTTGGAGAAATGGCCACGTCATCGAGATCGCCTTCGTACAGGAGATCGGTGGTGCCGATCAGTGTGAAATCCCGTTCATATGGTATGGCGAAGACGATCCGCCCGTCCGGTTGCTGGAAGATATAGGCATGATCTCCGGCAAACCGACGCGAAAGGATTATGTGGCTGCCCTTCACCAGTCGCAAGTGCGCTGGCGTTCCTTGCCCGAGCGCGGTCACGGCGACCCGGTCGACAAAGGGGCCGGCCGCATTGACGACAGCCTGCGCAGTTATGCTGCGTACCCCCGACCCGCATCGCAGATGCGCAGTCCAGTTGCTCGCATTACGTTCCAGACCGGTGCATTCGGTACGAACCCAGATTTCGGCGCCTCGCTCCTCCGCATCCTTCGCCGTCAGCACGACCAGGCGAGAATCTTCCACCCAGCAATCCGAATATTCGAAACCGGACTTCAGCCGCCCCTGGAGGGTATTGCGGTGGGGAGCGACGCGCAAATCGACGCTCCTGCTCTTCGGCAGGCTCGTTCGGCCGCCGATCCGATCGTAAAGGGCAAGACCCAGGCGCAGCATCCATTTCGGGCGCATGCTGGGCTCGTGCGGCATCACGAAACGCAAGGGCCAGATGATATGCGGCGCATTGCGAAGCAGCACTTCGCGTTCGCGCAGGGATTCTGCGACCAGTCGGAATTCGTAGTGCTCGAGATAGCGCAAGCCGCCATGCACCAGCTTGGTGCTGGCGGAAGATGTATGCGATGCCAGATCGTCCTTCTCGACAAGTACGACCTTCAGGCCGCGCCCTGCAGCATCCCGCGCGATGCCGGCGCCGTTGATCCCGCCGCCGATGACGAGGAGGTCGTAGCTATCGGTCATCCCTGCCGAAACAACCGCCCTGCAACTGCGTCGAGCTTGGCAAGTACAGCCTTGTCATGTCTTTCGGGCGCGGTGATGACAGCGTCGGTCAGGGCATGATCGATGGGGGACGGGCTGCGTTTCTTCGGCAGGCCTTTGCAAAAAGCTTCGATCGCTTTCCTTGCCAGTTTCGCGTTGCCGCGCATCTGCTCGACCACCTGTGCAACGTCCACCGTCGCGGCATCGTCCTTCCAGCTGTCGTAGTCGGTAACCATGGCCAGAAGGGCATAGGGCAGTTCCGCTTCGCGAGCGAGCCGGGCTTCGGGCATGGCCGTCATTCCGATCACTTCGGCACCCCAATGCCGATACAGGCGGCTTTCGGCACGAGTTGAAAACTGCGGGCCCTCGATAGCGACATAAGTCGCGCCCTGCGCACATTCACCGCCAGCGGTGGCAACGGCCTTTGCAGCGTGTTTCGACAGCCGTGGGCACACCGGGTCGGCCATCGACACATGGGCAACGAATCCATCTCCGAAGAAGCTCGATGGGCGCCCGCGGGTGTTGTCGATGAACTGATCGATGGTGACGAACCGGCCCGGAGAAAGTTCTTCCGAAAGTGATCCGACTGCGCTCACGGCAAGGATGTCGGTGCAGCCTGCGCGTTTCAGCGCATCGATGTTCGCATGCGCATTGACGGTAGAAGGGGCCAGACGGTGCCCGCGTCCGTGCCGCGGCAGAAAGCGGACGCGGACATGCCCGATCTTGCCGCACAGGATTTCATCGGAGGGCTCGCCCCAAGGCGATTGAACTGGAATCCATTGCGCATCTTCAAGGGCATCCATGGCATAGAGCCCCGATCCCCCGATGATGCCGATCGTCCAATCGCTCATGAGTTTTCTTCGTCTCGCATAATCCCGACCATCGCTAACGGGTGGGCCTTGCGACCTTTTGTGTCCAGCCCTTTAGCGGTTGATGACGTCCCTGCTCATCGGTGCCAGCTTGGACAGGAAACGGTTCTGGGCAGCGAACGGCACATCCTGTTCCCGCATCGCCTGCTGGAGGTTCTCGACTATTGCATTGAGATCAGCCTTGCGCGAGCCAAGCCCTTCGTGAGAGCTTTTCATATCGCGTCCGGTATAGTCGCAGCCAGCGTTCAGGATGTAACAGAACTGTTCGAAAATCGTGCGCCGCAATCGGACTTCGTCGTGGCCGGCGAATATGCCCTGAATGCGCGGATCGGCGAAATTGATCTCGACGAACCTTTCGGCGATCTGGCGGATTCCGTCACGGCCACCGAACGTGTCAGCCATGTCAGTGCCTGTGAATGGATTGGCGCCGGCGTTTTCGTTCTTCTGTTCGTAAGGTTCGACGGGAATTTCCCCGGTTGCAGGATCGCGTTCGACCTCTTCGACGCCGAATTCGGCATCCCAGTCGACATTTTCTGCAGGAGCTTGCTGCATGAGCAAAAGCGAGAGGGTGGCAGTGAGCAACATGGGCATAACTCCTAGAATGCGACCTGCGCCTGCAGAAATGCGCCGCGCTGACCCGTGAATGTCGCGATCGAGCCAAGATCGGCATATGCTGCGGCCACGGTCAGATTGTCGCTGGGCGCATAGGCGGCAAAGACATCGAACCAGTCGCCTTCGCCAAGGCCGAGATTGTCCGGCTTGGTGCGGAACTCGGTCCCCAGAACGAAGCGACGGGAAAACTGATAAGCGACAGCGCCCTCGAACTGGACCGCGTAACTGTCGTCTGAAACGCTGCCGAACCCCAGCAAGCCGTTCTGATTGGCCTTTGTCAGCCGCGCCGTCGTATTGACCAGCACGCTGTGGCTGAGAAAAAGCTTGGTCGCGCTCAACGTAACATCGACACCTTCGTCATGCGCTGCCCCCACTGCGCTCGCGACGGCGCCGTCGAGACTGCGTTTATACTGTGCGCCCACAGCGACCTGAGGGACCATTGTATTGCCGTAGACGACGTCACCGAACAGTCTGACCTTGGCGCCGAATACATCCTGATTGAGCATATAGCCCTGTCCAATGCCGAGCGCGGCACCGACATCCTGCGTGTCGAAATTCTGTCGTGCGTAGCTCAGTTCGATCCTGTCGGCGATTCCCAGCGCCACCCCATGCGACTGATAGAAGAAGTCCGGCAGAAGCACTGCCGTCACATGAGCCTGAACGCCCACGCCGCGTGTTTCCTGCCGTCCTGCGATGGTCGCCCAGTTCGAAATGCCGCCACCACTCGCACCATCGACAGCGCTGACCGCGTTGGTCAGCAGCAGTTTGGCATTGTATTCCGGGAAGGTTCCGGCCTGGTCGACAGTTTGCGTATCCGAAGGCACTTCCTGAGCGCAGAGCGACATCGGCAGCAGAGCGAGAGGCGCCACCATCAAGCAGGCGGCAAAGCGATTGAAAACAGGGGTCATGCGCAATTGATGGCAGGATGTGGTGCAAAAGTTATTAACCGTATGCGGACACTTTCTTAACTCCTGACCCCGTACGATACCGGGCATGTGGACGCGTTTTGCCTTTCTCGCAGCCCTTGTGGCGATACCGGCTTCCATTGCATGGGCGGCTTCTGTCGGCCCGGTCCGGGTCCAGGTGGTCGATGAACGCGGTTTGCCCGTGCGCGATGCCGTGGTCGAACTGGACGCTGCAGGCGGACGCGCAGGGCGCATTACCTTCCCCTGGCGGATGGCGATGGCGCAGCGGAACGAGCAATTCGCGCCCGGCACACTGGTGGTCGCACGTGGCAGCACCGTGGCCTTTCCCAACCTCGATAAGGTGCGCCATTCGATCTACAGCTTTTCGAAGCCTGCGCGCTTCGAGATCGACCTGTATGGCCGGGACCAGACCAGAACCCATACCTTTCCCATTGCCGGCGCCGTGGCGCTCGGGTGCAATATTCACGATGAGATGCGCGGTTATATCCGCGTGGTCGATACGCCCTTTGCAGGCAAAACCGATGCCAACGGCTACGTGACCTTGGCCAATGTGCCGTCGGGATCGGCCAAGCTGACCGTCTGGCATCCCCGACTGCGCGGTCCGGGCGGTGAAATGTCGAAGCAGATTTCCGCATCGGGTAATCACAAGGTGGCGGTGCGTCTGCGGTGATGGCCATGCTCACGAAAATCAAGTTGCCGCGCTTCGCGTCGCTGAAGCTGCGGATTGCCATACTTTATGCAGGCCTTTTCGCGGCAGTGCTGGCGGTGGTGCTGGCGCTGGTCAACGTCAGTATCGAGCGTTTCGGGGAGAACAGCGCGAGCCGCGATCTCGCCGCCAGTGCGCGCGTTTTCGACGAGATTATCGAACTGCGCGCGCGGCAGATGCGCGGTGCGACAGATGTTTTGGCGCGCGATTATGGGTTTCGCGAAGCCCTGGCGACGGAGGATGAGGCGACGCTCGCCAGCGCCTTGCGTAATGTACGTGACCGGACGAATGCCAGTTCCGCATTCGTCGTTGGGCTCGACGGGGACATAATTGGTGATGGCTCGGGCGCACTTCCTCCGGCAGAACCGATCTGGTTCGCTCTGGACTCGGGCGAAAACAAAGGGGTGATCCAGCTCGGCAACACGCTTGCGCTTGCCGCTGCGTCGCCGATCGAGGTGCCGGATCTGATGGGCTGGCTGGTCCTGGCATCGCCGCTCGACAAGGCGGAAATGGCACGGCTGGGCGAATTGGCGGCGGTCGATTTCCACTCGGAAGTCCTGCTCCACGATGACTTGCCGGAAATAGCAGCCTCACAGCCGCCGGGGACCGTGATTGAAGCTCACGACGAAGCCCGAAATCTCTTCCGCGTCAGCGTTCTTCCAAGCCTGCAGGATGGGCTGGATCCTCGCCTCGTTCTGCGCCACTCGCTGGCATCGGCAATGGCGGAATATGCCGTGCTGAAATATCTGATCGTGCTGGTCGGTACATTGGGACTGGCGCTGGTCGTGGCACTTGGGTGGCGGATCGCGCGCGGCATTACCAAACCGCTGTCCGCGCTTGACGATGCCGTCCGGCAGTTCGGCCGCGGCGAAGAAGCCGTATTGCAGGCCGAAACCGACGACGAGGTCGGCCGGCTTGCGACAAGTTTCAATTCCATGGTCGAGGCAATTGCGGAACGCGAACGCGAGATCATTCATATCGGCTTGCACGACGGGCTCACGAACCTGCCCAACCGCAAGCTGTTCGTCGAACAGCTGGGTCAGGCTTTGGCGCGGCGAAAGGATGGCGAACGCGTCCTTGTCGCATATTGCGATCTCGACGATTTCAAGGTGGTCAACGATACGCTGGGCCATCCAGCAGGCGATACCCTGCTTCGGCAGATTGCCGCGCGTCTCAACTCGGAACTCGGCAATGCGCGGATTGCGCGCCTGGGCGGGGACGAGTTCGCCGTTCTTACGGTGGTCGAGAACGAGAACGAAAGTCTGCTCCCCATTGCTCAGCATATCCAGAACTGCTTTGCCCAACAGGTAGAGATCGGCGGCCATACGGTTGATTGTTCGGCCAGCGTGGGCGTCGCGGTCGCGCCCATAGACGGCGAAACCGGCGTCGACCTTCTGAAGCATGCTGACCTTGCGCTCTACCGGGCCAAGCGTGGGGGCAAATCGGACTTCCATTTCTTCGAGCCGTCGCTCGATGAACAAGCCCGTGTCCGCCGGGAGATGGAACTTGATCTTCGCCTGGCCATAAAAGACGGCGGCTTCGAGCTCTATTTCCAGCCGCTTTACAGTCTCGCGCGGGAAGAGCTGGAAGGGTTCGAGGCTCTGATCCGCTGGAACCACCCCAAGCGCGGCATGATCAGTCCTGCAGAGTTTATTCCACTGGCCGAAGAGACCGGCTTGATACTGCAAATAGGCGAATGGGTCGTGCGCGAAGCATGCCGATCGGCGCGCGAATGGCCGGAGCATCTGTCGGTCTCCGTCAATGTTTCGGCGAAACAGTTCTCGACACCCGGTCTCACGACGACGATCTTGCAGGCGCTCACCCAATCGGGCCTCAGACCGAACCGGTTGGAGCTGGAAATTACCGAGAGCATATTCATTGCCGATGTCGAAAAGACATTGAGTACGCTTCACAAATTGCGGGATCTCGGGGTCCGCATCGCCTTGGATGATTTCGGCACCGGGTATTCCTCACTCAGCTATCTGCGCAGTTTCCCGTTCGACAAGGTCAAGATCGACCAGAGCTTCGTGCGCGATCTGAACGTGGAGGGGAACAATGCCCACGCGGTCATTCGGGCGATCACCACGCTTGCATCAGCGCTGGGCATGCGCACGCTGGCTGAGGGCGTCGAGTATGCCGAGCAACGTGAAATTCTGAGGCGAGAAGGGTGCGAATATATCCAGGGCTTCCTTCTCAGCAGGCCGGTGCCTGCGAGCGATGTTGCTGCGCTCATCAACTGCCGGGATGTCGGGGGATTGCTCCGCGCGGTCGGATAAAGTCACCTGCATCCGTATTCATGCTGCCCACGAAGCTCGTTTCTTGACACAAAGGCCGCCTTGCCGCGGAACTCGCACCCGGATCCAGGGGTAGAGTAGAGCAATGGCAGAAACGACAATCGAACCGACCCTCGCAAGTCTGAGCGATCGCCTCAGGGTGCTCCATCGCCAAACTCGCGAGACTCCGCTCTTCAATCCGGTTTTCCAGCTTTCGCTCGATATCTCGCGTAAGCTCGAGAATGGCGAACTGGATATCGGACAGCTTGCCGGGTTGGTCGATGAACTCGAAGCGCAGTCGCTCGATGCTCGCGCGTCACGATTGAAGAAGCTCCTTCGACCTGATCGCGCAGGTGAAAGGCTTTCGCAGCTCTCGGCCCCGAATGGAAATTTTGAAGCATTCAGAGCGTTCTGGGAACGTCCGCACATGCATGCGGTCTTCACTGCTCACCCGACCTTCCTGTTATCGCCGCAGCAGAGCGAAGCGGTTGCTGCCGCGGTCGGCAATGGCGGCAAGGCGACGGTGCGAGACGGTGAAAGGCCGGAAATTACCCTGCGGTACGAGCATGGGCGCGCGATGTCAGCGATGGCCCATGCGCAGGACGCGCGTGACAAGTTAGTCGCCACAGTATTACGTCGGGCGGGGGAGGCATTCCCCGACCGGTGGACCGAACTGCAACCGCTGCCGTTCCGGTTCGCCACCTGGGTCGGCTACGACATGGACGGGCGTACCGACATCAAATGGTACACTTCCATCGCTTTCCGCCTCGCTGAAAAGGCCGAGCGGCTGGGGCGTTACGCTGCCAGTCTGGAAGCGATCGATCCCTCGCACGAACTGATCGCCACATTGCGCTCGGCGCAGGAGCGGGCGCAGGCCAGCGCGGACGAATTCGCGGGCGACCTTTCCGCTCCCGAAGACATGTCGGCCGCGGCCAATCGCCTCACTCAGGACCATCCCGACAAATTGCTTTCTCTGGATCCGCTTATCGAGCGCCTGGAAGGCGAGGCGGACGATCAAGGTGTCGATACAGCGGTGGCGCTCCGCACGCTTGCGGCTGCCATGCGGGCCGATGGCTTGGGGATGGGGTGGATCCATTTCCGGGTGAATGCCAAGCAATTGCACAATGCCATCCGTACACGGCTTGGCGATGCGGCGGATATCGACCTTTCCAGCCGCGGGGCAGTTGCGGCGCTGCGAGAATTGCTCGCCGATGTCGAGCCGCAAAGCGCCAATTTCGCCAGCCTTGCCGTAGAAAGCTCAACTGCGATCAGGCAATTTCTCGTCATGACGCAGATATTGAAGCATGTCGATGCGGATGCGCCGATCCGCATGCTCGTGGCAGAATGCGAACAGCCGTCGACCGTGCTCGCCGCACTGTATTTTGCCAGGCTCTTCGGCATCGCGGACAGGGTCGATGTCTCGCCGCTGTTCGAGACCGAAACCGCGCTGGAACATGGGGGGCGTTTTCTTGACCTGCTGCTATCCGAACCTGACTATCAGGCCTATGCGAAAGCGCGTGGGCGGATTGCCATCCAGACCGGTTTTTCGGATGCGGGTCGGTTCGTTGGCCAGATCCCTGCAAGCCTCGCGATCGAGCGGCTGCAGGGTCGGCTGGCGGAAGCGATGGCGGCGAACGATCTCACCGACGTGGCCGCTCTGATCTTCGACACACATGGCGAAGGTATGGGCCGCGGGGCGCATCCTTCGAGCTTCGAAGATCGCATCGAATGGGCACTAAGCCCTTGGGCGCAAAGGCGTTTCGCGCGCGCCGGGATCGCGCTCGAACCCGAAGCCAGCTTTCAGGGCGGGGACGGTTATCTGCTTTTCGCGACCCCCGACATCGCGCTGGCGACGCTTACGCAGGTGGTTGCGCATAGTCCGGCGCATACGGATCCGGATGTGCCGACGGACCCGTTCTATCGCCGGACCGATCTCAGCCTGGATTTCTATCGGGCGATCAAGGAGCACCAGCGCGACCATCTGGAAAGCCGGACCTACAGCCGCGCGATCACCGCGTTCGGGCTGGGCCTCCTGAACGAGACGGGCAGCAGAAAATCACGCCGCCAGAGCGACTTATCCGCCGATCGCGAGATGAGCCTGCGGCAGATCCGCGCCATCCCGCACAACGCCATTCTGCAGCAGCTGGGCTATCCGGTGAACATCATAGCCGGGGTCGGTAGCGCGGCCGAAAGCCAGATCGAGGAGATGGGCGCCCTGCTTGCCGACAGCCCGAGAGGCATGCAGATCATACGTTTGATCCGGGCATCGAACGCCCTTGCAAGCATCAAGACAGTGGCGGCGTTCGGCGAATTGTTCAATTCGGCCTATTGGGCGAGCCGCCCCTATCGCGGGACCGAGCCGCATCTGGCGGAAGCCTGCGAAGCGCTGGCCGAATATCTCATCAAGGACGATCGCAACGGCGTGTTCCGCCGCCTGTCGTCCCGCCTGCGCGTCGATGCACTCAAGCTGCACCGGCTGCTGGACCTTGTGCCGGACGACGATCCGCATCCCGAACGGGAAAGCGTGCGCCGCGCGATCGGCGTCTTGCAGGCCGTGCGGCTGGCGCTGCTGCAGCACATGTTTTTAAAGGTGGTGTCGGTGCCGGCCTTCAGCCGGGCCAACGACATCAGCCGCACCGATGTGCTGGAAATGGTATTCACGCTGCGGATCGACGATGCGCTGGCACAGCTGCGCCGCGCGTTCCCGACCAGTTTTCCGCGCAAGGACGACTTCGCGCTGGAGGAGCCCGGGCAGTATCCGATCGGCGCGGGCGAAGGCTATGCGGCGATCCGCGAGAAGTACATCGATCCGATCGAGCAGGCCTATGCACTGTGCCTGCGCATCTCGACTGCCATCGCCAATGAGTTCGGCGCGCACGGGTAATTACGGGGTTTCTTTGCGCACTACGATTCTTCGCGGAACGTCCATCGGCAGCGCCGGTTCTGGAAGGGTACGCAAACGCGAAGGATTCCAGCCATGGCCGATACCCCCAAATGCCCATTCACCACGACCGACGCCGGCATTCCGGTTCAGAGCGACGAACATTCGCTGACGGTCGGGCGCGACGGCCCCATCGTCCTCAACGATCATTACCTGATCGAGCAGATGGCGAACTTCAACCGGGAGCGCATTCCGGAGCGCCAGCCCCACGCGAAAGGCTCGGGCGCATTCGGTACGTATGAAACCACGGCGGACGTGTCGAAATACACCAAAGCGAAGATTTTCCAGAAGGGCGCGAAGGCCGAAGCGGCAGCGCGCTTCAGCACGGTTGCCGGTGAGCGCGGCAGCCCGGACACCTGGCGCGATCCGCGCGGCTTTTCGGTCAAGATCTATACCGAGGACGGCAATTTCGACATGGTCGGCAACAACACGCCGATCTTCTTCATTCGCGATCCGCTGAAATTCCAGCATTTCATCCGCAGCCAGAAGCGCCGGGCCGACAATGGCCTGCGCGATCATGACATGCAGTGGGATTTCTGGACCCTGAGCCCCGAAAGCGCGCATCAGGTCACTTACCTGATGGGCGACCGCGGCATTCCGAAGAACTGGCGCGAGATGAACGGCTATTCCAGCCACACCTACATGCTGGTCAATGAGGAAGGCGAGAAATTCTGGGTCAAGTTTCACTGGCACAGCGATCAGGGCGACGGGAATGCGCATCTGACGCAGGATGAAGCCGACAAGATGGCCGGGCAGGATGGCGATTATCACCGCCGCGACCTGTTCGATGCCATCGCGAAGGGCGATCATCCCAGCTGGACCCTGAAATGGCAAATCATGCCGTTCGAGGATGCCAAGACCTACCGCATCAATCCGTTCGACCTGACCAAGGTCTGGCCGCACAAGGATTACCCGCTGATGGAAGTCGGCAAGCTGACGCTGACCGAAAATCCGGTCGACTGGGACACCCAGATCGAACAGCTCGCCTTCGAGCCCAACAACATGGTCCCCGGTATCGGCCTGTCGCCCGACAAGATGTTGCTGGCCCGCGGATTTTCCTATGCCGATGCGCACCGCGCTCGGCTGGGGGTCAATTACAAGCAGATCCCGGTCAACCAGGCGAAGAATGCCGAGGTTCACAGCTATTCCCGCGCGGGACAGGGGCGCACGGTCAATGCCGTCGACCCGGTCTATGCACCCAATTCCTATGGCGGCGCCGGCGCGCAGCCGCAGGTTGGCGGCGAAGCGACCTGGATGTCCGATGGCGATATGGTCCGCCAGGCATATACGCTGCGCGAGGACGACGACGACTGGAGCCAGGCCGGTGCGCTGGTGCGCGAAGTCATGGACGACGCGCAGCGCGACCGGTTCGTCGACAATGTTGCCGGGCACCTTGCCGATGGAGTCAGCGAGCCGATCCTCGTGCGTGCGTTCGATTACTGGCGCAATGTGGACAAGGACATCGGCGATCGCATCGAAAAGGCAACGCGCGATCTGGTTGGCGGCAAGTCCAAGGCCCCCGGCATGGCAAGCGCAGAGTCCATCAAGGGCTATGCCGGCGTGCCGGCGACGTCGGATCTCGCCAAGGGCGAGGGCGACAAGAACGCAGCGAAGAACCTGCGCGAGCCGGCTCCTGCCAAGTAACGACATATAACCCGTCGAAATCGACGCGGTGGCAGATCGCCAGGTCCGGCAATGCCCGGGTCTGGCGATCATCGTATCGGAACAAGATAGATGCCTGAGCGGATTAGGGCTTTTGCTATGTGTCCGCATTGGTTACGCCACGCGGCATGGGTTCCATAATTCGACCGCTCGGCCTTCTGGGCGGGATACTTCTTGCAGGCTGTTCGCCAGAGGGCGCAGAACGTACGGAAGAGGCGATCCCGGTAGTGGCCGAAACGGTTCGCCTGTTGCCGGAGCAGACCCGGATCGAGGCAATCGGCACTGCGCGGGCTGTTACATCCGCCCAGCTTTTTCCCGAAACGGCAGGCCGCGTAACCCGCGTGATGTTTTCCGCCGGCGACTATGTGCAATCGGGCCAGCCGCTGCTGGAACTGGATGCGCGGCAGGAACGGCTCGCCGTGGATGCCGCGCGCGTTCAGGTGCGCGAAGCGGAGCAATTGCTTGGCCGATACCGGCGGATCGAAGATACGGGCGCAATATCCGAAAGCCAGATCGAAGCGGGAGAGACCGCACTTGATTCTGCGCGAGTGGCATTGCAGCAGGCACAGGTCGCGCTGGCGGACCGGACCATCCGGGCGCCGTTTTCGGGCCATATCGGGCTGACCGATGTCGATCCGGGCGACCGGGTGAGCGACGCGACCGCCATTGCCCAGCTCGACCAGCGTAGCCGCCTCTATATTGACTTCCCGGCACCCGAAGAGGTGTTCGCCTCGCTCCGCGAAGGGCAAGTGGTCGAGGCAGTGGCATTTTCCGAACCCGGAACCACGCGCGATGCACGCATCATCTCGACCGACAGCAGCATCACGAACGACAGCCGCAATTTCACCGCGCGGGCAGAAATTTCGAATTCGGACGATCGCCTGCGCCCGGGAATGAGTTTTCGCGTGACCTTCACGCGCAACAACACCAGCCGCCCTTCCGTCCCCGAAGAAGCCATAGTCTGGGGCGGCGAGGGATCGCATATCTTCGTGGTCCGCGACGGCAAGGCCGTACGCGTTCCGGTCACCATAACCTCGCGCCGCGACGGTCAGGTGCTGGTCGACGGCAAGGTCAATGCCAGGGACCGGGTAATCGTGAAGGGTGTGCAGAAGGTCCGCGACGGGCAGGCCATCCGCCTGGTGCGGCCGACCCGTGTGCCGGCCGAAGACGTCGAACTGCGGCCCAGCGGCCAGTACGAAGCCGGTAACGATGGCGGATAGATCCGACCTGCCGATGCTGGCGGTCAAGCGGCCGCTGCTGGTGGGCGTCCTCAATCTGCTTATCGTCATTGCCGGGCTTGCCGCCTTCGCCGGGATCGAAGTGCGCGAATTGCCCAATGTCGACCGGCCCATCGTGTCGGTTTCCGCGACCTTTCCCGGCGCCGCCCCCGAAACGATGGACCGGGAGGTGACGAGCATCCTCGAAGACGCGATCGCGCGCGTAACGGGGGTGAGGCAGATCCGCTCTTCCAGCGAGGAAAACAACAGCCGCATTCGCGCCGAATTCAATCCCGGGGTGGATCTGGACACGGCCGCATCCGATGTTCGCGAGGCGGTCAGCCGCGTGACGCGCGATCTTCCCGACAGGGTGGAACAGGTCAATATCGTCAAGGCGGATGCCGATGCGCAGCCGATCATGACGCTGGCCGTGTCGAGCGAACGTTATGGCGAGGCTGAGCTCACCCAGCTGGTCGAAAACGATGTCGTGCCGGAACTGCTTACCGCCGACGGCGTGGCGAGCATCGACGAGTTCGGCACCCGCGCCCTGCAGATGCGCGTTTCGGTAGACCCCGCGCGGCTCAACCGCTTCGGCCTGACCATGAGCGACGTTTCCACGGCGCTGGAAGGCGCGCCCTACGACGTGCCGGTAGGATCTTTCCGGTCCAACGCGCAGGAGCTGGTCGTGCGCGCCGATGCCAGTGCGACCGATCCCGGCCTTGTCCGCGACGTCATCGTGGCGGGCAACACGCGCATCGGCGATGTTGCGGACGTAACGCTGGCCCCTGCCGATGCGACCAATTTCGTGCGGCTGGACGGGCGCCCTATCGTGGGACTTGGCGTGGTGCGGCAGGCCAGTTCGAACACGATCCAGATTTCCGATTCCATCCGCGCGTCGGTCGACCGGATCAATGCGCGTTACGAGGACATAACCATCAGCATCGTGTCCGACGATGCCGATTTCATCAAGATTTCGGTGCGCGAGGTGCTGATCACGCTGAGTTTCACCGTGCTGGTCGTCGTGGGCACGATGCTGCTGTTCTTCCGCGCATGGCGGCCGACCGTGATACCGAGCACGACCATCCCCGTGGCACTGATCGGCGTGCTGGCGGGTATCTGGGCGCTGGGATTTTCGGTCAATCTGGTGACGCTGCTGGCGCTGGTGCTGGCAACGGGGCTGATCGTCGACGATGCCATCGTGGTGCTGGAGAATACCCAGCGCCTGCAGGACAAGGGACTGGGACGGCGAGCGGCCGCGGTTGTCGGGACCCGGCAGGTCTTCTTTGCCGTCGTGGCCACGACGGCGGTACTGGTATCGGTATTCCTGCCCATCAGTTTCCTGCCATCGGAAGCGGGCCGGCTGTTCCGCGAATTCGGTTTCGTGCTGTCTTTCGCGGTGATCATTTCATCCTTCGTCGCCCTGTCGCTGGTACCCGCGCTGGCGGCCAAGTTCGACCTGCGCACGAGCAGCGATCGATCCGACCGCCTGTCGCGCTGGGGATCGCGAATGCGCGACCGCTACATCGCCGCGCTCACCTGGTGCCTCGACCGCGGGAAAGCGGTGGTGGGCGGCGCGGTGCTGGTCACGGGCCTGACCGCGCTGCTGTTCACGCAGCTCGACAACGAACTGGTCCCCGATGAAGATCGCGGTGTGATCGAGGTCGATGCGACCGGCCCCGACGGCGTGGGACTGGACTTCATGGATCGCGAACTCGACGAGATCGAAATGGTCCTCCAGCCCTATCTGGACAGCGGCGAAATCGAGAGCACCTTTTCCATCGTGGGCAGGTACGATCCCAACCGGGTGCGCGTGACCGCGCAGCTTGCCGATTGGGGCGAGCGCGATCGCGGCCAGTCGGACATCGTCGAGGAGCTGAACGGACCGCTGCGTGAAATTCCCGGATCGCGGACCAATGCGCGCGGGCGCGGCACACTGAGTTTCGGCGGCGGAGGTGGCGGAAACATCGAAGTCGCCCTGACCGGCGCGGAATATGACCAGATCTATGCCTCCGCCCTGAAGCTGAGCGAGGCGATCGATACGCAATCCACCATATTGTCGAACCCCGACATTTCCTATCAGCCGACCCAGCCGCAGCTTTCGATCCGCATCGATCGCCAGCGGGCGTCGGATCTGGGCGTGGACCTGGACGATGTCGCCCAGACGTTGCGCGCGATGGTCGGCGGGGACGAGATCGTCGATCTGAACGTCGGCGATCAGGCCGTGCCGATCTTCCTGACATCGCAGGCGACGACGATCACCAATCCGTCCGATCTGCGCAACCTCTATGTCCGAACCGAAGGGGATGCGCTGGTGCCGATGTCGAGCATCACGCAGATCGTGGAACAGGGGGTCGCTGCCGAACTGAACCGCACCGCGCAGCGCCGCGCGATCGAGGTGGAAGCGGATATTGCCGAGGGAACACCCCTGCAGGACGCCATCGACGAGATCGAACGGCTGGCGGCAGAAACGGTCGCGGACGATACCGACATGATCCTGCAGGGCGATGCGGAAAGCCTCGAGGAAACGTCGAACGACGTCCTGCTGACCTATATGTTCGCGCTGGTGATCGTGTTTCTGGTGCTGGTCGCACAGTTCGAAAGTCTGACGAGCGCGCTCGTCGTGCTGCTGACCGTTCCCTTCGCGCTCGTCGCGGCGATCCTGGCGCTGTTCCTGTCGGGCATCTCGCTCAACATCTATTCGCAGATCGGGCTGGTGATGCTGATCGGCCTGATGGCGAAGAACGGCATCCTGATCGTGGAATTCGCCGACCAGTTGCGCCATCAGGGCCGCACTATCCGCGAGGCCGTGGAAGAGGCGGCGGCCATTCGCCTGCGGCCGATCGCGATGACGCTGATTTCGACCGTGGTCGGAGCAGTTCCGCTGATCCTCGCGTCAGGCGCCGGTGCCGAGGCGCGCCAGTCGATCGGCTGGGTGATCTTCGGCGGGCTGGGCATTGCCGGGGTCTTCACCCTGTTCCTGACGCCGGTGATCTATCTGGGCGTGGCGCGCTTCGGCAAGCCGCGCAGTGTCGACCTCGCCAAACTGCAGGAAGAGATCGACGACATCGACGAAGACATGACGATGGCACCTGCATGATCGCTGCGCGTTTCCATCTGTGCGCGCTCGCGCTTCTGCTTGGCGGATGTGCGGCGGTTCCTACCGACTTGCCCGAGGCGCAGATCGCTCCGCCGGAAAGCTACCGGGCGGACTTGCCGCCTGCCGGCATGGACGGCGTGTGGTGGCGCGCCTTTTTCGATCCGGTGCTGGATGCGCTGGTCGATCGCGGCCTTGCGGCGAACCTCGACATTGCGGCGGCGGAGGGACGACTGGCAGCCGCCGAAGCCCTGCTGCGGGCAGAGCGCGCGGACCGGCTTCCCACGATCGACGGATCGGCCGAAGCGAGCGTCGATGTGGGCGAGGGGACTTCGCGAACGGGTGCAAGTGCCGGGCTGTTCGGCACGTTCGACCCCGATTTCTCCGGGCGGCTGCGCGCGGAAGTGCGCGCGGCGGCGGCGCGCTATGCCGAGGCGGGATATATTCGTGCCGACCAGCGCCGCCTGATCGCCGCTGCCATCGCCGCGCAATATGTCGAATACCGCCGGACGGGGGCGCAGCTGGAATTGCTGGCGGAATCGACCGACCTCCAGCGGCAGACGCTGCGGATCGTTACCTTGCGCTTCGAAGCCGGGCTGTCGGCCAATCTCGACGTGCGCCGCGCTGCAGCCGATCTGGCGCAGACGGAAGCGCGGCTGGGCCTGATCGAGATCGCCCGGGCGCAGGCAGTCCATGCGCTCGCGATACTGGTCGGCGAGGCACCGGGGACGCTGGTGATTGCGGAGCCCGAAAGCGAGACGACGATACCCAATTACGGCGATGGACCACCGCTGGGCGGGCCCGCCAATCTGCTGCGGCGGCGCGGCGATGTGCTGGCGGCCGAGGCGAGGCTGGCTGCCGCGGCGGCGCAGGTCGGGATCGAGCAGTCCGATCTCAGGCCTTCGCTCGTCGTGCCGGGTTCGATCATCATCGGCGACGGCTCGATCGATGGCCTGTTCTCGGAATTTCTCGCAACGCTCGGCGCAGCGCTGGACCTTCCGCTGTTCGACGGTGGGCGGCGGCGGGCCGAAGTTGCGGCGGCGCGGGCGGAACTGGATGCGAGCCTGGCCGAATATCGCCAGGCCTTCCTGGAGGCGCTGGGCGAGGCCGAAACGGCGCTGGTCGCAATCACCGCCTACCGCGCCCGTGCCGGATCGCTATCCGAGGCGATCGAGCAGAGCGAGACCGCGCTCGGCCAGTCCAACGCCTTGTACCGCGAAGGGCTCGCCTCGCTGTTCGATGTGCTCGATGCGCAGCGCCAGCTGATCTCGAGCCGGGAATCGCTGCTCGACAACGAGGCAGCGCTCGCGAATGCGTTCATCGCACTCCACTCGGCAGCGGCCAGCCCGGATGGCGAAGCCGTGGCGGCTAGCGCTGGCGGCGCCCCTCCTCCGCAATGACGGCTGCCACTTCGGCATAGAGATCCGAAAAGGCTGCACTCGCGCGCCATGCAGCGGCAATGCTGCGATGCTGTTCCCACCCCGCCGGTTCGGCGATGCGCACTACATCGAGGCCGCCCGCTTCCGAGCGGATGTAGAAATGCGGGAGGATGGCCAGACCCAGACCTGACCCGACCATCTGTTGCAGGGCATCGAGGCTGGTGCCTTCGTAATCGGCCAGAATGGTGGCGCCTAGGTTCTTGCAGATGTCTTCGAGCTGGCGGTGGTAATGATGGCGATGATCGAGCGAGAGGAACATGCGACCAGCGAAATCTTCCTTCCGAAGTTCCGGCAGGGCCACCAGCGGATCGTCGGGCGGAGCGATGATCCGCAAACGTTCGCGGAACAGCGGTTCCACCCTGAGGCCCTTGCCTTCGATCGGCATGGGCGAAAGCAGCATGTCCAGTTGCCCCGCGGCCAGATCCGCCTGCTGCTTCGACGGAATGCCTTCGCGGATGAAGAGGCGAAGATCGGGATAGCGTTCGTGGAGGATCTTGATGACGCGCGGCATGAGATAGGGGCCGAGCGTAGGGCTGACGCCAAATCGTATCGTGCCGGCGGGGCGAGCGGCAATGTGATCCGCCGCATCGGTGAAGTCGCGCGTACTGGCAATGACCGTGCGGGCCTGCGCAAGCAGTTTGCGCCCGCTGGGTGTGAGTTGCATGCCCTTGGGCACGCGTTCGAACAACTGCAGGTCGAGCTTTCTTTCGAGCGCCCGCAACTGCTGGCTGAGAGCGGGCTGGGTCATGCCGAGCGCGGTGGCGGCTTCGCCCATATTGCCGATGTCGGCGAGCCTTACGAAGATATCGATCTGTTTGAGCGTCACCATGGCCAAAGTCATTAGTAAAACTTATCGATACATGGCAAGTTTTCGAATTGGATTATCGCCCGCGAAGCACGCATATGTACCCTAGCAAACGAAGGAGAGCGCGATGAGCAAGACGCCCGACGAGAAGATCATGATCCCGTATCTGCGCAAGCTGGTGCGCGAGCATCGCGCCCTCAACCGACTGATCGACACGACCAAGGCGATCGGCGCGCGCGACGATTTGAAATCGCTGAAGCGCCTGCGCCTGCGCCTCAAGGACAAGATCGTCGCACTACAGCGCCATTATTACGGTCGCAGCTTCGCTTAGCTGCGGCATAGGGCGGCGGTCCGTTCCCTCCCCCCCACACTTGACGGACCGTCGCCCGCTTTGATCATATGACCAGACAGACCCCCACGCAGCGCCTTCGCGCTTTCATCGCCAGCGAGAGTGCAGGCGGCATCGTGTTGATCGTTGCCGCCGCAATTGCGCTTGTCATCGCCAATTCAGCGCTGCTTGCCGGCTATCAGAGCCTGCTTGCCACGCCGGTGAATTTCACGGCGGGCGAACTCGTTTCCATCGACAAGCCATTGCTGCTGTGGATCAACGACGGCTTGATGGCGCTCTTCTTCTTCCTGATCGGCTTGGAAGTGAAGCGCGAGATCGTGACCGGTCAGCTGCAAAGCTGGAAGCAGGCATCCCTTCCGGTTTTTGCCGCGGTTGGCGGTATGGTCATTCCTGCGCTGGTATTCGTAGCCATCAACGCCGGTTCGCCGGACAATATTCGCGGCTGGGCCATTCCCGCCGCAACCGACATTGCCTTTGCGCTGGGTCTCCTCGCTCTGCTGGGCAGCAGGGTACCGGTCGCGCTGAAGGCGCTGCTGCTGGCCATCGCCATTATCGACGACATCGGTGCGATCGCGATCATCGCGCTGTTCTATACCGAAAACATGAACGTGGGCGCACTGGCGCTTGCACTGGTTCCGGCTGCGGGCATGCTGTTGCTCAACCGGGCCGGAGTGGCGCGAACCATTCCCTACTTCCTCCTCGGCGCCTTTCTTTGGGTCTGCGTGCTGAAGTCCGGCGTGCATGCTACTCTGGCGGGTGTCGTGACGGCCATGTTCGTCCCCATCGCGACAGGTGACGAACAGCCGCTCGAACGGCTGGAACACGCACTGCATCCCTGGGTCGCCTTCATGATCCTGCCGATCTTCGCCTTTGCCAATGCCGGCGTGTCGTTCGCCGGCGCCGGGCTGGAGGCGCTGTTTGCGCCGCTTTCGCTCGGCATTGCGGCAGGCCTTGTAGTCGGCAAGCAGATCGGCGTGTTCGGCGCATGCTGGCTGGCAGCGAAAACCAAGCTTGCATCCATGCCGCCCGAAGTGACCTGGCGCCATATCTATGGCCTGTCCTGTCTGGCCGGTATCGGCTTTACCATGAGCCTGTTCATCGGCGGCCTGGCCTTCATCGACCCGGACCAGATCGATGCGGTGAAAATGGGTGTGCTGGTCGGTTCCCTGATTTCGGCGGTGATCGGCATGACAGTGCTCGCCACCGCTCCGCGCGCCGCGACCAGACCTCTAAACGAGGTGCCGAGTGCCTGATTTCCTGCTGGCGTCATGGCTTGGCACCCCGGTCTGGTTCTGGGGCGCCTTTCTTGCAATCGTCGTCGTACTGACGGCCTTCGATCTCGGGTTCCTGCATAAGGAAGACCGGGAACTGGGCATTGCAGAAAGCCTGAAGCTGTCGGTCTTCTACATCACCGTGGCGCTGCTGTTCGGCGTGTGGGTGTGGTTCGAGCGCGGCGAGACCGCGGGTATGCAATATTTCACAGGCTTCTTCATCGAGAAGGCACTGTCGATCGACAACGTCTTCGTGATCAGCCTGATCTTCACCTATTTCGCCATCCCGGCGAAGTATCAGTACCGGGCGCTATTGTGGGGCATCATCGCGGTCATCATCCTGCGCGGCCTGATGATCGCCGGGGGCGCGGCCCTGCTGGCCGAAGCCTATTGGGTGCTGTACCTTTTCGCCGCCTTCCTGGTGTTCACCGGGATCAAGATGTTCTTCGCCGGCGACGAGCCGATGGATGTTGGAAGCAACCCCGTCGTCCTCTGGATCAGCCGTCACATGCGCGTGACGCCGGATCTGCACGGGCAGAAGTTCCTGGTGAAGGTGCAGGACGAGAAGACGGGCAAGATGGTCCGCGCGGCCACACCGCTGCTGCTGGCGCTGGTCGTCATCAATCTAGCCGATCTGGTGTTTGCCGTGGACAGCGTGCCGGCGATCTTCGCGATCACGACCGACACGTTTATCGTCTATACCAGCAACATCTTCGCCATTCTGGGGCTGCGGGCGCTCTATTTCGCGCTCGCCGCCATGATCCACCGCTTCCACTATCTGAAGTATGCGCTGGCAGCGATCCTGGTGTTCATCGGCAGCAAGATCTTCGTCACGGACTTCCTGATGGATGGCGAGAAATTCCCGGCCTGGATCAGCCTCGGCGTGACGTTCGTGCTCATCGCAGCGGGCGTGCTCTATTCGCTATGGAAGACGCGCGGGCACGAAGAGGCGGACTGGCCAGCAGAACCGGAAGACGAACCGCTCGCCTAGGTCGGGTGGCAGGCGTCAGGAGCGTTGGCCGTTCAGACCATCGCGTTGATCGCAAGACAAGTCGCCAGTCCTACCACGACATTCATGGGCGCACCGATCTTCAAGAAGTCGGCGAAGCGGTAATTGCCGGCGGCATAGACGATGGTGTTGGTCTGATAGCCCACGGGCGTTGCGAAGCTGGCCGATGCAGCGAACATTACCGCGAAGAGCAGCGGGCGCGGTTCGACCCCGAGATCGGTGGCGAGCGCCAGCACGATCGGGGTCATGATGACCGCGACAGCATTGTTGGTAACCGTTTCGGTCAGCACGGAGGTCAGCAGGTAGATCGCAAGCAACAGGTAAAGCGGCGACAGATTTGCGAGTAGCGGAAGGGCGGCATCGACGATCAGGTCGACGGTCCCTGCGCTTTCCAGACCCAGACCGACGGCAAGCATGCCAAAGATCAGCACGATGACATTGCCATCGATGCTGCGCCAGGCTTCTTCCGGATCGATGCAACGCGAGAGCAGCACGATAGCCACGCCCGTTATGGCCAGAAGTTCGATCGTCCATACGCCAAGGGCGGCGAGCACGATGATGCCCATCATCGTCACAACCGCGATCGGTGCGCGCAGGCGCCGGAACGGGCGCGTGTCCGGCGTGGAAATGTTGATCAGATTGATATTGTTTTCGATCGCGGCGATGCTGGCGGGACTGCCTTCGATCAGCAGATGATCGGCTGCGCGGATCCGCGCATCGGACAGGGTGGGGCCGGGGAAGTGCCGCGCGCGCGACAGGCCGAGAATGCGGGCTCCCGTCTTGGTGAGGAAGGGTACTTCCGAAAGCTTGCGGCCGAGGGTCGGATGGCTGGGCGAAATCGCGGCTTCGACGATACGGTTTTCATCCGATGCGGGTGCGGCACGCGCAGAAAGGCCGAGTTCTGACCCGCGCCCGGCGGCTAGCGACAGCATTTCGGCCTGATCGGCGGCGATCTGCATGATGTCGCCTTCCTCCACGATCAGCTCGTCGAGGTCGCTGCGCAGGATGGCGCCGCCGCGTTCCAGACCGACGAGGCGCAGCCCGGAGCGACCGAACTGGGAAAGATCGCCATAGGCCTTGCCGATATCCTTATCGTCTTGCGTCACGCGCAACTGGGTAAGGTAGCGCTCCTCCAGCGGTCGTCCGCTGTCGCGATCCGCGGCATCTGGCCGGTTGGGCAGAAGAAACCGCCCGCTGACGAGAAGAAAGAGGGTGCCGGTCAGTGCCGCGACCAGGCCCACGCCGGTCAGCTCGAATATGCCGAAGGGCGGTTGGCCGGAGCGTTGCGCCACGCCATCGACCAGAAGGTTCGTCGACGTGCCGATAAGCGTGAGCGTACCGCCGAGGATCGAGAGATAGGATAGCGGGATGAGGAGGCGGCTGGCCGTACTGCCCGCCAGTCCTGCGATCTTGCGAATGACCGGAACCAGGATGATCACGACCGGCGTATTGTTGACCAGCGAAGAGGCGAGGAAAGTACCGCCGAAGAGTTCCGTAATCGACCGGCGCGGATGACGTTCGGTCCGGCGTTCGGCGATGCTGGCCAGCGCCTCGACAACGCCGGTACGGATTAAAGCACCCGAGAGGATGAACATGGCCGCGATGGTGATAGGGGCGGGATTGGCGAAAACCTGTTCCATCTCGCTGCGCGGAAGATAGCCCAGCACCAGCATGACGGCCGCGCCGCCCACGGCGACGGTCACCGGCGGAAACCGTTCCGTGGCGAACAGAATGAACAGCCCGACCAACAGGCCGAGGCCGATCCAGGCCGAATAATCGGTAAGGAACGTTCCTAGCATCGGCGCCCCCTAGCAGGTCTTTGTCAGGGAGCCGAGTTGGAAAAGTCCCGGATTATGAAGGCGTTTCCACGGCCAGACCGCCGCCCAGCGCCACGAACAGCGACGTGCCGTTCTGCAGAAATGCGCGCTGGGTGGTGAGTAATTGCTGCTGCGCGGTGAAGAGGTTGCGTTCGGCATCCAGCACTTCGAGATAATCCGCTACACCTTCGCGGTAGCGCAGGCGTGCAAGCCGCGTAATGCGTTCCTGCGCGGCGACACCCTGCGTCAGCGCAGCCACCTGTTCGGCCAGCCAGCGGCGCCCGGCAAGAGCGTCGGATACTTCTCGGAAAGCTTCCTGCACGGTCTTTTCATAAACGGCGACCTGTTCCACTTCGCGCGCCTTGGCCAGATCCAGATCGGCTTCGCGGGCCCCCCAGTCGAAAATCGGCAGGGAGATCGATGGGCCGAACGACCAGGACAGCCCGTCGGAAGAAAAGAGGTTGTCGAGATCGTTGGACGAGAAACCGGCATTGCCAGTCAGGGAAATGGTCGGGAAGAAGGCTGCGCGCGTCGCGCCGATATTGGCGCGGGCTGCGCGAAGCTGCTCTTCCGCGGCGACGATATCCGGACGGACCAGCAGAAGGTCGGATGGCGTGCCGGGATCGAGCTCCATGCCGTTTTCCTGACCGCTCATCGGAAGGGCAACGGGGAGGTTCTCCGGCGTGGTTCCGCCGACGAGCACCGAGAGCTGGTTGCGCTGCTGGGCCTGCGACAGGCGCTGTGCGGCAAGTTGCTGTTCGGCCGTCGTCAGCAGCGTTTCGGACTGCCGGAAGGGCAGCGCGGAGGTGACGCCCGCATCGAGCCGGAGCCGGGCGATCCGGAGGCCTTCCTGGCGGCTTTCGAGGGTGGCCTGCGCCAGATCGATCTGCGCTTCGCTTTCGAGCAGGGCGAAATAGGTCGTCGCGACATCGGCGATGAGCGAGAGGTAGAACGCGCGCTGGTTAGCCTCGGCAGCCAGATACTGGGCGCGGGCAGCCTCCGACAGATTGGCGATGCGGCCCCAGAAATCGAGTTCGAAGGACGAAACGCCGACGCCCACGTCGTACCGATTGATGGTTACCGAACCGGGCGTACCGGGCGCGATCGAGCCAAGCGGGATGCGGCTGCGCGTTGCCGCGGCATCCGCCACGGCGGTGGGCAGGCGGCGGCTGTCCTGAATGCGGTACTGCGCCCGGGCCTGCTCGATCCGCGCAGTGGCGGCGACGAGATCGCGATTGTTCGCCACTGCGGTATCGATGAGCGAGACGAGCCGCGGGTCGTTGAACCATTCCCGATAGGACAGGGTCGAGGCGACCACCGTGCCATCCGGACGGAATTCCGGATCATAGGCGGGCGCGCTGGCGAGGGCGGGCCGTTCGTGATCGGGGGCAAGGTTCACACACCCAGCCAGTGCGAGCGCCATCAGGCTGGCAGATATCTTGCGGATCATGCGCCATCTCCTTCGAGTGTGCCGGCCGGCTTGGGCTGTCTTCCGCCGATCCGCGTGCGGATGAGCATGTAGAGGAGCGGGATGACGAAGATGCCGATCGCGGTCGCGGCGATCATTCCGCCCATCACGCCCGTGCCGACGGCGATGCGGCTGGCAGCGCCCGCGCCGGTGGAGATCACCAGCGGGACCATGCCGAGAATGAAGGCGAGCGAGGTCATGATGATCGGGCGCAGGCGCAATCTGGCAGCTGCCTTTACCGCTTCCATCGGGCTCTTGCCTTCGGCCTCTTCCTCGATCGCGAACTCGACGATCAGGATGGCGTTCTTCGCGGCAAGCCCGATGATCGTGATCAGCCCGACGTTGAAGTAAATGTCTGCCGACAGCCCCCGCAGCATGGTGAAGAGGACTGCGCCGAGAACACCCATCGGCACGATCAGCAGCACCGCAAAGGGGACCGCCCAGCTTTCATAGAGCGCCGCCAGGACGAGGAAGACGATGATGACCGACAGGCCGAGCAGCAGGCCGATCTGGCCGCCGGCCTGTTTTTCCTCGTAACTGATGCCGGTCCATTCGAACCCGATGCCTTCCGGCAACTGGCTGGCAAGCTGTTCCATCTCGGCCAGCGCGGCGCCCGACGATTCGCCCGGCGCGGCGGTTCCGGAAATGGTCATGGCCGGATAGCCGTTGTAGCGCGCAAGGCTGGGCGGGCCGGCCGTCCACTCGGCCATGGCGAAGGAACTGAACGGTACCAGTTCGCCCTGGGCATTCGGAATGCGCAGCGAAAGCACGTCTTCAGGTGTCATGCGGTGTTCGGCATCTGCCTGCACCAGCACCTGCAGCACGCGCCCGTCCCGGTTGAAATCGTTGGCGTAGGCCGAACCGAA
Organism: Qipengyuania pacifica; assembly: GCF_019711555.1. NCBI lineage: Bacteria > Pseudomonadati > Pseudomonadota > Alphaproteobacteria > Sphingomonadales > Erythrobacteraceae > Qipengyuania > Qipengyuania pacifica. The sequence goes on along the minus strand of NZ_JAIGNQ010000001.1, from coordinate 136,148 downwards.
ATTGATCGACAGGGCATTGTTCACGTCGGTCATCGACAGGCCCATGGCACGGGCCTGAACCCGGTCCACTTCCACATGCAATTGCGGCGCGGGCGGCTGGTCTTCGGGGCGAAGATCGGCAAGCAGGCTGCTTTGCATCGCCATGCCAAGCATCTGATCGCGCGCTGCCGTCAGGGCTTCACGCCCTACACCGGCGCGGTCCTGCAGCTTCATGGTGAAGCCGCTGGCCTGTCCGAGCGACTGGATCGCGGGCGGCTGGATGGAGAAGACCATCGCATTGTCGATGCCCATGAAGGTGCCCATCGCACGGCCGACCAGCGCCTCCGCCGAACTTTCCGAGCCGCTGCGTTCGCTCCAATCCTTGAACGGGGTGAACATGATGGCATTGTTCTGACCCTGACCGAAGAAGCTGAAGCCGCGCACCACGACGACCCGTTCGACTTCTTCCTGCGAAGACCAGAAGCCTTCGACCGGGGCGATGGCTTCATCGAGCCGTTCCCGCGTGGACCCTGTAGGGGACTGCACAATCGTAATGGCAAAGCCCTGGTCTTCGGTCGGCAGGAAGCCGCCCGGCAAGCGGAAGAACAGCAATGCCGTGACAAGTGCCAGCATGAGGAAGACAGCCAGGCCGCGCATGGGCCGACCGAGAATGCGTTCATTGGTCCGCCCGTATTTTTCGGTCATGCGCCCGAACCAGCGGTTGAACTTTCCGAAGAAGCCACTGCTGCGCCGCCGCAATTGTTCGACACGGCCGCGCCATCCTTCTGGAATCGGTTCCTGCTCGGCGTGTTCGTCGATCTCGTGGGCGTCGTGGGCTTGGATGTCCTTGGTGCGCAGGAATGTGGCGCAGAGCGCCGGCGTCAGCGACAGAGCGAGGACGGCGGAGAAGAAGATGGAGATGGCCAGCGTGACCGAGAACTGGCGGTAAATGCCGCCTGTCGATCCGGGGAAGAAGGCCATCGGCACGAAGACTGCAACCAGCACCAGCGTGATCCCGATGATCGCACCGGTGATCTGATCCATCGCCTTGCGGGTCGCCTCGACAGGGCCGAGACCCTCCTCGCGCATGATGCGTTCGACGTTCTCGATCACGACGATGGCATCGTCGACCAGAATACCGATCGCCAGCACCATGCCGAACAGGGACAGCACGTTGATGGAAAAGCCGAACAGCCACAGGCCCAGACAGGCGCCTGCAAGCGCAATTGGCACTACCAATGTCGGTATCAGCGTAGCGCGCCAGTTCTGCAGGAACAGGAACATGACCAGGAAGACGAGGACCATGGCCTCGACCAGCGTCTTGACGACCTCTTCGACCGAGATCTGGACGAAGGGCGTGGTGTCGTAGGGAATCGACCAAGAGATGTCCTGCGGCAGGCCGTTGCCCAGTTCTTCCATCCGCTCCTTCACGCCTTCGGCGGTGGCCAGGGCATTGGCGCCGGTAGCGAGCTGGACGGCCATGCCCGCCATGGGCTGGCCGTCGAGAGTGGTGGAGGTGGCGTAGCTCTGCGCGCCGATTTCCACGCGTGCGACATCGCCCAGGCGAACGCTGGCACCCCCGCTATCCGCCCGCAGGATAATGCTGCGGAACTGTTCTTCGGTCTGGAAGCGGCTTTCCGTGGTAATCGTCGCCGTGATCTGCTGCCCTTCCTGCAATGGCAGGTCGCCGATCGCACCACCGGCCGTCTGGGCGTTCTGTTCGCGAATTGCCGACACGACTGCGCTGGGCGAGAGATTGTAGGAAGCCAGCTTTTCCGGATCGAGCCAGATACGCATCGCGTAGGCAGAGCCAAACAGCGTGACATCCCCGACGCCGGCGACGCGGCGCAGTTCATCGATCACCTGATTGGAGGCGATATTGCCCAGATCGGTCGTGTCCAGAGCGCCGGATTTGGACGTCAGCGCGACAATCATCAAGAAGCCGGAGTTCGCCTGACGGACGGTAATGCCCTGTCGCCGGACCTCCTCGGGCAAACGCGCCTCTACTGTGCTCAGGCGGTTCTGAACTTCGGTCTGGGCGATGTCGATATCAGTGCCGGCTTCGAAGGTTAGCGTGATCGAAGCCGTGCCGTTGGAGAGGCTGGACGAGGCCATGTAAAGGAAGCCTTCGACCCCGTTGAGCTGCTGCTCGATGACCTGGGTGACGTTCTGTTCAAGTGTGGATGCGTCGGCGCCCGGGTATACGACGTTGATCGCCAGAGACGGCGGCGCGACCTCGGGATATTGTTCGATCGGCAAGGCCCGCAGGGCGATGAATCCCGACAGGAGAATGGCGAGTGAGATGACCCACGCAAAGATGGGTCTGTCGATGAAATAGCGTGCCACGATCAGTCAGCCTTGGCCGTTGCTTTCGGGGCAGCCGCTGCGGGTTTGCGGCCGGTCGCGGCATTGGCGATCTGAACCGGCATGCCGGGCTGCAGTTTTTGCAGATTGGATACGATAACCCGATCGCCGGGCTTGAGCCCGCTTTTGATGACCCATTTTTCACCCACGAGTTCACCCAGTTTGACCGGGCGGACGGCAGCCTTGCCATCCTTGTCCACGATCATGACGGTGCCGCCATCGTCGGCCACGGTCACGGCGAGCTGGGGGATCGCGATGATGTTGGTCAACTTGCCTGCGAAGATACGCGCCTTCACGAACTCGCCCGACAGCAGCAATCCTTCAGGATTGGGGAATTCGGCGCGCAGCTGGACCGTGCCGGTGGCTTCGTCCACCGAGAAGTCGAGAAATTCGATCAGGCCCGGCGTGCCGTATTCGCTGCCGTCGGGAAGGGTCAGGCGCACTTCTACCGCATCGCCCGGCTGCAGGTCGAGCTCGCCGCTGGTTATGGCGCGCCTGATCTGGAGAACTTCCATGGCCGATTGCGAGAAGGAGACATAGATGGGGGAAATCTGTTCGACCCGCGTCATCAGAGTGCCTTCGGGCTGCGAAACCAGTGCGCCCTCCGTCACCACGGCGCGGCCGGCACGGCCCGCAATAGGGGCACGCACGGTCGTGTACCCCAACTGGAGCGATGCAGCGCGAAGCTGAGCCTGGATCTGCGCGACATTGGCATTGGCTTCACGTGCAGCAGCCTGGGCCGCGTCGAATTCCTGCCCGCTGATGGCGTTTTCCGCCACAAGGGGCCGGTATCGCGTAACGACGGCGTTGGCGTTCGCGGCCGTGGCGCGTGCCCGGTCGAGGCTAGCCTTGATCTGCGCGTAACTGGCCCTGAGTTCGGCCGGATCGATGCGGAACAGGGCCTGGCCCTCGCTGACATCCGTTCCTTCCTCATAGGTTCTTTGTTGCACGATGCCGGTGACACGGGCGCGCACTTCGGCAACCCGGACGGGCTGAACACGGCCGGGAAGTTCGATCACATTGTCGATATTCGTGGCGGATACCGTGATGGTCCGCACCGGAACGGCCTGTCCCTGCTGCGCAGTTTCCTGCGATCCGCAAGCGGCAGTCACGAGCCCTAGCACGAGCAGGAGCAGTGTCCGGTAAAACGACATGGAGTTCCCTCATTAAACGAATCACCGCCCCACCGACGGCTCGACAATTGCGCGCTTTGACATTTTCTATACAAATGTAAATTGACAATTTTGCATCATATGTCCATCTGCCTGCATGGAAGAGAGAGCATGCAAGATCGCTGCCGCTGGTTATGCGGTCATCAGCCAGTACGGCGTACGGCGGGCGACCATGAACGATATAGCCGAAGCGGCAGGCGTATCGCGGCAGACCGTCTATAACATATTTCCCAACCGCGAGGCCCTGTTGACCGGGGTCGTGCGATTTCATTTCAACTCGAAATGGGACGCCATCCTTACGCGTTGCTCCGCCGACCAGGACCGCAAGACCCGCTTTTCTATACTGCTCGACGAGATCGTGATCGAATCGTGGAAATCCATGCAGACGATGCCGCATGCTGACGAGCTCGAGCTGGAACTCGCCACCACCATCAAGGAAGAACTCGCCGACATCCATGTCGAGGCCCGTCGTAATCTGTGCGAATTTCTCCTGCCGTACGAAGCCGCGCTCGAAAGTCGCGGCATCACGGCCAAGGGGATGGGCGAAATGCTCCATCATTCGATCATGGGGCTGAAGCTGAGCACGACGACGTCGGAAGAAATCGAATCCGCGACGGCCACTATGCTGGCGTGCCTAATGGCTGTTACGGACGCACCGGCAACGGTCCAGTAAGCCTCACGCCACCAAATGCGAATCGCCATATACGATCTCGACAATACGTTGACGCGGCGGGCGACCTTTACGCCTTTCCTGATCTTTGCGGCCCGGCGCATCGCGCTATGGAGGCTGGCGCTGCTTCCGGTCTGGGTCGCAATGATGATCGCCTATCGCGCCGGGCTTTACGATCGAACGACACTCAAGACCGGCGGGATGAAGCTGATGGTCGGCAAGGTCGGGATTGCGACGTTGCAGGATGTCGGACGAGAGTTCGCCGATCGGCGCGTTGCCGATGATGGCTTGATGCCGGCGACACTCGCTCTGCTGGAGGAAGACCGCCGGCAGGGCGCGCGCATCGCCATTGCGACAGCAGCGTTCGAATTTTACGCGGCGGCCTTCGCCAAGCATCTCGATATCGACACCGTGATCGGCACGCGCTGGGATGGCCGCTCCATCGTGGGCGGCAATTGTTATGGCGAGACCAAGCTGGCGCGGGTCCGGGCATGGGCGGCGGAGCAAAATCACCAGCTGGAAGACGCAGAGTTCCGCTTTGTGAGCGACAGTTTCGCCGATGCGCCGCTGCTCGATCTGGCCTATGAGCCGATCTTCATCAGCGCAAGTTCTCGCAAGAGGGAAAAGGCCAAAGCGCGGGGCTGGCGGATAATCAGCGCCGACTGACCATGCCATCGAGGCGGCGAACGATCTCGGCCGCGTTCAACTCGAACCTCTCCTGCGAAAATCTGTTCAGCACCCGTTCGCGCGCCGCGCTTCCCATTGGGGCGAGGCTATGCGGAGTATTCAGCAATTCGCCCAGCGCCGCGGCCAGCGATTGCGCATCGGCAACCTCCACCACTCGCCCGATAGTGGGCGTGTCGACCGTAAGCGGCATTTCGCCGGTTTTCGAAACGATCACGGGCAGGCCCGCCTGCATGGCTTCATGCGCGGCGATACAGAAGCCTTCGCGGCGCGAGGGTTGAACATAGAGGTGCAACCCCGCCAGGAAATCGGCGCTCGTGTCGGAAAATCCCGCGAAGTCGAGCTGATCCACACCCCGGTCCGCCGCAAGGCTGCGCAGGCTAGCTTCGTCAGCCCCTTCCCCCGCGATCGCGACGCGGTAGGGCGGCATCGCTGGCGTGGCCGCCGCGTTCACCATGGCGAGGGCCTCGATCAGAATGTCGTAGCCCTTGTTGGGGTGAAGCCTGCCGAGGCTCCCGATCCGCAACGTTTCGCCGGCCTGCCACGGCCTGGCCTGGGGCGCATCGGGATCGGCGGCGAAGATCGGCCAGGTGACCAGCTTTTCTGCAGCTACTCCGAGACGGTCGAGAGTGAGGGTCGCCACCTGCGCGCTGTCCGCCACCCACAGATCGGCCGCATCCGCACGCCAGCGCAGGAGCCGCTCGTTCCAGGGCTTGAGAAAGGCGTTATGCTGCCAGCTCACCACCGGAATCCCCAGCCGTCTGCCCGCGATCTGGCCCAGCAGCGTCGCCCGCGTCAGCGAGGTCCAGATCGCATCCGCCCCCCATTCGCGGGCCTGTTCGCAGATCCAGCGATAGGCAGCGATCTGGTCGCTTTCGCCACCTTCGCGCACGAGCGGATCGATGCCAGCGGCTTGCAACCGTTCGATCGCGTGCCCGTTTCGCCGCGTGAGCGCGAGGACACGCACGCTTGCTCCCGCCTTTGCTAGTGCGGCGACGATCTTCGGCAGCGGGGTCTGCGCGCCGCCGCCCTCCATCGAATTGATGACGTAGGCTATCCGCATCATAAAGCGCCATTTCGCCGCGCAATGGCGGCGGCGATGGCATCGGCAGCGCGCTGGGATGCGGGCACTTCGGACAGCGCGAAAGTGTGTGCGATCAGTCGCTCCTGCTCGGCACGGTAACGCGACCCGATCTCGTCCCATCCGCCGATCGCCGATCCCAGATCGTTTACGCTCTCCACCCTTGGCCCGGTGCGCAGGAAGGGCAGCACCTCCTCGCCCTGCGACCCGAGAGCGGCGTTCGGATCCAGCAGGAATACCGGCCTTGGCCGCATGAGGAACTCGTAGATCTGGCTCGATGCATCGCCGATATAACCGTCCGCTGCGAGCATGTAGGACATGTCGAACAGGCGCGGGCCATCGGTGTCGATCAGAATATTGGGCGCCGCCAGCGCCTCGTCGGGGATGTCCGGGCGGACCCTGCCTACCTTGTATTCAGGGGAGATGTGGACCGACTTGCGGAACAGCATCACATGCGGTGCGAAGATCAGATTATAGGCCTGCCCCGCCTCGCTAACGAACCAGCGCAGCACGTCGGGCCCGGCATCGTACCAGCTCGACAGATGCGGATCGAAATGGGGGTTGTAGACGAAGGTGGGGCGACCGTTGCCGAAGAAATCGGGCTGCGCATCGAAATCGATGCCCTCGAACTTGGAATAACCGGTGACCTCGATTTTCGCCGCATCGACGCCATTGGCGACGAGCTGTTCCTTCAACTTCGGACCGGCAACGAGGCTGAGATCGAACTGGCGATGGTCGGGATGGAATGTGACGCTGCGATCCCCCGTCCCGTGGGGCACCCTGATGAACAGCGGTGCGTTGCCGGGGCGCAGCCGGCGTTTCACCCTCAGGCAGGTCCGCTCGGTCGAAACGACCGCGTCGCTCGCCTTGAACAGCGGCTGGTGCAGGCGAAGACGGGCGAGCCGCGTCACCGGGGCGATCTTGTCCAGCACACCGGTCGCGGCTGCGATGGGGCGGGGCAGGGCGAGTTCGTGCCAGTCCATGCGCGCGGCATCTTCTGGTCGGACAAGTCGTTCGATCTGCGCACGGACGGTCTGGCTGGCATAGGCGACCGTCGTCTCGACTTCGGGGTGATGCCGCGCCATAGCGCCGGCGATCGGCGCGAGGTGAGACACCTGATGCGCCGCATCGTGATTGAACAGGAAAACTGCCCGGGCCATAGGCGGCGCGGATAGGGCAACCGCCCGCCGATGCAAAGTGAATAGCCAGCGCCCGGCATTTGCGTAGAATGATCGCAGCCGCTACCGCATCGCCGACTATCGGCGCGCATGCCGCATTAGGATTGAGAATGACACTTGCGGCAATGGAGGAAGATCGAACCGGTCGGCACCGGCGCGGCGGTCTGCTCAACATCTTCAAGAATGTCGCCTGGCTGATGGGGGGCAAGGGCTTTGGGGCGATCTGCTCCATCGCCTATCTCGCCATTCTGTCGCGCTCGCTCGGTCTCAAGGACTTCGGTCACTTCTCGCTCATATTCGCGACCGGCCTTGCGCTTGTCGCCGTGGCGAGCTTCCAGACCTGGCAGACCGTCGTGAAGTTCGGCGCCGAACCGTCGCGCCTCAAGGACTGGCGCAGTTTCGGGCGGATCGTGTGGCTGTGCGGCGCCATCGATGTGTCCGGCGCGATGCTCGGCACGATGGTCGCCTTCGTCGTCTATTACGGCTTCGGGGAAGCGCTCTCGCTCAATCCCGAATTCATCGACATGGCTTTCTGGTTCAACGTCGCCCTGCTGTGGTCGCGGATGACGACGCCCAATGGCATCGTTCGCGTGCTCGACCGGTTCGATCTGGGCACCTATGTCGAAGCCGTGGTTCCTGCGGGCCGATTGATCGCTTCGCTGATCATCATTCTGGTCGGGCCGACCGTGGGGCGCTTTCTGTTCGCCTGGGCCTTCTTCGATCTGCTCACGGGATTGCTATACTGGGTGGTCGCCTGGCGCCTGGTGCCCAAGGCGCTCAATCGCGAAAACTTCGGCCATTTCCGCGAAACCGTGGCCACGCACCCCGATCTGCCCAAATTCTTCGGCATAACCTACGGAAGTTCGACGCTCGATGCGATCTACAAGCAGGGGCCGGTGCTCGCCGTCGGCTTGCTCTTGGGTACGAGCGCGGCCGGTCTCTACCGCCTCGCCGACCAGCTGGGTCAGGGCATCGGCAAGCTGTCGGGCATACTGACGCGCGCGATCTTTCCCGAATTCGCAGTCGCACGCACCACGCAGGCCATCGACATGTTCCGCAAGCTGGTGCGCCAGGTGTCACTTATTGCAGCGTTGAGCGGGGTCTGTGTCACTCTGGTCGCCATTTTCCTGGGCGAACCGCTGCTGATGCTGATCGGCGGCGATGCCTATATAGCCGGTGCGGCAGTGCTCATCCCTCTGGCCGTCGCGGCGTCGTTCGAACTCGCATCGGTCGCCTATGAGCCGATGCTCTATTCGACAGGACATGCCCAATATCCGCTGATGATCCGGCTGGCGGCCGTCGCCGTTCTGGGGGCAGGGATCATGCTGCTGTCACCGATGGGACCGATCGGCGTCGGTATCGCGGTAGCTTTCGGCATGGCCGTATTGTGGGTGCTGATGAGCGCGACCGTGTGGCATGTGATGCGCAGTCTGGTGAAGGCGGAGCAGGCCAAGTGACATCGGCACTGGTGCTGGCCGGCACGCGCGCCGGCGGCGATCCGCTTGCCGGACTGGAAGGCAAACCGCACAAGGCGCTCATAGAGATAGAGGGCAGGCCGCTGCTCGAGCGGGTCGTGGCGGCGCTGCGACTGGCCGGGATGGAGCGCATCGGTGTGTCATGCGACGAAGGACCTGTCGCAGACCTCGCCCGATTGCTGGAATGCGAGGTTGTGCCCACAGGGGCGGGGCCGAGTGAAAGTGCCGCAATCGGCTTTGCCCGGTTTGGCGCACCGCTCGTCCTGACTACTGCCGATCATGCCCTGCTGCGTCCGGAATGGGTACGCGAACTGGTGAATGGGACCCCAGACGATGCCGATCTCGGCGTCGCGCTGGCGAAACGGGATGACATCGAACGCGCTTTGCCGGGCAGCCGGCGAACCTATCTGCGGTTTGCCGACGGGGAATGGTCGGGCTGCAATCTGTTCTACCTGCGAACCTCCCGGGCCCAGCATGCCCTTGCGACGTGGAACAATGTCGAAAAAGATCGCAAGCGGCCATGGCGGATAGTCGGCAAGCTTGGGGTGTCCACGCTTGTCTCATATGCCTTGGGCCGTCTCGGTCTGGGCAATGGCATTGCGCAACTGGGGCGGCGGATCGGTATCGAGGCGCGGTTGGTTAGGGCTTCCGATGGGCTCGCTGCCGTCGATGTCGACAAGCTCCAGGACCTGGAAGATATCCGCGGCTTGCTGGCGCGATCCTCGGCCTAGTCGGATGGGGCGGGTCTGCCTGACCGCAGGCTACTGGATGCCCAGGATCAGGAAGGCGATCAGGATAAACCCGATCCCGATGAGCGCCACCGACAGCGTACGCCAGCGGCCCATGCCCTGCCACATGCCTTTAAAGCCCCGCCGGATCGCTACCCGGTCACCTCGCTCGCGTGCGATCCGCAGCGAATAGATGGCTGCCCCCGAAACGGACAGCGCCGTCATCGCCAGGCCGAACAGGAACCACACCAGCTTGGTCCAGTAGCCGCCGAAAGATCCGAAATGCAGCGGGTCTGCCATTTCTCCGATACGCTGGTGAAGGCTGAGATCGCGTCCATCGGTCGTCAGCAGCACCTCGTTCGTACTGGTGTCGATATAGACCGCGTTCGATCGGGGGCGGACCAGCACCGCTTCGAAATCGCCGTTGATCTGAAGTACCGCATTGTCGGTGGGCAAGGCTACCGCCTCCACGCGAAGGCCCGGATAGGCTGCGAGCGCGGCATCGATTGAAGTGCGCAAGTTTCCGCTGCCGGTCCGCTCGCTGGCGACGGCTTCGCGTTCTACCTTCGGTTGGGGCGGAGCCTGGCCGCCCAGGCTTTCAATGAAATACCAAACGCCGGTCAACGAAATCAGCGCGACGAACCACAGCGACCACACCCCTGCCAGGCGGTGAAAGTCGCCCCACCATGTACGGGCGTCGCGTTTGCGCAGCGGCTTGGCAAAGCCCCTCCACCACTTCTTGTACACGAAGAAGGACGTGACCAGGGTGATCAGCAACAGGAAGGCGAGCGATGTAACGATCGGCACGCCAAGCCACGTGGGCAAGTTGAGATGGCGGTGCATGTTCCTGAGCACACGCTGCGCGCCTGCCCAGGGGCCGGTTCCCTGAATTTCGCCGGTCGTGGGATGCGCGTGCAGGAAGAACAGCTCGCCATTCCTGTTCTCGACCGTGACCTTCGCTGCAAAGGCCGAAGCGGTTGGCGCGTTGATATATGTGACCTTGGAAACGCCGGGATATTCGGACGCATTCTCGGCGATGTCCGCCCAGGCGACCGGGCCTTCGACAGTGGATGGCGCAACCCGCAGGCTCGGCTGGAGGACCCAGTCGATTTCCGCACTCAATACCGCCAGCGTCCCGGTAAAGAGAATGAAGGTCATGAACAGGCTGAGCTTCAGCCCCGTCCACTGATGCACGACCCACCATATGCGCGCAGCCTTGGGCCTGGGCTTGGCCTTTTCGAGCGGGCGTACCCCGCTATCGAGCGTGCGCGCCATTTCCATCAGAAGCGGTAGCCGATTTCGAGAAAGGCCGAACGCGGCTCGCCGGGGAAGTGGCCGGTGCGCGAGATGAAACCCGACGCGGCGTAAGTCTTGTCGAACAGGTTGTCGACGCGCACCATCGCCCTGATCGGGCCGGTCTCGTAGATGAGCGAGGCGTCGAACACCATGTACGCATTGACCGGCTGGCCATCGATGCTCACGCGGCTCGATACGTAATCGCCGCCGACTGCCGCCGCCAGACCGAGCATGGGAAACTGGTATCGAGTCCAGAAGCCGAGCTGATGTTCCGGTGCGTTGGCGAAACGGTCACCTACAGCGTTCGAAAAGCCGCCACCGCCGTTGTCCGCCGTGATGCGGGTGTCGTTATAGCCATAGGCAACCGTGACTACCCAATCGGGCGTGATGTCCGCCGCCAGGTCGAACTCGATCCCTTTGCTGGTGATTTCGCCAATCGACACGAGATCGTCGACCCCGTCATCGCCGATATCGCCCCGCGGATCGGTCTGCAGGATATTCGTGCGCCGAATGCGATAGGCGGAAAGGGACGATTGTATGCGGCCGCCCATCAGCGCGGTCTTCAGTCCACCCTCGTAGATGTCGCCCTCGGTCGGTGCGAACGGGCCGCCGGCCAGCGGGTTCTGCGAACTCGCGCTCTGCGGCTCGAAACTGGTGGCATATTGCCCGAAGGCGGAAATATCGTCTGTGATGCGATAGACTGCACCTGCGCGATAGGTCGTTTCCTTGTCTTCGAACACCGTTCCGTCGGCATCGTCGCGGAAGCTGTCGCGGCGAATACCCCCGGTAAGTATGAGCCTGCCGATCGTGAGTTCGTTCAACAGGTAATAACCGGTGCGCGTCCCTTCGGTCAGCGTCACATTGAACGGCCCCTGCTCGTAGGTTGCAGGGTCGGACAGGCCGTATTGCGGATCGAACAGGCTGATGGGGTTGGGGAGGCCGGGTGTGGCCTGCGTTGTCCCGCGCAGCGAGCGGCCCTGGAAATACTGGTCCGAAATGAAATGGTCGAACCCGGCAAGCACACGGTTTCCGATCGTGTCGGATAGCTGCGTTGCCCAGACCGCATTGCCTCCGAACGACCAGGTTTCCTGCGTGCGCATCTGGTCGCGAAATTCGCGGATCGATGCATCGATCACGCCGTCCCCATCGGAATCGAACAGGCCGCGCGGCTCGTGATAGTTCTGCACCTCGACCGCATTGTTGTAGCGTGCCGTCGCATCGAGCGAGAGGCCATCGAACGGTTCGGCTTCGATGCGCATCTGGAACACATCGGATTCCAGATTCAGGAAATCGCCCGGCTCGTTGTGATTCCACCGCCGATCGGTGAGGAACTTGCCGTTATCGTCCACCGGCACACCGCGAATGCGGTTAGCGTCGAGCTCTTGGTCGTAGCGGGTCGCCTGGATGTCCACACGGATCGGACCGGGATCGAACGACACCCCGCCATCGGCAATCAGCGTGCGCGAAGCGGCATTGAACCGGAAGGTGCCGCGATCTTCGTAGAACAGGCCGCCACGTGCCGCAAAGCCTCGACCAAGCGGCACGTTGAGTTCGGCCGAACCGCCCCAGCGATCTTCGGTGCCGGCGATCGCCTTGACCTGACCTTCGAACCTGTCGGCCTGCGCTTTCTTGGTGATGTAGTTGAACAGGCCGCCCGGTGCGCCGGGGCCATAGAGCATTCCGCTCGGTCCCTTCAGGAATTCGACCCGCTGCACGTTGAACAGCTGCGGGACGGAAAATCCGGCATAGGGGTCGCCGCGCAGCCCGTCATAGAAGATTTCCTCCTGCCGGAAGCCGCGCGCCGTCACTCCGGCGTAGGAGAAGAAACTCACACCGGAGATGTTCCGATAGAGATCCTGTGCATCGCGTGCGCCCTGATCTTCGATCAACTGCTCCGTGATCGTCGTGATGACGAGGCTGGATTCGAGGGGCGGGGTGTCGAGCTTTCCCGAGCTGGTCTCTTCCACCCGGTACAGCTTCTGCGCGCGCCCGGTGACGACGATGGCATCCGCGTCGTCATGGGAAATGGCGCTCGCACCGTTCTGTGAGCCTGGGGCCGTTTGATGCTGTTCGACCGGCTCCGCTGCAGCCGGCGCATTACGCAGGGCTGCACCTGCCGCGCCGATCTGCGGGCCTTGACCTGCATCACGCTGTTTGACCTGTCCCGCTGCAGCTGGCGCATGAAGCGAAGCCACAGATGTCGCACGGTTGTGCGAGCTTAGGTTCGCTCCCGCCTGTTCGACCGGCTCTGCTGAAGCTGGCGCATGGAGCAAACCCGAAGCGGTCGCATCGATCTGCGGGCTTCGGTCCGCCTCACCCTGTTCGACCAGCTTCGCTGCAGCCGGCGCATGAAGCAAAGCCACAGCCGCCGCACCGATCGATAGATAACCCCTCACGAACACCCTCCTGCGAATCGTTCGCAAGCCGCCTAGGTGGATCGCATGGTGCCGTCAATGATAATGGCTCTCAATAGCAGGGATGCGCGCTCGCTATGACTGAGTTTGGATAGGATCGCCGGCCTGCCAGCACCCCGATTGAAGCCGGCCGCACGCAATCGAGCGGCGCATCCGCTGTCGACGCGGCGACGCGATCAACGCCATCCGATGGCTCCGCCGTCGGAGCCGATTGTCAGGGGGGATGGACTGTTTGGTGCGGTCGAGAAGACTCGAACTTCCACGGCCTTGCGGCCACAACGACCTCAACGTTGCGCGTCTACCAGTTCCGCCACGACCGCACACAGTCTGCTCGGGAGCGAATCCGCTTGGCGTCGCCCCCGTCGGTAGGAGCGCGCCACTAGCAGCGGTGCATCGCCCCGGCAAGCATCTTTATTGCGTGAAATGGAAACCTAGCGCGAAGCCCAGCCCACATCGGCGAAAACCGCCGATTTGGGCACGTCGGTTACCGCTTCATTGATCGTCAGATCCTCGCCTGGCGCAAGGCTCGACTGCGGCGGCTGGACGACCCAGCTGTAGACCTGCCGTTCGCGCTGATCGCGCAGCACGATCAGGATCGGCGGAATGGGCCGGGTTTCGCGCGCCGTGTTCTTGACGATGATCCGCGCTCCGAAAAATTCGGTGCCGTTGGGAAGCGTGCGTCGTTCCTGCTGCTCGACGGGGAACGACAGTTCGAGATCGGGTTGGGCAGCGCCGAACAGTGGACGCGTGACCGGCACCCATTCGGGCACGCCGACGTAATTGACCGCCACCACGGTCCCGAGGGCGATCACCGCAAAGATCGCTGCCGCCCAGGTCCACAGGCGATTGATGTTGAGCCGCCGCCTGAAGGGCGGGGCATGATCGAAACGCGAGGGACCACGTTCGTCTTCCGGCCTGGGGGGAGGAGGCAGATCGTCCTGCACATCGCCATAGGGCGGGGCAGTCTCGTCGAAATCGGGTCCATCCCGCGGTGGCATCTCCTCTGCTGCGGGAGCCCGATTTCCGCGATCCGCCACTGCGGGATCGGTATAGACCGCTGCGCTGGTACGGGGCGGCGAAGCCTTGGCCGGCGCGGGCGGCGGAGGGGGCGGTGCGGGTGAGGGCGCAGGAATATCCTGAACTGCCGCGAGCCGATCCGCATCGGGTCCATCCTGGAACCAGCTGTGCTTGCATTTCGCACAGCGCACGGTCCGCCCTTCGATACCGATAGCGCTGTCGGGAACGACGTAGCGCGTGGCACAGGCAGGACAGGCAATGATCATGATGACCCAAGCCTTAAGGTGCCATGCGAATCACGACAAGCGACAGGCCTGTTCGCAAAGCGCAAGAACCGCTTTTTTCCACATGCAAGCGTGGTTATAGGCTGTTTGCGACGATGGCGGGTGCTCCTTTTCTCTTTATCCCACTGGCCGGGCAGTGAGCATGGCCGAAGATGAGATCGTGCAATTCGACAATGTCGGCTTGCGTTACGGTACCGATCGCGAAGTGCTGTCCAACGTATCGTTCACTCTGTTTCCAGGCCGTTTCTATTTTCTCACAGGAGCCAGCGGGGCCGGCAAGACGTCTTTGCTCAAGCTGCTCTATCTCGCCCAGCGTCCCTCGCGCGGGGCGATCCGGATGTTCGGCACCGATGTGATCACGCTGCCGCGCGATCGTTTGCCCGCCTATCGCAGGCGCATGGGCGTGGTGTTCCAGGACTTCCGCCTGGTCGACCATCTGTCCGCCTTCGACAATGTCGCCCTGCCCCTGCGCGTTGCCGGCGTACGCGAAGCGGATTTGCAGGCGCCGGTTGCCGACATGCTGGAATGGGTCGGGCTCGCGCAGCGGGTCGATGCGCGGCCCGCCACTCTTTCGGGCGGCGAGCAGCAGCGTGTCGCGATTGCTCGCGCGGTAATCGGACGGCCCGACATGCTGGTGGCTGACGAGCCGACCGGAAACGTCGATCCCGAAATGGCGCTGAAGCTCATCCGCCTGTTCGAAGCGCTCAACCGGCTGGGCACCACCGTGGTGGTCGCGACCCACGATGTGCATTTGCTGCGCAAGGTTCCCGATTCGCTGATCATGCGGCTCGACAAGGGAATGCTGGCCGATCCGACCGGTGCCCTTCGCTATCCCCCGCGCCGGGTCGGGGCCGGTACATGACCAAGCCGCCGGCGCTCACCCGGGCTGTGGAACGCGGGCTCGCGCCCTTCCGTGGGCGCCGCGCCGCTCATCTGCTGCCCCGTGCACGGCTGGGCGGACCGATGCCCTGGGTCATCGCGATCATGGTGGCGCTGACCGTGCTTGCCGCGGGCGGTGGGCTGGCGCTGGACAATCTATCCGATCGGGCACGGGGCGATCTGGCGGGCAGTGCAACAGTGCAGATCGTCGAAGCCGATCCGCGCCAGCGCGACCGACAAGCGCAGGAGGCCGCCGCCATTTTGTCACAGGACGGCGCTGTCGAAGACCTCGAGATCGTGCCTCAGGCAACCGTCGAACAATTGCTCGAACCCTGGCTGGGTACCGACAACCCCCAGGATACCGTCCCTATCCCGGCATTGATCGATCTGCGGCTGGCCGACGACGCTGACGAGGCGACACTCGAACGGCTGCGCGACCTGCTGGCCGAGCGTGCGCCCGCCGCGCGTATCGATGCACAGGCGCAATGGCTTGCGCCGGTTCTGTCTGCATTGTCGGCACTGGGCTGGGCGGCATTGGGGCTGATCGGCATGCTGGCCTTCACCGGGGCAGCCGCGGTCTGGCTGGCAGCGCGCAATACGCTCGGCACCAATCGCGACACGATCGAGATCGTTCACTTGCTCGGCGGTAACGACGACCAAATCGCGCGGATCTTCCAGCGATCCATCCTTGCCGATGCGGCGGTCGGCGGAACGCTCGGCTTCGTGATCGGCGCTGCAGCGGTCTGGCTGATGGGCCTGCAGTTCTCGGCGCTCAATTCCGGCCTGGTTGCAGGGGGCGGGCTGCAAATGTCGGACTGGCTGGTCTTGGCACTTGTCCCCGTGGGGGCGGTTGTTCTAGCGGTGCTGACGGCGCGGTTCACCGTGCTTGCCACGCTCAGGAAAATTCTGTGATCCTCCGTTTCTTTGCCGCCGCTTTGCTGGTTTACGCATTCGGCTTCCTCGGTTTTGCCGTTTCGCTGCCAAAGCCCCTCGCGGGCGAGCCGACCGATGCCGTCATCGTACTGACCGGAGGTCCAGGCCGGATTGCGCGCGGCCTGTCGGTGGTGGATCAGGGGCTGGCGAAGGAAATGTTCGTGTCCGGTGTCGATCCCGAGGTTCGTCCCGCCGAATTTGCAGCTGAATTCGACGTGTCGCGCGGCACGATGGAATGCTGCGTAAAGCTCGGCTACCTTGCCGTGGACACGCGCACCAATGCGGGTGAAGCTGCCCAGTGGCTACGCGAAAACAAGTTTACCTCCGTCCGTCTGGTGACGACCGATTGGCACATGGCCCGCGCCAGCTCGGAATTCGAAGAAACGCTGCCACCCGACATCCGCGTAGTAGAGGATGCCGTCACGTCCCACCCCAGCCTGGCGACGCTGTTTCTGGAATATAACAAGCTGCTCGCCGCAGTGGTGTCGCAAGGCTTGCCGAGCTGATCCGTGATGCGCCTCATCCGCAATATCGCCTTTTACTTCGCTTTCTACATCGGCAGCCTGCTGATCACCTCCGCATCGCTTATCGCCCTGGCCTTCAGCGTCGAGGCCTTCCGTCGGCGCGTGCGCAATTGGGCACAGTGGCAGCGCTGGTGTCTGATCAATCTGCTCGGTTGCGAACTGGTATTGGAAGGCGCCCCGCTCGAAGAACCGGTGCTCTATGCGATCAAGCACGAGAGCTTCTTCGAGGCGATCGATGCGCCTGCCCTGTTCGACACGCCAAGCGTGTTCGCCAAGCAGGAACTCTTCAACATCCCGCTATGGGGCCGTGCCGCTGCGTCTTTCGGCCTAGTGCCTGTGGCCCGCGAGGCTGGCGCCAAAGCGCTAATGCAGATGATCCGATCGGCCAAGGCACTGGTTGCGGACGGACGCCCGCTGGTGATCTTCCCCGAAGGCACCCGCGTACCCCATGGTGAGGTACGCCCGCTGCAATCGGGCTTTGCCGGACTTTACAAGATGCTCGGCCTGCCAGTGGTCCCCGTCGCGGTGAATAGCGGGCCGGTCTACCACAAACGGCTGAAAAGGCCGGGCCGGATCATCTACCGCTTCGGTGAGCCGATCCCGCCGGGGCTGCCCCGTCCCGAGATCGAGAAACGCGTCCTCGCGGCAATTAACGCGCTCAATGAAGAGGGGCTCTGATATCGCGCCTTGATTGTGATCTGCTGAGGCAGGGATCAGGATTCGCGATCGAGAGTAGTTGCAAGCTCCAGTAACCGGGTGCCTTCCAGCTCGCCAACCAAGGCGAGCGCTGCCTCGCCATCTTCCCAGTACGCAACCGGAACGCCGTTGTTCAGTTCCATGGATGGGCTGTCGCCAATGGACGTGTCTTCTTCTGCTGCAAACAGGGATACTCGCTCGTCATCTGCCGTGACCATGGTCAGCACGACCGAATTTCCCAGATCGGAAGGGTAGAGCTGGGCATCGGTCACGACCCAGTCGACGGGAATTTCGGGCAGATCGACACCGGTGGCATCGAAAATCTCGCCTCTGTCGACGGCGCTGGTCTCTATTTGCGAAACCATTTTCGCGCGCACGCTGCTCGCGACATAGGCTTCCTGTGCTTCACTGATAAGCGATGCCGCGCTCGCGGGCGGTGCGAAATTCGCATCGAGCTCGTTGGCGATCCAACCGCTGGCGAACAAGGCGACTGCTGCGGCCAGCCGCATGAGTCGCTCGCGGCGATGGTTGTCGTTGCTCGCACGCAATTCGGTGTTCTGCGCCAGTCCAATACTGGCGATGGTAGGTGCCTGGATCTGTCCTGTGGTGGGAGCAAGCTCCTTCCCGGAGAGCGCCACCTTCTCTTTGCTGTAATAACAGGCAAAGAACGGATGGAGGTGCCGGTCTATGTAGGCATCGACATAGGCGATGTCTTCATTGGAAAGATAATCGACATAGCCCCCCACTTTCCCTCGGCGTACCTTGAAGCTTTCCGGATTATGCGGATCTGCCGGGCGTAGGCGTTCATGGCGGAAGCTGTCATGCAGCTCGGCCTTGCGCATGTTTCGGAACGATGCCTTTTCGACGATTTCCCGAAGCAGGGTTTCGTCCGGATCGGGAAGACCGAGAAATTCCGCCGTGCTGCGGATGACCTGCCGAGGATCTGCATGCATTTCCTCGTAAGAAACCCAGAGGAAATCACGCGGCACATAACGCGCATCGGCCCAGACATTATAGAACGCTACGATTGCGTCGATGCTGCCCTTTTCTTCGTGAATGAAGGTCGAGATGTCGCAATCGATCACCTTCATTCTGTTCTTGGCGTCGAAATAGTAGGATACCAGAACGTCACGCGGGTCGCGCGTGAGTAGCAGAACCCGCTTATTGCGATAGCGGGACTTGTCTTCTTCTACCTCGTGCCCGAACTTGAGGTTGGGGCTGTCGTCATGAGTGAAGCCGATATTCGGAATGTGTGACGAAAGTTTCCAGAAGTGCTGAAGCTCCATCGGGTTTTCGACCTTGAGCCCATATTGAGCGCACACCATGCTGCCGAGCATCGTTCGAAGCCAGGTTCTGCCGGACTTTGGATAGGACAGGACATAACCGTCTCTCGCCCACGCACTCGCTAGGCGCCTCATCGCGAGCAGCGCGCCTTTGTTCCGGATCGATTTGGGTAGAAGCAACTCGCCTGCCGAAAACGCGAAATCCCGGAAAAACATGCGAATCGCCATCAGACATGGCTCCGAGGTTGTTGATGTGCAAGCGAGCTCAATCAGTCGACAATAAAACGTCCCAGCTTACTTACCAGACCCGCAAATGGGGGTATCATTATGGTTAATGGGTGCGCCGAGACGGTACGATTCCCCTGGCGATGCAGCGCTTCAATGATCTCCGCGCCCGAAATCGGGTCTGGCATCGTCCTGGCCTTCCTCGATGATCGAGCGGCGGATGGTGCGGGTTTTGTCGAACAGGTCGAACAGCGTGTCGCCATCGCCATTGCGGATGGCGCGCTGAAGGCGGCTGAGGTCTTCGGTGAAACGGCCCAGTACTTCCAGCACGGCGTCGCGATTGGACAGGAAGACATCGCGCCACATGGTGGGATTGCTGGCGGCGATACGCGTGAAATCGCGGAACCCGCCGGCCGAATACTTGATCACCTCGCCCCGCGTCACATCCTCCAGATCGCTGGCTGTGCCTACGATCGTATAGGCGATGAGGTGCGGAATATGGCTGGTCACCGCGAGCACGAGGTCGTGATGTTCGGCATCCATGATCTCGACCGTCGCCCCCAATCCTTCCCAGAACCGGGTGAGCGCGTCCACAGCGTCCGGCGGTGTATTCTTGCCGGGCGTGACGATGCACCAGCGATGCCGGAAGAGCTCGGGAAATCCGGCGTCCGGCCCGCTATTCTCCGTCCCCGCGACGGGGTGCGCGGGAATGACGATGGCATCCGGAAGGGCGACCGCAAGGGCATCGCCAACGCTGCGCTTGGACGATCCGACGTCGCTGACGATCGTGCCGGGTTCGAGATGCGGTGCGATCGCTTCGGCAGCATAGCCCATCGCTCCGACGGGTACGCAAAGGATCACCAGATCCGCCCCGCGGACCGCCTCGGCAACCGTGTCGCAGACTTCGCCCACAAGCCGGCGCCCGGCTGCGCGCTGGCGCACATCGGCATCGGCATCCCATCCCGTCGTCGTCATGCCGGGTAGCATCTGCTGCACCGCCAGCCCGACCGATCCGCCGATCAGCCCGAGCCCGACGATGGCGACGCGTTCGATAGTCATGCCTGCGCTCCGCATAGACCGCGCAGCACGGCAGCGATCTCGTCCATCTGGGCCGATGTGCCGATGGTGATCCGCAGCGCCTGCGGCAGGCCCTGGCCGGGCAGGTGGCGCACGGCGTAGCCGGCCGCGGCGATGGCCTGCAGTGCAGTTTCTGCCGCAAGCGCGCCTTCGAATACTACCAGCACGAAATTCGCCTTGCTCGGCAGCGCGCGAAGGCCATGGTTCCCCAGCGCTTCGATCTGTTCGACGAAGCGTTTGCGTGCCGCAATGTTCGCATCCCGCGATGCGGCGACGAAGCTCTGGTCGGACAGCGCCGCCAGCGCCGCACGTTGCCCGCTCGCCGTGATATTGAACGCCCCGCGCAGCCGGTTCAGCGCATCGATCAGATGCGGCGCGCCGGTCGCCCAGCCCACGCGCTCGCCCGCGATGCCATAGGCCTTGGCGAACGTGCGGGTGACGAGCACATTGTCGTTGTTTGCGGCCAGTTCCATACCCCCATCGTCCTCGCCTTCGTCGAGGAATTCGGCATAGGCCTGGTCGATCACCAGCAGCACATTCGTCGGCAGCCCGGCATGCAGTCTGGCGACTTCCTTACGCGGCAGCCATGTGCCGACCGGGTTGTTGGGATTGTCGAGCAGGACGACCCGTGTGCGCTCCGTCACCGCGGCGAGCAGCTTGTCCACGTCAGGCGCATAGTCCGTGTCTTCAGCCAGCACGACCGTCGCGCCGACCTTGTGCGCAAGCAGGGGGTAGAGCGAAAAGGAATAGCGCGGGAACAGCACCTCGTCGCCGGGGCCCGCAAATGCCTGTACCGCGCCATTGAGGCATTCGCCAGAACCGGTGCCGCACACGATCCGCGCCGCATCGATGCCGTGAAGTGCGCCGATCGCTTCGCGCAGCGCCGTGGCGTCGGGATCGGGGTAGAGGCTGGGTTCATGCCCCTGCGCCAGAGCGGCGAGCACAGCCGGGCTGCACCCCATCGGGTTCTCGTTGGCCGACAGCTTGATCAGCTTGCGCCCGTCCTCACCCCTGGACTTGCCCGGAACATAGGGATGGATGCCCTCGATCCAGGGTTTCATGTGGGGCCGGTCCATTTTTTCGCTCGCTGCCATGTCAGTTTCTTCGCATGAAAGAATATCGGCCCTTCGACAAGCGCAAGGCTAGGCGATAGAGACAGGGTTTGATTGTTTCATCCCAAGGTCCGATTTGAACGCCCACTCGCAAACACTGACGCTCCCCGGCTCGCTGCCGCTCGATGGCGGCGGCGAACTGACGCGCGTGGAACTGGCGTTCGAAACCTATGGCGAACTGAATGCGGACCGGTCGAACGCGATCCTTCTGTGCCACGCGCTCACGGGGGATCAGTATGTCGCCTCGCCGCATCCGATAACGGGCAAGCCCGGTTGGTGGGAACGGATGGTCGGGCCGGGCAAGCCGATCGATACGGACCGTTTTCATATCATCTGTGCCAATGTCATCGGCAGTTGCATGGGTTCTACGGGCCCGGCGAGCGAGGCGAGCGATGGCCATCCTTACGCCATGCGCTTTCCCGTCATCACCATCCGCGACATGGTCCGGGCGCATATCGGGTTGCTGGATATGCTCGATATAGAAACGCTCCACGCCGTGGTCGGCGGTTCGATGGGCGGCATGCAGGCCCTCAGCCTGGCGGCGAACTGGCCCGATCGGGCACGCCGCGTGCTGGTGATCGCATCGACCAGCCGGCACTCGGCGCAGAATATCGCCTTTCACGAACTGGGCCGTCAGGCCATCATGGCCGATCCACGCTGGCAGGACGGGAGTTATTACGGCGGCGATGGGCCGGACAACGGCCTGGCCGTTGCGCGCATGGCAGCGCATATCACCTATCTTTCCGAAGAGGCGCTGACGGGCAAGTTCGGCCGCAACCTTCAGGACCGTGAGGCCAAGAGCTTTGGTTTCGATGCCGATTTCCAGGTCGAAAGCTATCTGCGCTATCAGGGCAGCGGATTTACCCGCCGCTTCGATGCCAACAGCTATCTCTATATCACGCGGGCGATGGATTATTTCGATCTGGCCGAAGAACATGGCGGCAAACTGGCCGATGCTTTCACCGGCACGGACGCGCGTTTCTGCCTCGTCAGCTTCGATAGCGACTGGCTCTATCCAACCAGCGAAAGTCGCCATGTGGTGCATGCGCTCAATGCTGCAGGGGCTGCGGTCAGCTTCGTCGAACTGTCTGCACCGCATGGGCATGACAGTTTCCTGCTTGATGTGCCGGCGCTTGACCGGGTGATCGGGGGGTTCCTGGGATGAGCGTGGCGGCAATCGATCAACGTCCCGATCTGGCAGCTATTGCCAGCCGGATCACGCCCGAAAGCAGGGTGTTGGATATCGGTTGCGGGGACGGCGTGCTGATGATGGCCCTGCGCAACAAGGGCTGCGACGTGCGCGGGATCGAAATCGACGGCGCCTGTGTCGAGCGCTGCGTATCGCAGGGCCTTTCGGTGGTGCAGGGCGATGCGGACAGCGACCTCGGCGATTATCCCGACAAGGGCTTCGATTATGCCGTCCTCAGCCAGACGCTGCAGACCGCCTCGCGGCCCGACCGGATGCTCGACGAATTGCTTAGAGTGGGCACGCGGGCCTTCGTCAGCTTTCCCAATTTCGCCCACTGGCGCACGCGCGCGGCGCTGATGTTCGGCGGGCGGATGCCGGTGACGCGGAGCATTCCGGTAAGCTGGTATGAAACGCAGAACATCCACCACGTCACGGTCCACGATTTTCGCGAACTGGCTCGCGAAAAAGGCGCCACGATCGTGCGGGACTGGTATTTTGCCGGCAAGCGGCCGGTATCGCGTGCGGGCGCCAATATGCGCGCCGAATTCGCTGTCTTCGAACTTTCGCGCTGATCCTTCAGGCCGGCTTCTTCGGTACGGCCGCCACCACCGGGTCGTGACCCCAGTGCCGCACCAGCGCGAGCACGTCGGCGCCAGCAAGGCCCAATGTCCCGGTATTGCGCAAGGGGTGGACGTTCATCCGGTCGCTTGTGGCGAGTTCCTCGTCGATTACCACGGTGATGCTGCCCGGCTGCGCCTCGATCATTGCCAATGGCGTCACAGATCCGGGCGCTACGCCCAGCAGGCGCTCCATATCATCGGCCTTGCCGAAACTGACGCGTTTGCAGCCGATGGCATGGGGAAGGGCTTTCAGATCGACCCGGGCCTTTGCGGGAACAGTAACCAGCCAGAAAGCCCCGCCTGCATCCTTCAGGAACAGGTTCTTGGTGTGAGCGCCGGGAATATCCGCGTCGATCGACCGGCTTTCCTCGACGGTGAAAACCGCGGCATGCTCATGCGCGGCAAACGGGATCGCAAGCGTCGCCAGGTCGGCCAGCAATCCCGCTTCGCCTCTTTGCACGTGGTTTTACGATCCGATGCGGTGAAGGGCACACAGCTTGTTGCCATCGGGATCGCGCAAATAGGCGAGATACATGCCCGAACCGGGGCGTTCGCCCGGCGGGTCTTCGATCGCGGTGCCGCCGTTCGCCACGCCAGCGGCGTGCCATGCATCCGCCTGCTCCGGCGTCATCGCAAATCCTACGGTGCTGCCGTTGCCGGGGGTGGCATCCTTGCCGTCTATCGGTTTGGTGACCAGGAAAGCCCCGCCGTTATGAAGATACATAAGGCGCCCTTTTTCATCGACGATGGCTTCCTTTCCGCCGATCGCCTTGAAGGTCGCGTCGTAGAATGTTTTCGACCGATCGATGTCGTTCGAACCCACCATCATGTGACTGTACATCCGGTACTCTCTCCTTTGAGTTTCGATTCGCCACCTTAAGCGCTCGCCATAGGCTGGCAAGCCGCGATTGGCGCTGGTCGCTTGCGGTTCAGACTGGCAGGTCTAGAAGCGCGTCATGCTGACCTTTCTCGCCCCCCTCGCCCTGACGCTAGCCCAAACGACGACCGGCGCGCTGCCGCTGCCGAAACTTACGCTCGAACAATCGAGTGCGCTGCGCTGTTCGGTCGCCTTCGGCATCGTTCATCGCCAGCAGGCTGAGGGGGACGCTGCGGCAGCGCAGTATCCCGCCATGGCGCCCCGCGGGCAGGAATTCTTCGTCCGCGCAACTGCACGGCTGATGGACGATCTGGGCGCGGATCGCGAAACCATCATGGCGCTCGTGAAAAGTGAGAGCGCGGATCTGCTCGATACGCCCGAACGGATCGACGAGGTAATGCCCGCCTGTCTGATGATGCTGGACGCATCGGGGCTGTGAAGCTGCGTTCAGACAAAAGTCACCGCGCGCGGCCTAAATCGCTCACCGAATCGCAGATTTCGCCGGGGTCTTTCATGCGCAAACTCGTACTTCCCGTCATGCTCGGTGCGCTAACGCTGCCCGCACCTGCCGTTGCGCAGGCTAATGTGGATGATGCAGTGGCGGCATTTGGCGATCTGAGCCACCAGTTGCGCGACCCAGAGCGCCAGCGCGAAATGAAGCTGATGATGCAGGCAGTGACCGAAGTGCTGCTCGACATGCCGATCGCCCCGCTGGCGCAGGCTGCCGCCGATATGGCGGGTGAGAAAGCGCAGGATATCGATCCCGCTCTCACATTGCGGAAGATGGCACCCGAAGCAGGCCGTGTCGGCGGTGACATGATGCGCAGCCTGCTACGCGCTGTGGAAGCTAACGAAGAACGTCGCGAAGGCGGGAAATAAGCCCCTTCTTTTCGGGTTCGCGCAGCAAATCGACCAGAATGGCGGCATCGTAAGGCTTTTCCAGAACGCAGCCGAGCGCGGCGATATCTTCGGGAATGTCCTGCGGCGCACCGGTCGAAAAGATGATGCGCGGGCTGTCCGGCCCAAGGGTGCGGACCAGTTCGGCAATCGCCCAGCCGTCGTCTCGGTCGGCCAGATGAACGTCCAGCACGATCGCATCGGGGCGTTCGTCACGAAGATGTTCCATCGCCTCTTCGGTAGACGTCGACAAGGCAACCTGCTTCACGCCGGCATCCAGCAGCGCATTCTCTATCGTGAGGCCGAGCACCGCGTCATCTTCGACCACCAGCACAAAGGCAGGCAGCTTCTTACGCGCGGTCGTAACGGATTGCTGCTTCATCGGGTCTCTTGAAATTGGCGAGTGCCGCGCTTCATCCAACAACGGGATGGTGGCCGCCGGGGTTCCCGGCAGTTGCATTTCAGTTCCACGCCGTGGCGCAAATACGACAGCCGATAACTCTCAGGAGTTCAGCGACTTTTCGAAAATGGCATATTCGCGATTGATGGTGCTCTGTATCGCATCGGCAATCGCCATCATCCCCTGATTGTCGTCGAGGATCCAACCAATTTCCGCCCGGCGGGTCTCGTATTTGTCTACCGCTACGTCACGGATCTGGCTGATCATCATGAAGGCCAACTGGCTGGCGAGCCGCGAATTGTGCAGCTCTCGAAGCACGCCCATGAGTGGTACACGCATGCCCATCCGCCGCGGCTTGCGTAACCAGCGAAGGATATGGAACCAGCCGAACGGAAACAGCTTGCCATCCACCTTGCGCAGCACGTCGTTCATATCTGGGAACGTCAGCATGAACGCGACCGGCTTGCCGTCCAGTTCGGCGATCAGATTGAGATCGGGGTGGATGATCGGCTTCAGTTTTTTGCCGGCATAGGCGATCTCGGCATTGGTGAAGGGCACGAAGCCCCAGTTGTTGGACCACGCATCGTTCAGGATGGCGAGGATGGTTTCCACTTCCTCGTCCCACCGGCTGACATCGACGGGACGCAGGGTGATGCGATCGTTACGCTGCCCCGACTGCACGATGCGGCGGATCAGCGGCGGAAAGTCGCTGGTTACGTCTAGATCGTATGTCAGCAACGTCTTCGTACGCGAGTAGCCTGCACTTTCGATCCATTCGCGGTAGATGGCAGGGTGGTGCCCCATCATGATCATCGGATCGTGATCCTGCCCTTTGACCAGCAGACCCGGTTCTTCCCAGATCGACATCGATATCGGCCCGATGGCACGGTTCATGCCTTGGCTGGCGAGCCATTCTTCGGCGCGTTTCAGCAGAGCATGGGCGACGGTTTCGTCCTCGGCGTCGAAATAGCCGAACATGCCGGCGCCCGGGCCAAATCCCTGCTCGCGCGGCAGTTCGAGCGCCAGGCGGTCGATATGCGCGGAAATGCGTCCTACCGGCTTGCCGCCGCGACGGGCCAGGAAAAGCTGGTGTGCGGCATGGCCGAAAAACGGGTTCTTTTCCGGATTGACCAGTTCCAGCTGTTCGGAGCGCAGTTGCGGGACCCAGTGTGGTTCACGCGCCGCAAAGTCGCGACCGGTATCGACGAAGGCCGCCCGCCCCGCCTTGCCCTCGACCAGTTCAATCACCACATTTGCATCGGACATTCGCGCAATACCTTCGTTCAGATTGCGTTAGCCCTGAGTGCGCTAGCTGATCTTTGTCAAGGAAACGCGGATGCGCGATCACTATGATCGACAGCGGGTGCTGTATCGCTCGCGTTATTTCGGCTAAGGCCTCCCGGGAAGCTTAATAATGAACGTGCAACAGACACAGATTTCGGCCGCCGATATCGTCTCGCGTCGTGACGCGGGATCGGGCTGGCACGCGCAAATTCCGGATGACAAGGCGATGCTCCGGGCCGCGCGCGATCTGACCAAGGACATCTCCGACCATCGGGCGGACATCTACTGGCCCGATATGATCGGATCGGCGCTGGTTGGCTATGTCTTGCTGGCAGGCGCGATTCTTGTCGAAAGCGTGCCTCTCGCCATTGGACTGGGCGTTCTGGCGGTGCTCGCGCTTTATCGCGCGCTGTTGTTCATCCACGAAATTTCGCATTTCAGGAACGGTGCCTTGCCGGGTTTCCGCACCGCATGGAATGCGCTTGTCGGTGTTCCGATGCTGACGCCTTCCTTCATGTACGAACAGGTGCACACGCTGCACCACAAGCGCACGCAATACGGGACCACCGCGGATCCCGAATATCTGCCGCTGGCGCTGATGAAGCCACTCAGCCTGCCAACCTTCGTGCTCGTCGCGCTTCTTGCGCCTGCTGCGCTGCTGTTCCGCTTCGCCGTGTTGGTGCCGCTGGGCGCGCTCTTTCCGCCCGTGCGCCAGCTGACGTGGCAGCGTTTCAGCGCGCTGGCGATCAATCCCGAATTCCGCCGCCGCCCGCCCGAAGGCGATCTGCCGCGGCGGGTGTTCTGGCTCGAGCTCGGCGGCATGCTGTGGAGCTGGGTGCTGATCGGCAGCATCTTTGCTTTCGGCTGGAAGCCATTGCTGGTGGCCCTGGCGATCTTCTCCGTGGTTGCCGTGCTCAACCAGCTGCGCACGCTGGTCGCGCATCTGTGGGAGAACGAAGGCGACGCGATGACTGTGACCGCGCAGTTCCTCGACAGCGTCAACGTGCCGCCGCCCGGGCGTATCGCCGAACTTTGGGCCCCCGTGGGCCTGCGCTATCATGCGCTGCACCACCTCATGCCCTCAATGCCCTACCACTCCCTTCCCGAAGCGCATCGCCGGCTGGTGGCGGAGCTGGAGAATACCTCGAGCTATCATGGTGCGAACCATGCCGGGATGGGCGTGCTGGTCGCACGGATCGCGCGCAACACCATGCGCCCGCGCGGCTGACGGCGCGCTGCGCAGCAAAAAGGCCGCTCCCCTCGGTGGGTGGGAACGGCCTTCGCATTTCACCCTGCCATCGACAGGGTAAACCAAACTTTTCCCGGCCTATTCTTCCGTGCGGATAAGCACGGTTTCCCCGATCAGCAGGAACAGCAGGAACGGCGACCAGGCTGCAAGGAAGGGCGGATAGCCGCCAAAACTGCCCATGGCCAGCGCTGCGTTGTCGACCACGAAATAGGCAAAGCCCAGCGCCATCCCGATCACCGCGCGCACGAACAGCTGGCCCGACCGCGCCAGCCCGAAAGCGGCGACGGCGCCCAGCAGCGGCATGAGGAAAGCCGAGAGCGGCCCCGAAATCTTGTGCCACCATTTCGCGCGCAGTTCGGATGTGCGGCGGCCGGCGCGTTCGAATTCCGCGATCGAGCTTCCCAGCGTCCAGAAGGGTTCGCCATCGGGGTCGATCTTCGCCAGGTCGATCTGTTCGGGCAGCAGGCCTTCGCCCACCACGACACTGGCCGGATCGTCGGTCACGGCATTCTGGACGTTGAAGCGGGTCAGTCCCCCATCGAGCCGCCATCCCGGCCCGGCATAGCGTGCCCGGTCCGCATCGATCTGTTCCACGATCATCCCGTCGGGATTGCGCCGGTACCAGGTCACCTTGCGCATGGCGATCGCCTCGCCCGATCCGGCGACATAGGCGGCGGTCAGGATATTGTCGCCATCGGTCAGATAGACGTTGGTCTTCACCCCGCTTTCCGTCGGGATCGGCCCGTATTCGACCGCCTCCCACGCCTTTAGCGTCTGGGTCGATTTCGTCACGACCTGTTCGTTGAAGACGAAGGTCGCCACCGACACGATGCCTGCCGTCAGCAATAGCGGCGCGAGCACCTGATGCGCCGACAGGCCGGCCGCCTTCATCGCGATCACCTCGCTGTTCTGGTTCAGCGTCACCAGTGTGATCAGCGTCGCCAGCAGCACGGAATAGGGCAGGAAGCGCGAAATAAGCTGCGGCACGCGCAATCCCGCATAGGTCAGCAATTCGCCTTGCCCGTTACCCGGTACGGCGAGGATTTCGCCGCTCTTCGACAGCAGGTCCAGCATCAGCAGCACCAGCACCAACACGAACAGCATCGCCGCGATGCGTACGGTGAAGAGCTTTGCCAGATAGACGGTCAGCGTGCGCGAGGGGAAGAAGTCGAGTTGCATCGGATCCCGTTATTCGGCCGCAGCCAGATCGATCTTGACCGAACGGCGACGGAACAGCCTGCCGATCCGCTTGGTCATCTTCTCGAACCAGATTTCCAGCGCACCGATGGCCTGCCCGCCGGGTACATGCGCCACCCGCCAGTACATCCATATGATCAGTGCCGCGAACAGGAAGAATGGCCCCCACAATGCCAGGATCGGATCGACCCGGCCCAGCGCGGCGACATCTTCGCCGTACTGGTTCACCTTGTGATAGGCGACCACCATCACGATGGACAGGAACACGCCCAGCGCGCTGGTCGATCGCTTGGGCGGTACGCCCAGCGCCACGGCCAATAGCGGCATCAGCGCCATCATCACCACTTCCACCAGCCGGAAGTTGAAGCTTGCCTGGCTGGCGTCGCGCTGCCCTTCCGGCAGCGATGAATTCCACCCGATCCGCAGCAGTTCGGGCAGGATATATTCGCGTTCGGCATCGCCGCGGGCGCGGAACTGGTCGACCGTGGGCAGGTCGATCGGCAGATCGTGCCGGGTAAAGGTAAGGACGCGCGGCGTCTGGCTGCCGGTTTCCTGCACGATCGTGCCATTGGTCAGGCGCAGGATGATCGTGTCGGGATTGTCGGACGTTGCCAGGAATGCGCCTTCCTTGGCGGAAATCGACAGCACCTGGTTCTTGTCGTTCGCCACGCGGGCGAAAATGCCCTGCAGCCGGCGGCCATCGTCTTCGCTGCCGTCGATCCGCAGCGCCATCCGGTCGGCCAGCGTGGTGAATTCGCCCACCTTGATCGATGCGCCCAGCGCACCCGATCGCAGTTCGTATTCCATCTGCTCGTAATAATAACGGCTGACCGGCTGGATGAAGAACACCAGCGCCACATTGACGATCATCAGCACGGCCGTGATTGCAAACGGCACGCGCAGCAATCGCCCATAGCCGAGGCCGACGGCGCGAAACACGTCGAGTTCGCTGCTGGTCGCCAGCTTGCGGAAGGCGAGCAATACGCCCAGCAGCAGTCCCAGCGGAATGGCAAGGCTGGCATATTCGGGCACCAGCGCGATCAGCATTTTGAACACGACGCCGACAGGGCCGCCTTCGACCGCGACGAAATCGAACAGCCGCAGCATCTTGTCGAGCACCAGCAGCGATGCCGCGATGGCGAAGACCGACAGCATCGGCACGATGACGAGCCTGAAGATGTAACGGTCGATGCTGGGCAGGAACTTGAGCAAGATTTCGCCGGATCAGTTGTCTTGGACCACGGCCCTAGCGCGCTTTTGAGCGCAGGTCATGCCCTTCGTGGGCGTGGCCGGGAATTCAGGCCTTTTCGAGCGTGCATTGCAGCGGGTGCTGGTTCTGCCGCGCGAAATCCATCACCTGATGGACCTTGGTCTCGGCCACCTCGTACGGAAAGATCCCGCATACGCCCACGCCCTTCTGGTGAACATGCAGCATCACCCGGGTCGCTTCTTCCATGTCCATCTTGAAGAACCGCTTCAGCACGATGACGACGAATTCCATCGGCGTGTAATCGTCGTTCAGCAGCAAAACCTTGTACTGGCTCGGCTTCTTGGGCTTGGCCCGGGTCTTGGTGGCAATACCCAGCTGGCCTTCGCCGTCACGCGATTCGTCGTCGTTTCCGGCGGCGCGGACGGGCAGGCGGGGCGGGGAATAAAACATTACGTGACCCATTATCGTATCGGTTTGCCAAATCGCAAGGCGTCAGCGGCCAGCAAAGCCATTTGCAGGACAAGAAAGCACGGCTGCGCGGCGTAAACGACAAAAAATGGGCCGGATGGTTCGAAACCATCCGGCCCACGGTGTCCAATTCGCCGGGCTTTGGGAGAGAGGAGAGAGGGCCCGGCGGAATTGAATTCGGTCGAACGCGCTCAGGCGGCCTTCGAAACCTTGTCGACGGCCAGGCTCATGCGGTTCGAAACCGGTGCGAAGGCTTCGTTGGCCAGCTTCAGCATGGCTTCCGTGTTCTTCGAAGTGGTCGAAACCATGGCGTCGAAATTGCGGCGGGCGATTTCGCCCTGCAGCTGGAACAGTTCGGTCGGCGATTTGATCGCGGCGAACTTCTTGACGTCGCCCTGGACGGTTTCGGCAGCCGACTTGGCTTCGTCCATATAGGTGCGGCCCATGTCCTGCATGCCGGCAGCCAGGATCTTGCCCGATTCGACCAGCGCTTCGATGTTGCCCTTCTGGAACTCGACGGCGTCCTTGGTCATTTCGGTGCCCTTTTCATAAGCGGCCTTGGCGCGGGTCTGCATGTCGGCAGCCATTTCTTTCGCCTTGGCGGTATATTCGATATTGGTGGTCTTGTTGGCAGTGGCCATGATCGTATCCTTCAACTGGGAAATCGAACTGCGCTTGGCGGGTGTCGCCTCGGCAGGAGCGCCCTTGGTCGAGGACGCCGGTGTAGTCTTGGCAGCAGCGGTTTTCGGTGCGGCCTTCTTCTTCTTTGCAAGTGCCTTCTTCGGCTTGGTCTTTCCTGCAGATGCCTTCGCCTTGGGGGCGGGCTCGGCAGCAACGGCCTTGGCGACGGCATCGGCCTTGACCGGAGCGGAAGCTCCAGCATCGACAGCCTTTTCGACTGCCTTGGCGTCTACCGGCTGCTTGGCCGAATCCGCGGTCTTTTTCTCGGCGGCGTCGGCAAATGCCCTTTCAGCGGCCGCATCGATTTTACTCTGGCTATCAGCCATGGGAGACCTCGCTTTGTTGCACTGCACAAAATAGGCATTGCACCCGCGAAGTCAAGGATTTTTTGTGCAGTGCACAATAATCCGGAAAGTCTATTCGCGTCCGCTACTTAGCGTGTCGAAACATACCGTCCCGGCGCATCTTCGATGACCGTGTCGCCTTTGCCACCGGGCTTGCGCTTGCCCTTTGCGGGTACGGTCGCATCGTCCTGCTGGCGCAGCCAGTCGATCCAGTCGGGCCACCAGCTTCCGGGATGTTCTTCGGCGCCCTCGCGGAACTCTGCCAGCGTGCGGGGCGATCCGTCATTGGTCCAGTACTGGTATTTCTTCGCATCGGGCGGATTGACCACGCCCGCGATATGGCCCGAACCTGCCAGGACGAACTTCAGCGGCCCGCTGAAATGATCGTTGATCCGCCAGACGCTCTCGGCAGGGGCGATATGGTCTTCCTTGCCGGCCTGGACATAGGTCGGTGTTTTCACCAGCCCGATATCGACCGGCGTGCCGTCCACGCTCAGCGCGTCCGCCTCGACCAGCTTGTTGTCGCGGTAAAGGTCGGTCAGATATTGCTGATGCCATTTGGCGGGCAGATTGGTCACATCGCCGTTCCAGTGCAGCAGGTCGAAGGCGGGATAATCCTCGCCCAGCAGGTAATTGCTGACCACGTAATTCCAGATTAGATCGGTGCCGCGCAGCATGTTGAAGGTCGCCGCCATATAACGACCGTCCAGATAACCATCGGCGCTCATCGCCTTGACCATGCCCAGCTGGTTGTCGTCGACGAAATTCAGCAGTTCGCCCGCCTTTTCGAAATCGACCTGTGCGGTGAAGAACGTCGCGCTCTTCACCTTGTCCTGCTCGCCGCGGCGATGCAGCAATGCCAGCGTCGCCGCCAGCGTGGTGCCGGATACGCAATATCCGATGGCATGCACATGCTTCACGTCCAGCCGCTCGCGGATGTGGTCGATGGCGTCCATCTGGGCGCGTACGTAATCGTCCCAGATCACGTTCTTCATGCTGGCGTCGGCCGATTTCCAGCTGACCATGAACACCGTGATGCCCTGTTCCACCGCCCAGCGCACGAAGCTCTTCTTGGCGTTGAGGTCCAGGATATAGAAACGGTTGATCCAGGGCGGGAAGATCACCAGCGGCACGTCCAGCACCGTTTCGGTCGTCGGGGAATACTGGATCAACTGGTACATCGGCGTTTCGTGAACGACCTTGCCGGGCGTCACGGCGATATTCTCGCCCAGCTTGAAGGCGCTGGCATCGGTATGGGACAATTGCCCGCGGCGCAGATCGGCCAGCAGATGTTCCATGCCTTTCACCAGATTCTCGCCGCGTGTCTCCAGCGTGCGCTCCATCACTACCGGGTTCAGCAACGGAAAGTTCGCCGGGCTCGCCGCTTCGGTGATCGTGCGGGTGGTGAAGCGCAGCTGTTCGCGCTTGTCGTCCGACAGGCCCTCCATCTTGTCGACCATGTCGGCCACGCGTTCGGCCAGGAACAGATAGGTCTGGTGGATCAACGCATAGGCGGGATGGGCACGCCAGCGCGGATCGGCAAAGCGCCGGTCCGTGCGCGGCAGGTCTGGCTCGCCCTTCGCTTCGGGCTGGCCATCCGGACCAAGGCCGTACTGTCCCAGCACCTGCTGCCACATCGCCATGCCTTCCTGCATCAGCGCCTGTTGCTGCGCAGGGTTGGCGATCGGCATCTGGCGGTACCAGTCCTGCGCCAGCTTCATCCAGCGGGTCGGGTCCATATAGGCGGCCAGCGCCTGCGGGTTGGTCAGCTGCTCGGTCTGGTATTCCAGCCACATCCCCTGCAGCTTCGCGCCGACGGCGGTCCACTCGCGCATGTCCTCCGCGCTCAGCGGCGTTCCGGAACTCGCCTCGGCGAAGGGCGCGAACATCGTGCGCGCGAATTTCGCGGGTGCTTCGAACATGTTGGTGAAGGGATCGGGGCCGTCGTCGGTCATTCTCGCTCCTCTGGCGTTTCAAGCGCCTGTTTGGGCAGCAATAGGATATTACGCGTCTGCTTGCACCTGCGGCGTTTGCACCTGCATGGTGAATAGGTAATCAGTGTGACTCAACCAACGCCCGAAAGAGCTCGAATGTCCGACGAATTCTACCGCATCAAGCGCCTGCCACCTTATGTCATCGCCGAAGTGAACGCGATGCGGCATGCGGCGCGGCGCTCGGGCAAGGATATTATCGATCTCGGCATGGGCAATCCGGACCGCCCGCCGCCCCAGCATGTGATCGACAAATTGTGTGAAGTCGCGGCCAAGCCCAGCGCGCACGGCTACTCCCAGTCGAAAGGCATACCGGGCCTGCGCAAGGCTCAGGCGAATTATTACGGCCGCCGTTTCAATGTGGATCTCGATCCCGAACGCGAAGTCGTGGTGACGATGGGATCGAAGGAAGGCCTGTCGTCCATGGCGACTGCCATCACCGCGCCGGGCGATGTGGTGCTGGCGCCAAGCCCCAGCTATCCGATCCATACCTTCGGCTTCATCATTGCCGGCGCCACCATCCGCAGCGTGCCGACCACGCCGGACGAACATTACTGGAAGGCGCTCGACAACGCGATGGCCTATACCGTCCCGCGCCCGACGGTGCTGGTGGTGAACTATCCCAGCAATCCCACGGCGGAAACGGTCGATCTCGCCTTTTACGAACGGCTGGTCGCCTGGGCGAAAGAGAACAAGGTCTGGGTCCTCTCGGACCTCGCCTATTCCGAACTCTATTACGACGGAAAGCCCACCCGCTCGATCCTCGAGGTGCCCGGCGCCAAGGACGTGGCGGTCGAATTCACCTCCATGTCCAAGACCTATTCCATGGCCGGCTGGCGGATGGGTTTCGCGGTCGGCAATCAGGAACTGATCTCGGCGCTGACACGGGTGAAAAGCTATCTCGATTATGGGGCCTTCACTCCGATCCAGGCGGCCGCCTGCGCCGCGCTCAACGGGCCGCAGGACGTGGTGGAAGAAAACCGGGCGCGCTATCAGCATCGCCGCGATGTGATGGTCGAAAGCTTCGGCCGCGCCGGATGGGACATTCCCTCGCCGCCCGCCAGCATGTTCGCCTGGGCACCGATCCCGGAAGCCTTCCATAATGTCGGCAGCCTGGAATTCTCCAAGCAGTTGCTCGAACATGCCGGCGTCGCGGTCGCGGCAGGTGTGGGTTATGGCGAAGAAGGCGAAGGCTTCGTACGCATCGCCATGGTCGAAAACGAACAGCGCATCAGACAGGCCGCCCGAAACGTGAAGCGTTTTCTCGCCGAACACGGCTGATCAAACGTATGATTGACATGTAGGCGGCGAACCGTCGGCGCCGGGAGAGAGGATTTAGGCATGAATTTCCAGGATCGCGTTTCGATCGATCTCGCCGATAATGGCGTGGCACAGGTCCGCTTCACGCGCGGCGACAAGATGAATGCGCTTGATGGCGCGCAGTTCGAAGCCGTGCTGGAAGCGGGCCAGGCCCTGCGCGAAATGAAGGGTTTGCGGGTGGCAGTCCTATCGGGCGAAGGCCGCGCCTTCTGCGCCGGGCTCGATCTGTCCAGCATGGCGGCCGGCGGCTCGAACCCGCAGGCCAGGCTCGTCGACCGCACGCACGGCAATGCCAACCGCGCGCAGGAAGCCGCCATGACCTGGCGCAAATGCCCCGTCCCCGTCATCGCCGCCGTCCACGGCGTCTGCTTCGGCGGCGGCCTCCAGATCGCCAGCGGCGCCGACATCCGCGTGGTCCATCCGGCAACGCGCATGGCGGTTATGGAAATGAAGTGGGGCCTCGTCCCCGACATGGGCGGCTATGCCCTGTGGCGCAGCCTGGTGCGTGACGACATCCTTCGCGAGCTGACCTATACCAACCGCGAATTCTCTGGCGAAGAGGCTCTCGGCCTGGGCTTCGCCACCATGATCGACGACGATCCTCTGGCCAGGGCCACCGCGCTGGCAGAAACCATCGCCAACAAGAACCCCGACGCCATCCGCGGCTCCAAGCGCCTGTTCAAGGTCATGCAGGAAGAAGGCGAAGATGCCATCCTTCTGGCAGAAAGCCGCGAACAGGATAGCATCATGCGCACGCCCAATCAGGTCGAGGCGGTCATGGCGGAAATGGAAAAGCGCCCGCCCCGCTTCGCCGACTGAGGCGCTGGCCGCTTGCACTTTGCGACATCCGTCGCCAAATTGCGAGCGCGGCCCGGTATGGCCGAACTGACAGGAGCAAGGCATCGATGAACATCTGAGCGAAAATTCGTCCTTTCCGACAATTCTCTGCTCCGGTGATCCATGCCCAATCTCGTTCTCGATTCCGTTTCCGTCGCGACTCCCGACGGTACTCCGCTTTTCCCGGCCCTATCGCTGACCGTCGGTCGCGAAGCCGTCGGTCTGTTCGGTAGGAATGGATCGGGCAAGACCACGTTGCTGCGCGCGATCGCGGGTGACGGTTCGTACTCCGGCTCCATCCTATGCAATGGCGCCGTCGGCTTCCTGCGGCAGGAAAGCATTGCAGGGGATCGTATGGTCGCAGATGTGCTGGGTGCTGCGGAAGACCTGGCACGGCTGCGGCGGATAGAGGAGGGAAGGCCGCGCGACGACGATCTCGATCGTGCCGACTGGACCCTGTCGGCACGACTGGAGGCGGCGCTGGCGCAGGTCGATCTCCCCACAGTCGACTGGACCCGCCCCTATGCGGGTTTCAGCGGCGGAGAGCGGATGCGATTGAAGCTGGCCGCGCTGCTGCTTCCCGAACCCACTATCCTACTGCTCGACGAACCGACCAACAATCTCGACCGCGACGGGCGCAATGCCATTATCCGGCTGTTGACGGAGTGGCAGGGGGCGATCCTGTGCGCCAGCCACGACCGCGAACTGCTGGAAAGCGTCGACCGCATCGTCGATCTGTCCACGACCGGGGCCAGGGTGTTCGGCGGTGCCTGGTCGGCATTTCGCGATTTCCGCGATGCGGAGCGCGCTCGTACGATCGACGCGCTCGAGACGGCAAAGGCGGATCACAAGGCGGCGCAGCGCACCCAGCAGCATGAACTGGAAAAGCAGGCTCGCCGCGACAAGCGCGGCCGCGCCGTCGCCGCGCGCAAGGCGGAACCCAAAATGCATCTCCATGCCCAGCAGCAGCGGGCGGAGAAGACTGGCGCCCGCACGCTGGCTGTCGGGGAGGATTTGGCCCGCACAACGCAGGAGGCGCTGCGCGATGCGCAATCGCGGGTCGAGCGCGTGGTGCCCGTGCATATCGAGCTTGGCTCCTGCGGGCTGTCCTCGCGCCATGTGCTCGTCGATTCTTCGGGTGTGGCATGCGATTTCGGCCCGCGCCGCCTGTTCGGCCCGCTCGACATCCATATCCGCGGCCCCGAGCGTATCGCGCTCGTCGGGGCGAACGGATCCGGAAAGACCAGCCTCATCCGCCTGCTGACCGGTGCAGCCGAACCCGCCACCGGGCAGATCGAAGCGGACCGGGATCGTATCGCCGTGCTCGACCAGCACCTGGCATTGCTGGGTGATGATGAAACGCTGATCGCCGCGATGCGACGGCACAATCCGGCGCTCGATCGGCAGGAGGCGCATGCTGCGCTGGCCCGGTTCGGCTTTCGGGGCCACTGGGCCGACCGACTGGCAGGTGCGCTGTCCGGCGGGGAGAAGGTGCGGCTGGCTCTGGCCTGTCTGTTCGCGCGGCCGGATCCGCCGCAATTGCTGATCCTCGACGAACCGACCACCCACCTTGATATCGACGCGATCGAACTGCTCGAAAAGGCCTTACGCGATTATGACGGAGCCATTCTGTGCGTCAGCCATGACGAGGCATTCTGCAGGGCTATCGTGCTGGAGCGGGAAATCTGTCTCTAGCCGGAACGGAGAGGGCTCGGCGCCCGCTCGGTCTCCTGCACCTAGCCGAAGATCGCGGCGCTCTGCATACCGTCCAGCACTTGATGGCCGTCGGCATTCCAGAGGCGAAGCCGCTCGGAAGAATAGCCGTGATCGGCGTGCTGGCTGGCATTTTCCGACAGGAACCAGCCATCCCGTGTGGTCGGTTCGGTGTCGAGCAGGTTGAATGACCAGTTGATCGAACTGAGCGGACCTTGTCGTTTCATGACTCGCATCGCGCCTGGCGGAAGCACATCGCCCATCAGAATGAGCTGCGATATCGGATCGAGCGCGTCGCGATCGGTCAGGCGCGCCCACCGCCGCACGATCGGCGCGCCCGGGCCCCTCACATCCTGCGCGCGGCGAATCTCGAAATTATTGGTGATGAAGGCCGGCCCCTTGCCATTCATGGCATCCTCCGCATCTTCGGGCGGCCCGGGCCATTCCTCGATCGGTGCAGCGGGGTGGACTGCATTCGCCTCGCGCAGGGTGCCAAACAGCCAGAAAGCGCTGAGCGCACACTGGCCTTCGCACCACAGTTCGCTGCGCACCTGCGTCACATTGCGCCCCTGCCGCACGATTTCGCGTCTGACCTCGATATCTGATCCGGTCGGCGCCACGAAGGCGACCTGTGCGGCGCGAAGGGGTGGCAGATCGGGAAAGGCGCGGGTGGCTGCAGTATAGGCGACAAGCGCCGATGCACCGCCGTAAAGCGTCCGGCCCTGCATCCACTGGTCGAGACCGGAAAAGCATGTTTGCCCGCCTTGGGCCGTGATCGGATCGAGAAGATTGGCAATGCTCATGGTCGATCACATTGCCGCTAACCGGCCACGCGTAAAGACTGACGTTACGTAAGGTGTCATGTGGTGATTGCCTTTGGGTGCGAGAATCGCTAGTGCGCCGCTTCCCGTGCCGAGAGGCCGGGCGAGGCCCGATGGCGGAGTGGTTACGCAGAGGACTGCAAATCCTTGCACGCCGGTTCGATTCCGGCTCGGGCCTCCACTTCTCGCAGCAGTGCGAAAGTGCCGCTTTAGCTCAGTTGGTAGAGCACATCATTCGTAATGATGGGGTCAGGTGTTCGAGTCACCTAAGCGGCACCATTTCAGGTCAAAACTGGGCACCACGGGCATTCCTGGCTTTTCTCCGTGAATGAGGGCTGCTTCGAGAGCGCGTTTTGTGCCCGAAATGACGATTTCGTCATTTGAAACCGTGACCCGATCCACGAAGAGTCTGACCCAAGCCCGGCGAAGGGCTGCATCACCATTGCGCATGCGATCCGCTAGCGTTCGGCCGAATCGTTCAACTACTTCTTTGCGCTCTTCGCTTGCCAGTGCGGGAGAGGCAGCATCCTCGATGCCTGCTGGTCCGCTTTATCAGCCGGGCGTGCCGATCTACGAAACCTATGCCAGCGTCCTGCAAAGCCTCAACCGCGTATCGACACTCGAAGAACGCGTCGGCGATCGCTCCTGGATGAACGGCGAGGGCAGGGCCGATGGATTGTGGGGCCGGACCACCGGACGCTACGGCACATACGATCCGGTCCGTTCGACCGGTGGTGCAACCTTCGACACCACGACCTGGGAAGCGGAAATCGGCGTAGATTTTTCGGTCAGCGAGAGTGAGAACGGCGCGCTGGTGGGCAGCGTGACCGGACGCTATGTCGATGCAGACAGCGATGTTCAGTCGGTCTACGGCAATGGCGATATCGATGTCGACGGGTTCGGTGTGGGTGCTGCACTGACCTGGTATGGCAACGAAGGGACCTATGTCGATCTGCAGGCTCGCTCGACGATCTACGACGCCGACCTTGCCTCTGCCTTGATCGACGAGCCGCTCAAGGATGGTAGCACTGGCCTGGGCTATGCCTTCAGCATGGAGGCGGGCAAGAAGTTGGGTCTCGGCGGTCCATGGTCGCTGAGCCCGCAAGCCCAGTTCAACTATTCCAGGATCGAATACTCCGCCTTCGCCGATCCCTTCGGGGCTGACGTCTCCTATGATGGCAAGGCTGCGATGATCGACCGTCTCGGCCTTGGCATCGACTATGACAGCGCGAGCGAAGCTGCCGATCCGGCAAAGGATCGCCTGCATCTCTTCGGGATTGTGAATGTCTATCATAATTTCCGCGATAGTCAGCGCACACTGGTGAGCGGCACCCGCCTGACGCAGGAGCTGGGACGTACCTGGGCCGGCGTCGGATTGGGCGGGACCTACAACATCGATGGAGGCCGAGTGGCCATCTTCGGACAGATCAATGCCAATACCGGCCTGGATGAATTCGGCGACAGCTACGAACTCGACGGCCGTGTCGGGATGAGGGTTAAGTTTTGAACCTGGCAAAGGGCCGCGCAGGTTTGCTGCGTGGTCCGTTGCTTTAGTTAGGACTGCTTCGAATTTCTAGAACGAGGCCGGTTGCTACCGTTTTCATCCTTCTTGTGCATCAAGCCGTTGGCAGCTTCCCAATCCCGGCACCCCCCATTCCGGTTTCCACCCAAAACCAGGCGTTTTCGACGCTCAAAATGTGATCGCCACAAGTATCAGATTTTGGTCAGGGCCTGCTCCGGTGGCCGACAGTCTGCTCTGGGCGATCGAAGCTAGAAAAAACGCTATTCTCGTCACGACTCAAAGGCGGACATTTCAGAATGGTCCACTTCTCCCCATTTCGGAGGTTCGAGCTGTCGCTCTTTCGATCATAGTATCGATGGCAGCTATGCGCCCCATAATCTGTCATTCGAGAGTTCTGCGAATTCAGCCGAAAGCTGCCGTTTGTTCAGGGCCGCAGGGCCTGCGTCACGGGGATGCGCGGCCTCGTTTCCCGGAAGCGATGGTCGATGTCCAATCCTGAACGGAATCAGCTGCCCTGCCCTCCGTGCTGTGAGGAAATTCCCGAGAGACCCATCGCCACCATCGCTTCGATACGGGACACCGCGTTGTCCGGTTTCATATCCCCTGCGGTCAGTTGCACCATCAGGCCCTGGCACAGGCTCAACCAGTAGGGCACGCCTTGCAGTTCCGCCTCGGGCCGCGCCTGACCTGACCGGACCGCTGCGGAAATGTCCGCGGACACGCCCCGGTTGAGCGGATGATTTTCGGAAGGCATTCCGTCGCCCATCCGCAAAAGCATCTGCGTGCGCTGCCTGTTCGAAAGCGCGAAGTTGCCAGCCACCCGCATCCCGTTGGCCAGCCTGTCCATCGGGTCGGTGACGTCGCGATTTGTCGTCGCGACCAGATCTTCGATCTCCAGCCGGATTTCGCTGGCGATCGCGCCAGCAAATGCGTGCTTGTCCGCGAAATGGTTGAAGAACGTTCCTTTGGCTACGCCCGCGACAGTCACGATTTCGTCGATCGGCACAGCGTCGACCGGCCGTTCTGCGAATAGCGTGAGGCCGGCCTGCAACAGAGCCGCCCTGCTCTTGCCTGGGCGGGAACGAGGCAAACTCGGCTCGGCGACGCTGCGTTTCGAATCCATATTGACCGTATAGTCAAAACCGGTAGTATGACCAAATAGTCAAAAAGGTCTGAGGGAGAGATCCGGTGGCAATCATCAAGATCGAGGATATCGCTCACGTGCGCTTCTCTGCGCCCGATCTTGCTGAGATGGCCCGGTTTCTCGACGATTTCGGCCTCGCCACGCGGGTCGAGGGCGGCAAGCTGTTCGGCCGTGCGGGCGATGGCCGGCCGTTTGTTCACGTGACCGAACAGG
This sequence comes from Qipengyuania pacifica, assembly GCF_019711555.1. Lineage (NCBI taxonomy): Bacteria > Pseudomonadati > Pseudomonadota > Alphaproteobacteria > Sphingomonadales > Erythrobacteraceae > Qipengyuania > Qipengyuania pacifica. Next base: position 95,100 of record NZ_JAIGNQ010000001.1, on the reverse strand, counting down.
GTGAGCCCGCTTTTCTCGGGCTGGGTTTGCTGGCGGCGTCGATCGACGACTTGCAAAAGCTGGCGGATGCCGAAGGCGTCGCCGTCGAGGCCTTCGACGAAATCGGTGACGGACACGTCGTTCGCCTGATCGACCCGGACGGTTATCGGGTCGAAGTCGTTGCCGGACAGCGGACGCTACCGGCGGAGCGGTCCCCCGCCGATCCGTTGATAAACACCGCCGCGCAGAAGCAGCGACTGCGGCAGTTCGTGCGGGCCGAACACGGTCCCGCCCATGTGCGCCGCATCGGTCATTGCGTGCTCGGCGTCTCAGATTTCCGCAGATCGGAGAAATGGTACAAAGATCGCTTCGGCTTTCTGACCTCGGACGAGGTCGAAGCGGCCAAGGATCTGCCGCTCGGCGCCTTCATGCGCTGCGACCGGGGCGACATACCGAGCGATCACCACACCCTTTTCCTGGCCCAGCTTCCCGGCAAGCCCGGCTTCATGCACGCCGCGTTCGAAGTGGCGAACTTCGAAGACCTGATGGTTGGCCACGCGCATCTCAGGGCGAAAGGCCGGACCCAGGCGTGGGGCGTGGGGCGGCACATCATGGGCAGCCAGATCTTCGATTACTGGAAGGATCCTTGGGGCCACGAGCTGGAGCACTGGACCGATGGCGATCTGCTGACCGCCAGCGATCCGCCCCAGAAGATGCCGATGTCGAGCCTGCTCGCCGTGCAGTGGGGTGCGCCGCATCCGATGTTCGCCGGTAAGCGCCCGCCTCCGCAGGGCGTCGTGCGGTTCGTCACCGCTTTGAACATTCGCCTCAGGCGCATGGTGCGTCGTCAAGCGAGGAAGGAAGTCGCATGAAGCTCGCCACCTATCTCGGGGACGGAAAGCCGCGCATAGGGATCGTGACGGAGGGCAGGCTGGTTGACGCCGGGTTCGACGGCAGCATGATCGACGTGATCGCGGCCTGGGAAGACCTGAAGCCGCGCTTCAAACAGCGTGTGACGGGTGCCGGGATTCCGCTGAGCGATGTCCAGTTGTGCGCGCCCGTGGAACGGCCCGGCAAAGTCTGGGCCATCGGGCTGAATTATGCCGATCACATCGCGGAATCGAACATGGAAACGCCGGTCAGGCAGGTCTGGTTCACGAAGGCACAGACGAGTATAAACGGACCCTATGATCCGATCCTGATCGCGCGCAACGCGCCCTTCGTCGATTACGAGGCGGAGTTGGTCGCAGTGGTCGGCCGGAGGTGCAAGCACGTTGCCGCGGCCGACGCCGCCGATGCGATATTCGGCTATTGTGTCGGCAACGACGTTACCGAGCGCATGTGGCAGCACGCCGGACCGCAGTGGTCGCTTGGCAAGTCGTTCGATACCCACGCGCCAATCGGTCCGTGGATCACGACGGCGGACCAGATTAGCGATCCGCATGCGTTGGCGATCACCTGTTCCGTGAATGGCGAGGTGCGGCAAAGTTCGAATACCGAGCACCTCGTGTTCGACCTCTGGCAACAGATCGAACACCTGTCGGCGGCGATGACGCTTGAGCCGGGCGATCTGATTTTCACCGGGACTCCGGGCGGTATCGGGGCCGCGATGGAGCCGCGCCGCTTCCTTGCCGCCGACGATGTCGTCCGCTGCGAGATCGAGGAGCTCGGCTACATCGAAGGCACGATGAAGGCGGAGGCCTGATCGATGGGTGCGTTCGACTGCGATGTGCTGGTTGTCGGCGGAGGGCCGACCGGCCTGACTCTGGCACTGCAAGTTGCACAGGCAGGTGCGAGCGTGATTGTCTGCGACAAGGAAGCGGACGTCTTCCCGCTGCCCCGGGCAGCCCATATCGATCACGAAACCCTGCGGATATTCCAGTCCATCGGAGTCGCAGAAGATATCGCCGCGACCTGCCGCACGACGGAGCGCTACGACTTCCTCAACGCCGCGGGGAAGGTGCTGCTGAGCTTCCCCGGTGCCGACCGGATCGCCCCCGGGGGGTGGCCTGCGGCGAACATGATCCACCAACCCTCTATCGAGCGCCTCCTGCGCCGACGCATGGAAGAGCAGAATGGCGCCGAACTGCGCACGCGATGGACCTACCTCGGCCATGACGAGATGGCGGACGGGGTGACTGCCCAATTCGCAACCGACCGGGGCGAGGCGCAACTGCGCGCGAAATACCTCGTCGGCGCGGATGGAGCCCGAAGCCCGGTGCGAAGCGCTGCCGGGTTCGGGCTGGCCGATCTGGGCTTCGACGAGCCATGGCTGGTGATCGACGTCGTCGTTCATGACCAAGACCGCCTGCCAAAGTCCAACCTGCAGATTTGTAACCCCGCCCGCCCGACGACGTGCGTGCTGATGGGCGAGGGACGCCATCGCTGGGAGTTCATGCTGCTCCCCGGCGAAACCGCGGAAGAAATCAGCAGCGAAGCCTCGGTCGCCCGGTTGCTGGAGCCATGGAACGTATCGGGGGCAGTGACGATCGAGCGCACCGCGGTCTATCGCTTCAACGCGCGCATGACGAAGGAATGGCGCAAGGGCCGCGTCCTGATCGCCGGTGATGCGGCGCATCAGATGCCGCCTTTTGCCGGCCAGGGGATGTGCTCTGGCATCCGCGACGCTGCCAATCTCGGCTGGAAGCTGGGCGAAGTAGTCGCCGAACGCGCCTCCGATCAGTTGCTCGACAGCTACCAGGCCGAGCGTGAGCCGCACGTGCGCGCGACGATAGCCTCGGCAATCATGATGGGCCGGTTGGTCTGCACCACCAGCCGATGGTCCGCTCTGGTCCGCGACCTCAAATTCGCTCTCGGCCGCGCACTGGGCAAGATCCCCGGCGGCCCGGCCACATTTGCAGCGATGTCCAGTCGGGCGATCCTTTCCGGCAGTCCGATGGCCGGTCACTATTTTCCGCAGCCGGTTGCAGCCGATGGCGCCCTGTTCGACGACGATGTGCCGGCGGGAGCATGGCTTGTCGGTCGCGATCTGCCGCCGCTGCCGGGGTCTCTTGCCGCCGTCGACATCGCCGATCGAACGATCGAGCCATTTGCCGATGCGATCGCAGCCTGGCTCGCATCCTACGATATCGAAGCAGCGCTGATCCGCCCGGACCGGTACATTTTCGGTAGCGGTTCGCCGACGGATCTCATCGCGGCGTGGGAAAGAAGCCTTCGCGGCGATGCAGGCATCCGTAGCGAGAGTGTCGGCAATCAGCCGACGTGGGACGCGGCATTACCCGATCGACCCATCTCGATGGCCGGTTGAAGCGATCTGGAAAGGGAAACCCAAACCGTGGACAAGACATCGCAACGCAGGGCGCCGGATGGGTTTCTTTGGGGCTCGGCAATCTCGGCCCATCAGACCGAAGGGAATAACGTCAATTCCGACGTGTGGCTGCTCGAGAACAGTGTCCCGACTGTTTTCGAGGAGCCATCGGGTGATGCATGCGACAGCTATCATCGCTACCTCGAGGACTTCGACCTAGCCGCCGGGCTTGGCTTCAATTGCCATCGGATCGGCATCGAATGGGCGCGGATCGAGCCCGCACAAGGTCAGTTCTCTTCAGCGGCGCTCGACCATTACCGCCGCGCGCTTGAAGCACTGCACGCGCGCGGGTTGCAACCGATCGTGACTTTCAACCATTTTACCACCCCACGTTGGTTCGCGATGCGCGGAGGTTTCGAAGTGGCCGATGCGGCAGACTTGTTCGCTCGCTTCTGTGCGAGAGTCATGGCTTCGATGGGCGATCTTGTTACCTACGCGCTCCCATTCAACGAAGCCAATATTCAGCGCCTGTTTGCGCTCGCTCGACATTTTGCGACCAGTGGCGAGGAAGTCGACCAGATGTTGGCAGCCGCCCGGCGCGCGACCGGATCGCCCGCGTTCTCTTCGATCATGTTCGCACCGGTCGACCTCTGCGAACCGGTCATGGTCCGTGCCCAGCGTGAAAGCTACGCGGCGATCAAGGCGGAGCGAACGGATGTTCCGGTCGGCCTCTCGCTCACGATGCAGGACATCCAGGGCATTGGGGACAATAATCCCGCGGAACTCGTCATCGCGTCGCTTTACGGACCGTGGCTGGAGGTTGGGCGCGAAATGGATTTCACCGGCGTGCAGACCTATACGCGCGTCCTCGTGTCGGCCAGCGGACTGCAACGGCCGCCCGCCGGCAGCGAGATGACCGGCGCAGGATACGAGTTTTGCCCCGAGGCGCTGAAAGGCACCATCCGGCTTGCCCATGAGCGGATCGGCAAGCCGGTCTTCGTCACTGAAAGCGGGATTTGCACGGACGACGACAGCAGGCGGATCGCGTTTATCGACAGAGCGCTTGCCGCCGTGCGCGAGTGCCTGGACGATGGGATCGACGTCCGCAGCTATATCTGCTGGTCGCTTCTCGACAATTTCGAATGGACGCGGGGCTATGGCGAGCGCTTCGGGCTGGTCGACGTCGACTACCAGACGTTCGCCCGCACCACGAAGCCGAGCGCGATCCACCTTGCCGAAACCGTCCGCTCGGGCATGATCTGATGTCGCGCGTGAAGGTATCGGCAAGACCGGAGGATGTCGGCCTGTCGAGCGCCGGAATGGAAGAGCTGGGCGCATATCTCAGGTCGGAAGTCGATGCGGGGACCATCCCGGGGGCCGTGATCGTCGTCGCACGAAAGGGCCGGGTCTGCCACGCAGCTGCGATCGGATTTCACACGATCGCGACGGACAGGCCGCTTTGCCTCGACGATGGTTTCCGCATCTTCTCGATGACCAAGCCCGTTACTGCTGCAGGGCTCATGATGCTCTGGGACGAAGGCCGCTGGCAGTTCGACGATCCGGTCGCGCTTCATCTGCCTGAGCTGGACGGATTGCAGGTATATGACAGGCGCAACGCCGATGGCAGTGTCCGTGTCGTGACTGCCGAGCACCAGCCTACGATGCGCGAACTCGTCACCCATACTGCCGGGTTCGGCTACGCACTCGCTATGCCCGATCCCAATGATCCAATCGACGAGGCATACCGGCACGCAGGCGTATGGGACGCCGACGATTTGCCCGATATGATGCAGCGGATCGCGCGCTGTCCGTTAGCTTACCAGCCGGGTAGGTCATGGCGCTATTCGATCGGGATGGACATCCAGGGCGCGATCATCGAGCGTCTGACCGGTACGAGCCTGAGCGATTTCCTATCTGATCGGCTGTTCGCACCTCTGGGCATGGATGATACGCACTTCCATATCGCACCTAACCAGAAGGACAAGCTGGCAACACTCTATCTGCGCTTCGGCAATGCCAATCTGACGCCCATCCATAATCTGCTTCAGCCCGACTACGAAGCGCCCCACGCACGCCCCCTGGGGGGTAGCGGCCTCTTTTCGACCGCGGGCGATTACACGCGCTTCGCCCAATTCCTGCTCGACGGCGGTTCGCATTCGAGCGTGGAATTGTTGTCTCGCGAAGCAATCCACCAGATCATGAGCGATCAGATGCCGGACGCTATACGGGCAAACTCGTTTACTGCCGGACATCAATCGATCGGCCCAGGAGTTGCAATGGGCGTCAACGGTGTGGTGTTCACCGATCCCGCACTGGCAGGCGCTCCGGTTGGGCGAGGCACCTATCAGTGGGATGGAGCAGCAGGCACCTGGTTCTGGGTCGATCCGGAAAACGATTTGCTATGTGTAGGAATGACCCAGGTTCTTTCACCTGACGGCCCCAATCTGCAGCGCAACACGCAACAGATCATATATCGCTCGATAAGCGCATGACGTCGCCTCCAATTCATGTGTCTGACAACCATTATAGGCTTTCGAACACCGTTAGCTGACCGTCCGCTTACGGCCCAGAAAACGGCGATCCAGCACATTGCTCAACAGGATGCGCGACGGATTAGAAAACGCGCATCGCTTCCAAGAAAGCCTTGAAAGCGGCAGTGGGCTGACGTTTGCTGGGATAGTAAATGTGGCATGGAGGGAGGGTTGGAGCCCATCCGGGCATTATTTCCACCAATTCACCGGACCGGAGATGCGATGCGGCCTGATCCATAAGCAAGCTGCAAATCCCGAGACCCTTCAGCGCGGCATCGCGCATTATGTCGATGTCGTTGGTAACGAAGGTGGTCGGGACAGATTCGTCCCTGCGCTCACCGTCAGATTCGAATTCCCAGCGGTGGATCGCGCCAGATGTGGCATGTCGATAGCTGATGCATCGATGGCTGCGGAGATCCTCTGGGTTTGCCGGGCGTCCATGCAGATCGAGGTAGGCAGGCGAAGCGACGAACACGAGTTCAAGCGGAGCGCTGATCCGAACGGAAATCATGTCAGCCTGCAATGCCTTGTCGTGCCGCACTCCACAATCGAAACGCTCGGCGACGATATCGACCAGTCCATCGTCCACGATTAGGTCAATCGATACGTCCGGATGCTCGCGCGAGAACATGGGAAGCCGGGGCAGGATCAGATAGGCGGCGGCGGGTTTGTGGGCGTTGACACGGATGCGCCCGATTGGGCGGCTGCGAGCGCTGTCCAGTTCACCGATCACATCCTCGACAGAATCTATCGCTGGGCGCAATCGTGCGAGCAGAGCCTGACCAGCATCGGTCGGCGCCAGCGAACGAGTAGTCCGGTTGAGCAGACGGATGTCGAGACGTGCCTCGAGACTTCGCATTGCATGGCTCAAGGCGGAAGAGGATATGCCCAGTCGTTTGGCGGCTCTTGCGAAGCTTCCCGCGTCGACGATTTCTGCGAACACCGCGAGCCCTGACCATACGTCACGGTCCATTCGTGAATATCCTTCAGCAACCTATTCTGGTTCTATGCCCTAATCAATCCATGTCCCGCGCTCCACATCTTTCCCAAGACATTTCCGGAGACATTGAATGAACCTCGCTACACTTCGCCCACTCGGATCATCCGGCCTGCTTGTTAGCCCCCTCGCACTCGGGACCATGACTTTTGGCACACCTCGCTGGGGCATGGACGAGGCGGCCAGCAGGGCGGTTTTCGATCGCTATGTCGAACTCGGTGGGAATTTCGTTGATACGGCCGATGTCTACTCCGGTGGCGCTTCGGAGGAGATGGTCGGCAAATTCGTGGCGGATGCAGCGCTGCGCGAGCGAATGGTCTTGGCAACAAAATCAGGATTCAATACCGGCAACGGCCCCCATGAAGGTGGGCAGGGCAGGCGTCATATCGAAAACGCGGTGAACCGCTCGCTCGAGCGGATGCAGACCGATTACATCGATCTCTACTGGATTCACATCTGGGATGGCATCACGCCGGCTCTCGAACTGCTGCAGACAATGAGCGGCCTCGTCGCGAAGGGCAAGATCCGGTATTGGGGCCTGTCGAACAGCCCAGCCTGGTTCGTGGCGCAGCTTGCGACCCTGGCGCGTGTGCACGGATTGCCATCGCCAATTGGGCTGCAATATTTCTATTCGCTAGTCGAGCGCGGGGTCGAGGACGAGCACGTGCCCTTGGCAGGGGAGTTCGGGATGGGCCTCGTGCCATGGAGCCCGCTTGCTTACGGTCTGCTCACCGGCAAATATGATCGTGCGACGGTCGAGGCAGGGCCATCTCGGTCCGGAGGTGTGCCGAACAGCGGAGGAGATGTCGGAGCCAGGCCTGATAACGACAAGCGCCTCGATGGCGACAATCCTTTTGGCGACCAACTGTTCACCGATCGCAACTGGCGCATCGTGGACGCCTTGAAAAAGGTAGCAGCGGACATGGGCGAGACCCCAGCCCGTGTGGCACTCGCGTGGGTGGCCGGACGTCCCGGCGTCGCATCTACATTGATGGGAGTAAGCCGCGCGGATCAGGTGACCGACAATGTTGGTGCGCTTGGCTTGACCTTGCCTTCGGAAGCGAAGGCAACTCTCGAGGCCGAAAGCGGTGAAGGTGGCAAGTTTCTCTACGGGCTGTTCCAACCCTCGGCGCGAAATCAGATAGTGTTCGGGGGGGCCGACGTGATTGCCCAGCGTTGCGGAATAGGAGCATAACAGTACTAAGAAGCGGCAGCCGATAGTCCGCTTGGATGTCTTGATCACCACAAACGGATTGTCTTTTACGGGCCCAAATTCCCGCCATTCATGGGGATTGAGCCTATGCGGCAGCTTTTGGGCCGTTTGCTGACGGGCAGCTTTAGAGCCGTGCTACGGCGTTTGCGGACTTCCGAGAGGGAGGCCACTGGCGCCATTCCGGTACATGCATAGGAGAGCGATTTGAAAGTTTTTCCAGCGCAGGACGGAGCCACCTCCATCGCTCCGATCAAGACAAGTCAGCCGCCGCGAAGAATCCCGAGGAAAGGGTAGACAGCGAGTTGCCTCACAACGTCCATCGCCTCGTTCCGGAAGTGGTGCGGATCAGGCGCTGGCGACCGCATTCCCCGTCAGCGGCACTTGGGATGCTGGCCGATGTCGCGCACATCGTAGAGCTTCCCGTCGGCGATCGTCACCTGAACGCACTGGCGCGATTGCGGCTGCCACTGGATCGAATAGCGCGTGTTGCCGGTGGCGAAATTGTCGACCTGGCGGAAACCGCGCCGTTCCAGTTCGCTCATCCCGCCAGCCGCGCGCGCGCCGTTGAGGTCGTTGATCTGGGCATAGGACCGATACCCGCCCCGCCCGCTGTGGTGCGACAAATTGGCGTTGCGTTCGCTCACACCGGCCGTGTAGCCGTTCGAGTACGCGTCGGACCTGTCGTAGTTGTGATAGGATGCGTTGTGCATTCCGTCGGTATAACCACGCTCGTACTGCTGCTCGGCCTGCGCGTCCTCGAGATGCCTGTCGTTCTCGTGGTGGTGCGACTTGTGGCTCAGCAGCGCGCCCAGGATCGCCGCGCCGGCCACGACAGCTACCGCCGCCGCCGCGTCACCGCCGCCGCTGCTGTGGCCGCAATCGCCGGCCGTCGCGTCGTTAATCGTCATCACGCGGCCATCGTAGATCTCGACGTTCACGCAATCCTTCGACTGGGCCTTCCACCAGTAGCTGTTGATGAAACCGGAATCGCTCTTGTGCGTGGAAATGTGCGTAAATCCGCGCGATTGCAGCGCGCTTTCTGCGTCGCGCCCCAGCGAGCCGCTGATGCTGGATAGCTGGTTCGCCTTTTCTGCCAGAGCGGGCGTGGCAACCAGCGCAGCAAGCGCAGCAGTCGAAACAATCTTGTTGAAACCGGCCATCTCGAATCTCCCCGAATCGAATGAACGGCATTCATAGTCTCATAACTACCGGTGAATTCAAAATATCGCAGCCAGACCACGTCACGGCGTACCCGCGATCACCAGTCAGGCTTTCTCGACGCGAACATTGCGCTGCGGGTAGGGAATGGAGATTCCGGCTTCGTTGAACCTCGCAAAGATTTCCAAGTGCAGCTCGCCCCGCACCCTGTTGCTCCGTGCGACGTCCCGAATATACGCGAAGACCTGCAGGTTGAGCGCACTTTCGCCGAACTCGGTGACCGTCACGCTGGGGGCCGGATCTCTCACCACGTCGGGGTGACTGGTCACCGCCGCCATCGCTTCCTGCAGCGCGAGCGCAACATCGCTTTCGTAGGCGATCCCGACGTAGATCTCGACCCGACCGAGCGTGTCGACGAGGGTCCTGTTGCGCACGATGCCCGAGATGAGTTCGGAATTGGGGACGATCACGTCGTCGCGGTCGAACGCCTTGATATGGGTCGCCCGGACCGCCACCTTTTCGACGATACCTTCCGCATCGCCGACCTTGATCCAGTCCCCCTTCTTGATCGGTCGTTCGATCAGCAGGATGATCCCGCTGATGAAATTGGCCACCACATTCTGCAACCCGAAGCCGATTCCGACCGACAGCGCGCCGAACACGATCGCGAGGCTCGACAGGTCGAGACCGGCGGAAGTGATAGCGATCAGGGCCGACAGCAATAGTCCGAAGTAACCTATCGCGGTGAGGAGAGCGCTCTTGCTTCCGCCATCGAGAGACAGTCTCGGCAGTACGGTCACCTCCACGATCCGCTGGATCCAGCGCGTCAGAACGTAACCTATTGCGAACACGAGCGAGAAGGTGACGACGTCGCCGAACGAAATGCGGACGTCGCCGAAAGAGACACCCGTCCTGAGCACCGAAATGAAGTCGCCGATCTGCGCGGGCCGAAGTCCCCAGGCCAGCAGGATCAACGGGATGGAAACGGCGATGAGCAGGATGCCGAGGGCAACCGGCGCGAGTTCGCTCATATGTTCATGCGAACGGGCGAAATTGCCGCCGATGACCTTGGCAATGGCCATCGTGCGACGAAAACTCAGGATGGCCAGTGCGACGATAGCCATCGTTTCCAATGTCGCTGACAGGAACATCCGGGCGAGCGCATCATAACCCAGTGCCGAAAGCAGCAGAGTGGCGATTGCCACGACCTTCATCGCGCGCGCACCGATGCCGATGAAGTCGATGCGCCGGCCCGAATGACCTGCATGCAAGGCCGCGCCGACTTCGGGATTCTCGATTGCGTCGTTCTTCCGACCGACCACCAGTGTCGCCAGGCGGAACAGCAGAAAACCTGTTGCACCGATCAGGATGAAGGGGACGACGCCCGTCGCTGCGGCGGAGAAGGGGAAGTGCCTTTCGAACCCTTCGTAAATCGCCTCGAGTGCGAGGACGCCGCTCAGCCCGATGACCGTCAGGTAACTGGCCCGGGCGCGTTTGTCCGACATCATGATGAAGCGCTGGCTGGGGATCTCGGGCGAAAGCAGGCTCTGTCCCAGCCATATCCCGAAGACCAGGACCACGCCTGCAAGACCGACCGTCAGGAACACCAGCGACAAGACCGGGGCAGAAGCATCAAGCAAGGTGCCGAACACCAGGATCACAATCAGCAATCCGATAGGCAGGAGCAGGACGACCAGATCACGAAGAATGGTGAGAATGATAGCTGCCGCTGCATTCGATTGCTGCAGGACACGGCGATCCAGTTTTCTGACGATCGCGCGCTGGGAGGCAAGCAGACCGCCCAGAAAGGCCAGCAGGACTGCACCGAAGATCATGACCGTGCCGGAAGTGATTTCCCCGAGGTCTCCCAGATTGCTGGGCACGGTAGCGCCTTCACTCGCCTGGATCTTCTTCGTGCCCAGATCGCGAAAAAGCGCCGCCCAGCTCGACGGCAGCAGAGGCGATGGTACCTGCTTGAAGACCAGGCCGCGCTGGCTCGAATTGATAACGCGGTCGATCTCCTTGATGAGAACGATCGCACGAGCGTGCGCATCGTCGGCTGCCATCGACGGCCCGCGCGCGAGGGTGAGCCGTTCCTCGAGTTCCTCCCGCCGGCTGGCGGTTTGTGCATCCTCGGTGGCGTCGGCTTCGGGCGGCGGGCCGAGTGCTTCGAGCTGGGCGCGGGCGATCTTCTCGGGAAGGGTACCCTGAAGACTGACGGCCAGTGCCTCGTCGCGCTGCTCGGCCAGCTTCGCGCGAAGCTCTTCCCACTTCGCCAGATCGCTGGGCGAGAGATCGCGCGCGCCCTTTTCCAGGAGCTTTATCGCCTCTGCCGCGGTCTTGTCCCACCGTTCCTGCCGTCGCTGGGCGTCGGTGAGTGCGATTGCGGCCGCCCGGACCTCGCCTTGCCTGACCTCGACCGACGCCGACGGCATCGCAGTCGGCATCGGGGCGATGTCGGGTTCGACCTGGGACGGCGCGGGTTCGCCCGAAGCGTCGGCCTGCGGAGCGGACTGCGCGGTCAAGGTTACCGCAAAAACGACTGCTCCCAGCAGTTTCATGAGTTGCCTGGCAAATCCGTTCAAGTGCGTCCCCTTCCCCGGCCTTCTGCTCGATCGGTACGTCTAGATTTCGGGTGCAACGGCATCGACCACGGTCAGGCGTTCGCCGACCGAGGCACCGACACGCGAGTTGGTCACGAGGATTGTCGAGCCCGGGACAAGAAGGGACCTCAACTTGTCGTAGAACGCCCTCGGCATCCGCACGCGATTGAGAATGGCCTCGTCCACTTCCTTGCCCTCGTCTTCGTCGTGGCCTGTCATGCCGACGTACAGCCAGGTTGGCTTGCCCTGCCGCGTCGTGAGAGTGATGACATGCGAACCGTTGTCGGGATCGTTGATAATTGCAACGCTGCGTCCGATCTCGACGCCATTGCGCAATACCACGATGCGCTGGTCGAGCTTCGAGATGACGATCGACAAGGGGCCGTCCGGCGCAAGCTGGGGCGTCCAGCGGAATTGCTCCCCGCTGCGCAAGGTGAGCCGTCCGACGGCCCTGCCCGTCTCGTCCACGGGCACCAGCAAGCTGTTCTCACTCGTCGCGACGTGATGTTCCGCATCGCCCTGCACGACCACCGTGACACCCAGTTTCGTGATGGCGAAGAGTTCGCGCGCGAATTCGTACGGCAAGTGAACACAGCCGTGGCTTTCCGGATAACCGGGCAGGCCACCGGCATGCAGGGCAACGCCGTCCCAGGTCAGCCGCTGCTGAAACGGCATCGGCGCGTTATTGTAGGTGCTCGACCGGTGCTTGGCATCCTTCTGCAGGATCGTGAACACGCCGGTCGGCGTGGAATGGCCCGGCTTGCCCGTCGACACCGTCGTGGCGGCGATGCGAATGCCGTTTCGATAAACCATGGCTATCTGTTTCGACAGGTCGACGTAGACCAGCACCGGCCCTTCGGGCGCGACCTCGGGCGCCCACACCCATTCACCGGGCTTGAGGTCATCGATTTTGCGCGCGAACTCGGGCGGTGAACTGGCCTTGGCACCTTGTGCAAAAGCCGCGCTTTCGATGCCGAGCAACGCCAGGCCGACCAGCATCATTCGCAACCACATGGCAATCCCTCCATCGACATGGCCGCCGCCGGCGACCGGGGAAACCGGTTTCGTCAGGCAGACGAGCCGAACACGGACGCCAGCACCGCCAGCCCGAACGTCATCCAGTCGTTGATGACATGCGCACCGAACGAAACCCACAGGTTCTTGGTTTTCATATAGGCGAGCGTAAGCACCAGCCGGGCACCTCCGATCGCGATGAGGCACTGGATGATATTGTAGTTATATGTCGGAAGGTGGATCGCGGCGAACCAGACCGCCGTGACGATCCATGCAGTAATGACGGCTGCGGTGCGCGAAAAGCCCAGCTTCTGGGTCAGGAAATACAGAATGGCCAGGAACGGCAGGATCGAGACGAGTTCCTCGCCCATGAGCTGGGGAAGCGACGCGAGGAAGAACAGGGTCCGGTCGAAATTGGTTGCCGTAGTCAGACCGTCGACGCCCGGATTGACCTGAGCTTCGACGAGACTGACGAGCAGAAAGCCGAGCGGGATGGCGATAACGGCATTCAGCGCGGCGAATGCGAACATCCAGCCGATGTCCTTCCACCCGATTTTTCTGAAAAGCGCCGTCCAGTGGCGGGGCGCTACCAGGATCAGGCCCAGCAGGGGCAGAACCGTCATCAATACGCTGGTCCCGTACCCCATGTAGCCCTGGGAGAAGATGGCGAAATGACCCAGGAGCACCCAGACCGCGAGGCCTATCCCGACCATGACGACGAGCCACTGCATGCCGGTGAGAGTGACAGGGTCGCCGCGATAAAAAGGGTAGTCCCTCTCGATCACATCCTCGGTCATATTCCCCCCTTTCGATCGCGATTCCGACCAGGCGAGCCGGCGCGCCGAGGGCAAGAACTATCACGAATTCGCGCGGTTGACGAGAAGATGAGGCAGCGATCAGCACAAAGCCGGCTGGTAAACGGCGACCAACCTCGTATGATTTCACGCTGAAAACAAGGTAAGGCAACCAAGGATTCCGGTGCACGCAGCCCCGGACGAAGGTGCGGCATTTGAGAAGGGTGAGTGCAGTTTCGAAGGAAGACTTCCATGCGAACGCCAGGGCCGCGATCCGGAAACTGGGGGACGAGGCCGCCTTTATCGTCCCGCTGGGTGTGCTCGGGCCGTTTTCCCAATGGCTCGAATTTCCCGACTGGCTTCTCGACGGCACGACCCTGCAAAAGCACGGGGGGCTTCCGCAACGTATCTCAATGGCGAACGACATCACCGTAACCGCCAATTTTCTCGATCGCGGATTTGGCCCCTTCCTCATCAGAAAAACGCTGGAGACCAGCAGGCTTATCACCGGTCCCACGGCGTCGATGATCATTCGCAACGCACCCACGCTGGAAGATGCCCTCGTCAACCTGGCCGCGCTGATCAATGCGACCAACATGAACGTATCGCTCGCTTTCCAAAGGGACGACGACAGGGCGGGCGTCACGATTGAGCCAAAGCTTCCGATAGGAGCGATGCTGCATTTTGTTGCCGCCATCAGGCTGGTGCTGGCAATCCGCACACTGGAGCGTTTTCTGCTGAGGGACCTGGAGGCGGTTCACCTTCGTCTCAGCCTTCCGTTCGATGCCGAAATACACGAGCTTCTTGGCACGCTTGCCACTGATGTCGAGATGGGCGCACAGTCGAACGGCGTGAGTTTCCCGGTCGATTGGCTGGGGATCGCGAACCCGGATTACGACGCCTCTTTCTGGCATATCGCATGCCAGCGCCTTCGCTCGGTCGAGGGCGCGACGGATGATCGGAACCTGGCGATACGCTTGAAACGCGAGGTTTCCCGCACTCTTTCGGCGGAAAAACGCGTACCCCGGTTGAAGGAAGTGGCGGTCACCGAAGGCGAGACAGTGCGGACGCTGGGCAGAAAGCTGGCTTCGACCGGCATAAAGTTCCAGGACATCGTGGACCGGGAACGCCGCCAGCTGATCGAGGAACTGCTGTCCGATCCCGCGATTGGGCTGGCAGAGATCGCCAGGGCGACGGGGTATGCGACCACGTCCAGCTTCGGACGGGCATTCCTGCACTGGTACGGCACAACACCGGGCAGATTCCGTGCAAGCCTGATCGAGCCGTCGTCCGGCCGTTAACCATTCTCTGCCAGCCAGGAATGTCCTGATTTGGATATCGATTGTCCGGAAATGGGCATTGCCTGAAAGCCCTCGGCGGCTCCTAATGCCGCCAAAGGCCCCTGGCCCCGATCGGAGCGACGCAAGAGCCGCCCCGAAACCGGTCTGAGTGGCTCGATAATCGCTAACAAGGGTTCGCTTGTCTTGATGCAATAGAGGAGGTGGCGTGACATGGCGGGGACGAGACTCAAATTTTGCGGCATCATGGCTGCGATCATCGGAGTTTCCGCTCCGGCAACTCCGGTGCTTTCGCAGGATCACGACCGCGGATACTATGGCGGCGTCGATCTGCACCTCGTCTGTTACGGGGAAGGCGCGAAACCCAACGTACAAACCGTGCCGACATTTCACTGGAGCCGGCGGCATCACGAACTCGAAACGGATTACGCGACGATCATGTCGCGCCGCGAGTTCGACAGCGTCGTGCAAATCGACATCCACGGGGACGACGGCCACATCTGGCTTCCCAAGAAGCTGATCCCGCCGCTGCACTCCGGTGGCCAGGACGGTTGGTGGGAACTCAGCGACCTGAACGTGGGCTATTCCGAGATCGACGCCAGATACCGCCTCAACGGCCTCAACAAACCCAAGATCAAGATCGACCGCCAAAGCGGCCACATCAGCATCAACGGTATCGAGGATTTCCGCGGCACCTGCGAAGAACACTATGCCGGGGAGCAGCGGCGCTTCTAGTCACCATACCGTACGAACAAGGAGTATTTCGGGATGCCAAGGACCCTCTTCGCGATAACGAGCCTCTCCTTCGCTTTGGCTGCGGCCCCCGCACTGGCGCAGGAAGCGCCGCGCATCTTTGCCGGATCGAATGGCGAGATCGAAGCGACGTTCTCATCGAACAGTTGCGTGGTCTATTACGACGCACGCGGACAACGCAAAAGCGCCAACGAGAATTGCAGCCGCACGCAGATCGAGCGGGCCGAATCCGGGGTCGCGTCCTATCGGCGCGAACAGGGAATGGACGGCTACGCGGGCAGCGAAGCCCCCCCGGGCGGCTTCGGGCGCCCCGAGACCCACCACGGACCGCCTGAAGTCGTGATGGACAATCACGGCAGGGGGCATGTGCTCGTCGGCGGCCAGTGCATCGTCTATTACGGCCGCGACGGGAAACAGTCCGACACTAACAGTCACTGCAACAGTTCCGACCGCAGGATGGCCGACCGGGCGATGGAATCATATCGTCGGGAACAGGGGCTGAGCGAAAAGCACAGTTCGGGATATACCTGGGGCATTCCGGTTCTCCGCCTGAGAAACGGCAACTATCAGGCGACTGTCTCGGGCACCTGCACCGTCTATTTCAATGACCGCGGCGGTCTGATGACCTCCCTGCCGGATTGTACGATTGCAGAGAAAGCCAACGCGGCGATCGCCGTGCTGCAGTACCGGCGCAATAACTGAGCAAACCGGAAAGAGAAGACATCGAAATGCGAATTTCCAACCGACTTGCAGGGGTCGCAATGGCGGGCCTGATTACGCTCGCTGGCTGTTCATCGCAAAGCACCGGGGATGCAGGCCTCGACGGGGACGACGTAGCGACCGCGGGCACTGACGGGCAGATGACGGACGCTGGCGAGGCGACCGATGCGTTTGCCTGGCCCGGCAGCCTGCGCGTGATGGGCGATGGATATCCCAAATCGGGCGATCCATGCCGACGGCTGGGGGAGACAGCGGCAACGTCGAACTACCTCGATCACACTGCGGTCCTGGTCGGTTGTCCGGGCGATGCGACTTCTGCGGCGGCCACGTCCATCACCGGAAACGGTTCTGCGCGCGTCGTGGGTGCGGCCGACGGCGTAACCTTCATTTCGGTGCCCGAAACCTCGTCTGCGGCGAGCCGGACAAGCGGTCCAACCAGTTTCGCAGGCGATATCACCGGCAATGCCATCGCCACGCATCGTTTCGCGGCTTCGGAAGGCGACACGGTCAATGTCACGCTCGATGGGCCGGGATCGATGTATTTTAACGTGCTGCCGCCCGGCGGCAGTCCCGGTGACGCAATCTTTGTGGGGTCGAGGGCGGTCGATGACGCCGATACCTGGTCGGCGGTTGCGCCTGCCACCGGTGAATACTCGATCATCGTCTACATGATGGGGAACGACAAGGATTCAGGAGCGACGCGATCATATGAATTGGAGGTCGCCAAGAACTGACGAGAAGCTTCAGGGACCGAGACTGCAACCAGTGACTGGATGAGGCGCCTGTGGAGCTGCTCGACTGACAGAGGGAGTTCGGTGATGCCTATTTCGCAAAGGGTTCTTTCCTGCCTGGCCGCCGGCGGGCTTTCAGTTGCAGCCCTGACGATCGGCAGCTTCGCCTCCGCACAGCAAAGCATGGATGGCGACGGCTACGGCGAATGGGGCGTAGATCTGACTGCCATGGATCGCAGCGTCGATCCGGGCGACGATTTCTATCGCTACGTGTCCGGTAAATGGCTCGCGCGTTCCACCATACCCGATGGTTATCCGAACTGGACTGCCTTCACCAAGGTTGGCCGCAAGACGGATCAGCAGGTCGACGCGATGATTGCCGACCTGCTGGCTTCGCCCCAGGAGACGGGAACGAGCGAGCAGCAACTTGCCGACTTCTATCGCAGCTACGTGGATGTCGAACGACGCAACAGGGTCGGGATTGAGCCGTTGCGCGACCTGATCGATGGTTTCATGATGATCGACGACCGCGCCGATCTCATGAAGAAGATGGGGCTCGCCGAAGCCACTCGCCCTGTCAATTTCGGCGTCGTGGCGGACCCCGGCAATCCCGAAAAGCCGATGCTGGTGGCCGTCCAGGGCGGACTGACCATGCCCGACCCGATCTACTACCTTGGCGAAGGCGAGCAATTCGATGCCGCTCGCGCCGCGTTCCTCGATTATGCGGAGACCCTGTTCCGGCAGGCAGGCTTCGCCGATGCGCGCGAGCGTGCGGACATGATGCTCGAACTCGAAAAGGAGATCGCGCGCAGGAGCTGGTCGGCACAACAGCGCCGCGACCAGGTCAAGATGTACCACCCGATGACCATCGCCGAACTCCAGTCCTATGCCCCGGGGATCGACTGGCCCGTACTGCTCGATGCGGCGGGCGCCGGCGCTGCTACCGAAATCAACGTGAACACCGATACCGCCGTGCGCGATCTTGCGGCGCTGGTGGCGCAAACCCCGATCGAGACCTGGCGCACCTATCTCGTGTTCCACCTGCTCAACGATTATGCGCCCTTGCTGAGCACCCCGTTGGCCGATGCCAGTTTCGCCTTCACGGAAACGGCCCTTTCGGGGGTCGAGACCCAGCGCCCCCTGAAAGAACAGGCGATCGGCATGCTGGGCGAATTGCTCGGCGAACCGATCGGAAAGCTCTATGCCGAGCGGTATTTCCCGCCCGAGTACGAGGAAACGATCGACACGATGATCGGCTATCTCAGGGACGAGTACCGCGACCGTTTCGTAAACAACGACTGGATGGATGACCGGACCCGCGCCGAGGCTCTGGCCAAGCTCGATCAGGTCACCTCCTACATCGGCTCTCCCGAGCGCTATCACGACCTCACTTCGATCCGCATCGCGCCCGACGATCTCGTCGGAAATGTCAGGCGCATCTCTGAATGGCACCGGGCGGACAACATGAGCACGCTGGGGCATCCAACCCGCGACTGGGAATGGCCATTTGCCGTTCAGGAGATCAACGCAGGCTATGTGCCGGCGCGCAATTCGGTCACGTTTCCCGCCGGAATTCTCCAGCCGCCCTTCTTCCATCCGGATGGCGATATCGCGGTGAATTTCGGATCGATCGGTGCCGTCATCGGCCACGAGCTTGGTCACGCCTTCGACGATCAGGGAAAAAGCTATGACGGGACCGGCAAAATCCGCAACTGGTGGACGCCGCAATCGGAGGCGGCTTTTCGCAAGCGTGCGGACCGCCTTGTCGCGCAGTTCAACGAATATGCCCCGATCGAAGGCGAGCACGTGAACGGAGCTCTGACTCTGGGCGAAAACATCGGCGACCTTGGCGGGCTGACCGTCGGCTATGCCGCCTATCGCCGGTATGTGAATGACAAGCAGGGCGGCAAGGCCTCGGTGATCGACGGCTTCACCGGCGATCAGCGCTATTTCCTCGGCTGGGGCCAATTGTGGCGCATGCTTTCGACCGATGCCGAGACGCGCCGCCGCCTGGCTGCCGATGTCCATAGTCCCGGAGAATTCCGCGCCAACGGCGCAGTCCGGAATGTCGACGGCTGGTATGAAGCATTCGACGTCGAGCCGGGCGATGCGCTCTACCTTCCACCGGAACAACGTGTGCATATCTGGTAGATCTCCGAGAACGGATTGATCGGCGCACGATCTATCCGCATCGCCTCAATCGTCTCAATCGTCTCGCCAGTTGCGTGCCACGGTCCTGTCCTGAGCACCGTAGCCAATCCGACAATTCAGCTTCAGCGTTGTCGCTATCATTTTGCGAATTGACGACGAGGGTGTCCGGTATGGGGCTCTAGTAAGCCACGATGACGTCCGCTTTCACGTGATCTAAAAGAAGCAGAACAACGACCGGTATGAGAGCGCGAAGCTGCCATGGGAGCGCACAGTTCGTCGGAAAGTTCACAACAGTCATGAGTGGGGTGGCCCAAAAATGGCGGTTTTCTGGGGTTTACAAAAAGTGGTGCCTCACAGACGACAAAAGTGGCCACTCAAATTACTGGCAAATTTTAGTCGATCGTCCCGACTAGCGTCAGCTTTGCGCCCTCATTACGGTCATTGGCCTGACGGCCTCTGGCTTCTGAAAGCTGTCATAGTGGCCTGATCCGGTTGTGTCAGGCTCGAAGGTCTTCTTGCGATCCGTCAAGGTCGCAACATGGGGAAATTTTACAAAATTCAACTTTGCCAGATTATCGAAAGTGCGAATTGCATTCAGAAGGAATTGAATGGTGTGTGAGGGTCGACACTGATCTGAACACCACTTCGCTTTCAAGCACAGTAATAGAGCGTCATCGAGCCGGACCAGCCATAATCCAAGTGGGAGGATGCACGAGGTAGCGAGCCGCGCTTCTCCTCACCTGGTCGGCATTGGCCTGTCCGATCGTGAAGCCACCGCCATCAAGAAAGCTATGCGCTAGCGCCAAGGCTGCTCGATCTCCTGTCTGCCAATTTGCTTCACGCTGAGCGGAAAGGCTGGCATTGGCGATACGCAATTCGTGATCCTCGATGGGTTCTTGGGCAATGCGCTGCAACTCGCGTTCCACGATTGCTCGAGCTTCGCCGGCGTTTTCTTCGGAGACCGGTACTTCTATCGTCAGTAGCCGCTCGGCCGTGCGATGGCTGACGGTGGTCCTGATGCCGTAGGTCAAACCCCGTTCTACCCGCAAGATCCGATCAAGCCGGCCGGTCGTGTTTTCAGTCAGGACAGAAAGCGCGGCTTCCAGCCCCTCTGAATCGGGTGCGCCGACGGGTGGGAGAGGCAACGCCGCTAGTATCAAGGCCTGACTTCCAGGCATGCCGACCGCAATCCCCTCGCTACCTTCCAACTTAGGATATTCGACCGAGCAATTGCTTGGGTGTCCGGCACCATGGCTCTCCAGATCGGCACGCAGTGGCGCAGTCATGTCCGCAGGATCAGGCCCCACATAGATCGCGTGCAGTCCCGGCCCGCGCCAGCATGCTGACATTTCTTGCAGATCGGTGCTTTCGACATTGGCCAAGGTTTCGCTGCTTGCGGCTTGGCGGCCGTAGAGTTCGGGGACGAGATGGCTCGGTAGGCTAAGCACGTTGGCTTGCTGCTCCGATACCTTGCCACGTACGCCTGCCAGCGATGCAGCAAAAGTCTCCGGACCGACGCCGCCCAGATCGATCGCCCGAATGAGGATCGGCGCCGCTGCCAGAAACGCGTCCGAAGGCGCCTGCAAAAGCGCGACCACGGCCTCTGGATGCTCCTCCAGCGTGAGCGTCGCACCTAGCGCATTGAGCGCTTCGCGAACCGATGCGCCCTCTGCCGATCGCTGATCGAGCAGCGCGGCCAGCGCCACCTCGCGAACGCCGGCGCGGATATCGCCACGCTCCGCTCCGGGCAGGATCAGGGCCAGTCGCGCGAGGTCCCCGCTTCGCTCGACGATCGAGAGAATGGCCCCTCCCGCCAATTTCGTTGTCACCGGGTCGGGAGGAACGAAACTGGCCGTTTCGCCGATCGGCGGCGGCGCAACAGGCCGGGTGATCGCCTGGTTCGACAGTGATACCGATGGCTCGAAAACCAGAGTATAATGATTGGCGCCGACCCAATTGCGCGCGGCAGCACGCACGGCGTCAGCCTCGGGCTCGGCATAGCGGGCAAGCCGAAAGCGCCAAGCCGTGGGATCGCCATTGAACCCTTCGCTGGAGGCGATCGTGTCGGCGCGACCGCCGAACCCGCCCAGCCTCTCCATCCGCGCAAGCAGGTTTGCCCTCCGTTTTGCGGCCGCAGCGACGATCCGTGCGTCACTCATATGGGCAATGGCGAGTTCGGTCTGCCGGGATATCCATGCTTCGACATCGTTCGACTGCGTGCCCTCCGCCGAAGTCGCATCGATAACAATCTGGCTGCTCAGCCCCTGCTCGATGACGTAAGCGCTGGCCGTAGTCACCAACGCGCTATCTCCCGCCGCTGCTTCCAGTCGCTGCCGCAGGACATTGCCGAAGAGGCCGAGATCGATTGCTTCGGGAGAGCCATAGCCGGGCAGGTTCCAGACCCGGAATATGCGCGGGCTCGGCACGGCATCGGCTACTACGTCGCGCCGCGCGCCGGAAAGAGGAGCGGGCCACTCGACCGCACCGGCAACACGCTCGCCGCTGGGGATAGAACCGAAATGTCGTTCGACAAGCTCGCGGGCACGTGCCGGGGCAACGTCGCCAGCCAGCACGAGGATGGCATTGGCCGGGGTGTAGTAGCGGCGATGAAAGGCCCGGACCTCCTCCAGACCAGCCTCCGCGAGTTCCTCGATCTCACCGAGCGTGTCGCGAGCGTAGGGATGATCCGGATAGGTCGCGGCGGAGATACGGGTCCATACCGATCCCGCCGGTCCAGAGCGGTTCTGACGCAATTCGTTCTCAACCACCGCCCTTTCCGAGTTCAAGGTCTTTTGCGTGACCGTGGGGGTAAGCGCGGCCATTCGGTCAGCCTCACGCCAAAGAACGTATTCGAGCGCGCCGGTGGGCACGGTCTGAAAATAGGTGGTGCGATCGGGTGCCGTCCCCGCATTGGTGTCGGTCGCGCCGATCCTGCGCATGTCGGCCCAATAGTCATCCGGTGCGTTCTCGCTTCCGCGGAACATCAGATGTTCGAACAGGTGAGCAAAGCCCGATCGCCCCAGCGGATCCTCGACCGAACCCACCCGATACCAGAGATGGACAGCGACGCGAGGCGCAGACCGGTCCTCGGCGACGATTAGAGTAAGACCGTTATCCAGAACCTCGCGGTGGATATTCTCGACAGATCGCTGCGCTCCAGCCTGGCAGGGGATCAGGATCGAGAGAAGTAAGAGAAGCCAGCGCATTGTGACAGACCTAACCAAAAGACGGTTCATCGCAATACGACTCTGCTACAATTTTCGCCTTTGAACATGAGAACTAAACGTCTGCATCATCGGATCCGACGCTGTAAGCAGTCAGTCTGCTGTCGGCCCAAAAGCAGCCCGTGAATTTCAATGCAGGAGCGGTATCAGGGTCTTCGCAGAGAAATTTCCCAATGATTTGAGTGCCCATTTTTGTCGTCTATGGGGCACCACTTTCATCGTTGACTGAAATCCTGCCATGTCCCTGGCGGCCCCATTCATGACCGCCGAGAACATTTGAGCGATAGCGGCAGGTGTTTGCTTGACCCAGCATTACACTGTCGCACCCATCCGCAATTGCTGTATCGGCAAGGCAGTGCCAACCCTCCTCACCTTGTTCGTAAATGCCTTGCCTCCCGGCGCCCGGCGGATGTTGGTACGTGCCGATCCCGGGCTGCTGCGGACTGCCCGCGGTGCGCGTGCCATGTTCGCCTTTGTGCTGACGATGGCGGTGACCGTTTTGGCCGGTGGGGCGTTTGGAGCACCCGTCACGGCGTTTCTCATTGCCTTTCCCGTCACGGTTTTCAGCTGCGCGGCGATAAGCGACGACGAGACGCGGGCGCGGATTGGCAAGATACTCGCCTTGTCCGCATCGGCAGGTGCGATGTTTACGCTTTCGGCTCTGCTACATACGAGTTGGATAAATCATTTCGTTTTCGTGCTGCTGATTGGAGCAGTGGCATATGCACGTCAATTTGGCGGCCCCTGGATCCCGGTCGGGCTTGCCGCGAATGTCAGCTATTTCTTCGGTGCGTTTCTCAAACCCGACACGCAGATGCTCCACTGGCAGTGGGTCGGAGTGGTAATCGGCGCAGTTTGCGCATTGATCGTACACCAACTGGTCGTGCCGCACAGGCCCTGGCGGCGTATGCGTTGGGCAGTCAGCTCGATACGGATGCGCATGGGGGGTATGCTGGAAGTGGCTGCACGCTTCGGTGAAACGCAGAAAGCTCCTCGTTTGAAGCGGGAATTGGCCCGGGTTGCCAATGCGGTGAACATTGCCGAAAACGAGTTGGACAATCTTCCGGGCGGGCGGCTTGCTCACCGGCCGCTTGCCGAAGCCCTTCTATCCATCCTGGCTCTGGCAGAGCGTTTTGCATTACAGCTTCAGGACCAACTGGAACGGGGCGGCATGCCGAATGCCGATAAGCGCGAACTGGAGAACCTTTCGAAGGCGCTGATCGATTACACGCCGCTCTCGCACAACGGCGATCTTGGCATGATTGGCTCTGGGATAGACAGGCTCGAGCAAGCGCTGCTGCTACCGCCTGACCTCGACGCTGCGAGGTCGCGAAAAGTGCCACCGGCCGCGCCAGTCCGAGCGCAATTTCGTTCCGCTATTCAATCGGCGGCGGCTGCAGCGCTCGCTATCCTGGGCGGGGTGATGCTCTCGCCCGAACGCTGGTATTGGGCGGTCATAACCGTGTTCGTTATGTTCACAGGCACATTTTCGCGCGGCCAAGCGCTGGCCAAGTCCTTGCAACGCACATTCGGAACCTTGGCAGGCATTCTGGTGGCAATGGGCGTTGTCTGGGCCCTGCAGGGTAACATTCATGTCGCTCTGGCGCTGATGCCGCTCGCGATTTTCTGCGTTTTTTACGCCTTCACTCAATCGTATACCTGGATGGCTTTCTGGATCACGGTGACCGTTGCCTTGCTGTTTCTGGCGACGGGGCGCTTCACCGACGCATTGATGGTGCTGAGGCTTGAAGAAACGGCGATCGGTGCAACTGCCGGGATCATCGTCGCAGCGTTCGTGCTGCCGAAGAGCACAGATGCCTATGCCCGTGAGCAATTGAACGATCTTCTAGATACGACCCGTGGTGTGCTGAAAACATCACTACCGGATGGCCCGATTGATCGGCTGCAGCTGACTGCCGCACTGCATGATTTCGAGGCGAAGGTTTCAAACATGCGGGACGTGATCGAGCCCTTGCGTATTTTTCCCGGGGCACGTGCCAGCGGCCAGCGGGACGGGATAACGCGCCAGCTCGTCCTTACCAGCTATTGGGTTCATGAAATCGCGCTTGCGGTGCGCGAACTGGATAGCGCCGGCGTGAAGCGATCGCCAGCTCGCGCTTTGGAAGCTTCGGCAAAGTTGGAATCCGTGATAGAACGCCTTCGTGTCCCCGGACATGATGAAACTGCGGTGGAGACTGCTGATGCGCCGCCACCGTTGGCCCGTGAGACGGGCGGCGACCCGATGCAAGTGATCGCTACTGCATGCCACGGTGCCGCCGTCTCTCTGACAAGCGTAGCGCGCCTCGTCACCGATCGAAGCATGCATAGTCGCGCGTTTCGGTTCTGAAGCTCTACGTTGTAGCGAGCAAGGTGCTCGTTGCACAAATTCGCCGGGCGACTGCTCCGCTGCTGGCGAAGTCAAAAGCACCCACGTCGGCATCCAAGCAGTCACGGCATGGTCGCAAATCAGCATTTTGGTATCGGGAGCTTTGCTGCCATAGTGATGGCAAGGCAGGAAAACAGGAGGCGCCCATGGCTCAGGACGGATTTCTCAAGGTCTCTCGCAGGGGCGTTCTGGCAGGGGGAGTGGCTTCGGCAGCGGCCAGCCGAGCGTCGATCGCATTTGCGCAGGAAAATTCCGGGGCTTCTGCCGTTGAGGCTACCGCGCCCCTCAAATTTACCGTGAACGGCGAAGATCGCCAGCTCGACCTCGATACGCGGACAACGCTTCTGGACGCCTTGCGTGAGCATTTGCAGCTGACCGGCACGAAGAAGGGCTGCGATCATGGCCAATGCGGCGCTTGCACGGTGATGGTGAATGGCGAGCGGATCAATTCGTGTCTCAGCCTGGCGGTACAGCACGAGGGTGACGAGGTAACGACGATCGAAGGACTCGGCTCTGCCGACAAGCTCCACCCGATGCAGGCCGCATTCGTGAAGCATGATGGCTATCAGTGCGGCTATTGCACCCCGGGGCAGATCTGTTCGGCGGTCGCCGTACTGGATGAGATTCGCAAAGGCATACCGAGCCATGTCACCGAAAATCTCGATGGGGCAATGCAGCCGAGTAATGTGGAGATGCGCGAACGGATGAGCGGCAATATCTGTCGCTGCGGCGCCTATTCCAACATCGCCGAGGCGATGGCCGAAGTGGCGGGGGCCTGATCATGCGCAGCTTTACTTACGAACGGGCGAAAACGGCGGCAGACGCGGCCAAAACGGTTGCGGAAACGCAGGGCGCCAAATTCATCGCCGGCGGCACCAATCTGCTGGATCTGATGAAGATCGAGGTGGAGACGCCCACTCATCTCGTCGATGTACAGGACCTGGGCTTCGATGCGATCGAGGAAACGCGCGAAGGCGGGTTGCGGATCGGCGCGCTTGTTTCCAATACTGCCCTGTCTGCCCATCCTGCCGTGCGGCGGGATTACGCCGTGCTGACGCGGGCGATCCAGGCAGGCGCGTCGGGACAGTTGCGCAACAAGGCCACCACTGGCGGAAACCTGTTGCAGCGGACCCGCTGTGCATATTTCTACGACACCAACATGCCCTGCAACAAGCGCAAGCCGGGCGATGGCTGCGCAGCGCTAGGCGGGTTTTCGCGGCAGTTGGGTGTCATCGGCATTTCTGATGCCTGCATTGCCACTTATCCCGGAGACATGGCCGTGGCGCTGCGGGTGCTCGACGCAGTGGTCGAGACCGTGAAACCAGACGGGACGGCGCGGGCGATACCGATTGCCGATTTCCACCGCCTCTGGGGCGACACCCCTCAGACCGAAACGGTGCTTGAGCCCGGTGAACTCATCACGGCCGTGGTTCTGCCGGAGCCGCTGGGCGGACAGCATTTCTACCAGAAAGTCCGCGATCGTCGGTCATACGCCTTTGCGCTGGTGTCTGTGGCGGCGGTCATACAGGCTGACGGCACGGGACGCGTTGCCTTCGGCGGTGTAGCGCCCAAGCCGTGGCGTGTGGAGGCGGCTGACGCGCTGCTTCAGCAAGGGGCATCGGCTGTGGTGGCCAAGGCCTTTGCCGATGCCCGTCCGACCGAACAGAACAAGTTCAAGATCCCGCTCGCCGAACGGGCACTTGCGGGTATCCTTGCAGACGCGAGAGGCTGATCAGATGGAATTTAACGCTCCTGCGACTGAGAACCTGTTCGACCGCGCCAAGCTGGTCGGCAAGTCCACTCCGCGTATCGACGGGCCGCTCAAGGTGTCGGGCGCCGCGCCCTATGCGGCCGAGCGGCACGACGTCATCGCTGGTCAGGCCTATGGCTGGATCGTCGGCGCGGCGATTGCCAAGGGCCGGATCCGGTCGATGGAGCTGGGCGATGCCCGCCGGGCGCCCGGGGTCATCGCGATCGTTGCGGCGACCGAACATGAGCCGGTTGGGACCAGCCCCTACAATCACGCGCCGCTCTTCGGCGGCCGCGACATCGCCCACTACCATCAGGCGATCGCCGTCGTGGTGGCCGAAACGTTCGAGCAAGCCAGGGCCGCCGCCAGCCTGATCCGTACGCAATACGATGCCGCCGATGGTGTGCACGATCTTGCCCGCGTCAAAGGCGCGGCCAAAATCGGCACCGGCTTCAGCGGCGAATCGATGAAGGACACCCTGGGCGATTTCGATGGGGCTTTCGGCGGTGCGGCCGTGAAGATCGATGCCACCTACACCACGCCTGACGAAGCGCATGCGATGATGGAACCGTTTGCCACCATAGCTGCCTGGGAAGGCGACAAGCTGACGGTGTGGACGTCGAACCAGATGATCAACTGGGGCAAAAGGGCGCTGGCATCGATCCTTGGTATCGAGGCGGACAATGTGCGGGTGGATTCGCCCTATATCGGCGGCGGTTTCGGCGGAAAACTGTTCATCCGCGCCGATGCGGTAATGGCCGCGCTGGGTGCCAAGGCGGCAAAGCGCCCGGTCAAGATCGCGATGCAGCGCCCGCTGATGTTCAACAATTCGACCCATCGCCCGGCCACCATCCAGCGCGTGCGCCTGGGGGCGGGATCGGATGGCAGGATCACCGCCATCGCGCATGAGTGTTGGTCGGCAAATATCACCGGCGAGGATGGCGAGCATGGCACGTTGCAAACGCCCAAACTCTATACCGGAGCCAACCGGCTGACCGCTTCCTATGTCTCGCAGATCGATCTTCCCGAAGGCAATGCCATGCGCGCCCCGGGCGAAGCGCCGGGTCATATGGCGCTCGAGGTCGCGATGGACGAACTGGCTGAACAGGCGGGCATCGATCCAGTGGAGCTGCGTATCCTCAACGATGCACACGGTGTCGTTCCGGGCGACCCCGAAACCAAGATATCGGATCGCCATCTCGCCCGCTGTCTGAAGGAAGGGGCCGACCGCTTCGGTTGGTCCGAACGCAAGGCCCAGCCAGGCCAGGCGCGCAACGGTCGCTGGCTGACCGGCATGGGCGTGGCTGCCGGATACCGTGCGGGTCCGACGGCCAAATCGGCTGCGCGTGTCAGCCTGTCCGCGGACGGCACGCTCAAGGTCGAAACCGACATGACCGATATTGGCACCGGCTCCTACACCATCATTGCGCAGACCGCCGCCGAAATCATGGGTCTCCCGCTCGATAGCGTAACGGTTGAACTGGGGGATTCGAACTTCCCCGTCTCGTCCGGCTCCGGCGGGCAATGGGGCGCGGCAAGCTCGACCGCGGGCGTTTACGCAGCCTGCGTCAATCTGCGCCGGATGATTGGCGAAAAGCTCGGCTTCGATGGCGATGCGGCGGATTTCCAAGGAGGCCGCGCGACGCTGGATGGACAGGGCTGGCAGATCACCGAAGCCGGGGCACTCAGTGCCGATGGCGAAATGACCTATGGCGATTTCAAATCGGATTACGACGTGGGCACCTATGCCGCCCATTTCGCCGAAGTGCGCGTCGATGCCTTTACCGGCGAAGTGCACATCACGCGCATGCTGGCCGTGTGCGATGCCGGGCGCATCCTGAACCCGCTGTCTGCGCGCAGTCAGGTGATCGGCGGAATGGTCATGGCAGCTGGCGCGACACTGATGGAAGACCTGCATGTCGACAAAAGGTTCGGCTTTTTCGCCAATCATGACCTGGCCGGTTACGAAGTGCCGGTTCATGCGGACATTCCTCATCAGGAATGCATATTCCTCGACACGCTGGATCCCATCGTTTCCCCGATGAAGGCGAAGGGTGTGGGCGAACTTGGTATTTGCGGTCCCAATGCGGCGGTTGCCAATGCCGTCTACAACGCCACCGGCGTGCGGGTGCGCGAATACCCGATTACGGTCGATAAATATCTCGACCGGTTACCGGCGCTTGCGTGATCGCAGCAAACGGGGTGTGAATCGCAAGCATGGCTGAAAACTCTGCCTGGCTGATGAGCGGGCTCGAAGACGATGTCCGGCCGCGTATGTTCGAGGTGGCAGATCGGGGCGATGCCTTTGCCCTGGCCACCATCGTGAAGGCCGATGGCGGCCCGCGGCCAGTTGGTGCACAGATGGTCGTCACCGCGCGAGAAAGCTGGGGCTTTCTGTCGGGTGGCTGCATCGAAGACGACGTGGCGCTGAATGCGCGCGAGGTAATCGATGACGGGCAACCCCGCACTATCGTCTATGGAACCGGAAGTCCGCTGATTGACATCCGCCTGCCGTGTGGCGGCAGTATCGAAGTGATCATCGAGCGGGTGTCGCCGACCGATGCGGCGCTCGCCGATCTGCGATCGCTTACAACTGCGCGCCGACCCGCTGTCTGGATCAGCGATGGACGGCTGCGAAAATGCATTGCGCAGGAAGACGGCGATGACACCGCGCCAGCCCTGATCGTCCGTCATTACTTTCCGTGTCAGAGGCTGGTGGTCATCGGCTCCGATCCCTTTGCACTTGCGATTGCGGGGCTCGGCCAGACAGTCGGCTGGGACGTATCCATTCTCGCTCCCTTCGGACCGCAAGCCCATCCGCCCATTGGCGTATCCTATGATCGGCGGACCCTTGCAGAGGCCATGAACGATCCGGCGCCCGACCGCTGGACGGCCGTCGCCGTGGCGACTCACGATCTCGAACAGGATGAAAGCGCTTTGATCCCAGCCCTGCAATCGCCTGCAGGCTATGTCGGAGTGCTCGGCTCGCGTCGTAAGCTGGACCAACGCCTCGCCGGCCTGCGGTCTGCCGGGTTGGATCAGCCAGCGATCGCACGGCTTTCGGCTCCCATTGGTCTGAACATCGGGGCGTCGTCTCCCTGGGAGGTGGCACTGTCGGTCGTCGCCGAAATAGTGGACGCCTGCCGCGGGGACACACGCCGTGTCGTTGCTCCCTCGCGCAAACCGCATGTCGCTGCCTGAAGCGACCGGGTGCCATGCCATCGTCCTTGCAGCGGGGGCGGGTAGCCGGTTCGGAGGGGGGAAACTGCTTGCCCCTTTTCGCGGACGCCCGCTCATCTACTGGTCCGTCGCAGCAGCCCTTTCATCCCGTGTAACCAGCGTAACGGCTGTTCTTGGAGCGCAGGCCGATGACGTCGCGGCAGCCTTGGCACCGTTCGCCGATCGCCGTCTTTCTCTGGTTCGCTGCAGGCAGTGGGAAGAAGGGTTGTCGGCGTCGCTGACATTCGGGCTGCGAACGCTGCCACAGGACACGCGCGCGGTAGCGATCTTTCTGGGCGACATGCCCGATCTAGATCCCGGACTGGCCGATCGTGTGCTCACAGAGGTAGTTGGAGGCGCCCCGGCAGCTTATCCCGAGTGCGAAGGTCTCCCGGGGCATCCGGTGGCTTTGTCCAGCGAGCTTTTTCCTCTGATAGAAAGTCTTAAGGGCGATCAGGGCGCTCGCGCCGTCCTTGCCGGCCAAAGCGGTGTTATCCGTGTTCCAACCGACGATCCCGGCTCCATCGCCGATATCGACACAAGGCACGATCTGAAGCGGCTGGGACCTTAGCCCGTTCGTATCGACTAGATCGTGAAATCCAGCCGATATCCGGGAGTATAGTGCAACGCCATGGTCGTGACAGAGCGTTCGCCGAGCCACGTCGTTCGGCGCATGGTGAAAAGCGCCTCTCCGCGCCCGATACTCAGCATTTGCGCTGTTCTCGCTTCAGCCGATATCGCCGACAGTTCTACCTCGCCGCGCGTGAAGGGGACTTTGCGAACCAGCCATTCGTTTGCGCTCAGCGTGCCGAAGTCGGCGGTTTCGAAATCGGGTACGGTAGCAAGGTTTACCCAGCGCGTTTCGAAGGCGAAAGGCTGCCCATCCGCAAGATGCAGGGTCTCCAGATAGGCTGCCGATCTGTCTTCCGGGATCTGAAGGCCAAGCGAAGTTGGGACGGGTGGCCGCGTCGTCCGGCGCTTTACGATCTCGCAACTGTAGGCTCGTCCCATGTCTTCAACCTGTTCGCGCACCAGCGGAATGCGGAGCTGCGCCTGGGGGAGGGGCAGTGGGCGTACGCGGGTGCCGCCCTTGCGCTTGCGTTCCACGATGCCTTCTTCGGCCAAGGCCTGAAGAGCGCGATTCACCGTGGTCCGCGAACAGCCATACTGCTCGGCGAAGTCGACCTCGCCCGGGATCAGTTCACCCAGTTTCCATTCGCCCGCCACGATGCGGGCGCGAATAGCTTCGCGAATGCCGCGGTGGGTTTGTGCATTCACAGGGCGGCGCCCAGTTCCCGGATAGTGCGGGCGAAGCGCGCACGGATGTCGGCAGCGCGAATATGCTCACCGCCTTGCACGATATGGCGGCCCGCGGACCACAGGTCGCTAACGGCGTGTGCTTCCACGCCGAAAATCCACGCATCGAGCCGCTGGTCCGGTTGCGGCCAGTCGAGGAAGGGCAGATCATCGCGCAGGCCGACGATATCGGCTCGCATCCCGATTTCGATAGTGCCTGCTTTCCGCCCGATTGCCTGCGCACCGCCGCGTGCCGCCCGCTCGTAAAGATAGCGCCCGTTGGAGCGGGTCGCGTCATCGGTCAGCACCGCGCGCTGGCGGTGCTTCAGTCGCTGCGAAACTTCGAGCATGCGCAGTTCTTCTGCGACCGAAAGGCGAATGTTGGAATCCGAACCGATGCCGTAGCGCCCGCCAGCCGCAAAATAGTCACGGGCTGCGAAAGTCCCGTCGCCAAGGTTTGCCTCGGTGGTCGGGCAAAGGCCCGCCACCGCGCCTGACGCGGCAAGGGCCTTAACCTCCTCTGCATCGAGATGAGTGGCATGGATCAGGCACCAGCGCTCATCCACCGGCATATTGTCGATCAGCCAGCGAACAGGGCGCGCGCCCAGATGGCCCTCTACCTCTTCAACTTCCCTGATTTGTTCAGCAGCATGAATATGGATGGGCCCTTCAGGGCAGAGCGCCAGGCATGCCTCGATCCCGTCCCGATCGACCGCACGGAGCGAATGCGGGGCAACGCCAAGGCAAAAGTCTTCCGGCAGACCGCGGCTGTTGTCGGCGATCCGCGCATACAGCGCCTCGAACTGATCTACGCTATTGCCGAACCGCAACTGACCACCATTCAGCGAACGCCTGTCCAGCCCGCCATAAGTATAGAGTACCGGCAGATGGGTGAGGCCGATGCCACTGGTCTGGCTCGCCGCAAAGATGGCGTTGGACAATTCGGCGCTGTCGTCGAACTTCTCGCCGCCGACCCGGTGGTGTACGTAATGGAATTCGGCCGATGCGGAATAGCCCGCCTGTGCCATTTCCATCTGCACCAGTGCGGCGATGGATTCGATGTGGTCCGGCGTCAGTATATCCAGAAACCGGTACATCACTTTCCGCCAGGTCCAGAAATCGTCCGCCCCCTGCGGGCCCCGCGCTTCGGCTAGCCCCGCCATGGCGCGCTGAAAGCTGTGCGTGTGGACATTGGCGAGGCCGGGCAGGGCAGTTCCGACAGCAGTGGCGGGATCGAAACCGCGCGGGGATATCTCCACGATAGTGCCAAGTTCGTCGAGGTGAATGGCGTGGTCGGCAAGCCATCCAGAGGGCGTTAGAACCTGCCGTGCGGAGATGATGCCAGCCATTTACCGTTGCGCCTTTCTGGTAATATGTGCATACATAATCACACGGTAAGGAGATGCGCAAGAGTATGGCAGGCCGAGTCTTCACCCACTGCAAAGCCGCGACGCTGGTCGCAGGGGCGACAGGCTATGGTCTGGTCGAAGACGCTGCGATTGCAGTCCACGAGGGGCGGATTTCCTGGGTCGGGGATGCAAGCGATCTGCCGCAGGATTACGCCGACTGGGAGAAGGTCGGACTGGAGGGGGCACTCGTCACGCCCGCGCTGCTCGATTGCCACACACATCTCGTTTTTGGCGGCGATCGCAGCCGCGAATTTGCACTTCGTCTCCAAGGCGCGAGCTATGAAGAGATCGCGAAGGCCGGTGGCGGCATCCGTTCGACTGTTTCTGCGACGCGGGAAGCAACGGATGAGGACCTGCTTGCCAGCGCCGTGCGCCGCGTCGACGATTTGCTCGCAGACGGTGTCGCGGTGATCGAAGTGAAATCGGGCTATGGCCTGACCATCGAACAGGAAATGCGCATGCTGCGCGTGGCGCGCGCGATCGAGGGGCACCGCCCCGTCCGCATTCGCACTAGCTGGCTAGCGGCCCACGCATTGCCCCCCGAATTCGAGGGCGAGGCCGACCGCTACATCGACGAAATCGTGATCCCGGGCCTTGAAGCCGCCGTCGCCGAAGGTCTGGTCGATGCGGTCGATGGGTTTTGCGAAGGTATCGGCTTTTCGCCCGCGCAGATCCGCAAGGTATTCGACAAGGCACGCGAACTGGGTGTGCGTGTCAAGCTGCATGCCGAGCAACTGAGCGACCTCAAGGGCTCGGTAATGGCCGCCGATTTCGGCGCGCTGTCCGCCGATCATCTCGAATGGCTCGCTCCCGAAGATGCTGCCATCCTGGCGGAAAAAGGCGTGGTCGCGGTCCTCCTGCCGGGGGCATTCTATGCCCTGCGCGAAACGCGCCTTCCGCCGCTGGACGCGCTACGCGAGAACGGTGTGGCGATGGCGCTCGCCACCGATTGCAATCCGGGCAGCTCGCCCATGTCCTCGCTGCGCCTCGCCATGAACATGGGGTGCACCCTCTTTCACATGACTCCCGAAGAAGCGCTCGCCGGGGCGACCCGCCATGCCGCGAAGGCGCTGGCGCTGGAGGAGGACCACGGCACGATCGAGGCGGGCAAGCGCGCCGACCTGGCAGTGTGGGACGTCTCCCACCCCGATTATCTCAGCTACTGGATCGGCGGGCACTTGCTGCGCGGCCGGATCACTGCAGGATCATATCACGATGCTTGAATTGTCGCCCGGTTCGCTGGGGTTGGCGCAGATCGAGGAACTGTACCGTTCGGCCGGCTCCTTCCGGATCGACCAGCCGGCGATGGATGCCGTAGCCCGGTCGGCCGACCGCCTCGGCGCGGCGCTCGGCTCGGGCGATGCGATCTACGGCGTCAACACCGGCTTCGGCAAGCTTGCCAGCGTCCGCATCGGCGAAACCGATCTCGGCACGCTCCAGCGCAATCTGGTGCTTTCGCACAGCGCGGGCTTCGGCCCGCCGCTCGATCCGCAGATCGTGCGCTTCATCATCGCGCTCAAGTGCCTTTCGCTGGGGCGCGGGGCATCCGGGGTCCGGCCCGTGGTCGTCGAACGGTTGCAGCAACTGGTCGAGGCTGGCGTGACCCCCGTAGTTCCGGAAAAGGGATCGGTCGGCGCATCGGGCGATCTGGCCCCTTTGGCCCATGTCGCTGCTACGCTGCTCGGGGAAGGCGACGCCTTCTACGGGGGAGAACGCATGGCGGCGGGCGCGGCGCTGCAGCGCGCAGGTCTCGAACCGGTCGAGCTCGAGGCCAAGGAAGGGCTCGCGCTGCTTAACGGAACGCAGGTGTCCACCGCTCTGGCGCTTGCCGCGCTGTTCGACAGCTGGCGGCTGGCGATCAATTCGCTCGTCACCACGGCGCTGTCGCTCGATGCGGCGATGGGTTCGACCGCGCCGTTTCATGACGAGATCCACCGGCTGCGCGGCCATCGCGGCCAGATCGTGGCGGCGCAGATCATCCGCGACCTGCTGGACGGATCGCAAATCCGCGAAAGCCACCGCGAAGACGATCTGCGTGTGCAGGACCCCTATTGCCTGCGCTGCGCACCTCAGGTGATCGGCGCCTGTCTCGACCAGCTGGCGCATGCCGGCGAAGTCCTGCGGATTGAGGCCAATGCCGCGACCGACAACCCGCTGGTGCTGAGCGACGGCTCCATCGTGTCGGGCGGCAATTTCCACGCGGAACCCGTCGGCATGGCGGCCGACGGTATCGCCATCGCCGTTTCGGAAATAGGTGCCATCGCCCAGCGGCGCATCGCGCTGCTGGTCGATCCGGCCTTGAGCTTCGGGCTGCCCGCCTTCCTGGCGCCATCGCCGGGCCTGCAGTCGGGGCTGATGATCGCCGAGGTCACCAGCGCCGCGCTGATGAGCGAGAACAAGGCGCTGGCCAATCCGCGCGTGGTCGATTCCACCCCGACGTCCGCCAATCAGGAAGACCATGTGTCCATGGCCTGCCACGGCGCGCGCCGTCTAATCGAGATGAACGGCAATCTGGCCGCTATCGTCGGGATCGAGGCGATGACGGCAGCACAGGGCGTCGAGTTTCGCGCGCCTCTCGCCACCAGCGACACACTGGGCGCGGTCATCGCGCGTATCCGCGACGCCTCGCCCACGCTTACCGAAGACCGGCTGATGGAACCCGATATCGCGGCCATGGCGCAATTGCTGGGCTCCCGGCTCCTGAGCGAAGGCGTTGCCTGTTCCTCGATCGCGGATTTCGCCGGGTGAACCCGGTCACGGTCACCCTGGGCGATGGCCCGATCGTGCTGGCCCAGCCGCATTCGGGCACTTTCGTGCCGCAGGACATCGCGGCGAACCTGACCGCGCGGGGTCGCAAGCTCGCCGATACGGACTGGCACATTCCGCAGCTCTACGACGGCCTGGTACCCGATGCCACGATCGTGCGGGGCGAATTCAATCGTTATGTCATCGATGCCAACCGCCCGCCCGATGGCGCGACGCTTTATCCCGGGCAGAACACCACCGGGCTGGTCCCGATGGTCGATTTCGAAAACCACCCCCTGTGGCTCGAAGAACCGGGCGGCGCCGAAATCGCGCGCCGTCGCGAAGCGTTCCACCACCCTTACCACGCCGCCCTGCAGGCCGAACTGGACCGGGTGCGCGGCCTCCACGGTTTCGCCGTGCTCTACGATTGCCATTCGATCCAGTCGCGCCTGCCGTTCCTGTTCGAAGGCCGGCTGCCCGATCTCAATATCGGCACCGACAATGGCGCTACTTGCCATCCCGCGATCGAGGCGGCGGTCGCGAACGCCTGCGCCGACGGGCCCTACAGCCATGTCGTCAACGGGCGGTTTCGCGGCGGCTGGACCACGCGGCATTACGGCCGGCCCGACTGCAAGATCCACGCGATCCAGATGGAAATCGCGCAATCGACCTATCTCGAAGCGGAAGAACCGCCCTTCGCCTATTCCCCCGACAAGGCCGCCAGCCTGCGCGATACGCTCGCCGCGGTGTTCGGCGGCATCCAGAGCACATTCGGAGACCTTGCATGAGTATCGACCGCCGCAACGCCCGCGACATCAAGGCGCCGACGGGCCCGGAACTCACCTGCGGCAGCTGGCAGACCGAGGCGCCGTTCCGCATGATCCAGAACAATCTCGATCGCGAGGTGGCGGAAAACCCTGACGAGCTGGTGGTCTATGGCGGCATCGGCCGCGCGGCGCGCAGCTGGAGCGATTTCGAAGCGATCCTTTCGAGCCTCAAGACCCTGGCGGACGATGAGACGCTGCTGGTGCAGTCGGGCAAGCCCGTCGGCGTGTTCCGCACGCACGCCGATGCCCCGCGCGTGCTGATCGCCAATTCGAACATCGTGCCGCACTGGGCGAACTGGGACCATTTCAGCGAGCTCGATAGGAAGGGCCTGATGATGTACGGCCAAATGACGGCCGGTTCGTGGATCTACATCGGCACGCAGGGCATCGTTCAGGGCACCTACGAGACCTTCGTCGAGGCGGGCCGCCAGCATTATGGCGGCGATCTGACGGGCAAGTGGATCCTGACCGGCGGGCTTGGCGGCATGGGCGGGGCGCAGCCGCTCGCCGCGGCGATGGCCGGGGCCTGCTGCCTGGCGGTCGAATGCAATCCCGAGAGCATCGATTTCCGCCTGCGCACGCGCTATCTCGACGAGAAGGCCGAAAGCCTGGACGAAGCGCTCGCCCTGATCGAGCGCTGGACCGCCGCGGGCGAGGCGAAGTCGGTCGGCCTGCTGGGCAACGCCGCCGAAATCTTCCCCGAACTGGTGAAGCGCGGGGTGCGGCCCGACATCGTTACCGACCAGACCAGCGCGCATGATCCGGTCAACGGCTACCTGCCCGAAGGCTGGACCATGGGCGAATGGCGCGCCAAACGCGAAAGCGATCCCAAGGCGGTGGAGAAGGCCGCGCGCGCATCCATGCGCAAACAGGTCGAAGCCATGATCGCCTTCTGGGAAGCGGGCGTGCCGACGCTCGATTACGGCAACAATATCCGGCAGGTCGCGCTGGAGGAAGGGCTGGAAAATGCCTTCGCCTTCCCCGGCTTCGTACCTGCCTATATCCGCCCGCTGTTCTGCCGCGGGATCGGCCCGTTCCGCTGGGCCGCGCTGTCGGGCGATCCGGAAGACATCTACAAGACCGACGCCAAGGTGAAGGAACTGCTGCCCGACAACCATGCCTTGCACAACTGGCTCGACATGGCGCGCGAACGGATCGCCTTCCAGGGCCTGCCGGCACGGATCTGCTGGGTCGGGCTGGGCGACCGCCACCGCCTGGGCATGGCGTTCAACGAGATGGTCGCCAGCGGCGAGCTGAAAGCACCGGTGGTGATCGGTCGCGACCATCTCGACAGCGGATCCGTCGCCAGCCCCAACCGCGAAACCGAAGCGATGAAGGACGGCTCGGATGCGGTCAGCG
This sequence comes from Qipengyuania pacifica, assembly GCF_019711555.1. Taxonomy (NCBI): domain Bacteria; kingdom Pseudomonadati; phylum Pseudomonadota; class Alphaproteobacteria; order Sphingomonadales; family Erythrobacteraceae; genus Qipengyuania; species Qipengyuania pacifica. The sequence continues at coordinate 57,675 of NZ_JAIGNQ010000001.1, read as the reverse complement.
ACTGGCCGCTGCTCAACGCGCTGCTCAACACGGCAAGCGGGGCGACCTGGGTCAGCCTGCATCACGGGGGCGGGGTCGGCATGGGCTTTTCGCAGCATGCGGGCATGGTCATCGTGGCCGACGGGACCGAAGACGCCGCGCGCCGGCTCGAACGCGTGCTGTGGAACGACCCGGCCAGCGGCGTGATGCGACACGCCGATGCGGGCTACGAGGATGCGCTCGATTGCGCGCGGGAAAAGGGCCTGCAGCTTCCCGGCATTCTGGGCGCATAGGTCCACGTATTTCGCGGACCCTTGCCGACCGTTGGTCGAGAGGGCTTTGCTACCGGAGCGAGTGCAGCTAGCCTCCCGGCGCATATCTGGGGAGCTACATCAATGAGCCGTAATTTCAGCCGCCTCGCATCGGCGATCGCCATCGCTTGCGCCACCGTGTCCGTGCCTGCCTTCGCACAGGATCATTCGGGGCACCATGCCGGCATGTCTGCCAGCGAACACGATGCTGCCAAACTGCATGCACTTTTCGAGCGCAGCGAAGCCGAAGCGCTCGATCGCAATCCCATTACCGCCTTCTTTCGCGGGGACTTTTCCGATGCGGACAAGCTGGGAGATTTCTCTCCCGCCAGCTACGCCGAAGAGCGCGCCGCTGCGGAGGCGAATCTGGCCGAACTGGCGACCGTGGACCGCGATGCACTGAGCGAAACCGATCGCATCGCCTATGATGTCTTCGAATACACCCAACAGCGGACGCTGGCGATGACCTCGCCCGAGATACTGCCCACCGTGCTTGCGCTGCCGATCGATCATTTCCGCGGGATGCATGTGTTCTACCCGCGTTTTTCCGCGCCCGGCGCGCTGATGCCGTACGACACGGTCGAGGACTACGAAAACAATTTCAGCCGTCACCGTGAAATGGCGAAGATCGTCGATCAGGCGATCGCGCGCTTCAAGACTGGCGCAGCATCGGGCATCACTTTGCCGCGCATGTCGGTAGAATTGATGATCGAACAACTCGATCTTCAGCTCGATGCGCCGATCGAAGAAAGCCCCTACTGGTCTCCGGTTGCAAATTTCCCCGACAGCATTTCGCAGGCCGAACAGGAACGGCTGACGAAGGAGCATCGCGAGGTACTTACCGGCACGTTGATGCCTGCGTTCAAGAAGCTGCGGAATTATCTGGCCAACGAATATCTGCCGCAAGCGCGCACAAGCATTGCTGCTACCGACAATCCCGGCGGCGAAGCTTACTATGCCTATCGGATCGAGGATAACACGACCCTCCCGCTGACCGCGCAGCAGGTCCACGACACCGGTCTCGCCGAAGTCGCGCGCATCAACGCTGCGATCGAGGAAGCGAAGGCGGAGGCCGCAGGGCGTACGGGTGAAACCTATACCAGCAAGGCGGATTTGCAGGCCGCGTGGTATGACGTCGCCGAACGGGTCGATCCGTTGATGAACCAACTGTTCCTGCGCATTCCAAAGACCGAACTGCGGATCGAACCTTACGAACCCTACCGTGAAAAGTTCAACCTTGCCGCCAGCTATATGGCTGGCAAAGCCGACGGATCGCGGCCAGGCACCTTCTATTTCAGCGGCTACAATGTCGCAGAGCGCAAGCTGGGCACGTCGATCGCGCTGTACATGCACGAGGGCAATCCCGGCCATCACTTCCAGTCTATGTTCGCTATCGAGAATGAGGAATTGCCCGAATTCATGCGCTACGGCGGGTTCACCGCTTTCAGCGAAGGCTGGGGCCTGTATGCCGAAAGCCTGGGTTACGAACTTGGCCTGTATGACGATCCGGTTGATCGCCTTGCCGCCCTTCAGGGCGGTGAATTGCTGCGCGCCGTGCGGCTGGTTGTCGATACCGGTATGCACGCCCTCGGCTGGAGCCGCGATCAGGCGATCGAATATATGGTTGCCAACGGGCAACCCCGCGATTTCGCCGAGAGCGAGACGGCGCGCTACATCGTGATGCCCGCGCAAGCGCTCGCCTACAAAACGGGTGAACTGAAGATCAAGGAACTGCGCGCCAAGGCGCAGGCCGCATTGGGCGAAAATTTCGACGTGCGCAGGTTCCATGAGCAGGTGCTCAATACAGGCGACATGCCGCTGCCGGTGCTGGAATCCAAAATAGACGCGTGGATTGCCGGGGGTGGTCAGTGAGCGCAGCGAAAGGGACCCGAACGGCCATGAACCGCATCGCTCTGACAGCCGCTTCCGCGTTTGCCATCGCTGTTACTGCGGTGGCGGCTCCGGCTGCGCTTGCCCAGCCTGGCACGGCTCCAACCGCTCAGCACAGCGAAGGACAGAAGCTGCGCGATCTTCTCGCCCGAAGCGAAGCCGCTGCACTCGACCGATCGCCCATATCCGCATTTTACAGGGGCGATTTTTCGGATGCGGACAAGCTCGGCGATTTTTCGCCGGCAAGCTTTGCGGCTGACCGCGTAGCAACCGAAACAGAGTTGGCCGAACTGGCAACGATCGATCGATCCACGCTGGGCGCACAGGACCAGATCGCCTACGACACGTTCCGTTATGCCGGTGAGCGTACGCTCGCCGGATTGCAGCCGGAAATCCTGAAAATCCGCTTGGCGCTGCCGCTGGATCACTTCACCGGCATTCAGGGCGATTATCCGGGGTTTTCCGCCCCCGATGGTGTGATGCCTTTCAAGACGCCGGGCGATTACGCCGCCAATATCGCTCGGCACGAGGCTTACGGGCAAATGGTGGAAGACGTCATCGCGCGGTTCGATAACGGGCTGGAACAGGGCATCACCCTGCCGCGACTGACGGTCGAGATGATGATTGAACAGCTCGACACACAGCTTTCGACGCCTGCCGAAGAGAACGCCTATTATGCGCCTCTGCGGGCACTGCCTGAAAGTTTCACCGACGGTCAGAAAGAGCAGGCTCGTGCAGATTTGACAGCGTCGATCGATGAAACGCTCTATCCGGCGATCCGTCGTCTGCGCGCTTATCTGGCAGATACCTATCTGCCCAAGGCACGCGATGCGGTTGGTCTTTCTGCCATGCCGGGCGGCGACGCTTTTTATGATTATCGCATCGCCGAAATGACTACTCTGCCGCTAACCGCGCAGGAGGTTCACGATCTCGGCCTGTCTGAAGTCGCGCGGATCAGCAAGGCGCGCGAGCAGACGATTGCGGAGCGGGGTGAACGTCGCCCGCAAATCTACAAAACGAAGGACACCCTGCAGGCAGCCTGGTACGAAACCGCCAAGGAAGTCGACAGCAAGATCGGACCGATGTTCCTCAGCGGACCCGAAACACCGCTGCGGATCGAACCGTACGAACCCTATCGCGAACAGTTCTTCCTCGCGGCGTCCTATCAGCCGGGCGACCCCGAGCGGGATCGCCCGGGCACCTTCTACTTCAGCGGCTGGAACGCTGCCGAACGCGAACTGAGCCCCTCGGTCCGGCTATACATGCACGAGGGCAACCCCGGCCATCACTACCAGATCATGTTCGCCATCGAAGACGAGAACCTGCCCGATACGCTAAAGCACGGCTGGTACACCGCGTTCGGCGAAGGATGGGCACTTTACGCCGAAAGCCTCGGGTATGAACTGGGTCTCTACGATGATCCGGTGGAGCGGCTGCAGGCCCTGGAGGATGGCGAGCTGAAACGCGCCGTCCGGCTGGTTGTCGATACCGGAATCCATGCCCTCGGCTGGACCCGCCAGCAGGCGGTCGATTACATGGTCGAGAACGGCAGTGCGCGCGATTACGCGGAAAACGAGGTCGCTCGCTACATCGCCATGCCGGGGCAGGCGCTTGGCTACAAGATAGGCGAATTGAAAATCAAGGAACTGCGTGCTCGCGCCGAAGCGGCGCTAGGCGATGGTTTCGACATTCGCCGGTTCCACGATCAGGTGCTCAACAGCGGCAACGTCCCGCTCGCGGTACTGGAAGCCAAGATCGATGCATGGATCGCAGCCGGCGGCCAATAGCCTGATCGTGCAGTGGTAAAAAAAGGGGGGCCGCGCGATCCAGTGTCGCCCGGCCCCCTTTTTGGTCTCTCAGGCGTCAGTCCGCGCTGGCGGTGCCGGTCGTGCCTGCAGGCAGATCGGGACGGGTGGCAGGTAGTTTCGCCTTCCGGTCGCCCGTCTTCAGATAGGTGTCGAACCAACGCATCATACGTAGGTTATAATCGTACCGGGCGGCGGCCCTGCTATTGCCGTGACCTTCGCCCGGAAACAGGACGAGCCGCACTGGCACGTCGGGCTTGCGCACCTTCATGCTGCGATAAAGCTCGTAGCTCTGGCTGGGGGCAACGCGGGTATCTTCGGCGCCGTGCATGATCAGCAGCGGCGTGTTCGCCTTGTCGACATGGTAGATCGGCGATACCTCCAGCATGGCCTGCCAGTCGTCCCACGGCCATTTGCCCGAATGCACATTGTACATCTCGTATGGGATGTCGGTCGTTCCAAACTTGCTGACCTGGTTGGAAATGCCCACGAACATGACGCCGGCGGCGAACTCGCCGCTCAGTGCTGTTGCGGCCCAGCCGGTGGCATAGCCGCCATACGATCCGCCGGTGATGCCGGTACGGTCCGGATCGGCTATTCCCGCGTCGACTAGGGCGCGCTTGGCATCGACCAGATCGGTGAATTCCGGATCGGTGTAATTGCCGGTGTGCTGCTTGGAAAAAGCCGTGCCGTAGCCGGTGGAGCCGCGATAATTGGGGAGGAACACGGCATAACCCTGTCCAGCGGCAACCTGTCCCGGCTTCGAATAGGCGGTCTGCCAGCCATTGCTGTCATGTGCTTCCGGGCCGCCATGGACGTTAAGGATCAGGGGCGCCCCACCGCGCTTGGCCCCGCCCACGGGTTCGATCAGAACGCCTTCGACTTCCTGACCATCACGCGCGGTATAGGTGAAGGCGCGCTGCTTGCCGAAGTCGATGTCCTTCAGCCAATCGTTATGGGTGGTCCAGCGCTGGAAGCCGTCGTCCTTCCAGACGAAGAGCTCGGTCGGATGCCGCGGGCTGCTCGCTTCGACCGCGATGGTGTTTCCGCCAGCCTGGATGCTCGACAGGATAAGCTCGCCCCCGTCGTGTTCCGCGGCGACCGAACCGTCGGCATTATAGATCCGCAGGGCGCTCTGTGCGCCCTTGTGGATCACTGCCGCCAGCCGCCCGTCGGCAAGCCATTCGGCGTCGACCGCGGCTTCGGGCGCACCGGCGTTGAGCGCGCGGTACTGCCCGGTCGCCATGTCGACCAAGTGCAGCGTCGTCTCAGCAGGATCGTTCATATCGACCCCGGCAATCATCGAAAGCTGCGTCCCGTCCGGAGAAATCTCGATATCGCCCAGTTTGCCTGGCGTTTCGACCACGCGCAGCACCTTGCCGCTTGTCAGGTCGAGGATATGCGCGCGCTTCGAGGTATAGGCATCGTCGATCTGCGGAGTAGGCGCGCTGTCGACCACGGCATGGCGGCCATCGGGCGCAACGCGGAATGCGCTGACATAGCCGGGGATCGTCACGGCTTTCGGATCGGTATCGAGCGTTTCGCCCACGCGGGCCGAGAACAGGCGCGTCAGCTTCGCTTCCTCTTCGTAGACGATCGCATTGAAGCCGGCCTTGGACTGCTTGTCGCGCGCCTTGTCTTCCTCTGCTCCGGCGAGCATCCAGATTGTCGTGCCGTCGGGTGACCAGGCATAGGAACGCACGCCGGCGCCATCCACCGCAGCAAGTTTGCGCTGCCCGCCGCCATCGACCGGGATGCCCCATACGGCAGACTTTTCGTCCTCGTCCGCCCAGACGAAGCTGATCATCCGGCCATCGGGCGAGAAGGAAATGCCCGACACGTCGATGTCTTCGGGCAGGAAGGCGCGCGCATTGTTGGGGCCATAAGCGAGATTGAGGCGCTCCTCGGTGGAACCGTTCTCTTCGCCGTCGGTCACATCGGGCAGGCTCGCGGTGGTATAGGCGATGCGGCTGCCATCGGACGACACGGCAATCGTGCCCACGCTTTCCAACCGGGCGACATCTTCCGGCGTCATTGGCCGGGCCTGTGCCTGCGCGGCGAGCGAGGCGGTGGCGAGCAGAATGCCCGCAGTTAACGGCGCGCGAAAAGTCATGTGTGTGCAATCCTCCTGAAACGTATGGGACCGCTATACCGATCGTGGGCTAGGGGGCAAATTCCGGCACAGCGGGCTTTGCCTTGACGATTGTCGATCTGCGCGATGCCATCAGCGCGATCGCCACCGCCGCCAGCGTCACGATCCAGAATATGGCCACGAAGGGCGCTTCATTGCCCGTCGTCATGCGCGCAGCCAGCGTCGCCAGGATACCCAGCGGCATGCCGATCGTGATCCCCCACCAGCTTGCCCTGATGGACGGGCGCGGGCTGCCCTTCCGGTCCTGCTTGTTCAACCAGATGAAGGTGCCCGTCGACACCACGATGGTGAGCGCGATCCCGAACACGATATAGGCCAGCTTTACCGGCAGGCCGCCGAAATTCCCGAAATGCAGATTATAGATTGACGCCGCGATCTGCTGGCCGAGCGTCCCGTCCGCCAATCCGGCGGTGCCATTGAATGTGCCGTCCGCTCCGAACGCGTAATATTCGCCGAAGATCAGGCGTTGGCCATGTACGCCGACAATCTGCACATGCTGCCCGCGCGTGCCGGGATCGTGCAGGATGGCATAGGAAACGCGGACCTCGGGATAGTTGCGGGCCATATAGTCCAGGGCGGGCGTCACCTTGGGCAGGGGCGCTGCTGCCGCGTCCTCGTCCGGTTCCGTTCCGAAAACAGGCGCAATCGCAGCCTCGCTATCCCCGTCATAGTCCGCTGCTGCCAGGCTGTAGCCCGAGATGTAGAACAGCCCGATCATCGCCCCCGTCAGAGCAATCGCTAGTGCAAAAGGCAGGGTCCACACCGCCAACCTGTTATGCCAGTCGAGCGTGGACACTTCATCGTTACGCCGTGCGCGCAGACGAAACGCATCGCGGAAAATGCGCGGGTGCGCCACGATCCCGCTGACAGCCAGCGCCACGATCATTGCGCCGAACAGTCCCACCAGGCTCATGCCCCAGACGGCCGGCAGGTTGAGCCGGTAATGCAAGGCCAGCAGGAACTCCGCCCAGGCGTTTTCTTCCGGCACGGCAATCGCGCCCTGCGCATCGATATGAAAGGCCTGCGTGTCCGTGGTGATCGTGGTCCGGGGCAGCGCCTCCGTCGGCATGTGTACGTAAAGATGGGTGGTCGGTGTCGCGCCTTCCTCGGCTGCCACGACATTGGCGATACCCGCATCGACCGCTTGCGGTGCGATCCGGTCCATTTCGGGCGCACCCGGCTGTTCAAACCGCTGGATTTCCTCGAACAGCACGATGGCCGTGCCGGTCACGCAGATCAGGTAGAGCAGCGCGCAGCAGACGAGGCCGATGGCGGAATGGGCGGAAACCCCTTTGCGAACGGTTTGCTTGGCGAAGAGTGGTTTCACGAGCGGCCTCCCAGCAGGATAAGCGGAACGAGCGACAGGATGAGCGGGATGGTCAGCATGGCGATCTGCGATGTGCGCTTCGTGCTCATCAGCATCGCGAAGCTAAGCAACGGCCAGACGAGCGGAACAAGGCCGAGTACCATGACATTGCCATCGGCTTCTGCCACCGGCCAGCGCATGGCCAGATCGCGTGCGGCAAGGGCGATGGCGATTGTGACGACTAATGCCGCTGGTCCCGTCAGCGTGAAAGTCGTCAGGCCGCGGCGCCAATCCCCGGCTTCGGCGCTGCTCGCCCCGTTTGCCACAGCCCTTGCTCGCCGCGAAGCCTTGGGCATTTCAAAGGCGCCAGGGGCCAGTGCGATGCAGGCTGCGGCCGTCCCAACCAGCATTATCACGGTCAGACCCCACGCTCCTGCGCCGCTCCATCCGCCAGCGGCACCGACGGCGAGCAAAAACCACCCGGCGGTGTTGTGCGGGACAGATCGACCTGTGCGGCGCCAGGAGTATCGCAATATCGCGATGCCGAGGATGGCAGACCCGGCGCCTGCGAGAATGAGCACGTCCCCCGCCATCAGAAGCGGTAGCTCACGGTGCCCATCACATTGCGTTCGCTGCCGACGAAGCAGTCGCCGCGTGCGAGGCAGGCCGAATAATAGCTTTTGTCGAACAGATTGGTCGCGTTGATGGCCACGCTCCAGTTCGCGAATGCGACTTCGGCCAACGCATCGACCAGGGTGAAAGACGGCGTGACGATGCCGTCCGGAAAAGCCGGTCCGAAGGATCGGTTCTTGCCGACATGGCGCACGCCTGCGCCCAGCAGCAGCGAGACGTCATCCCCCAGCGCAAAACCCTTCGTCGTCCAGAGCGATGCGTTGACCTTGGGCACATTATCGATCTGGCGATCGGTGCCGGCTACTTCGGCCTCGTTATAGCTCGCATTGGCGATGACGGTCAGCTCGCCGGGCAACGACGCGCTGCTTTCGAACTCTATGCCTCTGGAATTAAGCTTGCCGATCTGGATCTGGTCGAAGGGGTCTGGGGTGCTGTCATCCGAAACGGGACGATTGCTTTCCCGGATGTCGTACCCGGTCACCGTGATCAGCACGGCATCGGTCGGGTGGAATTTGATGCCCGCCTCGAACTGGCGCCCTGTCTTGGGAATGAAGGCGCTTCCGTCGCTGGCTGTACCTGCGATGGGCTCGAAGCTTTCGGTATAACTGAAGAAGGGCGAAACGCCCTCGACCACTTCGCCGATTATACCTGCCCGGAACGTCGTTGCAGAATCGCGCCGTGCAGGGCCGCCCATGCTTCTGGCGCTGGTCCAGTCACGCCGCGCGCCAAGTACGATCGACACCCGGTCGGCAAAGCGGATCTGGTCCTGAAGGTAAATGCCCACCTGATCCTGATCGACATCTTCGGCGACATAGGCAGGGCTCGGCAGGCCGCCACCAAAGTCGGACAGGGCACCGTAATCGATATCGTAGATATCGAACACTTCAGTGGCGAAGCCGCCGGTCTTGTAAACCGAATTGGTGCTGTAATCGACGCCCGCCAATACCATGTGCTCGATGCCCGCTCCCGTAGCGAAATCGAACTGCACGTTATTGTCGGTGGAGAAGATTTCCATCCGGGCGAGGGTTCCGTCCGCATACAGTCGCATCGTGCGCTGTTCGGGATCGGGCACGAAGCCGCCTTCGTCGTCGAGTACCGGTTGGCCGGTTGCCGGGTCGAGCAGGACGAAGGGGTTTGCCGGGTTGGTATAGCTATCGGGATAATGCGTGAAATACGTCAGGTCGCTGTCGATATACCTGGCTTTCAGATTGACCTGGACACCATCGCCGAAGCGATGCTCAAGCAGCGCGGTCCCCTGCAGCAGTCGGCCGTCGTACCGGTCCCATCCTGGTTTGCCGACAAACAGGTCGTTGGGAAGCTGCCCGTTGGGATTGGGCAGGATCGTGCCGACCAGCGGCAGGAACTGCGACGTCGAACCGCTGTCGTCTTCCTGGTAAAGGCCGATCAGGGTGAGTTCGGTGTCGGATGTCGGCTGGAAGGTGATGGACGGCGCGAACAGGATCCGGTCATCCGGCACGTAATCGGTCTGCGTATCGGCATCGCGAACCCGCGCGACGATCCGGGCTGCAACCGTATCGCTCACGGGGCCGGTTACATCGACCAGCGCTTCCTTGCGGTCGAACGAACCGTACCGCAGTGAAACCTCTCCCCCGGCTTCAAATTCCGGACGCTTGGATACGAGATTGATGATCCCGCCCAGCGCGCCCTGACCGAACAGGACCGACGCCGGGCCGCGCACCAGTTCGACCTGGTCGAAATTATACGGGTCGGAACGGATGCTGGCGTAATAGCTGAAAATGTCCCGCATACCGTCGCGGAACTGCAGCGCGTTGATCCCGCGCACCAAAGCGCCATCGACACGGCTGTCGGGGCCATACGGATTGGCCGTCACGCCGGAAACATAGTTCAGCGTGTCGCCGATACTTACTGCGCCCTGCGCCAGATACAGTTCGTCATCGATAACCGTTATCGGCTGCGGCGTTTCGATGATCGGCGTGTCCGTCTTCGTGGCAGTCGTACCTTGATCGCGCGCACCGGTCACGATGATGGTGCGCTGTTCGCTCTCTTCGGCAACGTTGGCCAGCGCTGGGACCGGGACAAGCGCCGTTGCGCACAGCACGGCGGACTTCAACATTCGCATTGTAAACCCTCACGTTCGAATATGAGGGCCTGCTACTGCGAATTAATTGCAAGAGTCAAGGCTAATGAGAATCATTCGCAGATAAGTCTTTCGTTTATTCGGAGCATGAGCGTATTCGCTTCAACCCGCATATCGACGAGGGTAATGTGCGATCATTCGATGACCATCCTGTATCGCAGGGTGAAACTGGGATGCGCAGTTCCGTTCGATGCCCGCAGCGTGCCAGAGGGGGAGAAACGGATGCCGGTCACGGCAGGATCGAAGGGTGCTAGCGGGGAATAACCGGTGACGGTCCCGCCGGGCTGGTTGGAATAGGCGACGTTGCTTGCGCCGTTGAACGCAAGTCCGCTTACCGTCGCGCCATCGATAAAGACCGGTGGGAAATCCGTCCGCCACGCCAATGCGGCAGAGGGTATATCGACGAGCCGCAGGGTGGACGCGTCCGTTGGCGCATCGCCCGAATTGGTGACCGTCACCGTATATTCGATCACTGCCCCGGGGATCGCCTTTGGATTGGCGCTGCCGGTGGGGTCGGACACGATGCGCGACGTCTTGTCGACCGAAAGGATCGGCCGTGCCGCGGACCGGGTGTTCGTGATCGTGCACGTGATCACATCCCCAAGTTGCGGGGTCAGCGTTCCCGTCGCGCCTCCCGCGGGCAGCGCCGTCGTCGATGTCGCATTGCGGTTGGTGCATCCCAGCGTCGGAGAATAACGGGCCAGCATGGTCGAACCGTTGGCGGTTTCCGAAAGCTGATAGGAATTACCGGCAATCGCGCCCAGCAGGCCTGTGGCCGCGGGCGTGGCCGTTGTTCCCGTTCCGGTCGTGGTAAAGCTCGCCAGCTCGGTATTTGCCGTCTGATTGCGGATTGCCAAGGTGAACTGATCGGTGCCGAAAATCCGGCCGGGCGCGGCGATCGCCGTGCGCAACTGCAGACGTGGCAGCGGCGTGTTGGTAAAAACGCAATCGACGAAATCGCCGAACTGCAACGTGCCGAAATTGTAACTGTTCGTCCCCACGTCGCGGGGCAGGCTCGTGGTCGAACCACTGTTGATGTTGGTGCAGGTCAAGCTGGCACGATAATCGGCCAGCGCACTGGTGCTGCCCGCCACCATGGCTTCGCGAAGCACGAGCGGCACGCCGGATGTCGAGGAGAAGACCGCGGCCGGAAACGGCCCGAGATCGGTTCCGCTCGTCTGTCCCGACGCATAGGTGGTCGCGCCGTTCTGGGATTCGATCACGAAGCGGAACTGGTCGTTGTCTGCGATCCGCGTCCCGGCGATCGTCTTGCTCAAGGTGATCGAGGCGAACCGGATCGCCAGCATCACGCCCTGCAGACCGGACCCTTGCATCGTGATGGTCACCGAGGTGGGGTTCAGCGAACTGACGATATACGCGCCCACATTTCCTGTCTGGCCTCCACCGGCGGTGCGGAAAGTGGTTGTGTTGATCCCGGTGCTGACCGGATATTGCGTACCGCTGCGCGGTGCCACGCGGTCGAGCAACTGCCAGGCGCCGCCGTTCGTCGTATATTGCTGGTATTCCGAATTGTCGGTCGATTCCGCATCGGCCACTACGAAAGCATACTGGTTGGCCTGCGACACCCCGCCGGGGGGAATGATGGCGATATTGGTCAGCGTCAGCGTCGTTACGGTACCATTCGTCGCTTGATAGAGGATCGGGCGTCCCGGAATGTTCAGGAAGCTGCTGTTGCCCACCGCCGCCCCGGTCCAGCTCGGCGCGGCCGCGCTGACCAGCGCGGTGCCGGTGGCGGTCGGCGTAACGGCGACCTGGAGGCGGAACGTCAGGCGCGATCCATCCGGCAGAACATAGCTCATCGGCTGCCCGGTGGAACGCGCCTGCGCATCGCTGTAATTGCTCATGTTGAGCCAGCAGTAGGTCTGCCACGACGACGGCGCCGCCCCGCGCGCACCGGCTCGCGAACAATCCTGCGCACTGGCGTCCTGCGGGGCCAGCAGCATGACTGCGGCGATCATGACGCAGAGCGCAGCGATCCACTCCCTGGCGCGCCGGGCAAGGGGGCGGGCTACACCCGCAAAAGCGACACGCTGGCAAATCACGACGCCGCGCCAATAACCCGGGCGCGCTTAAACTACGGTAAATAACGTAGAAGCCTTTCCGCGGCACCCGCGCGTGACCGGTCCTATTGCGTGCCGGCGCGCAGGCCCCTACACTCGCGCACATCCCCGGGGAGCCAGTGTTGGCTGAGAGGCAGGTGTCACGCCCTGCGACCCGTTGAACCTGAACCGATTAGCATCGGCGGAGGGAGTGGAGCGGCAACGGAATTCCGCTCTTTCTCCGCCTCGAGGAGAGCAAGCGCATGGCCGACATCAACAGCAAATTCGACATCGGCGTCACCACCGGCCCGATCCGTGGCAGCCGCAAGGTCCATGTCGGCGCGCAAAGCGGCAGCGGCGTGCGAGTCGCCATGCGGGAAATCGACCTCGAAGGCGGCGAACCCAGCATCCGCGTCTACGACACCTCCGGCCCCTATACCGATCCTGCCGCCACCATCGATATTCGCGCAGGGCTCGAACAGAAGCGCCGCGAATGGATCGTGGCCCGCGGCGATGTCGAGGAATACGCCGCCCGCGAAGTGAAGCCGGAAGACAATGGCCAGCTTGGCCCCGACCGCTCCGGCGGCGTCCCGGCCTTCCCCAATGTCGCGAAGAAGGTCCTGCGCGCGAAACCCGGCATGAACGTCAGCCAGATGCACTATGCCCGCCGCGGCATCGTCACACCCGAAATGGAGTATGTGGCGGAACGCGAGAACCTCGGCCGCGCCATGCTGCGCGATGAGGCCGCCCGTCTCGAGGCGCGCAATGACGGCCAGCCCTGGGGCGCCAGCCTGCCCGATTACGTCACGCCGGAATTCGTGCGCGACGAGGTCGCCCGCGGCCGCGCGATCATCCCCAACAACATCAACCACCCCGAAACGGAGCCCATGGCCATCGGGCGCAACTTCCTCGTCAAGATCAACGCCAATATCGGCAACTCCGCCGTCGCGTCGGATGTCGCCAACGAAGTCGACAAGATGGTCTGGTCGATCCGCTGGGGCGCGGACACGGTGATGGACCTCTCGACGGGTCGCAACATTCACGACACGCGCGAATGGATCATCCGCAACTCGCCCGTCCCCATCGGCACCGTGCCGATCTATCAGGCGCTCGAAAAAGTCGGCGGCATTGCCGAGGATCTGACCTGGGAAATCTTCCGCGACACGCTGATCGAGCAGGCCGAACAGGGCGTCGACTATTTCACCATCCACGCCGGCGTGCGCCTGCCCTATGTGCCCATGACTGCCAAGCGCGTCACCGGCATCGTCAGCCGCGGCGGCTCGATCATGGCGAAATGGTGCCTCGCGCATCACAAGGAAAGCTTCCTCTACGAACGCTTCGACGAGATCACCGAGATCATGAAGGCCTATGACATCGCCTATTCGCTGGGCGACGGCCTGCGCCCCGGCTCCATCGCCGACGCCAACGACGAAGCGCAGTTCGCCGAGCTCTACACGCTAGGCGAACTCACCAGGCGCGCCTGGGCGCAAGACGTGCAGGTGATGATCGAAGGCCCCGGCCACGTGCCGATGCACAAGATCAAGGAGAACATGGACAAGCAGCTCGAAGCCTGCGGTGAAGCTCCCTTCTACACATTGGGCCCGCTCGTCACCGATATCGCGCCGGGTTACGACCACATCACCAGCGGCATCGGCGCGGCGCAAATCGGCTGGTACGGCACCGCGATGCTCTGCTACGTCACGCCCAAGGAACACCTCGGTCTGCCCGACCGCGACGATGTGAAGGTGGGCGTGGTGACCTACAAGCTCGCCGCCCACGCCGCGGACCTTGCCAAGGGCCACCCGGCAGCCAAGGTCCGCGACGATGCGCTCTCCAAGGCCCGGTTCGAATTCCGCTGGCGCGACCAGTTCAACCTCAGCCTCGACCCCGACACGGCCGAGCAATATCACGACCAGACCCTCCCCGCAGAAGGCGCCAAGACTGCCCATTTCTGCTCCATGTGCGGCCCCAAGTTCTGCTCGATGAAGATCACGCAGGAAGTGCGGGATTTTGCCGCGAAGCAGAACTCGGAGAGCTATCTGGCGAGCGAGAACATCAAGCGCGAGACCTCACCCGAAGAGGCCGAGGAAGCGCGCGAGGGGATGGAAGAGATGAGCCGCGTGTACGAAGAGACCGGGCGCGAGCTATACATCGGCGTTGGCGGTAGAGAGAGGGATTGATCAACAAGGTGCAAGCGCGAAACGATCCATGTCCCTGTGGAAGCGGGCGGAGGCTAAAGCATTGTCACGGTAGTCTTCAGGCGCCTGACGAGCACGCAGAAATCAGCGACAAAGAGATAAAGCACGTCGTTCACAAGGCTGACGACGAGGGATTACGGCAAGGCGAGGAGCCGAAGCAGCGCGCCTTCAAAAATGTTCTGCGAGCCTTACAGATGTTAAATATCGATGGCGTGGTTCTGGTTGGAGAAAACGCTCCCCCAATTGTGCGGAGAATCCACGCCGCCAACAACTTGCTTTTTCGAAAGGAGGACCAGCGAGATGGCGGAATCCATTTGGGAGCCTTTCTTTTTCGGGACCTTTTTTGTCGGCTCTCAGTGCCAATGATATTCGGCGCCCCGATGATCGATTTCTTCAAGATGATTGATCTATCGGACTATCAGAAGATTTGGTTGGGCGAGTCGCCTGACGACGAGGCACGGCTTGCTGATCAGGCAGTTGACTTGCTGGATTTCGGCTACGGTTATATGGAGTTTGGTCATGGCCGAGCGCTCGATCCACGTGGGCAATCGCTTATCTTTAGATCTCACGTTCAGTTGGAAGCCGCAGCAGCTACAGCGACAGGCGCATACGACTATCGCGGAACAGTCCAGAGCGCCCTGCTTGGGAGTGAGCTTGCCATCAAAGCAGGCCTCGCCGCGCTTGGGCTATCGGATGGCGAACTCAAGGCGCTTGGCCATAATCAAAGAAAAGCAGCGGCGAAACTTGGTTTACTGGAGACAAACTTCGACCTAGACCGCGTGATACGGGTTGTCACACTGTTCCCTGATTACGTTAAGAGCAGATACGCAGGAGTACAGCCAGACCGCACGACCACTGGCCATATCTTGATGGGGGCGCAGTACGTCGCGTCTGAAGTCACACGGCTTTTCTCGGATCGAAACCTACGGGAGAGCAATTCCGATATTGCCCCTCGGACCTACCCGGCCTAGCAACGCAACAATCATATTTCTGCGTGAGAAATAACTGATCGAATGCAGCACATTGCCTTCGCTTTGGGAGTTTCGGTGTAGCCTCGGGGGGTCAATGGGTAGTCTCGTGAACAATGTGCCAATACGCTTCGCGTGGCTCTCCTTGGTTTTAGCCGTAGTTTGTGTCGCTGGAGGCTGGTACACGGCAGGGTTCTACCGTGAACTTCTTATATCGCTTTTTGGGACTTTTGGAGGCCTTGCGGTGGGCCTCTTTGTCATCAATTTTTACATTGATAAAAACTCGCGAAAAATTGCGGCCCTACCCCTTGCACTTTTGATTGAAACGGCAGTCAACCGATTGCACAACGACTACTTCGTCGGAATTGCACACGCCAAGTTCGGTAGCACGAAGTTTGGCTCCATGCTTGATGAGTTCGGTGAAGCCAATCGCGAACCGACGGCATTTTCACCTGAAGATCGGCAGGCTCTTCGCGAGATGATCCTCAAGCACAAGGACCAGATTAAAGCCGCTATTCAGGACCTGGATCAACGGTTTTCCACATTAATTACAGTCCTAGGATGGAGTTTCGATGCACAAGTGGTCGCGGCTGCCCTTGAGGCAAAAAGAAACGCATCCGAGCTAATAGCAGCGCTTGATACCGATGATCCGGATCAAGAGTATCGGTTAATCAAGCATTGGTTCGACGTTGACGCAACGGCTAATTCAACTCGGTCATTTCTGGCAAAAATTCTAGGGTACCAAGATCATTTATGATCGTGAACGGCGGCTAGTCTAATCCACTCGCACCATCCCCACCAGGACCCGGTCGAGCGCCTGCAAGACACGCGACCGGTCCGCCTTGCTGAACAGCGGTGGGCCTCCGCCCATTCCGTCCATCCCGGCGCGCAGGTCTTCCATAATGGTGCGGGTGGCGAGAACGAACGGAACTTCTTCGGAACACCCCGGAATCCCCGCCCGTTGGTCTTTCAAAGGAGGCCAACAATGGCACGCAATACAGGTGACGAACACCGCATCGGCTCGGTCGACGATCGCAGTCAGGTGAAGAACACCGCGACGGGCAAATGGACCAAGCGCAATCGGGAGGACGGCTCGGCCGAGGCGGGGCAGTTCATGGACGTCAAATCGGATGGCGAGCCGTTCAAAGGTGTCGCCAAGGAACGCGACGGGCGGCGCAGCGACGAGGAATGATCGCCGCACGCCCCACTGGCCAGCGCGCACCGATGCGCCCATAGGCACCGGCATGGCCGATCTCTATCTCAAGAATCTCGAATCCGAACGCCGCCAGCTCTGGGCGACCTGTCGCCTCAAGGGGCTGGCCAAGGACACGCCCGAGCGGCAACGGATCGCCGCGATCGACGAAGCGATTGCCGCGCATAAGGCCAAGAAATCGGGCTAAGCCTGTTCAGCCCTTGCGGGCCATCGCGGTCAGCACCTTGTCCAGCGCCTGCAGGAAACGCGAACGGTCGGTCTTGCTGAAGGGCGGCGGGCCGCCCCCGATCCCGTCCATTCCGGCGCGCAGATCCGCCATGATCGCGCGCGTGGCCACCGCACCGCCGATACTGGCGGCATCGAACGGCTTGCCGTTGTGGGCCAGCACCTGCGCCCCTTCTTTCAGGCAGCGCTCGGCCAGCAGTATATCCGCCGTGATCACCACGGTGCTTGGGCTCGCATTGTCGGCAATCCAGTCGTCCGCCGCGTCGAAACCATCGCTCACCACCACGCGCTTTATACGCTCGCTCACCGGCACGCGAAAGATATCGTTGCTCACCACGCGCACATGCGCGCTATGGCGCTCGGCCACGCGATAGATCTCGTCTTTCACCGGGCAGGCGTCGGCATCGATCAGGATGGTTGCCGGCATATCGCCGGTATCGTCGGGGCCGGGTCGATCGGGGGATTGGGGCGCGGGCATCGGTGCCGCCTTAGCACCGCATGCCGCCCGCGCATAATTCGGGCGCTTCAAGGCGTGCCGCAGCCTCAGCTGTTCTTCATATTCTCCAGGCCCTTGATCGCACCCGGCTTCTGCGATGGTTGGGACGCGTTGGTCTTGATCTTTTCCTTCTTCGGCTTGCGCGCTTCTCGGCTCTTCTTTGCTTGGCCTTTGGCCATGATCGTTTCCAGTCGGGGCGGCATGCCCCGCGCGCACCCTACGCTCTTTCCCGCAATCGCCTGCATCAATTCGGCAGGCGCCGGGAAACCGACCCCCTGCCGCGGTTCGGCCCGGCGAATGCAGGGATGGCCTAGCGCCGCCCCATCCGGGCCATCAGCGATACGAAGAATGCCGTCGACCAGCCGAGCAGCAGGATCCCGTTGATCCCCTCGATCGCGGCGACCAGTTGCCACGCCCGCTCCAGCCCCTCGTCGTCATAACCGATCGTGGCATAGGTGATGGTGCTGAAATACACCGATATGTGCAGGTCCGGCAGCGCGCCCGTCAGCCAGTAGAGCAGGGCATACAGCCAGATCTCGACGCCGTGGATCGCGAACAGGCCCATCACCAGCGCAAAGGTGAATATCATGCCCGGCAGGCTCACGGGCGAAAGGTGTTCCTGCCGTTCCTCGCGCTGTTCGATCCGCAGCAGCCGGTTCAGCAGCACCAGGCCGCCCCCATGGATCGCCACCGTTGCCAGCACCATGCCCGTCGCAATCGCAAGTTGCTCGATCATCCCGGCCCCTCCTGCCCCGGCAATAGCATATCCGGGCCGCGCGCACAGTCGCTCCGTCATAACCGGATCGCAGGAAGGGGCACCCCCACACCGAAAAGCCCGCCCCGGATCGCTCCGGGACGGGCCTTCGCAAAAAACGGAAAATTGCGCTGCGCTTACATCGTCGTGTTGTTGACAGCGCTCATGTCGGCGTCGGGCAGGGCCGCCAGATCGGCGGCGGTCATGGATGTCTGGACATCGCCGTCGGTGGCATTGCCGCGCAGGGTCAAGCCGTCCATCGGGATTTCGACCCAGCGGTCGGGATCGGTGTCTTCCAGTTCGATAACCAGCCCGGTCACGGTGCCATTGTCGTCGCGGCGAACCAGCGCGACATCGCCCAGATCGGTACCGTCGGCAGTCACCAGATCGGCGTCCAGCAATTGTGCTTCGGTCATGCCCAGCGCCGCCTCGTCCGTGCCGGCGGCTACCGCGCTACGGTCGGCTTCCATTTCGATCTGGTCGTCCATGGTGTCGGCTTGCTGTTCGGCCGGCGTTTCGCCGCAGGCGGCCGTCAGGGCAGTGGCGCCGACGATGCTCAAAAGGATTGGCTTGGGCAGTTTCATGAACGGTTCCTTTCACTTTTGTCATGTGTCCAATGCTCGTCGCGTCCCCGCGTTCCGCCCGGACGGCGTGGTGCCGGGAACGCAGGCGCGCATACCGGCGTTTGCTGGAAATGAAGATCCTCGCACCCCTCGCCGCCGCACTCGCCATCCCTCTGGCGGCCTGTGCCACCGTGCCCTCCAGCGCCGATGTGGTGACGGTTTCGGGCGAAGCCACCTATCGCGAACGCATCGCCCTGCCGCCGCAGGCGGTGATGTCCGTGCGGATCGAAGATGTCTCGCGCGCCGATGCGCCCGCCACGGTTCTGGCCGAAGAAATCATGCCCACCAATGGGCGTCAGGTGCCGTTGCCCTTCAGCGTGGAGGTGCCGCGCGACGCCTTGCAGGGTGCCGTGCGCACGACCGCCCGCGTGCGGATCGAAGATGGCTCGGGCCAGCTCCTCTGGATCACCGATACCAATACCCCCGTCACGCCAACAGCGGGCAGCGACCGTGTGGATCTCGGCAGCCTGATGCTTGTGCGCACGCCCGGCTGATACGAAAACATTTTCCTACACACCCGGTTTTGTGGCTCATCCTGCCGGATGACCGATGAAACCGACGCGCCACCTTCCTCTCCCGCCCGCCCGAGCAGGCGGGTGCGGCAGTGCAATGCCGATTATCGCTGGACCGTGCCCAAGGTGAAGGCCTTCCTTCTCGCGCTCGAACAATGCGGGCGCGTGGCGGAGGCGGCGCAGGCCGTGGGGATGAGCCGGCAGTCGGCCTATGCGCTGCGCGCCCGGCTCGACGGCCCGAAATTCCGCGAAGCGTTCGAAGGGGCCCGGCGCATGGGGTTGCGGGCCCGCGCGGCTGCCAGCAAGCAGCGTCTGCAGGCTGCTCGCTCGCGCTGGGAAGGGCCGGGCCTTGCCGCGCTCGACTATCTGCGCGCAGCCCCCTCGCAAGCTGACATATCCGGGGCCTATGCCGACATGCTGGCCGCGCAAGCCGACATGCGGGCCGAACAAGCTGACATGATAATGCATGAAGCTGACGCTGCGGACCCATAAGCCGACGCCTGTTCGCACAAGCCGACAAAGTTTTTCTCCCTGGACTGTGTAACACCCGGTCCATGTCTCCTCTCACCGCTGCGCTGAACCCGTCGGAAAGTTGCTCATTCGCGTCGAAAACGCGGACCGGAATGCGCCTGCCGGGCGTTGAATAGACAAGCATGCAAAAGGAGAGACAACGCCATGCAATTCCAGTTCAATTCGGACAGCAGCGTCATGGGCACGGACGACGTAGCCGAGCGAATCGAAGCTCAGGTGCGCGAAAAACTGACGCGGTTCGAAGAACGCCTCACCCGCCTCGAAGTGCACGTCCACAACGAACACCATCACACCCATGGCAATGACGACAAGGGCTGCACCATCGAAGCGCGCCCCCGTGGCGGCAAGCCGATCGGTGTGACCGAGCATGGCTCTTCCGTGGATGCCGCTGCGCGCAAGGCGGCCAGCACCATGGCCCAGCGCCTCACCCGCCTGTTCGGCAAGGAAGCGAAGCACCGGCACGAGGCGCGCCCCGAAAAGGTGATGTAACAGCGCGCGCCCGTGCACCGACAGTGCGAGTGGCCACATGTCATTCGTCGCGTCGGTGCACCGGCTCGCCACATTGTGGCAGCATTTGGGCACATTCAGCCGCAGCGCTCGTTGGATGGAGCGACGATAAGGTCGGCACCGCCGGCCAATACGTTCTCGGAACCAATAGAAAAGGGACCCGGATATGAATAAGCTCGCAATAGCACTCGCCTCGGCCGCATCGCTCGCCATCGCCGCCTGCGCCGAAGAACCTGCCGACAATTCGGCCATGGACACTGATGCCGCCGCTGCGGATCAGATGGCCAACGACACCACCACCGAACCCGGCACCATCGTGGAAGTCGCTCAGGGCAACCCGGATTTCTCCATGCTGGTCTCGGCCGTCACGGCCGCCGATCTTGGTGCAACCCTCTCGGGTGACGGACCCTACACGGTATTCGCACCGACCAATGCTGCGTTTGAAAAGGTGCCCAAGGCGACCCGTGACGAACTGCTCAGCCCGGCTGGCAAGTCGGACCTGACCGGTATTCTCACATACCATGTAGTCGAAGGCGCAACGCCTGCCAGCGAACTGACGCAGGCAATCGAGGGCGCCGGTGAAGACGGCTATGAAATCACCACCGTGAACGGTGCCAAGCTGACGGCGACCATGGAAGGCGGCAATGTTGTTCTTACCGACGCGGCGGGCAACAAGGCCACCGTCACCATGACGGATGTCGAAGCGTCGAATGGCGTTATCCATGCGATCGACACTGTGATGATGCCATCGTAATCGACTGCTGATCTGAAAATGCGAAGGGCGATCCGTTAGGGTCGCCCTTTTCTATGTGGGTGACGGGTTCACGCCGCGGCGCTGATCCACGATCAGCCCCACGACCATCACGATCAGGCACGGTAGGGACCAGAACCCTGCGATGCGCTCGGCTACCATGTGGGGAATAGGCGGAAGCACAACGGCCAATACGGTGAATACGACCGAAGTCATATGAAACGCCGCAAACCAGATGGGCCAGTATCGGCCACTCGACAATGCGTATCGCATCACGACGACCAAAAGCAGCACATCGACGGCTGCGACGAGGGGAAGGGAAATGCGCTCCTGCAAGAACAGGCTCGCGCCAGCCGAAATTATCGCTGCTGCCGCAATCGCAATAATTACCCTGCGGTCATGGCGATTACCCGCCTGCCATCCGAGTGTCAGTGCCGTGAGCAGAAACAGCCAGAAGGCAAGCAGGAAAATCACGTCCATGGTCAGGCAGCCAGATCCACGGCAACATCGTCTGAAAGGCGAGCGCTTGCTTCATGAAGCGGTGGGCATCCGAACGCCACCGTTTCCAGATTGGACGCATTCTGGATCTTGATCAGTTCCCTGGTGGCGCGGCTCAGGTCTTCCCGGCTGCTGATCGCTTTCGTCAGTCCCGTTCCGGCCATTGCAAGGGCGCCCTGCGCCGTACTGATGGGAAGGCGTGACGCTTTGCTCACCTCGACAATGCTGGCGCATAGATGTGCAAGCGACATCACGGCCTGATCGACTGCCTCGACCGATTTCTGCGTATCGCTGGCGACTACCTGGCCCGCTGCTGGTTCGATATCATGCATGGTTATGTCCTTTCTCGCCGTCTCCACGATTGGAGAATGCAGGGGGCATGAAATCATCCGGATACGTGCCTGACCATCTCGGAAAGGCCCAAAATGAACACAACCGCGAGGCAGGTTAGCATCAGGCTGAGGATGCCGATGCGGATTATCCATATGATACGATCTTTGGTCGACGCTGCGTTTACCCCGCCTCCTATCGGAGGGAAAATGGGAAGATAGCCTGATCTCCGGTAAACTTCGCTAGGGCGAGGGAGCGGGCTCAGGTGATGCTGGCGCTTGTCGCGCGACGGTGCTTGAGGAGGTTCGGTGCCTTCCGAGACTTCCACAAGCTCTTGATCGTGAAGGAGGGAAACAGCTTCCAGACGACTGTGAACGCCCAAATTTTCAAGCGCAGCCGAAATGTGCTGGTCTACTGTACGCGGGGAAATGCCCAGTTCACGGGCGATCTGCTTTGAGCTCAGCCCATCCTGAAGCAGCAGCATACATTCTTTCTGGCGCCCAGTTAATGGATCGTCCTGATGCTGCGGTGCTGCTCGCATCTATTCCTTTCCTCCATTGTCGAACGAATTTCCAGGATGCGGAAATGTTCCCACGATTGGGTATGAAATATAAGTATAATATGGTCTAGCCGCGCAGGCATTTCGTAAAATTCCAAAAGCCACGCGGCCGACTCTCGCTCTGATTTGCGATCGTTGGGGAACCAGCGGCCCTGACAGGCGCTAATATCGTCATGAGATATCTAGCCATTCCTCTCGCCGCGGCTCTTTTGTCCGCGTGCTCATCGCAGGACGATAACCCTTCTGCTGCGACGCAATCCGAGGCAGCTACCGAAGCCGTCGCCAGTCCCGCATCCGACAAAACCGCGTCGCCCGGGCCAAAAACACTAACGCTCGAGGGGCTGGGAGGCCTGACAATTGGGCAGCCGGTACCCGCCAGCAGCAGTTTTACTGCGGGCGACGGTCAGATCGGAAATGGGTGCGAAACCCTGTCATCTCCCGAATGGCCGGGGGTTTACGCCATTCGAACGAACGGCGAAGTGCGCCGCATTTCAGTCGCTGATGGCAGCGGCGTGAAGCTCATTGAAGGCATTGGTCCAGGTTCGACCATCGAGGACGTACGTGCTGAATTCCCGAGCTTCCGGGAAGAGCCTCACAAATATACCGGTCCTGAAGGCAAATACCTTACCCAGCCCGGCGATGAGCCCAGACTTCGGTTCGAGATTAACCCGGACGGGAAGGTTTCCATCATCCATGTCGGTGTGATGCCCGAGCTGGGTTATGTTGAAGGCTGTGCCTAAATTATCGCCGTCGCTGTTCTACCAAGCGAGCGCCCACACAGACCAGTTTACTGCGTGACCGCGGGGCGCTGCGAGATGGGAAGAGGTTCTCCAATCTCGGCATCGCTTCTGCGCACATTATCAGAGCCTGGAGGTCGCTCGCGTTTAATCGAGGCATCGGGCACCTGTCTTTTCGCGCGAACAGATTTGATCGCGTTCGCCTCTCTCGTCCCGGTTTCCGCGTTTTCGCTGAATGCGTTCTTTGTCCGATCAGATTGATAGGCGCGATCAAACGCTTCAGTCGCTCGATGGTTTGCGGGGTGCCAGTCCGCCAAACGATCAATCTCGTTATTGTCGAGTTCCCATTCTTGCTTAGTGCCGACCCCGCTTTCGTCGAACGGGCCGCGCCATTCATTTCGTGAATTACGCAAGCGTCCATGCCTGGCCAATTCGGCAACGGGAATAGTCCCGGAGGGTGTCACCAATGGATAGTGATTGGGCAGTTTTCGGCTGTCAGATGGCTGGTAATCCCCAATGGCAGAATTTCCCGACATGTCGGGAAGAACTTTAGTCGGCTTTTTCAGACTAGTTGTTGAGCCGATGGAGGATCCGCCTAACGCCCCCGCGCACACGACGGCAAACACGGCGGGGGCGGCGTACCAGACGAAATGGAGGCGCGTCGACTTCATGTATGCAGTGTTTCATCTGCATACCCGCAAGGCAAGCCATTGGTACGTTCCGTTCTATTGGCCGGTCCTTCGCAGGGGGAAAAGATATGTGCGAATTAAGGGTGATGGAGCTTATAGGGGACCTGGCTTCTCTCCCGGCTGCCGCATTCTTCAAGGCAGACAAACAGTGGGAAGGCGCAAAAACGCATTGGTTATCACAGGAAAAGCGATGAAGTTGCAGATTCTAGTGGCAAGCTCTTTGATCTTGCTGGTTGCTTGTACCGCGGACGATGGGGCGTCGAACAGCGTGAAGGATGGTGGCACATTCGATGCGATCTCGGCTGGTGAGGTCATCCACTATACTGGAACTGAGCCGTTCTGGGGAGGCGCATCCGGAGCGGGCATGGCCACATATTCCACCCCCGAAAATCCTGACGGAAGTGAATTTCCGGTTGAACGTTTTGCTGGCAATAACGGCCTCGGCATCAGCGGCAGCCTGAACGGAGCGAGCTTCGATCTGATGATCACTCCCGGCGAATGCTCCGATGGCATGAGCGACCGCATCTTTCCCTATACTGCCACCCTGCTTGTCGGTGGGGAGCAACGGCAAGGGTGCGCGTGGACGGACAGCCAGCCCTTTAGCGGGCCCGAGGCTCCGTAGTGGGCAACGTTCCCCGGATGCCACGCTGGCTCGGCCTTGCCGGTTTGTTGCCTCAGTTCATCTGTGTCGCTGTCCTCTATTGGGGGCCAGATTATAGCCGTGAACCGGCACAGATCATCAGCGTAGCTTATGCCGCACTGATCCTGGCTTTTCTGGGTGGAACATGGTGGGGAATAGCCTCCATGGCCCCGGCCGCTGAACGCAGGCGGGCTCTTGGCTGGGTTTGGATTGCAGCGGTTTTGCCGGCTCTTGTCGGACTTGCTTGTTTCTTACCCTGGCTTCTGGGTTGGGAATGGCCTGAGCCGTCGCTGATCATGCTCGCCGGCGGGCTTCTTGTCAGCCTCGGTGTCGATGCAAAGCTAAACTCTCTCGCGCCGCCATGGTGGATGGCACTGCGGGTGCCGCTATCTATCGGCTTGGGACTACTGACCCTGGCAGCCGCATTGGCCTAGCTTGAGGTGACACCAGCGGCGTCAAGTTCGCGGCCTAGCCTGCCCGTCAGCCACAACCACCACATCTGGAAGTCGGCCCTGAAGCTCCACAACGGGTAGGTGAACGTCGCGGGCCGGTTCTTCTCATGAGCAAAATGCGCGATCCATGCGAAGAAATAGCCAGCTACCGGCATAGCGAGCAACCACCACCATCTTCCTGTCACCACGGCGCCGATCGCTACCGCCACGACCAAGCTGGTGCCGATATAATGCAACGCGCGTGTGCCGGGGCGGGAGTGTTCGCGTAGATAAAAGGGCCAGAACTCGGCAAAGGTGGTGTAACGCTCTGCCATCACTGCAAGCCTGGTATCTCGATTTGCGCGGAATTGGGCGCGTCGGGCATCATCAATTGGCTCGTATCCGGTGCCGCACTCCTGGCAGTAGTCGAACCGGGTGCCGAACCAATCGCCGTGCAGCTGCGGCCGGCGAGGAAATCGAGCGCGGTAGCGATCGAAGCTTCCCGGGGATCGCCCAACTGTCTTGAGATATCGTCCTCGGCCCGGCATGTCCGCGGCATCACACTGGCGAGGCCGTCATAATAATCCCCGCCGCCGTTGGCATTCACTGTGCGAAATGCGACGACCCGAAAGCGATCGTCGCAGGCTGAACGGTCGCGCGCGATCTGGCCCACCGGCTTGCCGAAGGTATCCGACCCGACAAGTGCGATATTGTTGCCGAGGTAGGGAATAAACGCATTCGGTACCAACTCGCTGGCTGATGCCGTGCCGTCGGTACCGATTACGGCGATCTTGGTCGCTGAGATTGCTTGCGGCTCGGAATTGAACAGGCGCGTTTCGTCGAACTGGCTTTGAGAATCGCGGAATACGGTTTTGCTGAACACCTGACCGACCTTGTCAGACGCCAGCAGATCGCCAAGCAATTCGGCGACCGAAACGAGACCCCCGCCATTATAACGGAAATCGAGGATGATCTGGGTTACGCCCTCGTCTCGGAACACCTGAAATGCTTCCCGTAACTGGCGAGTGGCATCTTCGATAATGAAGGTTCGCAAGTTAACGTAGCCGACCTTGGTACCGCCATTGTCGAAGATCTTGGCACCATATCGATCTGAAATCGGATCGAGCGAGAATTCGGTTTTCGTCACCGATGCTGTCAGTTCGCTGCCGTCGGGCTGACGCACGGTCAGCTCCCGGGTTACGCCTGGATCGCTAGGGCCCAGCGCATTCACCACGGCTTGCGGCCCGCCACTGGCCATAAGCTGGCTGACGCTTTGCCCATTGATCGCGATGATCTCGCTGCCGCGGTCGATCCCTTCGGCCAGTGCCGGAGCGCTCTCGAACGCTTCCACCACGAAAACCTGCTGAGATGCCTGTTGGTAAGACAGCCGGATGCCGAAGCCTGCGCTCGACCCGCTACTGATGAGGGCATTCTCTTCCGCGATCGACGTGATGTAGGTGAAAAACCGGTCGCGCTGCTGGGCGCGGGCTGGCGCAACCAGAGCATCGATATAGCTTTGGACCGTCGAATGGTTTGCACGGTTAACGGTCTGATCGAGCAGGGTGGGGAACAGATAAAATTCGTTCAGCTGCTGAAGCGCCCAGTCCTGCCGACTTGCGAGAGAGCAGGCATCGGCAATGGTGCCACCGCCAGTAGTCCCGCCAGTTCCGGTGTTGCCGCCGCCGCTACTGGAATTACCACCGCCCCCGCATGCGGCCAGTGAGACTGCCAATGTTGCGCTTAGAACGGTGCGACCCAACCCCATAATCTTGCTCCCCTTGCTATCCGCCTTAAATCCCGACGATCGGCCTTCTTCTGACCATGACGGCTTAATTGAGGGTGAGCAATAGCACGAATAAACGCCTGCAAGGCCCATTTCCCCGTAAAATCGGTGCAAATTTCGCCCCATGGGATGGTTTGCACCCCCGAGCTATGCCTTAAGGGCAGGCCGAAAGATGCCCGCAATAGCGGAAAAGAGGAGATTTCATGGCGAGCGGCGTAGCGCCTTGGGTGCTGAATGCGGTTGGCGGGGTTCCCGTCGGCCATACTCTAACACTGGAGAAGGTTGCCGACGAGCGCGTGCTCGGGCGCGGCGGCTTTGCATTGACCAGCGCAGCTTTTCAAAACGGCGGCGAGCTCGACCCATCGTTTACGGCGATCGAGGAGGATGCGGTCGCTCCCCCTTTGGAGTGGACGTCGCCGCCCCCAGGAGCCCAGGAAATTGTTCTCGTGGCCGAGGATGCCGATAAGGGCCATGTCCACTGGACGGTCTGGGGCCTGCCCCCGCAGAAGGGCAAGCTGATGGAGGGCGAAACGCCCCCCCGCACCGGCAAGAACGCGCATGGCAATTCGGAGTGGCTGTTGCCCGATCCTCCGCTGGGCGAGGAACACCGGTATGTCTTTCAGCTTTTCGCGATTGATCTCCCGCTCACACTGATGCCGGGGGCAACGCATGAGGAACTCGTCCGCAATCTGGACGGACACGTGACCGCCGCTGCGGTTCTCACCGCCCGGTTCGAAGGCCATGAGGTCGAGGAACTGGACGTCGAGGATCTCGGCGACGTAGATTGAAGCATAGCCTAGGAAAGGATTAGTCATGGCTGGCAAGAACAACGCACTGCAGAAGCCGGTAAATCTATCGCCGGAACTGGAGAATGTCGTGGGTAAGGGTCCGATGACCCGTGCGCAGGTCACCTCCAAGGTGTGGGATCACATCAAGGCTAACGACCTTCAGGATTCCAAGGACAAGCGCATGATCAACCCCGACGACAAGCTCGGCGCGGTGATCGGCAAGGAACAGATCTCCATGTTCAAGATGACGGGCGCCGTCTCGAAGCACATGAGCTGACAACTGGCTATCGGCGGTGTAACGGCCAGTCCGTTACGCCGCCGGTCCATAGCGCGAGCCAGACCAGGATCGGCTGCGCGATCATCCTCGGTATGTGATAGCCGAGCCCAAATCCGCCATCGGCGCGGGCCATATCCAAAGCGAAATGATGGATATTGGCGGGGAATACGCAAACAGCATAAGCTGCAAGGCCGATCGCTCCGGCCCTCCGCAGTGACAGACTTACCGGTTGCACCAACGCCGCCGCACCCAGCAGTTCGGCAACACCCGTCCAGAATACCACTGCGTGCGGCATGGGCACCCAGCCGGGCATAATCGACAGAAAAGGCTGTGGCTCGGCCAGATGGATGACGCCTGCAAACGCATAGAAGGCTGCCAGTAGCCAACGAAGTCCAGTCCTGATCATGAGCCCCGCTATCAGTATGCGATTGCCGGTTCCAGACAATCGATCATGAAAAGACAGAGATCCCGGCGCCAAAAAGCGGTTCTATACCTCTTGGGGATTAGCCCGTGCTCCGTTCACCCGTCGATAACCTCGACGCCCTTCCAGAAAGCGATGCGGCCCTTTATTTCTTCCGCTGCCTCCTTCGGTTCGGGGTAATACCATGCCGCATCGGGATTGATCTGCCCGCCGGCGCTGATCGAGTAATAATTCGCCGTACCCTTCCACGGGCACTCGCTGGTGGTGTCGCTGGGCACCAGAACACCGCGTGCGACATCGTCTGCCGGGAAGTAATGGTTTCCCTCCACGACGATCGTTTCGTCACTGCGGGCAAGCAGTTCGCCATTCCAATGCGCAGATACGGTCATGGGCGAAGCCTTTTCTTGCTGTTCGTGTTTGCTAGGACAGTCCGCGAAACAACAAGGGGTTCCTGTTCATGCGCCGTTTCCTGCTAGCTTCTGCGGCTGCCGCCATCGCGTGCGGCTCCTCGGCATTCGCTCAAGACAATGCGGAGCGCATCGCTGCAGCCGCTCTCGAAGCGGCTCCGGTATGGGACGGGCATAACGATGTTCCCATCCAGCTGCGTTCGCGGGTTGGCAACGTGATCAACGATTTCGATTTTCGCGATACGCTCAATACGGCCTCTGCAGATCATTCGGCCATGCATTCGGACCTGATCCGCCTAAAGCAGGGGAAGGTCGGGGCGCAGTGGTGGTCCGTTTATGTCAGTGCAAACTTGTCGGAGCCCGAAGCTGTTCAGGCTACGATCGAGCAGATCGACGTCACGAAGCGCCTCATCGCGCGCTATCCCGACGATATGCAGCTCGCGCTGAGCGCGGATGAGGTAGAGGAGGCGATGGCGGCCGGGCGTATTGCCTCGCTCATCGGGATGGAGGGTGGCCACTCGATCGGGTCGAGCCTCGCCGTATTGCGGCAAATGTACGATCTTGGCGCGCGTTACATGACGCTGACGCACGGAAAGACTTTGAGTTGGGTCGACAGTGCCACCGACGCTCCCAGGCATGATGGGCTCAACGCGTTCGGCAAGGATGTCGTGCGCGAAATGAACCGCATCGGGATGCTGGTAGATTTGAGCCATGTCAGCGAAGCATCGATGATGGATGCGCTCGATGTGGCTCAGGCGCCCGTCATTTTCAGTCATTCAGGGGCACGGGCCGTCGCGGGGCATTTGCGCAATGTTCCGGATGGTGTGCTTGCCCGCATGCCTGCAAACGGCGGTATCGTGATGGTCGTTGCATTGCCGTGGTTCATCAAGGAAGACCTTCGGACTCATTCGGCCAATCGAGCAGGCGAAGAAGCCCGTCTGAAAGCCCTTTATCCGGGCCTTCCAGATACAGTCGAAGCCCAGCTTGCCAAATGGGATGCGGAAAATCGCGAACCGGTCGCGACCATTTCGGATATGGCTGACCACATCGATCATATTCGCGCTGTTGCCGGCATCGATCATATCGGCATCGGGGGCGATTACGATGGCATGCCGAGCGGCCCCGTAGGAATGGAAGACGTCACCGGCTACCCCGCCCTGTTTGCGGAACTCGCCAGGCGTGGGTATTCGCAGGATGATCTCGAGAAGATTTCATCCCGCAATATGATGCGGGTCCTGCGTGAAGCGGAAGCGTTCGCCGCCAGCGTTTCCGACCTCCCCCCGATCGAATACCCGGCTGGCGAACCTCGCGACGATAGCGAATGAACGCCAACATGCGATGCCCAGGCGACAATCCGTAAGCTGGCGCTGGAGACGCCGTCAGAGTTTTGCCAGTGTGAGGGGATCGCGCTCACCGTCGTAGAACTGTTCGAGCGCTTCGGAGAAGACTTGCGCGTCTTCATCTCCGCAGGCGAGTTCGAAAAGCGTCATGCAGCTTCGAAACTTCAGTGCATCGACAGGTCCGAGAATATCTTCCGCTGACATTGTGCCGGCCCAGTCCAGCATTGCTTCCGTCGCTTCAAAAAGCCGCGGGCCAAGTTCGTCATGGGTACAATAGGACGTCGCTTCGGACTTGTCGGCAAGCGCAAATCTCCGGGCGTTTGCACTGCTGCCTAGCCCGGCAATCTGGGGAAAGATGAACCACATCCAGTGGCCCACCTTCTTGCCTTCGCGAAGTTCGGCAAGGGCAGCGTCGTAAGCGCCGCCGTCCTGAGCGTTCAGGAAATGGGCGAACTCGCTACGTTCAGTCGTCTTCGTCGACATGGTCGGGGAGCCCGTCGAGCTTAGTCGAGGCATAATCCTCGAGCTCGTCTTCACTCATGCTATCGTACATGTCTTTCGAAGCGCCCTGAAGGTCACCGACCTTTGTCTCGCCTCTCTTGGCGGCCAACGCAGCGCCGGCCGCGCGTTGCTGGGCTTTCGATTGTGCAGGCATCAGTTCTGCGCCTCCAGTTCGGATCCTAATTTCAGGACTTCGTCGCCATCATCCTGCCGGACGAGATAAGCCGGATTGTCTCCGTCGCCATCCTTCGTCACTTCCGCACCCTGCAGGGTGCGGGTGACTTTCCGTTCGAACCGCTCCGAAATCTGGCCCTTGCCTTTGCCGTTACCCCAGCTCCATTCGACATATTGGCCGGACCTGAAACTGTTTGAATTGCTCATGCGACCTCTCCGCAGATGCTCAGTTTTCGACGACTTCCAGTCCGTCTTCGGTGGTGGTGCGGTCTTGTTGCGTTGTCGCCTCGTCATCGCCCAGATCGGTCACGATGCTGTCGGTATCGCTGCTACCGTCTTCCATGGACGAAATCTGACCGCTCACTGTGCCTTCTTCCTCGACATCGCCGGTGGTCATTGCGGGAATAATCCAGGTAATCGACAAAAGGATCACTGCCAGAAGCAAACCTCCGGCCAGCACCCAGCGTACGACGCCCTCTTTCGAGCCACCGCTTGCTTCGGTTTCGTCGATGTGGATCTCTTCGCCTTCTTTGTGCACGCGGTAATACTCCCTCAAAAATGTGCGAACCCGCAGGTATCAGGGAGATTTACGCTTCCGTGCGGGGAATGTTCCTTTGCGCTAATCGCGCAGCAGATCGTTGATCCCGGTTTTCTCTCGCGTCTGGGCGTCCACCGTCTTGACGATCACGGCGCAGGCCAGGCCCGGACCGCCATCCTTGCCCGGCAGGGCTCCGGGTACGACCACCGAGTAAGGGGGTATATGTCCGCGGATGACCTCGCCGGTGTCGCGATAGACGATCTTGGTCGACTGGGTAATGAAAACGCCCATGGCTACGACACAGCCTTCACCGACAATCACGCCTTCGACAATCTCGCTCCGTGCGCCGATGAAGCAATTGTCGCCGATGATGGTGGGATTTGCCTGCATCGGTTCCAGCACGCCGCCAATGCCCGCACCGGCCGATATGTGGCAATTTTCGCCGATCTGCGCGCAGCTGCCGATGCTGGCCCAAGTGTCGACCATCGTGCCCTTGCCGACGTACGCTCCGATATTGACGAAACTGGGCATCAGTACGCAGCCTGGGGCGATGTAGGCACCTTCGCGCGCAATTGCGCCGGGTACAACGCGGAACCCGGCCTGGCGGAAACGGGCATCATCCCAGCCGGCGAACTTGCTGGGAACCTTGTCGAATGCAGGATGGCCGGCGCTCCCGCCTTCCATGACCCGATTGTCGTTGAGGCGGAAGCTGAGCAGGACAGCTTTCTTCAGCCACTGGTTGACGGTCCACCCGCCCTTGCCATCGGGTTCTGCAACGCGACCTTCGCCGCTGTCGAGCAAGGTGAGCGCCGCTCCGACCGCTTGGCGCACGTCACTCGATTGCGGAGTGACATTGGCGCGGTCTTCCCACGCAGCTTCGATGCGGTTTTCGAGGTCGGCGCTCATCTTCATCTCCGGATAATTCGGAGCACGCGTTAGCAGCGTTGCTGCGCTAGTCCATCCCTGCTGCCGTGGCGAATTGGTATGCCCGGTCGACCAGCGGCGCGACACGTTCGGACATCGACTTCGCATGAGCGGAAGAAGCGGTACCATCGATCACGCGTTTCTTAATACCCTGCATAATGCCCGCCAGGCGGAACAGATTATAGGCAAAGTACCAGTCCATGGGCGGTACGGGATAGCCGGTGCGCGCTACATAGCGCTCCACTGCTTCGTCCTGCGACGGGATGCCAAGTTCCTTGAGGTCGAGACCCTCCAGCCCAGCGCGCCCGTCATGGGGATTATGCCAGTTCAGCATCAGATAGCTGAAATCCGCAATCGGATCGCCGAGGGTGGACAGTTCCCAATCGAGCACTGCGAGTACTTCGTTGGAATCTGGTCGGAAGATCATATTGTCGAGCCGGTAATCGCCATGGACCACGCTGCTCTCGTGCTGCGGCGGGATGGTCTCGGGCAGCCATTCGATAAGCCGTTCCATCTGGGGCATGTGCTCGGTTTCGGAGAGCTTGTACTGCTTGGACCAGCGGCTGATCTGACGTGCGCAATAATCGGTCGGCTTGCCGAAATCCCCAAGCCCGATGGCAATCGGATCCTTGGTGTGGAGATCGGCGAAAGTGTCGATCATTGAGTTGTAGATTTCTCTTCGCTCGGCCGGTGTATTGTTGGGCAGGGAGCCGTTCCAGAGACTGCGCCCGTCGGCGAGACCCATGACGAAGAACTTCGAACCGATAACCTCGGGATCTTCGCACAGGCCGTATGTCTTGGGCACGGGGAAGCCGGTGGGCCCGAGGGCATGCATCACCGTGTATTCCCGGTCCACGGCATGCGCACTTGGCAGCAGCTTGCCGAAAGGCTGGCGGCGCAGCACATAGCTGCACGTCGGCGTGTCGATCCGGTAGGTCGGGTTGGACTGGCCGCCCTTGAACTTGGTGTAGCTCAGGGGGCCTTCGAAGCCCTCGACATTGGCCGTAAACCACTCTGACAGCGCGTCGAGGTCCATCCGGTCGGCTTCGGGAACCTCGATTGTGCCGACCATTTCCTTGTCGAAATCGATCGCCTGTTCTTCGGCCATCAGTCGAAGACCACCACGCTGCGTGCGGAGGTTCCCTGCTTCATCTTTTCGAATCCCTCGTTGATCTTCTCCAACGGGATACGCTCGGCGATGATCGTGTCGAGATCGAGGAGGCCGCGCATGTAGAAATCGACGAGGCGGGGGAGGTCTACCGGGAAGTGGTTCATGCCCATGATCGCGCCTTGGAGTTTCTTGCCCGACAGGAGGTCCATGGCGCCGAGGCCGACCTTGCAGTCCAGCGGCATCATGCCGAGGATCGTGGCGGTGCCGCCGCGGCGGAGGATCTTCACGCACAGGTCGGCGGAGGCCTGGCGGCCGACGGCTTCGATTGCGTGATGCACGCCGCCGCGGGAAATCTTCATGACTTCCTCGACCGCGTTATCGGCCATGGCATCGACCGTGTGGGTGGCGCCAAGTACTTGAGCGAGTTCACGTTTTTCGGCGAGGGGATCAATGGCGATGACTTTGCCCGCGCCGGCGATCTTGGCTGCGTTGATCGCCGCGAGACCGACGCCGCCGCAGCCGACCACGGCCACGGTTTCGCCCGGGATGACCTTGCAGGCGTTAAAAATCGTTCCCGCTCCGGTAGTTACGGCACAGCCGATGATGGCCGCACGGTCCAGCGGCATGTCTTTGTCGATGGCGACGCAGGCATTTTCGTGGATCAGCATCTGTTCGCAGAAGGCGGACAGATTGAGCATCTGCCCTACAGGAGTCTTGTCAATCGAACGTATGATCCGGGGTGTTTGGTCGGCCGAACGGCGCGTATCGGCCCCAAGACACAGGGCCATACGGCCGGTGACACAGAATTCGCAGTGTCCGCAGAAGACGGACAGGCACGAAACCACGTGATCGCCCGGCTTCACCGTCTTCACTTCCGATCCGACCGCGCGCACCACGCCCGCCGCTTCGTGACCCGGAATGGCAGGAAGCGGGTGCGGATAGGCACCGTCGATGAAGTGGAGGTCGGAATGGCACAGGCCGCATGCCTTGGTGTCGATCAGGACTTCATGCGGTCCGGGATCGGCGAGTTCCACCTCGCCGATCGTGAGCCCGCCGACCTGTTCAAGAATAGCTGCCTTTGCCATCAGCGTGTCGCCCCCATGTCGCCCGAGCTGTGGTTGTCGTTGCCCGATGTTGGCGCCGCACCTTCGCGCAGGGCATTGGCCGTGGGACCGGCTTGGGGAAGATGCTTGGCAAATTCCATCCGCGCGATCGAGCGTGCGTGCACTTCGTCCGGACCATCGGCAAGGCGCAGCGTGCGCTGGTGGGCATAGGCATTGGCCAGACCGTAATCGTCCGACACGCCGCCGCCGCCATGCGCCTGGATGGCATCGTCGATGATGCGCAGCGCCATATTGGGCGCCTGCACCTTGATCATGGCGATTTCCTGCTTGGCTGCTTTGTTACCGACCTTGTCCATCATGTCTGCGGCCTTGAGGCAGAGCAGACGGGTCATGTCGATGTCGATACGGGCACGCGCCACGCGTTCTTCCCAGACCGAGTGCTTGTAGATGGGCTTGCCGAAAGCTTCGCGTTCCTGGAGACGCTTGCACATCTTGGCGAGCGCTTCTTCGGCAACGCCGATGGTGCGCATGCAGTGGTGGATGCGGCCCGGCCCGAGGCGGCCCTGCGCGATTTCGAAGCCGCGACCTTCGCCCAGCAGCATGTTGTCGACCGGAACGCGCACATCCTTCAGTTCGACTTCCATGTGGCCGTGCGGGGCATCGTCATAACCGAAGACGGGCAGGTGACGCAGGATGTTCACGCCCGGAGCATCCATCGGCATCAGGAGCATCGATTGCGCGGCGTGACGCCCGGCGGAAAAATCGGTCTTGCCCATCACAATGGCAACCTTGCAGCGCGGATCGCCCACGCCCGACGACCACCACTTGCGCCCGTTGATGACATATTCATCGCCGTCGCGTTCGATCCGGGTTTCGATATTGGTCGCGTCGGACGAGGCAGTGAACGGTTCGGTCATCAGGAAGGCCGAGCGGATTTCGCCGTTCATCAGCGGCGTCAGCCACTGGTCTTTCTGCGCGCGCGTTCCGTAACGATGGAAGACTTCCATATTGCCGGTGTCGGGCGCGGAGCAGTTGAACACTTCCGAAGCAAAGCCGATGCGGCCCATTTCTTCCGCGCAGAGGGCATATTCCAGATTGGTAAGGCCCGGGCCTTCGAATTCGAAGCTTTCTTCGACGTGGTGATGGCCGTCGTTGCGGGGCGGCATGAAGAGGTTCCAGATGCCTTCCTTCTTCGCCTTGGCCTTGAGATCTTCGACCACGGGAATGACTTTCCAGCGTTCGCCTTCGGCATCCTGTTTCTTGTAGGTCGAGACGGCCGGGCGAACGTGATCGTCGATGAAATTCTTCACCCGGTCGCGCCAGTATGCTTGCCTCTCAGTGGGTTCGAAATCCATCGTATCTGTCCTCTTCTCTCAATTCGGTTGCGCCATGAAACTGGCATAAGGTTAGTGCCAAGCCAAGCCCGCTTGGCCGGTCAGGGGGTTATCGAATGCGCATCCGGGTCGGCGCGCACGGCATCATCGATCGGGTCGTTTTCTTCGGTTGGCGGGCGCCGCGACAGCCGGTTCGCCACCCGCGCTTCGTGCTGAGCCCGCGTGATCGGGAAGCGCCCCAGCCAGAAGGCTGCGAAGAGCGCCAGCGCGCTGGCCGCGATGACGAACAGCACCACCAGTTGCCGCACGGCATCGGGCGAAACAGCGGCCTGCGGCGTGCCCGGGGCGATATCGACCGATTGCACGATCAGGCTGGTCAGCATGATGCCGCCACCGGTGGCGCATTTCTGCACCAGCCAGTTGCCCGAATAGAACGTGCCTTCCGCCCGCTTGCCGGTGCGTTCTTCGAACGCCTCGACAATTTCAGCGACCATGGAGGTGGCCGAAATGATCGAGATGACGCTGGACGTATTGGCGACGATCAGCAGGGCGAACAGCAGGACGGTGGAAGCGGTCGTTCCCGGAGGCGGCCATGCGCCTGCCAGCAGCAGGAAATAGGGGCCGCAGTAGAATACCAGGCCGACCAGCGCGGAGATGGCGGCGGCTTTCGGCTTGCCCCAGCGGCGATGGATGGGGCTGACGATCAGGAACATGAGCACGACCGACAGGAACAGGACGGCGGGATAGAGCTTGAAGGCCAGATCGCTGAACTGCCACACGTAGAGGTTCACATATTGCGTGATCGAAAAGGTCATGCCCTGAAGGATGTAAGCGGCCAGCCCGCCAAGCGCGAAAATGACGAAGGCCTTTTCGCGGAAGGCATCGAAGATTTCCGAAAAAGCATTGCGGATCGAGAAGGCAGGGGGCCGATGCGGCGGGCGATGCGCCACGACGCGGTGCTGGGCCGCCGCCGAACCGATGACCGAAAGCGCGATCAGGCCCGCCCCGAACATCCCGTAGAGCGCATAGCCTTCAGGCTGGAGCTGGGATTGCGGGGTGGGCAGGAACAGAGTGAAGGTCAGTACCATCATCAGCAGGCCGCCAAGCCAGCCCGACAGGAAGCGATAACGGAACAGCGTGGTGCGTTCATCGTAATCGTCGGTGATTTCGGGCACCAGGCTGACCGACGGCACTTCGCAGGCCGACAGGAGCAGGCGCACGCCGACGGCCAGTGCGACGATATCCCAATAGCCCGGCGCGCCGGTGAAGGGCGGCGACCACAGGAGGGTCCACAGAACGGCCAGCGGGATCGGGGCGAGATACAGCCACGGCAGGCGGCGGCCCCATTTCGTATATGTACGGTCCGACAGATGGCCGAGAAGCGGATCGACCAGCGCATCGATCAGCAGCGCCGTCGCCAGTGCCGCCCCGACCGTGCTGGCGTCCACGCCGAGAACGAGATTGTAGAAGGGCAGCAGAAAGAAGCTGAAGCCCGAATCCTTCACGCCGAAGGCCACGGCCCCGAAGCCGTGGGCCAGCTTCAGACGCTGGGGGAGGGGGCCTTTGACGAAGGGCATCAGGGGGCTTTCTGCGCCTCCCTGGCCTGCGCTTCCATCGCTTCGAGAGAAGCCAGCAGGCCGGGTTCTTCGGGGTCCCAGCTATGGCGCGGACCGACTGTCAGACCGCCGTCCACCAGCAGCGACGTTCCGGTTACGAAGCCGGCTTCCTCGCTGGCGAGGAATGCGACCGCATTGGCGATATCCATCGACTGGCCCCCGCGCGCCACGGGCTGGGCGTTGGCGGACATCTGCGCGATCGCGGCCTTGGCCATCGCTTTCATCTCGCCCGTCAGTTCCAGGCTGGCAATGAAGATATTGGTATTGATGAAGCCGGGCTGGACTGCGTTTACGCGAATGCCGTGCCGGGCAAGGTCGGTCGCCGCGCATTTGGTGAGATGCAGCACGCCCGCCTTGGCCACGGCATAGGCGGTGGGGGAGTAGCCCGGGCCAACGGCCGCCACGCTGGATACGTTGACGATGCTGGCACCCTTGCGCCCCTTCATATGCGGAACGGCATAGCGGATGCCGAAGGCCACGGACCGCAGCAGCAGGTCCATCGTACGGTCCCAGTCATCCGGTTCCATTTCGGAGATGTCGGCGCGGGTGCCACCGGCGCCGGCATTGTTGAAGACGACGTCGATACCGCCCGTTTCATCGCCTGCGCGGTCCATCAGCGCCTTTATGGCAGCAGGATCGCAGACATCGCAGCGGGCGAAGCGCACGTCACCCGGAGTATCGGCGGCCAGTTTCTCGCCCCCGTCGACATCGATATCGGCGGCGAAAACGATGGCACCTTCGCTGGCGAACAGCGCAGTTGCAGCAGCGCCGATTCCCGACGCTGCGCCAGTAACGATTACGGTCTTGCCCGAGAATCGCATGCCTACTCTCTCCCCGAATTTCTCCGTTTCAAGCTTAGGGGAGCGCTGCGCCGCGTCAACGCATTCCGGCTGACGTTACGGCAATGCGGACCATCGCCAGTGGTCTTGCACATGCCATGCGAATCACCCTAACGTAAGCGTCAACATACCGCTGCTTTAGAAGAGAGGATTCGGCACATGTCCGACAGCGATCTGGAAGCCTTCCGCGCGGAAACGCGTGAATGGCTCGAGGCCAACTGCCCACCCGAAATGCGTGAACCCGTCCGTGACGAGGGCGATGTCTATTGGGGCGGCCGCAATGCCAGCTTCAAAAGCGATGCGCAGAAAGCCTGGTTCGAGGCGTGCCGCGACAAGGGCTATACCGTGCCCGAATGGCCCAAGGCCTATGGCGGCGCGGGCCTGACCCCGCCCGAAGGCAAGATCCTGCGGCAGGAAATGGCGCGCATCAACGCCCGCCCGCCCCTGTCCAGCTTCGGCATCTGGATGCTTGGCCCGGCGCTGCTGCATTTCGGCACCGAAGGCCAGAAGCAGAAGTTCCTCAACGAAATCGCGCGCGGCGAAATTCGCTGGTGCCAGGGCTATTCCGAGCCGGGCAGCGGTTCCGACCTGGTTTCGATGCAGACGTTCGGTGAAGACAAGGGCGACCACTGGGTGGTCAACGGCCAGAAGATCTGGACGTCCTATGCCGACGAAGCCGACTGGATTTTCTGCCTCGTCCGCACGGACAAGGAGAACAAGTACCAGGGCATCACCTTCATGCTGTTCGACATGGAGAACGAGGGCGTCAGCACCAAGCCGATCAAGCTGATCAGCGGCAACAGCCCGTTCTGCGAAACCTTCATGGACGATGTCACCGTCCCCAAGAGCTATGGCGAGGACATTCCCGGCTATGTCGGCGAGATCAACCGCGGCTGGGACGTGGCGAAATATCTGCTCGGCCACGAGCGCGAGATGATTTCGGCTACCGGCGGCGGCGACCGTGCCTCTTCGCTGGGTGCCGTGACGTCGCGTGCGGGCCTGCTGGATCCGGTGCTGCGCGCCGAAATGGCCATGTTCGATGTGGATGCCTTGTCCTTCACCGCGATGAGCGAGAAGTTCATGGATGAACTGAAGGCCAGGAAGGGGCATCCCGCCCAGCCCAACATGCTGAAATATGCCGGGACCGAGCTGAACAAGCGCCGCCATGAACTGCTGATGGCAGCGGGCGGCAGTGCGGCGCTGGAATGGGAAAGCGAAGAGAGCAACGGTGGCAAGACCGCCCGCAGCTGGCTGCGCACCAAGGCCAATTCCATCGAAGGCGGTACGAGCGAGGTCATGCTCAACGTCATTTCCAAACGTATTCTCGACCTGCCGGGAGCCTGACGCGATGCCTCTGTATTACGACGACGACCAGACGATGCTGGCCGAAACCGCCAACCAGTTCATGGCGGAAGAAGGGTCGATCAAGAACCAGCTGCGCCACTGGCGCGACCGCAACTGCAAGGACGGTTTCGGCCATGCCCTGTGGAAGCAGTTCGGCGAAATGGGCTTCACCGGCATGCTGGTGGGCGAAGACGACGGCGGGCTCGGCATGGGCCAGGTGGAAGCGAACATCGTGCTTGAGGAAATCGGGCGCAATCTGACGCCGTCGCCTTTCCTGTCTTCTTCCGTGCTGGCTGCGACTGCGCTCAAGCACGGAAGCAACGATGTGAAGGGCCGCTGGCTTCCGGACCTGATTTCGGGCGACAAGGTCTATGCCGTCGCCATCGACGAAGGGCCCAAGCACCGGCCCGAAACGATTGCCTGCAAGGCCGAGAAATCGGGCAATGGCTTCCGCCTGTCGGGCAAGAAGGATTTCGTCGTCTATGGCGCCAGCAGCGAGATGATCGTGGTGGCTGCCCGGACTTCGGGCAGTGACAGCGACGATGAAGGCGTGACCCTGTTCGCCGTGCCGCAGGATGCCGCGGGCATGAGCCACGACAGCGTGCGCCTGGTCGACAGTTCGATGGCCAGCCACATCACCTTCGACGGCGTGGAGCTGGACGGCGATTCCGTGATCGGCGAAGTCGACGGCGGGCGCGAAGTCCTCAACGCCATGTTGATGGCAGGCCGCGTCGGTTCGGCAGCGGAAGGCGTGGGCGTTGCCCGCGGCGCGATGGACATGACGGTGGATTACCTGCGCCAGCGCAAGCAGTTCGGCAAGGTAATCGGCGAATTCCAGGCGCTGCAGCACCGCGCCGCGCATCTCTATTCCGAAGTCGAGATCGCCCGCGCGGTCACGATCAAGGCAGCCCAGCTTGTCGACGGCGGCAGCGAAAAGGCCGATCTGATGGCATCGGTCGCCAAGGCCAAGGTGGCCAAGGTGGCGGGACTGGCCGTGCGCGAAGGCGTGCAGATGCATGGCGGCATCGGCATGACCGACGAATACGACATCGGGCTCTACATGAAGCGCGACCGGGCGCTGCAGGAATTCCTGGGCGACCAGTATTACCACGCCGGCCGCGTTGCCGAGCTGAGCGGTTATTGAGCGGGAGAGACATGATGACGCTTGAAGACCTGTTCAGCCTCAAGGGGCGCGTTGCGCTCGTCACGGGCGGGAGCCGCGGCATCGGCAAGATGATCGTCGAAGGCTTCCTCGCCGCCGGGATCGAGCGCGTTTACATCAGCGCGCGCAAGATCGACGAGATCGAGGAAACCTGCGCCGAGCTGGGCGACAGGGTGATCGGCATCCAGGGCGATCTGTCGACGATCTCGGGCATTGAGGCGCTGGTGGAAGAGCTGTCGAGCCGCGAGAGCAAGCTCGATATCCTCGTCAACAATGCCGGGGCGGCCTGGGGCGTCGACTATCTCGAATTCCCGGAAGCGGGCTGGGACAAGGTCATGGACCTCAATGTGAAGACGCCGTTCTTCCTGACCCAGAAACTGCACACGCTGCTGACCGCCGCCGCCAGTGCGGACAAGCCGGGCAAGGTGATCAACATCACCTCGATCGACGGGCAGCGGGTCAATCCCTGGGAAACCTACAGCTATCAGGCCTCGAAAGCGGCACTTATCCACCTGACCCGCCGGATGGCGGCGCGGCTGGTGAAGGACCACATCTACGTCACCAGCCTCGCTCCCGGCGCCTTCCCCTCCAGCATGAACCGTGCAGCGCGCGACCATGAGGAGAAATCGGCCGCCGGCATCCCGAGCAAGCGCGTGGGCGACAAGCTGGATATGGGCGGCACCGCCGTATACCTCGCCAGCCGGGCCGGGGACTATACCATCGGCGAGACGCTGACGGTCGATGGCGGCATTGTGAATGCTCTGCTTCCGACCCACTTTGCCGATCCGGGATAAGGGTTCGAACCGTTGATCCGATAAGCGCCACTACCCGTTGAAGGAGAGCGGAATTTCCTTGCGGGTGGCGTTGCTGCCAAGCTAACTGGCGCGAATATTTTTCAAGCAGTCAGCCGGCATTCGCCAGCGGTGAGGGGTCGATAAAGTGCGTAGTGTTTCCGTCCGTGCCATCAGTGCAGCACTGTGCTGCGTTCTCGTAACCGCGTGCGGCGGTGACGATTCGCCGACCCCGACCCCCACCGAAAGCCCGACGCCCGGGCCCTCGCCGAGCCCCACGCCGACGCCGACCGAAGTCGATTTCGATTTCTCGACCGATTTCACGTCGAGCATCACCAACTCGGCCTATGCCTTCGCCTATTTCGCGCCGGAAGGCGGCACCGAAGTGTGGAGCGACGGTTCGCGCCGCAACGGCCAGAGCACGATCACATATGAGGTCGCGCCGGAGAACGTCGAATACACTTGGCCCGACACGCTCGAGCTGGAAAGTTTCACGGC
The DNA here is from genome assembly GCF_019711555.1 of Qipengyuania pacifica. Classification (NCBI taxonomy): domain Bacteria; kingdom Pseudomonadati; phylum Pseudomonadota; class Alphaproteobacteria; order Sphingomonadales; family Erythrobacteraceae; genus Qipengyuania; species Qipengyuania pacifica. Next base: position 15,846 of record NZ_JAIGNQ010000001.1, on the reverse strand, counting down.
AGCAAACCTGCTGAATTCGTCCCCCACGATCAGGACGTATCGCAAGGGAACCACGGACGGGCTCCAGATGGAGCTGCCGTTCGAGCACGTTCTGCGCGTCGCCTATGAAAAGTCGCAGTCATTCATCCGCGACACGGTGCCCGGCACGCTGCGCAGCTTCCGCTATGCGCTGTTCTTCAATCCGGTCACCACGGATACCACTATCACGGCCAACCTTTCCTATACCGGCACGCCGCAGGCGACCGGCGGCGAGGCAGGCGTAACGCCGTCCGGCGCCATCACGTCGCCCGAAACCACTTTGGTCGTCGGTCCTGACGGGAACAACATCAAGATCAACGGCACGATCCGTATTCTGGAAACCGTCAATGGCAATAACGTCGTACGGGCCGTTCTCCCCATTTCCGGGAACGTGGGTACCAACGGATTCTTCAATGGGCTGATCGAGGACGAAGCCAATGGCTTCGCCGGCAATTTCGTCGGATCGCTCGCCGGACCTTCGCGCGAGGAAGTGTTCGTCGTCTTCTATGTCGTCAAGGTGGACGATGAAGGCGAGGAAGACGAAGACGATGTGCGCAAATACATCGGATCGCTGATCGGCAGCTGATCCATAACTGGACGGGCAGGGCGACCGGCCCGCCCGTCCGCTAGTTCATGAGTTCGCGAACGAACGGGATCAGCCCGGTCTGGCGCTGGCGCTTCATGCGTTCGGCATCGAGAATTTCGCGCACTTTCGCAAAACACGCGTTCACATTTTCATTGATGACGACGTAGTCGTAAGCATCCCAGTGGCTGATTTCCGCGCGCGCACGTTCCATGCGGGCGGCGATCACATCATCGGCATCGGTACCCCGGCTGCGCAGCCGCCGTTCCAGTTCGGCGATGCTTGGCGGGAGGATAAACACGCGGACGACGTCCTGCTGATCCTTCTGGTAGAGCTGCTGCGTACCCTGCCAGTCGATGTCAAAAAGAAAGTCCTGGCCTTCCTTGAGCGCGCCGCGGATCCGCCCCTTGGGCGTTCCGTAGCGATGGCCGAACACAGGCGCCCATTCGTAGAAATCGTCTTCCTCGACCATGCGGTCGAACTCGGCGTCATCGACGAAATAATAATGCACCCCGTCGATTTCGCCCGGACGGGGAGGGCGCGTAGTCGCGCTGACCGACAGTTTGATCTCTTCGTCGGCGCCCAGCAGCATACGGCTGATCGTCGTCTTGCCTGCACCGCTGGGCGATGAGAGGATGAAGAGCAGACCCCGCCGGGCCAGTTTGTCGTGCGAAATCGTGGAATCGGTCATGCGCGCTGTTGGCGCATGAGGCACAGGCGAATCAAGTCCTGCCGACGGATAAGTTTCAGTTCTTGTCGTCGCGCCCGGCCTGCCTGCGCAAGGACCGGTCGCCTTCTCTGCGGGCCTTGCGTTTCGACTGACTGCGGTCGAACAGCACTTTCAGGGCAAGGCCGGTGCCCACCACCAGGGCCCCCGGAACAGAACGGGTAGCGACTTTGGTCACGCCGTAAGCCGCCAGCGTTTGCAACATGGAGCGGTTTTCGACCGCTTCCTTGGCAAACTTCGTGCCGTACTGTTTGCCAAGGACGGCTTTCTCAACCGCCATCCGCGACAGGCGCCCGGCACTGCGCAGCGCAATGTCATGAATGATGAGATTGGTGGCGGGGTTCGTGCTGGGCCCGGCGACCACGTGCCGATGCCTCGCGGCGCGATCGGGGGCACTGATGGGTTCACCGACCATGTCAGTGATGTGATCTGGTTTGTCCTGCCTGTTTTTCCGGCGTTTCGCCATGTCCTGCCCCGCTTGCCGGGAAGGCCCGGCGCCTACTTCTTGCGGCCGAAATCGACCGTGACGACATTCGAACCGTCGTCTGCTCCCTTAACGCCTTCCTCTGCGGCCTGTTCCGTACCGTCATTGTCTGGATGTTCGGTTGGAGCGGGGGCCATGTCGTTGACAGTGGCCTGAAACTGGAGCCCGAAGTCCACGGCAGGATCGACGAACTGCGTGATAGCCGCGTAAGGAATGTCCAGTTCTGCCGGCACCTGATTGAACGACAGGCCGACGGCAAAACCGTCTTCCCGGACATTGAGGTTCCAGAATTTGTTCTGGAGCACGATCGTCATTTCGTCAGGGAACCGTTCGCGCAGGCTGGCCGGGATGGATACGCCCGGAGCGTGTGTCTTGAAGGTGATGTAAAAATGATGGGCGCCGGGAAGTTCGCCGCCGCCATCTTCGATTTCACTCAGCACGCGCCCGACGACGGCGCGCAAGGCTTCCTGGACGATGGAATCGTAAGGGATCAGGCTGTCGGGCGTCTCTTCGCTCATGCGCTGCTAGGTGGAGCGAGGCGCGTCATGGGTCAAGCGCTTTAAGCGCGCCTTTACCCTGCCGATATGCGCAATTTCTTGCGCCCCGCCCGCCACCGCTCTAGCGCGGCTCCCATGCGTACAGGCCGTATCGAGCGTAACACTGCGGAAACCAATATTCTTGTGGACGTCAATCTCGACGGCACAGGAAGCTACGACGTCGCAACGGGCATCGGTTTCCTCGACCACATGGTCGAACAATTTGCGAAACATTCGCTGATCGACGTGACCCTGAAGGTCGAAGGCGACCTGCATGTCGACCAGCATCATACGACCGAGGACAGCGCATTGGCGCTCGGCCAGGCACTGTCCGCCGCTCTGGGCGATAAAGGCGGCATCGCGCGTTATGGAAGTGCCTATTCGCCCATGGACGAAACGCTGGCCCGGGTAGCGCTCGACATTTCCGGGCGACCCTACCTCGTGTGGCGCGCAGGCTTCAGCCAGGAAAAGCTGGGCGAGTGGGACACCGAGCTGATCGAGCACTGGTTCCATTCGGTCGCGCAGACCTGCGGCCTGACGCTGCATGTCGAACTGCTATACGGCACCAACAACCACCATATCTGCGAGGCGATCTACAAGGGCTTTGCCCGTGCTATGCGGGCTGCGGTCGAAGTCGATCCGCGCAAGGGCGGCACGATCCCGAGCACGAAGGGGCAGTTGGGTGGCTGAGATAGTCGCCCTCGTTGATTACGGCGCGGGCAATCTGCACTCGGTCGAGAACGCGCTCCGCAAGGTCGGCGCGACGGTAAAGGTTTCGGCCGACCCGGACGTGCTGCGCGCGGCAGACCGTATTGTTCTGCCGGGCGTCGGGTCGTTCCGGGCCTGCGCCGAAGGACTGCGGGCCGAACAGGGCGTGATCGAGGCGATGCACGAACGTGTCTTCGTCGGCGGGGCGCCCTTCCTGGGCATTTGCGTCGGCATGCAGTTGCTCGCCGCGCGGGGGCTGGAACACGGCGAGACGCCAGGTCTTGGCTGGATCGACGGGACCGTTCGTCTGATCGAACCGATCGATACCAGCGTAAAGGTGCCGCATATGGGCTGGAACGATGTGGCACCCCTGCCGCATGCACGAAGGCACGAAGTCGTCGCCGAAGGCGAAGCCTATTTCCTGCATTCCTACCACTTCAAGGCGCGTTACCGCGAAGATGTGCTGGCGATGAGCGATCATGGCGGCGGGCTGGTGGCGGCAGTGGGCCGCGACAATGTGGTCGGCGTGCAGTTCCATCCCGAAAAGAGCCAGGCCTACGGGCTGGACCTGCTGAGCAAGTTTCTGGAGTGGAAGCCGTGATCGTTTTCCCTGCAATCGACCTGAAGGGCGGCGAAGTCGTCCGCCTTGCCGAAGGCGATATGGACCGCGCGACAGTCTATGGCGATGATCCGGCCGCGCAGGCCAGGCTTTTCGACGCGGCCGGGGCAGGCCATCTGCATGTCGTCGATCTGGACGGCTCGTTCGCGGGTTCGGCGCAGAACCGCGAAGCGGTGGAGGCGATCGTCGCGGCATTTCCGGGTTATGTGCAATTGGGCGGCGGCATTCGCACGCCAGCCGATGTCGAAGGCTGGTTCGAGGCGGGCGTTGCGCGCATCGTGATCGGGACCGCGGCGCTGAAAGATCCGCAGTTCGTCAAGGACATGGCCCGCGAATACGAAGGCGGCATAGTCGTAGCGGTCGATGCGCGCGACGGCATGGTCGCGACCGATGGCTGGGCCGAAGTTTCCGATGTGTCGATTGTCGACATGGCGCGCCGGTTCGAAGACGCGGGCGTTGCCAGCCTGCTGTTCACCGACATCGGGCGCGATGGTCTGCTTAAGGGCGTGAACATCGACGCGACCGTCGATCTCGCGAGGCGCGTCGATATCCCGGTCATCGCCAGCGGCGGCGTGAAGGGGCTCGACGACATCCATGTCCTTTCGCTCTACGCCAATGAAGGCATCGAAGGGGTCATCACCGGCCGGGCGCTCTACGACGGGCGCCTGGACCTTGCTGCAGCGCTCGCCATGGCAGCAAGGCAATTAGGGTGAGGGTTTTGCCATGACCGTGAGGGTTCGCGTCATCCCCTGTCTCGATGTGCGCGACGGGCGCGTGGTGAAGGGCGTCAATTTCGTCGATCTCAAGGATGCGGGCGATCCGGTAGAACAGGCCCAGGCCTATGACCGGGCAGGCGCCGACGAACTCTGTTTTCTCGACATTTCTGCCAGTCATGAAGGACGCGGCACGCTGCTCGACATGGTACGCCGCACGGCGGAGGTCTGTTTCATGCCGCTGACCGTCGGAGGCGGCGTGCGCAGCGTCGAGGATGCCCGCGCATTGCTGCTGGCCGGTGCCGACAAGGTCGCCGTCAATTCGGCTGCCGTATCCCGCCCTGAACTGGTGCGGGAGATTGCCGAGAAGTTCGGCAGCCAGTGCGTGGTTGCCAGTGTCGATGCCCGCGCCGCTACGAGCGGTTCGGTGCGCGGCTGGGAGATATTCACCCATGGCGGACGCAAGCCGACCGGTATCGATGCCATCGAACACGCGGTCACGCTCGCGGAACTGGGTGCGGGGGAATTGCTGGTCACATCGATGGACGGCGATGGCACCAAGCAGGGATACGATGTCGAACTGACAAGGGCGATCGCGGATTCGGTTTCCGTGCCGGTGATCGCCAGCGGAGGCGTCGGCACGCTAGAGCATCTGGTGGAAGGCGTGACGCGCGGCCACGCCAGTGCCGTTCTCGCCGCCTCGATCTTTCATTTCGGGGAACATACCATCGCAGAAGCGCATGTTGCCTTGCGCGCGGCTGGGTTGCCAGCGCGCGGTTAGCGGGTTTCGTCCCGTGGCGGGACGACGCGACTTGATTGCAGGCGCCAGGCAAAGAAGGTGGTAAGGGCGCCCCATGACCCTCCAGTTCGTCTCGCTTGCTGCGCAAATTGCGAATATCGGAGGCTCCACTGCCATGCACATGCAAATGGTCGAACCCAGTGCCATGGTACTAGTTCTGATCGGGCTAGCCGGTGTGGTGGTCGGGCGTTTCCTGCTGGGACGTAACCCGGATTGACGCTGTAAGGGCGGTCCGTGCATAGCGCGGGTCATGGAAACGCTATCCCGCCTCGAACAGACGATCGCGCAGCGACGTACGGCCGATCCGTCCCAGAGCTATGTCGCGAGCCTCCATGCCAAGGGCCTGCCGCAGATCGCCCGCAAGCTGGGCGAGGAAGGCGTCGAAGCCGCGGTTGCAGTCCTTTCGGGAAGCGGTGAGGAACTGGTCGGCGAAGCAGCCGATATTCTCTTCCACCTGATTGTCGCCCTGAATGCGCGCGACGTTCCGCTTGCCGATGTTCTGGCCGAACTCGACCGGCGCGAGGGCGTTTCGGGTATCGAGGAAAAAGCCAGCAGGAGCGCGTAATGCCGATCGATCCGACCCAGCCGTATGACGACGACAATATCTTCGCCAAGATCTTGCGGGGCGAGATACCATCGAACAAGGTCTACGAGGACGAGTGGGCTTACGCCTTCGAAGATATCAATGCGCAGGCGCAGGTCCATGTGCTGGTCATTCCCAAGGGGCGATATGTCAGCTGGGACGATTTCAGCGCAAAGGCGGGGCCGGACGAGATCGCCGGTTTCGTCCGCGCTGTCGGCAAGGTCGCCCGCGATCTCGGGCTGGTGGAGCCCGGTTATCGCATGATGGCGAATATCGGCGCGCACGGGGGCCAGGAGGTCCCGCATCTGCATGTCCATCTCTTCGGCGGCGAGCCGCTGGGGCCGATGATTGCGAGGGGACGCGGGGCGGGCAAGTAAGTCGACCCGGTCCTGCGGCGAAGCCGGAAAGAGGTTGACCGAATCCCTGGGGCCGGTTAACGGGCCGCTTGATTTCGGCGCGTCGGAGCACCATCTCCGGCGCGCATTTATTTCACGAGAGACATCATGAAGATCCGCAACAGCCTCAAGTCGCTCAAGAGCCGTCATCGCGATTGCCGCGTGATCCGCCGCCGTGGGCGCACCTATGTTATCAATAAGACCAACCGCCGTTTCAAGGCCCGCCAGGGCTAATTGCGGCTCCGCCCGATAAGGGCGGATGCGTTGTTCGACCGGCCCGGCTCCGACGAGGAGTGCGGGCCGTTCGTGTTTGAGGTGGCGTGATGCAGGTCGAAGCGGTCGTGTTCGATGTGGGGCGAGTGCTCTATCAATGGCGTCTCGCCCAGCTGTTCGAGAAGATCGTCGATGATCCGGTGCGTTTACAGACACTGCTCGATGACGTCGTGACCGAGGAATGGCATTTCCAGCACGATCAGGGGAAACCTCTGTCGGAAATGGTGCCGGAACGGATCGCGCAGTTCCCCGATTTCGAACCGGAAATCCGTGCTTATGCCGCGCGTTTCAACGAGACCATTCCGGGGCCGGTGCCCGGCAGCCATGCGCTGGTGGATCGGCTCGACAGACGCGGTGTGCCGCTATTCGCGATCACCAATTTCGGACATGAATTCTGGGCGGGCTTCAGGCCCACGGCACCCATATTCGATACGTTTCGCGATATCGTGGTGTCTGGTACGGAAAAGCTGGCCAAGCCCGACGCGGCAATCTTCGATCTTGCCGAGACGCGGTTCGGCTATCCGGCAGAAGCGATGCTCTTCATCGACGACAATCACGCCAATATCGAAGGTGCGGCGAACTGCGGCTGGCAGGTGCATCATTTCGTCGATGCGCCTCGACTGGAGGCTGATCTCGAGAGGCGGGGGCTGATATGAAAAAGACCCCGGCCTGAGCCGGGGTCCCGAGTTGCCACCCGATGGAGAGAGGTGGGGATCGACTGGATCATGCGTTGCACTTGGCAAGATTGTCGGCATCCAGCGCTTCATCCTTGGCAGTGAAGGATGTGATCTGGCCATGTTCGCGCTGCAGTTCGCGGCAGACGCGCAGCGGGCGCGAGTTGCTTTTCTGTGCGACACATGTGGTGCCCTTGCAGGCCCAGGCCACGCCGCCGGCGATAGTGGTCGATGTCTTGGTCACCGGTTGTGCCAGTTCGACGGTGTAGAACATGGAGCCGGATTTTGCTTCCGCGCTGGACGGGGCGATGGCGGCACCGAAGGTGAGCGTGGTGTAAGCGAACGCGGCCGCAAGCGCGCCGACATTGGTTGATCGTGAGAGAGTGGCCATGAGAAGTCCCTTTCTAATTGCAAATTTTTCAACGGAGATTGCTGTTGTTGCAACTAGGTTGCAATTCGCAACTTATCCTGAAAGACCGGATAGCGACATAGGTTTCGTAATGCAACCTAAATTTGAAGAATTTGGCAAAATGGTTTTTTGCGCTAGATAGGTTTCTGGAAAAGGACTGAAATTATGGGCGAGATCCGCGAACCGCTGCGTGAACTGACCGAATGTGGCCTGCCACAGGCGTTGGAGGCGATGGGTGAACGATGGTCGTTCATGATCCTTCGCGCGAGCTTCAACGGACTGCACCACTTCGAAGAATTTCTCACTGAACTGGGCATCGCCCGCAATATCCTGTCCAACCGTCTCGCCAAGCTGGTCGAAAACGGAATTCTCAAGCGGGACCCCTGTGCCGACGACAAGCGAAAAATCGAATATCGCCTGACCGAAAAAGGGCTGGACCTGCTCCCGGCCATGGTGGCTCTGCGCCAGTGGGGGCAGAAATACGGCGCAGAGGTGGTCGAAAACCCCGTGCTGGTCGACGAACGCGACCGGTTGCCGATCGGGCCGACGTCGATCCTCAGTCACGATGGCCGCATTCTCGGCCCGGCAGACCTTCACCTCGTCGAACGGAACAATCTCGGAATTCGTGCGGATGGATCAAAAGCCGAGGGCGGCGAGCCGATCGATCGGGGCGACGTCGTACAATTTACCGGCGGGCAGAAAACCAAGAACGCTGCTTGAGCAGTATCTATTCGCACAATCGGGCGAGGTGCCTTTGCCCACAGTGGTCTATCGCGCTGCAGCGCCCCTGATTCCGTAATCGATCCTTATCCGCACCCATTCGCCCACCATGGGGCGACCGCCTTTCTGCGGTGGGCGGACCTTGAATTGCCATGCCGCCGCCTGGACCGCGCGGCCAATGCCCGAGCCCTGAGGCGATTCGCCGACGATGACGCAATCCTCCACGCGGAAGTCGGGCGCGGTCCTGCAGTCTATCAGACCCCAGCCGGGGCCCTGGGCAGTAGAAAGATAACCGGCCAGTTCGTCATCATACGGTCGCCTGTACCAGCGAGCGGCATATAGCGGTTCGCCATTGGGCCCGCTGCCGGCGATACGGGGGGTGTCCCCGGGAGCGGGAGTGTCTGGCGGCCCATAGGCCGGTGCCGGCGGACCCTGCGCCGGGGAAGCGGGCGGCGCCTGTCTCGGCGTCTCTTGGAGCGAGAAATCGTTCCGCAGGATCGGTCTGGGTGCTGGCACTGGCTGCGAAACGGGCGGCTGCGGTGTCGTTTCGTCCTGGGGTGGCTCTTCAGCAGTGCGCTGTTGCGGCGATGGTGCCGGCGCGGCGGCAGAGGGTGCCGGGGCTTCGTCAGGCTGGTCTGCCTCATCGGAGGCGGACGTGAAAGCAACCAGCGTGTCGCGAACCTGGCCTGCCTGTTCTTTCACCGATCCAAGTGAAAGCAGTATAAGAACCAACAGGGCTTCCAGCGCCAGTGCCAGCGCCAGCGCGGGCAACCGCTGGCGCAGTTCGGGACGTAGCTCGTCATAGCGTCGCCGCAGCGAATCGATCGGGGTGGTGCGTTCTGTCACGGATACTGCGGCGTTCTGACGTCTGTGCCTCTGGCCGGCGCAAGCCGACAATTCATGCCTACCCCACGTATTTCCGCATGGGCCAAACGATGCGCAGTTACAAGAAAAGCATAGGGGCGTGTGAATATCACCGCTCAGTGCCACCGTGACGTCATCGTTAAAACGATCTCAACACGTCGCCGTCACAAAATGGCATTTCGCGAATCCAACCCTGCAGCGCGGACGGGCCATTGTGATCGAAATCGAAGTTCAGAATGAAACGCACCAGGACGTGCATCGTATCAAGGCGATGTGTGTCCCGCGCATTGGCGAAGGCATCCGACTGAAAGAGCCGAATGGGCAATGGGCGTCCTACGACATTCTCGATGTCTGGTATCAACAGGCCGAATTCGGCGAAATATGGGTGCCGTACATTCATGTCCGCATGACCCCGGAAGAACTGAAGGCGATCGAAATGTCGCAGGCGAACCCGTTGGTGGATCGCGGTCAGCAGATGCCGATCGAGGATTTCCTCAAGAAATTCGAAGGGGATTACGAACACGAAACGGTCAGGCTCAACCTCGACATGAGCGAGGATTGATCGCCACGAGTCATGGCGCTGCGGCCTAGAGCCATCAGGCTCTGGGCGCCTGTCTGCGATAACTGAGCGCCTCAGCAACATGGATTCGGCCGACTTCCTCTGCACCGGCGAGATCGGCGATGGTACGCGCCACGCGAAGCATGCGCGTATAGCTGCGTGCCGACAGGCGCATGGCTGTTGCCGCCTGCATAAGTAGTTGACGCCCGGCCTCGTCAGGTGTGGCAAAACGTTCCAGCGCGTCCCCTTCGAGATCCGCATTGGTCCGGGCCTTCGTCGCATCGAACCGCGCTGTCTGCCGCTGTCGCGCCTGTGACACGCGCGCGGCAACTTGTGCGCTCCCCTCTGCCGGGGGCGGAAGGGCAAGGTCGGCGGCGCTGACCGGATCGACCTCGACATGCAGATCGATCCTGTCGAGCATGGGGCCGGAAACCTTGCTCTGATAATCGGCGGCACAGCGCGGCGCTCGGCTACAGGCCAGCGCGGCGTCGCCCAGATGGCCGCAGCGACATGGGTTCATGGCCGCGACGAGCTGGACGTTGGCGGGGAAGGACACGTGGGCATTGGCGCGCGCAACATCGACCCTGCCCGTCTCGAGCGGCTGTCGCAGCGAATCGAGCACGGCACGCTGGAATTCCGGCAATTCATCGAGGAACAGGACGCCTAGATGCGCGAGGCTGACCTCGCCTGGCTTGACCCGCAACCCTCCGCCAGTGAGCGCTGCCATGCTCGCCGAATGGTGCGGCGCGCGGAACGGACGGGTGCGGCTGATACGCCCTTCTTCCAGCGTTCCGGCCACGGACTGCACCATGCTGACCTCCAGTGCTTCCGGCGGGGAAAGTGGAGGGAGAATGCCGGGAAGGCAGCTGGCCAAAAGGCTCTTGCCCGCGCCGGGCGGCCCGATCATCAGCAAATTGTGTCCGCCTGCCGCAGCGATTTCCAGCGCGCGCTTTGCAGTTTCCTGCCCTTTGACCTGCTTGAGATCGCTACCGGCCGGTTCGCTTTCGACCACGCCCGGCTCCGGATCGGGCAGGCGCTGGGTTCCCTTCAGATGATTGAGCAGACTGGCGAGATCGGGGGCCGCGCACACCGGGACTTCGCTCGCCCAGCGTGCTTCCGACCCCTGAGCCCGGGGGCAGATAAGTCCGATTTCCTGCTCGCTCGCATGGATGGCCGCGAGCAGGACGCCCGGCGAGGGTACGATTCGCGCGTCGAGCGCCAGTTCCCCTACCGCGATCCAGTCGCCCAACTGTTCCGCATCCGTGACCCCCATTGCGGCAAGCAGGGCGAGTGCAATGGGAAGATCGTAATGCGATCCTTCCTTCGGCAGGTCGGCCGGGGACAGATTTATGGTGATTCGCTTGGGCGGCAGGGCAAGCCCCATGCTCGACAGCGCGGCGCGAACGCGTTCCTTGCTTTCACCGACGGCCTTGTCCGCCAGCCCGACGATATTGAACTTGGGCAAGCCCGGCGCGACGGAGCATTGCACCTCTACGCTGCGCGCTTCCAACCCTAGATAAGCGACCGTTTTTACTAGTGCGACCAGAGTTAACCCCCACCCCGAATTCGCCCGTGTGATGACGGCAAGCCAGACGAATGTCGAGCGGAAAGCGGGTTCAGAACCACGGCGAAGAATCATGCCTAACAACACTTTAGGCATATGCATTGGCAAGCTGGAAACTTGCCTTGCTGCACGCATGCGACATGTTTCGCTTTGCTGCGCTCCTGTTGTCCGCCCTCGGCGCTCTGATCGCATCGCCGATTTCCGCGCAGTCGCTGGCGCTGGTCAATCTGCCAGTGGTGTATGTGTCGATGCCCTCCATCCAAAAGACACATCAGGGGCAGGCGATCGCTTCGACCGGGGCAGCCCGACCGATGGCCCAGCAACATGCAGAACCCCTGCAGTTCGCTGCGATCCGCCCGCAAGCCTATGAGGCTGCGGCCTTGCCCGCCTGGACACCGCCCGCATTCGTCGACCGCCGTTTCCGCAGTTATCGCAACGGCATCGCACAATATGGGCCGTTCCTCGTACTCGACGACAGGCGGGTGGCCATGATCGGTGAAACCGATGCTTCCACGCCCGGCCAGTTTCGCGCGATGTTGAGGGATTTCCCCCGTCTACGCCAGCTCGACCTGGTTGAATGTCCGGGCACCCAGGACGATCGCGCAAATCTCAGCTTGGGGCGCATGATTCGCGCTGCGAGGCTGGTAACGCATGTTCCGGCCATCGGGTCGGTACGGTCGGGCGCGGTCGAGCTTTTCTTCGCCGGCATTCAGCGGGACATAAGCCAGGGGGCCGAATTCGCAGTGCATAGCTGGATGGATCCCTATGGCCGCGAGGCGGGTGATTTTTCGATCGATTCACCGGAAAACCGACAGTATCTCGAATACTATCGCGAGATGGGCATGAGCAGCGATCAGGCCCGTGCCTTTTACGATTTTACCAATTCCGTACCGCATCACGGCGCCTTGTGGCTTGGTGCCGGCGACATGCGCCGCTGGACTGCGCACCCGCAGCCTGCCAAGGTGCGCGCGCAGTCAAAGCCGGTGCAACCGGCCCCGAATCTGGCCTATTCCGACGTTACTTTCTCTTGACGACAAGGCGGGCTTCGCCTAATCGCGCGGCCCTGTAGGCGGTCGCTGGCAGCAGCGGCCCTTTTTCTTGGCGCGATTCGTACGTGCCGAAACTGAACGAAATTCTTTTGTAAGGACGATCCGATGAAGCGGACATTCCAGCCCTCGAACCTCGTGCGTGCACGCCGCCACGGTTTCTTCGCTCGCAAGGCTACTCCGGGTGGCCGCAAGGTTCTCCGCGCTCGCCGCGCCCGCGGCCGCAAGAAGCTCTGCGCGTGATATGAGCCGCTGCGCCTCAGGCGTGGCGACAATCACCGAAATGCTGGCGGGCTCCCATTCGGGGGCCCGTTCGCGTATCTGGCTTCCATGCATCCATCTCTTTCCGTGATCGGCAAGCGCAGCGACTTCCTCGCTGCGAATCGGGGGTTGCGCGTTGCGCGCCCGGGTTTCGTGCTGCTGGCCAATCCCAATGGCGGGAAGGGCATGCGGTACGGCATAACGGTGACCAAGAAGATCGGTAACGCCGTGGTCCGCAACCGGATGAAGCGGCGCTTTCGCGAACTCCTGTGGGCGGCGCTGCCGGAAGGCGGGCTGCCAGACCATGACCACATCCTCATCGGTCGTGATGGAGGTGTGGAGCGTGATTTCGCTGCCCTGCGCACCGAACTGGCCGCGGCCCTGACCCGCGCCGCGGAAGGCAAGGGCGACCGCCCGCGCCCGCCGCGTCACCGCCGGAGCCGCCGGGCATGAAGTATCCGCTCATCTGGATTGCTCGCTTCTGGCAGTTGGGGCCCAGCCTCATTCTGCCTTCCACCTGCCGCTATCAGCCATCCTGCAGCCAGTACGCCATAGAGGCGTTGACGAAATACGGTGCGATCAAGGGTGGATGGTTGGCGACGAAGCGTATAATGCGCTGCCACCCCTGGGGCGGTCATGGCCACGACCCGGTGCCCTAGCACTGTCTTGACAGGCTAAGACACCGCCCCACATTCAGATTTTCGACCGGACATAGACGGGACCGACCTTGGACAACCATCGCAACGTGATCATCGCCATTGCGCTTTCCTTCCTGCTGCTTGTGGGCTGGACTTCGGCGATGGACTTTTTCTATCCGCAGCCCGAACAGGCTCTGGTTCAGGACAAGGCCGATACCCCGGCCGAACAGGCTGCCATTGCCGATGGGCAGGCGCCCGCTGCGACGCGCCACACCCGCACCGGCGGGCTCGTCGATCCGGCGCTGCAGGCGCAGGAAAAAGCCGACCTCAAGACGGCGCTGGCCAGCCCGCAGCGTATCCGCATCGATGCACCGCGCGTTGCGGGCTCGATCAATCTGCGCGGCGGCGTGGTCGACGACGTGGTCCTCAAGGATCACATGGAAGGAACAGGCAACGACAGCGAGCCGGTACGCCTGTTCTCGCCGAACGGGACGCCCGCCCAGCAATTCGCGCAGTTCGGTTATCTCATCAACGGCACGCGCATTGCCGACGATGCCGTCTGGCAGGCCGATGGCCGTGTCCTCACCAGCGAAACGCCGGTGACGCTTACGCACGATCTGGGTGACGGCGTCAGCGCGTCGATCCGCTATTCGATCGACGACGAATACATGTTCACGGTCGAACAGAAAGTTACCAATACCGGGCCGAACCCGGCGGTCGTCCAGCCCTATGGCTACGTCAACCGGACCAGCCGCACCGCGAGCGAGGATCTCTGGATCGCGCATTCCGGACCGATCGGTGTGTTCGCCGACGCGGCCGACTACGGCATCGATTACGACGATGTCGACGAAGCGCAGACCATCACACCGGCCGGTCGGCCGAGCTGGTCGGGCTTTGCCGATATCTACTGGCTGTCGGCCCTGGTGCCGCAGACCGGCAGCGCGCCCACCGCGACATTCCGGGCGCTCGGTAACGAAATCTACCGTGCCGACATGATCTACGATGCGGTGACCCTTCCCGCAGGCCAGGCGCTGACGACCACGTCGCGGCTGTTTGCCGGGGCGAAGGAAAGCGTCGTGCTCGATCGTTACGAAGACGCGGGCCTGCAGAAATTCGGCCTCGCCATCGACTGGGGCTGGTTCCGCTGGTTCGAAAAGCCGATGTTGTGGCTGCTGCGTACGATCTACGAAGCCGTCGGCAATTTCGGCATCGCGATCATCGCGCTGACCTTCATCGTGCGCGGGCTCATGTTCCCGATCGCGCAGAAGGGCTTTGCGAGCATGGCCGAGATGAAGGCCATCCAGCCGAAGATGAAAGCCATCCAGGAAAAGTACAAGGACGACAAACAGAAGCAGCAGCAGGAGATCATGGCCCTGTACAAGCAGGAGAAGGTGAACCCTGTTGCCGGGTGCCTGCCCATGCTGTTGCAGATCCCGGTCTTCTTCGCGCTCTACAAGGTTCTGGTTCTCGGCATCGAGATGCGGCACCGCGAATTCCTCTGGATCAAGGATCTGGCCGCGCCCGATCCGGCAAACCTCGCCAATGCGCTCTCGCTCGTCGGCATTCAGGTGCCGCAGTTCCTGATGATCGTCTTCGGCGTCGGCGTGCTGGCTGTCATGCTGGGCTTCACCATGTGGCTGACGTTCAAGCTCAATCCGAGTGCTATGGATCCGATGCAGCAGCAGATTTTCAACATCATGCCGTGGATCCTGATGTTCGTGATGGCACCCTTCGCAGCCGGGCTGCTGCTGTACTGGGTCACCTCGAACATCCTTACCGTGGCGCAGCAGAAATACCTCTACTCACGGCATCCGCAGCTGCGCGCTGCCATAGACGAGGAAAAGGCAAAGAAGGCTGCCGAAGCCGAAGCGAAGGCCAGGGGATGAGCGACGAACAAGCTGCCGAACGGGCCGAGCTCGAACGGCGCGCGAACAAGCTGTTTTCGGGGCGGGTGGATTTTCTCCTCTCGGCCCCGCAGCTAAAGTTCCTGCCTGAACCGACCGTGCCGGAGATCGCCTTCTGCGGTCGTTCCAATGTGGGCAAGAGCTCGCTCCTCAACGCGCTGACGGGACGCAAGGCTATCGCACGCGCCTCCGTCACGCCCGGGCGGACGCAGGAGCTGAACTTCTTCGAAGTCGGCGACCCGACCGTTTTCCGCCTGGTGGACATGCCCGGCTATGGCTTTGCCAAGGCGCCGGTGAAAGTGGTCGAAAAGTGGAAGGCGCTGGTCCGCACCTATCTGCGCGGCCGGCCCGTCCTCGCGCGCACGCTCGTGCTGGTCGACGGGCGCCATGGCCCCAAGGATGTCGACCGCGAAATGATGAAGATGCTCGACGAGGCGGCAGTGGGTTACCGCGTCGTCCTGACCAAGGCCGACAAGATGAAGGCGAGCGAACTCGCCAAGATCATCGAAGCCACGCAGGCCGAAGCGCGCAAGCATGTCGCTGCCTATCCCGACATCCACGTAACCAGCGCGGAAAAGGGCATGGGCATCGCCGAACTGCGCGCTGCCGTGCTGGGGGATGCGGGGGTCTAGCAGACCGCGGAACCGGTCCTTTGTTCGCGTCCGCGGATGGCCGGAAGCAGTTGTTTCCGCACACACGAAAACATCCGGCGGCGAGCCCGGACTGTAATGCCTACAAAACAAGATCACGCGGCCGGGGCGAACCTTGC